>JBMPPG010000001.1:0-729906 GCA_049339905.1 Undibacterium sp. SXout11W
CGGCTTTATAACCCGCTGAACCTTCTTGATACCGTTTAACAACGGCCAGTTTGAATTGCTTTGTGTATTTACTCATGAAAACACCCCAAAAGTTAGGACGGGTGTCCAACTTTTGGGGTGCAGTTCACAGATAGAGGGGGATTTTCTTTTCGGTGATTGGATTATTGTTGCGATTTTGCATAATTACAGGGCGATCGTAAAAAAAAATCAAAAAAAAGTTAAAGTTTTTCTGGTCACTACCGTTAATAAAAGTAAGAAAAATATTTTCAATTTTTTTTAAAAAAAACCTAAAGTTCCTGTTTTTTCTGCCGTTAATGATATTAGAAGAAACCAAAAAGTTCGCGATTTTGTTGTTAAGTCTTTGATTTTGTTGGAAATTTTCTCTCGCGACGGGAAAAAATAAAACTCAATAAAAACGACATGTTTTTTTGTGTTCGTTATTAATTAGCTCTTGTAGGATTTTTTCCTACGAGTGTTTTCCTATTTTTCTGGAATTAAATCCCGTGTATTGCCTATACACGGCGTTTTTGCGTGCGCTCACAATCTGTCTCACTGGCAACGGAATATAGCCTTTGAAAAACGGAACGGAGGGTGGGAACATGACACAGAACGATATGATGGCTGAAATTCGCGACGCAAACCTGAGCTATTTAATGCTGGCGCAGCAAATGATACGTGCTGATAAAGCTACTGCTATATTCCGCCTCGGCATTGGTAAGGAGATCGCAGACTTGATCGAAGGTTTGAATAATTCACAAATCTTGAAATTGGCTGGTTCAAATATGATGCTTGCCCGCTTCCGGTTTGAAGATAGTTCAATTCTTTGTATGCTCACCAACTACAACAAAGAACGCGCACTCGCACACTCGCATGCTGCAATCCTGATGGCTGGGCAACCTGTTGAAGAAATTCATTGAGTTGTTTCGATATTCTTTTGGATGGAGGTTGTGATGGCTATTAAAAGTGTGGTGACTGAGGCGCATGAAATTCAATTGGCTGTTGATCTGGTCAATCTTGGCGCGAGATTGCAGCTACTTGAGTCGGAAACATCTCTGTCTCGCGAACGTTTGCTCAAGATTTATAAAGAGTTAAAGGGTGTTTCTCCGCCAAAAGGCATGTTGCCTTTTTCTACGGATTGGTTCGTCACATGGCAGCCAAATATTCATTCTTCCTTGTTTATGAATATTTACAAATACCTCAACGAGCATGCTGAGGTAACTGGCGTTGAGGCAATCGTTAAAGCATATCGTCTTTACCTTGAGCAAGTTGGTTGTGTTTCCGCCGATGATGCAGTGTTATCTTTGACCCGTGCATGGACATTGGTAAGATTTTTCGAGGGAAAAATGCTAACATTTGCAAAATGTTGTGAATGTGGGGGGCATTTTGTTGCACATTCTCTTGATTTGCACGATCATTATAAGTGTGGTCTGTGTCATGTCCCTTCGAGAGCGGGCAAGACTAAAAAGGCTAAAGATGCCGACTCTTCTCTGGAGATGGTGGCTTAATAATCTTTGGGAGGGGTCTTGGAATTAGCGTCATCCAATAGTCGCGAAAGCCATGTTCCTCCGGAGATAAAAAAAATAAACTCCCCGGCTTTACGCGCACTTCTTATTCAAGTTGCATCACTGATTTTTTGTGTGGTGCTTGCCTTTACAAGTAGACACTTGTCTGGCTATGTAATTCCCTCCTTTGCTCTTCTCGCGTTGCAATCCCTTCTGTCCTTAAGTCTGGCTTATATTTGGGGCCTGGATTGGTGGTGGTGCGTAATTGAATTCTTTTTTCCAATTGCAGTTGTTTTTGCATTGTATTTCCGGCTCCCGCCAACAATCAGCTTGTTGTTGTTTTTTGTTTTATTTCTGATTTTCGGTTCAACTTTTCGTACCCGAGTACCTTATTACCCATCGCAGGCCACTTTGCCTGCAGCTATCCTCGAGTTGCTGCCTGATGGGAAGAGTGTCGAATTTTTAGACGTTGGCAGTGGTTTTGGTGGCTTACTTTTTGATTTGTCGAAGGCTCGTCCTCAATGGTCTGTTTCGGGGGTGGAGATTGCGTTGTTCCCGTGGTTGGTGAGTGTTGCTATGGGGAAATTTTTTGGCTATAAAAATATTAAAATTTCCCTCGGAAAATACGAAGATATTCATTTTTCTAAATTTAATGTTGTTTTCTCTTATTTATCACCGGTTGTCATGTCAGAAATATGGACTAAGGTGCAAAATGAGATGTCGCCCGGCACTCTTTTTTTAAGTTACGAATTTTGTGTCCCTGGTGTTCCGGCCTTCGCTGAGATACAAACGGCGGAAAATGCACCAGTGTTATACGTTTGGAAAATTTAATGTTGCAATAGGGTATTTAATTCTCTGAATCAACCTTTTTTAACTCTTATTTGTTGCATTTCAAGTGCCTCCTATGGATTGGGCTGCTATGATAGGAGAAAGTTATTTAAGCGTAGATTTTCCTTCAAGGAGTAAGTTCCGTGTTAGTCATCGTTGGCTATATTGTTGTAATGGGTTCGGTGTTCGGCGGCTTCGCAATGGCCGGCGGTCATTTGGCCGTCTTGTTTCAGCCATTGGAGTTGTTAATGATTGGCGGGGCTGCTGTTGGAGCTTCCCTGGTTGGGAATAATGCCAAAAGTCTCAAGGCAACTTTGAAGGCTGTGCCAGGTGTTTTTAAAGGGTCTAAATATACAAAGGCCCTATACATGGAATTGATGACCATGTTGTTTGACGTTTTGACGAAGGTGCGCAAAGAAGGTTTGATGTCGATCGAAGGTGATATCGAGAAGCCAGAAGAAAGTCCTTTGTTTAGTAAGTACCCTGCGATCGTACATGATCATCATATGATGGAGTTTATTGGGGATTATTTGCGGTTGATGGTATCGGGCAATATGGATGCGTTTCAGATCGAAAATTTGATGGATAATGAGTTGGAGACTCATCACCATGAAGCCGCGGTTCCCGCTCATTTTATAGCTAAATTAGGTGATGGCCTTCCGGCATTTGGTATTGTTGCCGCTGTGATGGGGGTGGTGCATACGATGGAGTCAGTAGGTATTCCGCCTGCTGAGCTGGGGATCTTGATTGCGCACGCCTTGGTTGGTACTTTTTTGGGTATTTTGCTTGCATATGGCTTTGTTGGTCCTTTGGCGGGTCTTATGGAGCAGCAAATGGATGAGTCTTCTAAAACTTTTCAATGTATCAAAGTGACTCTGCTGGCAAGTTTGAATGGGTATGCGCCTGCCTTGGCAGTTGAATTTGGTCGCAAGGTTTTGTATTCAACTGAACGTCCGACGTTTAGTGAGCTTGAAGAGCATATTAAGCAGTCCAAGTCAAAATAACATGACGGACAAAGGTTAAGTATGGCAAACGAAGAGTTACGCCCGATTATTGTTAAGCGCATCAAAAAAGTGGCTGGCGGTCATCATGGTGGTGCGTGGAAAATCGCTTATGCAGATTTTGTGACGGCGATGATGGCTTTCTTTTTGTTGATGTGGTTGTTGGGGTCAACAGCTAAAGGTAATTTGCAAGGGATAGCAGAGTATTTTCAGACACCTTTGAAGGTGGCAATGGCAGGTGGTGATGGGAGTGGTGATAGTTCCAGTGTCATCAAGGGCGGTGGTAAGGATTTGAGCTTGCGAGAAGGCCAAAACCGCAAAGGAGACATTGAAGCGCAAAAAAAATCGTATAACCTCCAAGCCGCGGAGGCTGCGTTAGCAAAGGCAGATGCTGAGCGACTGAAAGGTTTGAAGGCACGTATCGAGGCTGTGATTGAATCCAATGCGACTCTCAAACAATATAAAAAACAGTTATTGCTTGATATAACAACTGAAGGATTGCGGATACAAATGGTCGATGAGTTAAATCGCCCAATGTTTGCCTCTGCAAAAGCAGATTTGCAACCATATACCAAAGAAATTTTGCATGAAATTGGTAAAGCTTTAAATGATGTCCCAAATAGAATTAGTTTGTCAGGGCATACCGATGCTGCTCCTTATGGTATGGGTGAGAAGGGCTACAGTAATTGGGAGTTGTCCGCAGACCGCGCAAATGCTTCCAGGAGAGAATTGATCTACGGTGGCATGGATGAATCTAAGGTATTACGTGTAGTCGGATTATCGTCTTCCGTTTTGTTTGATAAAGATGACGCTTTAAATCCAATTAATCGTCGCATCAGCATTATTGTAATGAATAAAAAGGCCGAAGAATCTGCATCACAGGACGGTGGAGCAGTTGAAGTCACCAGTCAGGCTGATTCGAGCACAGAAGTTTCTGTCAGTCGGGAAAAGTAGTGCTTGAAATTATTTTAATGGCTTAGATTATGCGGATAGGATGCTGAAGATGTCCAAAAAGAAAATGTTGGGCTCCCACGTTAAACAATTGTTGTCCGGTGTTTCCGACCACGGCAGCGCTCATTTGTTGGAGGTCGAAACAGACCTTGCACAGACCGCGTTGTTACTTGGTGAGGCAATAGAAAAACTCGGAGTTAGCTTCCTGGCCTTACATTCCGCAGTATTGAAAGAACAGGACGAAATTTCCATGATTATTGATGCTGGCTCAATATCAGAGGAGAGCGTCCAGCGGCTGAAAATTATTCAACAAGAAATTGCTCAGCATATCAATTCGGCGGTAACTTGTTTGCAATTTCAGGATCTTACCAGTCAGCTTATTTCACGCACGATGCAACGTTGTGAGGGGTTGCGTGAAGTGTTGACTGCTCTTGGTGTGGTCGGAGATGACATTGCTTCTGATACTGAAAGTGATGATATTGCCCATCTTTTAAAAGAAACGACGTCACGTTTAGAAAAACAAAGTGCGAATCTGAAGGACTTATTAAGAAAAGCGGTTCACCAAAAACATTTGGATAGCGGTGATATTGAATTATTTTAGTTTGCGAAAAATCCAAGGCATTTTGCCTTTAATTGGTAAAACGGAGTAATTATGGCCAAGACAATTTTAGCTGTGGACGATTCTGGCTCATTGAGACAGATGGTCGCGTTTAGTCTGAAAGCTGCGGGATATCAAGTCATTGAAGCTGTAGACGGGCAAGATGGGCTTGAAAAGGCGCGTAATCAAGTTGTTGACCTAGTCCTAACTGACCAAAATATGCCCCGTATGGATGGTCTGACGTTGATTAAATCGCTGAGGGGCCTTGCAACATATCAGAGGGTGCCAATTCTGATGTTGACGACGGAATCTAGTGATGACATGAAGGCTAAAGGGCGGGCTGCAGGAGCAAATGGCTGGCTGGTAAAGCCTTTTGATCCGCAAAAATTAACGGAAGTAGTAAAGAAAGTAATCGGCTAAGTGATGTCGTTTTGCATTTTTGTCGTGCCAATGTAAATCTCGGAGTTTAATAATGACGATTGACATGAGTCAGTTTTTCCAGGTCTTCTTTGATGAGGCGGATGAGCTTCTTGCAGAGAAGGAAAAATTGTTGCTTGCGGTCGATGTTTCCGCTCCTGATCCGGAGGATCTGAATGCTATTTTTCGTGCGGCGCATTCAATCAAAGGTGGCGCATCGACATTTGGCTTGAATGATATGACGGAAGTGACGCACGTATTAGAGTCGTTACTGGATAAAATTAGAAAAGGTGAAATGGCGTTGACGGGAGATCATGTCGATGCTTTTTTAATTGCTAAAGATATCCTGAAAATGCAGTTGGATGGTCATCGTCTGGGAACGCCTGTTGATCAGGATGCGGTCGCGGACGTCAGGATGTTATTGCAATCGCTGTCACAGGATGTTCCGTCGTTTACGCCGCCTCCACCCCCGCCCGTCGAAATCGTTGATCATGGTTCCATAGTTTATAAGGCTGCTTATAAAATTGAGCTGCCAAGTGTGAGTGAAGGTGATGCCAGCGCGTTGATGGCGGAGTTGGGTTTGCTTGGTATGATTTCTCGCGGTGACCCTCATGCTGACAAGGTAGTTCTTCATTTGAGAACCAATGAAGGTAAAGATGACATTATCTCGATTTGTTCCTTTATTTTGGATCCAGATTGTCTTTCAATCACCGAAGAAGCATTACCTGACCAAAACTCTCTGGCACAAGAAACGCAATCTGAAGAAGATTTGGGCTATGGATTTTTCGAGCCGCTAGAATCAATGTTTCCTCCACTTGAAGGGCAATCAGAGGTCCATTCCCAGGGAGATAGTTCAAGCTCTGCAGTGACGAATGTTGCCAAGCCGCTTATCTCGGTTGAAAAGAAAGTCGCTGCGAAGAAGGAAAATGAGAAAAACCATAGTTCTCAAGAGTCTTCTACCATAAGGGTGGGAATCGAGAAGGTGGATCAACTGATCAATTTAATTGGTGAGTTGGTGATTACACAGGCAATGCTCGAGCAACGTACGCAGGATTTAGACCCCATCGCTAACGAGCGATTGCTCAACAGTGTCGCACACCTCACGCGCAATACACGTGATTTGCAAGAAGCTGTTATGTCGATTCGTATGATGCCGATGGACTACGTCTTTTCGCGTTTTCCGAGAATGGTCAGAGATTTGGCAACGAAACTCGGTAAAAAAGTGGAGTTTGTTACTTACGGTGCTTCTACCGAACTGGATAAGGGCTTAATCGAACGTATCGTTGATCCGTTGACCCATTTGGTCAGAAATAGTATCGATCACGGCATTGAGATGCCTGCAGCGCGGAAAGACGTTGGTAAGAGTGAAACTGGTCGCCTTTCTTTATCTGCTGTTCATCAAGGCGGAAACATCGTTATTGAAGTCAGTGATGATGGTGGTGGACTGCATCGCGAAAAAATCTTAGCGAAGGCGCGTCAAAATGGTTTAACGGCTCCTGACTCAATGTCCGATCCCGAAGTGTGGCAGCTCATTTTTGCTCCGGGATTTTCTACCGCTGAAATTGTCACTGACGTTTCTGGTCGCGGTGTTGGTATGGATGTGGTCAAGCGTAACATTGCTGCAATGGGTGGCGTGGTTGATATACGTTCTGCAAAAGGTTATGGCACTACGATTATTATTTCTCTTCCTTTGACGCTGGCGATTCTTGACGGTATGTCGATCAAACTCGGTGAAGAGATTTATATTTTGCCGTTAGGCTTCGTTGTTGAGTCATTGCAGCCTGCGAAAGAGGATGTCAAAGAGGTCAATGGTAAGGGTAAAGTGATTAAAGTCCGGGATGAGTATTTGCCTCTCGTTCCGCTTTATCAAAAATTTGATCTTGAACCAAAATTTTTAGATCCATCCGAAGGTATTGTTGTCATTGTTGAGGTTGATGGTAAAAAAGCGGCTTTATTTGTTGATGACCTGGTTGGTCAGCAACAAGTAGTCGTTAAAAACATTGAATCCAATTACAAGAAAATTCCAGGTATATCCGGAGCCACCATCTTGGGTGATGGTGGTGTCGCTTTCATTTTGGATGTGTCTGCACTTCTGAGATCAGTTAAATAATATCGAAACAGTAATTTCTTTATATGAAGGACAAGAAATGACGCAAGTTGCACAATCTATTAATGACCAAAACTCACAAAACGGACACGTGGAAGCAGATATCGCTGGGCATGAGTTTCTTGCATTTACCTTAGGTAATGAAGAGTATGGTATTCATATTTTGAAAGTGCAGGAAATTCGTGGTTACGAGGCGGTAACGCGTATTGCCAATGCGCCAGAATTTCTTAAAGGAGTAATTAATTTGCGCGGGATTATCGTGCCTGTAGTCGATATGCGTATTAAGTTTAATTTAGGTAGCCCGACGTACGATCAATTTACTGTTGTCATTATCCTTAATATCGAAGGCCGTATCGTAGGGATGGTAGTTGATAGTGTATCGGATGTGACGACCTTGTTGCCGGAGCAGGTGCGTCCTTCACCGGAAATGGGAACAACATTTAACACTGAATTTTTGATTGGATTGGGAACCCTGGAAGACAGGATGCTGATTTTGGTTGATATTGACAAATTAATGTCAAGTCCAGAAATGGGTTTGGTCGATCAGGCAGTTTAAATCCGCAGCCAATGAATTTTTCTTTGGCTGACTGAAATAATAACTTTCTTGGAGATAAGTGTATGAACTTGCGCAATTTTAAAATCGGTGCACGATTGGGAATTGGTTTTGCACTTATCTTGGGTGGAATTGTTGTGGTGATGCTTTTGGTGAATACCATGAATTCTTCCAACCGAAAGGACATGACCGACAACCTTAGTCTGGCGAGTCAAAAGCAAGCTTTAGCTAACGCAATGAAAAGCTCTCTCTACGAAGCTGGTATTGCAATGCGTAATATAGGTATTCAGTCAGATGTTGGAGAAATGCAAAAGGAAGAGGGAAAAGTAAAAGCGCAACGAAAAATATATCAAGAGGCTAAAGAAAAAATTTCCCTCCTCGGGCTGACTGATGAAGAAAAAAATATTTTAAATGATGTTGAGAAACTTGATAAACAAAGTGAGCAACCATTTAAAGATGCAGTTGGTCAGGCGTTAGCGTTTAATGGTGAAGGTGCCGTTAAAATTATTACGACGGTTCTTGAACCATTGAGTAGTAAAGCCATTGGTGGAATTAACAAATTGGTTGATTTGCAGGATGCAACATCGAAAGGTGTCTTCGAGTCTTCAGCGAAGACAGGGGCAAAGCTGACCTATAGTTTGTATTTTATATTGTTGTGTGCTGTGGCTCTTGGCGCTTTTTTTGCATGGATATTGACCAATAGCATTACCAAACCATTGTCGGAAGCATTGGAATTGGCTGAGACCGTCGCAAGCGGGGATTTACGTAGTCAGGTGGTGGTCCAAGGCAACGATGAGGTCGCTCTTTTGTTGGCTGCATTAAAAAACATGAATGATAGTCTTGCATCAACTGTTGGACAGGTGCGGGCAGGTACTGAAACAATCACTGTCGCATCTCAGGAAATTGCTTCAGGGAATGCAGACTTGTCTAGTCGCACGGAATCGCAAGCGAGTTCACTTGAGGAAACTGCGAGTTCAATGGAGGAACTCACCAGTACCGTCCGTCAAAATGCCGATAATGCCCGGCAGGCGAATCAACTCGTTGTGTCAGCATCTGGCGTTGCCGTGAAGGGTGGGGCAGTAGTCGGGCAAGTGGTGAGTACCATGGGCTCAATTAAAGAAAGTTCTCGTAAGATTGTAGACATTATCGGTGTAATCGATGGAATCGCATTTCAAACTAATATTTTGGCGTTAAATGCAGCGGTAGAAGCAGCTAGAGCTGGAGAGCAGGGGCGTGGGTTTGCAGTGGTTGCAGCTGAAGTTCGCAATCTGGCGCAACGAAGCGCCAGTGCGGCAAAGGAAATTAAGTCCTTGATAGGTGACTCTGTTGACAAAGTTGATCAAGGTAGTAAATTGGTTGATGAGGCTGGTAAAACAATGGACGAAATTGTTACTAGTGTTCAACATGTCGCGGATATTATGAGTGAGATCACTGCTGCTAGTCAGGAGCAGAGTGCAGGTATTGAGCAAGTTAATCTCGCAATTACACAAATGGATGAGATGACGCAGCAAAATGCGGCCTTAGTTGAGCAGGCTGCTGCTGCGGCTGAAAGTATGGAAGAGCAGGCAATCGCCTTGGGTCAAGCTGTCAGTGTATTTAAAGTAAATACTACGACCCAAGTTAAAACATCGTTTGCTCCGGTTAAACAAGCTACCGTCAGTCATAATCCAAAAATAAAAGCTAAGGCGATCAGTTCAAATGCCGCTAGTGCGAAAGCATCGAAGCCAAAAGCTGAGTCGGCTCCAGCTGGAGAAGGTGATGCTTGGGAAGAGTTCTGATTTTATTGCTTAATGCTGGGCTTAATTGATTGTAGAGGAGTGAGGTTTGCTCTTGGCTGGAATTGTGTATAAGGAAAAAAATGGCGGCGAAAGAAAAGTCAGAGGGATCCAAGGAATTTGAATTTCACGCGCGTGACTTTGATCGGGTCAGAGATCTAATTTACAAGCGTGCCGGGATTTCCCTTGCAGACAGCAAGCAAGAGATGGTGTATAGCCGCCTTGCAAGACGTTTAAGAGCAACCGGAATCAATTCGTTTTCAGATTATTTGAATACGCTTGAGCGAGAGCACGAAAGTGAAGAGTGGGAGGCTTTTACTAACGCACTGACTACAAACCTTACTTCATTTTTTCGCGAGGAACATCATTTCCCCATTTTGGCAGATCATGTCAGGAATAAGAAAGAACCCTTGCAAATTTGGTGTTCGGCAAGTTCTACTGGTGAAGAGCCTTATTCGATTGCGATGACTTTGTGTGAAGCTTTTGGCAGTTTGCGTCCACCAGCGCAAATTATCGCTACAGATATTGATACAAACGTTTTAAATACGGCGTCCAGAGGTGTCTACAACATAGATCGCATTGAGAAATTATCTGCTGAGCGGGTAAAAAAGTTTTTTCTAAAAGGTAAGGGGGCGCAAGAAGGTTTGGTTCGCGTCAGGCAAGAATTGAGAGATATGATTACTTTCAAGCAGTTAAATTTGTTGGAAGGTAGTTGGCCTCTGAAAGGGGCGTTTGATGCTATTTTTTGCCGTAATGTGATGATTTATTTTGATAAGCCAACTCAAGGGGCAATTTTGAAAAAATTTGTTCCTTTGATGAAGCCCGATGGTTTGTTGTTTGCAGGACATTCAGAAAATTTTCTTTATGTGTCAGATGATTTTAAGCTGAGAGGGAAGACGGTTTATGAACTTGCCAGCTTACATTCTGCCCATGGAAAGGGTGTCGCTAATCATGCGCACAAAGGTAGCCTATGAGTCAATTGAGTGAAGAACACTTCGCGACGAATGTCTATTACGACAGAACATTTGACTGTGATGCAGCCAAAATTTTGCCGGGTGAGTTTTATTTTACAAATAAAGATATGCTGATAGTCACGGTACTGGGTTCCTGTGTGTCAGCGTGCATTCGTGATCGAGTTTCTGGCGTTGGCGGGATGAATCATTTTATGCTGCCTGACACTGGTGGCGATGCTGATAATCCTGTATCTGCCTCTATGCGTTATGGCACCTACGCGATGGAGGTGTTGATTAATGAATTGCTGAAGGCCGGTGCCAAACGTGAAAATCTCGAAGCAAAAGTATTCGGTGGTGGAAACGTATTGCGTGGTTTTACAGCGATCAATGTCGGCGAGCGCAATGCGAAATTTGTGCTCGATTATTTGAAGGCAGAGCGTATGCGCGTTATTGCTGAGGATCTGAATGATATTTATCCGCGAAAAGTTTATTTCTTTCCAAAAACAGGTAAAGTGCTTGTTAAGAAATTGAAGGTGGAGCATAACGATACACTGAAACGTCGCGAACAAGATTATGCAAGCAGGCTGAAGTCGACATCGGTTGGTGGTGAAGTGGATCTGTTCTGATTCAGTTTCCATTTGTTAAAGCAGCATGCTTGTGAATACGAGGTTTTACAATGAAAATAAAAGTTTTAATTGTCGATGATTCAGCTCTCATTCGCAGTGTTATGAGTGAAATTATAGGTAGTCAGCCAGATATGGAAGTTGTTGGCGTGGCTCCTGATCCGCTTGTGGCTCGTGAGTTAATCAAGCAAACGAATCCTGACGTTTTGACCTTGGATGTTGAAATGCCAAAAATGGACGGCCTTGATTTTCTCGAGCGATTAATGCGCTTGCGTCCTATGCCGGTGATTATGGTTTCGTCGTTGACTGAGCGAGGTTCTGAAATAACAATGCGTGCATTAGAGTTAGGTGCAGTTGATTTTGTTACTAAGCCTAAATTGTCGATTCAGAGTGGCATGCTCGAATATGCTGAACTTATCGCAGATAAAATCAGGATTGCATCAAAAGCCAGAATTCGTCCGCGTACGATGAGCGTTGCAGGACAGCCTAAATCTATGCAAGATTCCTTGCCTATGGTAAGAAATCCTTTGACCAGTAGTGAGAAACTGATCATTATTGGAGCCTCAACAGGTGGTACAGAGGCCATAAAAAGTTTTCTGGTTCAAATGCCTTCCGATTGCCCTGGCATTCTGATTACGCAACATATGCCTGAAGGTTTTACTCGGTCTTTTGCTAAACGTTTAGATGGGCTATGTAAAATTTCAGTTTCTGAGGCGGCGGGCGGTGAGCGCGTGTTGCCGGGTCACGCTTATATAGCACCCGGACATTCCCATCTGCTATTGGGGCGCAGTGGTGCAAACTATGTCACACAACTCGATACGGGTGATCCGGTGAATAGGCATAAACCTTCGGTTGACGTATTGTTTCGGTCAGCTGCGAGTTTTGCGGGTAAAAATGCAGTCGGTGTTATATTGACAGGAATGGGCAAGGATGGCGCAGCAGGTATGCTCGAAATGAAAAATGCTGGAGCCTACAATTTTGCGCAAGATGAAGCGAGTTGTGTTGTATTTGGTATGCCGCGTGAGGCAATAGCGGCGGGTGCAACACATGAGGTTGCTTCTTTGAATGACTTGCCAACAAAAGTGTTACATTATCTCGCAACACAAGGAAGCCGTGCTTTAAGGGTTTAATTGATAAGAAATGATGCTTAACTGCAATTTCAGCACCTTTTAAACTTAATTTGACCGATAATACTAATAACTGTAATTAAAGAAATAGTGGAGTAATTCATGGCCGATCAAAATCTGAAATTTTTAGTCGTAGACGACTTTTCTACCATGCGCCGCATTGTAAGAAATTTGCTCAAAGAATTGGGTTATTCCAATGTTGACGAAGCAGAAGATGGTGCAATGGGTCTCGCCAAATTAAAAAATGGCGACTTTGATTTTGTTATCTCCGACTGGAATATGCCAAATATGGATGGACTGACTATGCTCCAGCATATTCGTGCTGATCCTGCTTTGTCGAAATTGCCAGTGTTGATGGTGACGGCAGAGGCAAAGAAGGAAAATATTATCGCTGCTGCTCAGGCTGGTGCAAATGGTTACGTAGTGAAGCCTTTTACCGCCGCCACTTTGGATGAAAAGCTTTCGAAAATTTTTGAAAAGCTAGGTAAGCCTGCGTAAGCAGCAATGCAAAGTACTGAGGTCAATATGAGTCAAAATATAAATCAAAATACTCAGCAAGAAGATCTCCTGTCGAGAGTTGGGCACATGACACGGCTGTTGCATGATAGTTTGCGCGGCTTGGGTTTGGATAAACTATTAGAACGTGCGGCGGAAGATATACCTGATGCGAGAGATAGGCTTGATTACGTAGCTCGTATGTCGGAACAAGCTGCACAGCGCGTATTAAATGCAACCGATATTGCCATTCCTTTGCAAGAGGAGTTGGACGTTGGTGCAAAAAAAATCAACTCGTCGCTGGAAGCATTAGCTTTGCAGCCTGCGACTCCTGAGCAGTATCAAGAGTTGATGAAAGAGATGATTCAGTATTTGACACTGGTAAGTAACAATAGTGCTGAGACGAAAGCCCATCTGATGGAAATTATGATGGCGCAGGATTTTCAAGATCTTACTGGGCAGGTCATTAAAAAAGTTACTGTATTGGCTCAGAACCTTGAGCAACAGCTTGTGCAATTGCTGATCGATTATTCACCCCACGATAGCAAAAAAGAAGTGGCTGATGGATTGTTAAATGGGCCGCAAATCAATCCTGAAGGTAAGGCTGATGTTGTTGCTAACCAAAGCCAAGTTGACGACCTGTTGGATAGTTTGGGTTTCTAAAATTTCTGGTTTCGACAAATTATATTAATAGCAAAGTCGACATGATCGAAGATAATTTTATTTTAAGAGAACCTTTACTTGATCCTAAGCAGCGAGTAATTGGTTTTCAGTTTTCATGGTTGCAAAACGACCCTAATGCTGAGGTTAGTTTAGAGAATCTCAACTATCTGCTTGAGTTTGTTGCTGGTCATCTTAACGACGACGATAAAGGCTTTCTATTAGGGGGGAGCCTGCTTTTTCTTGAGGCAGCGCCGGAGCTCCTGCAGGCTGAAGGCTTAAGCTTATTTCCTCCAAAGAACACCGTACTTATTTTGCATAAAAAATATTTTGCGAATGAGGCGACTTTGGAGGCTGTTAAAAAGTTGCGTGCTCTTGGTTTTGGGATTTGCTTGCGCGGGGCTGAGATTACAACACTGGAGCGTTCTTTTTTTGCTTATGTTTCGCACATAGAGGTAAAGCTAAATGCTTCGAATTTTGCATCTCAGGCAAAGGTCTATGCCAGCCTGAAGCAGTCAGCCGTAAAAATGGTCGCGCGTAATGTTACGACCTGGCAGGATTTCGACGCTTGCTCTGCGTTGGGCTTGGATAGTTTTGTTGGTAAGTTACATTTAACACCACGACCAAGTTCTGCACCTAAAGCGCTTAATTCGTCACAGACCACCATTCTGCAGCTCATGGAAATGGTCAGAAAAAATGCGGATGTTCAACAACTAGAGTTAGTGGTGAAAAGAGATCCTACTCTTGCTTATAAGTTGCTTCGTTATATTAACTCTGCTGGATTTGGTTTGCGGACAGAAATTCAGTCCCTGAAACATGCTGTGCAAATGTTGGGCTATAGTCCTTTATACAGGTGGTTGACGGTGTTACTGGCCACGGCTAGTACGAGTGGGTATTCGCCTGTTTTGCTGGAAACTGCTATAGTTCGCGGCCGTTTTGCCGAAGTTTTGGGGCAAATGAAGATGTCGAAGGCTGAAGCTGAAAATTTATTTGTTGCCGGTATGTTTTCGTTGCTGGATCGCTTGCTGGGTTTGCCAATGCAGGAAGTCTTATCTACTATTCAACTTCCTGATGTTGTTACGGATGCATTGATCTCCCGCGGTGGGGTCTATGGCCCCTATCTGGCACTGGCTGAAGCATGTGAACTAAATAGTATGTTAGTAGGTTCTTTGGCTGAATCAGTCAAAATATCTGCTGAAGACGTGAACGCTGCGCATTTGGCATCGTTGGTTTGGGCCAAAAACGTTGCTGTAGCTGCGTAAGTGGTTGTTATGCTTGAATATGGCAAGCTTTGACGCTTGCCTTTTTTATTTGGATTTACCCAAAACTCACTCAATAGTGAGGTGGACAGATATCCTGCGATTTGTACCTGGTGCTATTAAAACTCCTAGAGAAAAATTTTGCGTAAGTTCTATTTGTTGTTGTCCTTTTGTTGAATTGGTATTGAATGCAAGTACAAAAAACACCTCTATTTCCTGATGTGCCGCGTTGGTTGGTATGGGTAGTGGCAATCTATTTCGTAGGATTTAGATTGGGTGGATATGCTGTGCTCGACAATAATGAGGGGTTATACGCTGAAATATCCCGAGAAATGTTGCATTCCGGAGACTGGGCGCAGTGGATCATCCCGCATCTGAACGGACTTTCCTACATGGAAAAACCACCCCTGTTGTATTGGTTGACCGCCATGTTTTTTGGAATGTTTGGTGAGGCGGAGTGGGTGGTCAGATTAGTGCCAGCTTTGTCGTGTCTTGGGTGTGTTGGACTCATTTTATGGTTTGCGAGACAAGTCAACCGCGAAACTTCCGGTAAATTTGCAGCAATCGTTTTTGTGTCCGCTTTGGGTGTGACCGCAATGGCGAGAACGCTGATGTTTGACATGTTGTTGACCGTGTTTTTAACAGGTGCGGTGATGCATGCTTATCTCTATCTCGAAAGCAAGCAACAGTCTTTACTTTACCGCACTATGGCGTTGCTGGCATTTGCGTTGCTAGCTAAGGGATTTGTGTCGCTGATATTGTTTTCAGCGATCATGGGATCTTACATCTTGATAAGTTCAAGCTCTATTGGTGAATTCTTTCAGCGTCTGGGTCTGTGGTTTAACTGGCGCGGACTGTTGGTGTTTTTTGTTATTTCCGCACCGTGGCATATCGCCGCCATGATGACAGAGCCGATTTTTGCCTGGTTTTATTTTATCAATGAACACATATTGCGTTTTCTCGGAAAGCGCGAACCACACGACTATTATGCAGGGGCATGGTGGTACTACATTCCACGGGTGTTGATATTTTTATTTCCTTGGTCGTTACTCTTGCCAAGTTTATTCTTTGCTAAGGGGCAAGTGCTACAGGATAAGAAGCTACATTTGTTTCTCTTTATGGCATGGTTGATGCCCGTGCTGTTTTTTTCTAGTTCTAGTGCTAAAGCAAATTACTATTTGGTTGCGGTAATGCCTGTGGCTGCTATGCAATTGGCGTTTATGGTCGAAAGTAAAATAAATGCAGCAAGCTGGAGGATGTTGGTGCCCGGGATTGTTTTGATTACATTCTGTTCGTTCGCAATTTGGTGGTTGCTCACTGCAAGCCACGACAGTATGAACGGGTTGTTAATTGGTGGCATTGACGCATTAAATTTTGTTTTGTATAGCTTGATCGGATTACTCATCGCTGTTCTGGTGAGTATGGTAGTAGCGTTTAGCGTGACAAGGATAGGGGTGTTCGCTTATCTGTTATTGCCGGTGTTGAGCTTGCCAATATTGTTGGAAACATTGACTGCATTGGACGATGTTAATTCAGCGCGTTCGACGATTAGCTTTTTGCAGAAAAATAATGCTGCATCTGAGGTTTATTTATTCCATGTATTTGAACAGCAATCCTCGGTTCCATTTTATTTAAAAAAGCCAGTTAAAATTGTTGAGAGTCATAGCAGTGACTTGTTTTGGGGAAATAAATTACATAAAAATAACATTGTCATTGATGATGCTGAATTCATGAAAGTGATCACGACTGGAACGGTATCTTTGCTTGTTGTGAAGCAAGATTTGGGTGAATTCAAGCAAAAAAATTATTCCAAACAATTCAAATTGATCGCGCAAATCGGAAACACTTCCATTTTTTCAAATTAAGTCAGCAATTTGTGCTGATTTAATTCGCGCTGTTCTGGAGTGCGCCTTGGCATCAAGGTATAATCACGGTTTTCTCGTCCAACCTGCGATAGTTAGAGAGAAACTGTCTCGCGCTATTGCCCAATACCTCTCACGCCATGTTGATATTGCCAGGCTCTAACGCCCTGTCTGCTTTTCGTACTTCCAATCTTCTTAACCGTTTGCAAGAAGTTGATGCCAATATTGTTGGTGTCACTGCAAGATATCAACATTTTGTTGATGTTAGCTCTACGCTCCAAGAAACTGAAATTGATCGCTTGAAAGCGCTGCTGGTGTACGGCGAATCATTCAGCGGAACCGAGGAGGGCGAGACTTTTGTCGTGATCCCGCGTCTCGGTACGATTTCTCCGTGGGCGAGTAAGGCGACTGAAATTGCCCTCAACTGCGGCATGCCCCAAATTCGTCGGATAGAGCGTGGTGTCAGTTATTTTGTGCAAATGAAAACCGGCTTTTTGGGTAGTACGAAGGAATTCAAGCAAGCAAACCGTGATGCGGTGACTGCATTGTTGCATGATCGAATGACAGAAATGGTCTTGTCGCATACCAATGAAGCACAGGCATTGTTCAGCACGTTGGAAGCTAAGCCATTGGCATTTGTCGATATTCTGGCTGGCGGAAAAGAGGCCTTGCTCGAAGCGAACACGACATTAGGTCTTGCATTGTCGGATGATGAAATCGACTATCTGGTTGACGCATTCAATACAGCCAAACGAAATCCTACCGACGTTGAGTTGATGATGTTCGCCCAGGCCAATAGCGAACATTGCCGTCACAAAATTTTCAATGCAGACTGGACTATAGACGGCGTCACTCAAGACAAGTCTTTGTTCAAGATGATTAAAAATACCCACGAATTGCACCCGCAAGGGACAGTGGTAGCATATAGCGACAACTCATCGATTATCGAAGGTGCGACGGTTCAACGTTTTTATCCAAAGAACGTTGAGCAGGGTAATGTGTATCAGGCATCTGAAGAATTGACTCACATTCTGATGAAAGTAGAAACGCATAATCACCCGACTGCGATTTCCCCTTTCCCTGGTGCGTCAACTGGTGCCGGTGGTGAAATTCGTGATGAGGGTGCAACAGGTCGTGGTGCAAAGCCAAAGGCCGGCTTGTGCGGCTTTACTGTATCCAATTTGCAAATTCCTGGTCATGTACAAGCATGGGAAAATGCCAGCGATTGTAATACTGGCGAAAAATCTGCTGCAGTTTACGGCAAGCCAGATCGCATCGCATCTGCTTTGCAAATCATGGTCGATGGCCCATTAGGTGGCGCGGCATTTAATAACGAATTTGGTCGTCCAAACCTCGGCGGTTATTTCCGTACCTATGAACAAAACGTTGCTGGTACCGTCTACGGCTATCACAAGCCGATTATGATCGCTGGTGGTATCGGTAATATCTCTGCCAAGCACACACTCAAAAATGATTTACCGGTCGGCAGTCTGTTGATACAACTTGGTGGTCCAGGCATGCGCATAGGTATGGGCGGTAGCGCTGCCTCATCGATGGCAACAGGCACCAACACGGCAGATCTTGATTTTGACTCGGTACAACGCGGTAATCCTGAGATGGAACGTCGCGCACAAGAGGTGATTAACTCCTGCTGGCAAATGGGTGATGACAATCCTATCTTGTCGATTCATGACGTCGGTGCTGGTGGCTTGTCTAATGCATTTCCAGAAATTACAAATGATGCCAAACGTGGCGCGATTTTTGACTTGCGTAAAATTCATCTTGAAGAAAGCGGTATGGCACCAAAAGAGATTTGGAGTAATGAATCTCAAGAGCGCTACGTCATGGCTATCGCGCCGGAAAGTCTGGAATTATTCCGTAGTTTCTGCGAGCGTGAGCGTTGTCCATTTGCAGTGGTTGGTGCGGCTACCGAAGAGCGCCAATTGAAGGTTATTGATCCTGAGCATAACAATTCTCCGGTCGATATGCCAATGAATGTATTGTTGGGCAAACCACCTAAGATGCATCGTACCGTTGAGCGCGTTCAAAAAACATTTGCGCCTTTAGATTTGACTGGTATCGATTTGCGTGACGCTGCACATCGCATTCTGAGCTTACCAACTGTTGCCGATAAGTCTTTCTTGATTACGATTGGTGATCGTAGTGTTGGCGCAACCACCGTGCGTGATCAGATGGTTGGTCCATGGCAAGTGCCTGTTGCTGATTGCGCAGTCACTACCATGAGTTTTGAAGGCTATCTGGGTGAAGCAATGTCCATGGGTGAGCGCAC
Organism: Undibacterium sp. SXout11W; assembly: GCA_049339905.1. Taxonomy (GTDB): domain Bacteria; phylum Pseudomonadota; class Gammaproteobacteria; order Burkholderiales; family Burkholderiaceae_D; genus Undibacterium. Next base: position 19,002 of record JBMPPG010000001.1, read on the forward strand.
TCCGTTGGCAGTCATTGATGCCCCGGCATCTGGTCGTATGGCTGTGGGTGAGGCAATTACCAACATCGCAGCAGCACCGATCAATGAAATTTCAGATATCAAACTCTCCGCCAACTGGATGGCTGCGTGTGGTCAACCAGGGCAAGATGCAGCGCTGTTTGATACAGTGAAAGCAGTCGGTATGGAATTGTGCCCGGCGCTGGGTATTAGTATCCCAGTCGGTAAAGACTCCTTATCCATGCGTACTACATGGAAAGAAGACGATCAGAATAAATCGGTCATGTCACCGGTATCGTTGATCATTTCTGGTTTTGCTCCTGTGTACGATGTTCGCAAAACACTGACGCCGCAAATTCGTCTCGATCAAGGCGATACGAGCCTGATTCTGATTGATCTTGGTCGCGGTAAAAACCGTCTCGGTGCATCTTGCTTTACGCAAGTAATGCAAGCGATTGGTGATCAGGCGCCTGACGTTGATAGCGCAGAAGACTTGAAAGCCTTCTTCGCAGCAATTCAACAATTAAATCGTGAAAATAAAGTCTTGGCCTATCACGATCGTTCAGATGGCGGCTTGTTTGCGACGCTGTGTGAAATGGCATTCGCAGGTCGCGCAGGCTTGTCGATTAATCTCGATATTCTGACGATGGAGGCGGAACACGCAGCCGATCAGGGTGATGCTAAAAATTGGGCAGGGCAGGTTGCTGAACGTCGCAATGATCTGACCTTGCGCGCATTGTTCAATGAGGAGCTCGGTGCTGTGATTCAGGTTCGTACAGAACATCGTTCTGAAGTCATGGATGTATTGCGTGCACATAATTTAGGTGCATGTAGCCACATCATCGGGAAAGCACACCAGGGCGACAGTATAGGCTTCATGCGCGATGCCAAAGAAATCTTTACTGAGGCACGCTCTTCATTGCATCAAATCTGGAGTAAAACCAGCTGGCAGATCGCACGTATGCGTGACAACCCCGCTTGTGCAGATGCAGAGTATGCACGCATTTTAGACGTGCAAGATCCAGGTATGCAGCCAAAGATCAGCTTTGATATGCAAGCGGACGTAGCAGCACCATACATTGCAACTGGCGTGCGTCCAAAAGTGGCAATCCTGCGCGAGCAGGGCGTCAATTCCCACATTGAGACTGCCTATGTGATGCATAAATCAGGATTCGAATCTGTTGACGTCCACATGAGCGATTTGATCGCCGGACGTGTTAAATTAGCGGACTTTAAAGGCTTAATCGCCGTTGGAGGTTTCTCTTACGGCGACGTATTGGGCGCAGGTGAAGGCTGGGCTAAAACCATTTTGTTTAATAGCATGATGTCTGAACAGTTCTCAGCGTTCTTCCATCGCAACGATACATTTGGTCTAGGCATCTGTAATGGATGTCAGATGATGAGTAACTTAAAGTCGATTATTCCTGGCGCAGAAGCATGGCCTAAATTTACCCGCAACAAATCGGAACAATTTGAAGCCCGCTTTGCGATGGTGGAAGTGCTGGAATCAAATTCCATTTTGTTTGACGGTATGGTGGGTACGCAGACACCAATCGCGGTGGCACACGGTGAAGGCTTTGCTGATTTCTCTACCACTGGTGACATCACCAAAGTGCAAGCTGCAATGCGTTTTGTCGATCATCGTGGACAAGCAACAGAGGCGTATCCATACAACCCGAACGGTTCTCCGCAAGGTATTACGTCGGTCACCAATGCAGATGGTCGCTTTACAGTCATGATGCCGCACGCTGAGCGCGTATTCCGCTCCGCTATCCATTCATGGCATCCAGATGACTGGGCAGAAGACTCACCTTGGATGCGTGTTTTCCGTAATGCGCGTAAGTGGGTGGCTTAACGTTTTAGATTTTCAAAATATGAAAAAAAAGCTCTCGTATATATGCGATATATATGCGAGAGCTTTTTTTATGTGGAATGCCCCGATACGAATTAAAACCGAATTCACTGCACTTGCCTTTACAACCCAGCTGACTTCTGAATTACCAGCACTGTACCTTTCATTTGATGGATATTGATTACCCGACAGTAGGCCGAACTCCATGATGTACGTGAAACAAATCAGTAGGGTCGTATTGATTTTTTACTGCTTGAAGCCGAGGAAAATTCTCTCCCCAGGCTGCGGTCGCAATGTATGGGTGAAAATAATTGGATTCATTCAGATAACTACCTGCGTCTGGAGCTAGCTGACGGAATTTTTGAGCAACCCGGGCTACTTTGTCCCGATCTGAGTGACCGTCAATGATTTGTTTCTCGGTCAGTTTAGCGGTAACTTCATTTCCTGGTAGAGGCACTTGTCCATCGGCTACAATCATTAATGCAAACGCAGTTAAGGATTGTGGATTGACAGGCGTGTCATTGCACAATGCCAGCATGGATTCACCAAGACCAGCCAATCCCTTATTGAGATGAAGTTCGAACGAATGGAAATTTGAAGCAGCCGCAAATGTGCTTGCCAGCTCCAGAATTTTCTCTTGCTTGAGGAGTTTCATATCTAGCCAGAGAGACTCGTATGCAGTCCAGACTAATCCGGCCTGTTCGCCATCGCCAGTCCAGAAAACAGATTTGTTGAGTCCATCGCGAGTCTCACCTATTGAAAGTGCTCCAGGGAATTGCCGGTTGATAACTTGAGAGTTCCAGAGATCTTTTGATGGTACGCTGCTAGTGAACAATGGTGTGAGAATCTCATACTGATCTGAATATTGCTCGATTGTGTTAACGAGTGGTTGCCAGATCTCCTTCGCTTGTGTCTCACTTATTCCTTGAAACATTGTCTCAACCGAGATGATTCTATCTGGCATGAAAACGATTTTTTCACCCCAATAGGGTGTAACAAGTTGCTCTCGAATCAGTTGCAACACGAACGTACTGGCTTCTTCCATTTTTTGGTCAGATTTAGCCTGAAATTTGAAGCGCACCACACCGAAGCGTTCTGGCAAATTGTGCGTGCGTAGGGTTACCCTTGTCAGTACACCAAATGTGCCGCCTCCACCACCCTTAATCGCCCAGAATAATTCAGGATCACGATATGGATTAACGATCCGGATTTGCCCGTCGGCCGTCACTATCTCGGCTTCCAGAAGATTAGACGCAACCGTGCCGAAGCCTTTGGAAAAGCTGCCAAATCCTCCGCCTTGTAACATGCCCCCAACGCCAACTGTGGTGCATCCTCCTCCTTGAACATAACGTCCCCGTTTTGCAATAACCTCGGCGTAAACTTCACCCCATGTGCAGCCACTGCCGACATGAACTACATGTTGTGGCTGATCTGAATCCGGTGCACCTGCCGGACGAAAATTCACCTGCATTTTGATATCTCGCATGCCAGCAGTCCACAGAACAACGGATTCGGCTTTGCATGATTGTCCAAAATAGCTATGTGCTCCACCCCGTATGGCAATGGGTAACTTGGAGGCGATGGCAAATCGTATGCCATGAACAATGTCCTGAGGTGATTCTGCTTTTACAAACCACCGTCCCAACTTCGGAGTCCATGCATCCAGCCAGCCTCCCATTTGCACGATCGATGGCTCACTTCCTCGAAATACTGGATCCTTTAATCGACTAGACAAGCCACTACTGAGTTTGAGGGGTGTAATAGGTTGTAGACGAGATCCAAGTCCATTCACGGCTGCACTTAGTTGTGATTCTTTCAGGTTGCTTGCTTGAGATAATTGCATAGGAAATTTAATCAGTCCCAAAGTCAGCAATAAACGACCCAAGAAGTCGCGACGTGGTTTTGTTTTGTCTTGTGGTAATGTCATGTTAAATGTCTGATTTGATTATTCCATCGATTGGATATAGTTTAAAGCTAAGCGGTTTTGGTTTGCCCTGACTTACAAATAACTTCGGTGGATGCGGGATATCAAAGATCTGAAAGAGTTACTTTTATAAAGTTTAGTGTCAGAATTTAGTAATAAGTACTGTTTTGTGACCAAGTGATGGTATTTGGTGATGATTGATGGGACATAATCGCGACATTTATCTATCAAGGAACGTAAAGCTGACATGTCGCATCCAAATTTGGACTTATATTCACGCTATCAACCATATCGACATATTGTTGAGCCCACTTGCTGGATCTTGTTTTTTTGCATACAGGCAATTTCGAATAGCCGTATTAGTTGGTTGGATCAGCTTCGGTTTGAGAGTCACTCAGAGTGGTGGGAACCTGTCGTTTGGGAATGGAGCAGTTGCATGGTCTTGCTCGCGCTGGTACCTATTGTAATTCTGGTTGAAAAAAGGTTTCCTCTCAGATGGGCAACACTACGTCCAAATCTCCTTTGGCATTTGCTAGCGAGTATCCCTTTTTCGTTGCTACATGTTGCTGCCATGGTTGGAATCCGCAAGCTTTTTTATTTTAGTCAGCATCGCGAATATGAGTTTTCTGACTGGTTACATGAATCCGGGTATGAATACCTGAAGGATATACATACCTATTTCTTCATAGTGATTGCTGTTGCTTCGTACCGTTTGCTTATATTGCGCTGGCAAGGCGAGGCTAGTCTGCTACAAGAACCGGATATTGGAAAGCCTGTTGAGCCGATCGAACGTCCGGAGCGTTTTTTGGTGCGCACCTTGGGAAAAGAATTCTTGTTGCCAGCAGCGGAAATTGAATGGATGCAGGCATGGGGTAATTATGTGAATCTTCATGTGCGAGGACATGACTATCCGTTAAGATCTACGATGGCGGGAATTGAACAGCGTGTCGACCCAAAAAGGTTTGTGCGGATCCATCGCAGTTATATCGCCAACGTTGATTTTATTAAGGAAATCGAACCTCAAGATAGTGGGGATGCGAAGGCAGTGATGCGTGATGGCCATCAAATTGCTGTGAGCCGAAAATATCGTGATCAACTTAAGAAAGTTATGAGCAGTGCTTCTTGAGCAACGCAGACTAATGGAAATTCATCGGAAATGATTAAGAACTTATGTGCGCGGCTTTTCCGTATAGCTACCAACTTATAAAGTCTGGCCTTTAAGCGGATAAAATCGATTTAAGAGAAATGCCGCAAAGAGAATTCCGCCCGGTGCTGCAAATGAGTTGAGAATCGACAATGGATTATTTGAAGTCGAGAAAATGTCTTGAGCGCTGAAGCCAAAATATGAACTCCAGATTGGCCATGAAATAACAAAACCACATAAGCACGCTAGCGGTGTAATTGTATGGGCCCTACGCAAAACGAGAGTTGTAGATATTGTCCATGCTGAAGAAAGGAAAAAAATTGGCAGTGCAAATGTAGACATTTCTAATATGGAGAGGGCTAGCGTGACATGCTGTTTCCCAAACCATGAAAAATACTGATTTGGAATAGCCAATGCTGACAAAATTCCTCCGATATAAATGGCTGCGTAAAACAGGAAGAATCCAGAGGCTGCGGCTGCAAATGCAATAGGAAATTTTTTCATTCGTGACTCCAATTAATTGGGGCGTAAATATTTCGATCTGTCACTGGTAGATAAAAACAAACAATCACTGATGTGTAAGAACCGAGGCTACGCAAAATGCAATGAAAGAGAAGGTTGCTCATCCTCTTTCATTGCATTAATTGTAATTAAGTTAAGATTTAATTTAATTTAATTTAATATTGAGTATATCGACTTTAACCAGATTGTCATCCGGCGTTCTGTCTATGTACTTGTTGTCAGGGTCGATGCCAGCTTTTGCAGGCTCACCTTTGACAACAACCGTGAACGACATGTTTTTACGATCAATAAATCGACGTTCGCGTAACAAGGGGTTGCCATCTTTGTCGTCGACACCGATATCCATCCATTCATGCAATGGGACTTCTTTCTCAGCGCCTAATTCGTCTGCTTTGAACTTTGCAGCTTCGATTTTCATGCTGACTTCATACTTGCTATCGCCTAATGGCTTAGCAGTTGCAGACAGTGCACGGTTTTCAAACAAAATAATGGAATCAAACAAATCGTCGATCAGCGATTGTTTGTCGGCTGGCGTCACCTTACGAATGGCATTAACTAAGACTCGGCTATTTGGATAAGGTGCACCTTTCCCGCCATATTGATTAATCACATCTCTTAAGGCTTCGTTGACTTTATCTTCGCCAATCTGATCCTGTAGCAGATACATGACAACGCTACCTTTGCGATAGTGCAGGTATTGTTGATTTTCGTTTAAAGCTAAAGGCAGCTCTTTTTTGCGCTCTTGTCCGCGCCCCATGAGGTAACGGTCTAATTCAAATTTCAGGAATCGGCGCATTTTCGCATCACCATATTGATGCTTCATCACCATCAGAGCTGAATACTGTGCCAGCGTTTCTGAAAGCACGGTAGCCCCTTGCGTATTTCCGGCAAGAACCTGATGTGCCCACCATTGATGCGCTACCTCATGAGCAGTAACATAAAACGGATAATCAAGATCTTTTGGGTCACTATCGTCCACCTTGGCAATAAATCCTATCGATTCAGAAAAAGGAATCGTATTCGGAAAAGCCTGCGCGAAACCTTCGTACCTTGGGAACTCGATAATTCTGACCATGTTGTGTTGGTAAGGGCTATAGTTTTTGGTGTAATAGTCGAGTGACTTTTGCACGCCCAGGATCATGCGATCGAGGTTGTATTCGTGGCCCTTTTGGTAGTCAATCTCAATGGCAACATCGTTCCACTGTGCTTTTTTAACCTCGTATTTTCCCGATTGGAAAGCGTAGAAATTCCAGATCGGTTTATCGAGACTGTAATGGAAGTAGCGACGTCCATCTTTGCTCCATTCGCGGTCGAACTTACCAGGAGCTATCGCCATCTGATCCGCATTGGTTGAGACGACAGCGTCAAAGTTGATCAGGTCAGCATCATTCGAGATGTAGTTATTTTGGAGCGCTTTGACGTCGTCGCGTGCCGCCATGCGTTCTTTCTCTTTTAAACCCAACTTACGCCTATCTTTATCTTCAACCAGTTCGATGCCTGCTTGATAGCCGATGTGTGGCATCAATTGGCTATTGAAGAACGTACCGTTATTGAGGACTGTTTTGCTTTGGCTCATGCCTAAGAACGTTTTTGGGTCAGCAGTAAGTTCAAAATGCAGTGCTATTTTTTCACCGGCCAGCAAGGGCTGCTTTAGCTTATAGCTGTAGAAGCCATGGGCGCGATCATTGATTTTTGTCGTGTTTTCTCTATCGAATTTGAAATCATTAATTTTGACCTCATCATCTTGCGTGATAAATATCTCGCTAATCGTGGTGTTACTACGATTCGTCAAAACATAATCACCGCTGATATGAGCACTACGATTGTCTGGGAAAATATCGACATTCATTTTGACGTCGGTAATGCGCGGTTGCGGCACAGCTTCAAATTGCTTGTATTGCTTCTCGTAATTTGCCTGATCCGTTTGTTTTTCGTAAGTATTTTTGTAAGTATTCAGAACGTTATAGAAATAAAACAAAATGCTGCCCGTACCAATAAAGCAAATCGCACCAACGGCCGCAATAAAGCTCGTCGAGCTACCAGAATTTAACTTGGCAAGGCGAACCCGGCCGCGCCAGTCGGTTGTCGTTCCACGTACCCAGAACAACATTGAAGCTGCTACCAGAATCAGTGCAGCGCCAGTCCAATAGGCCTCGGTCCAACGGAAGCGAGGCAGGAAGTGGCCATAGCCGTTCATTGCGGAATAAGTGATGCTTGGTGTATTTCCGTAGACCAGCATAGGATGCTCAAAGCCAAGACCTGGTAAAGATACCTGTGCTACGTAATAGGCAATCATCAAGAAATAGCCAACGTATTTATTATTGACGATGACTTGAATTGCCATCGCTAACACGGCAACCAGCATATAATCTGGCCACTGCATAAGGAATAATTGATACACGTATTCTGATATTTCGTAATTGTGATAACCCTTAATGGTTTGGAACGCAATCCCGAATAGCATCAGTACAAACAGCAAAATACCTTGTAACAGAATGAGTGAACTCAGTTTAGACAGGAATGGAAGTGCATTGGGAATGGGCAGGGTATCAAATAACTGTGAGATCCTTGCATCGCGCTCACGCCACACCAATTCCCCGGCATAAAACGTGGTAATGATCAGCATAAAGAGCGCAAAGCTTCCACTTAGTACCTCCAACACAGCGTAAGTCACAGGGTAGGTCGATGTGCCGAACATTTTTGTAATAACCGGTGCGGTCGATGCCATAAACAGGATGCCGCACAAGGCAATCGCGATGAAGTAAATATTTTTTACGGTCTCACGCAGATTCAATTTTGTTTGTGCAACAAATATGTGCCACAAGCTCATTTTGGAGAAGTTGGTGTGCACTACTGGAACTTGTTTAATAACTGGTGCTGCTTGAGCTACTTCTGTCTTTTGCTTACCACTGATATTGGCGGCAGAAAAATTGAAACGCCAGAAGCATAACCCCATCATGATGACGCCAAAGGCACCCCAAATCAGGCGATTGGTCAGATAGATCCCACTTAGAGGCACTAATCGGGTATTTTTGTCTGCGACACTCCAATATTCGGTGAGATAACTAATAGCTCTGGAGCCAAATGGGTCAATCAACGCAGCAAGCGTCTTATTATCCAAATCACCGAGCAGGTGGCCAGATGCTAAATAGCCGATGAGTAAGAATACGCTTGCCACATAAACTGGCAACATGCGACGTAGCAGCGCACCCATCGTGAAAAACAATGCGCCAAAAATTAGAAAATTTGGAATTAATGAATAGAGATAAGGGAGTATGTAAGCCATCGGTTGATTCGGTCCAAGACGCACCGCTTCAAGACCCGGTAAGTAGCAGCCTAACCATGCACCAAGCCCGACGCTGGAAAAAATGGCGATCAGCGTCAAAAAAGCACCGAGGAAACGTCCAGATAAATATTGAAATTTGTTAATTGGTGACGTGTAAAAAAAGTGCCAGATATTATTTTCGGTATCTTGCTGGATAGCGCGACCCATCATCGCGGCAACGATCACCGTTCCAAAGAAGCCTAAAAATGTAATGGTCTGCGAAACCGATGAAGGCGCGTTAATATATGTTTTACCTCCAAAGCTGACCGTTGCACCCGAAAATACTCCACCCGCTGCCGCCATCCACAGCATCGCCAATGAGAAAAACATCAAAAAATAAACGTAAGTAGATATGCTGCGGAATTTTTGCCGCAGCTCAAAAGACATGATAGCTAACATACTCATTCCTTAAGCGACGCGCACATTGCTGTTGTGATTGACATATACATCTGTTGTGAGAAGACCCGCCATAGCAGCGAAGTAGACATCTTCCAGGTTGCCATGTGCTTGAGTAAATCTGTCTGCTGGTTGGTGGTCAGCGTAGACGTGGATTAAAGTGCGACCTGATGTGAGGCGACTAGATATAACACTGTAATTCTGTTGGAATTGAGTAAGCTCGGATTTTTCTATGAAGCGCTTCCAGATTTTGCCTTGAATCGATTCAATTAAGGGTAAGGGCTGTCCTTTTAAAATCACTTGTCCTTTATTAATTACCGCCATGTTATTGCAGAGGTCGGCGACGTCTTCCACGATGTGTGTGGACAGAATCACGATTTTGTCACTACCAATATCGGACAGAAGGTTATGGAAGCGTACTCGTTCTTCTGGATCGAGACCTGCAGTAGGTTCATCGACGATGATCAATTTTGGATTGCCGATCAGTGCCTGCGCAATACCAAAACGCTGACGCATACCGCCAGAAAAACCGCCTACGTGTTTATTTTTCACATTGTATAAATTGGTTTGATGAAGTAGAGCTTCAACGACTTCCTTGCGCTCTTTTCGGTTATCGATCCCCTTAAGTAACGCAAAATGTTCCAGTAAATCATAGGCACTCACTTTGGGGTAAAGGCCGAAATCCTGTGGCAGATAGCCGAGTAGGCGACGAATATCATCTTTATGGGTGCGGATATCAATGGCGTCCAGATGCGCCGTTCCCGAATCTGCATCTTGCAGTGTCGCAAGGGTGCGCATTAATGTTGATTTACCAGCGCCATTGGGACCGAGTAAGCCGAACATGCCAGCGGGGATAGTCAGGCTAATATTATTCAAAGCCTGTACGCCGTTGCTATATTGCTTGGAGAGATGTTGTATGCGAAGTTCCATTTTGCGTCCCTAATTGTTATTTTGAAAAGAAATCTCATCATCCTTATGGGAATTTGAGATGTCAAGAATTTAATCCGAAACAATAAAATTTGCTCTAGCGATAAGATGAAACTCATTTTTCTGTGGATAAAATGCGAAAATCTCGTCATGGAATTCGAACTACTTATTTGAAATGAATGAGAAAAGTGAATCCTGATTTACAAATGACTGCACGCTTTGAGTTGTTTGCGCTATAATTGCGGCTGGCGGGCCCCTGCGCATTGCGGCATGGCCAATCTGGTCAGGTCGGGAACGAAGCAGCCACAGTCATTTCCCGCAAGTGCCGTAGACCAGGCTCGCCAACTTCATATTTGGTTTTTTACACACCAATCTTCTTGCTTACTTTTCCGCGACGTCGTTCTGTTCTGTTTCCTGCTATTCCCGCTATTTTTCCTTGTGTTTCATTGCATTGCTCTAATTGGCTTGTCTTTTGAGATTTTTTAATTAATCTGATAAATGAATTTGTACATCTATTGTTTTGCAAATTTAGATCGGTACTTGTTCTCACAGTAAAATTTTCCAAGGGTATTGCTTGGGCATTATTTTACTTTCGACATACATTCAGGGAGGCATGCATGTTACTTCTACGTAGAAGCATATTCATTAGTTTGTTTAGCTTGTTGTTGGTTTCGCCGGTATTTGCAGCTGGAGATAGAGCTAGCCCAGATGAGGCGGTTGCGATGGTTAAAAGAGGTCTGAGCTATATTAAAGAAAATGGTAAAGAAAAAGCTTTTGTCGAGTTTGCCAATAAATCCAACAAGGATTTTCATGACCGTGATTTGTACCTTTTTGCCTATGATCTCAATGGTGTGAACTTGAGTCACGGAAATAATCCAAAAATGAATGGCAAGAATATGATTGACTTGAAGGTCGGAGATAAGTTTGTCGTCAAGGAAATGTTGGCGGTTGTGAAGAGCGCAGGGAAGGGATGGGTAGAGTATCAGTGGCCTAATCCCGTGACAAAAATGCTCGAAACTAAATCTACTTATGTAGAAAAAGTGGATGACTATTTTATTGGTTGTGGCGTGTATAAATGAAGTGCTGCCATCATGATATTTGAATAAATTTTTAAAAAACCGATGGGGGGATCTTATTTCCTGCCGATTTTAATGCCAATCTAAATTACTTTTTTTCCTTATTTTTACATCGAAACAGATCCTTTTTGTTGATGTGATCAAGCACTGTGGCGTGATGGAGTTGAAGTTGTTGCCGTGCACTCTATATCTTACTTTGCCATAAAAGCCATTAAGACGATTCCTCCATATTCATAGGAAATGGCGATAAGCGCAAAATTGCCGAGTAATTCCCTATCAATAATAATTTCACCAACTTACCCAATGCCATCATTGGGTGGTAATTCGCTTTATGTGGTCGGTATCCTGGAGCCATATTTATGGACTGGGTCGGTGTTCGGTGTTGTTGCTGTTATCCAGTTCTCGTGGTCTTATTTCATTTCTTATGTTGGTTTGTTGGATATCAAGACCATTGGCAAATAAAACGTAATGATGTTTGAAATTATAAGTACGGAGACTGGAATGAAAAATAGACGTCAAAAAAATAAGCAGCAAGTTAATGTTTCCGCTCTAAGTCAGCGCTTTTTTTCTTTTCTATCGCGACCGCTATTGCTGACTGGCTTGCTGTTGAGTATTCCGGCATTTTATTTGTTACTCGATGGGGAAACCGATTCGCTTCGTTTTTACGGACGTGTAAGCTACGCTTGTTCAGCTTTATTGATGTCCTTGGATACCATGATTCAATGGCGCCGGAATCGGGTAGGGCGTCATCGCAGTGGTAAAATGGCACTGGATCTGGGCATTATCTGTGGCTGTGTTCTTAGTGCCTTGCCCGCACCATCTGATTGGGGTGTGGTGCAATGGTTGTTGCGGCTTGCTTTATGTGCGGCCATCGTGTTGCGCATCGCTACGCTAGTGCTGCAACAGGTCAGACCTGGACATCTGGCGAAAATGATGTCCTTAGCAGTACTTATGCTGACTTCTGCAGGCGCTGGATTTTATTGGCTGGAGCCAAATGTCAATACGTATGCGAATGGCGTCTGGTTGGCCTTTACGACTGTAGCGACGGTGGGTTATGGTGACATTGTTCCATCTACGCCAGCATCTAAAATATTCGCGGTTTTTATTGTGCTTTTTGGCTACGCTATGTTCTCGATCGTAACGGCAAATATTGCTGCCCTATTTGTGGGGGAGGAAGAAGCGGCGCTTGAGCGTGAACTACACGCAGATATTCGCGCTTTAAGTCGCGAGGTGGCGGGTTTGCGTGAAGAACTGAGAAGCCGTGATGCGCTGTATGCAAATTTGTTGCATGGATCTGGGCAGGTCGAGTCAACTTTGCAGAGCAGTCAACGATGAAATTTGATTGCTCCGCGTTGAATGTACGTCTCTTGTGTCAGATTTTCTTAGCGTGTTTTTAAGGTGAAGCTGGTTGTTGAAATGGTGGAAATGCACGGTAAAGGATGCTTTGTTGTAATTCAATGCTAACCGCACAATTGAGTGTGCCGTAGACCTTGCCTCCGTGCGCATCGTATCTGCTACGCGAAAAAGCATCGGCAATTGCAGTAGGTGCCAGTTCATGCATAAGCAGGCTTTGTGCCGCAAGAACTAATTTTTGTGTAAATCGTCTGGCGTTCATTTCCTGGTGTTCTGGGGTTGTACTCAAATCAGTGGTGAGATCGCTTGCCATTTTTCTGACCGTCACGGATGTTGATGCTTTCAATTCGGCGATCAGCAATTGCATTCCTTCAGGGTCTCTTTCTATCGCTCGCAATACGTCCAGGCACATGACATTGCCAGATCCTTCCCAAATCGAGTTGACTGGGGCTTCCCGATACAGTCTTGCCATGGGGCCAGTTTCTACATAACCATTACCACCCCAGACTTCCATGCATTCACCAGTGAATTCCAATGCGCGCTTACAGATCCAAAATTTTGCCGCAGGTGTGAGGATGCGTTTCCATGCTTTTTGTAGCGGGTCATCTGGATGATCCAGTGCTTGCGCTAATTTCAGCATCAGATAGCTTGCAGCTTCACTTTCCAATGCTAGATCGCAAAGCACGTTGCGCATCAAAGGCTGCTCGATCAGAAGTTTGCCAAACGCCTGACGATGGCGAGCGTGGTGCATCGCTTGGCTCAGTGCCTGGCGCATCAGAGCTGCACTGCCGATCACGCAATCGAGTCGGGTCAGGTTGGCCATTTCGATAATCGTTGGAACCCCTCTTCCTTCGGCGCCGACCATGATGCCAAAAGCATCCATAAATTCTACTTCGCTACTGGAATTGGATTTATTGCCGAGTTTGTCTTTGAGTCTTTGTATGTGAATGGAATTTTTGCTGCCATCAAGTCTCCAGCGTGGAACAAAAAAGCAGGATAAACCTTTCTCTGTCTTCGCCAGTACCAGATGCGCATCACACATGGGCGCAGAAAAAAACCACTTGTGGCCAGTCAGTAGATAAGCCTCACCGCGACCTTCTTTGCCATCGTTGTTCATTGGGTAGGCGATCGTGGTGTTGGTGCGCACGTCAGAGCCGCCTTGCTTCTCGGTCATGCCCATGCCGATAAGGATCGATTTTTTTTGTGCAATAGGTATATCGTTGGCATCATGTTCGTTGCTAAATAACTTGTCCTTTAGTAGCGAAAAAAGCACAGGTTCATTTTTAAGCACTGGAATGGCAGCGAAAGTCATTGTCGTCGGACAAAGTGAGCCCGATTCAACTTGCGCTTGCATGAAATAGCCCGCAGCGCGCGCTGCATGGGCACCTGCTTTGGGGGTTGCCCATGGTGCGGCGTGCAGGCCTTGCTGGCGCAATAAGCCAAGGAGTTGATGCCAGCTCGGATGAAATTCGACGCGGTCTACACGCTCGCCGATACGGTTGTGGGTGTGTAATTCTGGCAGGTGCCGGTTGGCAAGTTCGCCGAGTTGTAGTGTGCTGGCGCGACCGAGTAGTTCACCGGACTGTTGCAGTGTTTCAGTTTGCCAGTCGGCGCCAAAATAGCTGACCGCATGCATTAATGCGCTGTCCTGAGTGAAAATATTGTAGTCTTGCAGCTCCGGAACCTGATTGCTTATTTCATGAGTGTGCCATTGCATGTCGTCTCCTTGAGTTGTTCCTATGTATTAACAATGTTAATGCTAAGTTTTAAATTCAGTGTAACGTTTAAATCTTTGCCGTATGTTCGTGTTTGTAATTCGAAAAAATATAAATGAATGATGTCGCGGAATCACTAAAATCAAGGCGCAGGCCGGTGCAGCAGCGCTCAATGTTGACTCAGGGGGCAATTCTGGATGCTTTTGTTCGGCTTTTGGTTGAGAAGGGTTATTCCAGTCTGACCATGCGCGATATCGCTTTGGTGGCAGGTGTAGGGGTAGGTACTTTGTATGAGTATTTTCCTGGTAAGAGATCGATTGCTGCGCATTGTATGCAGCAGCGTTTTTTGAATGTTGGCGTATGTATGGAGGCTTGGATAGTAGAAATGCAGGGCAGGCCATTACTTGAAGGGATGCAGTATGTGCTTGATCGTTTGATTGAATTGCACGCAAAGCAAGTTGAAGAATGGTCAGCCTTGATTTTATTAGAGAGACAAATCTCTGATAAGCGGGCTTTTAATGCTTTGTATCTTAAAATAGCGGATATTTGGGGGATGCTATTTCGCGCTAGTTGCGATCTTGATCAATATCCGGGCAAACTGCCAGAGTTGGTGCATGCGGCGGTCTATGGCGTGTTATATCAAACTCTGATGTTGTCTCCCCAAAAGTTGAAAAATCCAGAATTTTCTATGCAGTTAAACGCTTTGGTGATGGGATATTTGCAAATTCCATCATGCTGATCACTTTTCCGCTTTCTGAATAGGGTAAAATCTTAGAATGTCTTATCAAGTTCTCGCCCGAAAATATCGTCCCAAAAGCTTTGAAACGCTGGTGGGGCAAGAGCACGTGGTCCGTGCTTTAACTCATGCGCTCGAGCAGCAGCGGCTGCATCACGCCTATTTATTTACAGGAACACGTGGGGTAGGTAAAACGACCTTGTCACGGATACTGGCTAAATCTTTCAATTGTGAAAAAGGTATCACTGCAAACCCTTGTGGCGTATGTGATGCTTGTACAGCAATTGATGCGGGGCGTTTTGTTGACTACATAGAAATGGATGCGGCGTCAAATCGCGGCGTCGATGAAATGGCATCCTTGCTGGAGCAGGCGATTTATGCACCGTCGAATGCACGTTTTAAAGTGTATATGATCGACGAGGTGCACATGCTCACCAATCACGCATTCAATGCAATGCTGAAGACTTTGGAAGAGCCGCCTGAACACGTCAAATTTATTTTAGCGACGACCGATCCGCAAAAAATTCCGGTGACGGTGTTGTCGCGCTGCCTGCAATTTAACCTCAAGCAAATGCCACCTGGTCATATTGTTGGTCATCTGGAAAATATTCTTGGGCAAGAACACATCGAATTTGAGCAACCTGCTTTGCGCTTGTTGGCGCAGGGTGCGCATGGCTCTATGCGTGATGCTTTGTCTCTGACAGATCAGGCAATCGCATATGCCGCTGGCAAAGTCAGTCTTGAAGCAGTGCAGGGCATGTTGGGAGCATTGGATCAGTCCTATCTTATTCGCTTGCTGGACGCTTTAGCGGTTAATGATGGTAAGAGTTTGCTCGATGTTGCGGACGAAATGTCGGCAAGAAGTTTGTCTTACAAAGCGGCCTTGCAGGATTTGGGTACGTTATTGCATCAGATTGCTGTCGCACAGATGGTACCGGCTGCTGTAGGAGATGACTTGCCTGAACGCGAGCATGTAATGCGACTGGCAAGTACGTTTAGCAAAGAAGAAGTGCAGTTGTTTTATCAGATTGCGGTACACGGCCGCAATGAATTGGCTTTGGCGCCGGACGAATATGCTGGTTTTAGCATGACCTTGTTGCGTATGCTGGCATTTCGACCTGTCGAGGGTGGGGCTTTAGTTTCAGTCAATGATGTCGGTAGCCCACCAGCGCTGAACGTCAATCGCGGAACCGTTGTGCCGCCAAACGCAACTGCTCCATCTGCTCGTGTAGCAGCGCCGGGTGCGTCAGCCGCATTGTCGGTAGCAACGGCTGCTAAGGCCGTGGTTACCCCAGTAAGTGCGGCTGCTCCTGTAGCCACTCCTGCTAGTGTTACAAAACCTGTGAGTCCGGCGATGGCCGCTTTGGCAGCCGCACGGGCTGCAAGTGCTAAGAGTGCGGGGGCAAAACCTGCCACAGTAAATCCGGAACCTGTTGAAAGAGTTGAGCCTGCTGTTGCTTCTATGGCTCCTGCCATCGATGTACAAAAAACGCAGGCACCATCGACTCCATCGGCACCAGTCGCGAGTGATTCTACGATGGCGAGAGGCGTTCCACCTGCGCCAGTGATGAATCGTGTCGCTCCAATTGCGGTGATGCCTGAGATGCAGCCAGTCGAGATGGATGACATGCCACCACCTTGGGATGAGGATGTATTTGAAGCCTCTGCGCCATCTACAGCTCCGGTAGCCAGGCAACGTCCAGCTGTGATAACTTCTCAAGCTGAAACTTTGATGGAATCCGTACCGCAGCCTGTGGCCGAGATAGCCACAACTGAACCTGTTAGCGCCGATCGTAGCTTATGGAGTGGCGCGGTACCTGCCCTGGAATGGGATGGGCAATGGCCAGTGCTAGCTGCTAGTTTGCCCGTACGCGGCGTGGCGCAACAATTGGCACAGCAAAGTGAATTGATAAACTGCAGGCAGGATGGCAATGCATTTGTCTTTGAAATTCGCGTACCTTTGCCGACACTGTTATCGGCTGGTAGCGTAGATAAACTGTCTGCCGCGCTATCGGATCGTTTCTCGAAAACTATTCGGGTTGAAACAAAAATCGGCGCAGTCGAACTCACCGCCAATGCGAGGGCGGTCGCTGAGCGTGAGGTGCGTCAGCAACATGCAGAGCAAGCGATTCAGAGTGATTCGTTTGTGCAGACCTTAATGCGCGAATTCGGTGCTGCAATTGTGACCGGTAGTGTTCGTCCGGCTTAATGCAGATCACTTTATCTATTACTTAAACCGAATCAACCGAATTAAATTTAATTTATTCCTTTCTTTTCAGGAGATATTCTTATGATGAAAAACCAACTCGCAGGCTTGATGAAGCAAGCTCAGGCTATGCAAGACAACATGAAAAAAGCCCAGGATCAATTGGCTTTGATTGAAGTTGAAGGTCAGGCTGGCGCCGGTTTGGTCAAGGTCGTGATGACTTGCAAAAACGATGTAAAGCGCGTCACTATCGATCCATCTTTATTGGGCGATGATAAAGATATGCTAGAAGATTTGGTTGCAGCTGCTTTTAACGATGCGGTGCGCAAAGCAGAAGCGACTTCCCAAGAAAAGATGGCTGGACTGACAGCGGGTATGCCGTTACCACCTGGCTTTAAAATGCCATTTTGAGCGTCAAAAACGTGAAAAAAAGCGGTAGCCTTGAAAATCTATCTGAGGCTCTGCGCCGTTTGCCCGGCGTTGGGCCGAAGTCTGCCCAGCGCATGGCGTATCATCTTCTGCAACATGATCGTGAAGCCGCATCAGCGTTGGGGCATGCGTTGCTGAATGCGGTAGATCGCATTCAGCATTGCGCCGCCTGCAATACCTTTACTGAAATTGATGTTTGCGAAACTTGTCAGAATCAAGAACGTGATACACATCTGCTATGTGTGGTCGAGACCCCTGCAGATCAGATGATGATAGAGCAAACTTTAACCTATAAGGGTTTGTACTTTGTCTTGATGGGGCGCTTATCTCCTTTGGATGGCATCGGACCTAAAGATATTTATCTCGATAAGCTCATCACTCGCGCTACCAATGGCACAGTCACCGAAGTCGTGTTGGCCACCAATTTTACTAATGAAGGTGAAGCTACTGCGCATTACATCAGTGAAACCTTGAAGGCGCGTGGGTTAAAAGTGAGTCGTCTGGCGCGTGGTGTTCCTGTTGGTGGCGAACTTGAGTATGTTGATGCCGGAACCATTGCGCGTGCGATGTTGGACAGGCGAACTACCTGAGGCGGCTGTTCTGTTTAATGTGCGCTGAATTTCAGCTTACTCCTATATCTATCGCAATTTTTTGTCAGGCTTATCCCTATGGCAGCGCAAAAACATGGTCCTTTGGCAGGAATTAAAGTTCTCGAATTAGGTACGCTGATTGCTGGGCCATTTTGTTCGCGAATGTTGGCAGAGTTTGGTGCTGAGGTCATTAAAATTGAATCGCCGGAAGGCGGCGATCCCATACGCCAATGGCGTGTTCTAAAGGATGGTACGTCTTTATGGTGGAGTGTTCAGGCGCGTAACAAAAAGAGCCTGAGTCTCAATATGAAAAGCCCCGAAGGACAAGAAATTGCGCGGCGTCTTGCCTTAGATGCCGACATCATCATCGAAAATTATCGCCCGGGTGTTTTAGAAAAATGGAATCTCGGTTACGCGTCCTTAAAAGCAATCAATCCAGCTATCATCATGGTACGGCTGTCCGGTTATGGACAAACAGGGCCGATGCGCGATCAACCCGGCTTTGGGGCAATTGGCGAAGCGATGGGTGGTTTGCGCTATGTGTCGGGACATCCTGATCGTCCACCGGTACGTGTTGGTATTTCTATTGGCGATTCTGTTGCAGCTTTGCATGGTGTGATCGGCGCAATGATAGCACTGCGGCATCGCGACGTGACTGGTGGTCGTTGGAATGGCAAGCACGCTGATCAGTGCGTTGCGGGGCAAGGGCAGATGGTTGATGTCGCCTTGTATGAATCCGTGTTTAACTTAATGGAATCGTTAGTGCCTGAGTTTGATGTCGCTGGCGTTGTGCGCGAACGCACTGGAGGCGCTTTGCCTGGTATTGTCCCATCCAATACATATACAACTAAAGATGGTGAAAATATCGTTATCGCCGGAAATGGTGATGCGATTTTCCATCGTTTGATGAAGGCAATACAGCGCAATGATCTGGCGGACGATGTTCAGTTGATGCGTAACGATGGACGTGTTCCACGTACGGCTGAAATTGATAGTGCGATTCAAGTTTGGTGCGATACCCAGACAATAGACTCCGCTTTGTCAATATTGCAGGCTGCTGATGTTCCCGTCGGTAAAATTTATTCTGTGCGTGACATGCTGTCTGATCCGCAATTTTTGGCGCGGAATATGTTTGAGCAGCATCATTTTGAAGATGGCACACCCGTCAAGGTTCCAGCGATAACGCCTAAGATGTCTGAGACCCCGGGTGTTACTCAATGGTTGGGTCCTACGCTCGGTGAGCATAATGAAGAAATCTTGCAGCAACTTGGCTATACAAGCGAGCAGATTGTGGAGTTTAATAACAAAAACATCATCTGAACACGCACCTAAACTACCGTGGGGGAGTAGATGATGGAGTTTAACTGACTTATCTAACTGGCCGGAATGGCTGAGGCGTGATTATGAATCGACAGCATCTGAAACAGTTTTTGATCGCGCTTGTTTTATTTTTATTGGGCTATTTTTCGTTTAATCACAATTTGTTTGCTGCGGAAAGTCATTCTTCAATTCTGCAGCAAACGGAATTTATTGATCTGCTATCAGCCCAGTGATTTAATATATTCCCTGATGCCTGTAAGCAGCATTTCAATCGACATGGCCGCGAGGATTAAACCCATCAGGCGTTCAAACGCTGTCATGACTTGGGCGCCCAAAACACGTTGCATGCGTTCTGCGCCAAGCAGAACAACCAACCAGACAATTGCGACTGCGGTTAATGCACCAAGATGAACTAATATCTCTGAACTGTTATCGGAAGAAAATAATAAAACGGTCGCAAGTGAGGATGGTCCTGCTAAGGCAGGAATAGCGAGAGGCACGATAAATGGTTCGTGATTTTCCTCGGTGCCACCAAAGACGCCACCTTCCTGAGGGAAGACCATGCGCAGCGCAATTAAAAACAAAATGACACCGCCACCAATGCGTATGGAGACTTCTGATAACTGCAACGCAGTTAAAAAGCTTTTTCCAAAAAACATAAATAACAGCAGCAAAATGAATGCAATCGCGCATTCTCGCACGATCACACGCCAGCGGCGTTCAGGTGAAACGTGGGATAAGGCACTCACGAAGATTGGAACGTTGCCGAAAGGATCCGTTACTAAAATCAATAGTATCAGCGTCTGCAAAAAATCTTTGGCCATGAATTTCTTTTTCTAAAAAACGGTGAGCCAGCGGCTATTCAGATGTGGATGCTTGTATCAGCATTGCATCTCTCGGACTCATCATTGGTGTTGATCGTGATAGGAGGCTAATTTTGACGCAAAATAAGAGGAAAATAATTTCGTTTATTGTCAAAAACACCGTAAAAATAAGCATGCTGTAGCAAAAAACCTGCCATTTTCGTGCTTAACGCTCGTTAATGTCAATTATAGTGCATCTGAGTGCTGACTATCGAAATGCATTACTGAACGCAGCGCGAAGAATTAGCGTTATTATCTTGCACGTCAAGACGCGAACGATCGTTTTATTTTAATGAGCGGTTTGATAACTATCATGTCAAATCAGCATTTTTATGGTATTTCATATGGAAAAAGCGAGCGAGCGCCCCGATACCCCCTGCGTTGCGGTTTGTTCTACAACTTTTGACGATATATGTCGTGGTTGTGGAAGAACGGTGGCTGAAGTGGCGGAGTGGGTATTTATGAATCAGGAACAAAAAGAAGTTGTTTGGCAAAGGATACTTGCTGAGGGTTATCCGCGACGAAACAAATAAGAAAGTAATAAGTTTGTTCCTTTTTTGTGTGCAGAATTTGGGTTGGAATAAACACGGATTCGAGTTTAAATAAAGAATGCGTTAAACGGAGACTTTAGAATGACAGAAGAAAAAAAATCAGGAAGGCGTCGCTTTATCTTGGGAGGTCTAGGCGTTGCAGGTGCGCTGATCGTCGGTTGGGGTTTTATGCCGCCGCGTCAACGTCTGCACGGGGCGCATGACCTGCCTGTTGATCAAAATGAAGTCGCTTTAAATGGTTGGATCAAAATTGCCAAAGATGGCATGGTCACTGTCGCTGTTCACAAAAGTGAAATGGGTCAGGGGATACACACGGCCTTGCAAATGTTGGTGGCGGAAGAATTGGATGTCGCCATGTCTCAAGTTAAGACGATGGCCGCACCCATCGATAAAATTTACGGCAACGTTGCCATGTTGGCCGATGGTTTGCCTTTCCATCCGGATGACAACGGTACAATCAAACACATTGTGCAATGGATGACGTCAAAGACAGCACGCGAACTGGGATTGCAGGTGACAGGGGGATCGTCCAGTGTCAAAGATGCCTGGATGCCACTGCGTGAAGCGGGTGCAACTGCACGTGCAATGTTGGTTGCCGCCGCGGCAAAAGAATGGTCTGTGCCGACCAGTGAGTGTCATACTGAAAATGGCACCGTTTTGCATTCTACTGGTAAAAAACTTTCATACGGTGAATTGGCTGCAAAGGCCGTGGAATCGCAACCCGGTACAGTGCGTTTAAAAGACCCGAAAGATTTCCGCGTCATTGGTGGACCGCAGGCGCGAACGGATACGCATGCAAAAGTAAATGGTACTGCCCAGTTTGGCATTGATGCGCGTCCAGAGGGGGTTGTTTATGCAGCGTTGAAATTGAGCCCAACGATAGGTGGCAAGATCAAGAGCATTGACGTGAAGCTTATCAAGGGGAATCCGAATGTGCTGCATGTCATTGACCTATCTAAGACTCTGGATGATCGCGCCGTAGCTGCTGTTGCAGTGGTGGCGAAGTCGTATTGGAGTGCGAAGAAAGCAATCGATGCTGTAGTTGTTGATTGGGATGCTGGGCCACAAAGCCAACTCTCGACCGAACTTGTGTTTAAAGAACTCGCGCAAAAACTCGATAGCGAGGCTGGTTTTGCTTACTACAAGCAAGGTGATGCTGACGCTGTGCTAGCCTCAAAAGAGGTGGTAAAAACAATTTCTGCAGAATATCAGGCCCCATTCCTCGCACATGCAACGATGGAGCCTATGAATTGCACAGCGCAATTTAAGAATGGTCAATTGGAGCTGTGGGTGTCGACACAAGTGCCAAGCATTGCGGTGGACGTGGCGGCGAAGTTGGCTGGAATTTCTACAGAAAAAGTCCATCTAAATATGTGCTTTTTAGGTGGTGGATTTGGGCGTCGTCTGGAAGTGGATATGGTATTGCAAGCCGTAGCTATTGCTATGCAAACCAATGGTATGCCAGTCAAGTTGATCTGGAGTCGTGAAGAAGACATAACGCATGACATGTATCGACCCGCAGCGATGGCGCGTTTTAATGCTGCCCTGGACGATAAGGGTAATGTGATTGCGTATCAAAATAAATCAGCTTCTGGTTCGGTGACGCACCAGGTTTTAAAGCGCACTTTCGGTGTTCCTGGTGCAGGGCCTGATAAGACTACGGCCGAAGGTGAATTTGATATGCCTTACCATTTTGCAAATCAGAAAATTTCTCATGTGATTGTGCCTACCCCAGTGCCGCTTGGTTATTGGCGCTCTGTGGGGCACTCGCACAACGCGTTTTTCAAAGAGAGTTTTATTGATGAGTTGGCGCATGCAGCTGGTAAGTCGTCAGTGAATTTTCGGCGTGAATTGCTGAGTAATAACCGGCGTCATCTGATGGTCTTGGATGCGGCGATGAATAAAGCCGGACGCGCACCGGAAGGTCGTGCGCACGGGATCGCTTTGCACCGTTCATTTGGAAGCATCGTCGCGCAGGTGGCCGAGGTATCTGTGCAGGAAGGCCAAATTCGCGTGCACAAAGTCGTTTGTGCCGTCGACTGTGGTATCGCAGTTAATCCCAATATCATTGCTCAGCAAATGGAGTCGGCGATCGTATTTGGTCTCAGTGCGGCATTGCATGGTGAAATCACAATTAAAGAAGGAAAGGTGATTCAAAACAATTTCCATGATTATGCGGTGTTGCGGATGAATGAGATGCCACACATTGAGGTAGAAATTATTAAAAGTGCTGAGCCGCCAGAAGGTATTGGTGAGCCAGGTGTGCCGCCGATTGCACCCGCTGTGGCAAATGCAGTGTTTGCTCTGACGGGGCAGCGTTTGCGACGGTTGCCTCTGAAGTTGGCTTAGTTTGTTAGTTCAATTTGTAACATTTAGGCAGATGTTAGATACTACGTGGGAGTATTTTTTTCAAACATGCATCTATTGATGTTTATAGATTGAATATTCCAAATAGATTGGGGGGTATTCACAGTTTTGTTTTTTTTTGTTATTTTTAAGTAACAAATATCAGGTGTGCTATATTCCCGATTTATACTTCCATGCGCATTAAGTACTGGTTGATGTGGCGTATTTAAATTTTATTTCTAATAGAAGCGTCTTATGTTGAACTTTGAACCTATAGCAGTATCCGCATCGTACTCTCCGCAGAAGCGCAAGCGCTCACGAGGATTCACTTTGATTGAGATCATGGTGGTCGTGGTTATTATGGGTATTTTAGCCGCCTTGGTGGTGCCAAAATTGATGGGGCGGACAGATGATGCACGTATCGCTGCTGCAAAGCAGGATATTTCTACTCTTATGCAAGCATTGAAGTTGTATCGTCTCGATAATCAACGCTACCCAACCACAGAGCAGGGTTTGCAAGCTTTGATTTTGAAGCCAACTTCAGGTCCAGCCGCAAATGGGTGGAAAACAGGTGGTTATATCGATAAGTTACCTAAAGATCCTTGGGGTAATCCTTATCAATATCTCTCGCCTGGTCTCAAGGGAGAGATTGACGTATTCTCTTATGGTGCCGATGGGCAGCCGGGTGGCGTTGGTAATGACGCTGATATAGGTTCCTGGGATTTATAAGCTGGGTACATGAAAATTCGACGCGCGCAAAGCGGCTTTACGTTGCTTGAGTTGCTGGTGGTGATGGTCATTGCAGGGCTGATGCTTGGTGTGGTTAGTTTTAATGCTATGCCTAGTCAGCGACAACGGTTAGAAAACGATGCTAAGCGGATTGCACTGCTATTTCAGTTAGCGCGTGATGAGGCGATTTTGCGCAATACACCAGTTGCCTTTGATGCCGACCAATACGCTTATCGGTTTTTGGTGCGCGAAGACAGGCTTTGGTCCCCGCTCAAAGATGACATGTTGCGCGAGCGTGAATTTGAATTGTCGCCGGTGGAGCTCAGCATAGAGCCTGCGCAAAATCAGGCTGGTGTCAGAATTATTTTTGGTCGTGAACCAGTCGATAAGCCTTTTGTGCTGACACTTAAAGTACCTGATGGCAGCGTTAAAATATCGGCTGATGGTGTCGGCCATTTTTTAGTGGAATAAGATGCGCCTGAACTTTTCTCGCCAAACTGGATTTACCTTGCTTGAAGTTTTGGTTGCTTTGGTAATTGTTGGGACTGCGTTGGGCGCGAGTTTGCGTGCCGTTGGAAGTCTTACGCAAAACAGTAACGATTTGCGTGTTTCCTTAATGGCGACCTGGTCTGCGGAAAATCGTCTGGCGCAAATTCGTCTGGCGCGTGAATGGCCGCCTTTGGGGGATAGTAATTTTGATTGTCCGCAGGCCGACTTGCACTTGGTGTGTGAGGAGCACGTCATCGCGACACCAAACCCCTCTTTTCGACGCGTAGAAGTACTTGTGTTTCAGAACGATAAGCCTGATCGACGTATCATCAAATTGACTCAGGTGGTTCCGAATGCGCTTTAAGTCACGTTGTCTCACTCAGAGCGTCGGTTTTACGTTAATTGAGTTGCTCGTTGCAATCACCATTTTGGGTATTGTTGCGGTTCTTGGATGGCGTGGTTTGGACTCGATTGTCCGGGCCCGTCAGACGTTGAATGGGGAAATGGACCAGACACGTGGAATTCAGCTTGCATTTGCACAAATAGAAAACGATTGTGCCCATGTAATGGATGCCAATATGTTGCCTGGGAATAGTGTATTAACTGCTGCTGGTAGTAAATTGTTGATCATACGATCCGTATTTGAGGATAATTTGCCAATACGCTTTCAGGTCGTTGTCTATAGCGTTGCTGACGGTGTGCTGTCACGCAGAGAATTGACTCCTACCCGAGAAACAGCAGTGTTGCTTGCGGAGTGGCAGAGTGCCGCTGAAGATCTCGATGGAACGCCCTCAATACCGTTGCAAAGCAAAGTAGAGTCATTTGCTATGCGCACCTGGAAGGTTGGTGAAACAGGTTGGCGCATCAATGGCGAAGATGTATTTAATGCTGGCAATAACGTCACGCCCGCGAATTCTTCCAATCCACCCGCTACTGGTTCCAAAAGTGCGACTTTAGCGGGGCTTGAGGTTTCCATGCAAGTACAGGGTCGTAAGGCGCCCATGACAAAGATTTTTTTGTTGGGGGCGAATTGATGTGCAACGCGAATCAAATCAATAAGCCCCTCGATGGCTACTATAAAATGCGACAAAATGGCGTGGCCGTGGTCACCGCGCTGCTGTTGACCACCCTTGCCATTACTATTGTCGCGAGTTTGTTTTGGCAGCAGCAAGTACAAGTCCGTTCAATTGAAAATCAACGCATGCAACTGCAAAAAAAATGGATTTTGCGCGGTGCGATTGACTGGGCAAGGTTGATTCTTCGGGAAGATGCGCGCCATTCTACGGCAGATTATCTTGGTGAGCCTTGGTCAGTCAAACTAGAAAGCACACGCCTGGATCAGTATGTGGAAGATGGAAGTACTGATGCCAGAGACAGTGATGCGACACTTTCAGGTCAAATTGTTGATGCACAAGCTTCTTATAATCTAAATAATCTGGCGACGAATGGTAAGGCAGA
Organism: Undibacterium sp. SXout11W; assembly: GCA_049339905.1. Classification (GTDB taxonomy): domain Bacteria; phylum Pseudomonadota; class Gammaproteobacteria; order Burkholderiales; family Burkholderiaceae_D; genus Undibacterium. The sequence goes on from JBMPPG010000001.1 coordinate 44,950, forward strand.
TCCAAGAGAAATTGCTGCCTTTTCCCGATTATTAACCAATCTACGTTTGCCAGGCGGCCTGGCAACTGCCGCAGCAAATGCTGTGGCTCAGACTCAGCCCAAAATAGCACAGGCCTCCGTACCTGATTCAACAGGGAATAATACGGGTAATATGCCAGGAAATTCTATCAATAGCCCTGCCAGTGGCGCTACTGAAACAAATCCTACATCATCTAGTAGTAATACTTCAGTACAATTCTTGCGATTTACTCAAGTTGATGATTTACTTGCGGTTCCTGGATTTACGCCGGACATGTTGAGGATTTTGAGATCTTACGTCGTTGTTCTGCCGAGAAACGGAGGAATTACACCTGTTAACGTGAATACCGCCTCAGCTGAGGTGATTTCTGCAAGGATCGATGGTGTAAGTATGGGAGATGCGGCGCAAATGATTGCAAGCCGGGATACCGCTTTTTTTGCAACAGCGTCAGACTTTACGCATAGATTTAGTGAGAAAGCTAAAAATATAGGCCCTGCCGACGTGGATATAAAAACTGGTTTTTTTGTAGTGAACGGAAAAGTAAAAATGAACCGCTCTGCGTTAGATGTAAGTGCTTTGGTATCAAGAGCGATTGATGGAACAACAACGGTACTTTGGGTTAGAGAAAATTAATTAAAAATGGCAAGTACACTCTATATTTCTTTGCCCTCAAGGGTGGCGGTTCAAGCAAATCCTGACTGGCTTTTACAGGCATTGCCTTTTGCATTGTTCTCTGCGGATGGTCACCTGTTGCAGCAAGGGCATAAATCATTCGCAGAATTAAAATCGCTGGCGAATGGTGCGCGGCAATTGAGCTTACTGTTTGCTGCAAGCGACGTCAGTTTACTCACTACCAAAGTTCCGCCTATGTCTTCGGCGAAATTTAAGATCGCCATGCCAAATTTGTTAGAAGAACAGATTGCAGGTGAGCCGTCCGACACAGTGTTAGTTGCCAGTCCTATTGTTGAAGGTGAATCCACTATTGCTGTTGCGGATCGTCATTGGGTTGAGCAATTGGCGACGATGGTAAAGGATTGGCCAGTTAAAAAAATAGCTGCTTATCCAGCACAATTAGCGATTGCTATTTCCGGTGAGGCCAAGCAAGCAGTCTCCGTATTAGAACGGAAGAATGAAACGCTGAGTTTGCTTTTGAGGCAGGCTGTCATGCAAGGGCTGGGCTTGAGTCTGGCGGAAGACGAGCATGATAATGCAATTGACATGCTTGGTATGCTGGCGCCAGATATGCATGTTGATTTGTATGTGGCTGCAAATGAAGTCGAAAACTATCAAACGATTGTTAAGGCTAAAAATTTGGAAAGCCTGATTCATGTTCACACTATGAGTTGGGCGGTCCGGGTGGGTGGTATTGGCAGCCTTACGCCGGATTTGATGTCTGATATATCCGCGATCCATAAGCCCGCTATTGATTGGGCACGTTGGCGTTGGCCTTTGCGCTTGGTGGCAATGGTTATGCTGGTCAATATTTCTGCATTAAATTTTGAATGGTTTAATTTGAAAAGGTCTGCAAAGAGCTTAAATGACGCTCTTGTGCAAACATACAAAACCAGTTTTCCCAAAGAGACCACCATTCTTAATCCGCTAGAACAAATGCGTCAGAAAGTTAACCTCACAAAAAAAATGGTGGGGCAGTTTGCTGCGGATGATTTTGTGGTCTTGTCCGCACAATTTTCGCATGTGTGGGATAGAGTGATGATGGGCAAAGCGACTGGGATTGTATCTGTTGAATACAAAGAGCATGGACTAGAAGTAAAGGTGAAATCAGTAGCAGCAATTCCGGTGGAACAGTTAAAGACCGCATTGGCCGAACAATCTATGCGTTTGAAAATCACTTCTGATGGTGTGTTGCACGTGACTCAGGGTGGGGTGAAGGAATGAAGCAGCAATTAATCCAACAATTTGAATTGTTTTGGAATGAGCGTGATGAGCGCGAGCGTAAATTATTGTCATCGGCTGCAATCGTCATTATTCTGGCATTGCTGTATTTTATTTTTTTAGATCCGGCAATTTCTGGTAGACAAAAATTGCTGACGCAAATTCCTGTTTTGCGTCAGCAAGTCGCCGAAATGTCTGCCCTAAGCGGTCAGCAAATAAAATTAGCTGCCAGTTTGTCGCAAATTGTCGAGCCTGCGACTAAGGAATTAGTAGAGGCAAGTTTGTCAGCTAGGGGTATTAAAGCGCAGTCATTGAGTGTGACAGATGATATTGTCAGAATTCAGGTTCAGTCCGTCGCTTATGCCAATATTATGGATTGGTTACTTGAGTCACAAAGAGCCTCAAGACTGACAGTAGAAGAAGCGAAGGTGGTCGCCTTGCCCGAAAATGGCCAAGTGTCAGTTGTTTTGATGCTAAAGCAGCAGCGGGGCGGGCTCTGATGGTGTCGTCAGTTTCGCTTTCAGCGAAGATAGTATGGACTTTGATTGCCATTTTAAGTGTTATCTTCTCTGTACTTTTTTTTCTTCCCGCCAGTTGGATGGGGGTGTTGATAGAGCGACAGACGCAGGGGCGATTGAGTCTTTGTGATGTGCAAGGTTCTTTTTGGAATGGATCCGGTTTTATCGGCGTTGCCGCTGGAATCAATGATTCTGTAACGCCATTGTTTCCTGGACGTTTTAATTGGAAAATTTCTCCCTTCATTTTATTGACGCAATTAGATCTTGAGCTGCAAAATCCTGAAGCATTGTCAGTTCCCGTGAAGATTACTGGTAACTTCTCTGAGTGGCATGTCAGTCCGTCCGCGTTGGTTTTGCCGACGGAGCGGCTTGAAGGTTTAGGGGCACCTCTGAATACGATAGGTCCATCCGGGAAGTTACATTTGTCCTGGAATAATTTGCAGTTCATGAGGGACGGTTTGATAGTGAATGCGCAGGGGCAATTACAATTAAATCTCTCAGAAATGGCGTCAAGACTGTCGCCAGTGAGACCTTTAGGTAGTTATAAAATGGCCTTTGATTTACAGGGGACAAATGCAGAGATCAACTTGGTCACAGAAACTGGACCAATGATGTTAAGTGGAAGTGGCACGGTAAACGCTGGCCATTTCCAGTTCTCAGGTAAAGCCTGGGCGCAAGAAGGGCAAGAAGCAAAGTTGGCAAATCTGTTGAATTTGCTGGGGCAGCGCCGTAAAGACGGCGATAAGGATGTCATCGCGTTAGAGTTCAAATGAAAACATTTCCATTAAAAAGCAAGGCAGCTATGATCCGCAATTCCTTACGCAAACCACTACATCACTTTTCCGCGATCACTGGTGCGGCAGTGTTGAGTGCTGGTTGTATTATCAGTTCTGCAGCCTTGGCGCAGACACCGGACAAGAACACTGCAGATATCAATTTTGTCGGTGCTGATATTGAATCTGTGGTGAAAGCAATTGGTCACTACACAGGAACGACGTTTATTATTGATCCACGGGTCAAGGGACAAGTTAATTTGGTCTCTGAAAAACCGCTGACTAAGGATCAGGCATTTAAGTTGCTTACGTCGACTTTGCGTTTGCAAGGCTATGCAGTTGTTTATGCTGATGGATATTACAAAGTTGTTCCGGAAGCAGATGCCAAGTTACAACCAGGACCTACCCAATCAATACATAATGAAAGAGGCGACCCGGTAAAAGGAGACCAGGTCGCAACACAGATCTACCAATTGAATTACGAATCTGCGGCGAATATTGTGACGGTATTGCGTCCTCTGATTTCGCCAAATAACACTATCAATGCAAACCCAGGTAACAATACCGTCGTTATTACAGATTATGCAGATAATCTAAAGCGGCTGAATAAAATTATTGCTGGTTTGGATGTGCCTGCAACCGTTGATTTGGATGTCATTCCAGTCAAGCATGCAATGGCGACTGATATTGCGGCGATGGTCAGCAAGTTGACTGAAAATAACGCGGGTCCTGCAGATGCAGGAAAAGCAGTGTTGATGGCAGATCCACGTACTAATTCATTGTTACTTCGTGCTCCTTCGCAGGCGCGCGCCAATTTGATCAAATCTCTGATCGCTAAGCTAGATCAGCCAACCGCTTTACCAGGTAATGTTCATGTCGTGTATTTGCGTAATGCTGAAGCTGTAAAGCTGGCGCAGACTCTGCGCTCCATTGTTACCGGTGACACCAGTGAGCCTGTTGCGAACAGCGGTTTATCCAGTGCAGCAACTTCCGCTTCCGGTGGCAATGGCACTTCACAAAATGGCTTTAGTGTTTCTGGAAATAATTCCGGCAACAACGGGGGGGCGTTGCCAATCAGTGGTGGCGGTAAAGCTGGTGGAGGTGGCAGCAGTGCGGCTGGATACATTCAAGCAGATGCAGCGACCAATACTTTAATTATTACAGCCAGCGAAGCCGTCTATAAGAACTTGCGCACAGTGATTGATCAACTCGATGCACGTCGGGCTCAGGTATATATCGAAGCATTGATCATTGAAGTTAACGCTAACAAAGAAAATGATTTTGGTGTTCAATGGGCTGGGTTGTCGGGAAATTCTAATAGCAGTTACCGCGTTGGCGGTGGTAGCATTTTTTCTACCGGCAACAATAACCTCGCAAATTTAGCGACGAGTTCGACCCTGCCAGGCAATGGTTTATCTCTGGGCGTTTTTAAGCAAATTGGAGGTAAATTAACCCTCGGTGCGTTGGCGCACATGGTCGATAGTGGTGATGGAACCAATATATTGTCGATGCCAAATTTGGTTACTTTGGATAATGAAGAAGCAAAAATTATTGTTGGCCAAAATGTACCATTTATTACCGGACAATTTACAACCTCAGCATCAACAGGTTCTGCTGGTGTTAATCCATTCCAAACTATTGAACGTAAGGACGTCGGTTTAAAGCTCACCATCAAGCCTCAAATTTCTGAGGGGGGGACAGTGAAGCTTGCCATTTATCAAGAGAGCTCAGCAGTGGTAGCAAGTTCCGCGACCAATCCATCTGGACCGACGACGACGCAACGTTCGATTGCTACTAACGTGTTGGTTGAGGATGGTTCTATATTGGCGCTTGGTGGCTTGATCTCGGATACAGTCGGTGAAGGAACGGAAAAAGTGACAGGTTTGGGTGATATACCGATCATCGGCAACTTGTTTAAGTATCAAACAGCAACCCGCACTAAAACAAACTTGATGGTGTTCCTGCGCCCGACGGTGATACGTTCTGCTGAAGATAGTAATAACGTTTCCGTTGATCGTTACGACTATATGCGTACGCAAATGCCAGTACCAAAAGGTGGAAGTGCAGCCGCCTTGTTGCCGGAGATGGAAAAGGGCAAACTGATGACGACGCCGATGACAATACCTGTTCCAGCGTCGAAGACGAATCATCCAGAAAGTAAATAAGCCATGTTAGAAAACCGCTTGTTGCCGTATGGGTTTGCGCGTGATTTTTTGGTGCTTGCAAGTCGTGATACATCCTTGCCAGATGCGCCGGTTGAGATATCCGTTTCTCAGAAAACGGCTCCTGCGGCTATTGCTGAGGTTGGGCGAAAATTCGGAAAAATCAAGCTCAATGTGCTCACGCCTGAAGCACTCAATGACCTGATCGCAAAAGCCTATGCGGGTTCTGGTGGCGATGCAGCTGATGTTGTTGGTGAAGTCGAGTCTGATCTGGATTTAGCAAAATTAATGCTGGATATGCCCGCTATCGAAGACTTGCTTGAGTCGGCAGATGATGCGCCAGTCATCCGAATGATCAATGCTTTATTGACGCAGGCTTTACGGGATGGTGCATCCGATATTCATATTGAGCCGTTTGAGCAAATTTCAGTTGTTCGTTTCCGTGTCGATGGTTCTCTGCGTGACGTGGTTCGGCCACGTAAGGCGATCCATGCTTCTTTGATCTCTCGTATCAAAATCATGGCGCAGCTGGATATTGCCGAGAAGCGTCTGCCCCAAGATGGTCGTATTACACTTCGTATCGGCGGCAAGCCTGTTGATGTTCGTGTATCGACTCTACCAACTGGTCACGGCGAGCGTGCTGTATTGCGTTTGTTGGATAAAGAAGCAGGGCGTCTTGATCTCAGTAATTTGGGGATGAGTGATGATGTGTTGCAGAGTTTTGATAAACTGATTTCACAGCCACACGGTATTGTGTTGGTGACCGGACCCACTGGGTCTGGTAAAACCACGACTCTTTACGCGGCTCTGTCACGCGTGAATGCAGGTACAACAAATATTCTGACGGTCGAAGATCCAATTGAATATGAGTTGGCTGGTGTAGGGCAAACACAGGTTAATGCGCGCATTGATATGACGTTTGCGAAAGCCTTGCGTGCCATTTTGCGTCAAGATCCTGATGTCATTATGATCGGTGAAATTCGCGATCTTGAAACGGCGCAAATCGCGGTTCAAGCGTCGTTGACTGGCCATTTGGTGTTGGCGACCTTGCATACTAATGATTCTGCCGCTGCGGTAACGCGCTTGCTGGATATGGGTATAGAGCCATTCCTGCTGTCTTCCTCCTTGCTCGGTGTAGTAGCTCAGCGACTTGTGCGTAAATTGTGCGTACATTGTCGTCGTGAGGAGGGCGGAAGATGGCACGCCGTCGGTTGCGAACATTGCGGACACACAGGCTACCAAGGGCGTCTGGGGGTGTATGAACTCTTGCAAACGACGGAAGAAATTCGGGCGCAAATTCATCACCAGGCTTCTGAAGCAGAGATACGCATTGCTGCGCAAAAAAATGGCATGAAAACCATGCGCGAAGACGGTGATCGTTGGATAAAAAGCGGTGTGACAACGCGAGAAGAAGTATTGCGCGTAACTAAGGAATAGAGATTGTGCCTGCATTTCGATATGAAGCAATAAACGGCGACGGGGTTAGTAGTAAAGGCGTCCTTAACGCCGATAGTGCTAGAGCAGCGCGCAGCGATCTGCGAGCACAGGGTTTAGTTCCTGTGAGTGTTGAATCCATTCTCAATCAAAACGATGCCGGGGGGGGGAAGAAGCGTGGCTTATTTGCAGAACGCTTATCGAGCGTTGAGCTCGCCTTGTTTACGCGACAATTGGCGAGTCTGTTGGAGGCTGGATTGCCATTGGAGCAGTCTTTGTCGGCGCTGTTGGAGCAATCAGAACGCACCTTTATCCGCGATATTATTGCTTCTATTCGTTCTGAAGTGATGGCAGGCTCCGCATTATCCGATGCCTTAAAGCAGCATCCAAATGATTTCGCAGAAATCTATTGCGCTTTGGTTGCGTCCGGAGAGCAAATTGGCCATTTGTCGCGCGTTTTATCGCGTTTGGCGGACTACATAGAGCGTCGGAATACGCTCGTACAAAAAGTTAGATTGGCATTTACCTATCCAGCTATTGTGACGGTTGTGGCATTTGCGATTGTTATTTTCTTGCTGACTTACGTGGTACCGCAAATTGTTTCTGTATTTGCGAATACAAAGCAAAAGCTGCCATTCTTAACTGTAATGATGCTGGCTATTTCTGATTTTGTGCGTGCCTATGGATGGTTGGTTGCATTGATTGTTGTTGCTGCTTTTGCTTTGTGGCGCACCGCCTTAAAAAATCCAGACGTTAAAATGCGCTGGCATAAGTGGTTGTTAACTGCACCGGTTTACGGAAAGTTTGAGCGTAGCTTAAATACTGCGCGATTTGCCAGTACTTTAGCGATTACAACGGGTTCTGGAGTGCCAATTTTGCGAGCGCTGCAAACCAGTCGTGAAACTCTGTCAAATGTCGCTATGCGTGAACAGGTGGAAGATGCCACGGCGAGCGTGCGTGAGGGGGTTGGACTCGCGCGTGCACTCGCCGCGCACAAGCATTTTCCACCGATGTTGATACATATGATACGTGCCGGCGAAGTGACTGGTGAACTACCAGCTATGCTGGAGAGAGCTTCGAGTGCGCAGGAGCAGGATCTTGAGCGACGCGCGTTGACTATCGCAGGCTTGCTTGAGCCGGTATTGATTTTGGCTATGGGTGCTGTCGTGTTGTTGATTGTGTTGGCGGTCTTGATGCCAATTATTGAAATTAATCAGCTGGTACGCTGATAAGGAATGAAATGAAGCGCTTGCCACTTTTATGTAGTTTTCTAGCTTTTATTTTTCTGATCGCCTCTTTGAGTTTTTGGGGTATGCGGGTATTCAAGCCGGCAGATCGCAGCGTTGCGCGACCAGTGTTGGATAATATTGAACCGGGGGCAGGTCAATGGGGCGGGATTTTTGGGGGGAGTCAAGCTGAACAGGCTATTGCCAGTAATTACGAACTTAAAGGAGTGATTATTGCCAAAAAAGCGACCGACAGTCTGGCGATTGTCGCTACAAATGGAAAGCCTGCACAGACTATTGCTCTCGATGCTCAAATCGCTCCCGGTATTGTTCTTAAAGAGGTGGCTGCAAACTATGTGATGATTTCTGAGTCTGGTCTGATGCGACGTATTTCTTTGCCAGAAAATGCGGTGATTAACGTAGTTCCAGGTTCTGTACGTCCACAAACTGGTGAGATGCATGGTGTCTCGCCAATTGCGCCAGTGGCTTTTCCTCCTCACTCAGGGCAGTTTATTCCACCTGCTGGTTCGCCTCCTGCGCAACCTATGGTCAATGCGGGGTTTCCGGCGGCATCGCTTCCTATGAGTAGTAGCGGAACTGAAAAATGACCAGTGGTACTGAATTTTTACCAGTTGAAATACGGTCGGCGTTAAAAGGCGTACACGAATCATGGCAAGCCCCCGTTGTTGCGGGATTGACTGCTATGTATGCAGCTGACCCGGGATATTTTGAGCAACTCTGTTCGACCGGATTTTTGCCAACAAAGGGGAGACTATTTGCCGCATTTGCATACCCTATGAAAGATGTACGATATGTATTGATTGGCGAAGGCCCATATCCCCGTGAAGATAGTGCGACCGGCGTCTGTTTCATGGATGGTGCGGTGGATCAAATCTGGTCGCCTGATGGTGGTGGTCTCTCCAAAAGGGTGAATCGTGCAACATCTTTGCGTAATTTTATAAAAATGTTGTTAGTTGCTGATGGGCTGCTTAACGAAGGTATAACTAATGGTGATGTGATTAGTGAAATAGCTCAAAAAGCTTTGGAGCCAACTGCTGGTTTTATTCAGACCTTATCAGAACTGCAGGAAAATTTGCATAAAAATGGTTTTCTCCTGTTAAATGCTTCCTTAGTTTTTCGGCCTTTTGTCGCGCCAGCTAAGGATGGCAAATCATGGCAGATTTTTTTGCAGACTATATTTGCAGCGTTACACGATCATTCTGTTTCATTTGAAACAGTACCCTCCTTGATTTTGTGGGGTAAGATCGCTGAGCAACTGAAAAAGATTCCTGAGGCTTCTTTGTTTCCGCAAATTGTGGCTGAACATCCTTATAACCTGAGTTTTATTAAAAATCGCGTGATGCAAGACTTTTTCAGACCTATGCAATTGCTTAAGGGTTGCTCAAAAGAAAAATTTTGTTAGAAGCGGCGAGCTTTTAGTGGCTTAGTGTGGGGCTTTGTAGAATAATTTGGCGTTAGTGTTTGCGTGATTTCACCGGACAGATTTTTGCCTAAGTGGTTTATGTTAAAAAAAATTGAAGTGACACAATTAAGAATCGGAATGTACCTCCATGAGCTATGTGGTTCGTGGATAGATACGCCATTTTGGAAGAAATCCTTCGTTCTTGCTGATCCAAATGAATTGGCAGAAATTCAAAAGACAAAAATCCGTGAAGCATGGATAGACACCAGTAAGGGATTGGATGTCTATCAAGAACAGGAGTCGGGGACTGTTGAACCGGTTAAACCCGAAATTCCTGTGCCAAAACCAGTTGTTACACGTCAAACCGGACCGGTCTCTATGGGTGATGAGCTAGGTCGGGCGTCGATGATTGTGAGTAAATCAAAAGAGGCTGTATTTTCCATGTTTAGCGAGGCACGCATGGGGAAAGCCGTTGATGTAGGTAATGCTAAGGAAATGGTTGAAGAGATTGCGGACTCGGTCATGCGTAATCCTGGTGCCTTGATTGGCCTGGCTCGTCTGAAGACCAAAGATGACTACACTTACATGCATTCGGTTGCCGTATGTGCTTTGATGGTTTCGCTGGCAAAGCAATTAGGTTTAAGTGACGAGGAAACTCGCGAGGCAGGTCTGGCAGGATTATTGCATGACATCGGTAAAATGATGATTCCTGCAGAAATATTGAATAAGCCTGGAAAACTAACTGACGACGAATTTGTTGCTGTAAAAGAGCATCCCGTTGCGGGTCATAAAATGTTGTTGGACGCTAAGGGCGTCAGTTCTGTTGCATTGGATGTCTGTCTTCATCATCATGAGAAAGTGGATGGTACTGGATATCCGTTTGGTTTAAAGGGTGAACAAATAAGTTTGCTGGCACGGATGGGGGCGGTGTGTGACGTGTACGATGCGATCACTTCAAATCGTCCATACAAACAGGGTTGGTGTCCTGCTGAATCGATACGCAAGATGGCGGAGTGGAGTAAAGGTCACTTCGATGAAAAAATATTCCAGGCTTTTGTTAAAAGTATCGGGATTTATCCGGTCGGCACGCTGGTGCGCTTGGAGTCAGGTCGTTTGGGTGTTGTTGTCGAGCAGCAGGTGGGGAAATCTTTGCTTGCACCAAAGGTTCGCGTGTTTTTCTCCATCAAATCTCTGTCGTATATCACTCCAGAGCTACTTGATCTTGCCGGTCCTGGATTGCAGGATAAGATTGCTAATCGCGAGGATGCTTCCAAGTGGGGTTTAAAAGATATTAACCGTTACTGGCTTGGAGATGCTGCACCTTTTTGATGGGGGCTGCGATGAATAAGACTCCGCCTTTTCAGGCGGAGTTTTATTTGTACGTCTTTTTATCGCCCAGGTTGAATGACGATTTTTCCTGTTACTTTGCGTGCTGCCAGATCATTGAGCGCCTGACCTGTTTCGTTCAAAGCATAACGTGCAGAAATGTGTGGTTTGATTTTCCCTTGGTTGAGCCAACCCAGAAGTTCCTTCATCGCCGCTAAATTATTTTTTGGCTCGCGTTTGGCAAATTCACCCCAAAAGACACCGACTAAGGAAGCGCCTTTTAGCAGCATTAAGTTAAGTGGTAATTTAGGGATTTCTCCATTGGCAAAGCCAACCACGAGATAGCGCCCGCGCCATGCAATGGAGCGGAATGCAGGCTCAGCATAGATCCCGCCAACCGGATCATAAATAACGTCCGGTCCTTTTCCATCACATGCGTGTTTTATTGCTTCGCGCAGATCGGTGTTGCTGTAATTAATTGAGATGTCTGCGCCATGTTGACGACAAACTTCTAATTTCTCGTCAGTTGATGCAGCTGCAATGACTTTGGCGCCTAAGGCTTTTCCTATCTCTATCGCGGCTAAACCTACCCCTCCCGCTGCGCCTAATACCAGCATGGTTTCACCCGCTTTAAGTTGTGCGCGGTCAACAATCGCGTGGTGAGATGTGCCGTAAGTTAGTGTAATCGCAGCGGCAGTGTCGAAATCCATTCCTGGAGGCATGGGCATGACGGCATTTGCAGGTGCAATGACTTGTTGCGCAAAAGCACCGTAGCCGATGAAGGCGATGACTTTGTCTCCTTTCTTTAAATGAGTAACTCCATCGCCAACAGCATAGACTTCTCCAGATAATTCACTGCCTGGGGTGAACGGTAGTTCGGGCTTAAATTGATATTTATTCTGTATGATCAAGACATCGGGGAAATTGACTCCAGCTGCTTTCACTTTTATTCCGACTTCGCCGAATCCGGGAATGAGCTCCGGCAAATCTATGATTTCCAAAGTTTCAGGTGCACCCCAAGATTTGCAAACTACAGCTTTCATTTATCGCCTCCGTTTTAAAATAGTACGACCGTTTAATTTTTTGATTATGCCGCAAAAAAGTCACATCGGTAGAAATTTGTTTTTGCGCTTCGGTTAGAATGTGGATTATGAAAATCTTAATTAGTAATGATGATGGTTATCTGGCTCCTGGCATAGTGATGTTGGCATCTGCGTTAGCTGAGTTTGCTGATGTGACAGTGGTGGCGCCAGATAGTAATAGATCGGGTGCATCGAATGCGTTGACCCTTGATCGACCTTTGACTGTGCAACGTGCCGCGAATGGTTTTTATTTTGTGAACGGTACGCCGTCGGATTGTGTGCATATTGCGCTGACCTCCATTATGAAAGAGATGCCTGACTTGATCGTTTCTGGTATCAACCAAGGTCAAAATATGGGAGACGATACCCTGTATTCGGGGACTGTGGCAGCTGCGACCGAAGGTTTTTTATTTGGCATCTCTGCGATTGCCTTTTCCCAAGTCAATAAGGGGTGGGCGCATCTGGATGTTGCGACGAAGTATGCGTCCGATCTGGTGAAATTTGGTTTTCCTGAGTTGCCGCGACCTTATTTGCTGAACGTCAATATTCCAAATCTTCCGCTGCATGAAATTAAAGGGATACGCGCCGCCCGTTTGGGAAAACGCCACGCTTCGGAGCCAGTCATTCCTATGTTGGATCCACAAGGAAGGGAAATATTTTGGATCGGGCCTCCGGGTGGAATCCGTGATGGCGGTGAAGGTACTGATTTTGATGTCACCTCTAAGGCATATGTTGCAGTAACGCCTTTGCAAGTGGATTTGACTAACTTTAAACATCTGGACATGCTTGCCATGACATTTGAATGACAACGGCAAAAGAAAAGCGCTTTCCACTTCCCTTGTCTTCCGTGGTTGAACGTAAGGATAACGCTGGTCGGAATCGCATATCAACCAGTGCTTCTACGCAAACCGCAATGCAAAATCTGGGGCGTGATTCTAATGTGGCACCGCGTGCCAATCTGGTCTCCGCATGGAATTCCGCAAAAGAGCAAAAACCAGTTGTGCTTAATACCTCTGATAGTCCTTTGATTTCAGAGGCCGTCAGGCGGGCGATGGTAACCAGGGTTGCTCAACAAGGTGTAAAGGATGCCCTTGTATTAGAAGCGATGCGAGCTGTTCCGCGCCACCTGTTTTTAGAGTCGGGTCTTGAAAGTCAGGCGTATATTGATGCGTCTTTGCCTATCGGTCATCATCAAACTATTTCGCAGCCGTATATCGTCGCCCGAATGCTGGAGATTCTGCGCAATGATACGAAGTTAGAAAAGGTTCTTGAAATTGGTACGGGTTGCGGTTATCAGGCAGCAGTATTGTCTTTAATTGCGCAGGAGGTTTATTCCATCGAAAGAATCAAGGCATTGCACGAATTGGCAAAGAATAATTTGCGACCTATGCGCATTGCCAATATTCGTTTGCATTATGGCGATGGGATGCTTGGTATGCCTCAGGCTGCGCCGTTTGACGGTATCATATTGGCTGCGGCGGGAATGGAAGTGCCGCAAGCTCTTTTAATGCAGCTAAGAGTTGGTGGGCGATTAATTGCTCCGGTCGGAGGTCGTCATCAGGTCTTGCAACTCATCGAGCGGGTTTCAGAACATGCGTGGAATAGCGCTGTTATTGAAAACTGTCATTTTGTGCCCTTACATTCCGGTGTTATCTGATTATTGAGGTAAATGTGGTTATTGAAAAAAATAAAAAATCTGGTCTGGAATTCAAGGGTAATGTGGTAACGAGAATGAAAAAAATAAATTACTTTAAAAATTTGGTTGGCTTAGTGTGTCTCGGTTTGTTGATGTCTGCGTGCACAACAACGCCGAATAGGGCGCCAGTTGTTGAACGTGTTCCGGTTGCTTCAATTCCGGAGGCTAATGTAGTCATTCCGGTTGCAAAACCAGTATTAAAATCGGCAGAGAATGCCAAGGGTAATTACATTGTTAAGCGAGGTGATACTTTGTATCGCATCGCACTAGATCACGGGCAAAGTTATAGTGACCTGGTCGCGTGGAATGGATTGAAAAATCCTAACGATATTAAAGTGGACCAGGTGTTAAGAGTGGCGCCCCCTGATGCGGTATTAAATGCTGCGCAGGGAGTGCAAACAACAGCGGTAACTCCCGGAACTGTTGATGTGAAGCCATTATCCGGTCCCGTTTCATCCCTCAACAAAAATGGACCTAAGGGTGAAAAGCGGTCTTATTCAGAGAGTGTGCTCGTTGAGCTGCAGAAGCCTGATAATACTGCTATGTCAGCACTTGCAAAAAACGACGCGCCTAATCCAGTAGTTACAATTAAACCGGTAGAGAAATCGACTGAAAAAGCAACTGATAAGGTGGTAGTGGACAATGAAACAGTTGATTGGATGTGGCCGGTTGATGGTAAGGTATTGGCTGGATTTGACGATGCTAAAAATAAGGGTCTGGATATTTCAGGTAAGATGGGGCAAGACGTTCTGGCTGCCGGCGCAGGTAAGGTAATGTATGCTGGTAGTGGGATTCGTGGTTATGGTAATTTGGTAATTATCAAGCACAGCAGTAGCTTACTGTCGGCCTATGCTCACAATAAATCTATTCTCGTAAAAGAGGGGCAAGCTATTGCTAAAGGACAAAAAATAGCAGAGATGGGAAATTCTGATAGTGATAGTGTTAATCTGCACTTTGAGATTCGTCTGCAAGGAAAGCCTGTTGATCCTATGAGGTATTTGCCGGCACGTTAGTTGGCTTGCTGTGAATGCTGCTTGGATGCACTTTGTCACATATGTAATGTTGTGAAATAATTAAAATTTGGTAATAATTTGCTATTGGTAGTGTTGGAAATTTGATGATTGCAGGTGCTGTTGGGTTTTGAGGTGTTTCCGAGTTCAATCATATTTACTATTCAGACAAAACTATGCAAAAAAGCGCAATCAACCAAAAGTTGGACGTTTCCTCCTATGAGGAAGCGGAAGCATTGTCGATTGAGGTAGATGACGGTATTGATGTGGATGCACTGACGGATGCCGCTGAGGGTGATGCTGATGCGGATGCGGAAGATCGCGAGGTTCAGTCAGTTGATCCTGTTTCGCTTATTGTTGCACCTATTGATGAGCTGAAGAATGTATTAGCGGCCGAACTTTCGACTGATACAACCCAGTATTATTTAAACCAAATTGGTACTAGACCACTTTTTGATTCCAAAGAAGAATTGCATTTCGCAACTTTAGCCAAGCAAGGTAATTTCGAGGCAAGGCAAAAAATGATTGAGCACAATCTGCGCCTGGTTGTTTCAATTGCTAAGCACTACATTAATCGCGGCGTTGCCCTATTGGATATGATAGAAGAGGGTAATCTGGGGTTGATGCACGCCATCGATAAATTTGAGCCTGAGCGTGGATTCCGGTTTTCTACCTATGCAACCTGGTGGATACGGCAGAGTATTGAGCGTGCCATCATGAATCAGGCGCGCACAATACGGTTGCCTGTGCACATGGTGCGCGAGCTCAATCAAATATTGCGTGCAAAATACCATCTTGAATCCCAGCGGCGCGATGGTCGGGATGCTAATCTGGAAGATATTGCCTTGTTGGTGGACAGGCCGGTCGATGAGGTTCAGGATATTTTGGCTTTATCTGAGCATGCGACGTCGCTCGATACTCCTTTGGATAATGATCCGCAATCCAGTTTAATGGATATGTTGCCTGGTGATAGTGATGATGGTCCTGATATTCGCGCTGAACATCATGAGATGACTGTCTTGGTACGGGATTGGTTGGCAAAATTGCCGGATAAGCAACGTATTGTAGTCATTCGACGATTTGGCTTGGATAATGATGATCCTGCTACCTTAGAGACATTAGCTGATGAAATGGGGATAACCCGTGAGCGGGTACGCCAGATCCAGCAAGAAGCCTTGATTAAATTGAAGCGTTCGTTCTTGTCTCGCGGCGTGGGTAGGGACTCTCTAATCTGAAGAGGCATTCACTTATTTGCGAATTGCGCGGGTGAAACGCTCCAGTTCTTTTATAATTCCGCTTTTGATCTTTATCTTTTACATGGCGCGACTGAAGTTTGCGCCGATATTCCCATGAATAAAATAGAAATACGTTCTTTTGATATGGACGCGCGTGGCGTTGGTCATTTGCAAAATGAAGATGGTACGCAAGGAAAAGTGGTGTTTGTTGAAGGTGCTTTGCCGGGTGAATTGGTTAGCTTTAGTTCTTACAAAAAGAAGCCAAGTTGGGAGGTG
This sequence comes from Undibacterium sp. SXout11W, assembly GCA_049339905.1. Classification (GTDB taxonomy): domain Bacteria; phylum Pseudomonadota; class Gammaproteobacteria; order Burkholderiales; family Burkholderiaceae_D; genus Undibacterium. Next base: position 61,023 of record JBMPPG010000001.1, read on the forward strand.
GCAACTTTATCGGAGGTGCATCGTACTTCATCGCAAAGGGTGGATCCAAAATGTGAATTCTTTGGTACTTGCGGCGGTTGTTCTATGCAGCATCTTGAGCCTGATGCACAAGTGGCAATGAAGCAACGTGTTTTGGAAGATAACTTGTGGCACATCAGCAAGGTAAAGGCTGAAACGATGATGCGCCCAATTTATGGTCCAACCTGGGGTTATCGCTATCGTGCCCGTCTGTCAGTGCGCCATGTGATTAAAAAAGGCACAGTATTGGTTGGTTTCCATGAGAAAAAGTCGCGTTATGTGGCGAATATGGAAACTTGTAAGATCTTGCCGCCCCACGTTTCGGCAATGTTGATGCCTTTGCGTGAGTTGGTTGCCTCTTTGTCTATCATTGAGCATTTGCCGCAAATTGAGTTGGCCATCGGTGAAGGGGTGACTGCAATGGTGTTGCGGATCATGGCGCCATTGGCCGCAGATGATGAGGTGAAGTTAAAAGCTTTTGCTGATCACCACAAGGTGCAATGGTGGTTGCAAACGAAAGGTCCTGAAACTGCGGAGCCATACTACCCTTCAACTAGCGATCTGCATTATCTGTTGCCAGAATTTGGCGTCAAGATGCCGTTTAAGCCTACCGATTTCACGCAGGTGAATCACCATATTAATCGTGTGCTGGTGGCAAAAGCGTTGCGCTTGCTGGATCCGCAAAAAGATGAGCGTATTGCTGATTTATTTTGTGGTTTAGGTAACTTCACATTGCCTATTGCTACACTTGCAAAACAGGTAGTTGGGATTGAGGGTAGTTCTACGCTGACTGATCGTGCGCTCGAAAATGCTGTTCACAATGGTTTATCTGAAAAGACCTCATTTAGCACGCGCAATTTGTTCGAGGTGACGGCGGAGGATTTTGTTAAGCTGGGTAAATTTGATCGCTTTTTGATTGATCCCCCTCGTGACGGTGCGATGGCAGTGTGTCAGGCTTTGGTGGATTTAACGCAAGTTGCGCCCGACCTCAAACCTAAGCGACTGGTCTATGTATCTTGCAGTCCATCAACTTTGGCGCGCGATGCCGGCATTTTGGTCAATGGAGCTGGTTATCGTTTGAGTTACGCAGGAGTTGTTAATATGTTTCCGCATACCTCCCACGTTGAGTCTATGGCGGTCTTTGATTTGGTTTCTTGAGTTGGCAAATATATGCTTGGTATTTTTACGGTCTTTCTTTAAAGACATGTTGTATCAAGTGTTTCATGCTAAAATCTAGGGTTAGATGAATTCTAGAGTTTTTGTCTTAACCCTTTCTTTTTATTGGAGTTTTCAGATGGCTATCGAACGTACATTATCTATTATTAAACCTGACGCAGTTGCAAAAAACGTGATTGGTCAAATTGTCAGCCGTTTTGAAACTGTTGGTTTGAAAGTTGTTGCTGCTCGTTTGACGCAATTGTCCCGCGCTGAAGCAGAAGGCTTCTACGCTGTTCACGCTGCACGTCCATTCTTCAAAGATCTGGTTGATTTCATGATCTCCGGTCCAGTATTTGTACAAGTATTGGAAGGCGAAGGCGCGATTTTGAAAAACCGCGACCTGATGGGTGCAACTGATCCTAAGAAGGCAGAAAAAGGCACAATCCGCGCTGATTTCGCTGAATCTATCGATGCAAACGCAGTTCATGGCTCTGACGCTGCTGAAACAGCTGCTGTTGAGATCGCATATTTCTTCCCAGCATTGAACGTGTACTCACGTTAATTTGTATTGAGCAGTATTTAAAGAAATTGAAGTAATTGATGCCCCGTCTCGCAATACTGCGATTCGGGGTGTGAGAGAGAAACACATGACGGCACTCATAAATTTATTGGATCTAGATCCGGAACAGCTCGTTGCGTACTGTGGCGAATTGGGTGAGAAGCCGTTTCGTGCAAAGCAGTTGCAACGTTGGATACATCAGTTTGGCGCAAGCAGTTTTGACGAGATGACAGATCTCGCAAAATCGTTGCGCGAAAAACTTGCTACCAGAGCGGTAATAACTGCTCCCGCGGTGATTAGTGATCACACTTCACTTGACGGTACCCGTAAATGGTTGGTGGATGTGGGGCAGGGAAATGCTGTTGAAACGGTGTTTATTCCTGAGGAAAATCGGGGTACTTTGTGTATCTCTACGCAAGCTGGTTGCGCGGTGAATTGCCGCTTTTGTTCAACTGGCAAGCAAGGATTTAATCGTAATCTGACCGTGGCAGAGATTATTGGTCAGCTATGGATGGCTGAGTTTGAGTTGCGTCGTACTAAAGATATTCCTATGGGGCCTAAGGGTGAGCGCCAGATTACGAATGTAGTCATGATGGGTATGGGTGAGCCCCTGTTGAATTTTGAGCCTACTGTTACCGCATTGCGCTTAATGCTTGATGATAATGCTTACGGTTTATCTCGTCGTCGTGTGACGCTGTCCACAAGCGGCGTGGTTCCAATGATGGATAAGTTGTCGCAAGAATGTCCGGTTGCTTTGGCGGTGTCTTTGCATGCATCTAATGATGCCTTGCGTGATGGTTTGATTCCGTTGAATAAGAAACATCCGTTGTCAGAATTAATGGCGGCATGTAAGCGTTATCTGGAGTTTGCGCCGCGCGATTTTGTGACGTTTGAATATTGCATGTTGGATGGTGTGAATGACACGGATGCACATGCGCATGAGTTGATACAGTTGGTGAGGGATGTTCCATGCAAGTTTAATCTGATTCCATTTAATCCTTTTCCGGAATCGGGTTTAAAGCGTTCGGCGAATCCGCGCATCAAAGCCTTTGCTCAATTGTTGTTGGATGCAGGGATAGTAACGACTACACGCAAAACACGTGGTGATGATATTGATGCCGCCTGTGGGCAATTGGCTGGCGAGGTTAAGGATAGAACGCGTGTGCAAGAGCGCATGCAAAAAATGGCAGAGTATCAAAAGAAGTTCGGTGAAAATTTTGGCAAGATCGTGGAGATCACTCAGTGAAAATTTTTGAATTGCGTCGTTGGATAGGAAGAGTTGCTCTTCTTTCTCTTTTTATTGTTTTGTCTGCTTGTGCCTCAAAACAATTGGAGGGGGCTTCGGATGAATCAAATCTTTCTGTTGAAAAACAAGATGCACAAAAGCGCGCTTCAATCAGGATGCAACTCGCGATCAGTTATTATCAGCAAGGACAATATAAGATTGCTCTTGATGAGGTTAAGCATGCTTTAGCAATTTACCCTGAATTGGTGGATGCGTACAGTGTGCGTGCTTTGATATTTATGGATACTGGTGAAAAGAAGTTGGCTGAAGATAACTTTCTGTACGCCTTAAAACTCGCTCCCGATAATCTGGATATTGTTAATAATTACGGTTGGTTTTTGTGTCAGAATAAGCGCGAAAAACAAGGATTGGCTTATCTTGACAAAGTCTTGCAAAGCCGTGCCTACGCTTCTTCAAAGGCATATAACGCGGCAGGAATGTGTAGCCTGAATGTGGGTGATAATACGGCGGCAGAAAAATATTTCATGCAAGGTTTTCGGGTTGATCCGGCTAATCCAAGTTTGAATACTAACCTGGCAAGGACTTTATTTTTGCGTGGTGAATATACAAATGCACGGTTTTATATTGGTCGTGTCATTCAACAAGATGTGTTGACGCCTGAAGTTCTTTGGTTGGCTATAAAAATTGAGCGTAAATTGCGCGATGATGCTGCGTTAAACAGTTTGTCGGCGCAACTAAGGAAGCGCTATCCGGATTCCCCTGAATTTAGTCTCTTGCAGAGAGGTTTGTTTGATGAATGAGGTTGGCTTAAATCCTTTATCTGAGTCGATGGCTTCTGTTGTGGGTGAGGAGAAATCAGTTGACCTTCTTGATACTGCTGGTGCTAAATTGTCGGCTGCGCGTCAGCAATTGGGGTTAAGTCTTGAGCAGGCAGCAGAGCAACTTAAGTTGTCGCACAGGCAGTTGTTGGCGATTGAGAGCAATGATTTTGATAAGTTGCCAAAGATGGTCATTGTCAGGGGTTTTGTTCGCTCCTACGCTAAGTTGTTGCGAGTTGATCCTGCTCCAATTATTGCTTGCCTTCCTGGTGAAGCAAGCTTAGCTGATTTGGATACCGACCTCAGGCCGACGTTGGCTACGCCTTTTCTTGAGTCTAAATCTCATTTTCTTGGTAGAAGTGAGAGCCATAATAAGAAGTACATGTTTGGTGCTGGCATATTAGCGATGGCCGCCTTGTTGTTTGTTCTTGGGCAACACTTTGAACAATCGGAAGCATTTAAGTCAATATTTACCCATTCTGATGTGGTAAAGCCGTCAGTGGAGCAGGTCGCGGCATCGCTTCCGTTGACTGATAGTGCGACTCCGGCGGAGTCGCAGTCTGACGTGTTTCCACCTGATGTGGTCGTGCAGGCAAGTACAGTGCTTGAGCGAGTCGCTGCATCGGAGTCTACGTCGACTCTTGCTGCGTCACCTGTTGTGCTGCCGTCTGTTTCAGAGGTTAAGCCTGCGCCGGCAAATGTGGGGGGTGCAGTTGTCCCATTGACGAACTCGGCTAGCAAGCATGAGGTTGCATCCGGCACTGATGTGCAGGCAGGTAATAATAAATTACGCTTAACGTTCCGTCAGGACTCTTGGGTGCAAGTGAAGAAAGAGTCTGGGGAGGTGGTTACATCTCATTTGGCTAAGGCAGGAACGGAAGAGTTTTTTGATGTAAAAGAACCTGTTCAGGTGAGGTTGGGTAACGCGCACGGTGTGGATGCGACGCTACGCGGCGCGGCGCTTGAAATCGTTCCTCCAAAAGATACGAATGTCGTTAATTTAAGCGTGAAGTAAGCATGAAACCATTTTTATCGGAAATCGCTTCAGGGCCTTTGGCAAGGCGTTCTAGTCGCACTGCAAAAATTGTCTATGGCAAGAAAGAAGTATTGATTGGCGGCAATGCTCCAGTCGTCGTGCAGTCGATGACAAACACGGATACTGCTGATGTCATTGGAACGGCGATTCAGATTAAAGATCTGGCGCGGGCCGGCTCTGAGTTGGTGCGAATTACAGTTAATAATCAGGAGGCCGCAGCGGCAGTGCCTGCAATCCGCGAACAGCTTGATCGTATGGGTGTGGATGTTCCGCTGATTGGTGATTTTCACTATAACGGACATATATTGCTTAGGGATTATCCGGAATGCGCCCAAGCATTGTCTAAATATAGGATTAATCCCGGAAATGTCGGGCAGGGTGCGAAACGCGATACGCAGTTTGCGCAAATGATAGAAATGGCATGTCGATACGATAAGCCAGTGCGCATCGGTGTTAACTGGGGAAGTCTGGATCAGGACTTGCTGGCGCGGATTATGGATGAGAATGCAACATTGGCTGATCCAAGAACTGCGCAGTCAGTGATGTATCAGGCATTAATTACCTCAGCCATTGAAAATGCGCAGCGTGCAGAAGAGTTGGGTTTGGGTAGTGACAAGATCATTTTGTCGTGCAAAGTGTCAGGCGTTCAGGATTTGATTGCCGTTTATCGCGAACTTTCTGCGCGTTGCGACTATCCATTGCATCTCGGCCTGACTGAGGCGGGTATGGGAAGTAAGGGCATTGTTGCTTCGACTGCTGCGATGGGGGTTTTGTTGCAAGAGGGGATAGGCGATACAATACGTATTTCTTTAACTCCGGAACCAGGTGGCGATCGTTGTCGTGAGGTGATTGTTGGTCAGGAAATATTGCAAACCATGGGTTTGCGAAAATTTACGCCAATGGTAATCGCTTGCCCGGGTTGTGGTCGTACAACGTCGACAGTATTTCAGGAATTGGCGGACGATATCCAAACGTTTTTACGTGATCAGATGCCAGTCTGGAAGAAGCAGTATCCTGGTGTTGAAAATATGAATGTCGCCGTGATGGGGTGTATTGTGAATGGCCCGGGCGAATCAAAGCACGCAAATATCGGTATTAGTTTGCCTGGCACGGGCGAATCACCAGCTGCGCCGGTATTTATTGATGGTACAAAAGCGATGACCTTGCGTGGTGACCGCATTGCTGAGGAATTTCAGGCTATCGTATTGGACTATGTGCAGAAGCGTTACGGAAGTGCTGCAGAAGTTGAGAGTAATTAAACTAGGCTGACCATGTCGGAAAATAAAAAAATAGAAAAAATCGTTGGTGTTAAAGGGATGAATGACCTTCTTCCATCTGACTCTCCTTTGTGGGAGTTGTTTGAGAATACGGTGCAGTCAGTTTTAAAGAGTTATGGTTTTCAACAAATTCGCACACCTATTGTTGAAGCTACTCCTTTGTTTTCACGTGGTTTGGGTGAGGTTACTGATATCGTCGAAAAAGAAATGTATTCTTTTGAAGATTCGATGAATGGTGACAAGCTAACTCTGAGGCCTGAAGGTACTGCTGGTATTGTACGTGCCGCTATTGAGCATAATTTGGTCTACGATGGTCCAAAACGTTTATGGTACACCGGTCCTATGTTCCGCCATGAGCGCCCCCAGCGTGGGCGCTATCGTCAATTTCATCAGGTGGGTGCTGAGGCTCTGGGCTTTAGTGGGCCTGATATTGACGCAGAATTGATTATGTTGTGCCAGCGTTTGTGGGATGATTTAGGTCTGCAGAACGTGCGTCTGGAATTAAACTCTATTGGTAATGCAGCAGAGAGAAATGCTCACAGAACGGCGTTGATTGCTTATTTTGAGCAGCATATGGATGTGCTGGATGCTGAGGCTCAACGTCGTTTGCACTCGAATCCATTGCGTATTCTGGATACAAAAAATCCTGCGATGCAAGATATGGTTAATGCTGCACCAAAGTTGCTTGACTACCTGGGTGAGGAATCTCTTGCCCACTTTGAAGGTGTGCAGAAAATCTTAAGGGCTAATAATATTCCATTTAAAATCAATCCGCGTCTGGTGCGTGGGATGGATTATTACAACCTGACGGTGTTTGAGTGGATTACCGACGAACTTGGCTCTCAGGGTACAGTTTGTGGTGGTGGGCGTTACGACTCGCTGTTTGCAACCTTTGGTGGTAAGCCTACTCCGGCATGTGGTTTTGGTATGGGTATCGAGCGTCTGATCGAATTGATGAAGGCAGCTGGCGATACTCAGCCTTCAGCGATTTGCGACGTATATCTGGTGCATCAAGGTAGTGATGCGCAAATGCAAGCGTTTGTCTTGAGCGAGAGATTGCGTGATGCGGGTCTTGATGTTGTGTTACATTGCGCAACCATGACCGGTGTAGGTAATTTTAAATCGCAAATGAAAAAAGCAGATGTAAGCGGTGCTGCTTATGCTGTCATTATTGGCGAGGATGAGCTTGCTAATAACAGTGTCATTATTAAAACCATGCGTTCTGACAATCAAGAAAATAACCAAATCAGTGTGCCATTTGATACGGTGATTGATTACCTGGTTGACCAAATTGTCGGTGCAGAGTCAGACGCGGATTGTTGCGATGACCCAAATCATATTCATATCCACCATTAATAAAACATAAGAACATGGCTTACGATCTAGAAGAGCAGGAACAACTTGCAACCCTTAAAGCAATCTGGAAACAATATGGTAATTTGATTACCTGGATTTTAATTATTGCATTGTCTGCCTACGCAGCATGGACGCAATGGAATAGCTATCAAAGTAATCAATCTGGACAAGCATCTCAGTTGTTTGAGGAAATGCAGAAGTCAGTGGCGGTAAAAGATGATGCGAAGGTGCAGCGTGCCGCAAATGATTTGAAAGAAAAATTTGCTAGTACATCGTACGCCTCGATGGCGGCTATGGTTGCTGCTAAAAGTGCATTTGATGCAAACGATCTGAAATCTGCAAAAGCTCAATTGCAATGGGTTGTCGACACGAGTAAGAATGATGATTACAAAGCTATTGCAAAAATCCGTTTGGCAGGAATTGCTCTGGATGAAAAAAGTTACGAAATAGCGTTGGCGCAACTTTCCGGAGAGTTTCCGGTCGATCTGCAGGCGGCCGTGTTTGATCGCAAGGGTGACATTTTTGTTGCGCAAGCGAAAATTGATGATGCCCGTAAAGCTTATCAAGCCGCGCTTGAAAAAATGACAGATAAAAATTCGGCAAGTCAGTTAGTGCAACTGAAACTGGATGCAATTGGTGGATCTGCGGCTGATGCAGTTGTCGTAAATAAATAACAGGAGTTGTTCATGCGATTTTCCGCCAAATTATTTTCGGTGGCTGCATTTTGTGTTTTGTCAGGATGCTCGTCTTTAAACCCGTTTGCTTCTAAGCCTGATCCAAAAAAATTGCCTGCGCCACTGGTTGAGGTTAAATCGACGATCGCTATCAAACAATTGTGGTCAGTTGCTGTAGGTTCAGCTGGCAATTATGTTTTTAATCCCGCACTTGATGGGTCCGATTTATATGCGTCAGCTGCGGATGGAACGCTGGTACGAATCGATAGTGCGACGGGACGTAGCGTTTGGCGTATTAATGCGGGTTCCTCTCTCACTGGAGGTGTTGGAGCGGGGTCTGCTACAGTTGTTGTTGCTGGTGAGAAAGGGAGTTTGTTCGCTTTCGATACTGATGGTAAATTGCGGTGGAAAATTCAGGAATCTTCTGAAATTTTGTCAGCGCCGGCAATTGGGTCGGGTATGGTGGTGGTTCGGAGTAATGACAATCGCGTCAGTGCTTATGATATTGTAACGGGTGTAAAAAAATGGACCAATGAGCGTCCATTGCCGCCGCTTATGCTGCGTGCAGTTCCTGGGCTATTAGTTGTTGGTGATCAGGTTTTGGTCGCTTTGCCAGGGGGGCACATGTCCGCGTTGGCGCTGAAAAATGGCAGTTTACGTTGGGATGCCGTCGTAGGGGAGCCGAAAGGCAACACAGAGCTTGAGCGCGTCGCCGATGTTTCTGGTATGCCTGTAGTTGTAGGTAAAGATGTTTGCGCTTCTTCTTATCAGGGGCGCGTTGGTTGCTTTGATTTAAATACAGGTTCACCTCGCTGGGTGAAAAATATTTCCAGTGAAGTGGGCGTGAGTGTAGACGAGCGTTTCGTGTTTGCAGCGGATAACGTTGGTGCTGTGAATGCATTTAATCGTGATGGCGGGTCTAGTGCCTGGCGTAATGATAAGCTCGCACGTCGTCGTTTATCTGCCCCAATTTCCTTTGGTCGCGCTGTTGCCGCAGGCGACTTTGAAGGTTACGTTCATTTTCTCTCAAGAGAAGATGGTTCTTTCATTGGTAGAGTTGCTACCGATGGTAGTCAGATTTTAACTGCACCGATTGTGGCCGGTTCAAATCTGATTGTTCAAACAAAATCAGGATCAGTGGTTGCTTTTGCAGCTGAGTAATACAAATGAAGCCGGTTATCGCACTTATAGGCCGACCTAACGTCGGCAAATCCACGCTGTTCAATCGGCTTACCCGTTCACGCGACGCATTGGTGGCGGACCTTCCTGGTCTGACACGTGATCGCCATTATGGTGAAGGCCGTGTTGGAGAGAGACCCTTCTTAGTTATTGATACTGGAGGTTTTGAGCCAGTTGCTAAAGAGGGTATTTTGCATGAAATGGCTAAGCAAACCAAACAAGCGGTTGCTGAGGCAGATGTTGTTATATTCATTGTGGACGGTCGTCAGGGGCTTACCCCGCATGATAAAACGATTACAGATTTCTTAAGAAAATCTGGTCGCTCTGTGATGTTGGTTGTTAATAAAGCGGAGGGGATGAGATATACCGCCGTTACTGCTGATTTCTATGAGTTAGGGATGGGGGATCCTTACGTGATCTCTGCTGCACATGGTGATGGTGTTGCAGATTTGGTCGAAGAATCGCTTAACATTGCTTTTGCTCAACGCCCTCCTGAGATGGAAGTTCCAGTTGATGTCGTTCGCGGCATTAAAATAGCTATTGTTGGGCGTCCAAACGTCGGTAAGTCAACTTTGGTTAACACCTTATTGGGTGAAGATAGGGTTATTGCGTTCGATATGCCTGGTACCACACGGGATTCAATTGAAATCCCGTTTGAGCGCGATGGTAAGCATTATTCGTTGATTGATACTGCAGGTATTCGTCGTCGCGGTAAAGTGTTTGAGGCAATTGAGAAATTTTCTGTAGTCAAAACTTTGCAATCTATCTCGGAAGCGAATGTAGTTTTGTTGTTGTTGGATGCGCAGCAAGATATTTCTGAGCAAGATGCGCATATTGCCGGCTTTATTCTTGAATCGGGTCGTGCTTTGGTGGTTGGCGTCAATAAATGGGATGGTCTGCAAAGTGATCGCAGGGATGAGATTAAATTTGATATCGAACGCAAGTTAAACTTCCTGACGTTTGCGAAGTTTCATTTCATTTCAGCATTAAAATCAACGGGCATTAGTCCTTTAATGAAGTCGATTGACGCTGCATATGAAGCGGCGATGGCCAATTTGTCGACGCCAAAATTGACTCGTGCTTTGATTGAAGCGGTTGAGCATCAGCAGCCAAAACGTAAGGGCTCTATACGTCCTAAGCTGCGTTATGCACATCAGGGTGGGCAGAATCCCCCTATTATCGTTATTCACGGCAATGCATTGGAAGCAGTTGGTGACGTCTATAAACGTTATTTGGAAAAACACTTTAGAGAAACGTTTTCATTGACTGGAACGCCACTGAGAATAGAGATGCGTTCGGGTAAGAACCCGTTTGACAAGTCGAAATAAAGAAAAATAAATTCATAAAAGTGCCTAAGTTTTGAGTTTTTTGCTTAAATATAGTTTTACTGGTAAGTTTTTTGAATGAAATTCGATTACAGTCGTTTTGTAATTACTAATGGATTGCTTGAAATATTTCAAATAATCCCCAACTCCTGATCACAACAACACAATGGAGCTGTTATGAGCAATAAAGGGCAACTTTTACAAGACCCGTTTTTGAATGCACTGCGTAAAGAGCATATCCCCGTGTCTATTTATCTGGTTAATGGTATAAAACTGCAAGGCCATATTGAGTCTTTTGATCAATACGTCGTTTTGTTGAGAAATACAGTGACCCAAATGGTTTATAAGCATGCTATTTCGACTGTGGTTCCGGCTCGTGCCGTCAGTATCACTACTGAGTCTGAAGCAGAGTAATTTTTTGGTTTCTTCTACTTTTTGTATATGTCCTTGAGCATGCGCGCAGCCTTAGTAGGCGTCGATTTTGGCAAGGACGATTTTGCCGCTGGCTTGGAAGAGCTTTCTTTGCTGTCACAATCTGCCGGGGCTGAACCCATTAGCATTGTTACTTGCAAGCGTTCTAGGCCGGATGCAGCATTGTTCATAGGTAGTGGTAAAGCAACTGAGCTTGCTGAAATGGTTGTTGATGAGAAGCTTGATTTGGTTATTTTTAATCATGCGCTTTCTCCTGCGCAGCAGCGTAACCTAGAGCGACACCTGAAAATCAGGGTTGTTGACAGGACTAGTCTGATTCTGGACATTTTTGCGCAACGAGCGAAAAGCCATGAAGGTAAGGTTCAGGTTGAACTTGCTCAGTTGCAACACTTGGCGACACGCTTGATTCGTGGTTGGACGCATCTGGAGCGTCAGAAAGGTGGTATTGGCTTGCGCGGGCCTGGTGAAACTCAGCTGGAAACCGATCGCCGCTTGCTTGGTGAGCGCGTCAAGATGCTTAAGTTGCGTCTTGAGAAGTTGCAGCAACAGCGTGAAACGCAACGTCGTTCGCGTGATCGTAGCAAGACTTTTTCAGTGTCTTTGGTCGGTTATACCAACGCAGGTAAATCAACATTGTTTAATTCATTGACAAAGGCTGGTACATATGCGGCAAACCAATTGTTTGCGACGCTCGACACAACGTCGCGCCGCTTGTATCTTGCTGATGCTGGTAGTGTGGTGATATCTGATACCGTGGGTTTTATTCGTGAGTTGCCGCACCAACTTGTTGCTGCTTTTCGCGCTACGCTGGAAGAAACCATACATGCTGACTTGTTATTGCATGTGGTTGATGCAAATAGCCCTGTAAGAGCAGACCAGGTAGAGCAGGTAAATCATGTTCTGAAAGAGATTGGAGCAGATCATATCCCGCAATTGATGGTTTGCAATAAAATTGATCTGGCTGCACTGGAGCCTGCAGTCGTGTTAGACGAGTGTGGTAAGATTGACAGAGTTTTTCTAAGCGCGAGGACAGGTGCTGGCTTAGACCTGTTGCGACAATCTATTGCAGAGTTTGCTATCCAAAAGGCGTCAGTAACGGCAGGGGTTAAAGTAGCTCCTGATGAAGATGATGCCAGATTCAATATCCTGTAGCTCAACCTTCTATTCATTGGAAATCAAGAGAATGATTGGTTCATTTCTTAAAAGAATTGGTGTGACTTTGTCATTGAACGATCCACAATGGGGCCGAGGCTCCAAGAATAGTAATCAGGACGACAAAAAGTCCCCTGATACCCCACCTGATCTGGAGCAAATCTGGAAGGATCTAAATCAACGTTTGAACCGTTTTCTGGGTCAAAAAGGGGATGGAAGTGGTGGCAATGGCGGAAATAATTTTAACTCTGACCCGGTCAATGCAAAACTAGGTGCGGGCGCTATTGTCTTGGTATTCTTGTTTGTATGGCTGGTGAGTGGTGTCTTTATTGTGCAGGAGGGCCAGACTGCAGTCATTACTACATTTGGCAAATATACTCACGTTGCTGGTGCTGGTATGAATTGGCGTTGGCCTTATCCAATTCAAAATCAAGAGATCGTTGATGTTTCACAGGTGCGAACGGTTGAGGTTGGTTATCGTTCGAACGTAAAAAATAAGCAGGCACGTGAATCATTAATGCTCACTGATGATGAAAATATCGTTGATATTCAATTTGCCGTTCAGTACAAGCTTAAAAATGCGGTCGAATGGTTGTACAGCAATCGTGATCAGGATGAAATGATACGTCAGGTCGCAGAAACTGCGATTCGCGAGATTGTTGGTAAGAGCAAAATGGACTTTGTACTGTATGAAGGGCGAGAAAAAGTAGCTTCTGATGTTGGTGCTCTTATGGAGCAGATTTTGAATCGCTACAAAGCTGGCGTGCAAATTGCAAATGTGACTATGCAAGGGGTGCAGCCACCTGAGCAAGTTCAGGCTGCATTTGATGATGCTGTTAAGGCTGGTCAGGACAAAGAACGTCAAAAAAATGAAGGTCAGGCGTATGCCAATGATGTAATTCCTAAGGCGCGTGGTGAAGCTTCGAGGATGCTGCAAGAGGCGGAGGGCTATAAGTCTCGTGTTGTTTCAAATGCGGAAGGTAATGCGTCTCGTTTTAAGCAAGTGTTGAGTGAATATCAAAAAGCACCTGTTGTGACTCGTGATCGTATGTATCTTGAAACTATGCAGCAAATCTTTGCAAGTACAAGCAAGGTGATGATGGATACGAGATCTGGTAATAATATGGTGTATTTACCTCTCGATAAGGTGATGTCTCAGAATGAATCGTCGTCTCTGAAGTCGGGAGTGATAAGTCAGGTGCCAGCTGCGGCGCAATCCTCTCAACTGAATGAGCAAATTCCGACGATAGAAATGCGAACCAATAAGGACGAAAACAGATCCAGGGAAGTTCGTGATTCCCGCGAAAGGGAGGTGCGTTAATATGAACAAGATAATGTCTTTTTTGGCGACCTTTGTTGGTCTGTTGCTATTGGCTTATTCAACAATTTTTGTTGTTAATCAAAAGAACTATGCAATTGTCTTTGCTTTCGGTGAAGTAAAGTCAGTTATTAGTGAGCCTGGTTTGCATTTTAAATTGCCTCCACCATTTCAAAATGTACTTTTTCTTGATAAGCGTATTTTAACCATCGATGCTGATGAGGCTGATCGTTTCATTACCGCTGAAAAAAAGAATATTCTTGTAGATTCTTATGTGAAATGGCGCATTTCTGACCCAAAGCTGTACTTTGTGAGTTTTGCTGGTGAAGAGCGTGGCGCAAAAAATCGTTTGTCGCAAATCGTTAAGGCAGCGTTGAATGATGAGATAACCAAGCGCACTGTGCGGGAAGTGATTTCTGGTGAGCGCGGTAAGGTGATGGAAGCAATTCGTAGTAAAGTTACCGAAGAGGCTCGTCAGATCGGTGTGGAAATTGTCGATGTACGGCTCAAGCGCGTCGATTATGTAGAGCAAATCAATAATTCGGTCTATGACCGCATGAAGGCTGAGCGTCTGCGTGTTGCCAACGAGTTGCGCTCTACAGGTTCCGCTGAATCTGAAAAAATCAGAGCCGACGCTGATCGCCAGCGTATTGTTTTGCTTGCTGAAGCCTACCGTGAGTCTGAAGAAATGCGTGGTGCCGGTGATGCTGAAGCGTCGCAAATTTATGCTAAGGCTTTTGGTCAAAATCCCGAATTTTATAAATTCTACCGTAGCCTCGAAGCATATCGTGCAAGCTTTAAGGGTAAGAGTGACTTTGTTGTGGTTGATCCTAGTTCGGACTTTTTTAAGTATTTTAAAAGTCCTGGGGTATCTAGTGGTGGCTCGAATGCAGTAAAATCTAAGTAATTTAGAAAGCATATCCATCAAATAGCGATCTGTGCCAAGTGCGGCACGGATCGCTATTTGCTGGATGCATGTCGTAAATACGTATTTGTTAATTTATTTTTTGATTGTTTTTCATGCCGAACTGGCTTCTCCCCGAAAATATTGCTGATGTCTTGCCGTCTGAGGCGCGTAAGATTGAAGATTTGCGTCGCGTTTTTCTTGATCATTTCAGGCTATACGGCTACGAGTTGGTGATGCCCCCTTTGCTTGAGTACATTGAGTCCTTGTTGACTGGCGCTGGTCAAGACATGGATTTACGTACTTTTAAGTTGGTCGATCAAGTATCTGGACGGACGATGGGGCTGCGCGCTGATATGACTACCCAGGTTGCGCGTATCGATGCTCACTTGCTGAATCGCGCATCGGTGACTCGACTTTGCTACGCTGGTAATGTGTTGCACACCAAACCTTCGGGGTTGCATGCAACTAGGGAACCGATTCAAATTGGTGCGGAGATCTACGGCCATGCCGGCTTGGAAGCTGATGCTGAAATTCAAGAGCTGGTGTTGATGAGTCTCGCATTGGCTGGAATCCGAGAAGTACGTCTGGATTTATGCCATGTTGGCGTTTTGCGTGCGATTCTTGATCTCGATGTGGTCGCTAAAAAGCAGGAAAATGTATTATTTTCTTTGCTTGAGGCAAAAGATTTGCCTAGTATAGACAACATTAGCCGTGATTTTCGTCCTGAGGTGCGAGCAGCGTTGATGCTGTTGCCGACACTCTATGGTGATGTTTCTATTTTGAAAGTCGCCAGAGAAAAATTGCCTTCTGTGACCGGTATCGTCAGTGCGCTGGATGAGTTGGAATATTTGGCGGGGCTGGTCGGGGTTGCTCAGGTAACGATTGATCTGGCTGATCTGAGGGGTTATCACTACCATAGTGGTGTAATGTTTAGCGCTTTTGTGCATGGCTTGCCAAATGCTGTCGCACGCGGTGGACGTTATGATCATGTAGGTGAGGCTTTTGGTAGGGCGCGTCCTGCGACCGGATTTTCATTGGATTTGCGCGAGTTAGCACGATTGATGCCAGTTGCGGAGCGCAAAGATGCGATTCGTGCGCCATGGAGTCGTGATGCTGCTCTGCGCCAGAAAATAGCAGAATTACGTAATGAGGGGGAAGTGGTGATTCAAAATTTCCCCGGGCATGAGAATGAACAAGACGAATTTGACTGCAACAGAGTGGTCGTTTTCGATGGTGATCAATGGATTCTTCAAAATGTAGGTTGAGTGATGTCAAACAATAAAACTCCAAAAAATGTCGTTGTGATCGGAACCCAATGGGGTGACGAAGGTAAGGGTAAAATCGTCGATTGGCTGACCGATCATGCGCAAGGTGTTGTGCGTTTTCAAGGCGGTCATAACGCAGGCCATACACTGGTGATTGGCGGTCAGAAAACGGCGTTGCAATTGATACCGTCGGGCATTATGCGCGAAGGCACTGCCTGTTATATTGGCAATGGTGTTGTGCTCTCAGTTCCTGATTTGCTCCGTGAAATCGATAAGTTGCAAGCTAGCGGCGTTGAAGTTGTTTCTCGCTTGAAAATTTCCGAAGCTTGCCCAGTCATTTTGCCTTACCACACCGCATTGGATGCTGCGCGTGAAGTAGCTCGCGGTGCGGCGAAAATTGGTACAACAGGCAAGGGTATTGGTCCAGCATATGAAGACAAAGTCGCGCGTCGCGCAATTCGTGTTGCTGATTTGCTCAATGCTGAACGCTTTGCTGAAAAATTAAAAGAAAATCTGGATTACCACAATTTTGTGTTAACCAATTATCTGAAAGCACCTGCGGTTGATTATCAAAAAACCCTGGATGATGCCTTGGCGCTGGTGCCACGTATCCGACCAATGGTGGCTGATGTATCTAGCGCCTTGTATGCGGCGCATAAAGCCGGCGCCAGCTTGTTGTTTGAGGGCGCTCAAGGTTCATTGCTCGACGTTGATCACGGGACTTACCCGTTTGTAACATCTAGTAACTGTGTCGCAGGTAACGCGGCTGCCGGAGCTGGTGTTGGTCCAAACATGTTGCATTACATTTTGGGTATCACTAAGGCTTACACAACGCGCGTTGGTTCTGGTCCATTTCCATCTGAATTGGCTACGGATCAGGGTGTCGGTAAGCATTTGGCTAGCGTTGGCCATGAGTTTGGAACCGTGACTGGTCGTGCTCGTCGTTGCGGTTGGTTTGATGCTGCATTGTTAAAGCGCTCAGTTCAAATTAATGGCGTTTCAGGTATGTGTTTGACGAAGTTGGACGTGTTGGATGGAATTGAAACACTGAAGCTGTGTACTGGCTATAAGCTGGGTGATAAAGTCGTGGATATTTTCCCGGTAGGTGCTGAGGAGGCATCTTTGTGTGAAGCTATCTACGAAGAAATGCCGGGATGGTCAGAATCTACCGTTGGAGCGAAGAGCATGGAAGAGCTGCCTGTCAACGCTCGTAATTACATTAAGCGCATTGAGACTCTCGTTGGTGTGCCAATTGACATGGTGTCAACTGGTCCTGATCGCGAGGAGACTATAGTATTGCGCCACCCGTTTGTTTAAAGAAGGAAAAATAAAAATATGAATACACCTGCCTCTACAGATAAAGATTTGTGGGTTTCTTGGGATGCGTATCATCGCTCCATTGAGCAATTGGCCCTCAAAGTGCATGAGTCTGGCTGGAAGTTTGATCAGGTATTGTGTTTGGCGCGCGGTGGTTTGCGCCCTGGTGATATTTTCTCCAGAATATTTGATGTGCCTTTGGCAATTTTATCCACTAGCTCTTACCGTGAAGATGCCGGCACTGTTCAGGGTTCATTGGATATTGGTAAATACATCTCGATGACTAAAGGTACCTTGCAAGGTCGCGTGCTGGTGGTCGATGACTTGGTGGATTCTGGCGTGACACTGGAGCGCGTATTGCATCATTTGCGCGAAAACTTTCCTGCTGTAACTGATGTGAAGTCAGCTGTTATCTGGTACAAGGCATGCTCATCGGTTGCACCTGATTACCATCTCGATTATCTGGCGACAAATCCTTGGATCCATCAGCCGTTCGAGGAGTATGATAGCATTCGTCCACATCAATTGAATGCGTGGTTGAAAAAGGGTGAGTCTGCTTAAAATGTATTAATAAAAACGGAAGCAAACAGGCTTCCGTTTTTTTTGGTGCTTGTTGTGGTGGAAAAGAATTTGGTAGGAAGCGAGGATAATTGGTGGTTGTTGGATGTCTCGTGTGCCACCTATATGATAGGTCTTTTGGATGCAAAAAAGCCCGTTGAAGAATCAACGGGCTTTCGAATGCTGTGGTGCCCACGGAGGGACTCGAACCCCCACACCTTGCGGCACATGGACCTGAACCATGCGCGTCTACCAATTCCGCCACGTGGGCAACGGAAGGCGTGATTATAGATGAAATGCACCTTGTTTGGGGGAATATTTAAAATATTTAGATTTTTATTTTAAAAGGAGCTCTGAATGCTGATGAAGGTGATTAAATGCAAAAAAGCCCGCTGACGAATCAACGGGCTTTCGAATGCTGTGGTGCCCACGGAGGGACTCGAACCCCCACACCTTGCGGCACATGGACCTGAACCATGCGCGTCTACCAATTCCGCCACGTGGGCAACGGAAGCCAGCATTATAGAGCGTTTGCTCGTAGTGTCAAGAGTTCCCCTGGTTCTTGTTGAAGAATTGTTAGGCATTTGACGTTTGCTCCGGTAAACTAGGGGGATGTCTTGTATAGTCAGGGCGTGATCTAACTTTTAAAGAAATTAACATCATTTGAATAAGCATTTATACCCCATTCCTAGCCGCGAAGAAATTCTGGGCGTCCTTCGTACGAATAAGGCCAAATTGACTGCAAACGATATTGCAGAAAAGTTAGGCGTGAAACCCGAGGAGTTTGATGGCATGACGCGACGATTAAACGCGATGGAAAGAGACGGTCAAATCAAGCCTGATCGTTCTGGTCACTATACACTCGCTAATCAAGAAAATTTTATTTCAGGAAAAGTAAATAGCCATCGAGATGGTTATGGCTTTTTGATACCTGATGACGGTAGTGATGATTTGTATTTGCCCGAGCGGGAAATGCAAAAGGTATTGCATGGTGATAAAGTCACGGCGCGCGTTGTAGGCACTGATCGCCGCGGGCGCCTTGAAGGCAGCATTATCGAGATTCTGGAACGTGCCAACACGCATGTGATAGGTCGCTTGTTGAATGAAAATGGAGTCTGGGTTATCGCTCCTGAAGATAACCGTTTTAGCCAGGATATTTTGCTTGCAGGCTCCCCGGGAAAGGCGAAAGCCGGTCAGGTAGTCAGTGTTCAGCTTACAGAGCAGCCTACTCGCTATGCGCAGGCCGTTGGAAAGATAGTCGAGATACTCGGTGATATTGACGACCCGGGTATGGAAATTGAAATTGCTGTGCGTAAGTTTGGCGTGCCACACGTGTTTTCTGAGGCAGCGCAAAAAGCTGCTGCTAAATTACCTTCAGAAATTCGTCCTAAGGATCTGGAGGACAGAGTTGATCTGCGCGATATTCCACTTGTGACCATTGATGGCGAAGACGCGCGCGATTTTGATGACGCCGTTTATTGTGAACCCGTAAAAATCGGGCGCAGTAAAGGATATCGTCTCTTGGTTGCGATTGCCGATGTGAGCCATTACGTGGCTCCAAATGACGCGTTGGATCAGGATGCTTTGTTGCGTAGCACTTCTGTATATTTCCCGCGTAGAGTTATTCCTATGCTGCCGGAGAAGCTATCGAATGGTCTTTGCTCCCTCAATCCTGATGTCGATCGTTTGACGCTGGTTTGTGATATGGTAATTACACAAGATGGTGTAGTAAATGCCTATCAGTTTTACCCTGCAGTGATTCATTCCGCGGCACGATTTACTTACACTGAAGTCGCAGCGGTCTTAGGTAACACCAAAGGGCCAGAGGCGGCGAAGCGTTTACCATTGGTGCCGCATTTATTGCATCTATATGAAGTGTTCCAGGCGCTGTTGAAAGCGCGCCATGTGCGTGGAGCGATTGACTTTGAAACAACTGAAACCTATATCGTTTGCAATGCGGCTGGTAAGATAGAAAAAATTATTCCGCGCACGCGCAATGACGCGCATAAGCTGATTGAAGAGTGTATGTTGGCTGCCAACGTCTGTGCGGCTAATCTGCTGGAAACCTATAAGCATCCGGGTACTTATCGTATTCATGCTGGGCCAACCAAAGAAAAGCTGACGCAAGTCAGAAACTTCCTCAAGCAGGTTGGTTTATTTTTGGGTGGTGGTGATTCGCCGTCTGCGTCCGATTATGCGACATTGATGGAGAGAATTAAAGGCCGTCCCGATTCGCCTTTGCTGCAAACAATGTTATTGCGTTCCATGCAGCAGGCGGTTTATAGTCCGGACAATATAGGTCATTTTGGTTTGTCATATGAAGCCTACGCGCATTTTACCAGCCCGATCCGCCGTTATCCTGATTTGCTGACGCACAGAGCTATTAAAGCTATCTTGCAAGGCAAGGTCTACGAACCGAAGGGCATAGATCTTAGCTTGCTTAACACAAGCATTTCTAACTCGGCACGCAAACAATTAATTGCTGACAAAGCTGCCGGTAAAAAGAAAATTGAGAAAGATCCTACGATTTGGGACTCTTTAGGTACGCATTGCTCAGCCAATGAGCGTCGTGCCGATGAGGCGTCACGCGACGTTGAAGCTTGGTTAAAGTGTTATTTCATCAAAAATAAATTAGGTGAGGAGTTCATTGGCACCATTTCTGGCGTGACGCAATTTGGTATCTTTGTTCAGCTTGATGATATCTACATTGAAGGTTTGGTGCATATCACTGAGTTAGGTGCGGATTACTTCCAATTTGATGAGGCGCGCCATGAATTGCGTGGAGAACGTACTGGTAAACGTTATCAGCTCACTGATAAAGTGAAAGTTCAGGTGAGCAGGGTAGATCTGGATGCGCGTAAAATCGATTTAAGTATCGTGCAACCAGCAGGTGCCGGTGCTCCTTTATGGAGTGGTTCAACTTCAGAAAAGGTGAAGAAGCAAACACCGGGCACGCCGGTAAATAAGAGTGCAAAAGCGGTGAAAAATGCTTCTCAGCCTGATGCTGTCAGAAAAAGCTTCGCATCTGAAAGGCAGGAAAAATACAAAGGCACATCTTCTGATGTCAGAGTTGGTAGTGCCAAACAAAAGGGTGCTGCTAGTGGTAAGAAAACAGTGTCCGCTACTGGAAAAGCGACAGGGAAACCTGCAAAAAAAAGACGTTAAACTAAAAACGTTAAGATTGATGCATAAAAATCAAGACGTTAAGTGAAGCTGAGTTACATTAATAAAGAGCAATATGAAAAGTAAAATGATTTTTGGCTTCCATGCCGTCACTTCAAGAATTCGCCATGAAGCTTCGTCAGTGGAAGAGATTTACGTTGATTCGGAACGTAATGATCGCCGCATGCAAGATTTGCTGGTGGCTGCGAAGGCGGCTGGGGTTCGTATTATCCACGCTGATGATCAGCGTTTGTCGAACATCGTTGGCACGCGACGCCATCAAGGTGTGGTGGCTAAGGCAGGAGAATTGTCACTGGCACGCAATCTCGATGAGTTGTTAGATGCTATTGAAGGACCGCCGTTATTGTTGGTCTTGGATGGCATTACTGATCCGCATAATCTCGGTGCTTGTCTGCGCGTAGCTGATGGTGTTGGTGCGCACGCTGTTATCGCACCGAAAGACCGTGCTGTTGGCTTGAATGCGACTGCTGCCAAGGTGGCGAGTGGTGCAGCTGAAACTGTGCCGTACATTACTGTTACTAACTTGGCACGTACTCTGCGTGAATTGAAGGAACGTGACATTTTGTTGGTTGGTACATCTGATGATGCGGATAGTAAAACTATCTACGATGTCGATTTCACCGGTGGCTGCGCCATTGTGATGGGATCAGAAGGCGAGGGTATGCGCCGTTTGACACGTGAAACCTGTGACGTGCTGGTTAGCGTACCAATGTACGGTACGGTGGAAAGCCTGAACGTTTCTGTTGCGTCTGGCGTTTGCTTGTACGAAGCGCGTCGCCAACGTCTTCCTAAATTACTCTGACTTTAGTTATATTCTCGTAAAAAAAGATGTGCTTCGGCGCATCTTTTTTAAATACGCTACTATCTTGTTGTACATACTCTTTCATAGTTGCCCCCATGTTTAGTCGTTTCCGCGAAGATATCGCGAGCATTATTGCCAAAGACCCTGCCGCCCGTAACGCTTGGGAGGTGATCACCTGTTACCCTGGTTTTCAGGCCATTGTTATGCATGGTTGGGCGAAGTGGTGCTGGGTGCGCGGTTTTAAGTGGTTGGGACGATTCATTTCTCACGTCGCAAGAGTGTTTACTGGAGTGGAAATTCATCCTGGCTCGACTATTGGACGCCGGGTATTTATTGATCACGGCTTTGGTGTGGTGATCGGTGAGACTGCTGAGATTGGCGATGATTGCACAATTTATCAAGGGGTTACTTTAGGAGGCACCTCTTTGTCTCGTGGGGCAAAGCGACACCCAACGTTGGAGGCGGGTGTGATCGTTGGTGCTGGTGCTAAAGTATTGGGTAGTTTTACTGTGGGTGCTGGAGCGAAGATAGGCTCAAATTCTGTAGTGGTGAAACCTGTCCCGGCTGGTGCTACTGCTGTAGGTAATCCGGCACATATTATCAAAAAAGAAGTTGGCTCACCAGAAGCTGGTGGGACACAATTATTTTCCGCTTATGGTGTTACGCAAAACAGTGATGACCCGATTTCTAAGGTTTTGCATAAACTGATAGATCATGCAGTTTCGCAGCAGGAGCAACTTGAAAAGTTGACTGCTGCAATCGCAAGCGCCGGCATTACTTGCGAAATGCAAGCTGACAAGTTAAATGCCGAGCAAATAAATACGCTAGTCGATTAATTGGCCAAGCGTTGATTTTCTACGAATGCATTGAGGCAATGGCGTATTGCCTCAGGTAGTTCACTGGCAGTCATGCCTATCGGGCCGACGCCAGCTTCGACCAGCGTGTCGGCAGCGGCGCCATGGAGCCACACAGCTAGTTGAGCAGTTTCAAAACTGTTTAAACCTTGGGCAAGTAGTGCGCTACAAAGTCCAGCTAACGCATCGCCGCTACCGCCAGTAGCCAGGCCAGGATTGCCCGTCGTGTTAATTCTTAGCTGACCTTCAGGATTGGTGATAATCGTACCCGAGCCTTTGAGCACTATGACACATTTGAATTTGTCTGCCAGGCACAAGGCTGCTTTGCAGCGATCTTGCTGAACCTCTTTTACCGATGTTTTTAGTAGTCTTGCTGCTTCAAGTGGGTGAGGGGTCAGAATACTTGGTGCAGTCCTGCTCATTAACAATTTTTGTAATTCCTCGCTAGCTGCAATGAGATTAAGGGCATCAGCATCAATGACTAGTGAAATCTCGGATGATAATGCTTTGCTCAATATAGTCTTTGCAATATCAGAATGTCCCATACCCGGACCGATAGCAACGATCTCTTGATTCATTTGAAGGTGTTGAGCGTCTTTATACATGATTTCGGGGTGCAACGTGTCATAATCGATTGCAGGGTGCAGCAGACTTACATTGACTTTTCCTGCGCCTGCGTACAGTGCCGTACGAGCCGCTAAAACGCTCGCACCCAGCATGCCTTTGTCGCCCCCGATGACAATCACTTCGCCAAAGTTGCCTTTGTGGCTATTCTGCTTGCGTTCAGGTAATTGGAAGTTAAATCTGGAAGCATGGTTCAATAAAAGTTTGCTTTCTTCCGCGACTGGAGATTGAATCCCTAGATCATTGACAATCACTTCTCCGGCGTAATCTTTGCCATCGGCGGTATGTAAGCCTGGTTTGTTTGCGATGAAGGTAATGGTCGCGTCGGCTTTAATTGCTACTCCTTTATTTGCATCGTCGGTGACCAAGGCTCCAGTGTCGGCATTTAAGCCGCTTGGAACATCGATAGCTAAGATAAATATCTGTTTTTTAAAGGCGAGTTGATTGACGCCGTTGATCACTTCTTCATGGATGTCGGAAATAGCCCTTTTTAAACCAATTCCGAATAAGCCATCAATGATGATACTAAAGTCTAGTTTAAGCAGTTCCTCCAAGGCATTGCTATTTTTGAAAATCACTTTTCTCGACAGTGCTTTGTCAAAAGCCTTTTTTCCATCAACTGAATATCTTTCTGGATCGGCGCACAGAACGACAATTGCACTATAACCATCCTTTGCTAATTCGGCTGCCGCCGCGCATGCATCACCTCCGTTGTTGCCAGGTCCCGCCAGTATCAAAGCAGGAAGCGATTTTTTCTTAATTAGTTGTTTGGCTAAGTTGGCGGTTGCTTTCCCTGCTTTTTTTATGAGGTTAGCATGTGGAACTTCATTGATTGTGTTTGCTTCCAGAGCGCGAATTGTTTGAGTATTAAATAAAATCAGATCCGACAAAGTGATGGTATTCATAGGTTAATCAAGATGAGGTTGATCACGGGCTTTAGTGTCGCGGCGATTTACCTAAAGTTTGGATGGTTTCTATGCCTAATTGAAATAAATTTTCAATTGGAATAGACAAATAGGGGAGAATTGTCGCTAAGATTAAAAAACCAACTGTGATAGTAATAGTAAAACCAATGCCAAATAAATTTAATTGTGGTGCCGCGCGTGTGAGAATGCCTAAGGCGACGTTTGCCAGTAAGAGTGCTGCAATCAAAGGCATAGAAAGTCTAAGACCTGCAATAAATATTTGTTCGCCCCATATTGCTAATCTATGAAAATCAAAACCACTTTGCAATGTTGTTGAGATGGGTATGCTCTTAAAGCTATCCATCAGTGCAAGCAGTAAACTGTGGTGAACGTTCAGCGCGAAAAAAAGTACGGTCGCAACCAACACCAAAAATTGTGATACCGCAGAAGTATTTCCCCTTGTTTGTGGGTCGAAAAAAGAGGCGAATCCTAAGCCCATGGTCATGCCGGCTACGGTTCCCGCCATTTCAATTGCGGCAAAGGCAAGGCGCATCACGAAGCCCATGCCAAGTCCGATGACGAATTGCTGAATCAATATCATCATTCCTGAGAGCGATAATGGATCAGCATCTGCAAAAGGGGGAATAGTTGGAGTGATGATAAACGCAATAACGATACCAAATCCAAGTTTTATCCTGGTTGGTACTGTTCTGTTTCCAAATGGGGGCGCGACTGCGATAAGTCCCAAAATTCGGGTAAGTGGCCATAAGAACGCCATTACCAGACCGATCAGATCTTTGCTTGCAAATGAGATCATGAATTTTTCATGAATGTATTAGCCTGCCATAGTAGCTATGCTGGAAAACATTTGCTTCATATAGTCTGTTAAAACACTTAACATCCAGGGGCCTGCAATAATCAAGGTTGTCAATATTCCCACCAATTTGGGAATAAATGAAAGTGTACTTTCGTTGATTTGGGTGGCGGCCTGAAAAATGCTGACAAGCAAACCGATAAACAGCGATACAAGCAATAAAGGCCCAGACAGCATGAGAGTGACTTCTATCGCCTGCCTACCCAAGGTCATTACGTATTCTGGAGTCATAAATGTCTCAATAAAAACTCTGTGCTAATGAGCCTATGATTAATTGCCAGCCATCGACCAGAACAAAGAGCATTAGTTTAAAAGGAAGCGAAACAATGGATGGAGAAACCATCATCATACCCATTGACATTAAAACGCTAGCAACGACCATATCGATAATAAGAAATGGAATAAAAATTGCAAAGCTTATTTGAAATGCAGTTTTTAGTTCACTAGTAATGTAAGCAGGGATCAATATGCGGAAGGTGACGTCTTCTGGGCCTTGTAGCTTTGGAGAATTGGACATTTTTACGTAAAGAGCGAGGTCCGCTTGTCTGGTTTGCTTCATCATAAATTGCTTTAAAGGGACGCCTCCTTTTTCCAAGGCCTCGGTCATTGTGATCTTATTTTCTGAAAATGGCACGTAAGCGTCCGTATATATCTTGTCAAATACGGGACCCATGACAAAGAGGGTCAGAAATAGTGCCAGGCCTATTAATACCTGATTTGGTGGCGAGGACTGTGTGCCTAAAGCTTGTCTGAGCATAGACAGAACAATGATGATGCGGGTGAAACTCGTCATCATCAATAATACGGAAGGCAGAAAGCTGAGCGCCGTTAGGAAAACCAGTGTTTGTATACTCAATGAGTAATTTTGACCTCCGCCTGCTGCAGGCGTGGACGTGATTGCTTGCAATCCACCCGATGTTTCAGCATGAGCGAACAAAGGAAGGCAGAGGCAAACAAGGCAAACTAATTTGAACAAGTCAGGCAGTGTGACGCGCAGTGTTTTCATGCAAGTTATTTTATTTCGTTAGGCGCATTGTCGCGCTTGTCCATGGTCCGCTTTAACCAATCTTGAAAAGCACCTGCTGCAGGTGATTGGGTAGTTGTTGGCAGATCCCTTTTGGCCAGACTACCTAGATTGCTAATGTTATTCGCTGTAACGCCGAGTATCATCCACTGATCATCTACTTCCACCACGAGGACTCGCTCTCGCGTTCCGACGTTGATCCCGCCGATGACTTTTAAGGAGATTTTATTCCCTGATGTAATTGGTCCGATTCGTTTTAGTAGCCAGGCCGAACCAAACATCAGTAATAATATAAAAACAAGAGCCCCGGCAATTTGTAGAAAACCAACGCCAGGGTTAACTGTTGCCACTTCAGCGGCAGATGATGGCGCGGAAACGCAGATAAGCAAAAATGCTGCACGAAATTTCAGTATAGTCGTCATCATTTATTGAGCTTACGAATCCGTTCGGCAGGCGTGACAATGTCCGTTAATCGAATACCGAACTTATCATTCACCACCACTACCTCGCCTTGGGCAATCAGGCAACCGTTCACCAAAACATCCATCGGTTCCCCAGCCATACCATCCAGTTCGACCACTGAGCCTTGCGCCAGTTGCAGAAGGTTCTTAATTGCAATTTTTGTGCGGCCAAGCTCAACAGTCAGCTGTACCGGAATATCGAGAATGAAGTCGATATCGTTGTGTGTTTCGGTCGGTGAGCTTTTTGCACTGAAATCATTGAAAATAGCCGCACTGACGGTTGGTTCACTTTTTTGACTCGCTGCTGCTTCTGCTTTTTCTTGTTCGGCAATGGCCGCACCCCAATCGTCGTCGCTAATGGGCGTATCTGCATTGTCATCCATGATTTTCTCCTTGAGCTACTTCTTGTACGCTGGAATTGAGTAATTTTTCCACGCGTAAAGCATATTGTCCGTTAAAGACGCCGTATTTACATTCCATAATAGGCGTGCCATCAACTTTGGCTGAGACGATTTCTGGGACGTTGAGTGGAATTATGTCGCCAGTTTTCATGTTCAGTATATCTTCTAAGGTCACCCGGGTTGTGCCCAAATCCGCAACAATTTCTACTTCTGCAATTTGGATTTGTTGCGTCATCAGTCTGACCCAGCGCTTATCCACCTCCAGCGTTTCTCCTTGTAAACTACTGGTCAGCACGTCCCTGATCGGTTCTATGGTTGAGTAGGGCATGCAAAAATGCATTTCGCCGCTGACTGGCCCTAACTCTATCGTAAATGTTGTTGAAACAACGACTTCATTCGGTGTCGCAATATTAGCAAACTGGGTGTTCATTTCTGAACGTATGTATTCAAACTCGATTGGATACACTGGTTCCCATGATTTTGCATACGTCTCAAAAATAATATCCAGAATGCGATGAATAATTCTTTGTTCGGTTTGGGTAAAATCACGCCCCTCAACCCGTGTATGGAATCGTCCGTCGCCGCCAAATAGATTGTCTACCAGCAGGAAAACCAGACCAGGATCGAGCACAATCAATGCCGTTCCACGCAGTGGCTTCATGTGCACCAAATTGAGATTGGTTGGTACAACCAGATTGCGGATGAATTCGCTATATTTTGAAACACGCACAGTGCCTACCGAAACCTCGGCACTACGACGTAAAAAATTGAATAGCCCGATACGTAAAAGTCGCGCAAACCGTTCATTGATAATTTCCAATGTTGGCATGCGACCACGAACGATGCGCTCTTGCGTGGCAAGATTGTAGGTTCGTACCCCAGAAGTATCCTCTTGAGACTGAGAATCATCCTGGTCTCCCGTTACGCCTTTTAGAAGGGCATCGACTTCTTCTTGGGAGAGGAAATTATCGGACATGGTTTACTGAATGACAAATGAGGTAAAGTACACAGCACTAACCTTTTGTGGTTCTGCTTTTGCTGCAAACGGTTGGCTGACCTTTTCAATGATTTCCTGAACTAACTTTTCCTTGCCATCGACGGAGATAATTTCTGATGCTTCTTTGCTTGATAGCAAAAGCAGCAGGCGGCTACGTACCTGGGGCATATTTGCTTTGATTAAACTAGCCTGTTCTTCACCTTCAACCTCTAAAGTCATTGTTACTTGCAAATATTTATCGCCACCTTCAGATTGCAAATTTACTGTGAATGGCTCCAGTGGAAGGAATGCGGCAGCTTTTGCAGGCTCAACCTTTTGTTCTTTTTCTTTGTTTGCCGAATGTTTTTTGGATAGAAAAAATGCTGCACCACCACCCACGCCAGCTAATAATAGAACAGCCGCTGCAATAATGATGATAAGTTTTTTCTTCGATTTTCCAGCAGGGGCGGCATTGCCATGCTCTGGAGCTGCTTTCGCAGGTGCTTTCGCCATGTTTATCCTCTCGATGGGCTATGTTAGCCACGATTTTCCATATTATCCACGAAAGAAGGTGATCTATAACCGAGGAATAGAAGGGTAAATCCTTCTTATTTTTCAGACTTGCGGTTATGAGCATGCCTCAATAAGTAATCTCATTACGCTCAAAATCCTCAGTGATAAAGCCTTCCGCGCTTATTCTACATGGTTGAGAGGAAGTTTTTCCAGTGTGGCATTTAAGCGAAGGTATCTACTTCACCCAATTTTGATGTAAACACGCGTGCCGGTGCTATCGATATCGGCGTATTGTCGTCCATCGTGACGCTTGATCGAGAGTTGCCCCCATAATTCTGCGCTGTTGGATGATAATTCCTACCTTGCTGGTCTTGATCCGGGGATTGTGTGTTAACTGAGAATCCAGATAGTTGAATGCCTGCATTGCTCATCATTTGACGCAGTTTAGGTAAAGACGACTCCAGCGCTTCTCTGACTTCAGGTTGTGCACACGTAAAGGAAGCACTTGCATGTTCGTTGCTTATTTTTAAAACGACTTGTAGTGGACCCAGATCAGGTGGGTTTAAGCTTAGTTCTGCGGAATGTATACTCTCTCCAACCATCCATAATACTTTTTGTCCGACCGCTTTGTCCCAACCTGTACTTCCAAATGGCTGTGAAATTTGATTGCTATGTATCGTACCCGAAGTCGCAGTCATTTGAGCGATGTTCGTCATTTGCATTGCTTCATGTTGAACAACAGTTTGTGGAATATTGGGAGTGGCAGATAGAGTATTTTTATTTTGGGTGCCATTTGCGTTTCGCAATTCATTTGGCGATAAGCCTTTAATTAAGCCTTTATCGGTTGATGCAGATTGTGTTGCATTGACTGTTATGTCCTTGTTGGTCGTTGTAGGGGTATCAGTCTTCGACACTTCGGACAAGGTCTTGGCGAAATTGCTGTTATTGGTGTCCTGAGGTTCTGCTGCTTTTGGATTGTCGTTCCCTGGTGTCGGTTCTGATTTTAAGCTGGCAATGATTGCTGTATCGGATCCAGTAGTTGCAGTGGAGCTCATGCCTTCAGTTGTTGCTATATTTGTGTCGCAACATAGAGTAGCCTGAACGGTTGATCCTCCATCTGTAATTTTGCCAGGTTCAGCGGGGGTTTTAAGTTGGTTGGCAAATTGCGCAATTGCATGCGAAATGGTCGCATCAGTGTTTGCCGCAGAACTTACGTTAGAATCGAACGTTATCGTTGCACTTGCACTTGCACTTGCACTTGCACTTGCACTTGCAGTGGAGTTGCTTTCGTTGGCCGATGGGCTGGTGTTTGCTGCGAGTTGATTTGGAACCGAAGCCATGGCGCCGAATAAAAGCATGAGAGGATTGTCTGGAACATGCTTATCTGCGCTGACATCCTTTTTGGTAGCTTGATCAGCTTTAGATAGTGATGACGATGTTGTCGGTGAAGATGGGCTTGTGTTTGTAGTTGTGCTTGAATTGGTCGCAGATTTACTTTCTGTTTTTTGCTTAACATTGCTGACAGGCCTGCGATTTCCATCGGCTTGTTCCGAGCCTTGGGTTGAATTTTCTGAGCTCATTTCCCTATTAAAATGCGCATTAAACGAATTTTCGTCGCTAGGTGACGGGCTACTTTTAGGTGGCTGGTTCGCTGCGGTTTGATTCAGCATCGCGCTTACAATATTTGCCGTTTTCATAAAATTTGCCACTTGTCTTCTTAATAGGTTTACGATTTGTAATAATAGTTGCGTGCTGCAAAATCATCAGTTTGTTTTTGGTCGCGTTTAGCCTCTTTTTGTTGTATGACGGATTTTGCGCGTTGATCCAAGGTGTTATAAGAGAGGCGTTTTTTTTCGCTCGCTTGCCATGATTCTTTGGCAGTTCCAATTCTTCGTTCAGCTTCTTTTACAACCAGTTTTTGTCCATCGACGGCGCTATCTAGTTTTCCGAGAAAACTCATAAAGTTACCGTATTGACTCGCACTAATTCCTTTGGAAGCATTTTCCTTGAACCGGAGATCGTAATCCTCGCGATATTGAATAAGTAAATTAAGCTTGGCGATTGTTTCTTCGTGATAACGAATGGCCTTACCTAATTTTTTCGCAGCGTCATCCGTCTCTCGTTCAGCAATTTCAATTAAGGTATCGATAGGGGACTTGTTAGCCATATATTTCTAAGTATAGTGCGGCCTTTTGCGTTCTATCATTGGAATAGAGCACGAAGTCCATCCATGCTCTCGCTTATGGTGAATTTTTGTTGGATATCTTGTTGAAGAAAGGCGGAGATCCTGGGCTGTAAACGTATTGCTTCATCCAATAGCGGGTCTGATCCGGGTGCATAGGCACCAACGCTGATCAAATCACGGCTTCGCTCATATCTAGAATACAATTGTTTCAGGCGGCGCGACAATTGTTGGTGCTCCGGCGTCGTAATGCTGTGCATTGCGCGGCTGATGGATTGTTCGATGTCAATAGCAGGGTAGTGGCCGCTTTCTGCCAATGTTCGGTCCAGAACAATATGTCCATCCAAAATAGCGCGTGCAGAGTCTGCGATTGGATCTTGCTGGTCATCGCCTTCTGTTAAGACGGTATAAAAGGCGGTAATTGAGCCGCCACCTTCTTTGCCATTGCCAGCTCTCTCAACGAGAATAGGCAATTTCGCAAAAACCGAAGGTGGATAACCTTTCGTTGCTGGTGGCTCGCCAATCGCAAGAGCAATTTCTCGTTGTGCCATGGCGTAACGGGTAAGTGAGTCCATAATGAGTAAAACGCTGTGACCTTTGTCGCGAAAATACTCAGCGATGGTTGTGGCGTAGGCAGCACCTTGCAGGCGCAATAATGGTGGTGCATCAGCGGGAGCTGCGACGACTACAGATCGTTCTAACCCTTCTTTACCAAGAATTTGTTCGATAAACTCTTTAACTTCACGTCCCCGCTCACCAATGAGCCCAACAACGATAATCTCGGCGTTGGTGTATCTGGCCATCATGCCTAAAAGCACACTTTTACCAACACCAGAGCCAGCAAATAGGCCAAGACGTTGACCACGCCCGACACTCAGCATGCTATTAATGGCTCGTACGCCGACATCCAGTGTTTCGACGATGGGGGCACGTTCGAGCGGATTGTAAATTCTGGCGCTTAAAGAGGCGGAGTCGGGAGTGTTAAGTGAGCCAAGTGTATCCAGTGGTCGACCATTTCCATCTAAAACTCGACCGAGTAACTGGTATCCGACCGGTAGTTTTCTGCTTCGATCGGTGATTTTTTTATTATTTTTATCAACTGTCGTTGCCGCTTGAGCTGCGAAAACCGGGGCACCAGGCGTTACGCCCTCTAAGTCGCTGTGCGGCATCAGAAACAGCCGGTCACCGTCGAAACCGACAACCTCAGCGTCAACAGTCGCACCAGAACTTAAATGAATAGTACACGCACTACCAACTGGCAGTCGCAGTCCCACTGCCTCCATGACCAAGCCTGTTACTTTGGTAACTCTGCCAGCGGTCAATGGTTCGCTGATTTCCTGAGCTAGCTCTTTATTCGCTGTGAGCAAGGATTTCCAGCTTTTTGTTATTGTTGATTCCATAATGCTCACTCAGACCCGATGGTGTTTGAATGCAAAAACTCCGTGAGTCGGTTCCATCTGGTTTCTATGCTGGCGTCGACAAGATTGTACGCAGTCTCAATTTTGCAGTCGCCTCGTGAAAGTTGCGCATCACTGACGATTCTCCAGCCGTCCGAATTTAATACCTCTCCCATTGTATTTTTTATCGTCGTTGCATCAATCGGGTTAAGTAAAATATTGGCAGGTTGTTGTATTGACGGAAGTTGTGCAATGGCTTCCTCCACGATAGGGAGAATCGCATTGTGATCGAGTGCCAATTTCGTCTTTAGCATATTTTCTGCGAGGCTAATTGCAAGGTCGAGTAACTCCTGACCTGTACTTTTGCCAGCTGCGTCGATCTCGAGAATGAAATTTCGCGCAAGATCTTGCATTGACTGAATTTCAAGTTTCATCGTATCTTCAGCAGCTTGTAGGCCTGCAGCCTGACCTTCGCGTAAGCCATTTTCATAGGCTTCCTGGTATCCGGCGGCATATCCTTCGTTCCGGGCATTTTCTCTGATCTGATCAATTTCTTCCTGACTAATCAGTGGCACCGTAACAACTGGGGTTGACTGGACTTGTGCGGCCGCAATATGACTAGGACGCGTTTCGCCAAACGATGCTAATTCCCATCGCTGGTATGCTGACACGTCTTTTTTAAAAACAGCACTAGACATAAGAGTCTTCACCTTTTGAGCCAAGCATAATTTGACCTTCATCTGCGAGTCTTCGAACGACCAGCAATATTTGTTTCTGCTGTGCTTCAACTTCTGAAAGTCGAACTGGCCCTTTTGATTCCAAATCTTCCCGCATCATTTCAGCGGCACGTTGGGACATGTTTTTGAAGATTTTTTCGCGCATATCCTGATTGGCGCCTTTGAGGGCGATGATCAATGAATCCGATTGAACTTCGCGCAACAGAAGCTGGATGCCTTTATCATCGATCTCTAAGATGTTATCAAAGACGAACATTTCATCCATGATTTTTTCTGCCATATCGCCATCATATTTACGCAGATTGTCCATGACGGACGCTTCGTTTTCTCCACTCATGAAGTTCAAAATTTCAGCGGCGGCACGCACGCCGCCGATGGATTTCTTCTTCAGACTTTCATTGCCAGTCAGTAACTTGGTCAGAACGTCGTTAAGTTCTCGCAAAGCTGTTGGTTGAATACCGTCAAGGGTGGCGATACGCAACACAACGTCATTACGCAATCGTTCTGTGAAATTATTTAAAATTTCACAAGCCTGATCGCTTTCGAGATGCACAAGAATGGTCGCCACGATTTGAGGATGTTCATTCTTGATCAAATCTGCTACAGACGGTGAATCCATCCACTTCAAA
Source organism: Undibacterium sp. SXout11W (assembly GCA_049339905.1). GTDB lineage: Bacteria > Pseudomonadota > Gammaproteobacteria > Burkholderiales > Burkholderiaceae_D > Undibacterium. Next base: position 94,180 of record JBMPPG010000001.1, read on the forward strand.
CTTTCGATGCCACTGGCATCTTTTCCACCAAGTATCCGGTTAAGCAGGGACGAGGCTTTATCGTCACCAAGCGCCTTGGTTAATACATTGCGAATGTACTCGTCGGAATCAAGCCCTACTGAAGAACTGATATCTGCTGCAGCTTTAAAGTCATCCAACACTTTAGAAATTCGTTCGTGCGGAATAGCACCTATCGTTGCCATGGCGGCACCAATTTTTTGCACTTCTCTTGGACCTAGGAACTTCATTACTTCTGCTGCACCATCTTCACCAAGTGCAAGTAAAAAAGTTGCTGCCTTTTGTACGCCTTCGTCACTCATTATTTACCCATGTTTTGATTACGTTAGCCACAATCCGAGGATCCTCTTTTGCTAGCGTTCTGGCCATTTCTAAATTCATTTCGTAACTTTGAGTCTGTTTCACGGCCTGCATTGCCTCTTCGCTTGAAAGGCTGACCACTGTAGCATCTTCGTCTTCCTCGGCTGCTTTTTCTTCAGCCTCAATTCTTTCTTTTTCAGCTTGTTCTTGTTTCTCTTTTTCAGCTTCCTGATCTTTGCCCATGATCTTATACAGGATTGGTTTCAGGTAACCGAAGAACAAGTAGGCAAGAACGATGGCGACTAAAGCGTATTTGCCAAGCTCCTTTGCCAGCGCGATATTTTCCGGTTGTTTCCATAGCGGTACCTCCACTATAGTTTCTTTCTCCGGTCCAGCAAATGGGCTATTTACAACGTTGAGTGTATCGCCACGCTCTTTGTTGAATCCCATTGCTTCTTTGGCGAGATTGGTGATTTCGCTTTTTTCAACATCCGTTAATGCGCGGGTGGTTACTTTGCCTGATTTGTCGGTCTCCGTCTTGTAGTTGAGCACGATGGCGACTGAGATGCGTTTTACCCCACCCATGTTTTGTTGTGTATAACGAACAGTTTTGTCGACTTCGTAATTGATTGTTGCATCTTTCTGCAAGAGTGCAGCGTTAGACGCAGCGGACGCCGTAGCATTTTGTCCGGCACCTACAATAGGTGCCGTCGCTGGAGCAGGGGGCTGATTGGATAATGCACCCGGGATGCCAGAGGGATTATTGTTTTTATTGTAGCTTTCACTCGTTTGTTGACTACGAATGGTTGACGCTTCAGGTGGGGAGTTCGGGCGATAGCTTTCAGCGGCCTGCTCGCTTCTGGAGAAGTCAATGTCTGCTGTTGCTTCGGCGCGTACATTATTTTTGCCAACGATAGGGGTGATAATGGATTCAACACGCTTGACTACGTTGTCCTGAAAGTCTTGTACATACTTGATTTGGGCTGGATCTAAATTGTTACTGCCAGATTGTTTGTTTGGGTCAGATAGCAAATTTCCATTTTGATCAACAATCGAAACGTTTTTGGTGGATAACTCAGGGACGCTGCTCGCGACCAAATGCAGAATGGCATTAACTTGTGCTTGATCGAGTATGCGACCTGGGTAAAGATTAAGGAGTACCGATGCTGTAGGATTTTGCTGATCGCGTACAAAAACGTTTGGCTTAGGTATGGCTAAATGAACCCTCGCGGCTTGTACTGATGCCACGGATTGTATTGTTTTTGCCAATTCTCCTTCAAGTGCGCGCTGAAAATTGACTTGTTCCAGGAACTGAGAAACACCTAACTTTTGGTTTTCCATCAATTCGAAACCAACATTTCCGCCTTTTGGTAAACCTTGTGTTGCTAGCTTTAGTCGTGCATCATGAACTTGATTGGCGGGCACTAAAATCGCGGTGCCAGAGTCTGAGTACTTGTACGGTACATTCATTTGTTGCAAAGAGGCGACAATCGAGCCGCCGTCTTTGTCATTGAAATTGGAAAACAAAACCCTGTATTCTGGTTGTTGGCTCCATAACCAGATTCCGACCATGATCGCTAGTATCAGGGCTGCGCCGGCAGAGAGTAGTGCGGTACGTACCCCTGGAGTTTGGGGGAGCCCAAGAAAGCGTGGTAATTCCACCGCCTGAGCCGCGTCGAGAACGGTGTTTTCAGCTGTTGCCATAAATCACCTTATCAAATTGGGGAGTGTGAAGATGTTGTTGCATATACCTAAGCCATTGTGGTTTTTTCCTTGTTGCCAATTCTGGACTTATTTTGCAATTTCAATCCTTTGATAAAAGCCTGTTTATTGCTTCTTATCGGGCAAATGCATACGGCGGTCGATGGTAATGTGATGCTTGTGATAAATTTAAGTTAGTTGGAGGATATATGGGTGTCGCAGGCATAGACCGCAGTCAGATAAATGCAATGGTTGCACAGCTGAAAACGGTTGCCGCAAAAATGGAACAAAGTTCGGGGGTTATGCCTCATGTCATGGGTGCGGAACCGCCGACTACTTCAAAGCTGAATTTTGCTGACGCACTGAAAGCGTCATTGGATCATGTAAATAAAGTGCAAACTGACTCACAAAAACTAGGCGAGCAATTTGCACTTGGTGACGATAAGGTGAGCCTGGCTGATGTCATGATATCCATGCAAAAAGCAAGTATTTCATTCCAAACAACGGTTCAAGCTCGCAATAAGCTGGTGACAGCCTATAACGACATCATGAACATGCAAGTTTGAGTTTGTCTACAAGAGCAGTTTTTTAACCGATGCCAGTCATTTTGGCATTTCGTTCTCTTTCTAATTTCATAATGTAGCGTTGAACATTAGAGAGAACCGAATTTGAAAGATTTATAAATTGGCATCCAATTCGGCGATTAGATTTGCCATTTAACAGAACCAATTCCTGATGATTTCTGATTTGTAACGTAATATCTACCAAACCGACTGAAGGTAGGTCTAATTTGCAATGCTCGAACGTTTTACCAATTGAGCAGTCGAGTACTTTTTTCTCATCAAGTATAGCAACACCACCGCAACTAATGTCGACCAGGCTAAATTTTAGAATTTCTATTTTGCCATCAACTTCGACCGGCATGCTTACCTTAATCGGAGTCGATAAAGGTGTGTTGATTCTGTAGTATTCGCGGCGCTGTAATCTGATCAGGTTGGGTGGAATTGTAAACTGCAAAGCAGGTCTATTTTCAAAGTCAACCAATTTTAAGTTTGAGCTGGAAAATTGGATACCAATCTTATCTAATAAACCTTCGAATGAAACTCTTGGTGCTTCGATGATTCTTTGATTGGCGAGTTTGCCTGGCGCGCTATCAACGATGACCAAATTATTTTCTTCATCGATATCCAGAATCGACGTAATGAACACCTCGCTACCACTATGGATCACCATACTGATCAGTTGGTTGCTATCGCGCAGTCCCTTAAGTAAAGAGATAATTTCTCTTCGAGAATCTACCTGATAAGGACTTTGGTTTTCTGTCCCCAGTGTTGGTGAAATTTGCATAATTCAGCTTAATTATTTTTCGTCAAAGTTTGTTGGTACGAATGGAATGTTGGGAGGTAAGTCTTTTTCCTTTGTCCCAATATTGTCTTCTGATTTTTCTTTGTCAATATGGTAAAGCCAAGCAAGAAGTTCTGCAACCACACGGTAGAGCGTGGGTGGAATATCTTTGTCTAAATCGACTTTCATTAGCAATGATACCAACTCTTTTGATTCGTGAACATGAATACCGCATTCTTTTGCTTTGGCGATAATTGTTTCTGCAATCAAACCTTTGCCTTTGGCAACTACTTTTGGGGCGCTTGCGCCAGTTTCATAGGCAATGGCAACAGCATTTTTATTTGCGGTGTTATTTGTCTTTACCATGGGGCTTAACCGTGAAACTATCTAAAGTGGTGCCGATTGCTTCCATGGAAGCTGCAAGTTCGGGGGCGTGCGCCTTCAGTGCTTTTTCAGTTGACTCGTTATCTGTATCGAAAACCAATTGTAAATGATTCCCGGTCAAGTGAATTTTTGTGGCGACAGTTCCTATTGTCGGAAGTGTAAAGCGCACTTCACTTTGCCAGTATGTTTCATGTTCGTCTTTGGGTTGGTTTGATTTTTTTTGAGGGTTGTCGCGTCGGATTTCAAATTCTATCTTTTGCCCGGCAACGAGTTCACCCTGCCAGCGCAGACTATTGTTTTCCAGTGTATGAAACTGCTGTTGAATAATTTGCGTTAGTTCTTTGTAGGGGCTATTTTCGCCAGTTTTCAAACCTGCATAGCTATTATCAAGTGTAGGAAGTTGTGATTGAGGTTCCAATGACAAGTCGGCAATTGTTTTTTTTCCTTCGACCCAGTCGGCTAAGTGCGATTCATAAAACACACCGCTGGTTGAAATCTCTTTATGTAATAACGTACTCACTTTTTGTGTATCTTGAAGCTCACTGAGTCCGGTTAGCATTGGCTTGGAGCTGCTTGCGTGTAAGCTTTGTAGGTCTTCGCTGGGTCTCAGCAGGATGTCGATGAGTTTGCTGAAGTTGCTCAATACGGTGACGCTACTTTGTTGGTTGCTTAGGTTTGCATGGTTGTTGGTGCCTGCTTGCTGGTATTGCGCAGCTTTTATTTCGCTAGCGGCATTCGTCAGGGGTTTTCTAGTTGCCAGAGTTGGCGTTTCTGTGGCATTGCTTGCTTCCTCTGGAATACTAGAAGAATTAAGTCGAATGTCGACGATGTCACCGATCTGACTTTCTTTTTGCAAAGAGATGTTCGCGACTACTTTTCCAACTTGAACCTGATAACTTCCATCAGCTAGTTTAGCCAGAACTTGTCCTTTGACATCTTTGGTGTCACCTGGCTCGCCGAGATTGGAAAGAAGTGGCTGCTTTGCTGATTTTGCTAGCGTGGTTAGCGAATTCGCCTCAATAGTTCCGATGAGTTTGTTGGTACTATCAAGGCGGTTCGACATGTTTTAGAAGGTTTTAGAGGCTCCGTAAGCCTGATTCAACTTACGCGATGTAGTGTTGCTTTTAATAAGATCCGCTAACTCAGCCATCCAGGGTTCTGTAATGTCGCGAATTTCTTTATCATCCGCCAGAATTTTTTTAATCATGCGAATTTTTTGTTCTCTCAATTCTGGTGTGAGAGAAACAGGTATTTCATTTTTTTGAATGATCGCAACGGTCGAGCTGCAATTGGATTCCAATTGGCAAAGTAGCTCCCAATCTCGTTCACGCGCTGCACGCAGCATCTGATCGGTAATGATTGCCACATTTTCATATAAAGAGATAAGTTCTGTGCTTTCCATGCTTAATCAGGCCTCAAATGCGTGTATTTGTTTTGGTTGTAATGGATCGATATTCATTGTTTGCGGGGGTGCCGCTTGTACTTGAACAACTGGATTGATCGCCTCCCAGGTCGTTTTTAAATCGCGTAACAAGCTTTGAACTTCCAGCATTTTTTCTTCTTTGTTTCCTGCGTTCGCCAAGAGCAATTCGCGGCTCATGTATTCATAAAGTGCATCAAGATTAACCGCAATTTCCCCGCCGGCTTCTTTGTCAAGACTGGCGCGCAAGCCATTGTCAATAATAGTGATAGCATGTGAAATGGATTTGCCTTTTTTAGCAATTTCGTTATTTTTCATTTGCTGAATAGCATTGCCTATGGCTATGATCGCGCCGTCGAACAGCATAACAATTAACTTGTGCGGATCGGCTGCCATTACGCCAGTTTCTTCACCAATTTTGGTGTACGCATTTGCGCCGTATAATTTAGATGAGCCAAACATACTTAGTCCTTCACAGTTGACTGATAATTAACTTATTTATTTGTGGTTCCGTTAAGGACGCCAATTTGTTGTGTTAAGAAGCTTTGTTGTGACTGCAGTCCGGAAACGACGCGATCGAGTGCTGAATATTGGGCTTGCAATCTTGCTTGAGTTGCTGCTAGTCGAACATTTAAAGTATCAGTCTGCTTCTGCAGATCCTTCAAGGTGCTGGTAAATCCTGATGTCGCATTTGGGATTAGACCTCCTGGTCCTGTAATGCTTGAAACAACAGTGTTGAGTTTGTATGCAAATCCTTGCGAGAAATAGACTGTTCCACGACTACCAACGGTTCCGCCGTTGACGATTATTTGTAAACCATCTGACGCCGAGCCACTCGCTCCGGTTAATATCTGGCCTGAGCCAGTCGCAGCCACGCCATTGAGGGTGCCAGCAACATCCTTGCCTACAAAACCCGCCGATGACGTTCCTGTGAGTGCTGAGACGGTGGTACCCGTGCCACTGGACAGACTGACGATTGATTTGCTGCCGTAGCTACCAGAAGTTAAATTGAGAAAGCCACTGCTATTAATAGAGGCTACAATAGATAGACCTCCACCTGAAAATGCAGAGGTGCCATTGACGGAAGACTGAACCAGGGTTGCAAGTTGTGTTGCGTTATAGCTGCCTGCTGGCAGGCTTACCGCAGCAGTTATTCCATCCAATGTCACATTAATTGAGGTATTGGCTGCAATTGTTGTGTTGGCGCTGTTAAGATTGACGTTGCCGACCAATGATCCCTGTGTTGCAATCTGAGTGACATTTAAGGCATATTTACCTGCCGTGGTGGCTGCGGTAGAGCCGACTTGTCTTGTTAGGCTATCGCTAGATTGGCCAACGGCTGCGAACAGACCGCCAACGTCTGTAAAATTATTGCTCAATGCTGTTTGAAGTTTTCCGGAATCAGCTGCCAGTGTCCCATCTTTTTGAAACGTAATCCCAATTTGGGCGAGATACGTAAAATTGCCTCCAAGACCACCAACAGCATTACTTAAGGTGCTGCGCAATTGATTTTGTATGGTTTGAACAGTTGGGTCACCCAATAAAGCACCGGCCGCTTTGGTGGTTGGATTGTATGCAGTTAATTGTGTAATTGTGCTGTTAACATTATTGTAAGCAGTGATAAATGAATTGATGGCGGTCGTCACCGCGGAGGTGTTGGCTGCAACGTTGATTGAGGTTGAGCCAACCTTGGCCAATTTTACAGTAACGCCTTGTATTGATGAACTGACATTATTAGTTGTACTGGTGACCGCTATGCCATTAATTGTTAAATTGGCGCTTTGACCCGCAGTAATTTCTTTGAAGTTTTGCGTTCCTGCAGGGTCATTGGATAGTAAATTTTGTAACGCTGTGTCGCCGCTGACACTGATCTTGAGGCTTGAGGTCGCACCAGTGCTGGCTGAGGCTAATACTAAGTGGTAAGGTGTAGCGCTGCCGTCACCAACGATGGAGGCGTTAACGCCAATCTTGGCATTGTTGATCGCATCGCGTATGCCCTGCAAAGAGTTGTTGCTGCTATCAAGCGTGATGGTTCCAGTGGACTGTGTTGCATCTTGAGTGAATGTTGCGCCTGTGTAGACGCCATTTGCCGAGGTGCCGCCACTAATTGTGCCAAACTGAAATGTCACCGTGGTACTGGTTCCTGTGCCTATGGTATTTGTGGATGATGCCTGACCCGCACTTGATATGGATTGACCCTGCGCGAGTTGTGAGATGTTTACGCTGTATGTGCCAGCCGTTGCTACGCTAGACGTCGTAGCGGTAGCAATAGATGAATCCGCAGCGGTTGCAGTCAGGTTGCTAAAAGTCGAGGGATTGCTTAATGTGTTCAAAGAACTCTGAAATGCACTCACCACGCTACTAATTGCGCCATATGCCGTCACGTCAGCCTGATAGCTTGTTTGTTTTTTCTGAATAGCAGCTAGAGGTTGACTTTCAACAGCCATTAATTTGCTAATGATGCTGTCAACGGGAAGACCCGTGCCGATGCCGAGTGATGATACTGACACAATAATTCTCCTTTGTTAGCCCTTACTGTATCAAATCTGGCTGGATTCCAATTTGTATGACAGAGGGGTATTTCCCCGCTATTTTCAAAATAAGCAATGAAAGCAGAAGGTTGCATTGACGAAAAACACAGGCGTTTTCATCATGCGCCAATATCAAACTTCCTGCTTCACTAATAACCCCTGTAATTTATCTAAAGATTTAGAGATTTCAAGTGTTTGTTCGGTTGGTATCTGGCTTAGTACCTGATTGGTGTTTTGATCGATAACTTTGACCACCACGCGTTTGCTATCCTGGTCTATGCTAAATCGAACGCCTCGCCCTTTATCTTGGAGTGATTTATTAATGTCATTCACTGCTTTTGAAAGCTCTGCTTCGTCGACAGTTTTTTTGTTGTCTGCCTGCGACGTCGCGGTAACAGGTGTTGCCTGAGTGGAAGTGGCAACAGCTTGGGGATTGGTAACGGGTGTCGCTACGCTTTTATCTGGCGTGATCTGTCCAGGAGGAGTTGAATTTCCAATCGAAGGGATGTCCATGATCGTATCCTTCAAAGTGATATTCCCCTGACCAATTTCTGGTCAGGGGAAGCTCTACATCAATTGCCTATTCGACGATTGATTAACGCAACAGAGCGAGAACGCCGTTAGGTTGTTGATTTGCTTGAGCCAAAATTGCTGTACCAGCTTGTTGCAATACCTGTGCACGTGTCAAGTTTGCAGTTTCTGTCGCAAAGTCTGCATCTTGAATACGGCTACGAGCAGAAGACAAGTTCAATTGCGAAGTTTGCAAGCTAGTTACAGCTGAAGTAAAGCGGTTTTGGTAAGCACCCAAGGCTGCTCGAGAACTATTGACTGAGCTTAAGGCAGAATCAATGGTTGATAACGCTTGCGTTGCACCCGCTGCTGTTGTTAAATCCAGTGAAGATAAACCAGCGCCCACTGTAGTTGATGCTGCAACCGCGGCTGTGCTTACACCAACGACCGTCGCACCGCTCGCAGCTGACGTACCTGACTTAGTCGTAGCGATTGCAAAACCAGCATTCGCACTGGCAGCTGTTGTACCTGTAATCGCAATGTCAGAATTGGTTAAGGATGTTAAGCTAATTTTACCAGCAGAATTTACTGAAGCGGTAACCCCTGTTTTGCTTGTTACTGCATTGATAGCATCTGCGATGTTTTGACCATCGATTGTTGCCACTGAGTTAGATGCAACGGCGCCGACATCAACGCCATTGATTTGCAGGTCGCCTACTGAAAGACCAGCTGAAGCAGCTGAACCAGTAACGGTAGTTTGCGAACCATTTGCTACCTGAATACCTTTGGAGCTGGTCGAAGTGAGGCTGATTTTTGCGGCTGTGGTAGATGTCGTTGCCAAAGATGTGGCAGCGTTACCTGCGGTCAGTCCGGTCAAGCTATCGGCGTTAGCGGCGTTCGCGTCTGCTGCTGTTTCGATAGTAACATTACGACCATCCGCAGCATTCAACGCAACTGCGCCAGTAGTAGTATCGTAACTAGCGGTAACGCCAGTTTGTGTCGATTTAGCATTGATGGCAGCAGTAACTTGGCTGCCACGTTGAACAGCAGTGCTTGCAGATCCAATCGCTCCGATGTCTACGCCGTTGATTTTAATGTCGCCCGTCGCAATTGCTACCAGACCGCCTGAAGATACCGCAGTACCTGCAACAGTTGTTGCATTGACTGTTGCTGAGACACCGGTGGTGCCAGTTGCGCCGTTAATCGCAGCTGCTTTAGCAATCGCGCTACCGTTCGCATCTTTGTAAGAAACACCGTCAGAGGCGGATGCGCCAATGCTTACACCGTTGATAGAAATCTGACCTGCGCCAATAGCATCAACTGATGAGCCGCTACCAGCGAGGTTGGCAGAGTAGCTTGAGGTTGATCCAACACCTAATGCAGACGATTTTGCACTGGCGATTGCGCTGATAGAAATTTGATCGTTGCTTGTGCCATTAGCACCAACCTGGAATGTTTGGTTGGAGAAGGAGCCGTCCAACAGATTAACGCCGTTGAAGTTGGATGTGCTTGCAACACGGTTGATCTCAGAGATCAATTGGCTGGCTTCATTGTTCAAAGCAGCGCGGTCAGATGCGCTGTTTGTGCCGTTGGCTGCCTGAACTGCCAGGTCACGAATACGTTGCAAGTTGGAGCCAATTTGAGCTAAATCGCCCTCAGCTGTTTGCGCTAAAGAAATACCATCATTCGCATTACGTGCAGCTTGATTTTGACCTTCTAATTGAGAGGTCATCCGTTGAGAAATTGCCAGACCGGCGGCGTCGTCTTTTGCGGAGTTGATGCGCAAACCTGAAGACAAGCGTTGCAATGCTGTTTGCAACGATGCTTGCGATGTGTTCAGATTATTCTGTGCAATCGACGAGTTAATATTGGTATTGATGAATGAAGACATTTTAGTGCTCCTTGCCTAAGTGATTTAATTCGGGGGTTTAGCCTCAAACTTTGGTCTGTCCTGATGACTGTTGCACCGCCGTTGTTTAGGGTTACGGTTGTGTCTTGAAAAATTTGAGGAAATTTCTGCAAATAAATATTATTTTTTTTGCTTAAGTTTTTCGGTTTTTTCCGCTTGACGGCAAGTTTTAAAATTACTTTAGGGGATTTGGCGTCTATTATTGGCTTTGTTTGCTGTTTAGAAATTGGTCTGATTAGATAGAATAGTGTTAATTGAAGTGCTTTTTTGCAATGAAAGCATTCGCCGATAAATGCTTTCCGTTAAAAACTAGGGAGTGGTGATAGTGAAATCCGATAGCCTTCCAAAAATCCTGACTGAGGCTAAAGCTCATTTGAAAGCAAATCAGTTGAAAGAAGCTGAGTTGCGATGTCTGAAAATTATAGAAAAATTTCCACTCAATGCATCGGCGAATTATTTGCTGGTGAAAATTGATACCCAACTAAAGCAATATGCACGTGCATTTGAAAGCCTGCAACGCGCCTACAAGGGTGATTTAGCCGAGAAATTTAATGCAGACATTGCATATGAGTTTCAAGATGCACTCATTATTGCGCGTGAGTTTGAATTGCTGGAGAAGGTTGCTCTGTGGTTGAGCGCATGTCGGCCGAAGGACCCATTTTCCTGGGATTACCTTTCTATTAGTCGTATTGAACAAGATCGCTTTGAGGATGCATTGGATCCAGCTCAGCGTGCGTTAGCGCTAATGCCGCAAAATTCCAGAATTTTTGGCAATCTTGGCGCTGCTCATAACGGTTTGAAAAACTATGAAAAAGCAGAAAGCTATTTGAAGCGAGCTATTGAATTAGAGCCTGGTCTGGCAAATGCCCACAATAATATGGGTAATGCGCTGTTTGGTTTGGGGCAAAATAAAGAGTCAATTACCTATTATTTAAATGCAATATTGTTAGACCCGAATATTCCTTACTTTCATACTAATCTAGCTGTTTCCTATCAAAAGGAAAAACAGCTAGATAAGGCTGAAGCACATTTTCGTAAGGCTTTGGAATTGCAGTCAGACAATGCACTTTCGTATGTATGTTTGTTAGAAATATTAATTACAAATAGGCAGGATAAAGATGCGGTTTTGCTGGCGCAAACTGCTATTCAAGTATGTGCCACGAGCTCTAAGGTATGGGCTGGTTATGGAAATGTTTTGCAGAGAGTAAATCAATTAGATGGTGCGATTGAAGCTTACATGAAGGCATTGTCTCTTGAGAAAGACCCCCAGTCGGATTTTAGCCGCAAGATATACAGTTCATTGCTTTTTGTCTTGAATAACCATCCAGATTTACCTGCAGAGGTAATTTATGGTGGTTACGAAGAGTTCAATCAGCGTTTTGGTCTGCCGTTTCACAATACCTGGACAAAGTTTGACAATTTAAAGGATCCAAATAAAAGGCTTCGTGTAGGATATATTTCTCAGGCATTTTATAACCAGGTTTGTAAGTTTCACTTGTTGCCATTGATGGAGAGGCATGACCATACCCAATTGGAAGTATTTGCCTATTCTGATCCGCCAAAAGAGGACGAAGATACGCTTAGATACAAAGCAACTGTTGATTGTTGGGTAGATACTAAGGGGATGAGTGATGAGGCACTCGCGGAAAGAATCAAATCCGACAAAATTGATATTTTGGTTGATATCAGTGGCCACTCTAGCGATAACAGACTAGGTGTCATGGCAAGAAAGCCAGCGCCGGTTTCATTGCATTGGCTGGATTTTGGTTATACAACCGGTTTAACGGCAATTGATTATTATTTGACTGATCGCCACATAGCAAACACCAATTGCGATCATCTTTTTTCTGAAAAGCTTTGGTGTCTTGAAAATACCTCTATCGTTTACCGTCCCGCTGGAGTCGCGCAAGATTTTACAGAATCTCCTTTGCTGAAAGACGGGGTTATTACTTTCGGAACCTTATCACGCTCTAATCGTATAACGCATAAAGTCGTCAGAGTCTGGTCAGCAATTCTTGATGCGATGCCTAATTCTCGCTTAATGATCAATAGCAGCGATTTTGGCGATCCTCAGATTCAAGATGAGGTCGCAGCACGTTTCATGCAGCATGGTATCGAGCGTTCTCGCCTTGATATTGGTTATTCATCGCCATCATGGCTGCCGTTGCAAAAAATTGATATTGGCCTCGATTGCTTCCCACATAACTCTGGCACTACGCTGATTGAGACCTTATTCATGGGTATTCCTTTCGTTACATTGGCTGATCGTCCCTCTGTGGGGCGCATCGGTTCAAGTATTCTTGGCGCGGCAGGTCATCCAGAATGGATCGCGCATTCAGAGATGGAGTACGCAGAAAAAGTATTGACACTTGCTCACGATACCGAACTGCTTCAGCATTTGAGGAAAAATATGCGTGCTGAATTGATCAAGTCTCCGTTAATGGATGAAAAATTGTTTGCCCATGACGTCGAAAATGCTTATCGTCAGATGTGGAAAATCTATTGCGAAAAGGAATCGGTATGAAAGCCGTCATACTTGCAGGTGGATTGGGAACCCGCATCTCTGAGGAGACACATCTTCGTCCGAAACCCATGATAGAAGTGGGCGGATATCCACTGTTATGGCACATCATGAAGAGTTATTCGGCGCATGGCATCAATGATTTTGTGATTTGTTGTGGTTACAAGGGCTACATCATCAAAGAATATTTTGCCAATTATTTTTTGCATATGTCTGACGTCACTTTCGATTTGGTGAATAATCAAATGGAGGTTCATGAACAACATGCTGAGCCATGGAAGGTGACGTTGGTCGATACCGGTGCTGAAACGATGACTGGCGGTCGTCTTAAGCGAGTTGCAAACTATCTCAAGGATGAAGAGGCTTTTTGTTTTACCTACGGTGACGGCGTGTCCGATGTCGATATTGCGGCCTCCATTGCTTTTCATCAAAAACACGGAAAACTCGCCACTGTTACTGCTGTTTTGCCTCCAGGGCGCTACGGTGCCTTATTGAGGGACGGTGATAAGGTCGATGGCTTTATAGAAAAACCACGCGGTGATGGCGGGTGGATTAATGGTGGCTATTTTATCTTGTCACCAAAAGTGATTGATTTTGTCAACGACGATACAACGAGCTGGGAATTGGAACCGCTCGCGAATTTGGCTCAACAGGATCAGTTGAGAGCGTTCGAGCACAGCGGCTTTTGGCAGCCTATGGATACTTTGCGTGAGAAAACACTGCTCGAAGAGTTATGGCAGTCAGGCAGAGCACCCTGGAAAACGTGGAAATGAGATTAGACAAAGATTTCTGGCGCGGGCGCCGCGTCTTATTGACTGGGCATACTGGCTTTAAGGGAAGTTGGTTGGCCATCTATTTGCATCAATTGGGTGCGAAGGTGACTGGCATAGCGCTTGCACCAGAGACGCAGCCTTCTTTATTTATTGCGGCAGGAATAGAAAAAAATCTTGATCATCATGTGTGTGATATTCGCGAGCAGCACAAACTCAGTGCACTCATTCACGCGGCACAGCCCGAAATCGTTTTTCATTTGGCTGCGCAAGCATTGGTCAGAAAAAGTTATAAACAGCCGGTAGAGACCTTTGCGACCAACGTGCTGGGTACCGTGCATGTGTTAGATGCATTGCGCGGTTTGGAGTCTGTCAAAGCTGCAGTGTTGGTAACGACGGATAAAGTATATAAAAATCCGGAGCAAGGTCATGCGTTCAGAGAAAACAACGAACTCGGTGGGCATGATCCATATAGTGCAAGTAAAGCTGCTTCAGAATTAATTATTGCTAGTTATCGTGATGCATATTTGCGTGATCAAGGCACTCAGATTGCCAGCGCACGGGCGGGGAATGTGATCGGTGGTGGAGATTGGTCGGAAGATCGTTTGTTGCCGGATGCGATCAGAGCGTGGCAATCGGGGCAGGTGCTTGATATAAGACGCCCTGAGGCGGTGAGGCCGTGGCAACATGTGCTTGAGCCGGTGTCCGCTTATTTGAGGCTCGCACAGGCATTGGTAAGTCAAACGTTGGCTGGCGGGGCGTGGAATTTTGGACCCTCGCCAGAAGCGAATGCAACGGTACGGCAGGTGATAGATCTGGCACGACAGGCGTATGGTAGCGGTGAAATTAAGTATGCGAGTCAACTTGAAGGTGAGCACGAAGCTGGATTGCTGAGTCTGAATGTGGATAAAGCCCGTGATATCTTGGGAATTGAGCCTCGCTTCGATCTTAACCAGGCTGTCACATATAGCATGCAATGGTACCGTGCCTTTGCTGATGGCGCAGATGCGTATCAGCTTTGTCTTAACGATATTGCTGCGTTTGAGGCGTTTGTATGAGTGAGCGATTTCTACAGAGTTCAACACCCTTGTTCGGGCTAACATTGCTGAAACGTCTTCCACTTGGTGATGCGCGTGGCTTTTTTGAACGAATGTTTTGCGATGAAGTATTGAGTGCGGCTGGTTGGCGAGGCACAGTAAGGCAAATCAATCACACCTATACACAAAAGCGCGGAACGGTTCGCGGCTTACATTTTCAGTTGCCTCCACACAGTGAGATGAAACTGGTTTCTTGCTTGCGAGGTGAAATATGGGATGTGGTTGTCGATGTGCGCAAAGGCTCGCCAACATTTTTGCATTGGCATGCTGAGCGGCTATCCGCAGAAAATCATTGTTCATTATTGATACCGCAGGGCTTTGCGCACGGTTTTCAGACATTAACGGACGAGGTTGATCTGCTATATTGTCATAGCGAAGCATATTCTTCTGAGGCAGAAACCGGGCTGTCAGTGGCAGATCCGCGCTTGAATATAGTTTGGCCATTGCCAGTGCTAGAATTGTCCGGGCGAGATCAATCACATCCATTGTTGACTGACGAATTTAAAGGAGTTTAGCTGTGAAATGCAGACATTGTCAGACACTATTGAATAACACCTTGCTGGATTTAGGCACAGCGCCTCCATCGAATGCCTATCTTCGACCGGAACAGTTACATGCTTCCGAAACGTGGTTGCCTTTACGCTTACTGGTCTGCGAACATTGTTGGTTGGTGCAGACTGAAGATTTCACCGGACGGGAGGCTCTTTTTGATGGTGATTATGCCTACTTTAGTTCTTATTCGAGTACATGGCTAAAACATGCAGAACACTATGTTGCATCGATGCGCGAACGCTTTATGCTTGGTACGCAGCATTGCATTGTCGAGGTCGCAGCCAACGACGGTTACTTACTGCAGTATGTTAAAGCAGCGAATATTCCTTGTTACGGTATTGAGCCAACCGCCAGCACTGCTACAGCCGCGAGAGCACGTGGGATAGAAATTGTTTCCGAATTTTTTGGTCAAAATTTAGCCTCTACGCTCGCTAGCGAAGGACGGCAAGCCGACCTGATGGTAGCCAATAATGTATTGGCGCATGTGCCTGACATTAATGACTTTGTTGCAGGTTTTACGACCTTGCTTAAACCTGGTGGCGTAGCAACTTTTGAGTTTCCACATCTGTTGCAGATGGTGCAGGGATTACAGTTTGACACAGCTTACCATGAACATTATTCGTATTTATCACTGACCGCAGTGCAGCGGATTTTTGCGGCCAACGGGCTGACTATATTTGATGTGGAAGAATTACCGACGCATGGCGGAAGCTTACGTGTCTACGCACAACGTTCCGACTCTGGGGAGTACATCGCTACTTGCGCCGTATCGCAACTGCTACAGAAGGAAAGTCAACTTGGAATGACCAGTTTGACTTTTTATACTACATTCCAGGATCAAGCTGAAAAAACTAAACACGAAGTTTTGCGCTTTCTGTTGGATTGCAAACGCGATGGCTTGCGCGTAGCAGCTTATGGTGCCGCTGCAAAAGGGAATACTTTACTCAATTTTGCTGGCGTACGAAGTGATTTATTGAGCTATGTCGTTGATGCCAATCCGCATAAGCAAGGCAAATACCTTCCGGGTAGCAGAATCCCGATCGTAGATGTACCTTTTCTTATTCGGGAGCGTCCAGATTGGATTTTGATTTTACCTTGGAATTTAAGAGACGAAATTTCTAAGGAGTTAAGGCAGGTATGTCGTTGGGAGCCACGGTTTGCTGTTGCGATCCCTGAAATACATACATTTGAATAAACACTTTAGTGAATATTGACCAACCTGAAATTGTTAGGAGATTAAAAATGATTCCCGTATTTAAGCCATTGATAGAACAAGAAGAAATCAACGCCAGTAAAGAATCTTTGGAAATGGGTTGGTTGGGAATGGGAAGCTATGTTTCTCAGTTCGAGCAAAAAGTAAAAGAAATTATCGGTGCAGAAGATCGCTATGTTGCTGCAGTAAGTACTGGTACAGCAGCTTTGCATATTGCCTTGTTAGTGGCTGGCGTCTCAAAAGGGGATGAAGTCATTGTTGCTTCTTTTAATTGTTCAGCTGATTTTCAGGCAATCGGGTGGGTAGGGGCAGACATCGTATTTTGTGATTGCAACGATGATACGTTGGAACTTGATTTGGCTAAGGCAGAAGAGCTTGTAACAGCAAAAACTAAAGCTATCATTGTCATGGATTACGATTGCATTTTGTCTGATCATGAAGGAATTGCCGCATTCGCGAAAAAACACAATCTACGCGTTATCCACGATGCCGCGCATTCATTTGGCTCGGCATATAAAGGTAAGCCAGTAGGCAGCTTTTCAGATATTTGTGTTTTCAGCCATGACCCAGTAAAAACAATCACCTGTTTGGATGGCGGAACTGTTGTCGTAAAGACAGAAGAAGAATTAAAGTATGTGCATGAGTTACGTTTGCTAGGCATGCAACAACCCTCTTCAGTCATGTACCAGAATCAACGTGCCTGGACTTTTGATGTTGAGCGCGTTGGTTTTCGCTACCACATGTTAAATATGCACGCTGCAATTGGTGTTGCTCAGTTGGGTAAGTTGGATGTGATCTCAACTAGTCGACGTGAAGCATCCAGGTATTACAATGAACTGTTAAAAGACGTTCCCCATGTCAGAGTTCCAAATACCAATTTTGATGAAGTAAATCCGTTTTTATATTACATCCGTGTGCCAGCAGAACAACGGGATGACTTGCGCGCAGAATTAAAGAAAAATGGTGTCGATACTGGCATCCATTGGCAGCCAGGACATTTGTTCTCTCTGTGGAAAAATTGCAAGGCCGGGAATCTTGATGTGACTGATAAGGTCGGTAAAGAAATTCTCTCTTTACCGCTTCATTCTAAAATGCCTTTGAGCGTCGTAAAAGAAGTAGCTGAACAAGTGCGTGCTTATTTTGAAGCGAGAGAAAAATGAACACTGGATTATCGGTTGGGAAAAACCTCCTGCATTATATTAAAGAAAGCTCAGGAATAAATAAGACCAATTTTGTTATCCCCGTAGGTAAGCCAGTACGGGCCTATTTGCGAGTTATACCAACGCTACCAAATCAGCATGATCCTCTCGATTTGCAACTGTTGAGCGACTGGAGGAACAAATACGTTAAATCATTCTTGACTGAATTTCGCGCGCATCCGGAGCGAACAGCCAAATGGCTATCGGAATATGTTCATAAAAATGAAGGCAAAATTTTATTTATGCTGGAGACGCTTGACGGCGAGCGCTTGGGACATATCGGTTTAGCTTTTATTGATTGGGACACTGGTTACGGTGAGGCGGATGCGATCGTCAGTGGCGGGGCATCTCCCTCCGGTTTGATGAAGCTGGCATTGCAAACAACCTTGAAGTGGGCGAAAGAGCAATTGTCACTAACTTCGCTTGGTGTTCGCGTCAGATCCGACAATACGGCCTTAGATTTCTATAGAAAAGTTGGGTTTCAAGAAGTTAAACGCGTTCCTCTAAGGATTGAGACGGTGGGTGATGATACCAATTGGTATGAAGATGAAGGATTGTTGGAATTCGACGCAGCGTTGGTGTATATGATTTATCGGAGTGAATAATGGATATCGTTCATCTTGGGAGGAGTGGATTATTACGCTACCTGGAGAATCAACTTAATTCCTTCTTCCCAGATGGAAAAAATGGCCGTGATGTTTTAGAGAAGTATATTGATGAAGCACTCGTGAGGACAGGTAATTGTATCAATCGAGTAAAAATGTGGACTCCGGATAAATTTAATTATTTGCATTCCACTCAATACTGCATGTTTTTATATTATTTAAGCAATAGTATTCATAGAAACGAACATCAGCCAGATATTTGCACAAAGTTATTTTACCTAAACAAAGCGCTCAACGGCATCGACCTGTTTTATGAGATTGAAATGCCGCCGGTTTTCTTTATTGGGCATTCTGTGGGGATTGTATTAGCTAAAGCTACTTACGGAAACTACCTGGTTCTCTATCAAAATTCGACTGTAGGTAAAAACCACGGCGCCGCCCCCGTATTGGGCGAGGGGGTCATTATGTACCCCAATTCTGCGATTATCGGTGATTGTAAAGTCGCTGATCGTAGCGTTATTTCGCAGGGCGTGAGTGTTATAAGCAGAGATACGCAAGCTAACTCGCTCGTTTTCCAAAAAGATGGTGGTGAATTGGTCTTTAAAAAAGATCAGCGTGACATACTGGCTGATTTTTTTCGTTTCTGAAAAAAAGAGGGGGTTCGCGATGCTTCAAACGTTAATCCGCCATCACAACCCGATTCTTCCCAGATTGTTTTGCGGCATACATCGCTTTGTCCGCCCGTTTGATTAAGGCTTCTTGCGGCTCACGTGGGGCGCGCAGTGCAACACCGGCGCTGAAGGTGATAAATAAGCGCTTCTCATCGGCAGTAAAGAAATGTTTAGTTAGTTCACGTTGCACTCTTACCATTGCTTGTGATGCTTCTTCTATCTCAGTTTCAGGCATGATAATGACAAACTCTTCGCCACCATAGCGTGCAATGACGTCGATAGAGCGTAGGGTTTGCTTTACGATACGTACCAGGTGTATCAGAGCCTCGTCACCCGCTGCATGTCCATGAGTGTCATTGAGTTTTTTGAAATTATCGAGGTCTAATAAGGCTACGCATAATGGCGTATTGCGACGGTCGGCGCGATCCGCTTCGCGTTCAAAAATATCATCCATGCCGCGGCGATTCAAACTGCCTGTTAATTGATCTTCGCGGACTAACTCGCTCATGTGGGCAAGTTTGTTTTCGAGATCTTTAATCTTGATTTCGGCTTCGACGACTTCTTTTTGTGCGGCAACGATGATGTCGCGTGATCTGAGGGCCTCTGATTGAACGGTACGTGTTTCTTCGAGAATATTACCAATAATGCGGCTCACCTGGCCGGTATCTTTCGCTGTGCTAATCTCAATCGCGTAATCATCCATTTTGTGCTGATACGCATCGGTGCTGTGAACCATGACGTCGAGTCTGTCGACGAACGCTGTCATCATGTTTTTGACTGAATTTTTCGATTCAACCAATGTGTTTTTGAGTGCACCTTGCTTGTAGATAACTTCTTTAAGGCTACGCGTCGCTTCTTGCAATGCCCGGTGGTCGATCGGACCTGCAATTAAATTTTGTACGACTTCAATCTGGCCTCGCAGCCAATTGTCATTGTCTAGCAAGTCGTGAATATTGGACAGGAGCAAATGAAATAGTCGTAGCAGCAATTCTTGTTGTTCCGCACTATCACCACTTTGCAGTTCGATTTGGAAACACAGTTGTTTGAGGCGCGAAGCGACTTGATTGAGTGAGTTCTCAGATTCAGCATCTTTCACTGCCATCCCTAGTGCTTCGGATTCACTGGCAAGAGCGGGTGAGGTCGGCTTTAGCACAGCACATAGTGCGAGAGATAAAGTCCGGTAGAGCAGATCCCTGAGTAATTTTTGACGTGGGTCATCGACAGGCGGCAAATCAACTAAAGGGATAGAAACGCTATTGCTTGGCTGCGCCGGTATCGGATCTACCAGACTCATTGTTTTTGGTGCGGGCGATACAGGTGGCTGCGGTGCAGTAATGTGCTCGGTTAAAAGCTCCAATGTTTTGCTGTACTCTTCCCAATTACCACTCTTTGCGGCACGACTAAAACGATAGCCAAAGGTTGAAAGTTCGCCTTTGGAATTTTGCAGACTTGTCGCAAAGCTAGATAGCAAGTTTTCTGCCGCAGACGGCTCAGCGGCGGCTGGCTCATCGATTTTTGCAGGTGAAATTGCGTTTTGACTGGCAGTCGTGACCCCCGCGATTTCGTTGTAAAGTTTCTGGTATGCATCAGGCGTCGGTGCAACTCGCTGTATTGCAAGTTGACGAAAGGTTTCACGAGCAATATCAGTAGGGCTTTTGGGCTGCGGGTTATTCGATTTGTTTGACATATGCCTTGCCAGCTAAGGTTGATATTAGCTAGTCTACCAGTTGATTCTTAATTGCGTAATGAGTCAGCTCTGCGTTGTGACGTAATTTCATCTTTAAGAGAATTCTTGAGCGATATTCGCTGATTGTTTTGACTGATAGTGACAAATCTTTTGCAATATCACTCACTGATTTCCCTGAGGCAATCATGGTCAGTGTTTGAAATTCACGATCTGATAAAGTTTTGTGTAATGCATCTTCATGTTCCTGGTTCAGATTGTTGGCCAATTCTTGTGCTAATTGAGGGCTAATGTATTTAAGTCCACCTGCGACCTGACGAATTGCATTGATAAGATCTTCTTTGCTGCACTGTTTGTTCAGATAACCTGAGGCGCCTGCTTTCAGTGAGCGAATTGCATATTGATCCTCGCGATAAATCGAAAACATCAGCACTTGAACTTCAGGTTTCTCGGCTTTGATCTGCTTTAACACTTCGATGCCGTTTTTGTCACCTAAAGCGATGTCAAGCAGCATCACTTTATAATCGTGTTGTCGTGACAAACGGATAGCATCGTAACCCGATGTCGCTTCAGCCACCACGCCGATATCAGGTGTAGAGCTGATAATACTTTTAATACCTTCTCTTACCACTGTGTGGTCGTCGACCACAATAAGTTTAATCGAAGAAAATTCGGCCATGCAAATTCCATTTCTATGTCATATCGCTGCTGTCGCATACAATGCGTATGCAGCACTATATCTTGAATATCCCTTGATTGATGGTGATTAATGGCGATCTTTTTATGGTGCAGCAAGGTCGGTTTTTAAACCAGCTTACCTCTTTGCAATAAAATTATCTGGCATCTGTCATCTGTGTGTGCAATGGGGCACAGTCATCATCTCTTAACTGTATGGGTTCTATTCGTGGTTGTGAAGCTCAAAGAACATTATTTTATAAGGGATGCTCTCGATAAGGTGAGAAGATGCTAATTTATTTGATCTGTTTGATTAGAATGTAAAAAATGAGCAAAGCGTTTGTTAAAGAATCAGAGTCGGACGACGAAGATGATGTTTCTGCACCGGCCATACCTGCTGGCGCAAAAAACTATATGACGCCACAAGGTCATCAATGCATGAAAGACGAGTTTTTGCGTTTGATCGATATTGATCGTCCTGAGGTTGTTAATATTGTTTCATGGGCGGCATCCAACGGTGATCGCTCAGAAAACGGTGATTATATTTATGGTAAACGACGTTTGAGAGAAATAGATCGGCGTATTCGTTTTTTGAGCAAACGCCTCGATATTGCTGAAGTTGTTGATCCGCGTGTGCATCATGGGTCGGATCAGGTGTTTTTTGGCGCTACAGTGGTTTATGAGAACCTTGCTGGTGAGGAAGTAACGATCACTATCGTGGGTGTAGATGAATTTGATCCTTTGCAGGGTAAGATTAGTTGGATTGCACCGGTCGCCAGAGCGCTGACCAAAAGTAGGATTGGCGATACTGTTATTCTTAAGACCCCGAATGGTGTTGATGAACTGACGATACTCGACGTGATTTATCCGGGGTAATCAGACGGAATATCTTGTTTTGATGTCTGAGATTGCCTTTGGAATTTAGATGGTTATTGTCGTCGGGATGTCGCTTGGTAGATGCATCTTGTCGTGAATGTTATTTATTTTTGGTAATTGTTATGACGATTAATTCGACGCTGGTCAATCATCCCTTGCGCATTCCTCTTGCCGCTGAGGTTCATTCAAGGCCCTCTTTGCTGTTGCAGTCGCCAGAAATGTTGACCCACATTGCAGTTTTTGCGCGTAGTGACGCCAAAATCGCTGGTGATAATACTCAAACGCAATTGATGATATTGGCTGATTTTTGCCAATACTTTGGTGTGGCTTGCCCAGGTGTGGAAGCAAAATATTTTTTCCATGATTTTGGGCAATTCAGATTGAAATGGGAATGTCATACAGAGTTCGCTACTTATTCTTTTTTGGATAACGATGGTGGCAGCCTTCATGCTGCGTGTAAATCGGGTTTCGACGCTGATGGATTTGAAAAAAATGCTTTGCGATATGTACCACAGCAATGGTTGTCAGCCCTGAGCGGTAGGGTAATGGTCGCCGCACACGTTGCTTTGTTTCCTGCGCAATTATATGGTCGCGGAGATGCTGCTTCGATGCGTGGCGTTTTTGATGGTGCTTTGCTGGTCGGTAGTGAAGTTATCTCTCGTGGCGAAGTCTGGACAGATTTTTTAATTAAAGCGGATGGTTTTGGTCGTTTCGTTGTGAAGGATTTTGGTTTTCTTGAGCAGCAGCCTGGTCGTATAGTTCAAAGAATTCTAGAAATTGAAACTTATCGAATGATGGCATTACTTGGTCTTCCTCAAGCGCAAGCGGCCGTGCCAGTTTTAAATAGCATAGAAAGTGAATTGGTAAAGTTGACCTCCGATATGGTTTTGAAAGGTGGTATCGACGGGCTGGGTGAATTATCTGATACCGATGCGGAGCAGGATGTACTGAGGCAAATCATAGCTCTTGCTGCTCGACTTGAAAAATTGGCGCTCGAAAACAGTTACCGTTTTTCTGCCTCTAAAGCTTATTTTAGTCTGGTCAGCGCACGTATCGAAGAACTGAGGGAGATCAGGATTGAAGGCATTCCAACGATCGCTGAGTTTATGGATCGGCGTCTTGCTCCGGCCATGCAAACTTGTGAGTCCGTCGTGCGAAGGCAAGAAGCATTAGCAGCAAGAATTGCCCATACCAATGATTTATTGCGTACGCGGGTTGGCATTGTTCAAGAACAGCAAAACCGAAGAATATTGCAAAGTTTAAACTTACGTGCTGCCCAACAGTTAAGGCTGCAGCAAGCCGTTGAAGGCTTATCAGTCGCCGCCATTAGTTATTATCTGGCAGGTCTGGTGCTGTATGTAGGCAAAGGCTTGAAGGCGATTGGTGTTCCGCTTAATCCAGAATTGGTCACGGGACTATTAATTCCTGCCATTGCCGTAGGTGTGTGGTTGAATTTGCGTCGCATGCATAAGAATTTAAAGTAATAAAGTAGCCTTGCCAGATACTTTTTTAAAACGACTGGAAGCAATGTTTTTTTATTTTATACTTTCTCAAGCGACTCAATTTATTGGTATTGATTCCAGCGCATTTTGCGTTCGTCGTTTGCTTCTTTTAACAAATGACGAGCGCGTTGTTTGTCTTGCTCTTTAGCATTTGGATTGCCATCTAATTCCATCGCCAGCGCTTGAATTGCGACTGGAAAATCACCTTCCGCAGAGAGTTCTAACCAATGGCGGGCTAGATCTGGATTCTTTGCAATTCCTTCGCCATCTGCATACGCATTGGAAAACAGGAACATTGCCTGAGCATTGCCTTGTTCACTTGCGACCTGTAACCAATGAACCGATTGTTCGATATTTTTCGGAACACCTTCGCCGTACTTGCTCATACGGGATAGCATGAAAGTCGCTTTTTCATTCTTTTTTCGTGAAGCAGCTTCGTACCATTTCCATGCCTCGGCATAGTTTTGTTTTAAGCCTAACCGGGACTTGTAGTTTGCCTCAGCATAGTTGAATTGCGCATCATTATCGCCACCTTCAGCGGCTTTTTTTAACCATGCGGTAGCTTCGCTTTGCTGGTCTGTATTAATGGATAGTGCATACGCCAATTCTCTTTGCGCTACCACATTGCCTTGCTGAGCCCATGTTTTTAGTGTGAAAAGCGCATCGCTTTTTTGTCCATGTAGTGCTTGCATTCCAATGGATTCAATTTCTGCTGAGCTTGGGTTCTGTTTGACATGTGGACTGCATGCACAAAATAAAAAAAAGAACAGCGTGGCAGTAGAAAGGCGGGAAATTGTTTGCATCATCAATTATTTCAAAAAATTAAACGTGCTCCCAAAGTACAGGAGCACGCTGTGACTAAACTAACGCTAGTTTACTTGGCTAGTTTTGCTTATTTACTCAAGTCGATTTGATATTTGGCGTAGCCGTTTGAATCTAAGGCTGAGCCCTCTGCAATGACGCGAGCTAAACCAGCATTTTTTGCTACTGGCAATTTACCGGTCACTGAACGCAAAAATACCGGACCTTGAGTCGCTGTTTTTACGAAGCTCCAGCTTTGTCCGGAGCCGTTTGCTGCCAGGGTCATTTTGCCAAGGCTGCTGACGTACTTGCTGACAACTGCTTGATTTGCGTCTGGTGACTTGATAATTGTCTTGCTACCGTCGATGCCTGGGAAGCTACCGCCGCCGGCTGCACGATAATCATTCGTAGCAACGATGAAATTATCTGTAGGGGCAACTGGTTTTCCTTGGTAGGTCAAGTTAACAATGCGGCTTCCTATTGGTTTTGTTACGTCGATCTGATACTGCAATGCATTATTTGGCGCGTAAAACACATCGTAGTTGTAGATGGTACTGTATGAAGGAACCAGGTCTTGTTCTGTTGTCAAAGCAGGGTTGATTTGCGCGAACTGGCTAGCGGATTTTTCTAACCAATTTATCAGATCTGAACCTTGAATCTTCACAGCTTGCAAGTTGTTATTGCCATATAAATACAAGTCGCCAGGATTGCGAACTTGCAGGCCAAATGGATTTGCTGGAGTGGCACTAGGGGCTACGTCTGTGAAATCGGTCGGCCCATTGCGTCCTGCTTTGAACGGTGCACTGCAGGAAATAACAGGGATCGACTTATAGCTGACAATTGTTGGGTCAGTCGAGCTATTGATGAAGTTTTGCACATAGTTAATTTGTGCTTGATTCACGATCTGAATTGCACTTACGTCACCAACCAAAGCAAAGTAGGCAGACATTTCAAAATCAGTTGTTGTTCCCAATGGTTGAGCAGCGTATGCCATTGTTGCTTTGTGTTCAGTGTCAACCAGCGGTGCGATACTCGGGTCAGCTGCTATATTAGTTTTTCCATCAGTGTAGGTGAAGCCACGAGCTTCAACATTGGTTTGATCTTTTTGAACTACCCATTTTCCGCCCTGATATTTCAAGACCATTTGAATAATCCCAAGACGACGGCCCCAGCTCTGAGCCATTACTGCAGGAACGCCGTTGACCAAGCCTTTTACTGTATCAACGCCTGGCAAGTTTGCCAGAGACGCATCGATTTTAAATGGTTTTGTTGGATCTACAGGTGCTTCTTTTTGCAAAGGGAAGATCAAGTGGGAATGACCGAGCATTAAGGCATCAATGCCAGGTACGGTGCTCAAGTACAAGCTGCCATTTTCCATTTTTGGGCTGTATGGGGATGCATCCAGTCCACCGTGGGATAATGCGACGACCAGGTCAGCACCTTTTGAGCGCATTTCTGGTACGTATTTGGTTGCTGTTTCCACGACGCCATTCACTGAAACTTTGCCTGCCAGATTCTTCTGATCCCAATCCATAACTTGTGGCGGTACAAAACCCATAATGCCAACATTTAAAGTGACGTTGATGGATGTGCCATCAGGGGCAGTCGCACTGAATTTTTTAGGAATGATGGAGTAAGGATTGAAAATCGGTGCTTGTGTTGTAGCGTTAACAACGTTGGCAAGTACCACCGGAAAGCTAGGCGCACCGCAGTTGTTCGGAGCGGTTACACCAGCAATGCCGAAATTCGTGTTTGTAATCTGACCCAGAAAATTTAAGCCGTAATTGAACTCGTGATTGCCAACACCGCCGCCATCGTATTTTAATGCGTTCATGACTTTATGAATTGCCATGGTACCACTGCAAGGTACTGGTGATGCAACAGCCTGATAGTCACCCAATAAGGT
Source organism: Undibacterium sp. SXout11W (assembly GCA_049339905.1). GTDB lineage: Bacteria > Pseudomonadota > Gammaproteobacteria > Burkholderiales > Burkholderiaceae_D > Undibacterium. Next base: position 120,369 of record JBMPPG010000001.1, read on the forward strand.
GCCTTGAATAACGTCTCCATCATCTAAGAGTACATTGTTTGGGTTTTCTGTACGCGCACCGCTGATCAGCGTGGAAGTTCTTTCCAGGCCCAGAGTGGTATCTGGTTTTAGACCGTAGTAGTCATAGCTAAGTACATTTTGGTGCAAATCCGTTGTTTCCAAAAGTGCCACTTTTAACGTGGTGCCTTCTGGAATTTGCGGAACAGGGGTAGAGCTACTTCCGCAAGCGGTGAGGGCTAGAACGGTAAGTGATGGCAACCACGTGGTGTTCTTCATATTTTCTCTTTTGGTAGGTGCGCAATCGTTTGCGCATTTAGTTAAAATAATTTTTGTGAAAATAAATTGCTTCAAATACATGACAGCTGCGCAATTATCTGCATCTAATATTTCAGCTTGATGACAAAAATGAAGCAATTTTTTACAACAAGTCAAAATGTGAAAAATCTATAAATAATTTACTTAATTATATAAATGGGATTTTTGGGGTGTGCAGATTTTGATTTGATGTCATGTGGTGGGGGTGTATTTTTTTTCTGTCATTCTATGTTTTCACCCCTATAATCCCGCATCTGTCATTGGCGGTTAAATTTTAAGAATTTTCATCTTTTTACGGTAATTTTATGTCCCAAGCCCGTTCGTTAAAACACAAAAGCGAAGTTTTAAAAGATGTTGATGGTCATCTGTTTATGTCCCGAATTAGAAGGCTCCCTCGGCAAACGTCGAGAATTTTTTCTTCAGTTTGGATGCCTGTCCGGATGTTGGCCTGCGCTTATTTGCTTGGGGTTGGCGGTTGCGCCACTGCGCCAGAGCAGGTCGCTACTCCAATTGCCCCGGTTCCTGCGCCCCTTAAGGTGCAGAAGACGGTAAAAATTGGCCTTGCATTGGGTGGTGGTGCGGCTCGTGGTTTTGCTCACATAGGTGTGATCAAAGCGCTAGAATCGCAAGGAATTTACCCTGATATTGTTGTCGGAACGAGTGCGGGCAGTGTGGTTGGCTCTATGTATGCTGCTGGAAACAATGGTTTTGCTTTGCAAAAGATGGCATTGGAAATGGATGAGGCGACGATTTCCGACTGGTCTTTGCCTATGTTTGCTAAATCAAGTGGCGTTTTAAAGGGTGATGCGTTGCAGGCGTATGTCAATCGCATGGTTGGGCAGGTCGCCATAGAAAAGTTGAAAAAGCCTTTCGGCGCAGTCGCAACAGATTTATCGACAGGCAGAGCAGTTTTGTTTCAGCGTGGAAATACGGGTGCGGCTGTGCGTGCATCCTCAGCAGTGCCTGCCGTTTTTCAACCTGTTACTATTGGTGGCAGGCAATATGTGGATGGGGGGTTAGTGGCCCCAGTTCCAGTGAGATTCGCACGTGATATGGGGGCTGATTTAGTAATTGCGGTGAATATTTCTCAGCAACCGGAAGGTCAAAATGGCAATAGTACGATAGATATATTGTTGCAAACGGTAACCATCATGGGGCAGAGTATTAATCAATATGAGCTTAAGCAGGCAGACGTAGTGATACGGCCAGAATTGCCTAGCATGAAAGGGAGTGATTTTGCGGGGAGAAACTTGGCGATATTGGCGGGTGAGCGTGCAGCGATGGCGGCGATTCCAGAATTAAAGCAAAAGTTGAAGATTATGCAGGAGCGCTGAGGAGTATTGCGCAGCCTCAATGGTTTGACGTAGATTCGGGGGTTATTTATATTCCCCGATACATTCTTCGATTTGATTTACCCGGAATGTTTACTGTTTGCTTGCATCTTCATTGATTCGGCGGGCGCCGTTGAAACGCTTTTTCCAGTACGCGAGATCCATGCTCTCAACCCGAACCTGTCCGCCTGCAGAAGGTGAGTGGATAAATTTATTGTCGCCAAGGTAGATTCCTACATGTGAAAAACCACGTTTTAATGTGTTATAAAACACCAGATCGCCCGGCTGTAAATCTTTTTGGTCAACATTCTCGCCGACGCGGCTGATTTCAGCTGCTGTACGAGGTAAGTTTTCTCCTACCGCATCTTTAAATACAAGACGCACAAAACCGCTGCAGTCTAGTCCGTTTTCCGGAGTGTTTCCACCGCGTTTGTAGCGTATGCCCATGAAATCCATCGCCTTCACTGTTAAATCGGAAGCGCGTTGTCTGATTTCTTGTAATTTGGTATAGGCGGTAGAGGATTCTGGGAATGGGTTGTCGTTTGCCCATGCTTGGGTGCAGGCGGTCACTTGGAAAATGGTCGCGATAAGGACTAATTTGGCATTTCTTTTTATTCGGGAAACGTTTGTTAGCATCTTTGCACTCAGGAAATAAAACCGCTTCACTTTAAGCGAAGTTTTAAACAATGTAAACCTTTAGGTTCAATAAGCCTTGTTTAAACATATAGATTTAAAGCAACTTATTTTAATTAAAACACTTTTTACACTCAAATTTTCGGTCATCGCGTACAATCGCCGCACCGTTAAAAAGGGAGCTAATGATGCAAACTAAACCTATACTTACCCTCGAAGATGTAAAAAAAATTGCTGCAGCGGCTGAGGCTGAAGCGCTAGCAAATAACTGGGCGGTAGTTATCGCTATTGTGGATGACGGCGGTCATCTGATGTGGTTGCAACGTTTAGATGGTGTGGCACCAATTTCTGCGCATATTGCCCCAGCGAAAGCAACTACTGCCGCGCTTGGTAAGCGCGAATCAAAAATTTATGAGGATATTATTAATAATGGTCGTTTTTCTTTTTTAAGTGCGCCATTGATTGAAGGTATGCTCGAGGGTGGTGTTCCAGTGATGGTTGATGGTTATTGTGTTGGCGCTGTTGGTGTATCTGGTGTCAAGTCTGCGGAAGATGCGCAAATTGCGAAAGCTGGTATCGCCGCTTTGGGGCTCTGAGAGTAGTGGGTTGAAATAGGGTGGGTTATCATTTCTGATCGTGATCCACTCTCCGGTGTGATGTGTTCTTTGAGTTTATGCGTCCGTCCTTTAAATTTGGCTCTGATTTTGACCTGTTTTCGATTGCCTGATAGGGGTTTTTGGGCTATAATTCGAGGGTTTAACTAATTCGAAATCTCGCCGTAGCGCCTACCCAATTCCATATCGCTCCATCATCTTTTTTCAGGTCGCACGGCATCCGTTCGGCTTGTGTGAAAAACGACAGCTTGGGGCGTCGCAGCGGCGGTAACAATACAGGAGTTGCCCTTGCTGCCCATTCCGCAGTCCCTTCTTCGTTCCGGTCAGAGTACCGCTATTTTAGCTCTCGCCGATGGAACAATATTTACTGGCTATTCTATCGGTGCAACCGGTCATACAGTTGGTGAAGTTGTTTTTAATACTTCCATGACAGGCTATCAGGAAATTCTGACTGATCCTAGTTATAGTTCTCAAATCGTAACGCTGACTTACCCGCATATTGGTAATACCGGCATTAATTCTGAAGACGTTGAGTCTGAAAAAATTCATGCGGCAGGTTTAATCATCAAAGATTTACCAATGCTGGTCTCCAATTTCCGCTCCGAGCAATCCCTCTCTGACTATCTCATTTCCCAAAATATCGTTGCAATTGCTGGTATTGATACCCGCAAATTGACGCGTATCTTGCGTGAAAAAGGTGCGCAGGGTGGTGCGATTTTGGTTGGTAAAGATGCTGAACAGGCAATTGCTTTGGCGAAATCTTTCCCGGGCTTGTCCGGTATGGATTTGGCGAAAGTCGTTTCATCTAAGCAATCTTACGTCTGGACTGAAGCTGAATGGGTACTCGGTCAGGGTTACGGTCAACTGTCGAATCCGCAATTCCATGTCGTTGCGTTTGACTTCGGCGTAAAACGCAATATTTTGCGCATGCTGGCGGAGCGCGGTTGCAAAGTCACGGTATTACCTGCGCAGGCTAGCGCTGCAGATGTGTTGGCGTTGAATCCTGATGGCGTATTTTTGTCGAATGGCCCAGGTGACCCTGAGCCATGTGATTACGCAATCGCTGCAGCGAAAGAGTTGATCGAAAAAGGTATTCCAACGTTTGGCATTTGCCTTGGACATCAAATCATGGCGTTGGCATCTGGCGCAAAAACGTTGAAGATGAAATTCGGCCACCACGGCGCAAATCATCCTGTGCAAGATCTGGATACCAAGCAAGTGTTGATCACATCGCAGAATCACGGCTTTGCTGTTGATGCTGCTTCTTTGCCGGCAAACTGCCGCGTGACGCATGTGTCTTTGTTTGATGGTTCTTTGCAGGGTTTCGCTCGCACCGATAAACCAGCGTTCTGCTTCCAAGGCCATCCTGAAGCATCGCCAGGTCCGCATGATATTGCGTACTTGTTTGATCGCTTTACGGCACTGATGAGTGCAGCAAAATCACAGGCTAAAACAGGAGAATAATAAAAATGCCAAAACGTACCGACATAAAAAGCATCTTAATTATCGGCGCTGGTCCTATCATCATTGGCCAGGCGTGTGAGTTCGATTACTCTGGTGCGCAAGCGTGTAAAGCGTTGCGTGAAGAGGGATATCGCGTTATTTTGGTCAATAGCAATCCAGCGACCATCATGACGGATCCGGAAATGGCTGATGTGACTTACATCGAGCCAATCACCTGGCAAGTTGTTGAGCGTATTATCGACAAGGAACGTCCAGATGCGATCCTGCCGACCATGGGTGGTCAGACGGCGCTCAATTGCGCACTCGATCTGCATCGTAATGGCGTGCTGACAAAATACAACTGCGAATTGATTGGCGCTTCACCAGAAGCCATCGATAAAGCAGAAGATCGTCTCAAATTCAAAAATGCGATGACCAAAATTGGTCTTGGCTCTGCGCGTTCCGGCGTTGCACATTCCATGGATGAAGCCTGGACAGTTCAAAAAGATGTAGGCTTCCCAGTCATTATTCGTCCATCATTTACGATGGGCGGTACTGGTGGTGGTATTGCCTACAATCCTGAAGAATTCGAAACCATCTGCAAACGCGGTCTGGAAGCATCGCCAACCAACGAGTTATTGATTGAAGAGTCATTGATTGGTTGGAAAGAATACGAGATGGAAGTAGTTCGCGATAAAGCGGATAACTGCATCATCGTTTGCTCTATCGAAAACTTAGACCCAATGGGTGTGCATACTGGTGACTCGATTACCGTTGCTCCAGCGCAGACGCTGACAGACAAAGAATACCAAATCATGCGTAACGCCTCCTTGGCGGTATTGCGCGAGATTGGTGTAGACACTGGCGGCTCTAACGTACAGTTCTCGGTTAATCCTGCTGATGGTCGTATGATCGTCATCGAAATGAATCCACGCGTATCGCGTTCATCCGCGCTGGCATCCAAAGCAACTGGTTTCCCGATTGCGAAGATCGCTGCCAAGTTAGCAGTGGGCTTTACGCTCGATGAATTACGTAACGAAATCACTGGCGGCGCAACGCCAGCATCGTTTGAGCCATCGATCGATTACGTTGTGACCAAGATTCCTCGTTTCGCGTTCGAAAAATTCCCGCAAGCCGACAATCGTCTGACCACGCAAATGAAATCCGTTGGCGAAGTGATGGCGATTGGTCGCACTTTCCAGGAATCATTCCAAAAAGCACTGCGCGGTCTGGAAGTTGGCGTTGACGGTATGAATGAAAAAACCCAAGATCGCCAAACCCTGGAAAAGGAATTGGGCGAACCAGGTCCGGATCGTATCTGGTATGTTGGTGATGCGTTTGCACAAGGCTTTACTTTGGATGAAGTGCATCAATTGACGCACATTGATCCATGGTTCCTGGTGCAAATCAAAGATATCGTTGATATCGAATTGTGGTTGGATGAGCAAGAGTTGGCTAGCATCGATAAAGACATGATGTTGAAACTGAAGCAAAAAGGTTTCTCCGATCGTCGTCTGGCAAAATTATTGCGTACGACAGATACCGTGATTCGTGACATGCGTCGCGCAATGAACGTGCGTCCGGTCTATAAGCGTGTTGATACCTGTGCAGGTGAATTTGCGACGAACACGGCCTACATGTATTCCACGTATGAAGATGAGTGCGAATCACAGCCGACTGATAAGAAAAAGATCATGGTATTGGGCGGCGGTCCAAACCGTATTGGTCAGGGTATTGAGTTCGATTATTGCTGCGTTCACGCCGCATTTGCGATGCGCGAAGATGGTTATGAAACCATTATGGTCAACTGCAATCCGGAAACTGTTTCCACTGACTATGACACCTCAGATCGTTTGTACTTTGAGCCGCTGACATTGGAAGACGTATTGGAAATCGTCGACAAAGAAAAGCCAGTCGGTGTTATCGTTCAATACGGTGGTCAGACGCCTTTGAAATTGGCGCTGGATCTTGAGGCGAATGGCGTACCTATTGTTGGTACATCGCCAGACATGATTGATGCAGCTGAAGATCGTGAACGTTTCCAAAAAATGTTGCAAGACTTAGGCTTGCGTCAACCACCAAATCGTACTGCACGTACTGAGGCAGATGCCTTGGTATTAGCGCAAGAAATTGGTTACCCATTGGTGGTTCGTCCATCTTACGTACTTGGTGGTCGTGCGATGGAAATCGTGCATGAGCAGCGTGATCTCGAGCGCTACATGCGCGAAGCAGTAAAAGTTTCTCATGACTCGCCAGTATTGTTGGATCGCTTCCTGAATGATGCAATCGAAGTTGACGTTGATTGCTTGTCTGACGGTGAGCGTACGTTCATTGGTGGCGTGATGGAACATATTGAACAAGCTGGTGTGCATTCAGGTGACTCCGCATGTTCACTGCCACCATATTCGTTGTCACAAGAAACGATTGCTGAACTGAAACGCCAGACTGCGTTGATGGCGAAAGGCTTGAACGTTGTTGGTTTGATGAACGTACAGTTCGCGATTCAGCAGCAAGACGGTAAGGATGTCGTTTTCGTGTTGGAAGTGAATCCACGTGCATCACGCACAGTTCCTTACGTTTCCAAGGCAACTGGCTTGCAACTAGCCAAAATTGCCGCTCGTTGTATGGTTGGACAATCGCTTGATTCACAAGGTATCGGAGCGGAAGTTGTGCCTCCTTACTTCAGCGTGAAAGAAGCGGTGTTCCCATTCGTGAAGTTCCCTGGTGTTGATACGATTCTCGGACCGGAGATGAAATCGACTGGTGAAGTCATGGGCGTTGGCAAAACCTTCGGTGAAGCTTTCGTTAAGTCCCAATTAGGTGCTGGTGTAAAATTGCCAACTTCTGGCAAAGTATTCCTCAGTATCAAAAACAGTGACAAACCACGCGCAGTTAAAGTGGCAAAAGATCTGGTTGCGCTTGGCTTTACTGTGGTTGCAACACGCGGTACAGCGGCGGCGATTTCAGCAGCTGGAGTTCCTGTGACTATCGTCAACAAAGTAGTCGAAGGTCGTCCGCATGTGGTTGATATGATCAAAAACAATGAAATCGCTCTGGTGATCAATACGGTAGAAGAAAAACGTAATGCGATTGTTGATTCGCGCACGATTCGTACATCGGCTCTGATTGCTCGCGCAACGACGTTCACGACTATCGCTGGCGCAGAGGCAGCGGTCGAAGGTATGCGTCATTTAAGCGAATTGAATGTTTATGATTTACAAGGTCTGCATAAGACTTTAAACTGATAAAAAACACAGTGTCGGCAAATGTGAGTTTGTCGATGTTGAATCTTTGATACAGAGGTCACATAAGGCATCGGTCAGGCTGGTGTTGGATGTGACCTCTGTATTTTTACTTTTATAAGTGTGAATGAAATGAGTACAGTACCTATCACCAAATTCGGTGCAGAATTGTTAAAAAAAGAATTGCACAATTTGAAAACCAAAGAACGCCCAGACGTGATTAATGCAATCGCTGAAGCACGCGCGCAAGGTGATCTATCAGAAAATGCTGAATATGATGCTGCAAAAGAACGTCAGGCATTTATTGAGGGACGAATCGCAGAGCTGGAAGGTAAGCTGGGTTCCGCACAAATCATCGATCCAACAACCTTGGATGCGGAAGGTCGGGTGGTGTTTGGTTCTACTGTGCACCTCGAAGACTTAGAGAATTCGCAAAAAGTCAGCTACCAGATCGTCGGTGAAGACGAGGCGGATATTAAATTGAGTAAAGTATCAATCACATCGCCGATTGCACGTGCATTGATTGGTAAATATGCGGGTGACGTCGTTGGTGTGCAAGCGCCAGCGGGTGTTCGTGAGTATGAGGTATTGGATGTGCTGTACGTCTGAGCTTAAGTAATCCGTGATGAAGTTTGTCTCATCGCGGATTATTGTCTGGTACAGCCGGGCACATTGAGTGAAGTTAATTTCAGTTCCCGACCATTTTCATGGTCGGGTAGTGTTACAGTGCGGGTCTGCGGCTACATTGCAGCGTCACTGCTGTAAAAATCAGGAATTCCCTAGGGCTGATTTTTTGGCGCTTGTTTGGCGCGGTTTTGCGCGTTTGACGTTGCCACCTTGAGTAACGCGTTCGTTACCTTTTACCATGACTTTAGATACTGTTGGCTTTTTAGTGCCACTTGGACTAGGCTTGACGATAGTAACTTCGCGCATGCCACGACCTTTTTTGACGAGCTTGGTTTCTTTGGTGCCTTCAATCTTTGGACGGTAAATCACCAAAAGTTTCCCGATATGTTGCACTGGTGCGGCTTTGAGCTCTGCGCAGATGGTATCGTACATCGCGATACGTGCTTCGCGGTCGTCGCCGAAAACGCGAACTTTAATTAAACCATGGGCATTTAAGCCAGCGTCAATTTCTTTGATGACGGAAGGTGAAAGTCCTGCTTCACCAATCAGAACGATAGGTTTCAGGGCGTGAGCTTCGGATCTGAGTTCGCTTCTTTCGGCGGGAGTGAGTTTTAACATAATTTTTCCTTGTGCATCCAACGGTTGCACGATAAATACATCCCCTGACGTCAATCAGTCAGGAAATGCATAGTTTTCCTTTAAAAGCAGTATTTTACGCGAATGGCAAAGAATAAATTCAATCAAAATTGGGTTCACGATCATATAAATGATCCTTATGTGAAACTTGCACAAAAAGAAGGCTACCGCGCGCGCGCCGTTTACAAGCTAAAAGAGATTGATGAGTCTGAGAAACTTATTCGTCCAGGGCAGATTATCGTCGATTTAGGGGCCACACCGGGTAGTTGGTCTCAATATGTACGAAATAAGCTCGCTGGTAAAGAGGGGGGAGGTATCGATGGCGAAATATTTGCACTTGATCTTTTACCTATGGAGCCTATTGCTGACGTTCAATTTATTCAGGGGGATTTTCGTGAGAACGAAGTTCTGGATCAATTGGAGTCAAAGCTGATTGGTCGTAAGCTCGATCTTGTATTGTCAGATATGGCGCCGAACTTATCTGGTAACTCAACGGTGGATTCTGCCAGAGTCGAGTACATCATCGAATTAGCAGTTAGTTTTGCTAAGGCACATTTAAAGCCGACTGGTTCGTTGCTGGTGAAGTGCTTTCATGGGCCTAGTTATAATAATATTATTAATATGTTCAAAGATGAGTTTAAAATTGTCTTGAATAAGAAACCTAAAGCAAGTAAAGATAAATCGTCGGAGATATTTTTGCTTGGCAAAGGCTTGAAGAATCCAGAGTAACTGAATGATTTGCAAACTGTGTTGGGGTGGATTATTGTAGATCTTGCTCTTAAACTCAGTTAAATATGCGATTTTATTAAGTTCCTTATTTTTACTCTTGATAATCCTCAATGTTGCCAGCATATGCTGGCTAGCAAGCTCTGCCTATTGGGGGTAGAATGACTGATTACAGTATCAAATGGCGTAACTTGCGCCCAAGGAGTTCTCGTGAATAATATGTTTTCAAAAGCGGCCATATGGGTAGTTGTTGCCTTGGTGCTTTTCACACTTTTCAAGCAATTTGAAGGTAAAGCAGGCACCTCAGGAATGGCATCCGTGCCTTATTCCGAGTTTTTGGACGAAGTCAAAGCGAAGCATATTAAAGAGGTAACGATTGATGATTCTACCCGTACGGTAATTGCCGTCACGAATGAGGGTAAAAAAATTAAATCTCAAGGTACTATCTTTGATCGTGGCTTGGTTGGCGATTTGGTTGCAAATGGCATTAAGTTTGATAGCAAGCCTGCTGAAGAGCAATCGTTCTTATCGCAAGTGTTTATCTCCTGGTTCCCGATGCTTTTGCTGATCGGCGTCTGGATTTTCTTTATGCGCCAGATGCAAGGTGGCGGCAAGGGGGGGGCGTTCTCATTTGGCAAATCCAAAGCACGTATGCTCGATGATGCGAACAATAATGTTACGTTTGCTGATGTCGCCGGTTGCGATGAGGCTAAAGAAGAAGTGACCGAAGTCGTTGATTTCTTGCGTGATCCAACGAAGTTCCAAAAACTCGGTGGTCGTATTCCACGCGGTGTTTTGATGGTTGGTCCTCCGGGAACAGGTAAAACATTGCTGGCGCGCGCGATTGCAGGTGAAGCCAAGGTGCCGTTTTTCACTATTTCAGGCTCTGATTTTGTCGAAATGTTCGTGGGCGTTGGTGCCTCACGTGTACGTGACATGTTTGAAAACGCCAAGAAACATGCACCTTGTATCATCTTCATTGATGAGATTGATGCCGTCGGTCGTCACCGTGGTGCTGGTATGGGTGGCGGTAATGACGAGCGCGAGCAAACTCTGAACCAGATGCTGGTGGAGATGGACGGCTTTGAAGCGAATTCCGGCGTTATTGTGATTGCAGCTACTAACCGTGCAGATGTACTCGATAAAGCCTTATTGCGCCCAGGTCGTTTCGATCGTCAGGTATCCGTTGGATTGCCGGATATTCGTGGTCGTGAGCAGATTTTGAATGTCCACATGCGTAAAGTGCCTATCTCAGCTGATGTTAAGGCCGATATTCTGGCTCGAGGCACGCCAGGGTTTTCTGGCGCAGATTTGGCGAACCTGGTTAACGAAGCTGCATTGTTTGCTGCACGCCGCAACAAGCGTCTGGTAGAAATGATGGACTTTGAAGATGCGAAAGACAAAATCTTCATGGGGCCTGAACGTAAATCCATGGTCATGCGTGAAGAAGAACGTCGTAATACTGCTTACCATGAATCTGGTCATGCAGTGATTGCGAAATTGATGCCTAAAGCAGATCCGGTGCATAAAGTGACGATTATGCCTCGTGGTTTTGCACTTGGTCTGACGTGGCAGTTACCTGAGCATGATCAGATCAGCGGCTACAAAGACAAGATGTTAGAAGAGATTTCTATCCTGTTTGGTGGTCGTATTGCTGAAGAGATTTTCGTGGGTCAAATGTCGACTGGTGCATCAAACGATTTCTCTCGTGCCACCAAGTTGGCGCGCTCAATGGTGACCCGTTTTGGTATGTCAGATAGCATGGGTGTGATGGTTTACGAAGATAATCAGCAGGAAGGTTATTTTGGTATGGCTTCGAAAACCATTTCGGAAGCGACACAGCAAAAAGTTGATGCGGAAATCCGTTCTATTCTCGATACCCAATATGCACTGGCGCGTCGATTGCTTGAAGAGAATCGCGAAAAAGTCGAAGTAATGACCAAAGCCCTGTTGGATTGGGAAACCATTGATGCTGATCAGGTAAATGACATTATGAACGGCGTTGCTCCTCGTCCTCCTAAATTAGGGCAGTCAACAGGTCGTTCTTCATCGGATAACAGTTCCGGTGGCGTTTCTCCAAACGCGACTGCACCTGCCTGATTTATCCATGTATCTTAGCTAAGCTTTCTAAAAAAGGTGAGGAGTAATCCTCGCCTTTATTTTTTTATGAACGAATATTTTCAATGTGGGCGTTATCGTTTTCCTTTGCGAAACGATGATTGCAGGCCTTTAGTGATGGGTATTTTAAACGTCACGCCGGATTCATTTTCTGATGGTGGTCGCTTTCTCGATTTAGATAGTGCGCTGTCTCGTGCTGAGCAGATGATAGAGGATGGTGTTGATATCATTGACATTGGTGGGGAATCCAGTCGTCCCGGATCCCAACCTCTATCGCTTGATGAAGAACTGCGCCGTGTCATGCCGGTTATTTTTGCATTGCGTGATTGTGGCAAGGCCTTGTCGATTGATACCTACAAGCCAGAGGTGATGAGAGAAGCTATATTGGCAGGTGTTGATATGATCAACGATATTCAGGGTTTCCGCTCGCCTGAGGCGATTTCCGCTGTTGCAGAGAGTGGTGTTGGACTGTGCATTATGCATATGCAAAATATACCAACCAATATGCAGTCAGCCCCCGCATATACTGACGTGGTTTCTGATGTGAGGGCATTTTTGAGTTCCAGGGTACAGGACTTGTTGAATGCTGGTGTGCCACGACAAAACATCTGTGTTGACCCGGGCTTTGGTTTTGGTAAAACTTTGGTGCATAATGTCGCGTTGTTTAAAAATCTCCCCAAAATAGAGCGCGAACTGGCCTTGCCAGTGTTGGTCGGCGTATCAAAAAAAACCATGATAGGCGAGATAACTGGTCGTGCGACGGAAAAGCGTTTGGCAGGCAGTCTTGCAGCGGCGTTATCGGCTGCAAATATGGGAGCAAAAATTTTGCGCGTGCATGATGTGACTGAAACTGTGGATGCGTTAAAAGTTTGGCGAGCTATGCTCGCTTGAAGAATGAGAATTGGACATTAAAGATGACAAGAAAATATTTTGGTACTGATGGTATTCGTGGCAAAGTTGGTGTTGCTCCAATTACTCCTGACTTTGTAATGCGCTTAGGCTATGCCGCGGGTAAAGTATTGGCGCAATCCGGTCAGCCGGGCGAAAAGCGACCGGCAGTGTTGATCGGTAAAGATACGCGTATTTCTGGTTATATGCTGGAAGCTGCCTTGGAAGCCGGATTTGCGTCCGCAGGTGTGGACGTAATGTTGTCAGGCCCTATGCCGACTCCAGCGGTAGCTTACCTCACTCGTGCATTACGTTTATCGGCTGGTGTAGTGATCTCGGCATCACATAATCCTTATTACGATAACGGTATTAAATTTTTCTCAGCACAGGGCAACAAATTGCCAGATGAAGTCGAACTCGCCATTGAGGCTCAGTTAGATATGCCTATGGAGTGCGTCGGCTCAGATCATTTGGGTAAGGCGCAACGCTTACGTGATGCGAATGGCCGTTACATAGAATTTTGTAAGAGTACTTTTCCATCGGAATTGGATTTGCGCGGCATGAAAATTGTTGTCGATTGCGCGCATGGCGCAGCGTACGATATTGCACCACATGTCTTTCATGAGCTTGGTGCCGAAGTTATTGCCATCGGCAATACGCCCACTGGTATGAATATTAATGACAATGTTGGCGCAACGTCACCCGATGCGCTCGCAATCGCGGTACGCGCTAACCATGCTGATTTGGGTATTGCGCTTGATGGTGATGCAGATCGCCTTATCATGGTTGATCGTCATGGGAAAATTTATAACGGTGATCAACTGTTGTACCTGATGGTATTAGACAGACTCGCTATTGGCCCTGTGCCTGGCGTGGTGGGTACTTTAATGACGAATATGGCTGTTGAGATTGCCTTAAAAGATTTGGGTGTGGGTTTTGCGCGCGCTAAGGTCGGCGATCGTTATGTGCTGGAACAATTGCGTGAACGTGATTGGTTGCTTGGTGGAGAAGGTTCTGGTCACTTGTTATGCCTTGACAAGCATTCCACTGGTGATGGCATCGTCTCGGCATTACAGGTCTTATCAGCGTTACGACGCAGTGGTAAAACTTTGGATGGCTGCTTTGATAAGCTACATTTGTTCCCGCAGGTGCTGTTGAACGTGCGCGTTTCTCCAGGTTTTGATTGGCAGAAAAATGTTCTTTTGATGCAAGAAAAAGAAAAAGTAGAAAGCGAACTTTCTGGTCGTGGTCGCGTATTGATACGTGCGTCCGGAACCGAGCCATTATTGCGTGTGATGGTAGAGGCTGATGACAGTGAGCTTGCCAGCGCTAGTGCACGTCGTTTGGTCGCTTGTATCGAAAAAAATTAACAGATATCGCTTTCATAAAGCAGTCTATTCTTGAAACTAAGGCTGTAAACATGTAGTATTCAGCCTTCAGTTTTCTTGCTCGAATAGAGCGGTTAATAAAACTGTCCATAGCTCAGTTGGATAGAGCACGAGCCTTCTAAGCTCGGGGTCGCAGGTTCGATTCCTGCTGGGCAGGCCAATAGAATTAAACACTTAGCCCAGACCCGATGTCTGGGCTTTTTGCTTTTCGGTTCCGTGTAGGGCGGGTGTAGGATTTCGTCGTGTGCCTCGCGGATAGAGACGCATAAGCTTTTGTGATTTTTCTATTCGAATGATGAATGGTTCACGTTGCGGGAGTAGATTTTTTAATCAGGAAAATTGGGAATGCTTTAGAGAACCATAAAAATAGAAATATGGTTCTTTAGTTATCGAATGGAGCCATGAAATTTTTTGCCATGCTTTGTGTTAAAGGTGTATTTCTGCGGTGATTTAGTAGTGAGAAGTCAAATGAGTGTGGATGAAATGGCAATTTAATGACTATTAATAACTAGCACTGGGCAGACCATTTTTGAGATTTTTTAGTTTATCAAACAGCAACACAAAATTTTTTTAAAAAAAGTGTCGTGGATGTACTGATTTAAGATGGGTTAAATTTCACATTACTCCCAAGTCAATAATTGATCGTATTTAATTGCTTCAATTTAGTGGAATTGCGTAAGGGAGGCTGGAACCAGCATTAGCGAAAACATATTCTGCATGAGGAAAATCTTTGTACAACAAAAAGCATCTTCCCCATACCTCATTTTATGTAGTTGTGGTTAGGAAATTATCTCATTTCTTCTGAGTAATTACCTGACATCGAGAATGCACTTCGCTTTTATATTGAGTCATTCCTTGCGGCAACAAATCAGGTCTTGCATATTTGTATTGTGTCGCTTCAGGAATTCGTCACATTCCTCACTTAGGACTCAATACCATGCTCCAATTTAGAAAAATTACCTCTTCAGTCGCCGCGATCGTTGTTTCGACTGGATTGTTTTTTCAGTCATCTCCTGCGTTATCTCAAGCAGCACCGAGCATCAATGTCGTACAGGAAATAAAAAATCTTCAGATCACATCTGGTCCGTATGCCAATGCATATTTGATTGCACCAGCTGGCCGAATAAATTGGTATTTCAGTAATTTAGGCTTGTTGCCAATCGTACAGTACTTATCGCCTGCTGATTTGCAAACTTACGTTTTATCGTATCTGAATTTATACCTGCATCATCTGACCGCTAACTCCACGATTATGGATGTCAACTTCGTACCTGGAACAAATAATTTCGTTTTAGTGCCATCTGATTCTGACGATTCCTATGCGGCGACCTTCTTATCGCTGGCAGTCAAATATGTGCGCGTTAGTCAGGATATAGCGTGGTGGAAAGTGAACGAAGCGGCATTAAAAAATATTGCTTACCGCAATCTCGCCGTCACGGAAAAACCATCGGATGGATTGACTGCGACGTTTCAGCCACCAAGAAATCAATCGAATTCGCTAGGCTATTTGATGGATAACGCCGAAAGCTATCGTGGTCTCCGTGATTTTGCAGGTTTGTTACGCGATCTTGGGGAACCTGTCGACGCGAATTACTATGATCTGGTGGCAACAGGTATTGTCGGAGGTATTAGTAACTACTTGTACGACACTGCGCATGCCGGATTTAAAACCAGCGATGGCGATGCGCAAGCAAGCACGGCGTTCTACGCAGGAACAACTTGTCAGGTTTTTCCGCAGGCATTTGGATTAAGTGAGTTGTCTTCGTATTACGACAAGGCGTGGACTTATCTGAATTTGTACACGCCTAACTGGCAATCTGGTCAATATGATCCGTTCCCGTGGGCCGTACTAGGGTACGTCGCCGCCTTGCGCAATCAAACGGCGATGGCAGTGACGCAACAACATATGATAGAAAGTAAATTCATTACTAATCGAGGCCTGATTACGATGAATGAGCTAGGTTTTTATCAACGCACCAAAAGTCTCTTAGCTGGTAAACCTGCCATCTGATTATTTGCGGTTTTACTTGTCGCGATAGGCCAGCAAGCTTGTCTATCGCGAATTTTTCGATTTTTCTTACCTCATTGTTCGATAACGTACAGAATAAGGGAGCGGTGCCGATTATGTTAATGCGGGCGGCGACTATCTCCGGTGGCTTTAAAAAAGACGGTTTCTTCATGACCATTAGTGTGCTTTTGCTCGATGATGAAACACTGATGCGCGCTGGTATTCGGTGCCTGATAGAGCAGATGGATGATGTTGTCGTTGTGGCTGAAGTTGCAAGTCAATCAGAAGCAATTGCATTGTTAGATAGAACGTTACCAACGGTGATGACCATCGATGTCAACACTGGGATGCAGACGGGTATCTCGATGATTCAATATTTCAAACATGCTTATCCAGATCTTGGTATCGTTGTCTTGACCATGGATGATTCTGAAGAATTGATGTCAGAGGCGCTGCAAGCCGGTGCTTCTGCTTATCTGCTGAAAACGGTCACAAAAGCTGAACTCGAAACCGCACTGAGAGCCGTAGCAAACAAAGAAACTTATTTAAATCCCGATATTTCTTTGAAAATGCTGAAACGCTTTCAGTTTCCAACATTGAAATTACCTCATCAAACTCAGATTTTGACGCCCAGACAAATGCAGATCATAGCGATGATAGGCAACAGAAAAGGAAATAAGCAGATTGCCTATGAGCTTGGGCTCAGCCCTAAGACAGTGGCTGCACATCGCTCAAAGATCATGGAAATCATCGGCGAAAAAGATACCGTTGGTATTGTGCTCTTTGCGCGTAAATATGGATTACTCAATTCAGACAAGACCAAAAAAATGCTAATTTGAGCATGATGTACGCTGATCAATGATGTCGTATATCTTCGTGCGTGAGCGCACAGACAATTCATGAGCAGACATGCATGGTTCGTATTGATCACTTACTCAGGAATTTTTTTCATCTTTCGTGATCTTGAAAGCTGGGTTCACTATGCTCAAAATCAATTCGAAAGCATTTCAGGTATTGCCAGGAGAAAAGATTGATTTACAAAAGCGCGCCACCTTAAGTTCGCCTGTCTATAAGTCGATTGCAGAGTATCAGGACATTCTCAAACAACACATCTCTGAGTTAAGTACACAGCAGCAGTTGTTGTATGCGAGTAATCAACACGCAGTGCTTTTGATTTTTCAAGCGATGGATGCCGCAGGTAAAGATGGTGTTATTAAACATGTGATGTCGGGCATCAATCCTCAAGGTTGTCAGGTGTTTAGCTATCAACACCCCAGTGAAGCTGAATTGCAACATGATTTTTTATGGCGTACCACGCGCAATCTCCCTGAACGGGGCCGTATAGGGATTTTTAATCGTTCTTATTACGAAGAGGTATTGATTGTCCGCGTTCATCCGGAAATACTTGATAGCGAGGGTTTGATTGATCAGCAATCAAAGTCTGACAATATCTGGATAAACAGATATCGATCTATTGCTGATCTGGAACGGCATTTACACATTAACGGTACGCGTATTATCAAACTCTTTCTCCATATATCGAAAGAAGAGCAACGTAAGCGATTTCTGCAACGCATCGATGCTGCCGATAAAAACTGGAAATTGAGCTACGCGGATATGAAAGAACGTGAGTTTTGGAAAGACTACATGTACGCCTATCAGGAATGCATGAGCGCCACCAGTACGCCAGAATCACCGTGGTATATCGTTCCCGCTGACGATAAAGAGAACGCCAGATTAATTGTCTCACGCATTATTCTCGATACCTTCATTGGGCTCGATATGCACTATCCAAAGTCAACGCCAAAGCAGAAGCGCGAATTTCAGGCGATGCGTAAGCGATTGATGAAATAAATTTTTCTACATACTCCTTCCTTCGATCCTTTCTCGATTGCGTCATTTTTACTCTCGGTGTCTTAGCGTACGGATTTTAGTTTGGCTGCGTCAGACAATTGGTCATGCAAAGGAAGTGCGAATCTAAAAAAATCCTCCTTGAATCTGATAATCCAAAGAAAAATCTCAAAAGGAACGTTGATGCCCGCCTACTATCATGCAACGCCTGATTGCAGAGTAATAGCTGTCCGAATGTTGCCATGTTAAACCAACGCCTCGTAAATCGACGTAGCGCGTGGCGCGCACTCAGAACCCATTATCGGAAAATAGAGCGATCTACTATATCGCAATTATTTTCTGATGATCCACAACGCGCAGAACATATGTCGCTGACGCAGGGTGATCTTTACCTCGACTATTCCAAAAATAGACTCACGATGGAGACCATCGATTTGTTAGTGGAGCTGGCAAAAGAATGCGGTCTGCCGGAAAAAATACGCGCGATGTTTGAAGGCAAGAAAATTAATCATAGCGAACATCGTGCTGCTTTGCATACTGCATTACGTTTGCCAATTGGTGAAAGCGTGTACCTTGATCAAAAAAATCTGATGCCGGAAATCCAGCAAGGTTTAATGCAAATGCGCTTATTGTCCGATCAGATCAGGGGAGGGCGCATGGCTGGTTATACCGGACGAAAGATTAAAAATATCATCAATATCGGCATTGGTGGCTCGGATCTGGGGCCAGTAATGGCTTTTGAAGCATTACGCTTTTATAGCGACAGGGCTTTGTGCTTTCGTTTTATTTCAAATGTCGATAGCAGTGATTTTATAGAAGCGACGCGTGATTTGAATCCGGAGGAAAGTTTATTTATCGTCTGTTCCAAGAGTTTTACAACGACGGAGACCTTGAGTAATGCACTTCTGGCGAAGAGCTGGTTACTGGAAAAGTTAATCCATCCGGAAGCGGTAGAGCAGCATTTTATTGCGGTCTCTGGCAATGAACATGGCGTCGCTGAATTTGGCATTGACATTTCAAAGATGTTGATTGTCTGGGATTGGGTGGGAGGTCGTTATTCCATTGATTCAGCGGTGGGCTTGTCGACCATGATTGCAATAGGTGCAGAACGCTTTTACGAATTGCTATACGGGATGCATGAGATGGATGATCATTTTTTGCACGTAGCATTGAAGCAAAATATGCCGGTGTTATTGGGACTGATTGCGATCTGGAATACTAATTTTTTAAAGATCAATAGTGTTGCGGTAATACCTTACTCCCATTATTTGCGACGGTTTCCGGCTTATTTGCAACAGCTGACGATGGAGAGTAATGGTAAACATGTCGACGTCAATGGTAAAGCGCTGACCTTTAACACCTGCCCGGTATATTGGGGTGAGCCGGGAACGAATGGACAACATTCGTTTTATCAATTTCTGCATCAAGGAACGGCGCTGATAGCTTGTGATTTTATTGGATTTTGCAAACCCTTACATGAACAAATTACACAACACAACATCTTGATGGCGAATTGTTTTGCCCAGGCTGAAGCACTTGCCTATGGCCAAAATACAGAGCAATTACGGCATGCGCAGGTTCCTGCTGACCTTGTTTTACATCAGGTGTGTAGCGGTAATCGTCCTAGTAACACGATCTTAGCAAAGACATTAACACCAGGAAGTCTTGGGCAATTAATTGCTCTATACGAGCACAGTGTTTTCACGCAGGGCGCCATATGGAATATCAACTCGTTTGATCAGTGGGGTGTCGAGTTAGGAAAGCAAATGGCAAAAGAAATGACGCAAGAGCTTCAAGAAAGTCTGCATCACGCAATTCCTGAGTCATTCCATGACGGCGCAACCCTTAAGCTGATGCAGTATTACTGTGCTCACCGGGGTAGCTGAAATGTGGATCCACCCCTTAGCCGGAAGACCAGTTCCTGCCAGCATGCTCGTTAACATACCGCGTTTGGTGGCGGCTTACTATACTGAGCGGCCGGATGTTTCGGTTGCCGCGCAAGCTGTTATTTTTGGCACTTCGGGACATCGAGGTAGTTCTTTGACATCGAGCTTTAATGAATGGCATCTGCTGGCGATTGCTCAGGCCATTTGTGATTACCGCGCTGAACATGGGATTCATGGCCCTTTATATTTAGGGATAGACACCCATGCTTTGTCTATCCCGGCACAAGACAGCGTTTTGCAGGTCTTGGTCGCCAACGGCGTCACCGTACTCATTGCTCCTGATCAGGAATACACTCCGACACCAGCCATTTCCTTAGCGATATTGGCGTTCAATCATGGTCGTCAGTCTGGCTTTGCCGATGGTATTGTCATTAGCCCCTCACATAATCCTCCAGAATTCGGCGGCTTAAAATATAACACTTGCCAGGGAGATGGCGCTGATATACGAGCAACAAATTGGATAGAGAATAAGGCAAATGAATTTTTACGCCTGGATCTGCATGGCATTAAAAGAGTCTTAATCACGCAAACTAGACATACTAATTTTATTCACCATTATGATTTTCTTGGGCATTATGTAGATTCCTTGTGCGAAGTGTTAGACATCAATATGCTGCGGCATGCGGCTTTACATATCGGTATTGATCCTATGGGTGGTGCGGGGGTCCATTACTGGGAGCGAATCGCTGAGCAATATGCGCTTGATCTGGACATCATCGATAAGCAGGTCGACGAGCGATTTGCATTTATGACTTTGGATTGGGATGGCAAAATCAGGCTTGATCCTGCTTCGGGTTATGCAATGCAGCGATTGATACAACGTAAAGCTGATTTTGACGTTGCATTCGCTTGCGATACTGACCATGACCGTCACGGCATCGTTACGCCAGAGTGTGGCTTGATGCCACCGAATCATTTTCTGGTGGTTGCGATTGACTACCTGTTTCAACATCGCCCTGCATGGAACAAGCACGCGGGAGTTGGAAAAAATGTTGTTTGTACCCAGCTTATCGATCGCGTTTCAAGAGCTTTGAACAGAGATGTCTATGAAACTCCCGTAGGGTTTAAATGGTTTGGTGGCGTGCTCTATCAGGGGGCTCTTGGCTTTGCAGGGGAGGAGAGTGCTGGTGCAACTTTGCTTCGGCGCGATGGCCGCGTGTGGACCACCGATAAAGATGGCATCGTCATGGGCCTGCTTGCAGCAGAAATTTTAGCCACCACCGGAATAAGTCCGGGGACGCACTATCACGTATTAAGCGACAGTTTTGGACATCCTGATGCAGGCAGAGTCGAAGGTCATGCCAATGCGCAGCAAAGAGCAATACTGTCGACTTTGCAATTTAGTCAGTTGAAAAAAAACGAATTTGGTGGTGAACAAGTGCTGCGTTCGACGACTGAAGCGCAAGGCAATCATCAGGCCATCAATGGTCTCAAAGTCGTCACGGAAAACGCCTGGTTTGTAATTCGCCCCTCCGGAACAGAAGACTTGTACAAAATTTACGCTGAAAGTTTCTTAGGTAAGCCACATCTGGAAAGTTTGTTGAAAGAAGTGCAGTCATTGGTCATTCACTTGATTTCATAGAATCTGTGTCTCCCTTGCTTTTTTAATATTTTCCAAACTCACTAAGAACGCTAGCGCACAGAATAAGGTACGGCAAGCAGGTATTCTTGAAGGCACTGAAACCCGCAAACTAAAGGGAATATGCCATGAGTAGAGTCAGCCTGTCCCCGGAAATGTTGTACAACATTGATGCTTATTGGCGCGCGGCAAACTACTTATCAGTCGGGCAGATTTATCTGTACGCCAATCCTTTACTAAGACGGCCTCTAGTACTGGCGGATATCAAACGTATGCTGCTGGGACATTGGGGAACAACCCCTGGGCAGAATTTTATCTACGTACATTTAAATCGCATCATCAAAAAATACGATTTGGATATGATTTATATTGCCGGACCCGGGCATGGTGGGCCGGCAGTCGTTGCTAATACCTATCTGGAAGGTACCTATAGCGAGATCTATCCAGAGATCAGCCAGGATGAAGCTGGATTACAAAAACTATTTTTACAGTTCTCTTTTCCTGGTGGCATTCCCAGTCATGCATCCCCTGAATGCCCGGGTTCAATACATGAGGGCGGGGAATTGGGTTATTCACTAAGTCATGCGTTTGGCGCTGTGTTTGATCATCCAGAATTGATTGTTGCTTGTGTCGTTGGTGATGGAGAAGCAGAGACCGGACCTTTGGCAACGGCCTGGCATTCAAATAAATTTTTAAATCTGGTACACGATGGGGTCGTGCTACCGATATTGCACTTGAATGGCTATAAAATTTCCAATCCAAGCATATTAGCGAGGATACCGCGTGCAGAGCTGGAGCAACTTTTGCAAGGTTATGGCTGGACGCCGTATTTTGTTGAAGGGAATGATCCAGCTTTCATGCATGAAACTATGTCCACTACGCTCGACAGCGTGATCGAGAAGATTCAGGCGATACAGTATGAGGCTCGCACGATGGGAGAGTTGCATCGACCAAGTTGGCCTATGATCGTATTATGCTCGCCAAAGGGATGGACGGGTCCTCAAGTCGTTGATGATGTGCAAATCGAAGGTACGTTTCGTGCCCATCAGGTGCCCTTGATTGTCTCTGAGAGCACACCTGCTACTCATCTGGCGATGCTGGAAAACTGGATGTTAAGTTACCGGCCAGATGAACTATTTGATGCAACTGGAAAGCTGTTTCCCGCTTTGGCTGCCTTAGCACCTGAAGGGCAGCGTCGTATGGGGGCTAACCCTCATGCAAATGGAGGCGTTTTGTTGCGCGATTTGCTGCTGCCTGATTTTCGTGCTTATGCTGAAACTTTGCAGCAGCGCGGAATGCTTGGTATCGGGGACATGCATGTTCTGGGCAGGTTTTTACGTGATATCGTTGTTGCAAACAAGGCACGACGCAATTTCAGAATATTTGGTCCGGATGAAACCCTCTCAAATGGTCTAAAGTCAGTATTTGAAGTCACTTCGAGACAATGGAATGCAAAGATAGCAGCGAATGACGAATTTCTTGCGCAAGATGGCATGGTGTTGGACAGTATGCTCAGTGAGCATCAATGTGAAGGCTGGTTGGAGGGCTATTTACTGACTGGCCGCCACGGTGTCTTTACTTGCTATGAAGCGTTTATACACATTATCGATAGCATGTTTAATCAACATGCGAAGTGGCTCAAAGTTGCCGCGCAATTACCGTGGCGCGCCAAAATCGCTTCCCTTAACATCGTTTTAACCTCACATGTCTGGCGCCAGGATCACAATGGATTTACTCATCAGGATCCGGGCTTTATCGATTATGTGTTGAATAAAAAAGCCTCAATTATCCGCGTGTATTTACCGCCAGACGCGAATTGTCTGTTGTCGGTGATGGATCATTGCCTTCGCAGTCGCCACTATGTCAACGTCGTGATTGCGGGAAAACATCCGGCACCACAATGGTTAAGTATGGAAGCGGCGGTCACCCATTGCGCGCAAGGCATCGGCATCTGGGATTGGGCGAGTAACGATCAAGGCGAGATGCCAGATGTAGTGATGGCTTGTTGTGGCGATGTGCCAACGTTGGAAACCTTGGCAGCAATTTCAATTTTGCGTGAACATTTGCCTGACTTAAAAATACGATGTATCAATATTGTTGATTTGGCGCGATTGCAGCCTGCAACAGAACATCCTCATGGATTGTCGGATACGGATTTCGACGATCTATTTACGACGCATCAACCAGTTGTTTTTGCTTTTCATTCTTATCCATGGTTGATTCATAGGCTCACCTACGACCGGATTAACCAAAGAAATATCCATGTCCATGGCTATCAGGAGGAAGGCACGATCACTACGCAGTTTGATATGACCGTGTTAAACGAGCTTGATCGCTTTCATCTGGTCATGGATGTCATCGACCATCTTCCACAAGCAAATGACAAAACCCGGCAGCTTAAACAGCTAGTAGAAGAAAAGCTGATCAAACATGGAAAATATATCCGGCTATATGGCGAGGATATGCCTGAGATTAGCAAATGGCATTGGAACCCAACACCACGACATTCTGCAACGGAGTAAACAATGAGCCAAATGGAAGATAGAGAGCTACTTGCACGAAAAAAAGAGATTGCCCTCGATATGGCGGCGGTGCTGGAAAAATATCGTGCCATCTTTAGTTGGGATATTCCTGAAGTTAATATTGCAGCCGTTGATCAGGTGGTTTTGAAAGAAATGGCGCTTGCACTGAAACAACTATCGCAGTCATCACAAGCACCTGAGAATAATAAATAAAAGGTTAAGTATGGATGTGCTGATAAAAAAAATGACGAATACGATTAAAACACTGTTTGCGGAGGAGCGAGGCATACTCGCCATGGATGAAAGTAATCCCACTTGCAATCAACGGTTTATTGAGCTTGGTATTCCCGCAACTGAAGAAAATCGCCGTGCGTGGCGAGAGCTAATATTAACCACTCCCGATTTGCATCACGCGATAGGCGGGGTCATCCTCTTTGACGAAGCAGTCTACCAACAACAGCATCATGGCGCGTCATTCTTGCAGTTATTGCGTGAAAATAATATTCTCTTTGGGATTAAAGTCGATAAAGGGATGCAATCATTGGCACTGCATCCTCTCGAACAAATGACGAGTGGCTTGGATGGATTAAGAGCGCGATTGAATACCTACGCAGGGCTTGGTGCGGTCTTTACAAAATGGCGTGCTGCCGTCTCGATCACAGCATCACTGCCTACGCTAGCGTGTATAGAAGCCAATGCGGATGCCTTGGCAAGGTTTGCTGCACTATCTCAAGAAGCAGGTTTGGTTCCCATCGTAGAGCCTGAAGTGATGATGACGGGGACACATAATTTGGATCGTTGTCGGGAGGTGACGACACAATTTTTGCGGGCTGTATTCAGACATCTTAATCAGCAAGAGGTCGTATTGGAAGCCATGATCTTAAAGCCAAATATGATCTTACCAGGTGCCGATTGCCCAATGCAGGAAGATATCGATACCATTACGAATACGACCATCACCTGTATGCTTGAGACAGTTCCTGCTGCCGTTCCTGTAATCGCTTTTTTATCTGGCGGTCAGTCTGGTGATCTGGCCTCGGCCAGACTCAATGCGATGAATCTCAGAGATAGCCGTATAGCGAGTACGTCTGATGATTTGAAGAATCTGAAACAGACTTTGCCCTGGCAATTGGCATTTTCTTTTTCACGTGCAATACAGTTCCCCGCATTGCAATTGTGGGGCGGTGTTCATGAACATAAAAAAGCCGTTCAAGATGCTATTTATCGGCGGGTTTGTGACAATCAACGTGCTCGTCGCGGTGTCTACCAGCAACTTCTGGAACCTTCGATTGATCGCGCTATCACTGGGGTACAGAAGCAATGACGGCGGCATTACCATTAAGAATTTTTGTGATCAGGCATGGGCAAACTGCCTGGACTGTCTCGGGGCAATATACGGGAACAACGGATATTCTGCTATCACCAAAAGGAAAATTAGAAGCGCAGTATCTGCGCCAATTGCTCCGCAAATATACCTTCACATCAACCTTTTGTAGCCCTCTGCGACGTGCCAGACAAACCTGTACGTTAGCAGGCTTAGCCACGCACGCCATCGTCAGGGAAGATTTGACCGAGTGGAACAATGGATGCGACGAAGGATTGACGCCAGCACAGATTCAATTTGCCAGGCCAGGTTGGCGCTTTTTCAGAGATGGTCCTGATGGTGGTGAGTCTTTGGAGCAGATTGAGCATCGTGCTGATCGTTGCCTGGCTGATTTTGCGCGCCTGCAAGGGAATGTCGCAGTATTTTCACACGCCCATTTTTGTCGCGTGTTGGCAGCGAGGTGGATACACTTCCCGGTGTCCGACGCCCAGCACTTTTTACTCGATACTGCCTCGTTTGGGATACTAAGTTATGAACATAACGACCCGGAAACGACTGCTATTACCCTCTGGAATTCCGCTGCGCTGGAAAGGCGGATATAAAAATATTTCACCGATCAAGCTGAAAATGTGATCGGTGAAGTCGTATTAAGTCATCAGACATAACTCACTTACATATCAACGCGCACCTTTAAAATGCTTTTGTCCATCATTTTTATGTCTGCCAGCGACCTCTTCCCGTTCGTTTTTTTCTTGCAATGCTTTGACACCTGCTGGCTGCTGAGAAGCTTGTGTTTTCTTTTCGTCTTTCTTTTTTGAGGTCATCAGGATTTCACGTTTTAGAGATTCAATATCTTGGTCCGATGAATAAATTTTATCTGAGCGTTTCAATAAGCGTGGAATAGACTTGCTGAAATCTGTAGCTTTGTTTGTATTTGATATGATCATAATATTCTCAATATTTTAAAAGAAGTAAGTCGGGGTGTTAAGGCTGTGACCTGCAAATGCATCGTTGGAGATTGTTCTTTGAGAGTTACATGGATATTCTGATTTTGTCTTTTACATGCTTAACGCCCGGTGCATTCCAGGCCGCCTGGCTGGCGAGGTCACGCTCGACCCAGCTATGCGTTGTTCCCGCAAGAGTGACTGTGCTGCCATCAACATGCACTGTGATATTGGCACTTTCTGATTTTGCCAAACGTTTTAACGCAGCTTCTATATCACTCTGTACAACTTGAGCCGCAATTGATGGCTCGAGATTAATGTCATTACTCACACCGGTTACACCCATTAGCCTGCGCACGGCATCTGCAGCCGAATTGCGCTGATATTCCCACTCAACATTGCCAGTTAAAGTAATCCATCCGCCTTCGACCATGACTTTAATACTGTCTTGGGGGACGTATGATGCCCATGCAAGTACATTGGATGCCGTGCGGGCAATATCTGCGTCATCGCGCTTGCTTGAACCTGCTAAATTAACTTCGATTTCTACTGCCAATGCGCCGACACCAACGACACGCTGAACAGCGCGCTCAGCATTCCATTTCTCGACAAAGCTTCCAACGTGACCGGACAAGGTAACGACCCCGTCTTTGACTTCTACGCCTATGTTATTGGCGGGAAGAGAGGGATCCCAATTGAGCTCTGCAATAACGTCCCGTTTTAACTCCGTGGATGTTTTCACTTTATTTCTCCTGAATTAATTGAAGTTTTATTCTGAAATTTGTTAGTGCTGCTGTATGTACGCTGTCACGCTTTGTTGAATATTTCTAATTATGTTAGACGCCGCACAGAGCGCAATTTCATGTTCTTTTATAAGTAATCTGAGGTCGTTGCTACAACGGCGTGTTGATTTCAATATATAAAAAAGGATGGCTGAAAATGACCAAAATAGCTTCTACCCTGGGATTGCTTCTTATGGGTAATTTACTACTCAGTACACCTGGCTTTGCGCAGGTAGCTGGTTCGACCACGGTCCTTGGCGTGACTGTAATTGAGGCACGCCAATTGGCACTGGGATGGAGTGTAAAAAAGAGTATTTTTGGCCGCGAAGTCTATAACGATGCAGGCGTTAGCGTAGGGAAAATCGAAGACGTCATCATTTCTCCTGAAAAAAACGTAACCTATTTCATCGTCAATGTTGGCGGGTTTATTGGTATCGGTGGGCATAACATTGCGATTCCGATCTCTCAGATCGTTGAGCAAAGTGGCAAGATCGTCATCCCGGGTGCCACCAAAGAATCTATCAGAAATTTACCGCAATTTGATTACGCGAGTGATACCGCAAAAAGAGATGCATTTGTAAAGAGTGCTGAAAGTGATTTGGCTATTGCCAGAGAAAAAGCCAATGAATTGCAAAAAAAATCAGCGCTTCTGAGTGGCGAAGCTAAAACAAAAATGGACCAAAAATACGCCTTGTTGCAAGTGGAAATTCAAGTTGTAGAGAAAAAAATGGGTGAAATGAAACGTGCTGGTGCCACAAGATGGCAGGAGTTCGAAAATGACCTGAACGTCGATATTTCGCACCTGAAGTTAACACTGGCCAACATAGATCGATAAATTGCACTAATTCATAGCCACTAATCATGGCACCAAAGCGCCATGTTGATGAAAGATCGTATGACTTATGCAAACCTGATGGTAAATCTCGAGCTTGGTGCGGATAACCACAATTTAATCCATGTGGCAGGGCAGTTAGCTGAGCGGTTTAATGCGCACGTGATAGGCATCGTCGGTTGCAGTCCAATGCAAATGCCTTACGGTGACGGGTATATCAATGGCGATCTGATGAAAGATGAGCTCGATAGAGCGCAAGCGGAAATG
Source organism: Undibacterium sp. SXout11W (assembly GCA_049339905.1). Classification (GTDB taxonomy): domain Bacteria; phylum Pseudomonadota; class Gammaproteobacteria; order Burkholderiales; family Burkholderiaceae_D; genus Undibacterium. The sequence goes on from JBMPPG010000001.1 coordinate 148,385, forward strand.
CTTGTACTTGAAACCGAATTTCGCACATCTTTACAATCGATCGCCGGCTCTCTTAGCTGGCGTTCTTCGGCAATATGTCCGTCCATCGCTGACTACGTGGTTGGAGAAGCATGTATTGTAGATCTCTTGATTGCGAAAGCCGCCGATCATGTGGAGTCAGAATCTACCCGGCACATGAATAATGGTGATGTACTGATGCAACTAGGGCGACCAATGATGTTGGTTCCTGCCAGTTGCCGCGGGCTGCATTTACAGACCATGATGATTGCCTGGAAAGACACAATGGAATCCAGGCGGGCAATCTACGATGCTCTACCTATGCTAAAAAAAGCGACAAAAGTCATATTAATGGAAATTGCCGCACTCGACGAACAAGACAATATCAAGTTGCAACACGCTATTGTTATTGAGTGGTTAGCTCGTCATCAAATTAAAGCAAGCTCCCTGACCATTGTCGCAGCGGATGAAGAGGCAGAAAAGTTGAGAGAAATCGCGACAGAAATGAATGTTGACTTACTCGTGGCTGGTGCTTATGGACATAGCCGTATTCGTGAATGGGTCGCTGGTGGGATGACGCGAGAAATCTTACAGTCACAGACTTATTGTTCGATGTTGTCGCATTAACCTTGGCTTATTGTGGCTCACATTCGTATTTTGAAATACTGGCCTAAATCTTTTTTTCTCTCCGTAGTAGAAATCCAGAAATTTTTAACAGCTAATTCGCTCTGAAAGTACATCATGCACATCGCTAAAAAATCTGAAATGAATAAACAATCGATTCGTCTCGCTGCATCGAATATCAACGATGGTGCGGTAACGGCAGGTTATAAAGCCGACCGGGAAGATGTTATAAAGATGCTCAACGATGCATTGGCAACTGAGCTGGTATGTATGCTGCGTTATTTACGTCACTATTACACAGCGTCAGGCTTACATAACCGTCCGGTAAAAGCCGAGTTCTTACAACATGCCTTAGATGAACAAGACCACGCACACGAGTTGGCAGAGCGCATCGTTCAATTGAACGGCAAACCTGATTTTAATCCTGAGACTTTATTACTACGTAGTCATGCCGAATATAATGAGTCGGCGAATATTCATGAAATGATTAAATCCAATTTGGTGGCAGAACGCATCGCCATTGAGACCTATCGTCAAATGATCGAGAATTTGGAAGACACCGATCCGACAACCAAAAATATGTTGATAGGCATCATGACCACAGAAGAAGAACACGCTGACGATATGCGTGATCTGCTTTCTTGACGTATAAAATTGAGAAGCCATCCTGCAGTCGAGGCGGGATGACTTCTCAATCTTAAAAAAAAATCCAGATATGATTCAGTGCGGGTGATCCGACGTAGTTTTAGCATCAGCCAAATCTTGTTGTAACTGGGATTTGGCGTCTTTTGTACACTGCTTTTTATCCATCGTTGCCACACTTTTGCAATCTGTGATGGACTCTTGATACACAGCATAGGCTTCTTTTTTCAATGTCGCGAAATACGCTTCGGGTGTATTCTTTTCCTGGTACCAGCGCTGCGGGTCACCGCGCTGCTCTATGTCGTTGTCACGTCGTTGTTGGGCGAAACTGGAAAACATGAGTGTACTGAGCATCGTAAACAATAAGGTATTGATGAAAATCTTGTTTTTGGTATTTAGTGTGAAGGACGAAATCATATTAGCTCCAATAAAATAGTTTATAGACGGCCGGTAAAGAGCAGAAGAAGTAGAATGACGATGATCAAGCCACTGACACCACTAGGCCCATATCCCCAACTCCTGCTATGCGGCCAGGCTGGAACAGATCCGATCAGGAAAAGAATTAAAAGTACCAGAATGATGAGGCTCATATTGATTTGCCATTTGGTAAGTCATTTTTTTTGAGTTCTTCTTTAAAAAAATTGTAGGAAGCAATAAATGCATGTTGCAATACTTCGATGTGTTCCATCATATTGTCCCAATGATCGTTGCTCGCGGTTTTCATTTCCTCTAACTTAGCGCGCATCTCATTTAATTTTTCATGAAGATTAATCATTTCTTTATCGTAAGCTGAACTCGCCTGTGCTGATTTATCTTTGATGGTTTTTTCCAACTCATCGAGAGTACGATTGAGTTCATCTAGTTGGGAATGAATTTTACTAATGGTTGTTTCGCGTTGGTCCATGATGATTTCCATTTTTATAGGTGAAGAATTGCTTCGAAGCAGGGATATGGTCAGAAGAGTAAATTCAAATTTTTGAATATTCCCCGCGCTGGTATTTCCATTGTTGAATGTAATCAAAGTTATCTTGTATTTCGTCTGGATAAAGGCCATGATCAAATGGTATTTGTAGAGATTCCTCAAAATTCCGGACTTTTTTACTGTTGACGAAATAGGCGAGGGAGGTACCAAAGAGGGTTCCAATAAATGCGCCTGAGAATGCGCCGAAACACAATGCCAATATGCTTGAAGATAATATAGGTGCGGATACTGGGTTTCCCAATACTGCGTGACAGAGCCAGAACGAGATTGCCCCTATCAGGCTGCCAGAGCAGATCCCATACATGCATCCTTCCATTAAAAGTAAAGGCGAATTGCCGGCAAAGTCTGGCATCTCGTCTAACGAGACCTTGCGTTCTAATTTGCGTCTTAATTGTGGATTGTCGTTGCGTTCCATAGCTGGCGTCCATTCCCCGAAAGCGTGATTGCAGAAATCGATGATTTATTTACGGCTTGTATAAAAAAGGTCTAAAAAAACCACAATGCCAGCTTATTGATGTCGAGAATGATTGATCAACTCTTTCATAGCGCCTATCGCGTCAGCAATGCTTCCCTCTAGTTTTTTGCATTGGTATTGCACTTCCTTTTGTTGCTTCTCAAACGGATTCGTTTTCGCATTGATAGCCCTTGATTGAGACAGGAAAGTAAACCTTTCCACCCTGATATTTTCTCCAATATTATTCACTTAGCTTCTCCGTATTTGCATCTGGTTGGATATTGCATTCAAATTAGGTCATCTCGCTTATCAGGTCTGTACGTTGGCGAACGATCATCGTCTGTCGCTCTTCAGCACTTAACAACTTAGTGCTGAACGTCCAAATATTAATGTGCGTTGACGAACGGAAATTTCTTTAATCTCAGTCCAAAATACGGACTGGAATTGAAGAAATTATTTCATTTAAAGGTCGATATGTCTTTTTTATCGCTAGAACAAAGTCGGCGTGATATTGCTATAGATTTTCTATTTTATGGATTTAATGCGCTATTTTTGACATTGCTGCTTTGTGCAATATGTCCTTCAAATAAATGGCTAATGAGCCTTTTTTTGGTTGCGTTAGGTGTCGTCATTTCGAGTGCGGTAGAGTATTTATCTCATCGCTTCATTTTGCATGGTTTGAAGCCGTTCAGCGTCTGGCATCATCGCCACCATCAACAACCTAAATCGAGTATCGGCACGCCGACAATTGTGAGTGCAGCGCTCATCCTGGTTTTGATTTTTTTGCCAATGTGGCTTTTTACAACTTCCTTTTACGCGATCGCTATCACACTGGGTGTGGTTGTCGGCTATGGGGCTTACATCGTCACACATCATGCTACTCATCACTGGAAGGGACGCAATGGATGGCTGGTAAACAGGAAACGATGGCATGCCTTGCATCATTGCGTGAATCCTGATTGCTGTTATGGCGTCAGCAGTTCTTTTTGGGATCATTTGTTCGCGACTGGAACGAAGAAGATAAAAGTCGAAAGCAAGTACTGAATCATATTTTTGGTTTCGTTACTCTCATCTCAAAATTTTCTTACCTTTATTCCAGCCCAGATTACCTCGCTTAACCGGAGAAACTGATGAAAACGAAATTACGCCATGTTGGAGGCAGATTTCTTTCTGTCCTCATGGTTCTTGTGGCTATGTGTTCCGCGCCAGTCTTTGCGCAAAATATATTGACGCAGCAAAAATTAGATCAGTTACTGGCACCGATCGCATTGTATCCAGATGCCTTGCTGAGTCAGGTATTAATGGCCGCAACTTATCCGCTGGAAGTGACTCAGGCAGCCGCATTTGTGCAAAAAAATCCGCAATTGCATGGCGATCAGCTGGCGCAAGCCTCAGGTACAACGCAGTGGGATGTGAGTATCAGATCCCTGCTGCCGTTTCCTTCTGTATTGCTAATGATGGAGCAAAATTTGCCGTGGACGCAGCAACTTGGTGATGCTTTTTTAGGGCAACAGCAAGCGGTGATGGACACAGTCCAGGAGCTACGTAGCAAAGCCAGCCAGGCAGGGCATCTGCGCAGTGATCAGCAAGAGCAGGTTATTGCTGACAACGGCTATATCAGCATAGAACCAGGCACGTCGGATCAAATGTATGTTCCTTATTACAATCCCGGCGTGGTGTATGGCAAATGGTGGTGGCCGGATAGTCCGCCAATTTACTGGCAACCGCCCATTGTTTATCGTTCGCCCGGCTATAACAATGAATTGATCAACGGAATGGCGTTTGGGATAGGAATAGGTATTGTTGGTTCCCTGTTTCTGGATGCACGTCCAGATTGGCATCGCCATCACATGATGGTCTATCCTGAAGGTCAGCGCGGACGTGCAGCGGGAGGCGGCAGCCCATGGCGGCACCTGCCACAGCATAGGCAAGGCGTCGCGTATAGATCCGATGACGCGAGGCAGCAGTTTGCGCCACAAAGATCTTCAACACCAAGTAGTGTAATGAGGGAAAATTTTCGTGGCAGAATTGCACCTGCTGTCGTAGTAGCGCCAGCTGCCGCTCCAATAAGGGGGCGGCCTGAAACAGTGCAGCCTCAGGCATCTTTCCATCACATGACGAATCAGGCGGCGGCGCCGATCCAGGTGCATCGTTTGCCTGAGGCAATGCCTACGCATCAAGTACAGCGCACTAATATGGGTAACCCAGGTGCGTTTCCCCATCCTATGATGCCATCCGGTTCCAGACAAGAAAACCAGGCACATTCAGCCCGTGGTCAACAAAGCTTGGGACCCGCACCGCATGCTGGGCCAGCCAGAAGAAATAAATAACGCCATCAGAAAAAGAGAAAAAGCCATGAAAACTCTACTCAATATCGTTCCCGTATCTGTCTTCGTACTGATCAATTTGCCGTTGTCAGTGCAAGCTACGGCAATAAACATCGGCGACCAGGCTATCACTGTGCATAACACTCCAATTAGCAGAAAACAACTCACTTTTGCTACCCCTGAGGAGGCTGTTACCCAGTTAGTGGATGCATTACGGCAGAATGACCACGTGAGGGTGCGAAAGATACTCGGAGAAAAAGCAATCCCGGAAGAATATTCCAGCGACAAGTTATTTAATCAAATGTCCTATGAGAAATTTTTACTCGCCTTTGATGAGAAAAACTCTCTAGATTTGCTGAGTAATGACAGGGCGATCATTATCGTTGGTGCGCTTGATTGGCCATTGCCGTTTCCGTTAGTAAAAAGTGGTACTCAATGGCATTTTGATGATGTGGCTGGTGCTCGCGAATGGAAAAATCGTCGTATCGGTAGCGATGAAATAGCCGCCATACAAGTTTCATTGGCCTATGCGGATGCTCAACGTGAATACGTTTTGATGGACCGAAATAGCGATGGGCTACTTGAATATGCAAAAAAAATTGCGAGTACGCCGGGTAAACATGATGGACTGTATTGGGCCACCGGCGAAAATGAGAGTTTATCGCCGATGGGACAGGCATTTGCCGATGCACATCAAAGTTTGCAGCGACGAATCCCCGCCGACAGTGGTCATGCTTATCACGGCTATTATTTCAAAATCCTCACTGCGCAAGGCAGCTCCGCTCCGGGCGGCGCTTTTAGCTATTTGTCAAAAGATAGAATGATAGGTGGTTTTGCACTCATTGCGTACCCTGAAAAATATGCAATTACCGGTGTCAAAAGTTTTATGATCAGTCATCAAGGCGTGGTCTATAGCAAAGACTTAGGTAACAGAACACACGCGTTGATACCAAAAATCGTCACGTACAACCCGGATGCGAGCTGGACTAAAGAGTCTGATTAAAAAATGTTGAATAACTTGTTGAATAAAAAAGTGGCCAATCGTAACAATGGCCACTTTTTTCATTCAATGATTAAAGCTTGGAAGGCGAGCTTATTGCACCCGTTTTTCGATGGTAATTTGATCCACTTCGACACGGCGGTTAGGCTCCAGACATTCGATTAATTTTGCTTTTGATTTTTCAGAACATTGAACGATAGGATTGCTTTCACCTTTACCGATGGCACTCATTCTATTGCCAGCAACGCCTTTGCCCTCTAAATATGTCTTCACCGCGTTTGCACGCTGTTCAGACAGCTTCTGGTTGTATTTTTGGGTTCCGATGCGATCGGTATAACCAGTAATGACGACGTTATCAATTTGGGTATTGGTGTTGAGTGCATCAGCAATGCCATCTAATTTTGGTTGGTTATCAGCCAGACGAGCGCTATCAAAGCCAAATAGTTCTGTTGCTGACAGGTTGATTTTTTCAAATCGGGCTGGCGGCGGTGGGACAGGTATTGTGACTATTGGCGGCGTCGCAGTGACGTTGGGTGGTGGCGGTGCTGGTGGTGCCTGCGGCACTGGACGGCTTGGCGTCTTATCAAACGCATAGACTAATGCGAACGATAAAAAGCTGTTACTTGCTTGTTTGAAGCCAAAATCGGCTCCGCGCAAGTAAGCATGTACTTTGCGCCAGTCAGCTTGCAAGCTGAATTGATCGCTTAATACATATTGCACGCCAACACCGAGATTGGCATTTGGTGAGTAGCGGTCAGCGATTCCATTGGAAGAATTCATGCGATCTCGTTCAGCACCGACACCTATGACGATAAATGGTCGTAGTGCTTCGCGAGAGAATAAATACAGACCATCGATGCTATACGCGTTTTGGTAAAAGCGTTGATAACTGTTTTTGCTTTGTGTGTAGGTGGTGCCAAGTTGTATATCAATATTGTCGGAAACAGGTTTACCTATTCTGAGACCGGCACCGTAAGAGGTTGAGCCCGGCCCAAAGCCATCATCGATATCAGCAGCGTGTAAGCTAGGCGCAATATACCAGGACGGATTATAGTCCTCAGCGACGGCGCCAGAGGTTAAAACCCCGGCACCAATGCTAAAGAGCGCAGTCAGCGCAATATTAATTTTTTTTAGGGATTGCATAATAGCTTTCGAAGAAATAAAAAGACAAAAGGAAGAGACCAGCTGAATTGCTTCTGCGGTAAGTTCCTGCTTTTAATAAGTGATGAACACAGGGTGGTGCAACGCACCCCCTGTATGTCACCACAACATTCTTCATCGCACAGATTGCTAAGAATTTGTCGATATGTAGTGATGAAAATAAATGTATGACTAAGCTTAGTTTTTTGTTAGTTTTTGTTCGGTACGCTATCAGACAATGGTGTAGAAAAACCACATGAAATTGCGGAAATGGAAAGCGTGATTTACTTCTTAATTTATTTCTTAATTTCATTACCAATCACACCACCGACAACGGCACCGCCAACGGTACCAACGCCGCTACCGCCGGTAAGGACTGCGCCAGCAACCGCCCCTGCACCAGCACCGATGCTGGTATTTTTTTGTTGTGTAGTCATACCCGCGCAAGCACTCAAGCTAATGATTGTGATGGTCAATAGTACGCTAGTAGAAATGGTAGGAAGATATTTCATGATGAACTCCAGGAAAAGATAAAAAAATGAATACTAAAAAGGGACGTGATCGTAGATGTTAAGCATCAAGTGGCTGACCACGATGGTGTTCGTGAAGGTGCTTTGCCACTAAAATGTTGCCCACCTAATTCGGATAAAGTTTGATATTCCAGATATTTTTTCAATACATCTTGCTGCGCTTGTTCTAACAAGGTTGCGGCTTCTGCCTTGTTTTCCTTGATCAAACTACTGAAGCGGATTTCGTTATAAGCATAGTCTTGCAGCGGAATATCGGGCGCTAAAGAATCAAGACAAAATGGATTAACTCCGGCACTGATCAACGCAGGATTAAAGCGAAGTAGTGGCCAGAATCCACTTTTTACAGCCAGCTGTTGTTGTCGCATGCCATGACGCATATCGATACCGTGGGCAATGCAATGACTATAGGCGAGGATAATTGATGGGCCATCATAGGCTTCCGCTTCTCTGAACGCTAAAATACATTGTTGCGGGTTGCTTCCCATTGCCACTTGTGCGACATAGATGTTGCCGTAAGCGATGGCTTGCAATGCCAGATCTTTTCTGGCGACTCGTTTACCCGCGGCGGCAAATTTTGCAACCGCGCCTAAAGGCGTGGCTTTAGATGCTTGACCACCAGTATTGGAATAGACTTCGGTATCGAGCACCAGAACATTCACATTTCTGCCACTGGCTAAAACGTGATCCAGTCCGCCAGAGTCGATGTCATACGCCCAGCCATCGCCACCGACCAACCAGATACTGCGCCTGACCAGATGATCAACGAGCGACAATAGATTGCGTGCCTGATCAGAATTAAGCCGATGAAGAATCTTTTTTAAACTCGCGATGCGCAGTCTCTGCTGTTGAATTTCAGATTCTTCGATTTGTCGGGCTCCGAGGATCTCGCTGACAAGTTGATCGCCTATTTGTAGAGTCATCATTTTCAGGAGGTCTTCTGCCATCGCTAAATGTTTGTCAGCCGCGAGCCTGAACCCGAAACCAAATTCTGCATTGTCTTCAAACAGAGAATTCGACCATGCTGGACCTTGTCCTTTTGCATTCAAAGACCAAGGGGTAACAGGTAAATTGCCGCCATAAATGGAAGAGCAACCTGTTGCATTCGCAATTTGGGCACGATCTCCGAATAACTGCGATAATAATTTAAGATACGGCGTTTCGCCGCAACCGGCACATGCACCCGGAAATTCAAATAAGGGTTGCAGAAATTGGACACCACGTACGTTATCAAAGTCGACCAGGGAACGATTGTTAATGGGGATCGTTTCAAAAAACCGCAAATGTTCTTTAGCGGTTTCTAATATTGGTGCTTTTGCTACGAGGTTGATGGCCTTTAATTTTGCGTCCGATTGTGTGACGACAGGGCAAGCTTCAACACACAGTCCGCAACCAGTACAGTCTTCCAGATAAACGTCCAGACTAAAGCGTTCTTCCGGATAACCGCGCGCATTGATAGCCGCTGTTTTAAAATTGACTGGCGCACCAGAGAGTTGGTCTTGATTATAAAATTTTGCCCGAATGACGCTATGTGGGCAGACGATAGAGCATTGCCCGCACTGAATACAGGTCTCTGCATTCCATTCGGCGACCCAATCTGAGATATTACGTTTTTCAAATGAGGCTGTACCGGACGGAAAGCTACCATCGGCCGGCATCACGCTGACGGGGATGCTGTTGCCTTCCTGGCGTAACATTTTGGCAGTCATTTTTTGAATGAAAATAGGTGCACCAGGTGGCACAGCAGCGATCAATTCCAGCGAGTTGCTTACTTTGTCTGGTATCTTGACTTCATGCATGTTGGCGATTGCCATGTCGACTGCGGCATGATTTTTCTCAACTGTGCCAGCACTTTTCCCACCATAGCTATTGCTAATCGCGGCTTTTATGTGTGCTATCGCCGTTGCCAGTGGTAACACTTCACTCAGCGCAAAGAAGCAAGTCTGTAATATCGTATTGGTCAGGTTACCTAGCTGCGCTTTTTCTGCAATTGCTTGAGCGTCGATGACAAATACTTTCAATTGTTTATTGATAATGCTCTGTTGCACAGACTGCGGGAATTGATCCCACACCGTGCTTGCAGAGAAAGGGCTATTCAATAAAAATGTCGCCCCCATTGCTGCCAGACCTAGTAAGTCTTGCCGGAATAAAAAATCAAAGTGATGGCAGGCGACAAATTCTGCAGAGCTAATCAGATAGGGGGCATGGATTGCTTCGTGTCCGTAACGCAAATGAGAAACAGTTTGCGCCCCGGATTTGTGTGAATCGTACACAAAATAACCTTGGGCAAAGAAGCCAGCGCTTTCTGCTAGTATTTTGACGGTATTTTTATTAGCACCCACCGTGCCATCTGCTCCCAGGCCATAAAAAACCGCGCTTCTATTTTTGTCAGGAATCGCAAATTGCGCATCAAAGCTAAGGCTAGTATGTGAGAGATCGTCATCAATGCCAACCGTAAATCCGTTTTTAGGTTCCGCTTTTTGTAGCTCAGCAAAGACCGCCATGGCCATGCCGGGAGAAAAATCTTTTGAACCCAGTCCATATCTGCCGCCAATGACTTTTGGCATGGTGCCGCGTTTGCCGCTCGTGTAGTCTTGGGCAATGCTGGAGATTACGTCAAGATATAAAGGCTCACCACTGGCACCAACTTCTTTGCATTGCTCTATGACAGCGATACCCTTGACACTATCCGGGAGACAGGCAAGGAAATGCGAAGCAGAAAATGGCCGGAATAAACGAACCTGAATGACACCAATTTTTCTGCCGTTCTGGTTCGCCAGCTTGACGGTCGCTTTCACTGTCTCAGCACCAGAACCCATTACAATGATGACGTGTTCTGCATTTGCCGCGCCAGTGTATTCAAATAAATGATAATGGCGACCGGTAAGGGCAGCAAATTGCACCATGACTGATTCACAAATGTCTGGCAAATCTGCATAGTAGGGATTGACTGCTTCTCGCGCTTGAAAAAATGTATCTGGGTTTTGTGCTGTCCCACGAATAAATGCATGTTCAGGATTTAATGCGCGCGCTCTATGTGCCAGAATCAGGCGATCATCGATCATGGCGCGTATTTGCTCATTGCTTAACAAAATGAGTGTATTGAGTTCATGCGAGGTGCGAAAACCATCAAAGAAGTGCAGCACTGGAACGCGCGACATTAAGGTCACCGCCTGCGCAATTAAGGCTTGATCATGTGCTTCTTGTACTGAAGCCGAAGACAATAGCGCAAAACCGGTGGTTCTGACGGTCATGACATCCGAATGGTCGCCAAAGATCGACAATGAAGACGTTGCTAATGAACGCGAAGCAATATGAAAAACCGCACAGGTCAATTCGCCAGCGATTTTTATCATGTTTGGCAGCATCAGCATCAGCCCTTGGGACGATGTAAACGTGGTTGTTAATGCCCCTGACTGTAATGCACCGTGAACCGCACCTGCTGCGCCACCTTCACTTTGCATTTCTTGTACTACTGGTACGTTGCCCCATATATTGGTGATACCTTTGGCTGACCATTCATCGGCCAGTTCTGCCATGGTGGAGGAGGGCGTAATTGGAAATATAGCGCAAATTTCATTCACCCTATATGCGATATGTGCCACTGCAGTATTACCATCCATGGTCGTATATTTGCTCATGATGTTCTTTCCCGGAATTTTGTCCCGTTATTTTGTGTGAGCTGAGTCTGTTGCTTGTTTTAGCAATCAGACTGAACAAGATCCTGCATCATTTCCATCGCATGACTAGGACAATGATCAACGCACACGGCGCAACCAGTGCACAGATTCAGATTGACCTGGTAGGTTGGGGTCTCTGCGTGTTTTGAGATTGCGGTTTCCGGGCAGGCTGCGTAGCAACTGTCACACTCAAAGCAATTACCACAAGATAAACAACGTTTTGCTTCATGCAGTGCCTCGGGCGGTGTTAGTGTGCTGATGACCTCGTCAAAGCTCACTAGTCGCTCTGAATCTTGAAGCTCTTTCTCTTCTAACGAAACTGCCGGACTGTAGACGGGCAAGCGCAACATATCAAAACTCACAACAGGGTGCTTTTTATATGCCTCGTATTTTGTTTTACGCAGCCATGCATCCATATAGGCAGCAGCTTTTTTGCCCATGCCGGTCGCGGCTGTGACGCTATGTTGACCATCGGTGGCATCACCACCGCTAAAAATGCCGTCCACTCCCGTCATGAATTGATTATCAATATGAATATTTCCGTGAGGACTGCGTTGAATTTGCGGTACTTTTTCTAAAAAACCACTCGCACAATCCTGACCTATCGCCAGCACTAAGGCATCTGACGGAATATCTTCAAATTCGCCGGTGCCTATAATATTTCCGTGTTCATCCGTTTGCATTTTTTCGACCTTTACGTGGTCTGCAAAGACTTCAGCAACGCCCCGCATCCAGGCGAAGCGTATACCTTCGCTTACGGCTTCTTTCACTTCAAACGGTAGCGCACTCATGTGTGCGGCATCACGTCGATAGACGAAGATGGTGTCATCTGCCCCAAGGCGTTTTAAAGTGCGCGCCGCATCAATGGCGGTGTTGCCACCACCTAAAACCACCATCTTGCGGCCAATCCGTGGAATTTCTTCTTGATCAAAGTGGTGAAGCAGGGTGATCGCATCCATGACCTTTCTGGTATCTCGCGTTGGAATATCGATATGTTTAGAAATTCCGGCGCCTATCGCAACAAACACAGCATCAAAATTGCCCGCCTTTTGTTCTTCGATAAGATCACTGACCGCATGGTTTAAAATGATGCGAATGCCGATTTCTTGTAATCGATTAATTTCGGCTGCAACAATATTGCGTGGCAAGCGATAAGCTGGTATCCCATATTGCAACATACCACCCGGTAATCCGTTTGAGTCATGAATCTCCACTTCATGCCCACGCATATGCAAATGATAGGCTGCGGACAAGCCAGCTGGTCCTGCACCAATGATCAGGATGCGCTTGCCAGTAGGTGACGTATCAAATGGTAAGTGCCATTTTTGTGCTATCGCTAAGTCACCGAGATAGCGTTCTACCGAGTGAATACTGACGGCGCTATCCAGTTCATTGCGATTGCATTTGCTCTCACAAGGGTGGTAGCACGCACGCCCATGTATGGCGGGGAACGGATTGTCTTTGACGATATCCTCCCACGCCAGTCGATCGTGACCGGCTTGCGCATGTGCCAGCCATGCCTGAATATTTTCACCAGCGGGGCAAGCTTCATTGCAGGGTGGCAGCAAATCGACATAAATTGGATGTTGTGTCCGGCGAGGACCAACGCCAAGTGATTTTGCCAAATTTACTTCCGGGGTCAGGTCTTGTAGTATCGAAGAGCGCATATTGAATTGCCTTTACTGTACTTGTCTGATTTTGTTCAGCTTGCTTGCCGTTCCGGCAGCGCCTTACTACCGGTTTCTTTAATAAAACAAGCCATGACGATGGCGGCAACGATACCTACAATGCCAACGGTACCTGCCTGTTGAAACGTTTCCAAAGTCATCGGTGTGTCGCCAGATAAATGGTTTAACAGCCAGCCATAAGCTGGAGCCATCAAAGCACTTAACGTGAAAACCAGAAAATTGATCGCGCCAGTTGCACTACCTTTGACTTTGTCGGGATTCAATTCTTTGATCATGGTGTACGGTATCATCGCTGCACCCGAGCCTAAGCCGAGTAACAACCCTGGCCAATAAGCTGGCAGGAGTTCTCGTGGTGCGTAAAGAATCACCAAAGAAATCGCCAGCATAAATACGCCACCAGCGATCAACACCGGTTTTCTGCGACCAATCACATCGGTCAGATAGCCGAGCAACGGGCAACCAATCACCCAACCCAACGGAACCATGGATACTTGTCTGACCGCTTCATTAAATTCAAGGTGCGAAGCCACGCGTAAGAATGGGACGCCCCAGATCATGTCTCCGATCGTTGTCGGCAAAAATAAGAGCCCAGCACTAAAGCCGCACAAATATGATTGCGGATTCGTCAGAACTATTTTGTAGGGCGCAAACATTGCCCACAAAGAGGTTTTTTCAGAAACAGGTGAAGACTCAGAACGTGGAGTGAGTACCATCATGATGATGGCGACGATAAAGCAAGCAATACCGGCATCGATCCAGAATTGTTGCCACGTTATGATGCCGTGTATCAAAGGCGCGACCAGGAATTGCCCTGCTGAACCACCCAGCATCCCAACGCATTGAGTAAAACCAATTGCCGTTGCCAGATATTTTCCAGGAAACCCATGTGTTGCCAGATACACTGCACCAGTGAAGGCGAATGCACCGCCAGCCCCTTGCAGCAGTCGGCCAAATTCTGCCGATAATGAAGAACCCCATCCGAATAAAATTGAACCAGCTGCCAGCATTGCTATCCCGGCAGGTACCACAAGTCTGGCACCGAAGCGATCCAGAAAAGCGCCTGCGATCAGAGCGAATAGAGAATACGTGTAATAGTACAACCCGATTAAGGTGCTGATGCCTAATGCGGTCAAAGAAAATGCTTGCGTCAGCTCCGGCAACATCACACCGGGCGCCGAACGCATCGCGTACTGCGCAAAATAAAAAATCAGGCAAAACAACCATGCAACGATAAATTGAATTTGTACTTTACTGCTGACAACTGGTTGCATTAATACACTTTTTTTGCTGCTGCTCAAACCTGTTACCTGCGGAGTCGCGTTAGAAATGAATGTGGGGTCAGTAGACATCAGAACTCCTGTAAGCAAGAGGGTGTAGCACGAATCACTTAACTTTATTTGGATAGGTGTGTGTCATCTGTACGCCACCGAACTTGATGTCTAAAAAATGTTTGTACTCTGAATCCTTTTTTTTAACGTGGGTTGTCGCACAGATGAAAAAATAGCTGTTGAGCAAAATGTTCTTTCCGGACAGAACACGAATTTGTGACGTTCAAATCTACTTGAAAGGTTTTATATGCAAAGCGAACATTCTGCAATTTACGTATTTAATACGCACAGTGATGCCGAAGACGCGATAAGAGCCTTGGGGAAATCAGGATTTGATGTCAAGAAACTATCCTTAATCGGTAAGGGGTATCACAGTGAGGAACATCCGATTGGCTTTTACAGTACCGGCGACCGAATTAAATCCTGGGGCGGTATTGGTGCATTCTGGGGCGGAATCTGGGGTTTGTTGGTAGCACCGGCAGTATTTGTTTTGCCAGGTCTTGGGGTAGTAGCGATGGCTGGCCCCATTGTTACCACCATTGTTGCTGCATTAGAGGGGGCAGTCGTGATTGGCGGCATATCCGCAGTTGGTGGCGCATTATCAATGATTGGAGCATCTAAGGATGAATTGATCAAATACGATACAGCAGTCAAAGCGGATAAATTTGTATTGATCGTTCACGGCGACGCAGAAGATGTATTACGCGCAAAAAATGAACTGAGCAATTCCCGGGCTGTGGTTGATCTCCAGTGACAAAATAAGGCTATTTAGTTTGACTGCCGCTACACCGTCAAACGTGTTTGCGGCATTCAGAAAATATCGGGATGAATACATGGTTTTGCTCAAAATGCAGCGCAATTTCAGCTATTTCATAGGAGGTCGTTATATTTATTTTAGTTTCAATATAACTTTCTTGCTTACCGGTGTTCTGCGGATAAGTTTTTGTACAGGTTGTTGTGTGGCCTCACTTAATTGAAAAATGGAGACGTGGGCTGATAGGGCTGTCGCCAATGTTTGCAAATGCGATGCAGCGCTTGCAGCCTCTTCGACCATCGCCGCATTCTGTTGCGTTACCTCGTCCATTTCATTAATTGCTCTGTGCACTTCGTCAATACCGGTACTCTGTTCCTCGCTGGCTAACATTATTTCACCCATAATATCGGTTACCTTTTTGACGCTGCCGACAATCTCTTCCATGGTGCTACCAGCCTCTGTAACCAGTTTGCTTCCCATCTCGACTTTTTCCACAGAATCACCAATCAGGATCTTAATTTCTTTGGCAGCCGCCGCGCTTCTTTGTGCAAGATTACGTACCTCGGTAGCCACCACGGCAAAGCCGCGACCTTGATCGCCAGCACGTGCTGCTTCTACAGCAGCATTTAAGGCGAGAATATTTGTTTGAAATGCGATGCCATCAATAACGCCGATAATATCGACGATTTTTTTAGCTGAGCTGTTGATGGACTCCATCGTATGGACCACCCGCGCTACGACGGCACCGCCTTTGACAGCCACATCCGATGCAGAAAGCGCTAACACATTTGCCTGTTTAGCATTCTCAGCATTCTGTTTGACAGTCGAGGTTAGCTCCGTCATCGACGTCGCAGTTTTTTCTAAAACTAAGGCTTGTTGTTCAGTGCGGATTGATAAGTCCTGATTGCCTGAGGCGATCTCAGAGGAACCGTCATAGATTGCATTCGTAGTACTTCGCACTTCGCTCACTATCCTGACCAGACTCTCACGCATTTCACTCATGGCAGCCAGTACACTGCTATGATCATTGCTGGCGATATGAATTTCTGCCGCCAAATCACCAGCGGCGATATTTTGTGCAATAGAACTGGCATCACGAGGTTCGCCGCCCATTGCCCTGGTAATTGTTCTGGCAATAAATGTAGCGACAATAGCACCAAAGACGATTGCACCGAGACTCATGATTAGCATTAAGGTCTGAAAACCATTCGCAGTTTTTCTGGCCGAAGCTGATTCAACACGATTTAAATTTTCTTCGTAGTCGATCAGTTTATTTATCCGCGCCAGCCATTCTACAAATGCAGGTTTAGCGTCGTTGAGCAGGATTAGTTTTGCTTGCTCAAAATCACCCCACTTACGCAGTGAGATTACCTGGTTGATCAATGGAAGGGTGCGTGCTTCAGTTTCTTTTATACTGCTCAGTATTTGCCTTTCATCATCGCTAATTTCTTTTGAACCTGTAAATAGCGTATCCAGCGGGCTGGCAGAGTTATTATAATCAGCCGTGAGACTCGTGATCCGTTCTGTAACCACCTGTAGTTCAGTATCAGTTGGCACTAATACGACATCGCGTAAGGCAATCGCGCGGTCATGAACGCTGCCTCGAAAATTGATGGCATAACGTTGTTTTACACTATTGAAGTCACCAATAGTAATCAGCCCTCGGGCAATTGAATTTACTTCGCCAACACCGATCGTCGTAACGACGCACAGTAAGGCCAAAATGACACCAAACCCAAGCCAGAGTCTGCCTCTGATGGTCAGACCATTTGCGATATTGGAATTCATATTAAGACCTTGGAAATGAGTATGCTGTGAACGAATTGCTTTCGTTCAATATCGGATGCAAGCAAGTAAGCAGAGGAAAATTACTCGTACGTCTCGTTGCGGATTGTGTTGAATGATAATTCTTAAGGCAGCTGCGGGCTGGAGTATGCCCTAATTCATTCAAGTTCACCTGAGACGTGAAATAAACAGCGAGTTTAATAGGACTTACACAAATTTATCCCTGATAACAATAAAACCTGAAAAAGTAGCATATCAAAAAACTTTGTTTTTCTATTGTCGTCGTGGTCATGTCAAATTAGAATAATTTTGCATAAATCCTAGTGAATCTTGCTCATTGAAACAAGTAATACCTTATCTTTTAATTCTGGAAATTTTTGTACCTTCGACACTGATGCTGACCATTAAGCCTTGCTGATCAAAGATAAAGGCGTAAGCGTCATCTTTGAGACTCGAAGTAGAGAAATTTTTTGCAGCACCTTCATTCATTACAACAACAGTGGGTCCAACGCCTACTTCCCATCCCTTTGCTTCACGGATGCTTTGCTCGACACGATCGCTCATTAAGAAAATCACGTATCCGTATGATTGAGCACCAGCTTGCCAGCCCCATGACGCCGAAACGGAGTTGAAGTACTCATTCATTTGGCCGCTTTTGAGCAAGACGCCTTCGCCAAAACTTCCGCCAAATACCAGGCCAGCTTTGACTATCTTAGGAAATACCAAAATTGAACGTGCTTTTTTTGACAATTCAAGTGCTGTAGGATTGCTGTGATAAAGCGCTTTTAAAGACTCATTTGCCTCAAGGTTGAGTTCTGCTGCAGTGCTTGCAGCGTAGGCCTGATTGATTCCACCGGCGAAAAACAGGCTGGCGAACACAAGGGCGGCGGTTTGATAAATAGAACGTAGTTGTTTGTTCATGATGTTATTTTCCTTGTTGTAGCCAATATATAGACGTTGAAGTGTCTTTCCTCCTCAAAGTAAAGACACTTGAATTCTTTATTTAGCAGTAGATTTACAGGCTGTTGCTGTATTTTTTGCGGCTTTGTCGCAGGATTTCATTGCGTGATCAGCGCATACTTTTGCCTCTTCCACTTTGTTTTTCGCAAGGTGTGATGCTGCATCCAGATGATGTGAGGCTGCTTCAGTATGATCGTTAGCTGCTTGTTCGTGTAAGCTTACTGCTTCGCTATTTGTTGTCATGTTTATTTCTCCAGTTTGGTTGGTAAGAAAATTTGTATGCCGATCAGCGTTTTGGCACACTCATAGCGTAGTGGACTATCTGTTTCATTTCGGTGCGTTATCGAACATATTCTCAATGCGTTGCCGTGTTGCTTTTTAGACGGTAAGGCGAATGCAACCGGCACTGCATTCGCAGTTTGCCGAAACCTAATTCTCTCCCACTGGAGTCCGAAGAAATTCTAAACGTAGTTGATGTGATCGCTTATCGTCAACTAAATCAATATGTAATTTTTCAGACAATATCCCATCGAAATACAATTTGGAGACTTGCCCTGGACCGTCGTGAACTGTGACGTCAATGTGGTAGTCAGTGTCGCAATAGCGATAATCGAGTTGATAGCCGTTCCAACTCAGGCGTAAGCACGGTGAAATGTGTAGTTCCGTATTGCGGCGATGGATGCCAAGCAATGATTCCATCATAAAAGTGTACATCCATCCCGCAGAACCTGTATACCAGGTCCATCCACCGCGTCCTATGTGGGGTGCAACGCCATAGACATCGGCGGCAACCACATAGGGTTCCACTTTGTAGACTTGGATTGCGGTAGGTGTATCGCCGTGGTTGATCGGATTGATAATGTCAAACGCCTCCCAAGCGTGATCGACTTCACCTAGTTTGGCAAATGCCATTCCCGCCCAAATGGCGGCATGCGTATATTGCCCCCCATTTTCACGCACCCCTGGTACGTAACCTCGGATATAGCCAGGATTTTGTCCGGACTGATCAAATGGTGGATCTAGTAGTTGAATAATCCCTTTTTCTTTGTTAACGAGTCGTTGATACAGAGATTCCATTGCTTGCTTTCTGTGCGCCGGATCACCTGTAGACGTCAAAACTGACCAACTCTGAGAGATCGAATCGATCTGGCATTCAGCATTTTTTGTTGAACCTAAAGCACTACCATCATCAAAGTAAGCGCGCTTATACCAAGCTCCATCCCACGCCGCCTTATCAATTAACTCTGCAATTCGTTTCGCCTGATCCTCGCAATGCTTGGCGTAGACGTCGTCTTCTTTCTGTAGTGCCAGCGTAGAAAATTGCATTAAGACTTCATGCAGAAAAAAGGCGAGCCAGACACTTTCGCCTTTGCCTTCACTACCAACTTTATCCATACCGTCGTTCCAGTCACACGAGCCCATTAAAGGTAATCCGTGTGACCCAAAGCGTAAGCCATGCTCTATGGCTTGTACGCAGTGCATGTATAAGCTTGCTGTTTGCTGTGAACGGGACGGCTGATCATAGTAAGAATCCTCATCGGGGCTGAGCGCACGACCTTCAATAAATGGAATTTTGATGTCTAAAATGCCGGTGTCACCACTGTTGTTGACGTAGCGGGAAACTGCTAAAGGTAACCATAAATAATCGTCAGAACAATGTGTACGCACGCCTCTTTGTGTTGGTGGATGCCACCAGTGCTGCACATCGCCCTCAATGAACTGATGGGCGGCGCATAACAAGATCTGTTCTCTGGCTAATTGATGTGCTGTATGCGCCAGCGCCATAGTGTCCTGCAATTGGTCTCTGAAGCCAAATGCGCCGCCAGATTGATAGTAGCCACTTCGTGCCCATAAGCGGCAAGCTATCGTTTGATAAAGTAACCAACCATTTGCCAACACGTTGAGGGCAACATCTGGTGTCGTCACTTTGACAATACCTAAGGTTTTTTTCCAGTATTCCCTGACTTCAGCTAACGAGCGTGCCGCCGCATCAGCGTTCAGATAATGCCGCATTAACGTTTCGGGCGAACTTGATGATTGATCCGTTGCCCCTAAAACGAAAATCAATTCCTTTTGTTGACCGGGATTTAAATCAAAAGCAATCTGCAGCGCAGCACAGGGATCGTAAGCTGCACCGACCTTGCCAGATAGATAGCCCTTACTCATTGCCGCCGGATCATATAAATTGCCATTACGTCCGATAAATTCAGCGCGATTACCGGTAACAGAGCAATTGCTGCTGTTGACGCTAAAGAAGGCTACTCGTCCAGGGAAATCTGTATTGTAAGAATTGCGAGCGCAAATGCCGTTGTGGCTGGCATTCATTTCGGTGACGATATGCATTGCCGATTTATTTGATAAATCTGCCAATACCCATTCAACATAGCCTGTGACGGAAAGTTGTCGATGCAATTGTGATTCGTTGATAATTTTGAACACCACGTACTTAATCGGTGCATCCAAGGCGACATAAATGGTCAATTCAGTATGAATCGCTTCTTCTGTATGTGTAAAAACACTGTATCCAAAACCATGCCGTACGTAATATTCGCCATTACCGCAGCGTGGAAGAGCGGTCGGTGACCAGAATTTGCCGGTTTCTTCATCGCGTAAATAAAATACTTCCCCACCCATATCGGTCACCGGATCATTGTTCCACGGTGTCAGCCGGAATTCATGTGCATTTTCTGACCAGGTGTATGACTGACCACTGTTGGAAATGATGCTCCCGAACATAGGATTCGCCAATACATTGACCCAAGGTGCAGGGGTAGACAAGCTATGACTATTTATGATCAGGTATTCTTGGCCATCGTCCGAAAAACCACCAATACCATTTTCAAATTGACGTGACGGCTCCTTTTCTGCGGGTACCTCTGAAATTGATGGTAAATAAATTTGCTTCTTTTTGATTGGAATAAGATTTCCAGGACGGATATCCGCCAGGTCACGGCGATTTAATTGCTCTAAAAGCGAACCGCGATGATCATTCAAAATGATACGTGCCACCGATTGAAATAAGATTCTGTCTTCATTTGAAATTTGATCGATAGAGCGCACAAAAATGCCGCCCGGTTTCTCTAAGGCGTGCGTTCCGATCACCGATGAAATTAGCCCCAGAATCTGATCTTGAAGAACTTGTCTATAATTGGCGTGATCTTCGTTCCAAATCACCAGATCGACCGCTAAACCTCTTGATTGCCAATAGGCGTGGGCTTGTATCAGTTGGCGCGCCAGTTCTATATGTTCCTGACTGCTAATTTGCAATAAGACAATCGGCACGTCACCTGAAATAGCGTAGCTCCAGAGCGCGGATTGACCTCGATGGTTCTGCATCAGAATATCTTCGCTGGCACGCAGCAGAGGATTAACGTAGATCACAGAATTCGCCAGTCGCGCATAGAGTTGCGCGTCTTTTTCACTGATATTTAATTGACGGAGTACAACCTGACTGTGAGTCCAGGACAAGTCGACCACGCGTTCAGCCAAATGTTGGTCCTGATATTTTTCTATGAGTGCCAGACACGTCTCGCGTGTTTCAGCGATACCAGTGACGATATCGATGGTCGCAGTTTGTTCAGGGTTTAAGGTAAGTTGGTAGCGAATGGCGACAATGGGATCAAGCACTGAACCGGCACTATTCGATAAGGGACCAGAATGTTTCATGGCATTGGGGTAGGTGCAAGTATTGTTACGGCCAATGAATTGCAGCCGGTCAGTTTCGTAAGAAACTTCATCGGCATTTACACCATGCAGCGCCATCAAATGAAACATCGTTGGCACTTGCTCGGTGCTGGAGCGGGGACGGCGTACGCATAAAATAGCCGCTTGTTCAGGCAGTATTTCGGTTTGTACAAATAATTTACTAAAAGCCGGATGCGAATTATCGGCAGCAGGCAAGGCCAATACGACTTCTGCATAGCTAGTGAATTCTATCGTCCGTCGCCGCCCTGAACGATTAATGATACGGGTCCGACGCAATTCAATATCGTCTTCTGGTGAGACGACAATTTCAGTATGTAAGTCGATATTATTATCGCGCCGGCGAAATTCAGCCCGGCCTTCCGAAAATACAACTTCATATTGAGGGGAATTGACCAGGCTAGGTTGAAAAGCGGTAGACCAGAAACGTCCTGTTTCAACGTCACGCACGTAACAAAAGCTGCCCCAGTCATCACAGGTGCTATCTTCCTTCCAGCGAGTCACAGCCATATCATTCCAACGACTATAACTGCCTCCGGCGCTGGTCACCATGACATGATAATGTCCATTGGAGAGCAGTTGCACTTCTGGTGTTTTAGAATTCGCTTGTGAAATAACCCGTAGTGGGGTGGTCTCTTCGTTGGTGCTAGTGCGGATATCAGCCAATTCTGTGGTGTTGGCATACTTCGCGGTTACTTTAGGCACGCGCTCATAGAGTAAAGGTATGGTTGCTTTGAGTAAGGGATCGGACTCAAACAGTGTTTGCAGAGGTTGGTCTAATAATAGATACGCTAAGGACAATAAGCCCATACCTTGATGGTGTGACATAAACGAATGGATCAAGGTGTGATCCTGACCACGGGGCAAGCGTGATGGCGTGTAATCTATCGCCTCAAAAAAGCCAAAAGCGCCACAAAATCCAGCCGCTGCCATTTGCATCAGGTTCTCGCATGCAGCATCAGGTTCAACCATCAACGCCATCATAGAAGCATAAGGAGCAATGACCAGGTCATCACCCAGACCGCGTTTAAACCCGAGGCCAGGTACGCCAAACGCGCGATATTGGTAGTTTAGATTAGTATCAAAAGCGTTGTAACCAGATTCAGAAATTCCCCACGGTACGCCGCGCTGGAAGCCATACTCAATTTGTCGTTTTACAGCTGCATGGTAAGTTTGTTCCAGTAGCGTATGCTCAAACGTAGGCATAATCAGCAACGGCATCAAATATTCAAACATCGAGCCACTCCACGATAGCAAGATAGGTTCACTACCGGCGATCGTGAGTTGACGCCCCAACGCAAACCAACTTTCTTGTGGAAGTTGACCTTGAGCGATACCAATAAAACACGCTAACCTCGCTTCCGAAGCCAGTAAATCATAACGACTGACATCGCAGCGTCGTTCATTGATGTTGTAACCTATCGACAGTAAATGGGTGGTCGTGTCGTATAAAAAATCGTATTGCACCTCAGAAAAAGTGGTCGCCATGTCGGCTAAACGATGTATTTCAGCGATACGCAATTCGGCCCGGTGTTGCGCTTCAATGATTAATGCAGTCCACGAGCTATTTTTTTCCTCATCCTGATCATACTGATGTACCGCCAAACTGTCCGCCATTGTCTGATGATGGACGCAACTTAAATTCGCCAATTGCTTTAAGCTAGGTATTCCCTTTAATTGCGGAAAGTGTTCAAAGCAAACTGGAATTTGTGCATCGCTGATCCACGGTGCCAGATAAAGTATTTCGCTGACCTGACTTTGACATTGGCTTAGTAAGGCAGTACTCCAGATTGAAACATCAGGATTGACCGACTGCCCTAGTGAGCTGGTTCTGGATTCTTCAATCAGAGAAATTAAATTGTTGAGATCGCAGTAAGTGGTATGCAAACATAGCGGGCGCGTTTGTAAAAGTTGCATCAGCTTGTCGTTTATGACCGAAATCATAGGGGAGAGAATCCCATTCAACGCCTCTGTCAGTGCTTCAAACGTATCGTAGAGGCCTTGGTATAAGCGAGGATGAAGAATCGGTTGCTCAATTAAGTCTATCAATGCAGGGCGTAACGTAAGCAGATGCCCAGATAAATTTCCGCTATCCACCGTTGACACGTACATCGGTTGTAAAGGAGTCAGCGTGAGGGTGTCGTACCAATTATAAAAATGGCCTTTATATCTGTCTAATACTTTCATGCTTTGAAACGTATTATTGGTACGTGTAAGAAGTTGTCCTGCACAGATATAAGAAAATTCGAAAGCAACGACATTTGCCAATAAAGACAAACCAATATTGGTAGGAGATGTACGATGCGCGACAACTGCAACTGGATCCAATTGCACGTTATCTGGTGGCAGCCAATGATCTTGCGAACCCACATATGTATCGAAGAAGCGCCACGTTTTTCTGGCTAGCAGATGCAGAAACGTATTTTGTGTCGCAGTAAGCTGTTGAATCTCGCGTATTTTGGGTAAGCTGATCCAGTAAGCAAGGAGAGGTGAAAATAGCCAACAAAGGATAAAGGGGGCGCATGCGGAGACGCTACTGTTCATGTCTGATGTCAGGGCGATAAATAGCACACCCGCTAACATCGGACCAATCCACATCTTTTTTAAGGCGTAAAGAAAGCTATTCTTGCCTGATAGCATATCCAGGTGAGACGGGTTCCATTCGAGCAAGTGTTGATGCGAATATAAAACACGCCATTGTGTACGCAGGATGGCATCGGTATTTACCCATGCCTCATAAGGCAAAAAGCAGAGGTGTAGAAACGCATACGTCAGCTGTAGCTTCGTATTTTTAAATAAGGCGACGAGATGCTGATACAGCAAAATATCTGTCGGTTTCTTGAATAAATTAAATATAGAGGAAGAGATCGATGGAAACACCAATAAAATTATCAGCGTCCAGGACCAAAATCTGGGGCTGATCTGTGGTGAGAGTAATAGCCATCCAACGAGCAAAAACAAGATCTGGGCCAGAGGCGTGACACTACGTCGTAAATTATCAAATAATTTCCATCGAGAGAGGTACGAAAGTGGATTTTGGCACGTTTTTTTTGCATCAGAATTATCTGTCAAAGAGCCTGGGACATTTTTCAACATCCACGAAGCTATTTGCCAGTCACCACGCACCCAACGGTGGCGGCGACGCATATCAGTAAGATAGCTAGCAGGATAGGCTTCGATCAATGGAATATCACTAAGCAGGCCCGCACGCGCATAGCAACCTTCTAAAAGATCATGGCTTAAAATCCGATTTTCTGGCATTCGGTTCGCAAGTGCCTGCTCAAAAATATCAACGTCATAGATACCTTTGCCGATGAAGGATCCTTCATTGAATATATCTTGATACACGTCTGACACCGTTCTGGTGTAGGGATCAATTCCCACATCCCCGCCATACAATAATTCATACCTCGATGCATGCAAGGAGGGGATGCCTACGGTGATACGGGGTTGTAAAATTCCATATCCCTCTGTCACCCGACAAAGATGATCGTCGTAGTTGGGTTTGTTTAATATATGCGCCATTGTCGCAACAAATAAGGAGGCGGCGTCACGTGGCAATTCGGTATCAGTATCGAGCGTGATCACGTACTTTATTTTAGCCAAACCGCTGGTGTCACCCACCACCAGAGAAAATGCATTGCCGCTCAAATCGCGCAAGTATGCATTCAGGCTGGCTAACTTGCCGCGCTTACGCTCAAATGACATCCATTTGTTTTCTTGCGGATTCCAGATTCGTGGCCGGTGAAAGAGTAAAAAATAAGAACCACCTGTACGCGGATACTTTATATTTAATTGCTCGATATGGTGGGTTGCCCGTTCCAGTAAAGCATCATCTGAAGCGAGTTTTTCCAGATCTGCATCCGAAAAATCCGTCAGCAAGCCATACTGTAGATGAAAATCCTGGTTTGCCAGAAAGCGTACTTCCATGGCATTACATAATTCATCTATATTTTCGGTGCTAAACAACATGGTAGGCACTACCACCAGACAACTACATTGTTGCGGGATTCTCTTTGAAAAATCCATCCGTGGCAGCGAATGCGGTACGGCCATCAGAGTGGCTAACCAATTGATAACGGAGACAGAAAATTGGCTGGCAACTAAAACACAAACGATAGAAAATGCGACCAACAAATATGATTTATCTTTCAGATCAATCGCCGGCAACACAAGGCATGTTGTGACGATAAGGCTTAACAATACAATGCTGCCTGTATAGATGAGAAAAGCATGTTTTTTTGTACTGCGGCAAATTTTCTCCCATAAACTAAGCTTCACACGTGCCAGATATTCGAGCGTTGGCAAGCCCTGATCAATCAAGAAAAAGCCAATGTGCGAGCGACGATCATGTGGAACCTGTTTAATCAATTCTTTGTTGGCTAAATCCAGTGCGGCTTTTGCGACATCGACTTCAGATAATTCACTTTGCTTTGCGATGCTTTCTACAACATGGCGATAACGGTCACGCGTTGCAAAATCCATATGTAGATAAACTTGTGCCGGATCCTGTTGTAAGACTTTGTCCACCGCGCTCATACTTTCAACAAATTCACGCCAATCCATCGCGCTAAGTAGCCGTAAACTGCCGATGCTGTTGCTGATCGAAATTTGATCCGCGGCTTGTTTTTGCGATTCCTGCTGAACTAATTTTTCTATCGTTTGCCCTGTTTCAGCAAGACGTTGTGACAACCAATTCAAGGGCAAAATTAATGTTGGCGCCTGACCTTGCAGGCGTCTTACCAGCTCAGCGACAAATGAACTATCCAGTGGCGGGTGTGAGCGTGACATGTCAGCCACCAATAGAATCAGATTGCTGGGATCCTTCTCGGCGGTGGTAATCATGGCATCCGCCCAGACAATCGCGAGTTTGCGATTTTCTTGCGTAGTCGCCAGGCGCGCGGCCACGCGGCGGAGGTTTTCTATCAAAGCTAGTCTTAGCATGATAGGAATCGCCCACAACTCGCCTAGCTTTAAGGTGGAGATGACTTGATAAGCCATAATAAAGTGGCGCAAATTTTCAGGGTCGATGCGCCCATCGCCATGTGATATCGTTTCTAAAGCAATTCCATACACCCGTGGTTTTCCGGTGCAATTGCCAGTCGACAGGCAGGGCAGCTCTTTACTGTAATTTTTAGGAAGATGATGTTTGGCTGTTCTGATCTGGTCTTCGATGAGATAAAAATTATCCAGTAGCCATGCCGCAGCCGGAGTGACTTGGTGACCATCTTTGATTACTTCGGTCAGCAGACCACAGGTAGTGACGATAACTTCTTCGTTATTTGATAAACGTGATAGAAGCTGATCTGAATGAAAAGTGGGACTCAGTACATGGCCTATTGCGAGAATTCTTCCATGTTGTTCCATCTGTAGCGCGCTAAACAGTTCAGCCCGTAACGGTGATTCCGTCGTGTTTTGTTGGCGATGCGAACGGAACCATAGACGCTTCATGAGCCAGTTAGTGCGCAAACTGTAAAAACCATCGGAAAGGTATTGTTGGATAGTTTTCAAATGGCACGCTACTTTCTTTTGACGATGAGTTAAATCTCGATATCACGGTATTGATTGCGCGGGAAACCACACATTTTATTGATCTTAGAGCAATGACCGAAGCTTGTAGGTACGCTGACGTACATAGTGGCTCGGAATGTAGAACAGATCGAAAGTAGATCGAAAGCAGATGGATAGCACTTGGTGCGGCATCGTACAGATACGATATGCCAGTCCAGGATACAAAGTCATTTCAGATTTACTGATTGTCTTTTACGGAGAAAACAATGCTTACCGCACATCCTCAAGCATCAAATTTGTTGCGCCTCATTTTTGCCAGCAGCTTTTTTGCATATATTTTTACAATCAGCGCTTGCAGCAATCTACAGACACCAGCAACAGCGGATGTTGCTGTTTCGACTTCAGCAGTGAATGGTGCTGCAGCAGTTGGCGGTGGTGAATATGCGCCGGCAGAAATGCGCTCAGCCCGGGAAAAACTTGCTCAGGCGAATACGGCAATGGCCGCACATGACTATCAAGCTGCGTCTGATTATGCAGCGCAGGCGCAAGCAGATGCCAAACTTGCTCAAACCAAAGTGAGCTCAACCAAAGCGCAGCAGGCGGCAACGGCTTTGCAGGAAGACATCAGGGTTTTACGCGAAGAGCTAAATCGCGTGAACAACAAATAAATGCAGCAAAAAAAATCAATAATCAAAAATGGAGAAACATCATGAATAAAATTTCGATGACGCCAGGCGCGCTATTGATGGTGGCAATGTTGACTGCTTGCAGCACCGCGCCGAGATCGACGAGTTTATTAGATAACACGCGACAGCAATACCAGATGGCACAAAACAATCCACGCATTGCCCAGTTAGCACCAATAGAAATGCGTCAGGCGGATGATGCAATGGTGTTAGCAAATAATGCTGCAAGCAATAATGAAAGTCGCGAAGAAATAGATAAACTCGCTTACCTCGCTGGTAAAAAAATAGACATTGCAAAAGAAGCGGCAAAACAAAAGAATGCAGAAAATAAGATTGCTAATGCAGGAAAAGAACGCGATGAGATGCGCCTCGATCAACGAACACAGGAAGCGAACCAGGAAAAGAATAGGGCAGATCAGGCAGTTTATGCAGCGCAGGTAGCCCAGGCGAATACGCAGACGGCACAACAAAAAGTCACGGCTTTATCAGTAGAGCTGGCAGATCTCAAAGCAAAAAATACCGATCGCGGCATCGTAATTACCTTGGGGGATCTTTTATTTGGCACCAATGATGCACGCTTGAATCCTGACGGGATGCGTGAACTACAAAAATTAGCCACTGTTTTGCAAGTGCATCAACAGCAAACATTATTAATTGAGGGGCACACCGATAGTACCGGTGGTTCAGCCTACAATTTGCAGTTGTCGGAACGTAGAGCCAATGCGGTCAGCAGCGCTTTGCAGTTGATGGGCGTGCAAAGAGCACGAATTACAATGCACGGCTATGGCGAACAATTTCCATTATTAGATAACAGTACGGCAGAAAATCGACAGATGAACCGTCGCGTTGAGATTATTCTTTCGGATGACACAGGGCACATTGTCAATCGCTAAATCATTCGAATATGGGGGTAACGTTGGTACTCCCATGTTTGATTTTTATTTGCCCAGATAACTCTACGTATAGGAGAATCGCATGCATAAAAAAAACAAGTTACATCCCTTACCTGCGTCAGCAAAAGTCGATGTAAAGGAGAAAACAGGTCAATTCGACTCTGATCTCTTGATACAAGAAAGTAAAGCAGAAGAAGCTGCTCTCGATGAAGCTTTATGGGAAACTTTCCCGGCCAGTGATCCGATTGCTATTTGTATTACACCTGTAGAAAAAGTTCTGTGTGATCGACATGAAGTGATACCTTAGCCTTTTATTTTTGGTCAGTGCAGGGAAAATATTATGTCGCCGTTCTTTCAGGAAGCAGGCGATTGTATTCTTTCTTTACAACCATATAGCATTCGCACGTTCGTTTTTCCAGACCAATTCTATCCAGAATTTTAATATGGCCACGCGTATAGCTAATCAAGCCTGCATTTTGAAATTTGAGTGCTGCTTCGGTTACACCTTCACGCCGCACACCTAACATATTAGCGATGAGTTCTTGGGTCATGATCAAATCTACGCCATTCAATCGATCCAGACAGAGTAACAGCCAACGGCATAGCTGCTTATCCAGCGTATGGTGACGGTTGCATACGGCAGTCTGCGACATTTGCGTAATAAGTGCCTGCGTGTAACGGAGTAAAAGATGTAGAACAGGTCCGGCTCTGTTGAATTCTTCCTTGATGGCGGAGGCAGGTAGTCGAAAACCCGCTCCTGCGCTCTGCACAACGGCACGGCTAGGTGTTGATTCGCCTCCCATAAACAAAGACACACCAACGATGCCTTCATTGCCAACCACGGCAATCTCGGCCGATCCACCATCCTCGAGAACATAAAGCAAAGAGACAATGGCTGTAGTCGGGAAGAAGACGTAGTTTTGCACGCCACCAGATTCATACAAAACTTTGCCAAGTGGCAAATCAAAAGCTTCGAGTTTTGAAAGTAATCTTGCCAGTACATCTTCTGGCATGCAAGCTAACAAATGGTTTTCTTGCGGTTTTGTACTCGGGTTCATAACGTTTCTTTACCTGAAAGCGATGTTGATGTTACGGCAAGTGTTCAATGCAGCGCACTACGAGGTATTGATTAATACCTATTGTCACATAAAATTTTTGGGAAAATTTATAACTCTGAACAACATTGTTCGCACTTCTACGCCATGCTGTATTGGGGGATAGTCTATAACGGCCAAATTACCGATCCGCCAGGCGGTATTTATTATTAGATTGTTCTAATTGTTACATTTTGTATGTGCGCTATAGCACATAGCGAACACATAGTGACATAAATATCGTCGCGTACAGCGAAATGCTTGTTACTATTGAATCTGTACATAAGCGTAACGTTTATTTCGATCGGTATACTGATTTACTTGATTGAACCCTGTAAATCAATCTGAACCAATCGACTACCGTTTTAGGTATAGATTTAAAGCATTTAAATGCCTCTTCCGCTAATTAGTCGCAGCAGTATCATAATCACAGCGATCACTAACAGTACGTGAATGAACCCACCTATGGTATAGGCGCTCACCATCCCAATCAGCCACAGAATAATTAAGACAACAGCAATCGTATAGAGCATGAGTTTCTCCGAGTGATGGTTTAAATAGAAGCAATTTAGTTTGATGCCGTTATGTCTTAATGCACAGCAGCGATCGATAACACCTGACTACCTATGATCAGCAAAATTACCTGGCCTGTCGGTGCGCCAAAGCACAAATAGAAATATTGATTTTTTTATGTACGATTTGTTTTAGTAATTTTTTGTTTGTTTTTAGTCATATGTCCGTTTCCGCACAGAGAGATGCTTGACGAAACATTAAGCTTCATTTGCATCGTTGTATTGATGTCTGGTTTTAAATGCTTTTTCGCCGCTTTGTCTTCATCAATTTAATGAATGAAAGCAGGATGTTCACCATGAATAATAGTGCGTATAACCCGAATCAAAATCATCTACTGGGCGCTTTACCTGATAATGAATACGACAGACTTGCTCCTTATCTGGAGTTAGTGAGCCTGAAAACAGGGGATGTACTCTATGAGTCTGGCGGTAAACTTAATTATGTTTATTTTCCGATTTCATTAACCATCTCATTGCAAAACTTGATGGAAAATGGCAGTTCCTCTGAAGTTGCAGGGATCGGAAACGAGGGAATGTTGGGGACGATGTTGTTGATGGGCGGGCAAACCATGCCAACCCGAGCAATAGTACAGATAGCAGGACATGCTTATAAGCTGAAAGCTGACATACTGCTCAAAGAATTTTATCTTGCAGGTCCTACCTTGCGATTATTGTTGCGCTATACCCAGGCTTTAATTACGCAAACTACTCAAACAGCGGTCTGCAATCGTCACCATTCCATAGAGCAACAATTGTGCAGATGGTTATTGATCACAAACGATCGTGTGGTGTCGAAAGAAATCAAAGTGACCCAGGAAACCATCGCCAACATCCTCGGTGTCAGACGCGAAGGGGTAACCGAAGCAGCTGGTCATCTACAGAATCTTGGTTACATTCATTACCGGCGCGGGCACATTACGATAAGCAATCCGCTTGGTTTGCAAGGACTTGTTTGCGAGTGTCATGCTGTTGTCAAAAAAGAGTTTGCCCGACTCATGTGTGATGACTTGCATCGACAAGGTATGCGTCAAACGTCATCAATCGTATTGGCACCAATATTCACACCTGCCTCGCCTCCGGTAACGCCGAAGCTTCCTCCACCACGCCCGGTCACGTCGAATCGTTCTGGACTACTTAGTAACTGAATGGTAGGTGCTAGTTTCGTCTCCCACTCATCGGCATAGTGATACTTCAAGCGGATGAGTGGTTTATACCTTCGCGATTCAATTCAATGAACGTGGTTATTTGCGTTTATCTCAATCGCTGGTACAGTATTTTTTTCAATTGCTGCATTCTCACTGATTTCCGAGAGTAGGCGTTGATATTCATTTTTTACTACGCCGTAACATTCGCAAACATGATTTTCCAATTCAGCGCGTTTCAGTACACTAATACGACCGTTACGGTAATGAATAATGTTCAAGCGCTCAAGCTCACCCGTTGCCGTACTCACTTTATCCTTGCGGACTCCAAGCATATTGGCGACCAAACCTTGCGTCATGTCGATATTGTCGACAGGAATGCGATCCAGACTTAAAAGTAACCAACGACAAAACTGTTGTTCCAGGCTATGGTGGCGATTGCATACAGCCGTTTGTGTCATTTGCGTAATGAGTGCCTGAGTGTAACGCAGGAGTAATCGTAGAAATGGACCTGCGCGGCTAAATTCATCTTTAAGAAATTCAGCTTTTAAGCGGTAGCCAAAACCTGCACTTTGCACGATTGCCTGGCTTGATGTACTTTCACCGCCCATAAATAAAGAAATGCCTATAATTCCTTCATTGCCGACAATTGCAATTTCAGCGGATGTTCCATTTTCAAGCACGTACAAGAGCGACACCACTGATGTCGTCGGAAAGAACACGTGCTCTATAGCCGAATCTGCTTCGTAAAGTGTTTGCCCCAAAGGCATTTCTACTAATTCTAAATGGGCTATCAGTCTTTCTAACGATGTCGCCGGAATGGCTGCTAATAGATGATTTTTTAAGGGACTGTTCAAGATATTCAATCAAAAAGAAAAGCATAAGCTTTGTCTGATTGCCTTCAATTAAGATAACAAGAATAGTCTTTCGGTACAGTCAGACCAGACTCGCTCTTCATGTGAAGACATCATTTTTTTTAACAATAAAGTAAGTATTTTCTTAACTCTATCGAAAAAAATTGCGTAGTATGCCCAAAGGCTTCTATTGCAATAGAGTATCAGTATTATGTGCCTTGTATGTTCGATAGCGCACATATAATCGATAATCTTGCCAGACTTAGCGCCTGCTAGGCATTTTGATGTTCTTGCGGCTGGTGTAGCATGTGATCAAACTCTTGCCTGATGACCCAGTAACATTCGCAGACTTTTTTTTCAAGACCCGCGCGGTCCAGGATAACAATGCTGCCGCGACTATAAAGTATTATATGTTGATCTTGCAGTTTGCTCGCAACTTCAGTGATGCGTTCACGTCGAAAGCCTAGACTATTGGCGATCAACTGTTGCGTCATCTTCATGGTGTTGGACGATGAACGATCCATATTTTGCAATAACCAGCGACACAACTGTTGCTCCACATTGTGATAGCGGTGACAAAGTGCAATTTGCGTCATTTGTGTGATCAGTGCCTGAGTATATCGCAACAGTAAGCGCAAAAACGATCCAGCACGATCGAACTCTTCTTTGAGATAGCGACCTCGTAGCCGATATGCATCGCCGGCGCGTTGCACGGTCGCAGAATTGATCGCGCTATGCCCGCCCAGAAACCAGGAAATGCCAACTATACCCTCGCTACCAATCGATGCAATTTCAGCGAGTTCGCCATCTTCCATCATATACAACAAGCTGATGACCGCTGTCGTAGGAAAGTAGACAAATTCCTGACGAGCGCCAGATTCATAAATGATATCGCCAACCGCCAAATTCACCACCTCTAAATTAGGCTTTAGTCGCTCGAATTCAACCAACACTAAGCTTGCCAGGAGACGATTTTGCATCGGACTGATAGGCGTGGACATAATTAATTTACCTTGGTGTCAAAACTTGAACGTCGATGTAAATCAACGCATGAAACAAGTGATTTTGTCGGGAGAAGACAGGCATTCCGACGAATCAACAAATAAGAGAAAATATCGTGCATCGAGTAGATGCAATAGGATCAGCAAATGGTGGTTGACCCAATGATAAAAACTTTATCCCAAGGCTATCACAGCGGGTAAAAATACTATGCGCGCTGTCACACACATGAGTAAAAACAAGTTAAGCAGACGCAAAATTTTTCAATTAATTCTAGTTTTGGAATAGATAGCACCATCTGTTGCCAGATTTGCCCTGATCAGTGCTGATTGCAATCCCAATGCTTAAAAGACTGTGCGATATCGTACTGACGCCGACAATCGTCTACCGTAAATTCTGCTGCAGTTCATCTACAGAAAATCATCATGAATTTACCTCCCGAAAACGATCTGACCTGGCATCTCACTACTTTGGTATTTGAGGTTCGTATATTGATGCACGAGGTCGAGCATATTTTAGAAAAGTTGGAAGGGGAGTCAAATCCTCAGATGAGAATATTACGAAATGAATTGGTGCAAAAAGTGGAGTGTCTGGAGCAAATAATGAATCGCATCGCGCCAGCCGCTTCAAGGGTAGTAATAAACGAAACCGTGCAGGATATTGGAGAGAAAATATCCTCAGAATCACCGTGGCAAGTGTTGGCGGTTGCTGGCCTGGTCGGTATGCTTAACACTTGTGGTGTTGAACAGTTCTGTAAAAAAGAGCGCAAATAATGTTGAAGCTTAGTCTCAATACGGAACATATTTTTATCACATGACCAATTCAGTCCTGATAGTTTCCAATAACGCTGCCGATATTAAGCAGCTCGACTATGCATTACGCAATGAGGCGGCTGATCAGTACGACATAGAAAGTGCGATCAAACTCTCTGAAGCAATAAGCTACCTGACCTCACATAAAGTAGACGCTATTTTATTGGATTTATCTTTGCCCGACAGCCAGGGAATGAATAGTTTTCACCGTTTGAGCAGAATCGTCCCTTTTACACCGATATTGATATTAGTTGATGAATCCGCTAATTTATCGATTGATAAATCAGACTCAACCGGAATCGCGGGATACTTAGCGAAGTCGCATTCCCCTAATTATCTGGTTGCGCAGACCGTGAGAAATGTGCTTCAACATCAGTTAAAGCAAACGATGAGCTTTATTGAAAAAACACGTGCAGAAATCATTCTTAACTCCATTGGTGATGCGGTAGTAGGAACCGATTTGGCCGGAAATATTGACTATTTGAATGTCGCTGCAGAACAATTAACACAGTGGACAAGGCAACACGCTAAGGGGCGTGCGATTGCCGATGTTATGCCGATTATCAATGCAGAGACACGGAAGAGTACCCGTAATCCTGTTGCTGTTGTACTCGAAAATGACCATCCCAGTACTCTGCAACCAGGAGCTGTGTTGGTTCGTCCTGACGGAAGCGAGCTCAATATTGAAGATTCAACCGCACCCGTGCATGACTCTAGCGGGTCTTTAGTCGGTGCCGTGATGGTGTTTCATGACATCACTGCAACGCAGGCGATGTCGGCGAAACTGGCCTATTTCGCTAAGCACGATTTTTTGACCAATCTCCCTAATCGCATACTTTTAAACGATAGAATTTCCCAGGCAATTAGCCTCGCTAACCGCAGGCATACGCAACTCGCTATTCTATTTTTGGATTTGGATAACTTTAAGCACATTAACGATTCGCTGGGACATGGGGTCGGTGATCTGCTATTACAGTCGGTAACAGAAAAGTTATGTAGTTGTGTCCGTCATTCAGATACCGTGAGTCGGCAAGGCGGGGATGAGTTCATTATCCTGATAAACGAAGACCAATCTGGCGAAAACGCCGCACTGACCGCAAACAAAATTCTGCGCGTTTTGTCCAACTCGCAGAATGTTGGGGAGCATGTTCTTCATGTGACAACCAGTATTGGGATTAGTATTTATCCCAATGATGGTGAAAATGCGGAAACACTGATCAAAAATGCTGACACGGCGATGTACCAAGCGAAAGAACGAGGAAGAAATAACTTCCAATTTTTCAAAAAAGAAATGAATGAGCGTGCGGTTGAGCGGCAATTGATTGAATCCAATCTCAGGCAAGCGATAGACAGAAAAGAATTTGTTTTGCATTATCAACCAAAAATAAATTTGAGAAGTGGTGTAATTACCGGTGCCGAAGCTTTATTACGATGGCCGCATCCAGTGTGGGGCAATGTTAAGCCAGCACGATTTATCGGTATTGCGGAAGATTCAGGCTTGATCATTGAAATAGGTCGGTGGGTATTGCGAGAGGCATGCTTACAGATGAAATCGTGGATAGAAAATGGCATTCTGATTCTCAACATCGCCGTCAATATCTCAGCTTTAGAGTTTCGTCGACTTGATTTTGCTACGTCCGTCGCAGACATACTGGAAGATTGCAAATTAGATGGTAAATACCTGCAGTTAGAAATTACTGAAAGCGTGTTGATGCAAGATGTTGATCTCAGCACAGATATCTTACGAGAACTAAAGAAAATGGGCGTGAAAATTGCTGTGGACGATTTCGGTACCGGTTATTCAAGCTTAAGTTATTTGAAAAAATTTCCGATCGATGTGCTAAAAATTGACCAATCCTTTGTCCGTGATATTGGGGCATTAAACGAAGATTGCGCCATTGTCAGTGCTATAGTCGCTATGGGAAATAGCCTTAATTATCTTGTCGTTGCTGAAGGTGTAGAAGATACGACACAAATGAATTTTTTAAAAAAGATACGTTGTGAAGAAGGGCAGGGTTATGTCATTGCCTCGCCTATGGACGCCAATAAATTTTCTTTCTTTGTTGAGAAAAATCAGCCTGTAGTTTAAGTATTGGAGCCTCTTTTTTTTACCTTTGTTATTCATCATTTGCCGCGAATGTTCTTTGGCGTACAGAAAAAACGAGCCAACCTGCTAGCCTGAATTCCACCCTTAGAAATTAATCCAAGCCAGTATTAATTTTTATTGGGATTAAAAAATGACGTTTGTTTTTGAACTTAGCGGAGAAGGAAAATGATGAATAAAGATCAGATGCAGGGAACCGCCAGAGAAATCGTCGGAAAATTTCAGAAAAATTTTGGCGAAATATTTGGAAACAGGTTACAAAAAGAGAAGGGCACGACCAATCAATTGTCAGGGAAATCACAAAAATCTCTTGGTGATATTAAGGCATTTATCGCCAAAAATTAAATTTGATTGAATGGCGAATTAAATTAGTTCGACAATATGTTCCAGGTACTTGCCAGAGTTCTTTTTGGAAAAGTACCTTTTTTTGCCGTGCCTTCATTTTTCTATTTTGTTTCCAGATCGTATCTGCTGATGGCTAGTCCCCGTTCCAACTATCAAGCCTCTTGTAAGCAGACACCACAATCAATCTTTCTTTATCGCTGAACAATCCGATATAAGTGTGTTATCGCACAGATGCTTAAAGTGCAAGCCTCTAGTATTTGCCTGACTGCGGAAAACTCTGCATGTGGAGCACATTTTGATAGGGGCAATCATGTTTTTACCGAGTGTCGGCGGCAAACATAAAGAAGTAATTGAGAATTGGCTCAGCCAGGCGAAGGCGTTCGTTAGCCAATATGCCAGGTTCATCTGGACTGTCGGGCGCAATCTTGTGGTCATATTTTTTCTCTGCGCCCTGAGTATTCTCTTGCTTTCCAAGGCGTTTTCTATGCCTCCCATTCCGCTGAATAAGCTTGAAACTGTTGCGCTTACTAGCTTATACGCAGTTAATTTTTATCAATTTCTTCTGTCGCAAATCCCATCTTGGCCAGAAAGTATGCCGTTTAATGGCGCCAACATTCATTTCGATGAGGGATATATCCAGATTTTTGTCTCTCTCATGGCGTCAGTATTGGTATTTATCGTCGTGATTATGATGATTTATGCGGTACGGCACGTACTCTTCACTTTGAATCGTCTTTTTGGCAATCAACGCCACCCCTATCTGGATATCGATTGCGCACGATGGCCTTTGGTGACCGTATTTATCGCTGCACATAACGAAGAAAAAGTGATCGAAGGTTGTCTTAAAGCGCTTCTAAACAGTAATTATCCAGTCAGCTCGTTGAGGATTGTGCCGGTTAATGATCGATCAAGCGATGGCACGCGCGACATCATTGATCAATATGTAAGCCAATTCCCCGGGCGCATTACACCATTTCACCGTACCAGTGGAAAACCAGGCAAGGCCGCTGCACTTAAAGACGCGTTGGTTCATGCGCATGGCGATCTGGCGATCATTTTTGACGCTGACTACATCCCCGGGCGGGGATTGTTAAAGCAATTGATTGCTCCATTTTTTGATCCGGAAGTAGGCGCAGTGATGGGGCGGGTAGTGCCCATCAATGCAGGTGTCAATTTGCTGACACGCATGCTGGACTTAGAGCGTTCTGGCGGTTATCAAGTTGATCAGCAAGCGAGGATGAATCTCAAATTAGTACCGCAATATGGCGGTACTGTCGGGGGCGTTCGCTTGTCTGCCGTTGAAGCTTCAGGTGGGTGGCACGACAATGTTTTGGCCGAAGATACCGATATTACCTATCGGTTATTGATCAATGGCTGGAAAACCATTTATACCAACCGCTCTGAATGTTATGAAGAAGTACCTGAAGACTGGGCAGTAAGGATAAAACAGGTGAAACGCTGGGCCAAAGGTCACAATCAGGTTTTAGTGCGCTATTGGTATTCGTTTATTAAAAGCGATTATTTGAGTTTGCGCGAACGCGTCGATGGCTTTTTGCTGCTATTTGTCTTTGTGATGCCACCTTTATTGTTGCTTGGTTGGTTTCTGGCCGTCGCTTTGTATTTTTTGAATGCAGGTTCTTTAGTTTCCGCTTTGATTCCTGTGTTTGCATTGCTTGCTTACGGCACCATGGGTAATTTTGCGGCATTCATTGAAATAACAATTGCCGTTCTGTTAGATGGCAACCGGCGAAGAATTTTGTTGTTGCCGTTTAATCTTTTAGGTTTTTTCATCAGTCTGTTTGCGATTTCATCATCGGTCGCTAGCTTAATTGGCGACCATCTATTCAAGCGCGATATGGTGTGGGAAAAAACCATACGTTATCGGAAGGCGTGAACCATGACCGCACTTTTTTTGTTTTGGCCCGCTTTTGGATTTATTTGTCTTGGATTAATGTTGACCGCATTTCGGCCTGCATGGCGTGAATGGCGCCAACCGACTGACTGCGCGCCCTTGACAGTAGGAATCGACTATAGCAACGACGTTATTTATTTTGCTGAAAAATTCCGAACGATGGTACAGGCATATCGGCGCGGCGAACCACAAGCAAGTTCTTCATTCCAGATGGTGAATGCGGATATAGAGACAATGAGGTGGAGTAATGTAACGCGGCCATTGCTGTCCTTGACTTCGTTGGTGAGCCGACAAGCGATTCATTGCGTTCAGCCATTATTCATTGACGGCGATATCCATTTACATGACGGCGACCGGCTTGCTGCTCTGTTTGCGCAGGGCAGCATACATATGGAGTCCGGTAGTGAAATTTATGGATGGGCACATGCTGAAAAGGGCGTCGTTCTTGGGCCATGCTGTAGTGTGCGACGCCGGCTGTCCTCTATGACTAGCATTGAACTGGGGGTCGAATCTTCTTTTGAGCGTGTTCATGCACCGACAGTCTCTTTCGGTGAGGGAACTCCCAGACTAAGTTCACCTGTTCCGGTTCCTCAAAAAGAACGGTTTTTTAAAGACATGCCCAATGCCATTCTTCGGACGACGGTTCTGTGTCGAGTTACTGGTGACTGCGTATTACCGGCACACGCCATATATCGTGGATCTTTGGTTGTGACCGGTTGCTTATTTGTCGGCGCCGGAACAACAATTATCGGCGATATCAAAGCACGAATGGGCATCGTGATAGAAGCTGGTGCACAGATTTTGGGCTCTGTGGTGAGTGAACGACGGATACAAATCTTACAATCCGCAGAAATTAGTGGGCCGTTGATTTCAGAAAGCATCATTCATCTCAACGAGCATTCTATTATTGGTTCGCTAGAATTTCCCACGACTGTGACAGCGAAAAATATTGTTGCTGAAGCTGGTGCAATTGTCCACGGTACCGTTTGGGCACGTGAGCTGGGTATCGTATGGTCATTCTGAGAGCTCTTTCAAGAACTATATTTTTCAACTGTATTTTATGTTTATCTGTGCATGCTATTGCTGCGGTCAATGCAATCACAACATTGGATTTATCGACGTACTCTGATAAGGATGGTGCGATTTCTATTCAGGAGCATGGCGACACCATCGATCCCTATTTTGTATTACAAGCCTTATTACTTGCACATGATCATGGACTCAGCAATAAGGTGATCAGCAAAAATTGGATCAACTGGCTGATTGTCAGACAAAAACCCGATGCAACTTTTGATCGTTTTTGTAGGATAGGACCGGTGTGGGCACCATGTAAGACTGCAGATGCCGATGATGCCTTGTTGGCGCTATGGATTAGGTTGCTTGAGGCTTTACCCGACGATCTCAAAGCAAGTCCGACATGGCAGCAGAGCCGTATCCGTAGTATCAACGCTCTATCTCAATTAATTGACGTCAGTCGGGGAATTTATCTGGTCTCTCCCGTGTATCAACACGGCCTGTTTATGGATAACCTGGAAGTTCTCTCGTATCAATCAACAGATAGTGACAACGTAAAGCTATTGCCGACGAAGACGCTGGAAAACAATATCCGTCGCTTATTTTGGGATCAACAAAAGAAAATTTTCCTGGTCTCGACGCAAGCTGAACAAAAAGAGATGGCAAGCAAATTCTACCCCGATCAAGTCGCCCAGATATTCCCTCTGCTTTATCGCAACAACGGGATCATTACGACGAATCGCCACCAATATTACCAACAATGGATGCGCAGGCACAGGCAAGAATGGTTGCTGCAGTCACGCGAGGATTTTGCATGGGGGCTGATCGCCGTCATTGCCCAGCAAGAGGGCGACATCGAATCTGCACGTTGTTGGATGCGCGACGCTGGGCGCGCAAGACATACACCACATTGGATAGTCAGCGACGAAGTTGCCTGGCAAATACTATCCAAAGACGGATTAAACCCGGCGGCGAACAACACTAAGTGTCTCTGATTTTTGGCAGCACATGTTTTACCTTCGCTTTACCTTTGTTTTACCAGATCACGCTGTTGAGTTTTTTCCGAATGTCATTTCTTTGATAAAGAAGGCTATAAAATGCAAAATAAAATCTATCTGGCGTGCGTAGGAACGCGTCCGGAAATCATCAAAATCGCACCGATTTATCATGAGATGAAGGCGCGAGGACACCAAATGTTGTTAGTGCACACTGGACAACATGAAGCGGTGACTGATGCACTGTATGCATTTTTTGATATGCCGCCGGATATCACGATTCACTTAAAGCGGCTTTCACCTTCATTAACAGATCTGACCTGTGCTTTATTGCAGTCGGTGGATACGGCGATCGACAAACTTCACGCTGACGTCATTTTGGTTCAGGGTGACACGACCTCTGCATTTGTCGGTGGTTTGCTCGCGTATTATCATCGTAAGCAACTGGCGCATATCGAGGCCGGGTTACGTACCCACGAAAGCGAGCCATTTCCAGAAGAAAAAAACCGCGAAATGTTAGGGCGGTTGGCCGATTGGCATTTCCCTCCGACTGAACAATCCGCACTAAACCTCGTCAACGAAGGAATTAGACCTGACCGTATCTTTGAAGTAGGCAATACCGTTATTGATGCGGCACTCTGGACGCATCAGAAAATTTCCAGTAGCGGATTCGACTTCTCCAGCGTTGCACCGGCTGCATTGGTGAGTTTTCTGACAGAATTCGATCACCATAGAGTTATCCTGGTAACCGCGCATCGCCGTGAAAATTGGGGTCAACCCATACGTGATATCGCACAAGCCGTTGCACAATTGCTTGAGCAACACGAAGATATCCTGATAGTCTGGCCAGTTCATCCAAATCCTGCGGTGAGAATGGATGTGGAAACTGTTATGCGGCAATTACCCGCCAATGCCCAAAGTCGTATTTGCTTAACTGAACCTTTAGGATATCAGGCACTGATTGCTACCCTGGTTCGCTGCGAATTTGTCATTACCGATTCCGGTGGCATACAAGAGGAAGCTTCAGCGTTTGCTAAGCCGGTGTTGATCACCCGTAAAAGTACCGAACGCCAAGAATTAGTCGATTCCGGCGGTGCACTTCTTGTCGGAACTGACATCGCCATGATATTGAAATCTGCAGAATCGCTGCTTTCTGATCCACAGTTTTATCGCGGTATGCAAGTTGCTGATAGTCCCTTTGGAGATGGCTGCAGCGCTCGTCGTATTGTGGATGTGTTGACCTTAGGCCAGGGTAATTTGATGTCAAAGCTTGCCGAACTTTCTACCACCGTTGTCCAGTAACTTCGACCACGGTTCTCAACGAGGAATTTTTATTTAAAAAGTAACTCGCCTTCATCTCATCAATAGGAAATCGTGAATATGAATGACAACACCATGAAGACTGTACAGCGCGTTGCTACGCCTCTTGAAAAAAAATTTGCTAATTATATTGCAATCTCACTTCTTAGCATCGGAATCCTTCACTGCCAAACGGGTAAGGCACAGGAACAAAATAAAGGCATCGCCGACGATGGAAATATCCCCGTTTTATTGACGCCAGGCCTGGAATCACAGCCGCTTCGCTCAATTGAGATCAGTGTTGGCGATCAACGTCTCACCAATGACTATGGTGATTGGCGAGATATCTCCATTAACGGTGTTTATGCGTTGGGGCAGCAGATTTTCCAACTTGAACTCGCATCCAAACGAGAATTTAACACTGCCGGAAATTTTCTTGGCTTCGCGGATACCGTGACGATCAATGACGACTGGTATACCAGGATATCAGCAGGCGCTGGCGACGGCGCATTTTATTTACCACGGTATCGTGGGGATCTTTTTTTATACAAAAAATGGTTGGAGCATCGCAATTTCGTCACTTCTTTAGGAGTGGGTTACTACAGTTCACCGGATGGTCATATTGATCGAAATGTGAATATCGGTGGCGTGTATTACTTTGAATCTCCATGGATTGTTCAGTTAGGTTTACGTTATAACCGGAGTAACCCTGGCCAGGTGGAAACCCATCAACAACTGATTGCTATCACTTATGGACGTGATAAGCATGATCAGATCACATTGCGCAGCGGATGGGGGGGGGAGGCATACCAACAGATTTCATCGCAAGAGGCCATTGTTAATTTTCAAAGTCGCGAAGTGAGTGTGATGTGGCATCACTGGCTGACCCCGGTTTCAGGATTCATGCTGAGTGCCGAACGCTATAGCAACCCTCTATACGAACGCGCTGGTGGCCGCATAGGCTATTTTCAGCAATTCTGAGCTTGGTCAGCCATGGAACAGCTAAATAAAAGCATACTTACTAAGGCCATAGTTCAGGACGCTGCTTTACAAAAGGGCCTATTTGCCTTGGAGACCATCAGGCAGCGCGATTCCCAAAGTAGCACGCATCGTTCTATGGGATCATTTTCGCTAGCACCGGCATTGTTGTTTCAAATGATTGTATTGCCGATCGTCTTTTGTATTGTGCTATTGGGACTCAAACCCTACATTTTTGTCGGGTGGCAGCAATGTATTTTATTTTTTGCCCGTCAATTGTCAATACCGTTATTAGCGTTGAATGAACAGCCAGACCTTTCCCATTTAGGTTTTACGTGGAACGGTGTAATCACGGCAACAGGGGGGGACCTCAATGCGTGGTGGGTCAGTTTTTTTATGACTTTGTTAGCGTTGATCGGCAGTTTTTGGTTGGATAAACATCGTATACCTCTTAAATATTTGTTGCGCATTATTTGCGTTTTACAAATTTTTTCGATGGCTTTTTTCTTTTTTTTCCCAGATCGGTTTCCATACACCATTGACAGCCACAGCCTGAACCTGATCAACATGGGCTACGTCGTAATATTGGGAATTC
The DNA here is from genome assembly GCA_049339905.1 of Undibacterium sp. SXout11W. GTDB lineage: Bacteria > Pseudomonadota > Gammaproteobacteria > Burkholderiales > Burkholderiaceae_D > Undibacterium. The sequence goes on from JBMPPG010000001.1 coordinate 191,780, forward strand.
CTTTTATGTTGAGTCTGGGCTATTACGTGCTTGAAGTAAGCTTGCTACGAGAAATTATCAGCACAATCTACGTTCTTACCTATTTTTTGGTGCTGGTACCGTTTCAGGTGATGTTGCATATGTTGTTGCTGCAGTATTGTTCATTATTGATCATGCCTGTTTTATACGTGTGTTTTGGCATGTTGTTTGATGTCTTAATATTCGTGGCTTTATATTCGCAACTAGCCAGTAAGATAGGGCAGCAAGCAATGAAGTAAAAAGATAGGCATTCATCTCTATTTGCACGGAGTTTGATTTTAAAGTGAAAATACGGTACCGGAAGCGAGCTAGAACCTTACTTCTGGTACGCATCACGAAAGATGAAAATGTGGTTACTTCCACGCCAGAATATTGGCCTTTTTACGCGGAACTGGCAATGCACTTTCCGCAGCGACGCCCAAGATAATCGGGGCAATGATATGAATCTCGTCGCTTATGCCTAGCTCTTTTTTCCACGCTGACGTGTTTAAGATCTGTACGGCAAAGCCGATCACACAAGTCGCCAGACCATATGCGCACGCTGCAAGCATCAAATTTTCTGCTGCCAACCAGCAATCTGCACTCGCAAATTCACCGACAGGTTTGGCGCATACCAACACCAAACTCGGTGCATTATAAAAAATATTGAAATCTGTCGCAGTAAAGTGCTGATGCATAGCGCTCGCGGTGAATGCTGGCTTTTCAGTAGAAAGGCTTAGGGCATTTTTTGCAGATTCGGATATCCGTTTTAATAGCGTTGGGTCCTGGATGACCATGAATTCCCACGGCTCTTCGTGCATGGCTGTTGGCGCCTGAACCGCGGCATCGAGCAATTGCAGTATCCGTTCGCGGCTTGTTTTCTCATCTGTAAAATTTCTCACCGCCCGTCGCTGATAAATCGCTTCGATGATGCTTAAGTTGTCGCTATTAACAGATTTCATGGGAATATTGTGCACGATTTTTCCTTGCATTGAACGTCTGTGCTTTATGGAAGCGAGCAACAGGTAATGCATCCTAACCTATTGCTCGTGTTGCCTAAGCGCTTAAATATTGTTGATTGCCTTTGCGATATCCGCTTTCGCATCACCTGTCGCAGCCTGAACGGCACCGGCATTTTTTTGCATATTGCCTTTGACTTGCAGGCCTTTTTTACCTGCAATCTTACCTACCACTTCGTTTACTTTACCCTTGACTTCTTCTGTTCTTCCGTTGATCTGATCTTTATTCATGATGACTCCTGATACGTTTTGCGGCACATCGCCGAAACATGGCAATTGCCATGCCTTCTCGGACATTATTTCAACGCATCACTCAAATCTGTTCGATAACAAACATAATTAAAAATAAATTGACGAGTCGATCGTGGGCAGCAGAGTGCGATCAGAATCGCGATATTCATTGTCAAAAAAATTAATATGAAAGTACGTTAGCGTACTGAAAAGCGAACTTCTGCTCTGTAGTGTTTAACTAACGGTTTAACCATAGGTTCTACCATTGGCTTTAAAGGTGGTTTTAAAAATGGCACTGCCAGTTTCCTCCCAACTTGATCAAAGACCAGATGCGAATAAATCCAGGTCTGAGCAAAATTGCCGCGGCTACAGTGGGTATTTCGTCCAAAAAGCATATTGCACCACGTTGATTTACCTTGATATGGAGTCGTCTATGAAAGCTCTCGTCTACCACGGACCCGGCAAGAAGTCGCTTGATGAATGCCCAAAGCCAGAAATTATTGATCCAACTGATGCCATCGTAAAAGTGACGAAAACTACGATCTGCGGCACCGATTTGCATATTCTCAAAGGAGATGTCGCTACCTGCAAACCTGGTCGTATTCTTGGGCATGAAGGTGTCGGCATTATTGAAAAAGTCGGCTCCTCAGTCAGCGCATTTAAGACAGGGGACAGAGTATTGATTTCTTGTATCAGCGCTTGCGGTAAATGTGCATTTTGTCGCAAGCAAATGTATTCGCACTGCACTACTGGTGGCTGGATACTCGGAAATAGTATTGATGGTACGCAAGCCGAGTTTGTTCGAATTCCATACGCAGATACGAGTTTATATCCGATTCCTGATGGTGCTGACGAAGAGGCGTTGGTCATGTTGAGCGATATATTGCCAACAGGGTTTGAATGTGGTGTTCTGAATGGTAAGGTCCAACCCGGCAATACGATAGCAATCGTCGGTTCAGGTCCTATCGGGCTTGCTGCTTTGTTGACTGCACAATTTTATTCGCCTGCCGAGATCATCATGATCGATCTTGATGATAATAGACTCGTAGTGGCAAAGAGATTCGGTGCGACAAAAACTGTCAATAGTAAGGATGGCAAAGCCAGTGAAGAGGTCATGACATTGACTGGTGGCAGAGGCGTCGATACGGCTATTGAGGCCGTAGGCGTCCCAGCTACATTCGAACTTTGCCAGAAAATTATTGGCGCTGGTGGAACGATCGCCAATATAGGCGTGCATGGCACTAAGGTAGACCTGCATTTAGAAAGCCTTTGGGATCGTAACCTGACGATCACGACCCGCCTGGTAGATACCGTTAGCACGCCGATGTTGCTCAATGTAGTTCAGTCGAAACGTCTGGATGCTACGCAATTAATTACCCATCATTTCAAATTAACCGAGATTCTGAACGCCTATGAAACTTTTGGCCATGCCGCGACGACCGATGCGCTCAAGGTCATCATTGAAACCTGAATCGGATTTTCTCGCCGTGGGTATATATAGCGGGGCCAATCATTAAGCTGAAGTCTCTTGAAAGTAGCGTAATGCAAGAACAGGAAAACAATAGTGCAGCAAGCGATGTAACTGCATCCAATCTGTCACCGATACCAGTCATCGCACTGAATGATCAACGCTTAATTGCGCAATTGGCTAAAACCGAGGCCTTACTGGCCGAGACGTCAGATGCGCTTCTGCGCGCCAGAGCCGATTCAGAGAATACGCGACGGCGTTCACAAGACGACATGGCAAAGGCCAGGAAATTTGCCATAGAAAGCTTTGCTGAGGCGATGGTGCCGGTGAAAGATAGTCTCGAAATGGCCTTGATGCTTGATTGGCCATCGTTTGAGGCTTTGCGTGAAGGCGTAGAGATGACCTTAAAACAATTGAATTCAGCATTTGAACGTCATGGTTTGTTAGAAATCACGCCAGCCAGAGGAGAGAAAATCGATCCTGAAAAGCACCAGGCGGTCGCTTTAATTCCTACCAATGATCAAGAATCAAATACGGTCGTCAGTGTTTTACAAAAGGGATACATGCTGGCTGACAGATTATTACGCCCCGCCATCGTCACTGCTGCGCAGGCTTCTCCTTCAAAAACTTGAAGATAACCAACGCAGCGAACAACACTAACCAAGGAAATATGATGAGTAAAATGATAGGTATCGATCTGGGCACGACAAATTCTTGTGTCGCTGTCATGGAGGGTGGCAAAGCCAAGGTAATCGAAAATTCAGAGGGTGCGCGTACCACACCCTCTATCATCGCCTATCAGGGAAATGGCGAAATTCTGGTTGGAGCTCCCGCAAAAAGACAAGCAGTAACCAATCCGGTTAACACCTTGTATGCTGTCAAACGCTTAATTGGTCGCAAATTTGATGAAAAAGAAGTGCAAAAAGATATTGATCTGATGCCCTTTAAAATCGTCAAAGCAGATAATGGCGATGCGTGGATCGCTGTGCGTGACAAACGCCTAGCACCACCACAGATTTCTGCAGAAGTCTTACGCAAGATGAAAAAGACTGCGGAAGACTACCTCGGACATGAGGTCACGGAAGCAGTGATTACCGTTCCGGCCTATTTTAATGATGCACAACGACAGGCAACTAAAGACGCCGGACGGATCGCTGGCCTCGACGTCAAACGCATTATTAATGAACCAACTGCCGCTGCTTTGGCTTTTGGTTTAGATAAAAATGAAAAAGGCGACAAAAAGATTGCGGTCTATGATCTGGGCGGCGGTACCTTCGATATTTCCATCATAGAAATCGCTGCTGTTGAGAACGAAAAGCAATTTGAAGTACTGTCTACCAACGGCGACACCTTTCTTGGTGGCGAGGATTTTGATCAACGTATCATTGACTACATCATTGATGAATTTAAATCCTTGCATGGTATCGATTTGAAAAAAGATCCCATTGCACTGCAACGCATTAAAGCTTCAGCCGAACGTGCCAAGATAGAACTCTCATCAGCGCAACAAACCGAAATCAATGAGCCGTATATTGCGATGGCAAATGGTGCACCTATTCATTTGACGCAAAAAATTACCCGCGCAAAATTAGAATCCTTGGTTGAAGAATTAATTAGTGCCACCATAGAACCATGCCGTATTGCGATGAAGGACGCGGGAATTTCAGTCGAAGAAATCGATGATGTGATCTTGGTCGGTGGTATGACGCGTATGCCGAAAGTTCAAGAGAAGGTCAAAGAATTTTTTGGTAAAGAGGCACGTAAAGATGTTAATCCCGACGAAGCAGTCGCTGTTGGCGCTGCAATTCAGGGGGCGGTTTTATCCGGCGATCAAAAAGATTTGCTGCTATTGGATGTTACGCCACTGTCCCTGGGTATCGAAACTATGGGTGGGGTGATGACTAAGATGATCCCTAAAAATACCACGATACCAACCAAATTCAGTCAAATCTTTTCTACCGCTGACGATAATCAGGCGGCAGTGACGATAAAAGTCTTTCAGGGCGAACGAGAGATCGCTGCTGGCAACAAAACTTTAGGTGAGTTTAATCTGGAAGGAATCCCACCGTCTGCACGAGGCTTGCCACAAATCGAAGTGACTTTTGACATTGATGCAAACGGTATCTTGCATGTTGGCGCTAAAGATAAAGCGACAGGGAAAGAAAACAAAATCACGATCAAAGCTAATTCCGGATTAACTGAGCAAGAGATACGTCATATGGTGGAGGACGCTGCGGCAAATGCTGAAGGCGATAAAAAACTTCGTGAGCTCGCTGAAGCGCATAACCACGCAGATGCACTCATTCATACAGCACATAAATCAATGACCGAGGCTGGCGAAAAACTGAATGCATCAGATCGACTTGAGCTTGATGAGGCAATACTCTCTCTCAAATCAGTGATCAAAGAGGGCGATAAAGCGGCGTTATCGACAAGGCATCAATATCTGGAGAGCTTACTGCAAAAACTGAATCAGACTATGCAAGCAGGTGAACAACAAGCGAGCAATGCTGGCGTAAATCAGCATGAAGTGCAGGGCAATGCATCACAAGGTTCTGCACATCCTGATGATGTTATGGAAGCAGATTTTAAAGAGGTCAAACAACCGTGAAACGGTTTTTTTGAACGGCAGCGTTGTTCATTCTCGACTGAAAACCCAAAACACGTTATGTGGAAACCATGAAATACAAAGACTATTATCAGGTTTTGGGTGTTCCTCGCTCAGCAACTGAATCCGATATAAAAAAAGCGTATCGGCAATTGGCGCATCAGTTTCATCCTGATATTTCCAAAGATCCCGCAGGGGAAGAAAAATTTAAAGCAGTTGCCGAAGCGTATGCGATTTTAAAAAATAAAGAGAAGCGAGCAGAATACGATAATTTGGGGCAGCAATCAACGGGCGACCAATTTACACCACCACCACAATGGCAGGATGAATTTTCTAGTCAGGCAGGTGATTTCGACGATGTCGATATCTCGGATATTTTTAATGCGTTCAATCGTTCAAGAAGTGGTGGCGCGAGCGGTATGGGGCACGGTAAAGGACGTGCTCACCGCAAGGCAGCTCCTTTCCGGGGGGATGATTATTCTGTCACTGTGGCTATTAGTCTGGAGAAGGTGATGTCTGGCGGAGAAGCAGATGTCACCGTTGAATTGCCAGAAACTGATGCTCATGGCTTGCCGCATCGTATGCCACATACCTTTCGCATACAAATACCACGTGGCGCGGCTGAAGGGCAACGATTGCGCCTGGCAAACAAAGGCGGTAGTGGCGCAAACGGCGGACCGAATGGGAACTTGTATGTCAAGTTAACGATCATTCCCGATCTGATATACCGGATTACGGGGCGCGATTTATATGTTGATCTGCCGATTTCGCCTTCGCAAGCTGCTTTGGGCGATAGCGTAGACCTTATTTTCTTTGGTACCCGACTTACCATTCACATTAAACCCGGAACTTGCTCAGGGCAACGCTTACGATTTGCCGGCAAAGGTATACCTGCGGACAAAGATGCTATCGCTGAAAGCGGTGACCTTTTTGCAGTGATACAAATTCTGGTACCTAAAAAACTCAGTGACGAGCAGCGCGCACTTTATCTCCAATTAGCTGCGATCACGGTATCGCCAACGCGATCATCTGATGCGAAGGAAACGACATGAGCATGATTCAAGGAGCAAGCGCGAGCCCGCATCAACTCGGGACAGAAAAAACAGTATGCAATGGCTATTATTTGATGGAGGTATCAGGCTTAAGTGAATCTGAAATAGAAGCACTTATCGATCATGATTTGCTTACGCCATTGAGTAACCGCAATGAAGCAGGCAAGTCCGTGAGAGCAGGTGATACTGTGCATTTTGCGCTGCATGCGGTGCTTTTTGCAACGAGCGCAAGGCGGCTGCGTGATGATTTTGAACTTGATTGCAATGGACTGATTCTTGCCTTAAATCTAATGCGTAACATCGATACCTTACAACAAGAGTTAAGCGTTCTCAGAGCATGTTTGCCTGCTAGTACCTTTTATTCCGCGCTCTCTTAATGGGATGATGTGTACGCAAACGAACGGAACGTAATCTCAATAAAACGTATCATTTTTACTTCGGAAATATGAAATAACTCGCTGATCACTGGATAGGAATTTTTTGACTATTGATCACTCTTGACACACCAAAAATTAATTTAATGACTCTGCGAGCATTTTATATTTATCCGAACTACCGGGGCTGGCGGTCGGGAAACATTCCAGCACCAAATTGTATATGGTAATGAGTAACCCAGAAATCGACGTTGGGAATTGGCTTAACTATTCAATCACATGGAAAAAATATGACAAATTCAATTCATCTCGATGCGAAGTCGAAAGAACTTAATTACGACCCGAATCATCTGTTAAACACTATCATAAAAAATCTCCATCTGAAAAATGACGCTGCGCTGTCGCGAGCACTGGAAGTTGCGCCGCCTGTGATTAGTAAAATCCGGCATCGGCATCTGGCAGTGGGAGCGACGCTGCTGATACGTATGAATGAAGTCAGCGGCATAGAGATTAAGGAGTTACGTAAGTTGATGGGTGATAAAAGGAAAAAATTTCTAAACCACGAATTATCTTCAAACATAGATACTGAGCAACCGGGGACAAATGAGTTCCGGAATGGGGTAGCGGTTCAGTTATCTGTTTAATGCATAGACCTTCTCCCAAACTATCACATGCGAACTACCAAGATAAACGCCGCAGAGAAAGCTAGAATTGTGCAAACGGCCCCCGGAAGCTTGGAATTTTCTGGCTCTTGGACGGTTTGCCATTTAGGCGCTGTGATACGTGAACTGGATCAATTATTAGACTTGCCAATTACCCAATTAAATCTGGACGGTAAAAAAATAGTCAACATTGACAGCATTACAGTGTGGATTTTGCAATCCAGATTGCAAAAATTGAAAGCGAAGGGTGCACAGATTGATATGCTGGATTGGCCTGGAGAATATCAATTGTTAGTCGATAATTTGCCAGCAAAATCACAACCGCCACTCCATCAACATTTGAAATCAGGGATGTTAGAAACGCTAGGTAAAGATAGCTTCACGATCTGTACAAACGGTTTTTCTTTGCTTAGTTTTATCGGCGAAACTACTCTCAGTTTGTTGGCCGTGTTGCGACAATCCAATCGTGCCAGAGTGCGCAGCGTATTACACAATGTGCAAATCAGCGGTGTCAATGCCTTACCCATCGTCGGTGTAACTTCGTTTTTATTGGGCATTGTCGTTGCCTATCAAGGTGCTGATCAACTGCGACATTATGGCGCTAATATTTTTGTGGTGGAACTGGTCGGTTATGCGATGTTGCGGGAGTTCGCTCCGTTGATTACCGCTATCATCGTTGCAGGACGCTCGGGTTCCGCCTATGCCGCGCAGATTGGCACCATGCTGGTGACTGAAGAGGTAGACGCTCTTAAAACCATAGGGATCAAACCGATTAATTTATTAGTGCTGCCCAAGTTGATTGCACTCATGCTTGCCTTACCATTGTTGACTTTGTTTGCAGATGTACTTGGTGTGCTTGGTGGCATGTGGATGGCCAATAATAAGTTGCAAGTAGCACCGCATGAGTTTTTGGCTCGCTTTGGAACAGAAATTCCGCTTAAAACCTTATTCATTGGTCTGGGTAAATCATGGGTTTTTGCGATCGTAATTGTTTTGATTAGTTGTTATCAAGGCTTTCGTACTAAGTCCAATGCCGATAGTGTTGGTCAGCAAACTACGCGTAGCGTGGTGCAATCCATCTTTATCGTGATTGTGCTCGATGCTGGCTTTTCTATTGTATTCAACTTGCTGGATCTTTGATGAATTCCGGCAAGATAGAGTCCGAGGCAAGAAAGGATGATTATGTCATTCAGATGCAGCAGATTTGTACTCGGTTTGGCGAAAAAATCGTCCATGATGGTGTCGACCTGCAAGTGAGGCGTGGTGACATCTTTGCTATTGTCGGTGGTAGTGGCTCGGGAAAATCAACCTTGCTGCGAGAGATGATATTACTCCACAAGCCTGATAGCGGAAGCGTGAAAATCCTTGGCATGGACTTAGCCGATATAAGTGAGCCAATGACCAAAGATTTGCGTCAACGTTGTGGCGTCCTGTTTCAAAAAGGCGGATTGTTTGGAACCTTGACCGTCAGCGAAAACATAGGCCTCCCATTGCGCGAACATACCGATTTAGATGATGTCCTGATTGATCAAGTCGCGCTATGGAAATTAGCACAGACAGGATTGCAGCCGGAGTCCGCCAGTTTATATCCGGCCGAACTCAGCGGTGGCATGTTGAAGCGTGCTGCGATGGCGCGCGCATTGGCGCTTGATCCCGAGTTATTGTTTCTGGATGAACCAACCGCCGGACTTGATCCTACGAGTGCAGATGGGATCGATACCTTGATTTTACAGCTCCACGCTGTTTATCGCCCGACCATTGTGATGATTACCCATGATTTAGATTTGCTATGGCAAGTGACGCATCAGGTTGCCGTGTTAGGGGGCGGTAAAGTGCTTGCGGTTGGCTCGATGATGGAACTATCTCAGCTAGAAAATCCAGAGATAAGAGCATACTTTGATGGCGCACGTGGGCGCGCTGCACAAGAGCAGGCAGGCAATCTTGCAGCAAATCACGCCATCAACGTGAATGATAAAAAGGTGCCGGCATGGAAACCAAAGTGAATTTTGTGGTCGTAGGGCTCTTTGCCATACTTCTCGGGACTCTGTTTGTGGTTATTGTATTGTGGTTGTCGGTCGGCCTGAACCATCATGACAAACCTAAATTATATTTGTCCGTGATAAATGAATCCGTTGCCGGACTCAATCTGGATGCGCCAGTGAAGTATCAAGGCGTGATTGTTGGTAAGGTACATTCAATCACCCTTAATCGACTAAATCCGCAGCAGGTTCTGCTCATTTTCGCCATTGACCCACGCACGACAATCAAAACCGATACACAAGCGGTGCTCGAAACGCAGGGGCTCACAGGTATTGCTTATGTTGAACTCAGTGGCGGTACGCCCGCGGCACCGGTATTGGTGGCTCAATCAGGTTATGAATACCCACAGATTCCAAGTAAGCCATCTTTAAGTACCCGTCTGGAAAACGTTTTAAGTACTGCAATGGCCAACCTGGATCATACAACAGCCAATATTAATGCAATGTTAAGCGACGAGAACAGGCAATCAATAGCAAAAATCCTCATTGATACGTCAAGCTTAATGGCGAGTGTAGCTTCGCAGAAAGCCAATATCAGCCGCGGCATAAACAAGGCAGCCGTCACTATGGACAATACCGCGCAGGCAAGCACCAAACTAGATCCTTTAATTTTACGCATCAGTGATAGTGCTAATGCTATCACTGCCATGGCAAATAAACTGAGCGAAGCGAGTGGAGAGGCGCAAAAAGCCGCGCAAGAACTTGGCGGTGGCATCCATCAGGTACGCGTCGATAGTTTGCCAGAATTGCAAAAAATGATGTTAGAAATAACAGAGTTATCCGCTACATTAAAGAGTCTGGCTGAACAAACTCAGCAAGACCCTGGAAGTCTGCTGCGTGGTCGTAAGGCTGCACCTCCCGGTCCTGGTGAAATGCAGAACGAGGTCGTGGCACCATGATTGTCTTTCATCATAGATCCCTCCTATTAGCATTTGCTCTGCTCTTGTCAGGTTGCTCGATATTACAACCGGTATCGCCACTAGTATTGAAAGAGTATCGTTTAGAGTCAGCTTCGATGGCTAAATCGATGGTGTCGTCACCATCCTCCGTGAGTATTGAGATTAGCACTATCCGGGCAGTTCCGGAACTCGATGGCCGACATATGCTCTATGTTCAACACCCTTATCAAATTGAACGCTATCAGCAAAGTGAATGGCAGCAAAAGCCGGCAAGCATGCTAATGCCTCTTGTGATGGCTGCGCTTGAAGGCAGCGGCTTATTTCAAGTTGTTTTGCATTCGCCTAATCCGATCAATGTTACCTACCGTTTAGAGTTGGAACTCGTCCAACTGGAACAGGAATTCACAGTGCATCCAAGCTTGATTCATTTAGGCCTGCGTGCATATTTTACTGAAAATAAATCCCGTACGATCGTCGCTTGGCAAGAATTTAACGTCACGCAGGCAGCGCCTACTGAGGATGCCTATGGTGGAGTTATCGCTAGCAGGCTGGCAACGACTGAAGTATTGCGACAATTGGTAGAGTTCTGCCGCTCGCATTTACGGCAGACTATGGCTACACCTTGATCACCGAGTTGATGAGATGTTGGTGTTTGTCTCGTTTATGTGATTTACCGAACAGACAGCATAGAAGAAAAATGATTGAACGGACTAAGAACTAAAAATAGCAAATCAGTTTTGTTGAAGGAGCCATCCATTTTCATTTTGCAGGTAACTTTGCCCATTCCTCTAATTGGGGTATCTCATTGGAGTATCTCATGAGAAAACTCACCATCATCGGATTTATATCTACCTTGTAAATCAGTAGCGCCTTTGCTAAAAGTCCGATACCAGCAACGAAATCTGTTGGCGACGCGACTGTTGATGTCGCAAAGTCAAATGCCAGACGTGACGCAAATAACGAAATGCATATTAAGGATCTACACGCAAAACTAAAAATTATCGCGTCAGAGGAAGCGCTGGGGACAACCGTGGCGCAAGCGATGCGTGACAATGTCGCTCAAATTGACAAAGTCGTCGACCAACGTGAATCACTCATCGGTAACGCCAGTGCGATTGATGACCGCAACGCTTACGCTGACATTGCACAAGCCTTTAACGCCAAAACACTTTAATTTGACTTGCAGGCTAAAGCAGCTTTTTCTTTGACTCGTTTTAGTTTGAGGTTAGCCTTCGCTTCAGATTTCGGCGCTGCTGAAGTTGTATCCTCTTTTGCCCATTTCACCTGTAGTTGCGCCTTGTCGCATGCAGCTTTATGTTGCTGTGATTTGGCTAATTGCTTTGCCGCAGCTTTTTCTTGTTTTTCTTGCTCTTTAACTCTCTGCTGTTCCAATTTATTTAATTCAGCCTTCTCACGTAGATACCGGTTTTGGGCTGCTTGCTGTGCTTCCTTCGATGGTGTGTTGGTGGTAATCGAGTTATGTGCCAGTTGTTTCTGGTTTACTGTGCAAGGCGATTGGCTATACTGAATTTGCCCATTTTGGTCGCACTGATAAATGTCGGCAAATGCCACATTGTGAACAAATAAGGCAAGAGGTATGCAGGTATTCCGAAGGGTTTTAATTGCTCTGGTCTGAAAATGAGAAATTCGCATAAATAATTATTCTCTCCTTATAAAATTTTCCCAGGATTCATGATGTTATCAGGATCAAGTGCCGATTTAATCGCGCGCATCATTTGAATTTCGACGGCCAGTTTATAGCGTAGCATTTCCTCTCGCTTTAAGGAACCTATGCCATGTTCTGCAGAGATAGAGCCTTGATAAGCGTGAACCTGGTCATGCACCAAGCGATTAATTGCTTCTTGATTAAACATGAATTTCTGGTCACTAATGCCGACCGGTGGTGAAATGTTGTAATGTAGATTGCCATCACCCATATGCCCGAAGCACACGAGTCTGCAGCCAGAAAAATGACTTTCAAGAAGCTGCGCGGTCGTCGCCATAAAGTCCGGTATGCAAGAGCTTGGTAACGATATATCGTGCTTGATATTTTTGCCTTCTGCCGCCTGTGCGGTGGAAATGTTTTCACGTAGCTTCCATAAATTATTTGCCTGATTCATGGAGTCTGCAATGATCGCATCAGAAATAAGTCCATTTTCTAAGGCTTGTCCTAATACGTTTTCTGTCAGCTGTTTTGCATGTTCCTCAGATTCATGATCGGAAATTTCCAGCAATACGTAATACGAATAGCTGTTTGAAAACGGTAATGGAATATCGGGAAAATGCTTGTGAACCAGCTCCAGGCAAATGGCGGAAATTAACTCGAATCCCGTCAGTGCAGACCCAAATTTTTCACGACTCAGGTTGAGCAAATCAAGGGCGGCGCTTGGTGAGGGCAGTGCTACCAGCGCTGTCTGAATTGCTTTTGGTTTAGGGTAAAGTTTCATCACCGCTGCTGTGATAATGCCTAAGCTACCTTCAGCCCCGATAAATAAATCACGTAAATCATAGCCCGTATTATCTTTGCGCAAGCTTTTTAATCCGTCCCAAATCTCACCGTCTGCATTGACGACTTCTAAGCCAAGGCAAAGCTCACGGGTGTTGCCATAACGCAGCACAGCTGTGCCTCCAGCGTTACTGGAGAGGTTGCCGCCAATTGTGCAAGTTCCTTCTGAAGCCAAGGATAGTGGAAAGAGTCGTAAATTTGCTTCAGCCGCTTCCTGAACGTGGCTGAGTATACAGCCTGCTTCAACGGTGATGGTATTGTTGGTCGCGTCAATGGCGCGTATTTTATTTAGTCTGCGCAGAGATAAAACAACCGCATTGCCAGAACTGTCAGGAACGCTACCGATGACCAATCCAGTATTGCCACCTTGAGGCACGATACCGACTTTAAACTGGCGACATAATTTCACCAAACCTGCAAGTTCTGTTGTTGAAGCGGGACGTAACACGGCGAGGCATTGACCTCGATAACGTTGCCGCCATTCGGTCTCATATGGTTTGCGATCAGCTTCGTCAATGAGGACGTATTGTGAGCCAATGACAGCCCGGCACTGTTGAAGAAAATCACCCATTTTGGATTTTGCGCTGTTTTGCTGCTTGTTTGAAAGGCCGCAAATACACCAGAATCGCAGCAAAATAGCAAAGCGACAGGACTACTTCTACAATCGCACAAGCCGCGGAAATACTGGTTTTATCGCTATACGCTCTGACACAGCCTTCGGTAAAATAAAGCCAGATCAACATAGACGTCCATTGCATGGTGTAATTATCTTTACGTATGACGCCGCGTAATGGCAAAAATAGTGGCAATACTTTGAGTGCCATCCACGAGCCACCCGGACGTAAAGGCGCCAACCACATTTCCCAGCTAATACATAGCGCGATCAGCAAACCTAGTAGAGTGCAGCCCAGAAAATGGGCTTGTTGTTGACGTGTAGTGATCATAGATGCTGAGCCAGACGTTGAGCAGTTTCCGCCAACCTTTTACCTAAAGCTATGGCAAGTTTACGGCTGTCGTCGGAGATCTGATTCTTTCCGTCCAATCCCGACCAATGCGTTGCGCCATAAGGGCTGCCACCGGTGCTGGTGGTCATTAATTCGGCCTCACTGTAAGGGATGCCCATCAACAACATCCCGTGATGGAGTAAAGGTAACATCATCGACAACAAGGTGGATTCTTGTCCGCCATGAATGCTTCCGGTTGATGTGAAAACGCACGCAGGTTTACCGACTAAAGTGCCTGATAGCCATTCGGCGGCAGTGCCATCCCAAAAATACTTCATCGCTGCTGCCATATTGCCGAAGCGAGTAGGGGATCCTAGTGCTAATGCAGCGCATTCCTTCAGATCCGATAATTCGACGTACGGTGGTCCCTCAGCGGGGATGTCCGACTCGGTCGCCTCCGTATTTGCCGAGACTGCAGGCACTGTTCTTAGGCGAGCGTCGCAACCTGGCACGCTTTCTATGCCTTGCGCAATCAATTCCGCCATTTTGCGGGTATTACCGTGGCGTGAATAAAATAAAACGAGAATCGTAAGCTTGGATGTATTCATAATGATTATTATATGAGACTTTATGGTCACTCTCTCAGTAAAATAGCGGCTAGTAATTTTTTAAAGATTGATATGCGCGGACTTTCGTTGACACAACTACGTAACCTTTTTCTCTTTGCCTTGCAACGCTTGCGCGAAGGACGCTTGCCGCAAGTGGCAGGTAGCTTAACATTTACTTCTGTGCTAGCACTGGTTCCAATTCTGACAGTGGCATTGGCAATTTTTACTGCTTTTCCTTTATTTAATACTTTCCGTACTTCACTAGAGGCGTATTTTGTACAGAATTTGATGCCTAAGGGCATCGCGAACACGATACTGGGGTACCTCACGCAGTTTGCCACCAAAGCCACACGTTTATCTGCAGTAGGTGGTGTGGCGTTGATGTTGACTGCGATTGCTACCATGGCGATGATAGACAAGTCCTTTAATCAGATCTGGCAAGTGAAACGTTCGCGTCCTTTGTTTCAAAGAATATTGGTCTATTGGGCTATCGTCACTTTGGGGCCATTTTTAATTGGCGTCTCGATTTCCATTACGTCTTATTTGTTTACTGCTACCAGCGGCGTTGTCAGTTCGGTGCCTTTTATCGGTGGAGTATTTTATACACTGATATCGGTTGCATTCACAACTGGCGCTTATACCTTGCTATATCTCGCGGTGCCTAATCGCGCTGTCGATTGGCGCGATGCAGCATGGGGTGGACTGTTTGCGGGTTGCGCATTTGAAATTGCAAAGCGTGGATTTGCGATTTTCGTGACGCATTTTCCTACATACACCATCGTTTACGGTGCATTGGCGGCGGTGCCGATATTTTTGCTTTGGATTTATCTCTCCTGGCTCATCACGCTGATTGGCGCGGTGATTGCGGCGGCACTTCCTATTGTCAAATTTGAACGTTGGTGGCATGTGCCGACACCGGGTAGCGCATTTGAAGACGCTATGCGAATCTTGCAAGTATTGAATGTCGCCAGAAATAGCAAATCTGATGCCGTGGTGAGTGTGGCGCAGATACGCACCAGCACAAGGTTCGGTATGGATGAGATTGAAGGTCTTTTGCAACGTATGCAGGATGCAGGTTGGGTCGCTCAGATCGCGACGGTAAGTGTAAAGAATAAAAATAGCTGGTGGCCAACCAGAAATGAAGGCGGTGATCTTTGGACGCTGATTGCTAATCCAGCGATGTTGAAATTGGCTGATATTTATCGGGTTTTTGTCTTTGAACCTGTCCGTGGCAGCCGATTATCTACTGTCGTTGAGCAGGCAATGGAAGCTGAGTTGCAAGAAAATTTGCAGCAATATTTTCTCAACCATGAGCAAGAGATACAATGAAGTTTAGTCTGATCAGTGGTGGGGAGTTGGATGCCGGGCTACATAAAGCCTGGTTGCAAATGCTCAATAATTCGGCAATTTTGCAAAGCCCTTATTATCATCCCAAATACACGACGATCATCGGCGCGGCACGCGCTGATACGCGAATTTTAGTAATTGAAGATGCTGGTGAGGTCATCGGCTTCTTTCCTCATCATAAGAAAAATGCTTTTGTCGCGGAAGTGATCGGTGGCGGGTTGACTGATTATCAGGGACCTATATTTTCAGCTAATCGCGAGCTTTCTATAAAACAGATGCTAGCCGCGATGAATGTGCGCTACATGGGCTTTAATCACATGCCTTCAGATCGTACTGAGTTCGCAAAATACGCATGGGACCACAGTCGCTCACTTACTCTGAATCTGGATGGAGGATTCGAAGCTTATATCCAGCGTTTGAGCGAAAGACGCGACGCTTCCTTGTTTAAAAAGATAGAAACCAATGAGCGAAAATTAAGTAAAAAATTTGGTCCATTGAGATTTTGCTTCGACGCGCGAGACCCCGCAGAATTTTCCGCTCTACTCGCTGGCAAATCAAATCAGTTTATTCGCACGCTTGGTGCCGATCACGATATTTTTGCAGTGCCGTGGATAAAGACTGTTGTCGAAGGAATAAATCAACAAAAGCAAGCAGATTTTGCTGGCGTTTTATCCACTTTATATGCTGGTGATACTCTTATAGCTGCGCATTTTGGCATGCGTTCCGCAAGCGTTTTGCACTATTGGTTTCCTTGGTACGAAACCGTCTTTTCAGAATTTTCACCCGGCCTG
This sequence comes from Undibacterium sp. SXout11W, assembly GCA_049339905.1. Taxonomy (GTDB): domain Bacteria; phylum Pseudomonadota; class Gammaproteobacteria; order Burkholderiales; family Burkholderiaceae_D; genus Undibacterium. The sequence continues at coordinate 208,325 of JBMPPG010000001.1, forward strand.
ATTTTGCTTGCTGGTTGCGCACGTGAGGCACCTGCGACTGGAATCACGAGTATAGACCTGGGACGCGGCGAGCAAGCCTACAAACTGCGTTTTGCAACTGGTCATATCGATTTGTGTGAGGGGGCAATTTCATCGCCTGCGTTGCTGAGTAAATCCAAAGCGGATTACCTGACTTTGCGTAGCGATTTGAAAAATTCGCGCTTAGGAAACTATCTGAGAAACCTAAAGCAAAAAAAGAAGGCCGCTCTTTAATGTTTGTAAGGTTGGTAAAGATGGAAATAGCTAACGCATACTTAAAAACAGCACATTGAAAGGCGTCCAATGAGTAAAATTAATATGATACGCAGAAGTGCAATGAAAGCTGCAGGCGTGTTTGCAATCACACCTTTGTCGGCTTGTGGGGGTGGTACAGGGGCTAGTGGCTCAAGTCCGCCTGGCGCGGTGACGCCCGTCGCACAGACGTTTATTATGCCTGACGAAGGCGGTACGCATACCGCGACGTGGATGGCGTATGGTGCTACAGCAAATGCTTGGGGTACTGCTGGCATCTACGGAGCAAGTCGAAGTATTGCGCGCATGGATTTGATGAGAATCGCTGCAAATTTGTCCCGTTACGAATTGGTCAATTTGCTGGTGGCAAATCAGGCTGATTTATCCCAGGCACAGCAATTTCTAAGTCAAGTCAGACGTGAGCCCACCCCTTCGTTTTCTGGCACGAGTGCCTTGCCTGCGATTGAGGCCGCAGCGCCTATAAAGTTTATTGTTTTGCCACTGGATGATTTGTGGATGCGCGATACAGGCCCAGTATTTGTCCGGGACAATCAAAGAATGCGGGGAAGTCAGCATTCGGCTTTTCTCAAGCAAAACGTTGGCGGTGTTCATATTGCGCAGAATGACTTGTGGCAAGCGCAGAACAAATCACAGAAGAATTGTTGTAATTAATTAATTTGCATGCTTAAATGACAACTTGGTGGATCTGGTCTGCACTTCATGAGTACTGATCCTTCCCTTGTTTTGGTGCCGATTGTCACGAAACTTACTAATGCTCGTGGCCAATAGGTTACATATTCACACAGATAAACTGAGAGCAAAAATGAAAAGAATTGCACCCGTCCTGGTCGTCACTTTAGCCACCTGCATGCCGATGTTAGTTTATGCTGGCTCCGGCATCGATCTGAAACAAATCGTGAAAGACAGTTTGAAAAACAAGGGACAGAGCAATGATGCACAAGCTGCCCCTGACAGCCCTGCATCTGGCTCAACTTCCGATCATTCTTCCGTTGGTGCGACGTTGCCAGAAGTAATGCCCGACATAGCGGGCATAAAACTCAGAATGCCCTTGGCGCAACAAAAAGCACTGGTTGCGAAAATTAACCCGCAATACAAAGTTGTTGATGTCAAAGACGCCCGCGGAAACGTGGCAGGTATCGAAGGTGTTGCCTATGATTCAGATAACCGTCCACAAGATCAATTTATCGCACTACAAGATGAAGAGGGTAAAGTCTGGTTTTTGGGGCGTGTGCAAAAATACGGACGAGGCAACTATATTCCCAAGGACACCTTTGTCGCAGCATTGAACGGAAAATACGGCGTACCGACTGAGGTCACTCCTAATAATGAGGATTTTAAGTGGATCTATGACCGCAATAATGCACTCAAAGATAGGAGGGAGAATAGTGTGTGCCCAGGCTCCGCAGCTGGTGAAGTATCGGGGCCATTGGCTCAAGAGATATCCAAACTCGCCAACAGTTGGGGCATTAGTCTAAAAGTACCGGCCAGTTTTCGCCCTACTTGCGGCATTCAGATCAACGGAAGCCTATTTACCACCGTGGATGATCGCAATATGATCACTGGATCAAGCGTACAGATTGTTGATTACAAGTCGCGCTTTGATGTTGCAAACAAAGCCAGAGCGAAGCAAGATGCTGCGCGCCAAAAGGAAAGGGACGCGATGAAGGATAACAAACCTAAACTCTGATTTATTTCAGCGCTCACCGAAAATAGACGTTGGGCGCATATTCAGGAATGGTTCATTATTAGTTCATCATTGGATGGCAACATGCAATTTCCAGATTTTGAACTGAGTAGGGACGCCGTAAAATTGACTGCTTTAGATTAAAAATACTCTTAATTTATTCATACACAAAACTTCAATATTTTTTGGAATGATTATGCGTTCTTTTTTCATCGTTATATCACTGGCATGTGTGTTTGCCACAAGATCAGTCGAAGCGCAGTCTGATTCAAACTCATATTTGCGGGAAGAGGTATTGGCTACTGAACGCGCTTTTGCTAAAACAATGGCCGATCGCAATTTTGATGCGTTCCTTGCTATGGTAGACGATGAGGCAATATTTGTTCAGCAAAACAATTCCTTGAGAGGGCGCGATCAAGTTGGCACAGCGTGGAAGAAATGGTTTCAAGCAAAAAAAGCGCCTTTCTCTTGGGAGCCAGAACGTGTTGAGGTTTTAGAGAGTGGTACTCTGGCAATGAGCATGGGGCCGGTATTTGATAATGAAGGCAAACAGGTTGCTACCTTTAGTTCAATCTGGCGCCGCGATAAATCAGGGAAGTGGCGCATCATCCTCGACAAAGGAAATGATATCTGCTCATGTGAGCCTGAGAAAAAATAGACAAAAATTATAATTTCCTATACCCAGTTTGTTATAGACAATACTTTGTGAGTTTTCCCTATAATTTAGTTCCCCAAATCAAAAAAATGTGACTGTGCAGCTCTACGGACAGCAAAGAGCGTGTCGAACGGTTGATGCGAGAACATACATACACGCGCAGCACAAGCCTTGGCACGCGCCAAAGAAGGTCAGGACAAGATTTATTATGTGACCGCCGACAGGCCCACACCTGGAAATTTTCCGCAAAAAAGGCGTCGAAGTATTGTTGCTGACTGACCGCGTCGATGAATGGATGCTGTCCTTCCTGACTGAGTTTGAAGGCAAGGAACTCGCTTCTGTCGCCAAAGGTGGCCTGGATCTGGGCAAACTTGGAAGACGAAGCTGAGAAAAAACAGCATGAAGAGACCGAGACTCAGTTCAAAGAGCTGGTCGAGAAAATGAAAGCTGCACTGGCCGATAAAGCCAAGGACGTGCGTGTGACCTTCCGTCTGACCGACTCGCCAGCCTGTCTGGTCGCGGATGAGCACGACTTGTCAGGCAATCTGGCCCGTATGCTGAAAGCTGCTGGTCAGGCTGCGCCAGAATCCAAACCTATTCTGGAAATCAACCCTGACCATCCGCTGGTACAGAAGCTGAAATACGAAGAGGCGAAATTCGCTGACTGGTCGCACATCCTGTTCGACCAGGCCTTGCTGGCGGAGGGTGTCAACCTGAGCGACTCAAGCAGCTTCGTGAAACGTCTGAAAGAAATGCTGCTGAGTAAATAATGCAAATAGTCTGAACTTGCTTACAGGCTAAAACGTAAGTTCATTTAATGCGTGTCACGCGAATACTGAAAGATCCAGTCAGGACTGGATCTTTGATGCAAACTCCGCAAGTTAATTAAGGGTCTCTTTCAGTATGCGACCTTCTGAGCCAGATGGTGGGCGCACTTTCAGCAGATGAGCCAGGGTTGGTGCGATATCGACCACTTCTGCGTATTCGGCGTAGGCGCCGGGTTTGATGCGGTTTTTACCCATGATCATCAGCGGAACATTCGTATCGTAGCTGTACGGTGACCCATGCGAAGTGCCGTGATTGCCGCTACCGAAATACCAGTAAGGCTTAGTCACTACCATAATGTCACCAGAGACTTGACGGTTCCATCCACGTTGCATTAATTTGGCAATGCGGTTCGCTGGTAATGCGCCTTGTTCCAGTTGGGTGCGAGTGTATGCGTCTGCAATGCCTGGGTAACTGACTAAAAAACGTGCCGCTGCGGTTTCGACTTCGTCTCGCTTCAGATTCTTTTGCGCAATTAATTGATAGTCGAGTAAGACGACTGGGCTGGACCATTTAACCGCCAGTTTGTCTGTGCCAAATCGCTCGGTCAGATGTTGGTTTAATGCTGACATCAGATCCTTGGCATTGATCCGCTGTGCATCACGTTTGATTGATTTCGAAAATTCTGGCGTGTTCGGGAATCCATGGTCAGCAGTTAATACAACCACAGTATTCTCTAAACCTACTCGTTTATCGAGGTAGTTAAAGAAGTTTGCGAGCAAACGATCTAATCGTTGCAGGTGGTCGTGCGACATACGACTTTCTGGACCAAATGCATGGTTGACATAATCGTGACTCGACAAGCTCACACCCAATACATCAGGTACGCCAGCAGGATTGCGCCCTAGGTTTTCGCCTTCAACTGCGGCACGCGCAAAGTCCAGGGTCATTTCATCAACGTAAGGGCCGGTTAACAACTTGCCATAATATTCTGCATCTGGCTTTCCAGATTTGCTATCGTATTTAAACGGAAAACGATCTTTTGGATCGCTAAGGATGGCGTCGTCAGCATCATTTGTATACGCTGCATCAGCGAGTAATGGTTTCCATTCCTGACCATAGAAGCGGTCTTGCGGCCGGCTTGCCTGATATTGCTGAACCCAGGTAGGGTGGCTTTGCATGTAGTAGCTACTTGATGCAAATGCACCGCTTTTTTTCATATACATGTAAGCGGTACCGGTTTTGCCAGCGAGCAGAATCGCGCCGCGGTCTTTGCCTGATACGGTGATGACTTTAGCACGGTTGCCAGTGCCATAACGTAATTCGTCGCCAAGGGTGCTTACTCTTAAATTAGTCGGTGCAGTACCATCATCAGGTTTGGTTTCATCACCAATGTACTGATAATTACCGTCTTGCGTACAGTACATGCTTTCGCGGCTACGTGTGTCTACCCATTCATTGGCGATGATGCCATGTTGATATGGGTATGCGCCAGTCAGCACGGCGGCGTGACCAACGGCGGTGACCGTGACGCCGTGTGCCTGATGAGCATCGCTATACCACGCTCCTTGATCCAATAAACGACGGAAGCCGCCTTGCGTATATTGATCACGATACCGGGTTACTTGTTCTTGAGGCAAACCATCAACGACGAGAACCACAACAAGTTTAGGTTGGCTTGGTTTTTCTAGTGCAACTGCCGCCGTAGTCGTCATGCTCGTACTAGCGACGAGGCTGCTAATCAAGAGTAATCGGCTTAAAGAGGGAATGCCATTGGTAGGGTAATTTTTCATTGTCTAGGTTGGAAAAGTAAAAATTCAGTTTGATGAAAGCGATGAACATAGGTGAGCAAGGCTGTTTGGCTCCACAGGCTTATTTTTTTGCGAGGTCAGGAATCGAATAACGTACTCTTGCTTTTATAACCTTATCTGAAAAATATTTCAGCATGATGATATCGCCACGCGGAGTTGTTTAAACCATAAGAGTCGTAAAAAATTTGTTTTGTTGCGAAGTGCAAACTATTATTACTTCGCCAGAATTTAACATAAATCAACTTTCATTTAACAAACTTTACTGCCATTATTGTTTGAAGGAAACAATTCGTGTGCTTAGTGGTTAAGTTTATAAATCATATCCCGCTCATTTTTTATTGTTTTACGAGTCAGAAATTTCAGTTTAAGCCATGAGTGGTTTTACATTTTCAGGCCGTCAATTCTGTCGGAAGGGGAAGTGGCTGTGACCAATCTCCTGTTTAAAATTTAAGCGATAAGTAGATTGCTTAAATGAATAAATGAATGCACTAGTTGACGATAAGTTGGAATTTTGTTTCGAAAAAATGTTTTCTCTTTAAATTTGTCTGGGGAATAGTCATGAATGTGTCCGATCTTAAAATACGCACCCGCCTTGGTTTTGGATTTGGTTTAATACTCGTACTGCTGATTGGCGTCGCCGGATTAGGTATTAATGCCATGAGTAATACCGACGATTCACTACATCATATTGTTGACGTCAATGTCAAAAAAATGGCGTATTTGGAAGATATGGCGAGTTCGGTGCATATCGTTGCGAGGGTGATGCGCACAGTGGCGTTACTGTCTGACGAAAACGAAGCGAGCATCCAAAAAGAAAAAATTCTCATTGCCCGAAAAATTTATAACGATGCTTTTTCTGCGTTAGAAAAAATGCCTTTGGACGATACGGGTAAAGCATTCGTTGCTAAGATTAAAGAGTACCAGACCAAGACGCGACCGCTTAATGACCAGTTCATGGAACAGGTGAAAACTGATAAAGATGCGGCTGTTAAATTTTTGCTGAAGGAAGCGGTTCCTGCTACGAACGAATGGCAAAATTCGATGCAAGACTTTATTGAATTGCAGCGAGAAAAAAATAAGAAAGATGAGGAATCGGCAGCACAAAAATATCACAATGCACTCACTTTAATGTTGGCTTTGACCGGATTGACTGTGATTGTTGGCGCTGGTATTGCATGGTTTGTTACGCTCTCAATCACCGGTCCAATTTATGCCGCGGTTGCTGTGGCAAAGAAAGTCGCTTCCGGCGATTTGACCAGCAATATAGAAGTGAATTCCAAAGACGAAATGGGTGAACTTTTACAGGCCTTGAAAGAAATGAATGGTTCGTTGCAAACCATTGTTAGTGAGGTTCGCTCAGGTACTGACAATATGGCTGCAGCTTCCAGTCAAATTGCGAGTGGAAATATGGATTTGTCATCACGTACTGAACAACAGGCAAGTTCACTCGAAGAAACTGCTTCTTCGATGGAAGAATTAACTTCGACGGTGCAACAAAATGCCGATAATGCCCGTCAAGCTAACAGCCTGGCGCAAACGGCGTCGGATGTCGCAAGCAGGGGTGGTTCAGTGGTTTCCGAAGTGGTTGATACCATGAGTTCAATTAATGAATCCGCCAGAAAAATTGTCGACATTATCAGCGTCATTGACGGTATCGCGTTTCAAACGAATATTCTGGCGTTGAATGCCGCAGTCGAGGCTGCTCGTGCCGGTGAGCAGGGGCGTGGTTTTGCAGTAGTCGCTGCAGAAGTACGCAATTTAGCCCAACGGAGCGCAAGTGCGGCCAAGGAAATCAAAACGTTGATTGGTGATTCTGTTGAAAAAGTGGAGGCAGGTACCAAGTTGGTCGACCTGGCTGGTACAACGATGCAAGAAGTGGTTAATAGCGTGCGTCGCGTGACGGATGTGATTAGTGAGATCACCGCAGCGAGCCAGGAGCAATCAACAGGCATTGAGCAGATTAATCAAGCCATCACAGAAATGGATAATGTGACGCAACAAAATGCAGCGTTAGTCGAAGAGGCTGCTGCTGCCGCGGGATCGCTTCAGGATCAAGCAAGAAAATTGGCACATGTCGTCAGCGTATTTACTATCGATGGCGGCCCTGCACTGGCTTCGGTTTCAACCTATGCAAATCATGTAGAGCACGAAAACCGTATATCTCGTGCAAGACCCGCGCTTACAAAATCACTGCGCCCAGCGTTTCAAATAAGATAGCCACAGCGTCAATTTTAAAAATATTTTTCTGAAAAGAATCAAGTTTAGCGATCTTCCCGGGATTTTGTACATTTTTATGCGACAGCCCGGGATTTTTTTTGCCCTTTATCGTCATCGGCAAAATACTTACTGTGCCGGACTCTGAACCGTGCAGCCAGACTGACGGTTGAAGGCGGAAAAGTAATGAGTTGTATCAACTGCTGTAATCGTGTGGTCTTATTTGCGTAGTAAGTTTAAGTGTTTATCTGATGCTAATGGATTCGCTTTTTTTGGGAGCTTCTGCAAGAATTCAAATGAGCTGCTATAGTGCTTATAAATCGACATACAAACTAGACTGTATGTTTATTTTTAGCTTTGTGTTGAGCTTTCAAATACTTTCAAATACTTTCAAATACTTCTAAATATTTTTAAATACTTTTAGATGCTTTTATTGCATTAATTTATCAAAGGAAACATAAATGAGTGATTTAATTCAAAAGCTGCAATGGCGCTATGCAACCAAAAAATTCAATGCTGCCAAAGTTGTTCCACAAGAAAAAGTGGATAAAATTTTAGAGGCAGTGCGCTTAACTGCAACTTCCAGCGGTTTGCAACCATACGAAGTTCTGGTTGTAACAAATGCTGAAATTCGTGAAAAAATCAAACCTGTTGCCTGGAATCAGGCTCAGGTCACAGAAAGTTCTCATTTGTTGGTTTTCGCTGCATGGGATAACTACACAACTGAACGCATCAACATGATGTTTGATTTGACTAATGAAGTACGTGGTTTTAAAAACGAAGGCTGGGAAAACTATCGCAACATGTTGCTGAGTACTTATCCTACCCGCGATGCAGAAATCAATTTCCAGCACGCCGCACGTCAAGCGTATATCGGCTTAGGTACCGCATTGATCGCTGCAGCAGAACAAGAAGTTGACAGCACGCCGATGGAAGGTTTTGATCCAGCGGCTGTGGATGAAATTTTGGGCTTGCGCGCAAAAGGTTTACGCAGTGTCGTTATTTTACCGATTGGGTATCGTGAAGCAGAAGGCGACTGGTTGGTGAACTTGAAAAAAGTGCGCCGTCCAACAGAACAGTTTGTGACTGAAGTGAAGTAAGCTAGCATCAAATCAAAATTGCATTCAAGATAGCTGCCAGATTAGCTCTGGCAGCTTTTTTTATTTTAAGTTCAGATCAATTTGATTGAGCCAGGTACGAGCCAAATTTATTGCATAAGCTGACCATTGACTTTGTTGTAGTCGCGCCCATGTGAGATGGGTGGACAGGCTTGATTAATGAAGGGGCGTTATGTGGTGGTTGTTACTTATTCTTGTTTTGTTGCTGCTCGCTTTTGAGGTCCCGCGTGCGCGCTTGCGCTACGCCTTGTCGCAGGCATTTCCCTTGCCTTATTCAAAGATACTGCGCAAAAATTTGCCTGAATATTCTAAGATGCCTACTGATTTACAGATGCAATTAAAGCGTCGCATTCGGCAGTTCTTATTTCAAAAGACGTTTGTTGGTTGTGGCGGATTAATCATCACCGATGAGATCAAAGTGACGATCGCTGGCAAAGCCTGTATGTTGCTATTAAATCGACCTAGCGAGGTTTATCCAAAACTCACGCATATTCTGGTGTATCCCTCAGCTTTTGTTGTACCACGAACTCAAATGTTGAATGGCGGGGTGGTAACACATACGAATCAGGGACTAAGTGGCGAGTCGTGGAGTGATGGCCGCGTGATATTGGCGTGGGATCAGATTATTCATCATCCTGCAAATATTGGTCACGGTCAGGATGTAGTGATGCATGAATTTGCACATCAACTTGATAGCGAATCTGGATCGATGAACGGAGCGCCTTTGCTACCTGATGCTGAAGCTTATCACAGGTGGTCACAGGTGATGGAAGCGGAATACGCGAAGTTATTGCATGCGAGAGAACATCACCACGCAACCGTCATTGATCCTTACGGTGCGACCAATCCAGCAGAATTTTTTGCAGTCACGACGGAAGCGTTTTTTAAGAAAAGTACGGAGCTGGCGTTACATCATCCAGCTTTGTATGAACTACTCAGAAGCTACTATCAGGTTGAACCGAGGGATTGGTCTTGAAGTTTGAACGACCAATTTTGTAGGGCGGGTGAAACCCGCCCTACAAAAAAATCATGGATTTAATACGTCGTATATTACCTGTATCAAACGACAGCTTCTAAAAACTCCTGTTGTTCCAGCCAGTCTGCTTCAGTTGTTTCCAACTCTTTGACGAGATACGCCTGATCAAGTAACAGTGCTTTGAGCTTTTCTTTGTTGGCATCGCTGTAAATGTCACTATCCTCAAGCTGGGTTGCGATGGCTTGTTTTTTGGTGTTAAGTTTTGCCATTTCCTCTTCTAAGCGCTTGATGCGATTTTCGATGGGCTTACGTAAGTTGGCGAGGCGTTGGCGTTCGTCAGCATCACGTTTGCGTTGTTCTTTATCATCGACCTTCGCAACAGGAACAGGCTTAGTTTGCGGCAAAGCTGTTTCTTTTGCTTTAGCTTTTTCCGGTAACGCAGGTGCGGCCTCTTTTTCCAACTTGCTTTTGAAAAGCCACTCTTTATAATCATCCAGATCGCCATCAAACGGTTGCAATTGACCGTCAGCGACGATGATAAATTGATCGGTTGTGGCGCGCAGCAAGTGGCGGTCATGTGATACGACGACCAAGGTACCTTCGAATTGAGCCAGTGCCTCGGTTAAGGCTTCACGCGTCTCTAAATCCAGATGGTTGGTGGGTTCATCAAGCAGCAGCAGGTTAGGGCGCTGCCAGACGATCATCGCCAATGCAAGACGAGCTTTTTCTCCGCCAGAGAAAGGTTTGATCGGGCTGGTGACCATGGTTCCCGGGAAGTTAAATCCGCCGAGGAAGTTACGCAATTCCTGTTCACGCACGTTGGGAGCGATATGTGCCAAATGCCATAAAGGCGATTCGTCATGACGCAGCATCTCAACCTGATGCTGCGCGAAGTAACCGATCGATAAACCTTTGCCGGTTTGCATGACGCCAGATAAGGGGGAGATGTCGCCGACGATGGTTTTGATCAATGTCGATTTACCTGCACCATTCACACCCAAGAGGCCGATACGTTGACCAATTTGGAGTGAAAATTTAACGCCGTTCACAATGCGTCTTTCGGTAAAACTGTGATCAGTTTCAGACTCAATGCGGTAGCCGCAATCGACATCTTCCATCACCAACATAGGATTTGGTGCACTGAGAGGCTCGCGGAACTCAAAGGAAAATTCAGCTGCTGCACGCAATGGTGCCAATTCTTCCATCTTCGCCAATGCCTTGATACGACTTTGCGCTTGCTTTGCCTTAGACGCTTTCGCAGCAAAGCGGCTGATGAAGGATTCCAGATGGGCACGTTTGCGGTTTTGCTTTTCGATTGTGCCAGCTGCGAGAATTAATTGCGCTGCACGTTGACGTTCAAAAGCCGAGTAGTTACCTGAATAGCGTTTCAGTTTGCGTTCATCGATGTGTACGATCACATTGGCGACGCCGTCAAGGAAGTCACGATCATGCGAAATAATGATCAAGGTGCCGGCGTAGCGTTTGAGCCAGTCTTCCAGCCAGATAATCGCATCCAAATCCAAATGGTTGGTCGGTTCATCGAGTAGCAAGAGATCTGATTTGCACATCAATGCTTGCGCCAGATTCAGGCGCATACGCCAGCCGCCTGAAAAACTGGCGACTGAACGTTCCAATTGATCGAGTTTGAAGCCAAGGCCGATCAGCAATTGTTCTGCGCGTGAGCGAACCGTGTAGGCATCAGCATCTGCCATAGAGCCATACAGATCACCGATGGCGATGCCGTTTTCATAGCTTTCTGGCTGCGCTTCTAACGCCGCTAACTCCGCTTCAAGTTTGCGCAAAGTAACGTCGCCATCGATGGCGTAATCAATCGCTGAACGCTCTAATGGGGGTGTTTCTTGTGCAACATGTGCAAGCTGCCATTTTGCCGGGAATTCTATGCTGCCCTGATCTGGATGCAGCTCTCCCCTTAGCATGGCGAAAAGGCTGGATTTGCCAGCGCCATTTGAGCCAATAAGACCAATTTTATCGCCGGGGTTAAGGGAGACATCAACGCTGTCGAATAAGGGCTTGGTGCCTCGCGCGAGGATGACTTGCTGCAAACGTATCATATAAACTTAGAAAATTAGGGGGTATATCGCTTTTTAGCTGAAGATGTCAGCATGGAATAAGCGCCTCAAAAATAGACTGGTGATGAGTATTTTTGAATAAAAAACGGGCAAAAGATGTTTTTTGCCCGTTCACATCAATGAAGTCTGCAATTTTACAGGGTTATGCGCTGAAGTTCGCTAAATCCCGTGCTTCAACTAAAAACACCATGTCATCGCCAGCGCTAGTGGTCAGCCAGGTCAGGTTCAGATCAGGAAATGCTGCTTCGGTAAATGCACGTTCATTGCCAATTTCTACCATCAATAAACCATCTTCTGTCAGCCGTTCAGAGGCACCAGCAACAATTTTGCGTACCAGATCCATACCGTCGTCGCCACCAGCTAAGGCAATTTGTGGCTCGTGTAGATATTCTTTTGGTAATTTTGCCATGGAACCTGAATTCACATAGGGTGGGTTGGTGATAATCAGGTCGTACTTTTTGTTGGGCACATTGGTATAGAGGTCTGATTCGATCAAGGTAATGCGATCTTGCAGCTCGTAAGTTTCCACATTACGTTTCGCGACTTCCAGGGCATCCTTAGAAATGTCTGCGGTATCAACGTGGGCATTCTGGAACATATCAGCCAACATGATAGGCAGGCATCCGGAACCTGTACATAGTTCAAGGATATTAGTAATCGTATCCGGGTCGTTGACCCACGGAGAAAAGTGTTCCGGAATCAATTCTGCAATAAAGGAGCGCGGCACGATAACACGTTCATCAACGTAAAAATTATAAGTACCCAACCATGCTTCATTGGTGATGTACGAAGCGGGGACGCGATCTGTGGCGCGACGCTCTATGACGCGCAGAACCGCATCAATTTCATTTGTTAATAATTTTGCATCCAGAAAAGGATCAATTTTATCCAGTGGTAAATGCAGGGTGTGAAGTATCAAATACGCTGCTTCATCCAGTGCGTTGGCGCTACCGTGGCCGAAGAACAGTTTTTCTTTATTAAAGCGCGACACTGCATGGCGCAGGAGATCTCGAATGGTGATGAAAGTAGTGGCGGGTGTGGTCATGTTAAATTCCTCGTGCGCAAATTAAGTCAGCAGATTTTCTAATGTACGACGGTAAATGTTTTTGAGCGGATCGATGTATTGCAACTCAATGTGCTCATCAATCTTGTGAATGCTGGCGTTTGGTGGGCCAAACTCGACGACTTGTGGGCAGATTTTGGCAATAAAGCGTCCGTCAGAAGTGCCGCCAGTTGTTGATAATTCTGTTTCCAGTCCCGTCTCAGCGCTGATCGCATTTGCTAATGCATCACTCAAATTGCCTTTAGGGGTCAAGAAAGGGTGTCCGCCGATAGTCCACTTTAAATCATAATCGAGGCGGTGCTTGTCCAGTATCGCGTGGACCCGCTGTTGTAAGCCTTCAGCAGTGCTTGCTGTGCAAAAGCGAAAATTAAAGTCAATCACCGCATCGCCAGGAATGACATTGGAGGCACCGGTTCCTGAGTGAATATTTGACATTTGCCATGAGGTCGGCAAGTAGTATTCATTGCCTTGATCCCAAACTTCTGCCACTAATTCCGCCATTGCCGGAGCGAACAGGTGAATAGGATTTTTGGCTAATTGTGGATAAGCGATATGTCCCTGAATACCTTTGATGGTTAATTTTCCGGACATGGTGCCGCGGCGGCCATTCTTGATTGTGTCACCTAATGCGTCAACAGAAGTCGGTTCGCCAACGATGCAATAGTCCAGCTGTTCACCACGCGCTTTGAGCATGTCGCAAACGATTACAGTACCATCTGTCGCCGGACCTTCTTCATCGCTTGTAATTAAAAAACCTATCGAGCCGTTATGCTCAGGGTGGGTTGCAATAAATTCTTCAGCAGCGACCACGAAAGCAGCAATCGAGGTTTTCATATCAGCCGCGCCGCGTCCAAACAGCTTGCCATCGCGATGTGTTGGCGTGAAAGGCGCTGAGTGCCACTGCGCTACAGGACCCGTTGGCACGACATCTGTATGACCGGCAAATACAACTAAAGGTTGAGCAGTGCCGCGACGCGCCCAGAGATTGGTCACATCGCCCGATTGTATGGTTTCGCAAGTAAAACCTAATGGTTCAAGCAATGAAATTAAAGTGCGTTGGCAACCCTTATCTTCAGGTGTGACTGAGTCCAGGGCGATTAACTGCTCAGTTAATGCTAGCGTTTTGCTCATTATCTTTTTTCAAAAATTGTTTTAAACTGGTCTGCTGAAAAGCCGACTGAAACGTGACCGATGTGGTCGGCATTCTTTATTTGCAATACCGGACGTTTGATCAGGGAGGGGTTGCTCAGGATGAGTGGGATCGCTGAATCTGCGTCTGCCGCCGATGCTTTTTGCGCATCAGATAGCGCGCGCCATGTCGTGCCCTTACGATTAATCAATATGTCGAGGGGAACAAATCGTAGCCATTCCTGAACCGTGGTTCGGTCCAAGCCTTGTTTTTTGAAATCGTGAAATTCAAAATCCAGGCCTTGCTCTTGCAGCCACACCCGCGACTTTTTGACGGTATCGCAATTAGGAATGCCGAATACCGTTATTTTGCGTGACATTGTTGGAGTCATTGAGTACGTCAGCTTACATGTTTAAAGTAAATTCAGTAAAAGAAGCCTCTTCTTTTACTTCTGGTTCTTGCTCTGCGGGAGGCGCGAGACTACTTGAAGCTTCATTGTTGAGTAGCCATAACAAGTTGTTGGCGGAATCTGCGTTCGCCAGACCTTCTTCTTTAGTGATTAATCCTGCTTTAATCAGATTCATCAGAGCTCGTTCGAAAGTTTGGGATCCGGGGGATAGACTTTTTTCGATTGCTTCTTTGATTTGAAAGATATCGCCTTGCTCAATCAGCTCTGAAACATAGCGGGTATTGAGCATAATTTCTACGGCTGGACAGCGGCCACCATCGACCGAACGTATCAGACGTTGAGAGATGATGGCGCGGATTGATGAGGCCAGATCTAGCAACAGTGCCGTACGGTTTTCCATTGGAAAGAAACTGATAATGCGGTTCAGTGCCTGATAGCTGTTATTGGCGTGCAAAGTAGCCAGAACCAGATGACCGGATTGCGCATATGCAATTGCTGCCATCATTGTTTCTAAGTCTCGGATTTCACCGATTAAAATGCAATCTGGCGCCTGACGCAAAGAATTTTTTAGTGCCGTTTTCAGACTTTCTGAATCGCTGCCAATCTCACGTTGATTAACAATCGACTTTTTACTGCGGAACAAGTATTCAATTGGATCTTCTAAAGTCAGAATATGGCCAGTGCGGACTTCGTTTCGATAGTCGAGCATGGAGGCAATCGAAGTTGATTTCCCCGAACCTGTTGCGCCGACCACCAAGATCAATCCGCGCTTCTCCATAATGAGTTCGGACATCACCGGCGGTAGGTTTAAGCTGTCCAACCGCGGAATATCACCAGGTACAAAACGAAATACCGCGGAGATCGTACCGCGTTGGCGAAACGCAGACAAGCGGAATCGTCCTATCCCTGGAGCACCGATACCAATATTTAATTCGTTTTCACGCTCCAGAGTTTCCAGGTGTTCAGGAGAGACAACTTCAGACAATAATGAAAAAATGTTCGCCTGATCCATTCGTTGTTGATTAATCGGCAGCAAATTGCCATTAATTTTTAAATGAACCGGAGAGTTCATTGCGAAAAACATGTCGGAAGCACGTTTTTCTTTCATGAGCTGAAACAAACGCTCCATCGCTGCCATGATGCTTCCTTTGCACTCAAAAAATATCTGGTTGTTAAAAATGATTTAAATTGCTTTTTTCGTTTTAAGCACCGCGCAGCAATTCGTTAATGCTGGTTTTTGAACGGGTTTGCGCATCAACACGTTTAACAATGACTGCACAGTACAAGCTGTATTTGCCATCAGCTGACGGCAAACTACCAGACACCACAACAGAGCCGGAAGGGATGCGGCCATAACTTACTTCGCCAGTTGCACGGTCATAAATCTTTGTCGATTGGCCGATATAAACGCCCATGGAAATTACGGAATTTTCTTCAACAATGACACCTTCAACGATCTCGGAGCGTGCTCCGATAAAGCAGTTGTCTTCGATAATAGTAGGATTTGCTTGCATTGGTTCCAGAACGCCTCCAATACCAACGCCGCCCGATAAATGTACATTTTTACCGATTTGTGCGCAGGATCCAACTGTCGCCCAAGTATCGACCATTGCGCCTTCGTCGACATAGGCGCCAATGTTGACGTAAGACGGCATCAAGACGACGTTTTTGGCTATAAAGCTGCCGCGACGTGCTACTGCTGGTGGAACAACACGGAATCCGCCTTTGACGAAATCTTCAGCTGTGTAATTGGCAAATTTGGTTGGTACTTTGTCAAAAAATTGCATGTGATCACCAGAGGGCATGCAAATGTTATCTTCAAGACGGAAAGATAATAAAACAGCTTTTTTTATCCATTGATTAACATGCCAGCTACCATCGATTTTTTGAGCGACGCGCAGACTGCCATTATCTAATTCACTCAATACGTGGGCAACCGCTTCACGAATTTCTGCAGGTGCAGATTTAGGAGATAAATTGGCGCGGTCTTCCCACGCGTTATCGATCAGTTGCTGTAATTGTTGTGTCATGTTGAGTCTTTTTAAGTTAATTAAAATCAGTGTTATTGCAGTGTAGTTTATTTGAATAAATGGATAATACTAAAACGTCATATAAGCAGCTTTTACGTATTTTATTTTTTTACCAGGTCTTTGCAGTAAGCAGCAATGCGCTCCGCTGCTTCGAGGCATTCATCAACTTCTGCAACTAAGGCCATACGGATACGGTTTTGCCCTGGATTAATCCCATGAGCCTCACGTGCCAGATAACTTCCTGGTAAAACTGTCACATTATATTGCTCATATAAACCACGTGCGAATTCGGTGTCACTAATGCCGTTGAGATGATCCACTTTCGCCCATAAATAAAATGCAGCATCTGGCAGATCTACTTCCAGAACCTCTTTCAATAAGGGAGTGATTTGTTGAAATTTCTTCACATACTTGGCGCGATTCTCTTGTACATGAACTTCGTCATTCCAAGCCTGCACCGATGCGGCCTGTATCATAGGGCTCATGGCGCTGCCATGGTAGGTGCGGTATAAGAGGAAATTTTTGACGATATCCGCATCGCCAGCAACAAATCCAGATCGCATGCCGGGCACGTTCGATCGTTTAGAAAGGCTGGAAAGGGTGATGAGGCGTGGGTAATCGGCACGCCCTAATAATTGGGCTGCTTGCAAACTACCTAAAGGTGCTTCTTCTTTGAAATAGATTTCCGAGTAGCATTCATCAGCGGCGATGACGAAATCATAGCGATCTGATAACTCGAATAATTCCTTCCAGTTGTTCAAATTTAATACTGCGCCTGTTGGATTGCCCGGGGAGCAAACAAACAAGAGCTGGACTCGCTTCCAGACTTCTTCCGGAATGCTGCCGTAATCCGGGGCAAAGTTACGTTCAGGGTTGGCATTGGCAAAATACGGCTCCGCACCAGACAGATATGCCGCACCCTCGTAAATTTGATAAAACGGATTGGGGCAGAGAATCAGAGGTGCACCATCTGCGCATTTTTCAGGATTGATAATCGTTTGAGCCAATGCAAACAATGCTTCCCGAGAGCCATTGACAGGCAAAATTTGCGTTGCCGCATTAAGTGCAGGAATGCTGTAGCGTCTTGCCAACCATTGTGAAATAGAAGATCGCAACGCGTCTGAACCCGCGGTAAGCGGATAGCTTGCCAGACCATCCATATTATTGACCAGAGCCTGCTTAATAAATTCAGGTGTTGGATGCTTAGGTTCTCCTATCCCCAGGCTAATCGCTTTGTAAGCTGGGTTTGGATTGGTATCTGCAAACAAGCGTTTAAGCTTTTCAAATGGATATGGTTGTAATTTTAACAGGTGGGGGTGAAAAGTCATTTTTCGGGTCTACGTAATCTTAACTACTTTTATCTGTTTATATCGCTTTTGCCTGACTTATTGCCTCAAAAGTCGCTTTTGCAGGCGCTCTACGCATTATATCCTCTGGGACATTCTAGCGAGCAAACCTTTGCTTTCAAATGTAGAGTGAATTTGATGGATATGATCGATTTCGGTTTTTTTGTCTCACTAAAGATAATTAATTTTATGCGACTGCTATTGATTGAGTTTGGCGTGCACGGGAGAGAGTGCAAAAAAAATCCTACATGTGGATACAAATGGTTCGAAAAGCTTTACAACTGCGTGCTTTTGTCTCATTTCTTGATCGATTACTATACCGTGTTATTTCGTCATTGTATGCGTGCGTGGGTTAAAATTGCCTTTATAAAAAAAGCCTTGAATTCCGATGCTCATTTAAAAGAGTTAATTTAAATTCAAAGCGATCAAGTTAAGTAGTTTGTAAGGTATGAATGGTTTAATGGTTGAAAAAGAGGATGAAATGATAAAAGTAAAAACCTTAATATTAAGCTCGATATTCGGGATTGTTCTGGCTGGTTGTGGTGGATCATCAAGTTCGCCAATTGGGGTAACTGTGACTGGGTTGGCGAGTGGCACCGGAACTTCCCTGACTTTACTCAACAATGGGGCTAATCCATTGTCTATTGGGTCGAATGGCTTTTTTACGTTTTCTGTGCCTGTGCAATCGGGCGGCGCCTACAATGTTTATGTAGGTACGCAGCCGATAGGTGAAACTTGTACCGTGACCAATGGATCTGGAACTGTCGGCTCAAATGGTGCAGCGGTGACCAATATATCAGTTAACTGTGTTGCTAATATTGCTAGTAATACTATCGTTTTCGGTAATTTAACTGGCTTGCCAGCCGGGAAGCAAGTGGTGCTTGTTAATGGCCAGGATACGTTGACGCTCGCTGTGAGCGGTGCGTTTGCATTTCCGACGGCTGTTCCAGTTGGTGGAGCATATCTGGTTAGCTTGAAAAGCCAGTCTCCTGGTTTGAATTGCACGATGTCCAATGTTTCCGGCACGATCCCGGCGACGGGGTTCATTGCACCTGTCGTCGTTTCTTGTTGATTGAATTGACTCGCATCAGCGGCTAAGTTGATGTGAGTTTTTTTACCTTTGGTATTTTCAGGCGTTTTCTTTCTCTCTTTTTTACTATTTGTTGCGCGTGCATATTGATTAAAAAGGAGTATTTTTATTTTTTGTTATGGGAAGTTGCTCCATAAATATCATAATTTACTGATCAAATGGTATGATGCCGAGATACTAGCCAAGGCTCTGTCTTGTATTTTCTGCTTACGCAGGGAGTAGGGGCGGATATCACTGCAAAAGATAATTAGATTTCATTAAGTGCGATTAACTTCTATTAAATTGTCGGGATTCAAGTCTTTCGTTGATCCCACTCATTTCCAAGTTCCTGGCCAGCTGGTCGGCGTTGTTGGTCCGAATGGTTGCGGAAAATCCAACATCATCGATGCGGTGAGGTGGGTGCTGGGCGAATCAAAAGCATCCGAGTTGCGTGGCGAGTCCATGCAGGACGTTATTTTTAATGGTTCGACGCACAGAAAGCCAGCTGGTCGCTCGTCGGTTGAACTGGTTTTTGATAATAGTCTTGGTAAAGCTGCCGGACAGTGGAGCCAATACGGTGAAATTGCCGTTAAGCGCACATTAACTCGTGACGGCACATCGACTTATTACATTAATGGTCAGGCCGTACGTCGTCGTGATATCCAGGATATCTTTCTCGGTACGGGTCTTGGTCCGCGCGCCTACGCGATTATCGGTCAGGGCATGATTTCGCGCATTATTGAGGCAAGACCTGAAGAGCTGCGCGTATTCCTCGAGGAAGCGGCAGGTGTTTCGCGTTATAAAGAGCGCCGTCGTGAAACTGAAAATCGCATCCATGACACCCATGAAAATCTGGTCCGTGTTGACGATATTTTGCGCGAATTAAATTCCAATCTTGAAAAGTTGGAAGCGCAAGCCGTTGTTGCGAATAAATTTCATGAGTTGCAGTCTGATCAGGAAGAAAAGCAAAAATTACTGTGGCTGTTGCGCAAAAAAGAAGCGTCCAACGAGCAACAAAAGTATTTTGCTGAAATTGAAAAGACGCAGTTAGATCTGGAAGAGCATACCGCCAAATTAAGGCATGTTGAATTAGAACTTGAGCAAATGCGTCAGGCGCATTATGCCGTTGGTGATCGTATGCATCAGGCGCAAGGTCACTTGTATCAGACAAATGCAGAGATCGGCAGTCTTGAGGCACAGATTAAATTTGTTGTTGAATCGCGTAGCCGTTTGCAATCACAATTGCACTCATTGACAGCACAGCGAGATCAATGGCAAACGCAAAGCCACCATTTGCAGGATGAATTGGCTGAAGCAGAGATTCATGTCGAAGAGCTGGCCATGCGTGCCGAACAAGCAGCTGAAATCGCCCACACCCAGGGAGATACTTTGCCTGCAATGGAGCAGTTATGGCGGGAATCACAACTCAAAACGACCGAATCGCGTGCTAAGATTATGCAGATGCAACAGCAGATTGAACTTGAATCTGCGCATCAACGTAATGCATCAAACATCCTTAATTCCCTCGCAGCTCGCAAAGAGCGCTTGCAGCATGAAAAACAAGGACTGGCGATGCCAGATTCCAGTCATTTAGAAAATTTATCCTTCCAACTGGAAGAGAAAAAGCAAATGCTGGAAGAGTTGTCTATACAGCTCGAAGAGTCGCAACAGCAACTACCATTAATGGAAGACGCTCGCAAGCAGGCACAAACCCAGGTGAATCAAGATGCGGCTGAATTGGCGCAACTTGAAGCACGTTTGCTCGCTCTTAAACAGTTGCAAGAAAAAGTACAAACCCAAGGCAAAGTTCAGCCATGGCTGGAAAAGCATGAGCTAGGTGGATTGCCAAAGCTATGGCAAAAACTGCACATCGAACAAGGTTGGGAAACTGCGCTCGAATCTGTATTGCGTGAGCGTACCGCGTCTCTGGAAATGTCCAATCTTGATTGGGCAAAAGCCTTCTTTAGCGATGCCCCACCGGCAAAGCTCGCCGTTTACAGCCCCCAGATATCTGGCGAACAAATTGTTTCGGCACCCGGCTTAAAGCCATTTTTAAGTCTGCTGCAGTTAAATGATGCTGGTGTGCGTGGTTTGATGCAAGATTGGTTGCATCAGGTTTATGTTGCCGAAGATGTGACTGCTGCTTTCGTGGACAGAGTTAAATTACCCGTTGGTGCGTCATTTGTGACCAAGCAAGGGCATGTAATTTCACGTTCTAGCGTTCGTTTTTATGCTTCTGATTCTGAGCAAGATGGCGTACTCGGTCGTCAGCAAGAAATTGAAAATATTGCCAAGCAATGCCGGGCCAGGCAATTGCTCGCAGATGAAGCAAAATCTGCTGCAGTCCGTGCTGAAGCTGCCTACAGTCAAGCTGCACAGCAATTACAAGATTTGCGTCAGCGCGTCAGTTCATTGACGCAGACGACGCACACTTTGCAGATCGAATACATGAAGCTGGCTGAAGTGCAAGAGCGCTTCAATCAGCGTAGTACGCAAATTAGCGCCGATTTGGCGGAAATTGCCGCGCAGGAAGCGGAGCAGCAGCAAATCCGGACGGAGTCTGAGCAAAAATTTGAAATGCTGGATCTCGAATTGGCTGAACTGCAAGAAAAGCACGAGGATGGTCAAACCGCGTATCTCGAAAAAGAGCAGCAACTCAATAACGCACGTCAGCGTTTGCGCGAACTCGAATTGGCAGCGCAGGAGGCAGCTTTTGCTGAAAAGTCGCATCGTAGCAAGATGGAGGAAATGCGCAGAAATATTGCGACCGCGCTGGAGCAATCCGCGCAATTGTTTGCCAGTATGCAGCAAGGTCAGTTAGAGCTGGAATCCATGAATGACCAGGCCGCACAAGCTGGTCTGCAAGAATTATTAGACAGACGCAGTGAGCAAGAACGTGCTCTTGCTGACGCACGCCATGAGCTTGATCAATTGACGCAACAATTGCGTCAATATGAAGACAGTAAAACTCAAACTGAACGCGGATTGCAGCCTCAACGTGACCGTATCGTTGAATTGCAGCTGAAAGAGCAAGCAGCTCGTCTGGCTCAAGAGCAGTACGCAGAGCAGTTACGTAATTTTGAAGTGGATGAAGAAAAGCTTTCTGAAAAATTGCATGCGGATTTGAAACCATCGTATTTGCAGGGTGAGGTAACGCGTCTGACCAATGCAATCACCGCGTTGGGTGCCGTCAATATGGCAGCACTTGATGAGTTGGCACAAGCAAAAGAGCGTAAAACTTTCCTTGATTCGCAACATGCTGATCTGACGGAAGCCATCACGACCTTGCAAGATGCGATTCATAAGATCGATATTGAAACGCGAGAATTGTTGCAGGATACCTTTGACAAGGTTAATCATCATTTCGCTGAATTGTTCCCGATCTTGTTTGGCGGTGGTCAGGCAAAATTAATCATGACTGGCGACGAAATTCTGGATTCAGGTGTGCAAGTGATGGCGCAGCCTCCAGGTAAAAAGAATGCAACGATCCATTTGCTGTCTGGTGGTGAAAAAGCACTGACCGCTACTGCTTTAGTTTTTTCAATGTTTCAGCTTAATCCGGCACCTTTCTGCTTGCTTGATGAAGTTGATGCTCCTTTGGATGATTCGAATACCGAACGTTTCTGCAAAATGGTGAAACGGATGTCCTCCAATACCCAATTTTTATTTATCTCCCACAACAAAATTGCAATGGAAATGGCGCAACAATTGATCGGCGTCACCATGCAAGAGCAGGGGGTTTCCCGAATTGTGGCGGTAGACATGGAGTCTGCCGTCAACTTTGCTACTGAGGTTCAAGCGGCATGACCGATTTTCAAATAAGTTTATTAATCGCTGGTGGCACATTGGTCGTTGGCGTCGTAATTTTCAACAAATGGCAAGAATATAAGGCGAAAAAGACAGTGGAAAATGCCTTTGCCGACGGACACGACGATGTTTTGCTCAATCCTGAAGTGCCCGTCGACGTGACGATGAGGCAAGAGCCGGTATTTGCAGAAAAAGAACTTGATGTTGAGCCGGCAGTGAAGAAAATACGTCCTTCTGTTCAGACTCAGAATGAATTGCTTACTACGCCAGAAGATGAGGCAGTAGAAGCGTCTGCGACGCAAAATAATGAAACGGCAGTTGAACCATCAGCGGGTTCATTGCAGTCAGTTGTGGCGCGCGAATTACCAGTCGATGAATTAATTGACTGCGCTATTCCTTTAGAATTCGATACACCCGTTCGCGGTGAAAAGATTTTGAGTGAAATTGCTGAACTTAAATATGTAGGTAAAAAGCCAGTGCATTTTATCGGCCAGAGAGATGACGGTGAACGTGACGTGATCGCCACTGGAGGGGCGTATACTTCAATATTCGCCGGTATTCAGATGGTTAGCCGTAGCGGCCCGTTGAATGAACTTGAGTATTCTGAGTTCATCATGAAATTGCGCGCTATCGCAGACAATTTAAACGCACATCCGGACGTTCCGGACATGAATAAAGTGATTTCGCATGCACGTGAATTGCACCACTTCGTGGCTGAACATGATGCGCAATTAAGTGTGAATGTGGCTTCAAATGGCGCACCGTGGGCGTTGAATACGTTGTTGGCGGCGCTTGAGAAAATGGGTTTTGATCAGCGCCCTGATGGCCGCTTAATGATGCCGGATGGTGATGGTGGCAGCTTGTTTACACTTTCAACTAATGTCGGTGTCAGCGAGGTGATGACTTCCCGCTTGACCTTGTTGTTAGATGTGCCTTGCGTAGCACCTGCACGCGATGGCTTTGGAGCGATGGCGGCATGTGCACGTTCCCTTGCTACGCGACTTGGTGGTACTGTAGTGGATGACGGCAATCAGCCAATTTCTAAGGCCGCGCTGGATGAAATAGCTGGTCAAGTCAATGAGTTCTATGGTGCTATGGCTGAGGCGCAGATCCCTGCGGGTTCATTGCGTGCCCAGCGTTTGTTTAGCTAAACAGGTAATTTAGTTTCATGCAAAATGATTTGTTTGGCGACGGTGAATCAAATACCGTCGCAAATACGCTTACGGCAGAAGCACAGCGTGCTGCAGTGGTACGTGCTGAGCTTGAACGTCATAGCTATGCTTATTACGTACTTGATGCTCCAACTATTCCGGATAGTGAATACGATAAGTTATTTCGCGAACTACAACAGCTGGAAGAGCAATTTCCAGAATTAAAAACATCTGACTCTCCCACCTTGCGTGTCGGTGGCGCTGCGTTGGCCGAGTTTGGTCAGGTTCAGCATGCCGTGCCGATGCTGTCCTTAAATAATGCGTTTGAGGATGGGGATATTCAATTATTTGACCGACGTGTTTCTGAAGGCTTAAACGTTAGTAATACTGTCGAATATGCGATTGATCTTAAGTTTGATGGTTTGGCAATTAACTTGCGCTACATCGACGGGATTTTTGCTCAAGCTGCGACGCGCGGGGACGGTTTTACCGGGGAAGATGTCACGGAAAATATCCGGACCATTCGCACCATCCCCTTACGTTTAAACACAACTCATCCGCCTGCAGTGTTGGATGTGCGCGGTGAAGTGTTGATGTTTAAAAATGACTTTGCCCGTTTGAACCAACGTCAACGAGATGCCGGAGCAAAAGAGTTTGCTAATCCACGCAATGCGGCGGCGGGTAGTTTGCGGCAACTGGATTCGAAAATCACGGCGCAGCGTAGCTTGCGATTTTTTGCGTACGGAATCGGTTATCTCGAGGGCGCAGAGTTGCCCGAATCTCATCGTGCACTTTTGGCTTGGTACCAGACTATGGGTATTCCGGTCTGCGATGAAAATGCGCTGGTCACCGGTGCTGCGGGTTTGCTTGATTTCTATCGCACTATTCAAACCAAACGTCCATCACTCGCGTATGAGATTGATGGCGTAGTCTACAAGGTCAACAGCTTTGCGCAACAAGAGGAATTAGGTTTTGTTTCGCGTGCTCCGCGTTTTGCGATTGCGCACAAGTTTCCGGCGGAAGAGGCAATGACTGTAGTGCAGGGGATTGATATTCAAGTTGGACGTACCGGCGCGTTGACGCCGGTTGCACGTCTGGCACCAGTATTTGTTGGTGGCGTGACGATCACTAATGCGACACTGCACAATGAAGATGAAATTCGACGCAAAGACGTTCGCATAGGCGATACCGTCATCGTACGGCGCGCTGGAGACGTGATTCCGGAAGTGTTAGCGGTCGTGATCGAGCGTAGACCCGAGCCTGCGCCATCGATGTTTGAGATGTTAAAAAGCTGCCCTGTTTGCGGTTCCCATGTTGTGAGGGAAGAGGGAGAGGCAGTGGCGCGATGCACCGGAGGTTTGTTTTGCTCGGCACAACGAAAAGAAGCCTTACGACATTTTGCTTCGCGCAAGATGATGGACATCGATGGACTGGGTGAGCGTTATATCGACAATCTGGTGGAGTTCGACTATGTGCGCGGTATTGCTGACCTTTATCAATTAAGCCTGGCTGATTTGCTGGAGATGAAGCGTCGCGCAGACGAGCGTGAAGGCGTTATTCCTGAAACAGTTCAGCAAGGAAAAATTGCGACCAAGTGGGCAGAAAATCTTATTGATGCGATTGCTGCGAGCAAGCAACCGCCATTAGATCGTTTCTTGTTTGCGCTCGGTATACGCCACGTGGGTGAGTCGACGGCGAAGACGCTGGCAGAGTGGTTGGGTAGCCTTGAATTAATACGTCATTCGCCGTTGAGTTTATTTTTGATTTTGCCTGATGTAGGTCCTGTTGTCGCTGAAGCGATAGCTGATTTTTTTGCCGAAGAAAAAAACCAACAAGCGCTAGATGAGCTATTGCAAGCTGACGTAAGACCGGGAGGTGAGCATCCGCCAAGTGCAAAATTGCGGCAGTACCTCCAAAGCTCCGTGTTGTTAGCTACCCTTGGAATTCCAAAATTAACCACAACCCGTTGCAAACAATTGCAAGACCGCGGCCTGACGCTGGTAAATTTGGCAGAAATCGGAGATGATGGTTTTGTGCAACTTGGTTTGCCTGCCGACGTCAATGCCGCTATGCTGGAATGGCTGGCGATACCGAAGAATAAAGAACAATTGCGGAAGTTGGAAGATTTGCGCGTGCAGTTACTTGCACAAATCCCAGACGTGGTCGACGCAGAAGGTTTGTTGAGCGGCAAAACTTTTGTCTTAACCGGAACCTTGCCGACGCTGAGCCGAGAACAGGCAAGTGCTTTAATTGAAGCGCAGGGCGGTAAAGTATCAGGTTCCGTATCCAAAAAGACCAGCTATGTGGTTGCGGGAGACGAGGCAGGTAGTAAGCTGATAAAAGCACAGGAATTAGGTATCACCATATTAACTGAAGCGGATTTGCTTCACATTGTTCACGGAGCTGAGAAATGAGAAAAATAATAAAAGCGGTTTTCCCTGTCGCTGGTTTGGGGAGTCGCTTCTTGCCTGCTACCAAAGCGCAGCCTAAAGAAATGTTGCCTATCGTTGATAAGCCTCTGATTCAATATGCAGTCGAAGAAGCGGTTGAGGCAGGTATCACTGAGATGGTGTTTATTACCGGTCGCAATAAGCGCGCGATAGAAGATCATTTCGATAAAGCGTACGAGTTGGAAAGCGAATTGGAAGCCGCAGGCAAAGAAGCGTTGTTGGATCTGGTGCGTAATGTTATTCCAAAAAATATCAATTGTATTTACATTCGTCAACCAGCTGCATTAGGCCTCGGCCATGCAGTACTTTGCGCCCGTCCGGTGATTGGTGATGATCCATTCGCGGTTTTGCTGGCTGACGACTTGATGGACGCTGATGAAGGGGCGCCATCGGTTATGGCTCAAATGGCAAAGCAATATGAACAAGAAGGTGGCAGCATAATTGCTGTGCAAGATGTGCCGCGCGAATTCACACGTCAATACGGTATTGTTAGCGGTACTGCGTACAAAGATCGATTGGAGCGCGTGCAAGCAATCGTTGAAAAACCGATGCCTGACGTAGCGCCATCCACATTGGCGGTTGTTGGTCGCTATATTTTGTCTGGACGCATTTTCTCTTATCTGGAAAACCTTGGCAAAGGTTCTGGTGGCGAGATTCAATTGACTGACGGTATTGCAGCGATGCTGAAAGACTTCCCAGTCTATGCGTATCGTTCTGAGGCAACTCGTTACGATTGCGGTTCTAAACTCGGTTATCTTAAAGCCAGCGTTGCATTGGGTTTGAAACATAGAGAAACGAGTGCTGAATTTTCTGAATTTCTTAAATCAATCAAATAAGCATTTAATCTTGAGCTAAAGGCGTTTGTCGGGCACGAGTTTCTTGTAACGTTCGCTATTCTGAATTAATAAAATGTGGTCAAGATGTTGAATCTGGCCGCATTTTTTTATTTGTGTTTATACTCTAATGCGTCGAATGCATCGACTAATTTTTAAAGGCATTTAAATGATTCACCCAATACTAAAAATGGGCGATCCGCGTTTATTGCGTATCGCAAAAAGCGTCGCCACATTTGATACGCCTGAATTGCATCAGATTATTGCCGACATGTTTGAAACGATGAAGGCTGCAAACGGTGCTGGTTTAGCTGCGCCACAGATTGGCATTGATTTGCAACTCGTCATTTTTGGCTTTAAAACAAACCCGCGCTATCCCGATGCACCGTTGGTACCAGAAACTGTGCTGATCAATCCTGTCCTGACACCTTTGTCGGATGCAATTGAAGATGGGTGGGAAGGGTGCTTATCTGTGCCGGGCATGCGTGGCGTGGTGCCACGATGGTCAGCATTGCGTTACGAGGGATTCGACCAATATGGTCAAGTAATTTCGCGCGAAGTAGAGGGTTTTCATGCTCGTGTCGTGCAGCATGAGTGTGATCATCTGAATGGAATGTTGTACCCTATGCGCATCAAGGACTTTAGTCAATTTGGTTTTACAGAGGTCTTATTTCCTGAATTGAATCCTGAGGATGACGACTAAAACAAAAAAGAGAGGATGCATTGCTACATCTTCTCTTTTTTTGATCGGATCGACTGGGAATTCTTTCAAGGCGACCTTAATGTTAACTCATTAAAAATGAATGAATTTCTATTTCATTCATCGATTTCTCAAATCAAAACATTTCATCTTCACGCAAATAACGCCATTGGCCTTCAGGGAGATTACCCAATCTGACTTTTCCAATGCGAACCCGTTTCAGGCCTAATACTTTTAAACCGACCATCTCGCACATGCGGCGAATTTGGCGTTTCTTGCCTTCACGCAGAATGAAATTGAGCTGATCTTCATTTTGCCAGCTGACTTTGGCAGGCAGTAATTTTTTGCCATCCAGGCTCAAGCCGTGATTGAGGCGTCGCAAGTCTTGATCTGGTAATTTTCCAGTTCCACTATACGCTACGCGTACCAGATATTCTTTTTCAACGACCGTATTTTCACCGATCAAATGTTTGGCGACGCGACCATCTTGTGTCAAGACCAGAAGTCCGACGGAATCGATATCGAGTCGTCCGGCTGGAACCAGGCTGCGCAACTGTGTCGGATGAAAAGTCGTATCGACACTATCCTCGGACCAGCGGTTTTCTGGTTTGATGAGAGCAACGGCGGGTGTATAGCCATCTTCTGCTTGTCCGCTGACATAACCGACAGGTTTGTTGATAAGAATGGTTACGCGTTTGGATTGCTCAGCCGCAGCTTGCCGTTCCACGGTTACTTTTTGGTGTGGTAAAACTTTGCTACCCAGTTCATCAATGACTTTGCCGTCAACCCGCACCCAACCGCGAGCGATCCATTCATCGGCTTCGCGCCGCGAGCATAATCCCAGTTCGGACATGCGTTTTGAGAGTCGTACTAATTCTGTCATTTTTTAAATATCTTGCTGTGAAATTGAAACTAGCTATTTCAATATATTTTAATAAAATCAAATAGGTCGCGAGCTTACACCCTAAACTCTTAAAGCATCAAGCAAATCAGTTTCAAATTGAATTTGGGTTCGCGCCCCTTGCAATGCCGCGCCATCAACGATGAAGACGTCCTCAACGCGCTCACCCAGAGTCATGATCTTTGCTGTATGCAAATTGATCTTGTATTTAGTTAATATTTCTGCGACAGCGTAGAGAAGACCATTTCTATCGTTAGCAGAAATGGAGAGCAGATAGAATTGCCCCTTGTCATCTGGGCGTAAATCCACGGTCGGCACGATAGGAAAGCTACGGGACATGCGCGATAAACGCCCTCTATTTGGCGGAGATAAAGGCGTCTGCTTGGCGAGTACTGCACTCAGCTCATGTTCTATCAGGTTGATAATGTCACGATATTGATGGGCAAATGTTGGCTCGGTCACCATGAAGGTGTCTAACGCGTAACCATTTTTACTAGTATGAATCTTGGCGTCCAGGATGCCGAAATTTTTACTGTCAAAATAATTGCATATACGTGCAAACAGATCAGGTTGGTCTTTGACATAGACCGTCACCTGCAATCCTTCACCGATGGGTGAAAGGCGGCATTTAACGACCGGTGTGGCACTGTCAATTTTGTCGTGTAAAACGCGGGTTTGCCAAGCGATATCGGATGCGTCATGGCGTAAAAAATAGGCCACATCTAGTTGTTGCCAGAATTTTTCATGCGCATCAGGAGCTATACCAACTAAGCGTAAAGCTTTTAATGCTTCTTCTTGTCGGTTTTTGAGTTCGCGGTCTTTAGATGGTGTTTCTCCGCCCAGAACGCGTAAAGTCATGCGATATAAATCTTCGAGCAATTTGCCTTTCCAGCCATTCCATACTTTGGGGCTGGTGCCACGTATATCTGCCACCGTCAGAAGATACAGCGCGGTCAGGTGGCGCTCATCTTTCACCACGCTGGCAAATTGCTTGACGACATCTGGATCGGATAAGTCTTGTTTTTGAGCGACATGCGACATCGTGAGATGGTTTTTTACCAAAAAAACGATGAGTTCAGTGTTGGCGCGGGTTAACCCGTGGTCGTAACAGAATTTTTTGGCATCTGCCATCCCCAAAACGGAGTGATCGCCGCCGCGTCCTTTTGCGATGTCATGAAACAAAGCAGCAATATACAAAACCCAGGGCTGAGTAAAGTTCGCCATCAATTGGCTGCAGAATGGGTATTCGTGCGCGTGTTCTGGCATGGTAAATCGTCGCAAATTACGTACGACCATCAGAATATGCTGATCAACCGTATAGGCATGAAACAAGTCATGCTGCATTTGGCCGATAATGCGCCGGAAATTTGGTAAATATCTGCCAAGGATGCTCATTTGATTCATGCGGCGCAATGCATGGGTAATGCCCTGCGGGGACTGCAAAATTTGCAAAAATAAAGAACGATTGAAAATATTGTGCCTGAACTCCGCATCCATGAGTAAGCGCGCATGCCACAACGCACGTGACGTTCGGGCGGTCATTCCTTTTAATTCGCTATGCCTTGCCAGAACTAAAAATACTTCCAGAAGTGCAGAGGGTGAAGACTCAAAGGTGTCATCCCGTGCAATGTCAATAAAGCCATTCACCTCATTGAAATGCTCATTGATCGGGCGTGGTACTGACGGTTGCGGGAATAGCACGGCCTCAATATTTTGCAAGAGAATCAGATTGAGCTGAGTGACTGCCTTCGCCGCCCAATAATACCTTTGCATCAGATATTCACTAGCGCGACGTGACTCCGTCGTCTTAAAACCAAACGATTCCGCGATCGGAGTCTGTACGTCAAAAATCAAACGATCTTCTCTTCGACCTGCGTGGATGTGCAGGCGAATTCGTATATCTTTGAACGCACGCTCATTACGTTTGAGTTGGCGTGCCTCTGTATCGGTGATCAGGCCACGGTCAGCTAATTCGCGCCATGAGTTACCCAGGTTGGCCGCTTTTGCGACCCATAAAATTACCTGTAGATCGCGCAAGCCACCTGGGCTTTCTTTGCAATTTGGTTCCAGACTGTATGGCGTGTCTTCGTATTTGACGTGCCGCTGTTGTAATTCCAGGAGTTTTTCCTGGAAAAACTTTTGCGGATTCATAGCTTCAGCATAACGCTCCTGCAATTCCCAGAATAACTTTCGGCTGCCAGTGACTAAGCGGGCTTCTAGCAGGCTGGTCTGCACCGTGATATCAGCGCTAGACTCTTGCAAACATTCATCTACGGTGCGGATACTATGTCCAATATCTAAGCCGATATCCCAGAATAGTTGCACCAGATTTTCGAGCTTTTCTTTCTCTGCACGCTCTGGTGCTTTGTTCAGCAGAATCAGGACATCCACATCGGATTGTGGAAACAGCTCACCTCGCCCGTACCCGCCAACGGCGACCAGGGAGTATTCTTTAGGTAGTTGAAAATGCTTCCAGACTTTTTCCAGAACCTGATCAACATGTCGACATAAGTCGTGCAGCAATTGTTCCGCTTTATGATCTGCGTTAAAGGCGCGAATAATTGCAGCCTGACCTGTCTTGATTTCCTCTTTGAATGCGATAGCGGGCGCGAGCATTATCCAGCTCAGCCTTGATGATTTTTGATGAAATCTGGCAGTTCGGGATAGCCTTCTGACATGGTTAAAACTTCGTAGCCAGTCTCGGTTACCAGTACAGTATGTTCCCATTGTGCCGACAGGCTACGATCTTTGGTGCGTATGGTCCAACCGTCGCCCATTTCGCGGATCTCGCGACGACCCGCATTGATCATTGGCTCAACGGTGAAGATCATGCCAGCTTCGAGGCGTTCCATGGTGCCAGGTTTGCCATAATGCATGACTTGCGGTGCCTCGTGGAAAATTTTACCTATGCCATGACCGCAGAACTCTCTTACAACGCTGTAACCTGCTTTTTCCGCATGTTGCTGAATCACATGTCCGATATCGCCCAGATGTGCGCCCGGTTTGATTTTGGCAATGCCTAGCCACATGCATTCGTAGGTGATTTCACTCAGGCGTTTGCTCAGAATTGATGATTCACCAACCAGGAACATGCGGCTGGTATCCCCATGATAGCCATTTTTAATAACGGTAATGTCGAGGTTGACCGAGTCTCCGCTTTTTAAAACTTTATCGCCAGGAATGCCGTGGCAGATCACGTCATTCACTGAAGTACAAATTGCTTTTGGGTATGGCGTGTATCCAGGTGGGCAATAATTGAGCGGGGCAGGGATGGTGCCTTGTACATTAGTCATGTATTCGTGGCAGAGTCTGTCGAGCTCTCCGGTAGTGACACCAACCTTAACGAATGGCGTAATGTAGTCCAGAACTTCTGATGCCAGCTTGCCCGCTACGCGCATGCCCGCAATATCTTCGGCGGTTTTAATTGAGATGGATTCCATAATTTTTCTTCTTTGTAATGGTGGCGGCTAAATAGCTTGGAAAAAAATTGTTACTTGTCATTAGCTTGCTATTTTAGCTGTTCATAGTATTGAACAATGCCGCTTGTTTAATGCAAAAGGCTTAGAGAAGGCTAATAAAAGCAGAATTATAGACGAGGAAACCTTTGCCCGCAGCTACGCTACAAACTTCCTGCTTGAGAAAAACCATAGTTTCATAGTAGAATAGATGGTTAGCTTGTAAAAGAACGGAATTTCCAAGCAAGTTAATTAATTTCTTATCAATCGAATCCGGTCGAAAAGGGTGTTTTTAGATACGTATCTGAAGATCACTGGCTGGATTCAAGACCTAACCCTGGAGTTATTATGTCTGTAACAATGCGTGAAATGCTGGAAGCTGGTGTGCACTTTGGTCACCAAACTCGTTTTTGGAATCCAAAAATGGCACCGTACATTTTCGGTCACCGCAACAAAATTCATATCGTTAACCTGGAAAAGACTTTGTCTATGTACCAGGAAGCGATGAAGTACATCCGTCAATTGTCCGCAAATCGCGGCACAGTATTGCTGGTTGGTACTAAGCGTCAATCTCGCGAAATCATCGCAGCTGAAGCTCAACGTGCAGGTATGCCTTTCGTTGATCAGCGTTGGTTGGGTGGTATGCTGACAAACTTCAAAACAGTAAAAACTTCGATCAAGCGTTTGAAAGATATGGAAGTGTCTGTTGAAGATGGCTCCGTTGAAAAATTGTCCAAAAAAGAAGCGTTGATGTTCCAACGTGAAATGATCAAGCTGCAAAAGTCTATCGGCGGTATTAAAGATATGGGCGGCATTCCTGATGCAATTTTCGTGGTTGACGTTGGTTACCACAAAGGCGCGATCACTGAAGCTGCTAAATTGGGCATCCCAGTTATCGGTGTTGTTGATACTAACCACTCTCCAGAAGGTGTTGCTTACATCATTCCAGGTAATGATGACTCTTCTAAAGCAATTTCCTTGTACGCTCGTGGCGTAGCAGATGCGATCCTCGAAGGCCGTGCAAACGCGGTTAACGAAGTTCTGGAAGCTGTTAAGCCAGGTTCTGATGAGTTTGTAGAAGTTGAGCAAGCGTAATAGTTTGTTCAGGTAAATAAGTTTTGGATTGCTTTGGTAATCCAAAACAAAAAAATGGGGCAACAGTCGTTCGCCCTTTTTTTTAAACAAAATTTGATGATCGTGCTTTTTAGCACTACTGAATTAGGAGAATGACATGGCAGCGATTACAGCAGCTTTGGTTGGTGCTTTACGTGCAAAGACTGATGCACCAATGATGGAATGCAAAAAAGCTTTGACAGAAGCTGAAGGCGATATGGATCGTGCAGAAGAGATTCTGCGTGTAAAACTGGGTAGCAAAGCTTCTAAAGCTGCTTCCCGTGTTACTGCAGAAGGCGTTGTTGCTTCTTATATCTCTGGTGGTGTTGGTGCTTTGGTTGAAGTTAACTGTGAAACAGACTTCGTGACGAAGAATGACGACTTCCTGGCTATGGCTAACACTGTCGCTAAATTGATCGCTGAACACAATCCTGCAGACATCGCTGCATTGGGCGCATTGCCACTCGAAGGCAAAACAGTGGAAGAGGTGCGTGCTGCTTTGGTTGGTAAAATTGGCGAAAACATGTCTTTCCGTCGTTTTGCACGTTTCGAAACACCGGCTAAATTGGTTTCTTATCTGCACGGCACACGTATCGGCGTTATCGTTGAATTTGATGGTGCTGACGAGCAAGTTGGTAAAGACGTTGCGATGCACATCGCTGCGATGAAACCAGTTTCTTTGTCTACTGAGCAAGTTCCAGCAGATTTGATCGCTAAAGAGCGCTCTGTTGCTGAGCAAAAAGCAGCGGAATCTGGCAAGCCAGCTGATATCGTTGAAAAAATGGTAGAAGGCGCTGTTTCCAAATTCCTGAAAGAAGTTTCTTTGTTCAACCAGCCTTTCGTTAAAAACGACAAGCAAACTGTTGAGCAAATGCTGAAATCTGTAAATTCTTCCGTTAAGGCGTTTACCATGTACGTTGTTGGTGAAGGCATTGAAAAGAAAGTGGATGACTTCGCTGCTGAAGTTGCTGCGCAAGTTGCAGCTGCAAAACAAGCGTAATCAGTCGTTAATAAAAACGGGCCGAAAGGCCCGTTTTTTTAAGCATGCAGAGTGTTTTTATTCTATTTTGCTTGATGTTGCGTAAAGTTATTTGGTTTGTGTATATTCAATCTTTAAAATATAGATCGAATTGTCTTCAGTGTGCCTTTGCTGTGCCATTGGTGGTCGCGCTTGAATGTATCTAAATCAAATAGCATTTGTGCTGTTCATATTTTTACTTAACTTTCCAGAAGGAGTCCCATCATGACAAAACCTGCTTACAAGCGCGTGCTCTTGAAGCTCTCTGGCGAAGCCTTGATGGGTGAAGACCCATTTGGCATTAATCGTGCCACCATCGAGCGTATGGTGGCCGACGTAGCAGAAATTTCTCGCTTAGGCGTGGAATTGGCCATCGTTATTGGTGGTGGTAATATTTTCCGTGGCGTCGCGCCTGGGGCGCAAGGCATGGATCGCGCAACGGCTGACTATATGGGTATGCTGGCAACTGTTATGAACTCGTTAGCTTTGGCTGATGCGATGCGTCAAATAGGCATCACCGCGCGCGTTATGTCAGCAATTGCTATTGATCAGGTAGTTGAGCCGTATGTTCGTCCCAAAGCGCTGCAATACCTGGAAGAGGGTAAAGTTGTGGTATTTGCTGCCGGAACTGGTAACCCATTCTTTACAACGGATACAGCAGCTGCATTGCGTGGTTCTGAAATCGGTGCTGAAATTGTGTTGAAGGCGACTAAGGTGGATGGTGTGTACACCGCTGATCCGAAAAAAGATCCGAACGCAACCCGCTTTTCTACCATTTCTTTTGATGAGGCAATTTCTCGTCATTTGCAAGTGATGGACGCGACTGCATTCGCATTGTGCCGTGATCAGAAGTTGCCAATCAAAGTTTTCTCTATCGTTAAGCCTGGTGCATTAAAGAATGTCATCATGGGTGAAGACGAAGGTACACTTGTCCACGTATAATGCAGCGTTTCTGAAGTAACGAATTAATTTTGGTAAGGGCCTTTGCAAGTCAGGGGTTCTGCAATGATGTACTGGAGGACAGAATGGCAGTAGCAGACGTTAAAAAAAATAGCGAACAAAGAATGCAGAAGTCGATCGAGACTTTGAAATCCGATTTGGCCAAAGTGCGCACTGGTCGTGCTCACACCGGCATTCTCGATCACGTGATGGTCGATTACTACGGCTCACCGACAAACATTACGCAAGTTGCGAATGTGACCTTGATCGATGCGCGCACCATCGGTGTTCAGCCATGGGAAAAGAAAATGTTGAACGCGATTGAAAAAGCAATTCGCGATTCCGATCTTGGCCTGAATCCTTCAAGTCAGGGCGACATGATTCGAGTGCCGACCCCACCTTTGACAGAAGAGCGTCGCAAAGAGATGGTTAAGCTGGTAAAAACGGAAGGCGAAGGCGCAAAAATCGCGGTCCGCAATATCCGTCGTGATGCCAATGAAACGCTCAAAAAAATGTTGAAAGATAAAGAGTGTTCTGAAGATGATGAGCGTCGCGCACAAGATGATGTTCAGAAATTGACTGATAAATTTGTCGCCGAAGTCGATAAGTTATTGCTCGAAAAAGAAAAAGAAGTGTTGACGGTTTAACTCCGGCTTTTAGCTCTTTATCTGGTATTTCATTGTGCCAATAAGCACAAATAAACGCCCTGTAAAAAACACACTTCCTTGTAGATTTGGTTTTATTTATTCTGCAAGGTGTGTGTGTTTTTTATTTCCCGTCGCTATATTGACGGAGCAAAGGCTATCGTTGTTATTCACGGTTCTTCCTCTTGCGATTCGCAAACTCATTTCCGTTGTTTTTAAGCCAATTTTGATTTCGATATTGAATCAATGTTTGAGTAATCTCGATCTGCTATGTTCGGGAGAGGGCGGTGAGAGCCAATTGATCATCAAGTTTAAAACAATGCGTGAATCATGTATCACGCTGGCGATGCAAACGACCTCATAGAAAGTCATTGATGTTAAAAACCCGCATTATTACAGCGCTGATTTTGTTGGCAATTTTATTGCCAATTATGTATTTGGGAAATTTTTTGGCCTTTTCCGCTGTTGTGTTGGCTTTTTTTGCCGCTGCAATTTGGGAGTGTCAGCGTTTATTTAAAAAGCCCGGCCCCATACTGATGTCTGCAGTCTGGACGGTTTTTTTTGGGTATTTACTCTTTCATTTGGATAGCTTTTCTACTCCTTTGCTATTTGCATTATGCGTTGCATTCTGGGTATTAAGACTTGTGCCATTATTGGCAAAAGGCTTGCCAGGTTTTGGGTTTTCAAATGGCTTGCTCAGTACTTTATACGGCATCAGCATTTTTGGCTGTTTTATAGCTATCGCGGTCCTGTTTCAGCGTTCTCCCTTGTATTTGCTATCAGTCATGGTTATCGTTTGGGTGGCAGATATTGGCGCTTATTTTGCAGGTAAAGCATTTGGAAAGCATAAGCTTGCACCAACTATCTCGCCTGGAAAATCCTGGGAAGGCGCGATTGGTGGTTGGTTGGCCGTACTAATTTTAGCTGGTCTTTCAACATTGCTGCCTCAGTTGCAGGATACTTTTGCGGCGCAATTGTTTGCGCGTAAAGGATGGTTGATTGCCGCCGGCTTGCTTAGCTTGATTTCTGCTGCAAGTGTGGTCGGTGATTTGTTTGAGTCTATGCTTAAGCGCCGCGCAGACATGAAAGATAGTAGCAATTTGTTGCCTGGTCATGGTGGTGTGCTGGACA
This sequence comes from Undibacterium sp. SXout11W, assembly GCA_049339905.1. Classification (GTDB taxonomy): domain Bacteria; phylum Pseudomonadota; class Gammaproteobacteria; order Burkholderiales; family Burkholderiaceae_D; genus Undibacterium. The sequence continues at coordinate 245,117 of JBMPPG010000001.1, forward strand.
GAATCGACGCATTGATTCCCGTGCTGCCTTTAGCTGTACTTCTAGATTTATGGCGCTAGTATCATGAATAATATAAACAATAAACAACAAGTCTGCATTCTTGGGGCGACTGGCTCGATTGGTGTTTCGACATTGGATGTGATTGCTCGTCACTCTGATAAATATCGGGTATATGCCTTAACAGCACACACCCAAATCGAAAAATTAGCTGCACAATGTGCTCAATTTCATCCAAAAGTGGTTGTGGTTGGATCTGCCGCTGCAGCAGATGGTCTGCGTCAGTTACTCCTGGCAAACGGCCTTGGCAATATTCAAATCGAATTCGGTGCTTCTGCGCTATGTACTGTTGCCTCGGCACCTGAATGCGATATCGTCATGGCGGCTATCGTCGGAGCCGCTGGTTTGCCAGCGTCCCTTGCCGCTGCAGAGGCTGGGAAGAAGGTGCTGCTCGCGAATAAAGAAGCATTGGTGATGTCCGGCAATCTTTTTATGAATGCGATTAAGACGCATGGCGCTTCGTTGTTGCCTATCGATAGCGAACACAATGCTATTTTTCAGTGCTTGCCCCGTGCCTTTGATGGGCAACCTGACCAACATGGTATGCGCAAGATATTGCTGACTGCTTCCGGCGGCCCATTTTTACACCGGGATATCCAAACCTTGAATTCAGTAACGCCGGAGCAGGCCGTTGCGCATCCGAACTGGGTGATGGGTAGAAAAATTTCTATCGATTCCGCCACAATGATGAATAAGGGTCTGGAAGTGATTGAGGCGCATTGGCTCTTTAATGTGCCTGCAGATCGCATTGATGTTGTGATACACCCACAAAGCGTGATTCATTCCATGGTGTCTTATAACGACGGTTCGGTATTGGCACAGTTGGGTAATCCGGATATGCGTACTCCGATTGCGTATGGATTGGCTTATCCGGAACGTATAGATTCTGGTGTTGATGCATTGGATTTAATTAAAGTTGGTCAGCTCAATTTTGAGGCGCCAGATTTGGTTCGTTTCCCTTGTCTGGCGTTGGCCTATCAGGCTTTGCGGATAGGAGGTTCTGCGCCGACTATTTTGAACGCGAGTAATGAAATTGCTGTTCAAGCTTTCCTCGATGGAAAAATTGGGTTCACCATGATTCCTCAGATTATTGAGCAAAGCTTACAAAAAATTCCAGCAATCGAGATGGTCAATCTCGAAAGCATACTTGTAGTTGATGCGGAAACGCGAATCATCGCTTCTAAACTCGTCGCGCAATGAAGCTTATTCAAACAATACTTGCTTTTTTAGTTGCCCTGGGAACACTGGTGACTATTCATGAATTTGGCCATTATCTGGCGGCTAGATTATGTGGCGTCAAGGTTTTACGCTTTTCGGTTGGTATGGGGAAGGTGATTTTTTCTCGTAAATTTGGTAAAGATCAGACCGAATGGGCGATTTCTATGTTGCCCTTGGGTGGCTACGTAAAAATGCTCGACGTTCGTGAGCAGGGGGATACTCCCATTCCCAAAGAGGATTTGGTACGGGAGTTTTGTCGTCAATCTGTCTGGAAGCGCATTATTATCGTAGCGGCAGGGCCGATCGCTAATTTTTTGTTAGCGATCATCTTATATGCAGGATTATTTCTGTATGGTATTCCTGAACCAATTGCAAAAATCAGAGTCCCATCTAACAATTCAATCGCCTATGAAGCTGGTTTGCGGCATGGTGATCGGATTTTAAGCATTAATGGCCTGATAGTGAAAAGCTGGGGTGAGGCACAGTGGGAGTTGATGCAGCACGCTTTGGCAAAGGGTGTTGCCGAGCTTGTCGTTGAGCGCGAGGTAGGTGATATTCCGAATGGAAAGGTAAATCGAGTCGTAGATTTGTCGTTGCAACAATTGAATGCCAAAGATCTGGAAGGTGACTTTCTATCTAAACTTGGTTTTTCTCTTGCGCGACCCGCCGCTGTGCTGGGCGAGATACTTCCTGCTGGTCCTGCTCAGTTGGCGGGATTGCGGCATGGAGATAGAGTGCTGGCGGTCAATGGCGAATCGGTTCTTGATGGCTTGGCGTTTACGGAGACGATAAGTGCATCGCCGGGTATTCCTTTGAGGTTGCATATTCTCAGGAATCAGTCAGAATTTGATATAGTAGCAACCCCGGCGACCGAAGTCGTTGCCGGCTCTCAGGTTGGTCGTCTGAAAGTGCAGATGATGTTGGCGCCAGAAATGACCTTGGTCAAGACTGGGGGCGTTGACTCGGTGTTGAAAGCCAGCCGTAAGACCTGGGATACCAGCCTGCTGAGTTTTAAGATGCTAGGGAAAATGCTGGTTGGTGAAGTCTCTTTGAAGAATGTAACGGGTCCGATAACTATCGCCGACTATGCAGGTCAGACGTCTAGATCTGGGGTGATTAGTTACCTGAGCTTCATGGCATTGATCAGTATTAGTCTTGGTGTCATGAATTTGCTGCCTATACCAGTGTTAGATGGGGGGCATTTGTTGTATTATTCGCTGGAAGTTTTGACGGGGAAACCTGTGTCAGAACGCTTTGGCGAGATTGCCCAACGTGCAGGCTTAGCACTGTTGATGGCAATAATGGCGGTAGCTTTTTTTAATGACATAGTCAGACTAATGTCATAATAGTCGGCTTGATGATAAAAAACTCATTCCAGATAGCAATATTGAGAGTATTGAAAGAACTTTACACCCAATGAAATTACATATCGAGCATTTCACTTTGCCAAATTTTCGTCGTCATTCAGTAGCTCTGGCTGCTTTGGCTTTATGTTCCGGCAGCGCTTTTGCGATACAGCCATTTACAGTTAAAGATATTCGTGTTGAGGGTTTGCAAAGAACAGAGGCTGGTACCGTATTTAGCTACTTACCCGTGAAAGTGGGTGAAGTATTTGATGATGTTAAAAGCACAACTGCAATTAAGTCTTTATATGCGACAGGTTTTTTTAAAGATATTCAGATTGAAGAGCAAGATGGTGTGTTGGTTGTTTTGCTGGAAGAGCGGCCGACAATTGCCGGTGTAGACTTTACTGGTACTAAAGAATTCGAGAAAGATGCTTTGATTAAAGCATTGAAAGATATTGGTATCGGCGAATCAAAAATTTTCGATAAAGCGACTGTTGACCGCGCTGAACAAGAATTAAAACGCCAGTACCTATCTAAGGGCCTGTATGGCATGCAAATTACGACCACGATCACACCGGTCGAGCGTAACCGTGTCAAAGTTACTTTCGCTGTGGATGAAGGCGAAATTGCTAAAATTGCGCAAATTAAAATTATCGGTAATAAGGCTTTTTCCGATGGCGAGTTGCGCGACGTGATGGCTTTAAATACCCCGACCTGGTTCTCTTGGTACACAAAAGCTGATCAATACTCTAAGCAAAAATTATCTGGCGACATTGAATCGATACGCTCGTTCTATCAAAATCGCGGCTATTTGGAGATGCAGATTCTCTCCAGTCAAATTGCTATTACCTCAGATAAAAAAGAAATTTATATCACTATCAATTTGGTCGAGGGTGATAAATACACGGTTTCCGATGTGAAGTTGGAAGGTGAAATGTTCGGTCGTGAAGAAGAGTTGGCTTCATTGATGTTGCTGAAGAAGAATGATGTCTATAACGCTGCTCGTCTGACTGAAAGCACTAAACGCATTTCTGAACGTTTAGGTAATTTTGGATACGCGTTTGCGAACGTAGGTGCGAATCCTGTTTTGAACAAAGAAAAGAAAGAAGTTGCTTTCACCGTGGCAGTCGATCCAGGTAAGCGTGTCTACGTCCGCCGCATTAATCTCGCTGGCAACACCAAGACACGTGACGAAGTAATTCGCCGTGAATTCCGCCAATTTGAAGGCTCGTGGTACGACGGTGAGAAAATTAAAGCTTCGCGTGACCGTGTTGAGCGCCTGAGTTATTTTAGTGACGTAAAGCTGGAAACCCCGGAAGTAGCAACGAGTACTGATGAGGTGGATGTTAGTTTGTCGGTCACAGAAAAGCCAACAGGGAATCTGACATTTGGTGCGGGTTATTCCAACGCGGAAAAATTAACGCTGACAGGATCAATTTCTCAAGCCAATGCCTTTGGTAGCGGAGATACAATTGGTCTGGAGATGAATACCAGCCGTATGAATCGTACTATTGCTTTGTCGCATTTTGATCCTTACTTTACTGATGATGGCATTAGCCGCAGTCTGGAAGGCTATTTACGGACTACGCGGCCGATCATAGGTAGTATTGGTGACTATAAAGTACAAACAACCGGTGGAAATATCCGTTTTGGTGTTCCTTTTTCTGAGGTCGATACTATCTTTTTCGGTGTGGGTGCTGAACGAACTAAAGTGGATACTTACTTTAATGGCAGTCCGACACGTTACTTAAAATACGTTGCGACTTACGGTAGCAACGTTTCCAAAGATCCTACCGATCCTCTGTATGGCGTGGGTTCCGCCACGACGAATTCTTTCCCATTTTCTATCGCGTGGCAAAGAGATAGCCGTGATAGTGTAATGACGCCGTCGGTCGGGCGTTACCAGCGCGTTAATCTGGAGTTGGCAGCTATTGGTGATATGAAATATTATCGTGCAATTTACAATGCCCAATATTTCAAACCTGTTTATCGCTCTGTGGTGTTGGCATTGAATGGTGAATTTGACTACGGTCACGGTCTTAGTGGCAATCCTTACCCGATTTTTAAGAACTTTTATGCTGGCGGTATTGGCTCTGTTCGCGGCTATGAGCCATCCAGTCTTGGCACCAAAGATCCTAACGGCGATTCTTTAGGTGGTGCAAGTAGGGTCATAGGTAATATAGAATTGCAAGTTCCGTTCCCAGGTGCGGATAAATCCTTGCGTTGGTTTACATTCTTGGACGGCGGGCAAGTTTTTGACGAAGGTCAGAAAATGCAAGTCAAGGATTTGCGTTTTGGCGCTGGTATTGGTATAAGCTGGATTTCTCCGGTTGGCCCGCTGAAGCTCAGTTTCGGGCGTGCGTTAAATGCTAAGCCGGAAGATAAAAAGCAAACCTTCCAGTTCCAAATGGGTACAGGTTTTTAATTGGGGCGCAGCAATATTGCGCGCTTTAGTTCGAGTTACGGAGATTATTTTGAGTCAACTTATTACCCCGTCCAAATTGTTTAATCGTTTGATGGTTTGTGCGGCATGTTGTTTTAGCCTTGCACAAGCGAATGCCCAAGATTCAAGAGTGGCTATTTTTGATTCGCAGCGGGTTATGCGTGAGTCTGCACCTGCGAAGGCAGCTGAAGCGAAGATCGAACAAGAATTTTCCAAGCGCGGTAAAGAATTGCAAGATCTGACCGCCAGAATTAAAGCATTGGCTGAAAAGCTTGATAAAGATACACCTGTGTTGTCTGAGTCTGATCGTATTAGGCGTCAACGTGAACTGACCGACCTGGATCAGGATATTAAGCGTAAGCAGCGGGTGTTTAATGAAGATCTGAATCAACGTAAAAATGAAGAAATAGCAGCCTTGGTCGATCGTGCGGTGAAAGCTGTTAAGAAAATTGCAGAGGCCGAAAAGTATGACATCGTGTTGCAAGATGCTGTTTACTCCCATCCGCGCGTTGATATCACCGATAAGGTTCTTAAAGAACTCTCTAAATAAACAATGACCACGACGAGCACTCGGCTGGGAGAATTGGTCGATCGCTTCGGTGGTCAATTAATTGGATCTCCCGATATATCTGTGACCGGCATTGCTCCCTTGAGTGATGCCGATGATCAGACTATTACTTTTCTTTCCAATTCGAAATTACGTGCACAGGCAGCGTCTACCAAAGCCGCAGCATTAATTTTGACGGAGGCAGACTATGCTCAAATTGCGACGCAGTATTCGGGCGCCTGTCTTGTTGTAGCAAATCCTTACGTCTATTTTGCACGCGCGGCGCAATATTTCGCTTCGCTGAAAGCAATTCCGCCAATTTTTGGTGTGCATTCAAGCGCCTGGGTAAGTCCGCATGCGATTGTGCATCCATCGGCCAGCATTGGTTCGCATGTCAGTATTGACGCTGAGGCGGTAATCGGTGAGGGCGTCGTAATTAAAGCTGGAACGGTAATCGGGCGTGGCGTCACTATTGGCGACAATACCTTATTGCACGCTAATGTGACCGTTTATGACTACTGTGTGGTCGGATCCGAATGCGTTATTCACTCTGGGGCTGTGATCGGTGCCGATGGATTTGGATTTGCAAATGATCGAGGTCAATGGGTTAAGATCCCGCAAACTGGACGCGTAGTCATTGGCAATCGTGTCGAAATCGGTGCAAATACCAGTATAGATCGAGGTGCATTGGCTGATACTATTATTGAAGACGGTGTGATCCTCGATAACCAGATTCAGATTGGTCATAATTGCCATATTGGTCAAAATACCGCGATGGCAGGATGTGTCGGTGTTGCCGGTAGCGCCAAGATTGGAAAAAACTGTACGTTTGGTGGCGCAGCAATGGTACTTGGGCATTTGACTATTGTTGATAACGTCCACGTATCTTCTGCCAGTATGGTATCAAGGTCTATCCTTGAACCTGGTCAATACACAGGTTTTTACCCTCTTGCAAAGAATGCAGATTGGGAAAAATCCGCAGCCATTGTTAGAAATCTATCGGGTATGCGTGAAAAGATTCGCCAATTAGAAAAAACAATCAAAACATTGACTGAAAAATCATCATGAAAAAAACACTCAACATCAACGAAATTAAAGAATATCTGCCGCATCGTTACCCAATGTTATTGGTTGATCGTGTCTTGGACTGGGAAGATGGCAAAACCATTACGGCGATTAAGAATGTAACTGCGAACGAGGAGTTTTTTAACGGGCATTTCCCAAACAAACCAGTGATGCCGGGTGTTTTGATGATTGAAGCTTTGGCGCAAACTGCAGCGCTTTTGTCGTTTTTAACGATGGGGCAAAAGCCAGATGAGAAAACAATTGTTTATTTCCTGGGAATCGATGGGGCGCGCTTTAAACGTCCAGTTGAGCCGGGTGATCAATTGAAAATGGAAGTGGAAATTCTCAAAGTGGCACGCGGAATCTGGAAATACAAAGCGAAAGGTACTGTTGATGGTCAACTTGCACTGGAAGGCGAGTTGATGTGCACGATGCGCACCACTGATGATAATGCGGAGAAATAATGCTGATCCATCCAAGCGCGCTGATCGATTCTAAGGCAAACCTTGATAGTACGGTAGAAGTTGGCCCATATTCAATTATTGGCCCTCATGTCAATATTGGAGCCGGAACAAAAATCGGCCCGCACGTTGTCATCAGCGGTCACACGACGATCGGCAAAGACAATGATTTTCATGCTTTTTCCTCGATTGGTGGCCCGCCACAGGATAAAAAGTATGGCGGTGAGGTTACCTATCTGGAAATCGGCGATCGCAATCTGGTCAGAGAATTTTGTACATTCAATTGTGGTACGGTACAAGATCGCGGCATTACGCGCATCGGCAGTGATAACTGGTTTTTAGCTTACGTTCATGTTGCTCATGACTGTACCGTTGGAAATAACACGATTTTTTCGAATAACGCCGCCTTGGCTGGTCACGTGGAAATCGGCGATTGGGTGATCATGAGCGGATTTTCAGCGGTGCATCAATTCTGCAAGATTGGTGCGCATGCATTTGTCGGGATGAATACTAGCCTGACGCAGGACGTGCCGCCGTTTGTTCTGCTTTCCGGCAATCCAGCGGTAGCACATGGCGTCAATCTGGAAGGATTAAAACGTCGTGGGTTCGATCGTGAACAATTAAATGCAATTCGCCAGGCCTATAAAGTAATCTATAAATCGGGATTGACATTGGATGAGGCCAAACTGGCACTTGATCAGCAAATCGCTGGCTTGTCTCAGGAGGTTGCCGTGCACGTAAAGTCACTACGCGACTTCCTTGATACGTCTACGCGTGGCATTGTTCGCTAGTTGTCTATGCCATCTACTCATCAGTCAAAGATTGCGATGGTCGCCGGGGAAACCTCCGGCGATATGCTGGCGGCACGCTTGTTATCAGGTTTACGTCCACGCTTGCCAGATGCTCATATGCACGGCATTGGCGGACCCCATATGGCGGAGTACGGTTTTGCCAGTGACTGGCCTATGGATAAGCTGTCCGTGCGCGGTTTATTCGAAGTACTGGTGCATTACCGTGAAATCAGTGGGATACGCAAGCAGTTGACGCAACAATTGTTGATCGAAAAACCTGACGTATTTATCGGTGTCGATGCGCCAGATTTCAATCTGGATATGGAAGTTAAGCTTAAGCAGGCCGGTATTCCAACTATGCATTACATCAGTCCTTCAATCTGGGCTTGGCGTGGTGGCAGGATTAAAAAAATCGCCGCGGCGGTTTCGCACATGTTGGTAATATTCCCATTCGAAGAACAAATTTACAAAGATGCAGGTATCCCTGCGACGTATGTCGGGCATCCCTTGGCGCAGGTCATTCCACTGGAAATTGATACCAAGGCTGCACGCGAAGAATTGGGACTTGACTCCAGATTCAAGGTGGTTGCCATTTTGCCCGGCAGTCGCATTTCTGAAATTAAATACAATACAGAAGCTTTCATACGAACGGCAAAGATTTTGCTTGAAAGAGATCCGCACCTTCAAATCGTGGTTCCTATGGCTGGTAATAAACAACGCAGCTATTACATCAAATTGGTGGTGGCGGCGAAGCTTGAAGGCGTTCCGGTTTTGCTGGTAGATGGCCGTTCTCATACGGTCATTGCGGCTGCTGATGCTGTGCTGGTGGCATCTGGTACTGCTTCATTGGAAGTGGCGCTGTTCAAGAAGCCGATGGTCATTGCGTATAAAATGATGGAAGCATCGTGGCAGATTTTGAAGCATATGGGCTATCAGCCTTGGATAGGCTTGCCTAATATTCTTGCGCGTGACTTTGTTGTTCCTGAATTTTTGCAATCTGCCGCAACGCCATTAGCGATGGCAGATGCTTTATGGGAACAATTAAACAATGATCGCTTGCAAAGTAGTTTAAAAGAGCGATTTACTGAAATGCATCATACTTTGCTGCGCGATACTGCTAATATCTCTGCACAGGCGGTTATGGATGTGATTGCTCAACATCGCTAGAGATTTTTCTAAGTTTCATTGCGCTGATCCCAGTTTTGATCACAGCAATTGACCTGACTATCCTGGCAGCTGCGGCTGCCATTTAATTTTATGTTGCCTCATTATGTACGTAGATTCCCATTGTCATATTAATTTTCCCGAATTAGCCGGACGCATGCCTGAAATTCTGCAAAAGATGGAAGACAACGGCGTGAGTCACGCATTATGTGTTTCTGTTGATTTACCCGACTTTCCACAGGTCTTAGCGTTAGCGGAGCAATATCCGCATATCTATGCATCAGTCGGCGTGCATCCGGATTATGAGGAGACGCCTGAACCTAGTGCTGAACAATTGGTAGAGCTGGCACAGCATCCGAAAATTATCGCCATTGGAGAAACGGGCCTGGATTATTTCAGATTAAAAGGTGACTTGGAATGGCAAAGGGAGCGTTTTCGTCAGCATATTCGCGCCTCCAGAATTTGTCGCAAACCTTTGATCATTCACACGCGTGCAGCATCCGAGGATACCATCCGGATTATGCAGGAGGAAGGCGCCGGCATAGAGAAGGGCGGTGTGGCTGGGGTTATGCATTGTTTCACTGAGACATTGGAGGTGGCTCAGGCAGCAGTGGCGATGGGGTTTTATATTTCGTTCTCCGGCATACTGACCTTTAAGAGCGCGAAAGATCTGCAGGCTGTCGCAAAAGCCTTGCCGCTGGAGAGAATTCTGATCGAAACGGATTCGCCGTATCTGGCACCTGCACCACATCGTGGCAAGATGAATGAGCCCGGCTTTGTGCGCCATGTAGGAGAATTTTTAGCGGATATCAAAGGAATTTCGGTTAACGAAGTACAGAATGTCACGACGCAGAACTTCTTTAATTTGTTTCAGTTGGCGTCGTAAGATTGTGGTATCGATGATAGTTGGCGAGAGGGCGGTATAGATGAAATCAATACTTAATTTTGTTGTTTTTAAAAAGCTTCGCAAATTGGTACTGCAAACGATGTGTGGATTGTCCATTCTGATGGGCGTTCAAACGGGAGCGGGAGCTGCAAATAGTTCTTATGATGATTTTATCTTTGCGGTGAAATTCAATGACGCTGCAACAGTCAGTAGTTTACTGCAGCGTGGCATGGATCCAAATTCCGTTGACGCGTTGCGCGGTGAATCGGCATTGATGATTGCAATCAGAGAGAAATCAATAAAGGTGATTGAAACACTTTTGAATGCGCCTGATATTAAACTCGAACAGCATGCTCGCAATGGTGATACGGCGTTGATGTTGGCAAGTTTTTTGGGAGATATAGACGTAGTAAAAAAATTATTCGCTGCCGGTGCTGAGGTTAATCAGCCGGGTTGGTCAGCGGTGCATTACGCAGCAGCGAGTGGGAGTGTAGAAACATTAGATTTTTTGTTAGAGCACGCTGCTTATATTGATTCCGAGTCGCCAAATAAAACAACACCGTTGATGATGGCACTGCGCTTTGGAAAATACGATACTGCCAAAGTTTTAATTGATGCTGGTGCGGATATAAACCTTAAAAATGACGCTGGTATGACAGCAATGAATTTTGCGCAAGAAAGTGAGCGAAAAGACCTGATTTTGTTGTTAAAAAATCGCGCCGCTGCATTGCAAAAATAGTCTTTACGACTACTGCTTTTTATCAATTATTTTGCCGCTTTCAGAGACTTGAAATATAAAGATTATTTTGCATCGCACCATATTGTGAACAGGTCTCTCCCTGTGTTAAAGTGCGGGCTTCTTCTCATTGGAATTCGTTCTGTGGATAGTTATAGTTGTCGATCAAACGTCGACCACGACACGGCAATGTAACCGCAGATGTCCTGCTGCTACCTTGCTAAATAGTGGGTAGTAGTTCTATCAGCATGCGCTGTTTTTTCTACCTGATTCGTTGATATCGAACCGTCGTTTGGCGTGCGATTTTTGCATGGTCATGCGGTGATAATTTATCCCGGAGTTACTGATGAAGTTTAAGTAACTGAGGAGGTATTTTGTTGCATATGAATGATGCTTTTTTGATGAAACGCTTGCTGCAAGGTGGTGTGCATGTTTGAACTATTCAAGCTCCAGACGCGTGACGATGTGGTCGTTGATGACAAGGGTCCTAATCGTTGGGACTGGGCTCTACTGCCTCTGATTCTGGCTTTACTTAGCATTTTTGCTTTTGCTGCAATGCAGATGAGCAGACCGTTTTCGGTTGGCGAAGCATTGCAAGTTTCTCTCGATCCCTTGTATCTCCCATACTATCTGCTCAGAACCATTTTGCGCATGTTTACCGCGCTAGGATTTTCGTTGCTGTTTAGTCTGACCTTTGCAGCGATTGCGGTGAAATACGCCGCGGCTGAGAAGATCATGATTCCAGCCTTGGATATTTTGCAGTCGGTTCCAATTCTGGGTTTTCAGGCGATTGCGATTGCGCCATTTATTGCCTTATTCCCCGGCAATTTGTTGGGAGTGGAATGCGCGGCAATTTTTGCGATATTCACTTCGCAAGCCTGGAACATGGCGTTCAGCCTTTATCAATCAATGCGTACGGTGCCTTCGGAGTTGCAAGAAGCGGCACATATTTTCAGGCTATCAGGCTGGCAGCGTTTCTGGCGTCTTGAATTTCCATTTGCGATGCCAGGTTTGTTGTGGAATATGATGATGTCGATGTCTGGTGGCTGGTTTTTTCTGGTCGCTGCTGAAGCAATTTCTGTGGCTGGCCAGGATATTAAATTGCCCGGCATTGGTTCATATATCGCGGTTGCAATCGAAGCCAAAGATGGCTATGCAATTGCCTGGGCTATTGCCGCGATGCTGACTGGTATTTTGTTCTACGATCAATTATTTTTCCGTCCTTTATTAGCATGGGCAGACAAATTCCGTTTTGAAGAATCACAAGGTGAAACCGCTCAGCAATCGTGGTTATTGGATTGGATGCGTAATAGTAGCTGGGTTCGCGCCTGGACTGAAAACTTCTGGTCTTTTATGAGCCGCGGATTGTCATGGTTTAGCGTGACTTACGACGGCACTTCTGAGCGTGCTTTGAAAAAGCCGATGAGTCCTATGTGGTCCAGAATTTGGGATGGGATTTTGATTGTCATCACTTTGCTTGCAATTTTCCGACTGATTAGTTTTATCCATAGCGATGTGGGAATGAGTGAAGTGGTTCATGTTTTTGGGCTTGCTACGATTACGCTGGTTCGCGTGATGTTGTTGATTGGCCTTGCTTCATTGGTGTGGGTGCCGATTTCAGTCTGGATAGGCTTACGCCCTCAGTATTCGCAAAAAGTCCAGGCGGTGGCACAGTTTCTGGCGGCGTTCCCGGTTAATCTTATGTTCCCATTGGTCGTTTTCGTGATGGTGACTTTAAATCTGACACCAAACATCTGGCTTAGCCCTTTAATGGTATTCGGTACACAGTGGTATATCTTGTTTAACGTAGTTGCAGGTGCAGCGACGATACCTAATGAATTAAGGTTGGCAGCTGATAACCTCGGTTTAAAAGGTTGGTTGAAATGGAAGCGTGTATATTTGCCTGCAATCTTCCCAAGTTATATTACAGGCGCAATTACTGCCAGCGGTGGTTCCTGGAATGCGAGTATTGTGGCGGAATACGTGACTTGGGGTAAAACCACGTTGATCGCTGACGGTCTGGGTAGTTACATCAAACAGATGACAGAAACTGGTGATTTCCATCGTATAGCTCTGGGTATTGGTGTGATGTGTATTTTTGTGACCTTATTGAATCGTTTTTTCTGGCGTAAATTGTATTTGTTGGCGGAAGACCGTATTCGCTAATGAACACGATTTAATTGCTTAAAACCATTTACCGCTTACGTAGACTGAATGTCGTCCGAAAGAAATAAAGATGAACCAAAATTTATTGATAGACCTGCAGCAGGTCGCTAAGTCCTTTAAAGCAACAGACGGTAAGTCGCGTCTGATTCTTGATAAAGTGGATTTTCAACTGAAAGAAGGCGAAATCGTTGCCTTACTTGGTAAATCCGGTTCGGGCAAATCCACTTTGTTGCGCATTATGGCGGGTTTGATTCCTGCTGATAAGGGTAAAGTTGCTTATCGTGATAAAGCTATCTTTGGTCCGGTCGCAGGCGTTGCTATGGTATTTCAGTCGTTTGCTTTGTTCCCGTGGTTGACAGTGCAACAAAACGTTGAATTGGGGTTGGAGGCGCAAGGCGTGCCGTCGGAAGAGCGCGAGGAGCGTGCTGATGCAGTATTGGAATTGATTGGTCTGGCTGGTTTCGGTGGTGCGTTACCACGTGAATTGTCTGGCGGTATGAAGCAGCGTGTGGGTATTGCCCGGGCGCTGGTGACCAATCCTGATATTTTGTTGATGGATGAAGCTTTCTCTGCGTTGGACGTATTGACCGGTGAAACCTTGCGTAACGACATGCTGGAATTGTGGGATGAAGATAAGATTTCGACGAAAGGTATTTTAATCGTTTCGCATAACATCGAAGAAGCGGTTGTGATGGCGGATCGAATTATTATTCTTTCCAGCGATCCAGGTACTATCCGTTGCGAAGTAAAAATTGATTTGCCACGCCCACGTAATGTTGATTCGGCAGAAGTAAGGGCATTGATCGATGAGGTGTATGGCTTGATGACCATGCGCACTACCCACGAAGCAAGCTCCGAGGTACCTAGTTCTAAACATCTTGGTTATCGCTTACCTGATACTGACGTTAGCCGTATCGAAGCGATTTTGGATATGGTTGCCGAGGCCCCATACAATGGCCGTGCCGACTTGCCGCAATTGGCGGAAGAAGCAGAATTGTCGGACGAAGAGTTGTTCCCAACTTATGAGGCATTGAGTTTGTTAGGTTTCGCAGTATTGGAAAAAGGCGATATTATTTTGACCCCTCTTGGTCGCCGATATTTTGATGCCGAACAAGCAGAGAAACAAGAGTTGTTTGGTGAGCAGTTATTGATGCATGTGCCATTGGCTGCACATATACGTCGCAAATTGGAAATGGAAACCACGGGTAGTTTGTCTGAGCAACCGTTATTGGAATTGCTAGAAGAATTCCTCAAAGCTGATGAGGCAAAACGCGTATTGGAAGTCGCTATTGAATGGGGGCGTTATGGCGAAGTCTACGAGTACGATTACCATACTGGGCGATTGAAGATGCCGGAACAAGAAGACGAAGAGTAATTTGATTCTTTCTTAATATTTTAAGTGGAAGAGTGGCAGCCTTAGTAGGTTGCCATTTTTTTATTGCACATGTTTTTGTTGTTGATTTTTTTGCTAACTATTTTTGATGGCATGTTTTTTAAAAAAATAAGACAAAAATACACTGATAATTGTTATTTAAATTTTAATTAATAATTGACGATGTGAGTCCGAAAAGAAGATACTCAGTTATAATAAATTGAGTGATTTTCTAGAGAATTTAGACTTTCCTTTCTTGCATTTCTGGTGCTGACATGAACTTCACAAATGTTTTTTTCAGGTTTTTCCGGCAGCCGCTCTTTTCTCGCATCTTTCTGATTCTATTTTTTCTGAATGTCAGTTGTCATGCACACGATTTGAGCGATCAACAAATCGCCGCTATTGATGCGCATGCACTTACAACTCCGCCAGAAGTAGAGACAGATCGCAAATTATTGGTTGCCTATCTCACGCAGGGGCTTCGCACAGACTCTGAAAAAGCCCGCGTTATTTATCGTTGGATTACCGATCGTATTACTTATGACGCGGATGCTTTTTTATCAGGCCGTATGGAAGACATGAGTGTTGAAGATGTAATGAAAAAACGCATGAGCGTTTGTTTTGGTTTTTCTAATCTCTTCGAGAAAATGGCAAAAGATGCTGATCTGGAAGTAAAAAGTATTTCTGGTTACGCTAAAGCTTACGGTACTTCTCAAGGTCAGCATTTCGACAAGCCGAATCATGCCTGGAATGCCATCCGGGTCAACGGTAGTTGGTACCTGATAGATTTGACTTGGGGAGCAGGGTACATCAAAGACGGAAAATTTAAAAAGGAATTATCTGAAGCGTTCTTTTTAACACCGCCAGAACAATTCGTTTTTAGTCACTTCCCAGTTGATGAACAATGGCAATTACAAAGAACTTCGCACTTATCGCAACGCGAATTTGAATCTTTGCCACAAGTAGAGCCCACATTTTTTCACAGTAATATTTCACCGATAGAGGCGTGGGAAGCAACCAGAAGCCCTGAGTTTTCCGGAAGTTTTGTGCATACGTTTGAGTTACCATATCATCTGGTCTCGATACAACTAGCACCTGTTATGTATCGGCTGAAGCTTAATCGTGTGTATACCTTTAAGATCAATGCCAATGTTTTTGAAAAAATGGCTTTGGTACAAACGGATCACTGGCAAGAGATGAATAAAGACGGAGATATTTTTACGTTTAACTATAGCTCTGAATTTCAGGGGCAAATGCTGGTTGTAGGGAAAAAATTTGACTCTGACCAATATACGGCGATTCTTGCATATGAATTAAGTCCATAATTTTAAATAATAAACGGCTTATGTTATTCTGGTCAGGTGAATTACTTATTTTTGCGAAGGAAAATAATGCGTTTTATTCGTTTATCTCTGATTAGTTTAGCTTTTATCTCATCTTTAGTTATGGCGTCACCGGAGGAACCAGTGAAAGGCGTCGACTACATTACTTTGAAATTGCCACAGGAGGCAAAGTCTGCGCCAGGTAAGGTGGAGGTCGTTGAGTTTTTCATGTATCACTGTCCTGCGTGTAACGCCATTGAACCAGATATTACTGAATGGCTGAAAAAGAAGGGCGACAAGGTTGAATTCCGACGCATTCATTTGCCATACAACGGCCCCAAGGATCCTGAGGCACATTTATTTTTGACTCTGGAGGCTTTAGGGTTGGAGCAAACGATGCATGCAAAAGTATTGAAGGCATGGCATATCGATCATTTGCGCTTACGTAGTGATGACGACAATATTGAATGGGCAATCAAAAACGGCATTGATAAAACCAAGTTTATTGAAGCTTATAATTCTTTTTCTGTATCAGCTTCACTAATGCGTTTGCCGAAAGTATCTGAAAACTATGAGGTCGATAATACGCCAACCTTTATTGTGAATGGTCGTTACCTGACTAATGCGGTAATGCTGTCTGCAAGCAACCCTAAAATGAATCGAAATGAGGTTACTCAGGCAACGTTTCAGGTCATTGACGCCTTGGTCGCGAATATTTTAAAAGAACGCGCGAAGTAAATACTTTTATTTTCCTCAAGGAAAAGCGCTCTTTTTATTGAGCGCTTTTTTGTTTTTCCGATCAGTGTGTAATTTATTGGGGTAATTCGCGATTAACTATCCACGCCAACGGTAGCGTCAGGCAAACAAAAGCGGCTACGAACTGCATCGCTAAGACGATGCTGGTGTGATCGCCGAGCCAGCCGAAGCATATTGGTGAGAGTGCACCCCCACCTATGGTTCCTGTATAAAATAGAGCAAAGGCACGTGTGCGGTCACTGGCGTCAACCAGCTCAGGCACGCTGCCATAGAGTACCGAAGATGTTCCATTGAGTGCCAGTCCGATAATCGGTAAGGTCATGAGGGCAATGGTGAGTGGCAGATTCAGGATACAAAGGATGACAATAGCAGTCAGGATTTCAGTAAACCAGACAGTCTTTAGCATGCCGATGCGACGTCCCAGATCGCCACAGACTAATTTTCCTGCAGCGCCACCAACAAACAGTAATGACAATGCCAGGCCGATCGTCGCGGTAGTTGCTCCCTTGTCCTTCAATACAAAGGGCAAAAAGGTTAGAAATCCCATACGTGTCGCTGTATCAACGACACCGGTGGCGAGTAAAGCGTGAAATCCTGCGCTATAGGACGCGTAGGTTTTTTCAGCGACGATTCGTTTTGGCTGTGATTCGACTTTCGATTCTATGCCTGTAGATGTCTGGCTATGAGGTTTTTCACGTATCGCCCAGACAAGCCAAAGTGCAACTGCGATTCCGAATAATCCAACAAATCCTACACTCTGACGCCAACTCCACCAGGTCAATGCCACACCCACAGCTGCGGGTAGTGCCATTTTTCCTATATCACCTGCAAAGTTATAGGTGGCCAGTGCGGATCTTGAACGTAATTTATCGTTGTCGTATGCATCTGCGACCAGCGAAGAAGCAAGGGGATGTTGGGTGCTGGCACCAATACCTGCTAGTGCCAGTGCGGCAATAAGTCCAATTAAAGTGGTAGTTTGTCCTGCGATTAAATAGGCGATCCCTGCTAGGGTCGTACCACCGACTAACAAGGTCTTACGTCCGTATTTTTCTGAAAATTTGCTGGCCTGGATTTGAAAGCCAGCCATACATCCAGCGTAGATGCCGCGCATTAGGCCAGCAATTGCGTAGCTGATGCCAAATTGACTTTGCCAGATCGGCAGGAGCACGTACACCAGATCTGTCATTCCATCGTGTACTGCGTGTGCTGCAGATGCGGCGATCAGACTTTGCTGTTGTTGCTTGCGATCCAATTTGCTAAGTTCAGGAGCGTGCTGTTCTGTGGTGAGGCTGGTTTTGGTATTCAAGTTCTACCTTTGATAGGAATCACGCTTTTTTGGTGGTCTTTAGGAGTGGTAGATATTTTAACAAAAATCTCTGCTGGCCACTTCTAACTGGCCTAACAAATGAGAGAGATCAACCAATCGTTTTGCTAATAAATGACACACTTCATTTTCACGTTGCCATATTCCATAAACACCCAGCAAGCTTGCCCCTAGCAGTTCACGACGTTGCTGTTCCACCAGTGCTGGCCAAACTAAAACATTGACGGTACCGGTTTCATCTTCAATGGTTAAAAACATCACACCCTTGGCGGTGCCTGGCCGCTGCCTGACAGTGACGATGCCACAACCTCTGGCAAATTGACCTTGCTCAAAAGTATTGAGCATACTGGCGGGTAAAAAACGTTTGGTCAGCATTTGTTTGCGCAATAAAGCCAAGGGATGACGCTGCAAACTGAAACCTGTCGTCTGATAATCGCTGACAATCTCTTGTGCTTCACTAGGCGCAGTCAAAGTGGGCGTATATTCCTGTATCGTCAGGGGGTGCAACAAATCATTATCCGGCATCGCACCGACCGCTGACCATAAGGCCTGACGGCGATGACCCGCTAGGCTATGCAGGGCATTGCTAGCAGCCAGTACATGCAAATCATGACGATTGAGTTCAGCACGTCTTGCCAGATCAGCGACGTTGATAAAAGCAGCGTTTGCACGCGCTGCTTGTATTCTGAGTGCAGCCGCTTCGGACATGCCATTCAGTAGCGACATGCCTAAACGCACGGCAGATTGAGTGGTTTGCGTGTAAACGTTGAGCTTCTCCGGTAGATCGGGCTTTTCCAAAGAAGAATCCCAATTGCTATACATTACATCAACTGGTCGAACCTGAATGTCATGCCTTTTCGCATCCTGGATGAGTTGTGATGGTGAATAAAATCCCATTGGTTGCGAATTGAGCAGCGAGCATAAAAAGACAGCGGGTTCATGCCGTTTAATCCAACTACTGACGTAGGCCAGAATGGCAAAGCTGGCGGCATGACTTTCAGGAAAACCATAATCCCCAAAGCCTTTCATTTGCTCGAAAATCGCTTCTGCAAATTCACGTGTGTAGTTGTTTTTGATCATCGCATTGACGATGCGGTCATGGTAGGCATCTAGCCCACCTTTGCGCTTCCAGGCGGCCATCGCTCGGCGTAATCCATCCGCTTCACCAGCGGTGAAATCGGCGGCCAGCATCGCGATTTGCATCACTTGTTCCTGAAAAATAGGAATACCCAGCGTACGTCCCAAGGCTTTTTGCATCGCCGGATTTTGATAAGTCTCAACGACTTCCAAACCCTGACGGCGGCGTAAATAAGGATGCACCATACCACCTTGTATCGGCCCCGGGCGTACAATCGCAACTTGCACAACTAAATCATAAAATTCACGTGGCCTCAGGCGTGGCAGCATGCTCATCTGCGCACGCGATTCAATTTGAAATACGCCGACTGTATCGGCTTTGCACAGCATAGCGTAGGTCGCTGGGTCTTCACGTGGAATGTCTTGCATACGTGTGGGCTTACCAGGAAGGGTTTTCATTAATTCAAACGCCCGCCGAAGCGCTGACAACATACCGAGTGCCAGAATATCGACCTTTAATAACCCCAGCGATTCAAGATCATCCTTATCCCATTGAATGACGCGACGGTCTTTCATAGCAGCATTTTCTATCGGTACTAATCGGGATAATTTACCTCTCGCAATCACGAAACCACCGCTGTGCTGAGATAAGTGGCGTGGAAAACGTAATAGCTGACTAGCCAGGCTAGCCCATTGTTGTGCTTGCATGGAGTTGGTGTCGAGCCCGCATTCTGCAAAGCGCGCCAATAAATCATGTTTGTTGTCAAACCAGTGATGCGATTTGGCTACCATATCAATGAAGGCCTCATCAATCCCCAGTACTTTACCTGTCTCACGTAAAGCACCACGCGGACGGTAGGTATGTACGGCTGCCGCCAGCGCGGCGCGATTGCGACCATATTTTTGGTAAATGTATTGGATGACTTCTTCGCGCCGTTGATGCTCAAAGTCGACATCAATATCCGGTGGCTCACCGCGCTCTTTAGAAATAAAGCGCTCAAACAGCAGGCTGTTGACTTCGGGATTGACCTCCGTAATGTAGAGGCAATAGCAGACTGCGGAATTGGCCGCTGAGCCACGTCCCTGGCAGAGTATACCTTGCTTGCGAGCGAATTTGACGATGTCATGGACGGTTAAAAAATAAGCTTCATAGGCTAGCTCATTAATTAAATGCAGTTCATGTTCTATGGTTTTTTTAAGACTTTCTGATACACCGTGCGGATAGCGCAATTGCGCACCCAGATAGACTTCGCTACGTAAGTAAGCGGCAGGCGTCTGTCCTTTGGGGATGACTTCTTCCGGATATTCATAGCGTAATTCATCCAATGAAAACTGGCATAAATTGGCGATTCGAATCGTCTCAGCGAGGGTGTCAGCAGGATAAATATTGGCGAGTCGGAGTCTTGAGCGTAGGTGCTGCTCGGCATTGGATGCCAATGCATAGCCACATTCGGCGACGGGTTTTCCTAAACGTATTGAGGTCAAGGTATCCTGCAATGGCTTGCGAGAACGCACGTGCATCAGTACGTGACCAAGCGCCACCACCGGTAGTGCATATTCGTTGGCAATATGGGTGACTTGCTGTAGTTGATAACTATCGCTTGATTGCAATAATAAGTTTAAACCCATCCAAATTCTGTCACTGAAATATTGCGCGCACCACGTGGCTTGTGTCGCCAGAATACCCGGTTTGACTGGATAGTCCGGGACTAAAATGAGCAAACAATCGGGCAAGCCAGCTAAATGTTCATATCCTTCCGGCGGCGTATGCAAATCTTTGTGTGTCAGCAGGTAGCTGCCTTTCGTGCAACGGCTGCGTGCTAAGGTAATCAGTTCTGATAAATTGCCATAACCTTCGCGATTGATTGCCAATGCGATGAGAGTTGTTTCTGGTAGACCCGCATCCTGCTGACTGAGTTTGAAATACGTTCCAACGATGTACGGCAATTTTTGTATCTTTGCTTCATCATGTGCGCGGACGATACCAGCAAAGGAACATTCATCGGTGATCGCCAGCGCTTCATAAGCCAGTGTGGCTGCGCGTTTGACCAATTCTTCAGCATGAGACGCACCTTCTAAAAAACTAAAATTAGAGAGGCAGAATAATTCCGCATAGGCTGGCAGGATCAATGTTGATGGGTTGCTCACTGAGCTTGTGTTTATAAATGTCATGATGCAATTTTGCGCAGGTCAGCCAAATATGCCATGTAAAAACCAGCTTGGTTCTGCATTTTCAGTATGCGAAGGGCGTTCGCGGTAAATCCAGTAGCGCACATGATCTGCACCTACGGCGACAAAATAATCGCGAACCTGTGTCTGATCTGACCACCAACCGGCTTCTATACGTTCGGCGGGGGAAATAAGACTCAGCTCAGAACCAAAGCAGGGCTTATGTCTACGGACTTCAAGCGGAATCGCCTGATTGAGCAACCAGCTAGGTCTTAGTAATGATGTTGAAGCTACATTTTTTTCGGATAGCTTATCGTTGTGCATCACTGACCCCCATTGATTAGCGACCTCAGGCCGGTGATCTGCCTTGGGTAATGGACGTAACACATGATTAGCCCCCAAGCGCGCTACCAGTAGCGCTAGCAGATGCTGGTGTTCTTCCGGTCTGCTCAAGGAATCCGGGAACAAAGAATTACTGGGCGCTTCCAGAGCTAATGTGTGTGGCGCATGCATGCTCAGAGCAATCACTGCTGTCGGTAAGCTTATTTGTGCTAATTTTTCTTTAAATAACGGCAGCAAGTGGGCTTCTTGCCAACTTGCTTCGGCGAGTTGAATATCGAGCATGCTGGGCGTCACAGCCTGACGACCACGCTCATGCTGTAATTCCAGACGTATCTGTTTGACCGCCAGGTGATGGGCATTGAGCCATCCTGATAATTGGCACAATAGATTGCGGCTGTAACTAAATAAGGCGTCAGTACTGTCCAGTCGATCTGGTAGTTCAAGTCTGGCATGAAATTCCGGATCAGCAACTACCCATATTTGTGGGGCCGAGTACAAAGAATAAGCTTGATCCAGTTCCTCCAGTAAAGCTGTGCCGCATCGACGTTGCAGACCCGGACGTGGCAGGGCACGTAAATCTGCCAGCCGATAACATGCTAGTCCATGTAAAAAATCCTGCCACGCAAGTGCGTTCATCAATAAGTGTATGGGCAACTGATCCAGTGCCTTGTGCAAACGTGATATCTGCAAACAAACATGCCCCTGACGTTGACGGTGTTGATAGCGTGCAGCATGAATGGCAAATAACCATGCAGATTTGGCTGTCGGCGCACATCCTGTTGTCAGGCTATAGCCTAAGGTGTTAACGGTGCATCGGATTTGCTGGCGCAAGGAGCGTAAGCCACCAAATAATCGAAGGCTGGCGCCGATGTCGAGCAAGATACTCGCATTGTCGGCAATACTGACTTGTGGGGTGTAGCGCAGTAAAGCCAGTGCGATAGCCGATATCGCGGCAGCTTCTCTTTCATTATCTTGTACAAAAAACTGTGCCTCCGGTAAGAGCATCTGCACGCCACCGCGCCGCATATCAGCTCGCACACCTGCCTTGTGTGCATCATCCGACATAGCGATCACGCGGTTTTGCTTTAATACGACGTTCGCAGATTCACACTTCATTTGCTGCCAAAGCGGAACAAATACTTCCAGCTGCAGTGCCGGTAAATGCACTGCAATCCACAATGTTTCGCTATGCGGTGCAGGTTTGTTGATCAGTGCTTTTTTGGTGAAGCGGATGGCGTCAGGCATAGCGGTAACTCATTTAACGCCGGCAGAACTGTGTAGATCTTTTGTTGCTTCTTTTGATAATTTACTTTTCAAACTACTGAGAAAATCAACGTCTTTACCAAACCTGTTGATCTTGTCGGGATGCGTATACTCAGTAGATCTCAGAGTCAGGTAAGGGTGATTGTTCAGATATAAAAACAAAGGTGTATCGCTGACAGCGCCACGCCGCTTGAGTATATCAACTTGTATTCCCGATGCCTGAGGCTTGAGCGCCAGTCGCAAAACTGCGGGAGATGGCGATTGCGCAGCTTGCAAGGGGCGTATAACAACAAACAAAGTTTGCGATTTTTGAGCGATCAAATGCAATCGTCGCAAGGCTTCCGTTTTAATTTGTGTTTGCCAGAACAATAAGGCACCACAGCTACCATTTTTAAGAATTTGCTCTGCAGCCCACAAACTGTCGATGTGTTTAGCGCTGGCTATCCATAGCAAAGGAATGTTCATGCTCGTTTCTGCCTGGTAAGCACAGGCCAGCGGGATATGTGGTGGCGCGAGTAGCGCAACGGGACGGTTCCCTAAGTTTCTTAAAGCAGGTAATAGCAGTTTGATTTCTGTCGTGGCAGCTTGCGCGACCAGAATCTCAATGAGTTGCCCCAAAGGCCAGCCACCATTTGGTAATTCTTCATTCAACGCCACATAGCCGCTGCTCAACGTAGCATGATTGTCCCGGGCTAATTGGGATGCGCGCCAAATATCAGGGTGAAGACGCTCCATCTCACCTGGCAAATGAGTGCGACTGATTGTCAATGGAGTTTGAGTAAGCATAAGGCAATGTACTGATTAAATATACAGTATATTGCCTTGAGCATGAAACTTCAAAAGATTTTTTTAAAATCAACAGAAATCCCCGCTAAGCCAATGCCAGTAAGCGTTTCAGAGATTTTTAAGAAATGTTTACATGTCAGCGATAAGCAACAATAAAACAAATACTGATTGCATATACAGTATTTTGTGTTAAAGTACTTTCTATGGACAAAAGACGAGCAAAGTGATTATAAGAAGTTTCGAAGATGTCCTTCATGATATTTTTGTATTATCTACCGACACGGAGATTCACCATGGCATACATACAACAAGCTTTCGATACGCGATTCAGTTTGCAATTGGCACCAACTTCTTTTTTGATGCGTTTGGGACGCCGTGAGATTTTTATATGCCGTGATTACAGACAGCGCGCTTACCATGTGAATCCTGTACTGGATTGCTCTACTGGCGTACAGCCTGGGCATTTAGAAATGTTGTTTTGCAAAAAATGGCTGATTATTTTGTCTAAAGCAAAATGGTGATCTGCTGAAAATACAATCAAAGTAGCATAAAGTAGTTCGAGGTAACGCAGAACTGTTTAAGTAAGTCAAGACGGATCAGGTCTGTTAAATAAAGCTCTTGTTATGAATAATAGTCGGGGAGATTGAGTATTGGTGTGCGCAAGGGATACTGATCTTCAAGGGTTTAAGTCGTCTCATTGATTAAGACTTAAGCTCTCGCCGACACAGCAAGGCTGGCAATATAAGTGTCTTGGACATGAAGAGAAAATAATTCAATGCCCGCAAACATATCGCAATTCGCAGCGCTGATTTGATCATCGTATTCAGTTAAAGTCATTCTGTTTGATTTGCATTTGGCTTCAAGTTGCGTCCAATATTTGGCAAACAAACTAAATTGGTTCTGTGCAGGAGTGGCAAGAATTTCTAAGGTTTTTTGTTTGCCTAGATACAGTTGAGCAAGGTCTACCCATTCTATTTCTGGCGCAAGCCGCAGAATGTCGATACCAACCTGATTTTTAGAGCTGATAGCAGCAATCGCAATTTCTGTCTCGTAACTCATAGAAATAAATAGCTCTTGTTTTTCAACAAGCGTGTAGACCCCTTTAGCGAGCATACTTGTGATCCGTATTTGTTGTGCGGGGCAATTGAATGCGGCAACCAACATTTCTGTTGCTGCCAGACGTAGAGATTGTCTGGCAGCATCTCGGTTCATATCTTCCGGAACCTTGATATAAATGACGACAACACCTTGAGCTGCAAAACACTCCAGAGCAGCCGGTGACTGGAGTGGCCATAAAAAAGCAGATAAATGCTGTTCCATAACAAACGATGATGGCAAAATTAAGTGGTCATCATTGCAGCAGGACAGCCACGCCAGCTTGAATTAGCAGGAATAAATTCACCTTTCATTACGAGTGTTAACGCACCTAAACTGGCGCCATTACCAACTTCTGCACCATATAAAACGGCACTGCGAGGCCCCATGTAAACGCGTTCACCAATAACGACGTGATCAATTTTCATTACCCGGTCTTCAAACAAATGCGTTTGAGGACATGCAAGAGCATTTACTTCAGAATAGGAGCCAATGCTAACGCAATCAAACTCTGTGATATCTGTCGTATCTAAATAAACCCCTTTTCCCATCTTGCATCCCAATAAATTAAAAGCAACAGGAAGCCACGGGGTGCCCCGCAAATAACGCATAAAATTCGGAATCGCAACTCCTTCATATAAATTGGTAATACCTTCGGATAACCAGACAAATGGTGTCCACATAGGTACACTGGATTTTTTATAGCGATAAATCAGCAGCCACTTAAACACTAGCACAAAGCCAAAGCTACCAATCCCATAAAACAAACCGGCAACCAATAAATACAAAAACACTTCCAACCAACGATCATCACCTGCCAAAGGCATTAGATTCAACACCACCGTATAGCCGACTGCAATTACAATCGCATGGGGTGCGATGATGCGGAACGCTTCGACTAAGCCGCGTCCTATGCGTCTAAAAAATGATGGTTTAAATGTTAAACTTTCAGGGAAACCTTTTGTTTCTTCACGCGCCGGCAAATGTATTGGAGGTGACCCTAGCCATGTATCCCCATCCTTCAATAAAGCATTGTCTGGAGCGCAACTATGAACCCCGATCAATACATTTTCAGGCAAAATTGTGCCGTCGGGAATATAAGCCCCGTTCCCGACAAAGCTCCGTCTTGAAATGACGGTGGGCTGCATACGCATCCAGCCACCATCAATTTCTTCATCCCCAAGCAACACTGCATCGGCAATAAATGTCTCGTCACCTAAAGTCAACATATCTGGCACCACGCCCAGAGCCGTAGAAATCTCCGCTCCCTTGCCAACTTTTGCGCCCAATAAACGATACCAAAAAGGGGCAAAGACGGTCGCATAAATGCCGTGCAAGACATGGAGACTTGATTCTTGAATTTGATTCACCAGCCACTTTTGGCAATAGGTATTCCCGTGCACTTTATAAATGCCAGGCTTTAATCTAGGTAAAATAAACCAGCGGATACCAGCCGAAAGCAGGGCAGTACACAGAATCAAAATTGCGGTCGCAGGGAAAGCCAGGACAAAATATTTGGTTAATTGAAATGGTATCGAGTTACCCTGCAACCACGGAAACGCGTCCGCGTTATCAAACCAATCGATGATGACAAAGCTAGGGAATACCGGAACAAAGAACAGGGCACCGATCAATAATGCACCAGCGATAAAAAATATAAATTCGCCGAGTGCTCTTTTGCGTGATAGCCGCGGACGTGGCTGTACGCTGTTTCGATCAAAAGCGGAATAGTCTTTTGCTGGCGAACCTTTCCACACCCGATATGCAGGGATTACATTGCCATCTGCTAACGCAGATTGACCATCCAGATGTGCACCGTCTTCAAGCCTGACATTACCTTCCAGCACAGAATATGAACCAACATAAGCATCTTTTTTCAAGGTAATAGAGCCAAGAATCAGTTCACCATGTTGTACCCGCGCATTTTCTAAATTGACTGCACTTCCTATGCTGACACCATCTCCGATAATCAACAAATCTG
This sequence comes from Undibacterium sp. SXout11W, assembly GCA_049339905.1. GTDB lineage: Bacteria > Pseudomonadota > Gammaproteobacteria > Burkholderiales > Burkholderiaceae_D > Undibacterium. Next base: position 271,484 of record JBMPPG010000001.1, read on the forward strand.
GCGAACGCAAAGTAATTGATCCAATTGTGACGTCTTTACCAATTTTTGCACCCAACGCACGCAGCCATAAGGGATACAGCGAAGATCCACTCAGCATATAAGTTGGTGCAGCTTCAACCAGACGGTCAGCCAGCCACCAGCGGAAATAAGCGATACCCCATAATGGATAACGTCCAGGTTTCAGACGACCAACGATCAGCCATTTTCCAACGATTGCAATACCAAACTCAGCTAATGTGAGCAGTAAAAACGTTGCAACAGAAAACAATATTGCCCTGACATTGGAATCGTCAGGGTCGCCAGTTAAAAAGTGATAGGTGAAAAACGGCGCCAACCATTGCACCATCCGTATCGCCACCAGCCATGGAATAAGCAACGCCTGTGCCGCACCGCATAACCAGCGCTTCCAGCCAGACGGAGGAGTCCAGACAGTTTGCTCATTGTTCATCACATCTTGTGCTGCACCAGCCACTTCCAATAACTCTGCAATCTTACCTACGCTACGTTGCTGGTAAATATCGGCAATTTTAAAATAGGCGAAGCGGTTATGTTTGCGCAGCAAGGAAACAAGACGCGCGGCCATCAAAGAGTGTCCGCCGAGATCTGCAAAAAAATCAGCGGTGCGACGGATAGCTTGCCCGGGGAATAGTGAGTTTAAGGTTCTAAATAAAATTTCTTCGGTTTTATTATCAGGAATATCTGATTCGCCGGAGCTGACTGCCACCGCTAGTTCCATTTTTTTTAGCGTATTTCTGTCAATCTTGCCAGACGTCAGGCGCGGCATCTCCGGCAAAAATTCAAATCTGGACGGCACCATATATGGCGGCAAAAGTTGGCTTAATTGGGTTCGTAAGATCGTTTTGAATTCAGCTTCAGAACGTTCGCCTTCGATATCATCTTCAGATAAATCATCACGAATCATAAACGCCATGATCTGATCAATGTCCTGATCTTGCCGCAGGATAACCGCAACCGTGCCTACGCCTTGTTGTTGTGCAAGAATCGCTTCAATTTCTCCAAGCTCAACCCTGAAACCACGAATTTTCACCTGATCATCAGCACGACCAAGACATTGAATACTGCCATCAGCCTGAATGCAGGCGAGGTCACCTGTACGATACAAGCGTCGCTCATTGGCAACCGAAGCCCAAGGGTTGTCCAAAAATTTTTCAGCAGTAAGTTCTGGACGTCCAAGATAACCAATCGCGACACCGGGACCGGAGATACACAACTCGCCAGTTTCACCCGGAGGCAATAAACGCAAGCCATTTTCTATGTCAGTTGCAATCACCATCATAGAATAGTTAGGTAAAGGCGTGCCAATCGTCACTGGTCGATCAGTATGCAATGTAGCCAGACTAGCGGATACAGTTGCCTCGGTAGGCCCGTAGGTATTGAACATCTGGCGACCTGGTCGGCTGAAACGCTTAACCAATGATTCAGGGCACATTTCACCGCCGAGATTAATCAGTCGCAGGCTATCAACGTCCTGAGAAAATAACGCCAATAGGGTAGGAACCGCATGCAATACCGTAATGTGATTTGCTTCTAAGGCGAGCGGCAAAGCATCAGGGTCGGCAGTAATTTCTTTAGGCGCAATCCACAAACTCGCGCCCACCAAATAGCTAATCCAGATTTCTTCAAATGACATATCGAACGCCACTGAAAAACCTTGATATACCTTATCAGACTCATTAATACCTAACACCGCGTTTTCACTGCGCAAAAAATGACAGATGCTGGCGTGATTGACCACTATGCCTTTTGGCTTTCCAGTTGACCCGGAGGTGTAGATCACATAGGCGGGAAAGTCAGGCGACGCCGCTTCTCGTCGTAGCAGGGCATCTTGAGGTAAAGTGACTAATGCTTCTCCAACCCAGAGTTTGCAAGACACACCTTTACACACATCCGCAAACTCACGGCAACTCAACAGACCAATCGCTTGTGCATCGGACAGGCAAATTGCGATACGATCAACAGGGGTGTCAGCATCAAAAGGTAGCCAGGCAGCGCCCGTTTTAGCAATACCTGCCTGCATCACCAGTAGGTCGATGCCGCGTGGCAACCACAAACCTACAATATGCCCGGGGCGCACGCCTTCACGGATCAGTGCAGACGCAATAACGTCTGCACGCGAGTTGAGTTCGGCATAGGTAATCCGATGCAATTGAAATTCCAATGCAATTTTATCCGGAATCCGATGCGCGGTATTCTCCAACAGATCTGCAAGAGTCTCGTGGCGGATCATATCAGCATTGGATTCGCCATACAAAATCTGAGGGTTCAACTGAGTGCTGCTTAACAAAGACATAAAAGCGATAAGGGAATTTGTAATATTGTTAGTGAATTCATTCACTTTTTTAATGCCAGCGCATTTAAAAAGCTCGAAGAATTTTATTTTAAATCCAGAAAAATTGATCCATTCCCTGAAGCAAAGCTATATTTTTTTGCAAAAATTGATAAATGGCTTTGGTAAATGCATTTAACAAAAAAATTTGCAATTATTATACTAAAGCACATTAGAAAAAACGTATGAATTTGAATGCGTATCGAAGTAATTTGCCTGATCGTTAATAAAGAACCGTATATACTAATTCTTGATCAGGCAGAATATTGTTGATGTACTCAATCCGGCTCTTTGCTTCAGACTTTCAGATTGTAGCTGAAATAGATATTACATTAGTTGTTGATTGAATATTGAATAGCCATTGTGTCATTAACGTAGTGGATATTGCACTATCCAGTGCTTATTTGGGGGTCTTTATCATGAAAACAATACTCAAGTTGTTCTCTGTGTTTTTTCTTTTTTACTCCGTTAATTTAACTTGGGCAGCAGATGTTCCTGGCGATGCGATTGCAATGGTTGAAAAGGGCCTGAGCTATTTAGATAAAAACGGTAAAGAAGCCTTAATCAAAGAAATTAATAATAAAAATCCAGATTTTATAAAAGGCGACATTTACCTTTATGTCCGTGGTATCGACGGAGCCATTCTTGCACATCCCATCAATCAAAAGCTCATTGGCAAAAATATGCTCGAATTGCCTGATGCGGACGGCAAACTATATCGCAAAGATATTTTGACTCTGGCTAAAACGAAGGGGAACGGCTGGGTTGACTATCGTTATAACAATCCACTGACACAACAAGTAGAAAATAAATCGACTTACATAGTAAAAATTGGTGACATTATTTTGGAAGCTGGAATATACAAAAAATAATTCATCATGCCTCGTTTTCAAATCTCATTTTCAACTAAAGAGTTTTTTGAAATGAGATAAATGAGATAAATGAGATAAATGAGATAAATGAGATAAATGAGATAAATGAGATAAATGAGATAAATGAGATTTCAACACGCGTATTCTATTTTGGTGTTGAAAGCGACAGTCTTCCGCACACCAGGTTTTTCTATTCTGGTTTTTTACACCTTACAAACGACATGTATTCCCTGGCGAATCTCCGTTATTTGCATGGCGACACCAGCAATGTTCAATATGGACATTCAAACTCATAAGCTTCCTCAGCGCATCGTACTCGCTAAAAAATGAATAAAAAATGCAGAGAGTGGATTCACAAAAATTCACTTTTTTTGCAATGTTGTCATCGATTGAAAACGATTGTGAAACATTGATAAGACCAGGCATGTGTTATGGAATAATGAAGTTTCTATCATTTATAGAGTTGGACTGCAGAATGAAAAGACACTTCAAGTTGTTAGCTTTCGCCATATTTTCGATAAGCATTGCGGCTTGCAGCACGCTCGCACCAACGGTAGCAAAATCTGACACGCCCGTTTTACCGATAGCACAACTCGATCGCGGTGTGCAAATTGTATTGCCAGATAATGTGTTATTCGAAACAGGTAAAGCTGACATTAATTTACAACTTTCGGGTCCTTATCTGGAACGTGTTGCCTATCTCTTGACAACCAAAACCAATAAAATCGTTTCAGTTGAAGGTCATACCGATAACATCGGCAATCCTGCAATAAATCAAAAACTATCAGAGCAACGCGCAGAAGCGGTAAAGAAAGTGTTGCTTGATCTCAACGTACCCAACGAACGTATGACCACCACCGGCTATTCGTTTCATCATCCGGTTGCATCCAATAAAACCGAGGAGGGGCGTAAATTCAATCGCCGTACAGAGATCATTATCATCGATGAGAAAGTTGAAAATATTACTCAAGGCGAACCATCAAATACATTTGAAAACGCATTTAGCAGATTAAAAAGTATGATCGATCAAGGCTTATTGCAAGCACCTGAAAAATAGAAAGCCTTTCATGACAATACAAACCAAAAGACGCTTGATGTTGACGCTGGGAGCCAGTCTTCCATTTGCAGCCAGTGCAATGCAAAAAAATGGTAACAATTCTGTCGTTGCGAATAAATCAGCCGCATCAGGCCGTCCGGTTAAACTTGGATTAGCACTGGGTGGCGGCTCTGCACGTGGCTTTGCCCATATCGGTGTAATCCAGGCTTTAGAGAAGCATAGGATACGCCCGGATTTAGTTGTTGGTACCAGCGCAGGTAGTATCATCGGTGCATTTTACGCAGCAGGCTTTACTGGCATCCAGATGGAAGAGGTTGCTCTCAAGCTCAAAGATTTTGAAGTCATTGATTTGTCAGTCGGCTCCAAACGTGGCATGGTGCTTGGTAGTGCATTGCAAAACGTCGTGAATCAATATCTGCAATCCAAGCCGATAGAAAGCTTTCCGATTCCATTTTGTGCGGTTGCGACCAATTTGATTACAGGAAAAATTAACTTATTCCGCACTGGAAATCCCGGTTTTGCCGTTCGTGCTTCAAGCAGCATGCCTGGCGTTTTTATTCCGGCGCGACAGGGCTCAGATGAATATGTTGATGGCGGATTGATCAGTCCCTTACCAGTGAATGAGGCCAAAAAACTTGGTGCCAGTATTGTGATTGCCGTTGATGTCAGCGCGCAAACTGACAATGCCAATTTGTACGGTATGTTTGAATTATTGATGCAGTCGTTTGACATCATGGGGCAATCATTGATTCGTATGGAAGCAGAAAAAGCCGATATTTTGATTCATCCTGACCTCAAGAAATTCTCCAGCACCGATTTTCAAGCGCGAAAAGAATTAATTGCAGCTGGTTATCAGGCCGGATTGCAGGCTATTCCACAAATTAAAGAAGCGCTTGCAACTGCGAGCTGAGGAGATGTTGTTATAACGAAGACCCGCAAATGGCCGGAAATCGTCAGTGCTTATTTAAACAAATCAGGTCAGATATTTGCCGTTGATGCGTTGGCTATAGTCATTGAAGTCTGATCATGGTCAAAAGACCTGGAAGAAAGACATCAATGAACAAAATCGGATCGCGCTCTATGTTTTATTTAAATAAAGCAAGTTCAATTGGAACAGGGGGGGAGCGCGCTTTATCTTGATGTGCACCAAGTACAACATGAAAAATGATGTTGTTTTGCGATTATATTCTCAGCAATAGCAGGATAATTGTCGTTTTTTTTTGCTGCAAAGTGCCACCGCGTTAGTGGAATATTGTAGACTTATTTGCGTGTTATCTCATTTGAACTAAATTTAATTTTGGAGTGTCATAAAGTATTTATCTGCCACAGATTATTGATAGTCCGGATTGAAAATGAGTAATCGCGCAATTACTGTCGCACTCTGAAGATGAAAATAATTTACTACTTCTACAGTAAAAATCAATCCAGACTATGGCTTCAATATGCATTCGAAATAATGACTTTTCTACAGAGCTGACGATGAAGAAACTCATGCTGAGGGTCATTTTTTTTTATCAATCAATTTCTCTTTGCGCTGCATCATCTATTCCCAGCGAAATAATTATTCCTAATTTGCAGCAACAAGGCATTCCATCAATTAAGCGTGAAGAACTTAATCCCAATAAAGAGTTGCCGGAAAAAAATTCACAGACGGAGTCGGGATCTGAATTTGCCGATCAGGTTCTTCCCTCGGCCATTCGTAGCGTTGAGCTACGGTCGCAGCGATTCACTAATGAAATTAATTCTCTGTTAAGTCAATTTATTGGCAAAGATCGTTTATCTGGAAAAAAACTAGGCGAAGTACGTGGAGAAATATGGAACCTCTATCGTCAGCATGGAATTTTGACACGCGTCGAATTGAGTGCAATACCCCATATCGAAGCAGACAAAGGAAGTATTTTACTTGTCAGTATTGAAGAAATACGGATTCGCTCCATTTCCGTCGAGCAAGAGAATTCGGCTCAATTGCAACAGAACTTGCTCGACGGATTTCTTGCGGACGCTAAAGCTGATTTGTCGACAGGCGGCATTCTGAACCTCGACGACATGGAGAGATTTATCCAACGGCGAGCCTATTTAAAAGATCTCAGTATCAGAGCCAATCTGATCCCGGTCGACACAGACTATGTTGATGTTCAATTTCTTGTGAGTAATCCTCCATTTGAGAAATTAGGATGGTTGTTACAATACGATAGCAATGGCGTCATGACTACTGGGCGCGATCGGTATTCACTGGCAGTTTCAATTCCAGGACGATTACTGCGAGGAGATCAATTTGATTTGTTGGCTCTGAAGAGTGCAGGCATGTCCTATGGGCGAATTGCTTACGAATTTCCTTTTATCGGATTAAGATCCCGCCTGAATATGTGGGCTTCGGATGTGGGTTACCGGATGCCCCCACTAACGAAAGGTAACACTACCTCGCTTGGCGCTGGACTTAACTATCTCTTTCATATCGACAATCAATCAATTTGGAACATATACCTCAACTTGATCAGAAAGCATCAGGCGGATTTCTTCACAAACGAAACGCCGACAGCCAACAAAAATACAAATATTGTGCAGCTAAAAATCGACACACAGTATGCACTGGATGCTAATCGATCCTTAAGGGCTAACGCTGCTCTAACGCGAGGTAATCTCAATCTTTCTGCGTTACCATCCGCTGAACTACAAGATAGTGCCAGTACCAACGCAGCGGGGAATTTTACAAAGTTCGAGTGGAGGGCCGCGTGGCATACGCACGTTGGTTACTCAGGAAGATGGGATGCATCCCTTGATGCCAATGGTCAATTTTCGAATAAAAATCTTGATCAGAGTGAAAAATTTGCCTTAGGCGGACCGTTTGCTATACGTGCTTATGGATCTTCTGAAGCATTAGGGGACGAGGGTTACGTCGTGAGGACGGACTTGGGCTATACGCCAACAAATGGTTTTCGCTTATTTACGTTTTATGATTCCGGGCGAATCCATTTAAACAAACAATCGTGGGGTGTACAAAACTTACCGCCCAGCTACAAGTTACGAGGTGTTGGAGTTGGTTTCTCTTATTTTTATAAATCGCTCAATAGTTCGGTTACCTATGGCAGACAAATTGGTGATAACCCAGGTCTTTTTTCAACAGGGCTTGACGCAGAAGGTGTAAAAAATCGTGACCGTTTATGGGTTTCTTTGACCTGTCAATTTTGATTAAATCGCCGATCATGATGATGAATACAAATTTTCAGAATTGGGAACATTAAAATTATAATGAAATGACGCTAGTTCTAGGATTAATCTATGAATAAGAACAATTATCGCTTAGTCTGGAGCACCGTTCGTGGGAGTTGGGTGGTTGCCCCCGAATTTGCAAATGCACGGGGTAAATCTGGTGGCGGAATCAACGGTACCGTCATTGCCTCGATTCTGACTGGACTCTTTGGCATGTTAATGGGGAGTTGCTCTCACGCAACTGGTGTAGTTTCATTAGCGCCGCCCCCTCCATTGGCACTTCCACAAGGCGGAGTCGTTACATCTGGCAACGCAAAAATCAACCAGACGACAACAAACCAATTAACAATTAACCAGTTAACTCAACAAGCTGTCATTAACTGGAATAGCTTCAATATCGGTGAGCAAGCAACTGTTAACTTTGTTCAGCCTAACTCGAATGCGAGTGTACTTAACCGTGTACTGTCGATTGAGCCGACACAAATATTTGGACAGCTTCACGCCAATGGACAAGTGTACATCGTCAATCCTAACGGCATTGTGTTTGGATCTGGATCACGTGTCGATGCGGGAGCTATCGTTGCATCAACACTCAATATTTCTGATGCCAACTTTATGGCTGGCAATAACCAATTTATCAGGGGAACGGCCACAGGAACTATTACAAATCAAGGAAAGCTTACAACTGCCCCCGGAGGCTACGTGGCACTCTTGGGGGCAACAGTGAATAACGCTGGCAAAATCACAACGCCGAATGGTAGTGTGATTCTAGCCGCTGCAAATAAACTGCAATTGCCAGTTTCCAAAAGTGGACTGATCACATTGGCGCTAGAGCCTGCCACCGTCAATGCGGCTGTCGTGAATAGTCCTGAAGGCATTATTAGTGCACCTAATGGACATGTTTATCTCTCAGCCGCAGCCGCAAGCGGACTTGTTGCAAATGCGTTCAATCAAGGTCAAATTGTTGCCAACGGTGGCAATGTTAACTTGAACGTGACGCAGACTGACGGCCTTGGCGAAACGCGACAGCAAGGCCTGATTGATGTTTCCAATAAAGCAGGTAATGGCGGGACGATCAAACTGCTCGGCAATCGCGTTGGATTATTTGCAGGAAGTCAAACCCTGGCCACGGGTTCCGGTGGAGGCGGTACTGTACTGGTTGGTGGTGATGCTCGCGGACAGGGCGTGGATATAAACGCCAACGCTGTCTATATGGATAAGGATGCGACAATCAATGTCTCAGCCGACCAGCGAGGTAATGGTGGCAATGTTGTACTCTGGTCGCAGGACTACACGGGATTCTTTGGACACATTCTTGCGCAAGGTGGTAGCTTGAGCGGCAATGGCGGTGCGGTAGAAACGTCCAGTCACACAAATTTGCAAGCATTTGGACATGTCAATGCTTACGCTCCCAATGGGTTGGCGGGTAGTTGGCTACTTGATCCTACAGATGTGACTATTGTCTCGGGGGCTAGCAATACCAACGAGTCACTTGCCGCAGGCATCTGGACCCCAAGCACCAACACCGCTCAGATTGCAGCCGCGAACATCAATACGGATCTCAGTGCTGGTACCAATGTAAGCATCAATACAGCAAGCTCAGGAACAGCGACCGGCAACATCACACAAAATGCGGGTGCCGATATACTAAAAAACGCAGGAGGCAATGCAACATTTACGATGAATGCAGCCGGTGCAATTACCTTGAATGGCAATATAAATTCAACATTGGGAACGCTCAATACCAATCTCAATGCAGGTGGTGGCGTAAGTTCATCCGGCAACTTTAATCTCAATGGCGGTTTGTTGACGATCAATAATTCTGGAAATGGTATCCTGAGTGGCGTTATCAGTGGAAGTGGAGGCCTAACGCAAAGCGGTTCGGGTACAACGATACTCACTGGTAATAATACCTATACAGGCACTACCACAGTGAGTTCGGGTACTTTGCAAGTGGGTAATGTCAGCACAACTGGCACCCTGGGTAGTGGTGCGGTGACCAATAATGCGAACTTCGCCGTTAATCGTTCTGATTCCTTCAATCTAAGTACGATAGCATCCAATGCTGCCGGTATCACCGGTTCTGGCAATGTAACTGTCACATCTACAGGGGGCGGGGTTACCTTAGATCGTAGCATCAGTCTGTCTGCTAGTAACTCTACGTTAACCGTGAATGCAAAGAACGGCATCAACGTCAACGCTAACGATACAGCAACGGGTGCGGGTAAGTTAACCGTTAATATGACTAACACAGGTGCTAGTGGCATTAGTATTAACGCTAATATCACTACCGCTGGTGGTAAGGTCACTTTGGTTGACAGTAGTACTCATGGAATTGCCTTAGCCGATACCGCTGCGGGCACCATAGACACTCGACTCAACACGAGCAAATCGGTGACGGATAGCAGTAACACAAACTCAGGTGATGTCGTTATTCAGACCAATGGAGTTACTAGCGGCACCATTACCGTTAGCAACAATTATGCTGCTAACGTGTATGCGCGCAACATTACGCTCGATCAAACTGGTGGGAGTATTGACAGCAATACCGGGGCGATTACGACAGGCACAAGTATTAGTGCGTCTGGAGCAAGTAGTGTCATCTTTAATACGAATGGTAGCAGCACGAATTTAAATGCCGGGGGCAATATCAATATTGCAGGCAATGCGTTGGCTGGCACTGGTATCGATTTTAATCAAGGAAACAATTCAACAAACGTTACCCTCAATGCGGTAGGAATAGTGTCGCTGAAGGGCAGCTCCCTCAATAGCGGATACGGTGTTAAGTTCGGAGGGGGGCAGTTTGCTACCCTCAACATTACCGGAGGAACGCTCAATGTGCTGGGTACAGTCAATACAAGTGCGGGATCATCCGGCACTGGGGTCTATGCATATACCTGGAATGGCAATCCGGGAATTAGACTTGCCGCCACAGGTAACGCGACTGTCGAGGGCGTGATTACAGGAGCTGGTACCGGATATGGTTTTGCCGCGAACGGCAAAGGCATAGGTGACCATGTGTTCTCGCTGGAAGCCGGTGCTAATGCGACTGTGCGTGGTGATAACCGGGCAAGTAGCAGCAACACGAATCCGGCGGTGTATGGTGCAGGTCTGGTTGTGAAGGCGGGCGTCACCAGCCTGGGTGGAAATTCTGCCACTGGCAACGCGAGCATTCTGGCGGAGACCAACAATGCGTCATCGAATGCTATTAACGTTGATACTGCACCTGTTTATCTTTTCGGGGTGAGCGGCGTGAAAGGTGGTTTGGGTTACAGTAGTTTTAGCGCCAACGGAGGCAATCTTTTATTTCAGAGTAATCAAGGCGGTATTAATTTCGCAAGCAACTCGACAGCGCCAAATAGCCAGGGCACGATAGCCGATTCTGGCATGAGGGCCAAAAACATCACCTTTGACAATACCGGTGCCGGTATGACAGTCAATGGGGTGGTGGGTGCTGGCAGTATTGATAGTGCTACGGGTGCCGTCACCGTTCGTGGAACGGGGGCAGCTTCTGGGGTCGTCGGTGTTAATTTGGCGGATACCACTTATACCAATAGCCAAGTCACACCTAATGTGACCTATACAGAAAGCTATCAGGCTACGGGTAATATTAATATTTCTGGCGCTAGTTCAGACAGTAATTCTACAGCGATCAATGTGGCGACTAATCTAAATGCCGGTGGCAATGTGATCATTCAGAGTAAAGGGGGGCACATTACTTTGAACACAGGTAGCGTCACAGGAAACGGTAGCAGTGCTGCTTACAGTGGTGGTATTGGGGCTGGGGGTAACCTGACGGTGGATAACCGTGGCAGCACCATTGCTGCCGATGGTACTGTTACCTTGGCTGGCACCGCCGATTCAGGAACACTACAAGGCGTTACGATTAGCAACGCAGGTGTTTCAGCCACAGGTGCATTGAGTGTTTATGGGGGCAGCGGTTCAAATACGGGTTTGTTTAGCTCCGGACTTATGCAAGGCGGTACGGTGACTGTGTTGGGCACCACTAGCTCGACAGTTGCAGCCCTTGCTCTGAGTGGCTCCAACACCCGCATCACGGGCAGTGGTGCATCCACCTTAACAGGAACCAATTCTTCTACAGGTGGTGGTATTTATTTGGGGGGCACTGAGACGTTGACGGTGGGTACGGGCGGCACGCTGACAGAGACGGGGCTCATCAGTAATGCGGGTAATCTGGTCGCCAATGGTACAGGCACTTTAGTGGTATCGGGCAACATCATCAACACGGGAGCCTTGACTCAAAGTGGCACAGGCACAACCATTCTGACCGGCACCAACGCCTACAGTGGCACCACCACCATCAATGCGGGCACCTTGGAAATAGGTAATGGTGGCACAACTGGCACTCTGGGTAATGGTTCAGTGACTAATAATGCGAATCTGGTCTTCAATAGATCCGCTAGCAGCAATGTCGGCAATGAGATTGGCGGGAGTGGGGGCTTAACTCAGTCGGGTAGTGGGACAACGATTTTATCGGGCAACAATACCTATGCTGGCACGACGACAGTCAGTGCGGGTACGTTGCAAGTAGGTAATGGTGGTGCAAGTGGTAGTCTTGGGAGTGGCGGTGCTGTCGTGTTGAGTAATAATGCCAATCTCAGCTACAAGAGCAATACAACAGTTAATATCAACAATGACATCAGTGGTGCTGGCAACGTCTCTGCTAACGCCAATGGTACGATGAGTGATCTCAACCTGAATAGCAACATCAATCTCATTGCAGGTAACCTGACGCTGAATGCCACCGGGGCGATCAGCCAATCGCCTAATATGCTGTTGAATGGATCTAATCTGGCAATGACAGCATATGGGGGGGGCATTGGCTTTACGGGACAGCGCATTAATTCCAATGTTAATTCAATCTCTCTCAATGCAGCTGATAATATTTTTGTGACTAATAAAAATGCCGTCACTGTTGCTGCAAAGACCACATCAAATAGCGGTAGCATCGACATAAAGACGCTCGATGGTACGATGATTGTGGGCTCCGTTAATGGCATTAATGGGATAACAACCAATGGCAGCGGTAATGTTACGTTAAACGCAACATCAAGTTCAGGAGATGGCCTACACGTGCAGGCTCCCATCACGGCAAATGCCGGCAATATATCCTTGACTGGCTTAACCTCTGGCTCCTCTGGCCTTGTCTCTGGTGTTTATGTGTATGGGACTATCTCGGGAAATTCAATTTCTGTGAACGGTAGCTCTACCAATCCAAGCGCATATGGGCTTGGCTATTATGGTGCGTTTGATAAGCTCAATGCGATAACAACTCTTAGTTTGAATGGAATTACAAATAGTAGTAATGGGACCGGATTTTATTCGTATGATGGAAAATATAGCTCTGGGACAGGTATGTCAATTGTTGGTTCCGCGAATGGTGGAGGCCTATCTAAAGGAGTTCGTTTTGACGACGCATCAACTTTAGTTAACGCTTCTTCCGGTGGTATCCACATCGTTGGAAAAAGCAGTCCTGGTGCGAGCGGTATTGTGTTAGGGGGGGGCATCCATCGTTAATGGTGGCGGTGATATTGAACTTCAGGTGAAAAGCGGCGATTTTCAAATATCAACGGGTGATGTTCAAAACTGGGGCGGAAATATCAGGTCAAACAGCATCACCAATAGCGGATCAGGCACAATTAATATCAGTCTGGGTAGCGGTAATCTGACTGATAGTGGCTCTTTGACTTTCGGGAGTTACAATTCGCAAAATGCTATTTTTAACATCGTACAGAACGGTAATGGCGGTGTGCAGATACAAAGTTCAGGTGCCGGAAATATTACGGCACCTACGATTACAAATAGGGGAACTGGAAATGTCAGCATTGCGGCAGGTGCTAATCTTTCACCCGATAGTACTGGAACAGGCGGGCAGGTCCTCACGTTGACTGGAAACACGGTAACGCATGCTTCAACTGGTAAAACTTATATTTACACCGGTTCGTTAAGTGGCACTGGAGATGTGAGTTACCTTGATCCGACGAATTTCTCAACGCTATTCTATGAAGGGGCGGCAAATAGCTTGAATGCTGCTTTTGGTCAGACAGTCGGTAATATGATTTCTAACGGAGCGAACTCACAAGTATTATTCCGTCAAATGCAGCAGACCTCAGCATTTAACGCGAGTCTTATGCCCGTAAATCTGACCAAAGTCTACGATACGTCAGTATTGTCAGACACCGAATTTAAAGATGCGCTTCTCGCAGCCAATACCGGAAATATTACACAGCGGCTTGGAAATAACATGTTAGGACTAGCCAAAGCAGACGTGATTGATCATCTGTATTTAGATGCCACAAGCGCAATGTATAAAAATGTTTTCCGTGACAGTAGCACGCAATCTGTCAATGCATACACCTTAGGGGTGACGAATAACAATGCGGACACAATAATCAATTTTTCTGGCAATAATACGCTAACTGTTACCCCAGCAACATTAACCATCAACGGACTCACTGCATCAAACAAAGTCTACGATGCGACAACCGCAGCAAGCCTCAACGGCACCGCCAGCGTGAGTGCACTAGGCACTGATCAAGTTGTTCTCAGTGGTGCAGCAACAGGCAGCTTTGCAAACAAAAATGTGGGTAACACAAAATCTGTCACAATCGGTGGACTGAACCTCACCGGTGCTGACGCCGGTAACTACACGCTGGCACAAGCACCCACCAACGCCAACATCACCGCGGCAACATTAACCATCAACGGCCTCACTGCATCAAACAAAGTCTACGATGCAACGACCGCAGCAAGCCTCAACGGCACCGCCAGCGTCAGCGCACTAGGCACTGATCAAGTTGTTCTCAGTGGTGCAGCAGCAGGCAGCTTTGCAGATAAAAATGTGGGTAACACTAAATCCGTCACAATCAGTGGCTTGAGTTTAACAGGCACCGACGCCGGTAACTACACGTTGGCACAAGCACCCACCAACGCCAACATCACCGCGGCAACATTAACCATCAACGGCCTCACTGCATCAAACAAAGTCTACGATGCAACGACCGCAGCAAGCCTTAACGGCACCGCCAGCGTAAGCGCACTAGGCACTGATCAAGTTGTTCTCAGTGGTGCAGCAGCAGGCAGCTTTGCAGATAAAAATGTGGGTAACACTAAATCTGTCACAATCAGTGGCTTGAGTTTAACAGGCACCGACGCCGGTAACTACGCTTTGCTAAATGGAGTAGCCACAGCGAATATTGCACCTGCGATATTAACGTTACATGCGTCAACGAATACGAAAAATTACGATGGGATGAAGACTGCGGCAGCACTACCAACCGTGTCTGGTTTGAAAGGAGGGGATAGCATCAATGGTGTTTCAGAGAGCTATGCGAATATTAATCCAGGTCTAAATAAAGTAATTAATATCAACGATGGCTACACCATAAATGATGGAAATAATGGCAACAATTATATTGTTCAGGTAAAAAATATAAATACTGGGATTATTTTTTCACCGATGACAAATACATCGTTTATTGCTACTTCAGTGCTGCAAAGTCTTACTGGTGGAGATTTCAACATAACTCTGTTGAATAACACCGATGAACCGGATAGGAATGAGTGCGCTTTTTATGTTATGAGTGGAAAAATCATATTAAGTCAAAGGACGAGTGGTGCTCATTCTCCTTTTGCAGCACGGGCATTATCATGCAGATCAAATCAAGGTTCTCAAAGGGAGCTGGTAAACACTCATTACACCTTAAGATGAGCTTACCTGAAAAATTTAAGCAATTGTCGCTCTCGTTCCAAGTTCAAGATTATTGCGACCATTATGTTTCGCCCGAAAAAGCGCATGATCTGCTAATTCGAATAGTTCAGTTTCTGTGGAGTTCGGGTAACTATGGATTATTCCCATGCTTATTGTTACGTGTATAGAGACGCCAGTGCCTTTGTATGTGTGCCGATCGATTTATATTCGTACTCGTTCTGCTCCATTAATTGCGTCTGTTAAATAAGTTCGAGGCATAAATACAATAAACTATTCTCCACCAATGCGTGCGACCAAGTCACCAGAGCGAACAAAATCGTTTAGGTGTCGTGCTACGAACTTAAGAACTTCATCGCCAACATTATGGCCATACGTGTCATTGACCTTCTTGAAATGATCTATATCCAAAATGCAAATGCAGTAATTTTCTTCTGTTGATCTTATTGACGAGCACTGGCCCTTTAGCAGGTTGTGGAAAGCCCGGCGATTCGGTAGACCTGTCAGAAAATCCTGTGACGCCAAGGTTATCAAGCGATTTTCCAACACGAAATATGACAAATCAGCAAAATACACTGCCGCACCAATGCTTAAGGTCATCGAAAAAAACTCACATTTGAAAACTTTTTAGGATTTCAAATCCCATCGCTGCAATATCCGAAGCTGCCGCGACGCCAAAAAATTCCATGGATGTAAAACCGGGCAGAGTGACAACCATTATTAACCATGTTTCACGTGGCGAGCTCGATGGAATGGCCACAACAACGCCCACAGTAAAAAATAGATAGTAAAAGTGTGTACCTAAAATGTTCCCTGACCAGCATAAATCGCCACAGTTGTATCAATGAACAGTATCCCGGCCAGCACAAAATGAGATATTTGAGGTCAACGTATCCGCCCGCGGATTAGGCAGTTTATTGAAATCCGTGTAAACGGAATCCGCAGCACGCCTGATATGATAAGTGCTGTATTTTTGGTCAAGGCAAAAGCAGATTGTAAGTTAGCACAACCAAGGGGAAAATCAAAAAAACCATATTGCAAACTCTTCTTTTACGCGCCCAATGAGATGTTTTCTCGCTGACATGCAGTTGCTCCAATTGAGACTGTAAAAGATTTGAATTTCGTTGGACGTCGTCAGCCTCATAAACTTTAAAGCCTCACTTCGTTTTCGACATTAATTTCTCCAAATTGGTAATGCTTTGCCCTAAGCAAATGAACTCTTCGCGTTTATTTTTTTGCTAAAGTCGACAGCGTTAAAAATACAGCAGAACTGCTACATTAAGTCTTCTACTTCCGTTTCAACGCCGGGTTCATACTCTAGCAAATCCCCTGGTTGGCATTGCAGGAATTTGCAAATAAGTGCTAAGGTCTCGAAGCGTATACCGCGAACTTTTCCACTCTTTAATAATGACAGATTCTGTTCAGTGATGCCGATATGGGCGGCGAGCTCGCGTGAGCGTACTTTACGCTTTGCCAGCATAAGATCAAGTCGGACGATGATAGGCATCAGATGAACCCGTCATTATCATCAGCAACGAAGTATGCTGCGGCCATGATACGTGACATAAGGAAGAACAAAATGGTAATTAATAGCACATGCGTAGTGCCAGAATCGATATTGAAACTCACCCAGTGATTGTCATTGTTTATCGCCATCGATATCAGTGGTATAGCCACAATATCTAACAACTCTCGAAGCAAAATACAGATCGCAAATGTTGATAGGTGATTAGGCGCCCGCCGATCGAAAACGTTGCCTGCCTCATACATATGCATCAATCGCCAAAGACGTAGCAGGCCATAACCGGCAATGCCAAGAGCAAGTGAAATATATCCCCAGATAAAAAATGGGTGTGCAGCCAGCAACTTCCCGTTTGGGTCGTAAGATAGACCAATGCCAATGCTCATATAACCGTTGGCCATCTGTGGCAAGCGCTGAAATTGACTTGTAAATGCCATCCACGTGAGGAGTGCCCAGAATATTACACCGATGACTAAGGCCAAACTGAGTATCCAGCGCGTGCTAAGGGCTAGCAGACGGATTTGTGCATGTTGTGTAGTTAGCTTCATATGATTATTAATGAATCAAAAGTGACGGTTTGTAGTATAACGTGAGGCAAAATGATTTGGAAATCTTTTTGGTTGTTTTGTATTCATAGTTAGCTGTTGTAGATGTAAAACTTATTGTGTTACGATAAATAAGACTTATAAGTTTTGTGTGCTCCGTCACTGGAGTGTGCGTTTAATAGTGGCTCATGTGGTCTTGTAAAAGAAGAGGTCGATGACCCACTAAGATTGATACATTGAAGATTTATGAATATATAGCTACACAAAAATGGAGTGATGAACATGATGATTTTAAAATATTCCAAGGCAGCATTGTCTTTCGTGGCACTGGCAGTTTTCTGCGCCTTATCGACGATCTTGTCCGTTCTTCCCGCCAATGCAGCGACGGTGGTTGATACAATTCATGGAGAAAAGGTAGAATTATTTCGTGCAGATGTGTCGACCTCAACATCTGTGGTTGTATTTGAAAATGGTGCGCGTGAAACTCTCGATACGTGGGAAAAGGTCATCGCTGATATTGGTAAGGATGCGAAAATCTTTGCTTACAACCGTCCAGGTTACGGTAAAAGTGAAGTCACGTCTGCACCACGTGATGGCCTGACGATCGTCGAAGAGCTCCGTCAGATTTTACGGCAGCAAGGATTAAAACCACCTTATCTGCTGGTTGGTCATTCAATGGGAGGGCTTTATATGCAGCTGTTTGCGCGTATGTATCCACAGGAAGTACAGGGTGTGGTGCTGGTAGATTCTTTGTATCCCGGCATCATCAAGCGGCCAGAGGATTTTCCGATGTATACGCGCATTGCCAAACGTCTGTTGCTTAGCAGTACTGTCGCGCGCGAGATAGATGAGATTTATCACACGGGAGAAATCGTTCAGAGTATTCCTTGGCGAGACGACATTCCAATGGTGCGGTTGTTCAATGTGCCCAAGTCCTCAGGAACGATAGGAGTTGACTTTGGCGTTGTCAATGACGATCCGCAGACTATCGCCGCGGTGAAGGCGCTTTACCCCAAGGCTCAAAAAATTATTGCTGATTCTGACCACAAAATTCAGGTTGCGAATCCAGAAATTGTTACTAGCGCGATCCGTGACATCATGCGGCGGCAACGGTTGAATTAGTGTGATTGATCACAATGTGGAGCGACGACTGGCGAGTAAGGACAGAGTGGATCCTTAGGTTGCTATCTTATTTTAACAGCTAACAATACTTTGCAGCCATTCAATTACATAGCTAAACGTCACAATTGGTGTATATCTTGACGCCTTTTTCGATCAGTTTGTTCTCGCGTTTTGGGCGTTCCCGTAAAATCTGATGGCGTCGGTGATCCTTCATTTTGCTCCACTCTCTGCATTCAGGGAGTGTGCGAAGGCAGGCAACACACAATCCTGACTTTCCATCGAATTTACATACTTCTATGCAGGGGGATTTAACGCTCATTGCTCTCTCTGTTGCTTGTTATGTAGTTCAACCGAAATATGTGACAAGCCTTTAATTTGTTTCAGTAAGCCGTGATAGAAGGCGGGTGCACGGTGGCTTTCGGCTGTTACTACCGACACGACCACGCCAAAATGTCCAGGTCCCAAACGCCATACATGTAAATCGAGGAGAGTATCTCCGCTATCGATAATAGTAGAGCGCACTTTGTTAATCATTTTTTGATCGAGGTTGACGTCCAATAAAATTCTTCCGGTATCTCTCGCTAGTCCATATGACCAATTCGCAATGACAAGTGCACCGACGATACCCGCAAGCGCATCCATCCATAGCCAACCAAACATTTTGGCGAGAATCAAACCGATGATTGCCAATACTGACACCGCAGCATCTGCAATGACATGAATATAGGCGGCACGCATGTTGTGGTCTGTCGCGTCGACTTCATGATGGTCATGATGGGCATGTTCTTCAAAAGTCAGAATATGCTGCGTATCACGAACATTTACCTCAACGTTAAATTCATGCGGTTCGGGAATATCTGATGTTGACTCAAGAAAACCTGATTTTTGTTCAAACTGGAAGGTTTGACGTGTGCCGTCCGGTCTAATCGTTGTTGCAGAAATATCGTCAGCGAGAAGCAATCCAATTTCAGATTCCTGCTTTACGTGGAATACGGGTGGAACACCATCTTCAAAAACAGAGAACTCCAGGATACCCGCCACGGTTTCGATATGGTGTGCTTCTTCACCATGCCCGTGACCATCGTCATGAGCGTGTCCATGGCTGTGACCGTGACTATGTCCGTGGTGGTGATCATCACCACTCAGTAACCACGCACTGGCGATATTAACCATGAGACCAACGACTGCAATGGGAATCGCTTCGCTAAAATGAATCGGTACCGGTGACATTAAGCGTGCAATGGCTTCGTAGCCAATCAATAAAGCAATCATCGCCAGAATGATGGCACTGGTAAATCCGGCAAGATCGCCCAATTTTCCAGTACCAAAAACAAAACGCGGGTCGTTAGCATGCTTGCGCGCATAGGTATAGGCCAGCGCCGCTATGAGCATCGCACCGGCATGCGTGGACATATGCAAACCATCTGCAACCAAAGCAAGTGATCCAAATAGGCTACCACCAATAATCTCGATAATCATCATCGCACTACAAAGTGCAATCACACTCCAGGTCTTGCGCTCGCTTTTTTCATGACCGGCACCGAGAAACAGATGGTCATGTTCGCTTGTGAAAGGGGCATCGTAAAAATTATTCATACAGACTTGCCAATTTAATGTGACGTTGAGTTATTAATGGCTCAACATAGGTTTGCCGAAAATCTTTGGCATAAAATCATCCTGAAAAAACAGCACTTGGACATTCGCACCAACACCATGAAATGGTAATTTCTAAAATGCAAATTTTTGCTGGATTTATTACTTAAAATAGCTATGCACGACTTCAATTAACTGTTCACGCGCATCGCCGTGCTCTTCACCTGGGTGGGCACCAGAATTCACCAAATGCGTTCGGATGTGATCTTCAAGCACGTTTGCTAATAAGCCATTCATTGCGCCACGGCAGCTAGTGATGAGCTGCAAAACGTCGTTGCAGCCAGCTTCATCTACTAATGCCCGTTCAATAGCCTCAATTTGTCCGCGAATCCGACGAACACGATTCAAAAGTTTCTGTTTTTCTCGGATGGTATGGCTCATATATACCTCTATTAATATAGGGGGGTATACTATATTAATTTCAGGTTTTTTGCTCAGACTTTTCTTTTTTGGTGACTAAATGCATAAATGAACGGTCTGTTTGTATTCCTATGTCAACTTTCGCACTTAAGTGGCGACCACTGCAAAATTTTGTACTAGCAATAATTGTTTGATATCGAACATACGTTTCATAATCGGCGCGCTAAATTGTCAGCATGCGAAGTGGCGGGGCGAACTTGAATTTACGAAACTTAATCTGGTTGTGCGTTTTATATTCACGCGTGCACTCAGAAGTTTCGATGGCAGTTTTGAACCGCGCAGAAAAATTCGTTCTTACTATTTTGGGTTATACAACGTTCCTATAACGTGTTCTTGACGTGGTCAACACACGTAAAAAAACTCTCAATATAAAAGAAACGGTTGAGACAATTATCGTAAGGCATGCAAGAAAATTTACCTCGATATTATAGATACTCGCGTCTATTTTCAAAACTTAACAAGCTCACGGTATCTGTAGTGGTACCCATAAAGCCAAAACCACAAATCAGATTTGTCTGTTCGAAAAGAGAGCGTCCTTGCTTGTAACGATGTGGCAATGCTAAGAAAACCTTAAGGTTGATGTCGCATGATCACAAAAAAGGAGAGCACATGAAACTGTTACCTCGATTTAATATTCCTGACTTATTAGTTGTAGCTGTCATGTTGACTGCGTCAACTACTACCTTACCATCTTTGGCCGCGACGCCAGCTGAACTGCTTGCTGGCTATGTGACACAGGCTGGAAGTCCGGCAGTGCCAGCGCGCGGACAGCAATTCTTTACTCAGACACATGGCCACGAGTGGCGTTGCGCGACATGTCATACAGAGAGCCCTAATCAAGCTGGCAAGCATGTGATGACTGAAAAAGTGATTACGCCGCTTGCCCCTGCTGCCAACCGTGAACGATTTACCAATCCGACCAAAGTCGAGAAATGGTTTCGCCGCAATTGCAACGACGTTGCCGGTCGCGTGTGTACTGCGCAGGAAAAGGCGGATGTCCTGGCGTGGCTGCTGTCGTTCAAATCCTGATGTCACCGAGTGCCGTTCACACTGGAAAGATCATGCAAACCTTAACTCTATCGCGTCTTCAACACGCTTCCTTTGGTTTTTTCCTGTTACTAGGGATGTGTCAAACTGGCTACGCAGACGATGACCGTCGAACTGCCAGCCTGCCACTTTTACCAAGCTATCGCCAAGAGTGTGCCACGTGTCATATTGCCTACCCACCGGGGATGCTTCCTTCAACATCGTGGCAAGGGATATTGAAAACCTTACCGCATCATTACGGGGTTGATGCTTCACTTGATCCGGTCACTGTTAAATCTCTCTCGACCTGGTTGACGGCAAACGCCGCGACCAAACAGGAAAGACCAGCTGAAGACCGCATTACCCGCACTGGATGGTTTATCCGCGAACACGATGAAGTATCACCGGCCATCTGGAAGCTTCCAAAGGTCAAAAGTGCATCCAATTGCATCGCATGCCACACACAATCCGACAAAGGAGATTTCAATGAGCGTTCAATCCACATCCCCCGATAAATCACCTAAGACCGATTCTGAGTCAGGCAAAATTCTTGTATGGGATGTTCCTGTCCGGGTTTTTCACTGGTTACTGGTGTTCTGCTTCGCCGGTGCCTACCTTACTTCCGAGAGTGAGCGTTGGCGCGTGGTACATGTCACCTTGGGGTACACGATGGCGGGCTTAATTTGTTTCCGTTTTATATGGGGCTTTATAGGAACTCGTTACGCCCGCTTTTCATCATTCATTCGTGGTCCGAAGGCAGTCATGCGCCACCTAAGTGACCAATTTCACGGCCGCCCAGACCATCATGTCGGTCACAATCCAGCAGGTGCCTGGGCGATTGTCGCATTATTGGGCCTTGCAGCCTGCGTTACCTTGACCGGATGGGCAACCTATTCCGACATCGGCGGCGACTGGTTGAGTGAAGTACATGAAGCGACTGCCAACATCATGCTTGCGATCATTGGCATACATGTTATTGGCGTTTTTGTTAGCAGTTGGTTGCAACGGGAAAACCTCATCGGGGCGATGATCTTCGGGGCGAAGTCGGGGCAGCCACGCGATGGAATTACGAAAAGCTGGCGTAGTGTTGCCGTACTGATCATCGTCGTGGTATTGGGATATTGGGTGGTCACTTGGCAAGCAAATCCAACAGCGGCGACACAGACAAGCGACCGGGCATCGGTCGGCAAAGTAGGAGACAAGAATGACAATGACGATTAACTCGTGCGACAATCGATATCATGCATATTCTACTTGTCGAAGACGATCCGTTATTGGGTGATGGCCTTAGAGCGGGCTTACGTCAGCTTGGTTTTCAGGTCGATTGGGTGCGTGATGGTATCGCTGCTGAACGCGAACTGCGCGCCCAGGAATTCGTCGCCGCAGTTCTCGATCTCGGATTGCCGCAAAAGGACGGATTGGAGGTTCTTGCAACGGTTCGCAAAGCGGGCATCCTCCTTCCAGTTCTTATTCTCACTGCACGCGACGCAATTCCGGATCGAATTCGTGGACTCGATGTCGGGGCAGATGATTATGTCATCAAACCCGTCGATATCCATGAACTCGCTGCGCGTTTGCGTGCTCTCGTGCGACGTGCTCATGGTCAGGCGCAGGAGCATTTGAGTGCGCAGGACATTCTGCTTGAACCAGCTTCAAGGACGGTGCAGAAAGCCGGGAAATCTGTTGTGTTATCGTCGCGCGAATTCGATTTGCTTCAGGCGTTTATGCTTAATGTCGATCATGTATTGTCGCGTGAGCAGCTTGAGCAATATCTGTATAGCTGGGGGCAGGAAGTCGATAGTAATGCAGTGGAGGTGCACATTCACAATCTGAGACGAAAATTGGGAACATCGTTGATTCAGACAGTACGCGGTGTTGGTTATATTTTGGTTCGGCAGGCGGCGAACTCATGATTACCAGATCATATTCATTGCAGAAAAGATTGCTTTTTCTTGTATTTGCTCTGGTATCAGTCGTCTGGATCGTGACGGCGGTAATGACGTGGGTGGATGTTCGCGACGAACTCGATGATTTGCTTGACGGTCATTTGGCGCAAGCGGCATCTTTGCTTGTTGTGCAGCAATCCCGAGAAATCGAAGGTAATGAAGAAGACATCGATACACCCACTTTGCACCGGTACGCACCCAAAGTAGCGTTTCAGGTATTTCATGAGGGCCACCTTGCGATGCGATCATCGAATGCGCCTGCAACGCCGATGGCTGGAACTTTGCAGCATTTTACAAATGGATTTACCTCTGCCACTATCGACGGCGTTGCTTGGCGCGTATTTGCGACACGCGGTGCCGAAAATGATGTTCAGGTTTATGTTGGTGAGCAATTTGCTGCGCGTTCGGCCATATTGTGGGCTGTGCTGCGAAGCACACTCTGGCCAATGATTTTTGCGCTACCTTTTTTAGGATTCGCGATCTGGTGGGCGGTGCGACGAGGATTCGCTCCTGTACGGCAACTTGGGCAGGCATTGGCTGTGCGTGAACCACAAGCACTTCATCCGATAAAAATCGATGATTTGTCGTCCGAATTGCTACCGATGGTTGATTCACTGAATCACCTGTTTGAGCGTATTGGCAACTTACTGGAATCAGAGCGGCGTTTTACAGCAGATGCAGCGCATGAACTTCGCACTCCGATCGCCGCGATACGTGCTCAAGCGCAAGTTGCATTGGCAGAAGCGAATGACGACCTGCGTCGACACGCCCTCCAGAATACCTTGGAAGGATGCGACCGCACGACGCACCTAGTAGAGCAGTTGTTGACACTCTCCAGGTTGGAAGCTCTTTCTCCATCGTCACAGGATAAAGTCGATTTGAATTCGCTGACCAAAGAAGTTATTGCGGCGTTAGCGTCGGCGGCGATTCGAAAAAACCAGGTATTGGAATTTATTAGCGCCGAGAATTGTCTCGTCCACGGTAATGGAACTCTGCTTGCAGCATTGATTCGCAATCTCCTTGATAACGCTATCCGCTACAGCGCCTCCTCTGCAAATATTCAAATAAGTGTTCGCCTTGACGAAGGAACGGTTACTCTGATCATCGAGGATAGCGGCCAAGGTCTCAGCGATATAAACATCGCCCGGCTTGGCGAAAGATTTTTCAGGGTTGTCGGCAATGGCGAGAGCGGCAGTGGGCTGGGCTGGTCAATTGCCCGTCGCATAGCGCAAGTACATCAACTTGAACTTCATGTTGAGCGTTCTAAGCAATTAGGTGGGCTGGCGGTACATATCATTTGGAAGGATTTTCAAAGGTACTGATGCAACTGAAAGTAGGCGTACTCCTAATCTCATTTTCGATTTTTGTCTGGCTTGCGTTCCATCTCGAATAATCACGTTGTATATATTTGTATATATATTACGCTTTTCTATTCAAGCCGGATTAATATTTGCTATCCAACGTCAGTAGGAATTTAACTATTGTAATATCAAGGATGTTGGAAGCACACGTTTTACCTGAAGCGATGAATCATTGATAGCATATTTGAATGTTGTTTAAGATTGGTTTGTCACATTACGGGACGAAGAGATGAGTCAGATTAATAAACAAGCGGCCAGAAGAATTGCTTTAGTAAGTTTGCTATTGGCAATTGTTTCGGCACCATTGGCCTGGTTCGTTAGCACAGAAGGGGCGGAAAATAGTGTAGTTTCATTGGCAATAGAAGAATCTAGCAGGTTGCTTCGCCATTTTAATTTGCCTGAGCTCACAAACGAAAGCGCAAAAGAGACTGCAAAATCAGCCGTTGAAACGCTATCGGGCGGACTATTCGATATCGCAGAACTATACAACGCTGAAGGCGTAAAACTAGCTGAATCACTTACTGATCATGGAAGCGCAATTGAGGATAAGTTACCGCGGCATAAAAACCCTCATTACAAAGTACCATTCTATGAGAGCTTCTCAATTCAAGATCAATGGGTACTTAGAGTTTTTGTTCCATTGAAAATGTCCGGATCAGAAAAAATAATCGGCTATTTTGAGGGCGTCCGTTTAGTCCCCGATTGGCAACGAAAAGAAATCAATTCCTCTGCCTACAAAATCGCGTTGATCGCTTGTCTAGCATCAGTTCTATGCGGAATTACTATTTATCCTATTGTCGTAAATTTATCCTTAGAAAATTCGCGACGTACGATTGATGTCCTTAATTCACATATTTACATGATGGAGGCATTAGGTCGTGCAACTGCGAAACGCGACTCCGATACAGGAGCTCATAACTATCGGGTTGCATGGATTTCCGCTCGGATTGGTGAGCAAATGCACTTTAATAAACGTCAAATGCAAGCGCTCATTGCAGGAAGTCTTTTACATGATGTAGGGAAAATTGGAATTCCTGATGCGATTCTCCTTAAGCCTGGCCGTCTCGACGAAGCTGAGATGTCGATTATGCGAACTCACGTAACTCAGGGAGAGGATATCGTTAAAGGGATGGGGTGGTTAGATGGTGCAAGTGAGGTTGTTGCGGGTCATCATGAAAAATGGAATGGAAGTGGATATCCACGGCGTTTAAAAGGCGAGGCGATTCCTCTTTCCGCACGTATTTTTGCTGTTGCGGACGTATTCGATGCACTTTCATCAAAACGTCCGTATAAGGAGGCAATGCCATTTGACTTAGTAATGGAAGCCTTGCGTAGGGAAACTGGAATTCATTTTGATCCCCAAATAATGGGGATATTTGAACAAATCGCTGATGAAATACGTGATGCACTGCAAGACAATACCGAAGTAAATGCTCGCCGATTATTAGAAGTACAAATTAGAAATTATTTCAAAATTTAGATCAAATTTATGAGTGCATATTATTCGCATAAATTGGTGTATTCCTCCGTCTTATCAAAAAAAGTAATTTTGCTGTGTGAAATCTAAAAACATTCACATTGTTTGCTATTGGCCGATTCTGGAATAGTTTTTTTTCCTAAGAAAAAGTCGCTAATCAAAGCTTGATTCAAATCAAGGGGGTGTTAATCTTTATCACCTAGTCTTAGCTTAGACGGTGAATGCCCTTGGTTACATTCGGAATGCCGATGTGCTCTCTCCTGAACAAAAGGTAGCTGTTGCTACTATTCCGATCTATTCGATTCAACGGGCAATCATATGAAAAATCAATTTGCTTTATTTGTATTTTACGGAACATTGTTAGCCTTCACACCAATGGCATGGAGTAGTGACGCAGCTTCAGATAAAGCGCAGGTAGAACAGCAAACAATCACACTTCCTGAGCTGAAAAAAGCAGTCATTGGCGTCACTGGCATTGATGATGCAAAATTGCAGGTCATATCGACCGCACATCTAATTACAATCACGCTCGTTGATGGGAAATTAAATACGGCAGATAGATCGGAGCGTGAAGCCGAGGCGCAAGAAATTGCGGCTAAAGTAGAAGCAATCGTCTCACATAAAACGGAGTTCTCAAGAATTGCTACGATTCACGTCAATTACGTCAAAAGTGCGGGTAAAAAACTTAAACCTGTTCAGCAATTTGATTTCAATAAATCACCAGCGGGCAGCTTCCCAATTCACAAGAGCTAATTTTTATCCTTGAGCGTGCGCTTACCTCGCTTAATTTACTAACCACTGAAAAGAACAATCGCACGCATTATTTATTTCTTGTTATTATTGCTCGGCATGACTAAGGTGAAACGTTTAAATTCATCGCGTAGGTTGGTGTTTCTGGTTGATTGGAAATGCAAACGATTATTTCATTAAATTGAATTAACAAAAATCAACTTTTTGTTTTCAAATTTTACTGACATTATTATCCCCAAGAAATATTGAATAAATAGGCTTTACGAACTCTAAACAAATTACAAAACTTAATTTTCTAGCCAGGAGAATGCCCGTGAAAATTTCAAATTTTAAAATTGGGACACGTCTTGGACTAGGGTTTGGTGTCGTAATACTGTTATTGATCATTATTTCCATTTTGAGCGTCATCTACTTAAATAGTGGAAGCAAAAACACAGACGCGATTGTCAACGATCGCTATGCAAAGATCGCACTGGCCACTCAGGTCAGGGGCAATACCAATACTGAGGCGCGTAATTTGCGTAATGCTTTGCTTGCGCCGACACCCGAAGAAGCAAAGAGATTTATCGAATTAGCTGCCGATGCGGAAAAGAAAAATCCAGCGATCATGTCTCGACTTGAAAAACTGATTAATACGCCAAAAGGGACAGAACTTTTTAAAGCAATTGCCGATGCCCGCACTGCATATCATGCTGCTGCGGATAAAGAGCTAAAGTTAATTGAAGAAGGTGCGAAAGATAATGCAACCGAGTTCTTGTTCAAGGAAGTAATCCCACCGCAAAATGCACTCTTCGGTGCTATAGAGAAATTTGATGAATTTCAGACAGAGGTGATGGAAAGCACTGCCAAGGAAACTCTTGAGCAGGCTAATGCAGCAACAACTCTCGTGATCATATTGTCTGCTCTCGCTGCCCTGTTAGCATCTGTTGTTGGTGTCTTTGTTACTCGCTCCATTACGCGCCCAATCAATGAAGCTGTAAAAGTTGCGCAGATAGTGGCTGCAGGTGACTTAACTAGCCACATTGAAGTGAACTCAACAGACGAAACAGGTCAGTTGCTGCAAGCGCTCAAGGAAATGAACGACTCACTACAAAGCATAGTTAGTCAAGTACGATCGGGAACGGAGACTATAGCGACGGCGTCAACTCAGATTGCTACGGGAAACATGGACTTGTCTTCCCGTACTGAACAGCAAGCCAGCTCTCTTGAGGAGACTGCATCTTCAATGGAAGAGATTACTTCCACAGTTCAACAAAACGCTGACAACGCTCGTCAAGCCAATAGCTTGGCTAAAACTGCATCCGAGGTCGCAATCAAAGGCGGTAGCGTGGTTTCAGAAGTGGTTGGCACAATGAATTCAATTAGTGAGTCAGCAAAGAAAATCGTCGATATTATTAGTGTGATCGATGGCATCGCATTTCAGACTAATATCCTTGCATTGAATGCTGCGGTTGAAGCCGCACGAGCTGGAGAGCAAGGGCGTGGCTTCGCGGTTGTTGCGTCTGAGGTGCGAAATCTGGCACAGCGTAGCGCAAGTGCAGCGAAAGAAATCAAAACGCTGATCGGCGATTCGGTAGAAAAAGTTGAGGCTGGAAGTAGATTGGTTGGCGTTGCTGGGACAACGATGGCTGAAGTAGTACAAAGCGTCAAACGTGTGACCGATGTCATCAGTGAAATTACCGCTGCAGGTCAGGAGCAAACGACCGGTATTGAGCAGATCAACACAGCTATTATCGAAATGGACAATGTGACGCAACAAAATGCAGCTTTAGTTGAAGAGGCTGCTGCTGCGGCAGGATCATTGCAAGACCAAGCGAAAAGCCTTGCCCACATCGTGAGCATTTTCAAAATAAATGGAGCACATAGTATCACTGCCAACACGATTAAATTGAATTGACCAATTCAGCGAGATACTATGGGAAATGCCAAATATCGTACGTTAATCGAAAAGGCTTGCTGATTCTGACTTTTTTATCCGCTGAACAGGATGGGCTTGCATCAATTCGGCGGGATAGAGCTGCAAGAGTGTCCTGGCAAACTCCGGATCGGTGCAAGACAGCCATTCGTCATAATCAGAGCGCGGCACAATAACTAGCGAACGCTTCTCATCCCCCGGCCTATGCATGCGTTTCATTAAAGTGTGCTCATCTGCATTGATGGTAATTTGGGTGAATGAATACGATACCGCTCCATTTTCTTCCGGCCACTCCCTATAAAGTGCCGCGACAGCAAAATCATCTTCATGTTTTAAGCCAATCTCCCATCGCTCGGCCTTGCCGCTCTCATAACACGGCTCATAAAAATGCTGCATCGGCACCAGGCATAACTTGCTCTCGCGCCATGGTTTTGCGTAACTGCGAAGCTGACCGATTGTTTCCGCTCGTGCGTTCATCGTGGAGAAGCGCTTTACGTCTGGTGGCATCTTTGACTTCGGAATCATACTGTAAGCTGCAAGCAAGACTTCGGGCTTACCACAATGGTGACGAATGATCGGCGCAGAATAATCCTGCCATGTTTCCAGTTTATAGTCGTCAAGATGCTGTCCGCTTACATTGAAATGAGCAAGTTGTTCTTTTCGAGTTGGAGTGTAGTTGACGCACATAGTTAGAATAAATTCTTATATTTTAGGCGCAAAACTAAGCAAAGTGCTTTGATGTTCCCTGATGAATATTATAGAAATTTATAATTTCTCTATAATATGCAGTGCTGTGTTTATATACAGCTTTTGACGTAAGTCTTTGATTTTGTTGGTCGGGACGGCAAGATTCGAACTTGCGACCCCGTGCACCCCATGCACGTACGCTACCAGGCTGCGCTACGCCCCGACGAGCCAAATATTATAGTGTATTAAAGCCATTTTTGCTATGGTTGGGTATTAAGCTTGCAAGACTTTTCTGCGTTGAAAATATAAATTAATTTATTTTGCAAAATATGACTAAAATATTTTCATATTTTCTCAAAAACAGTGAGAATAGTGGTTCAAGGTCGCAGCGCAAATTCAATGCTTTTTTGCGTTAAAAAGGCGCTGCGGTACGGACAAAACAAAATACCTTTGGATACTATGACAATTAAAATCAGTCAAAATTTCGATGCGGGTGCTATTGAGGTCGTTAAAGCGGAGCAGTGCGATGCGATCGAATTGAATTTACGCAAAGACTCTCACGCAGATATTTGGCAATGGTTCTATTTCCGTTTGCAAGGTGCACGTGATCAGGAAACTGTCATGCGTGTTTTGAATGCGGGTAAGGCGACTTATGCTAAAGGCTGGGAAAACTATCGTGCAGTGGCGAGTTATGACCGCGAAACCTGGTTTAGGGTTGAAACCGAATTCGATGGCGAAGTGATGACCATCCGCCATACGCCTGAATCTGATAGTGTCTATTATGCTTACTTTGAGCCATATAGCTGGGAGCGTCATCTGGCGTTGCTGGGCAGTGTGGAGCATTCGCCATTGGCGCGTGTGGTTGATCTGGGTAATACCGTTGACGGTCGTGATCTGAATATGGTCGTTGTCGGCGACCCAACTGCTGAAAAGAAAGTCTGGATCATCGCGCGTCAACATCCAGGTGAAACCATGGCTGAGTGGTTGGTCGAAGGTGTGTTGGATGCATTGCTTGACCCTGCAAATCCGATCGCTCGCAGCATTCTGGATAAAGCGGTGTTGTACATTGTGCCGAATATGAATCCAGATGGCGCTTATCGAGGTAATTTGCGAACCAATGCTGCCGGTGCTAATTTGAATCGGGAATGGATGACGCCGTCATTAGAAACCAGCCCTGAAGTGTTTCATGTAAAGAATAAAATTCATGAAACTGGTTGCGATTTGTTCCTCGATATTCATGGCGATGAAGCCTTGCCTTATGTATTTGTAGCAGGTAGCGAAATGCTGGCAGGGTTTACCGAAGAGCAAGCTCGCGATCAGCAGGTTTTTGTTGATAGTTTCTGTCTCGCCAGCCCGGATTTCCAGACTAAAGTTGGCTATGCAGCGTCCAAGTACAATGAAGATGTATTGAAACTGGCATCTAAGTACATAGGTCATACCTTTAAATGCGTGTCTTTGACACTAGAATTGCCGTTTAAAGATAATGACAACCTGCCTGATGCAGAAGTGGGCTGGGATGGTGCGCGTAGTGTAAAGCTGGGCGAGGCTATGTTGCAACCAATTCTGGCTTCATTGAACGCTAAGTAATTGCAATTGCAATTACGGTTTGACTGATTGAAGGCAAGAGGATGTCAGAAATGACATCCTCTTTTTTTCGTCAATTTTTAAGCATGTAGTTTGACCGTATGTTTATGCGAAGTATCATGTGCGTCTGATATTGGCAAAAGAAGGAATAAAGATGGGTATAGAAATAGAGCGCAAATTTTTGGTAACGAATGATGCCTGGAAGGAGTTCGCTGTTAGCAGCTACCTCAAGCAGGGATATATTAGTTCTGAGCCAGGTCGTATCGTGCGCGTGCGCATCGAAGGCGAGACTGCAATGCTGACAATCAAAGGTCTGAACACTGGCATATCCTGTGGGGAATGGGAATACCCAATTCCTTTAAATGATGCTCAAACCTTGCTTGATACCGTCTGTCAGAAACCTCTGATAGAAAAATACCGTTACCGGCTTCCTATGAATGGTTTGACGTGGGAGATTGATGAGTTCTTAGGAGCGAATGCAGGGTTGATCGTAGCGGAAATTGAATTGCCTTCGGAGGGTTTCGAATTCCATCGTCCTGAATGGTTGGGTGAAGAAGTCAGCCATGATCGACGTTATGCAAACGCCAATTTGCTCAAACATCCTTATAAATCTTGGTAGGGAATGGTGAAATTGGGTCTGAGCTTCAATAAAACACAGACCCAAAAAAAGGTTACACGGCTTTTACACCACGATTGGCTGCCTTGCGGTACAAAATTAAAGTCGCAGTCAAACCACACGCAGCAGCAAACGACATCCACATGCCTGGCGCTGCTTTGTCGTGCGTTACTTCAATCAACCACGTAGCGATCGCAGGTGTAAAGCCGCCAAAAATCGCCGTCGCCAAACTATAGGCTAGAGAAAAGCCAGCGGTGCGAACTTCTACCGGCATCACCTCCGTCAGCGCCACGACCATCGCACCGTTGTAGCTCGCATATAAGAACGACAACCACAATTCTGCGATCAACATCTTTTGAAAACTCGGGTCGTTAGTCAGCCAGACCATGACAGGGTAGGCTGTCAGTATCGTTAAAATGGTGAAGGTCAGCAATAAAGGCTTACGACCAATTTTATCTGACAAATTCCCCATGACTGGTAACCAAAAAAAGTTGGAAATACCAATGCATAAAGTCACGATCAGACTGTCTGTTGTAGTTAATTTAAGGACGCTTTTACCAAATGTTGGTGTGTAGACGGTAATGAGATAAAACGACACCGTCGTCATCGACACCAACAACATCCCGCAAATTACCAGTCCCCAATTTTTAATCATAGACTGGAAGATTTCGCGCGCATCTGGCCTATGTTTGCGCTGCATAAACTCTTCAGTTTCTTGCAAAGAGCGGCGAATGACAAAGAGTACTGGAACGATCATGCAACCAATAAAAAACGGAATACGCCAGCCCCAAGCAGATATTTCGTCTGGTGAAAGGAATTTATTAAGCGCATATCCCAGGGCTGCGGCAACGATAATAGCCACTTGCTGGCTCGCGGATTGCCAACTGACGTAAAAACCTTTGCGCCCT
The DNA here is from genome assembly GCA_049339905.1 of Undibacterium sp. SXout11W. Lineage (GTDB taxonomy): Bacteria > Pseudomonadota > Gammaproteobacteria > Burkholderiales > Burkholderiaceae_D > Undibacterium. The sequence goes on from JBMPPG010000001.1 coordinate 304,231, forward strand.
GGCGTCGCCATCTCAGCCAGATAGACCGATACGCCACCCAACTCCACGCCAGCAGAAAAACCTTGCAATAAGCGTCCAACTAACACCAGAAAAGGTGCAAGATATCCGATGGTGGCGTAACTTGGAACACAGGCGATCAGAATGGTACCCAGTGCCATTAAAGCCAACGTGACAATCAAGCCCTGACGACGTCCAACTCTATCGACATAAGCACCCAGAAAAATTGCGCCCAATGGACGCATTAAAAAGCCAGCGCCAAAGGTCATTAAGGTCAGCATTAGTGATGCAAATTCATCACCGGCTGGGAAAAAAGCTTTAGAAATGTAGGTGGCGTAAAAACCGAACAGGAAAAAATCAAACATTTCCATGAAGTTGCCACTGGTGACGCGCAGTACGGTGCCGAGTTTGGAGCTGGGTTTGGTTGGAGAGGTTGTCATATTTAAATTTATAATAATGATGAAAACTAAGGCTCCAGGATGAAGGCTACGATCATTGCTTGCGCAATGTGGTTCATCAAGGGGATGTTAGAAAAACGAAATTAAAAAGCTGACAAAAATGCTTGTTTGACAGTTTACTCCTTGTCTCCACCGAGATTTATTGTTTCGCGCAAATGAGTGTAGCAGCCCTCCGATCGATTCAACAATATCCGGGAAGTAACGAAAGTTTTTGTTTAAATTTCGTGCGCCTATGGGTAACTGAAACTTGTTACTTTCAGCCACCCAGGTTTATCTGGCGAGTAGGATTGGCGTTAATAACAACGAGCGATAGATTCTGCAACACATACTGGTTTGTCTGAGCCGGCTCGTTCTATGCTGACTTCCCAGGTCATTTGGGCTCCATCCTTGATGTCTTCAATAGAAAGCAATTTCAAATGGGCGCGCAATTGGCTGCCGACCGGAACCGGCGCGGGGAAGCGAACTTTGTTCAGACCATAATTGACCCCCATCTTGACATAGCTGAGATGTATAGCATTTTGCATTAAAGCTGGAAGCAAGGACAAAGTCAGAAAGCCATGGGCGATAGGTGCGCCAAAAGGTGACTCACGCTTTGCCCGCTCTACGTCTATATGTATCCATTGGTGGTCGCCCGTTGCTTCGGCGAACATATTGACCCGTTCTTGAGCAACCTCTACCCAATCGGAAGTGGCAACTTGTTGCCCAACCATGTCTTTGAGCTCTTGTAAGCTATGAATTTCACGCATCATCTCTCCTTAGTCTTGTGGACGACGACCAAACATACCCATGCCGTCAATCGTGCAAACGACTTGTCCGTGCTGATTGACTGCTTTCCAGACGGTATTAACGACGCCACGGTCAGGTTTGGAGGTGGATGCTTTGGCGCCGGTCGTTTCTGCTGTGACTGTTAGTGTGTCGCCGGGGCGTACCGGTGCTGTCCAACGGATGTTATCAATGCCGGGTGATCCCATACTTGAGGAATCGCCAATAAAACCATCAACCACCATACGCATCATCATGCTGCAGGTATGCCAGCCGCTGGCGATGACGTCGCCGAAGATAGATTCTTTGGCCGCGACTTTGTCGATGTGAAAGGTTTGCGGATCAAATTGCTGTGCGAAGGCGATAATTTCTTCTTCTGTCACCGTACGCTGGCCTAGCTGTATCGATTCGCCTGGGATAAAGTCTTCGAAGTACCATTTAAATCTTTTATTTGTCATCATCAATTTCCTTTCGGTTCGTCCTTCTAATTGCAGCTACATATCTACCTTAAGACCCCAAATTTATGACCAAAAAAATCCCGGTATTAGCCGGGATAATTCAAAAAGCTTAGTTGTTATGCGCTGACTTTAAAACCAGGTTGTGCGACAAAACGAGCCAGATGATGATCCGTATCACCCAGCGACAATTCTATTGTCGTCAAACGTTTGAACATATGTGCCACCGGTAACTCATTCGTGACACCCATCCCACCATGCAATTGCACCGCTTGCTGGCCGATATAACGTGCTGCTTGTCCAATGCGCGCTTTAGCAGCTGACAGAGTACGGCGACGTTCTTCCATATTGGCAGATGAAACCTTCACTGCTGCCAACGTTGCCATAGATCGGGCTTGTTCCATTTCCATAAACATCTCTGCCATGCGATGCTGTAAAACCTGGAATTTGCCGATAGGTACGCCGAACTGTTGGCGGGTCTTTAGGTAATCTAGCGTTGCTGCAGTGATTGCTTCCATGATGCCTATGGCTTCGGAACACAATAAAGAAACGCCATAATCTGCAGTTTCATCGATGAGTTCCCATCCATCGCTTTCTTTACCTAGCATATTGATCGGTGCGACTTGGACCTGATCAAAACGGATATCCGCGGCACGATAGCCATCAATGGTGCGGTAATCGGTTCTGTGAATGCCGGTGCTGTTGGCGTCAATCAGGAAAACATGTATGCCCGATTTATCACGCTGGTTTTCATTGGACCGTGCTGACACGATCAGCATATCGGCTTGTGCACCATGCAAAACGACGGTCTTGGTCCCATTGAGTACAAAGCCATCTTTATTGGGAGTAGCAGTTGTTGCGATATCAAACAAATCGTAACGGGATTGCTTTTCTGCGAGCGCAACGGCGAGTTTTTTCTCGCCAGTGGCAATTTGTTCGAGCACATCAAAATGTGCTTTGGCTTTTTTCAAAAACTCTGCGGCCAACACCGTTGCAAAATAGGGTTCAACCACCAATCCACGCCCCAGCTCTTGCATGACCACCATCATATCGACCGCTGACCCGCTAAATCCTCCCAACTCTTCTGGAATTGGCAGCGCGGTTACCCCGAGTTCGGCTAATTCAGACCATGCCTTTGAGGATATTCCTTCAGCAGAGCCGATAATGTGTTTGCGCTGCTCAAAGCCATAATCTTTTTCTGTCCAGCGACGGATTGCTTCAGCAAATTGTTGTTGTTCTTGTGTTAAATTGAAGTCCATTGCGTTTTCCTCACAGTCCCAAAATCATTTGTGTAATGATGTTTTTCTGAATCTCGTTCGAGCCACCGTAGATGGAGGTCTTGCGGTAGTTGAAGTAATACGAGGCGAGGGCAGCAGCGTCGTCGTCACTGACGAGACTATGTTCAGTTTCACCTTCGAGAAATTGTGGATCGAATGGAAGACCGTAAGGACCGACTGTTTCCAGCATCAATTCAGTCAGTCTTTGTTGAATCTCTGTGCCTTTGATTTTGAGTAAAGACGCTTCAGGACCAGGGCGGCCGCTATCTTGTGAGATCACGCGTAAGACGGTGATTTCCAATGCCATCAATTCGATTTCCAGGCTGGCGACTTTATGGACGAAAACAGGATCATCGATCAAGGGTTTCCCGTTCTTTTGATGCTCGCCAGCGATGCGTTTTAAAAACAGCAATTCGCGCTTGGCGCGTCCCACTGCGGCGATGTTGGTGCGTTCATGGCCTAACAGGTACTTGGCATAAGTCCAGCCTTTGTTTTCTTCGCCGATCAGATTTTGTACAGGTACCTTGACGTTGTCGAAGAATACTTCATTCACTTCATGGTCTTCATCGAGCATGATAATAGGGCGCACGGTAATGCCTGGCGTCTTCATGTCGATCAGTAAAAATGAAATGCCTTCCTGCTTACGTGCCGCAGGATCTGTGCGCACCAAGCAGAAAATCATATCAGCGTGCTGTGCTAGCGTCGTCCAAGTTTTTTGACCGTTGACGATATAAAAATCACCTTCGCGTTCGGCACGGGTTTTGAGTGAGGCAAGATCGGAGCCAGAGCCAGGTTCAGAATAGCCCTGACACCACCAGTCGTCGCAATTCAAGATGCGTGGCAGGTAGTAATCTTTTTGTGCCTGATTGCCAAACGCCATAATCACAGGGGCTACCATGTTCACGCCAAATGGCAAGATCGCAGGTGTGCCAGCGCGGGCGCATTCTTCTTCGAAAATATGTCTTTGCGTTGATGTCCAGCCTGTGCCGCCGTACTCCACCGGCCAGCCTGTACCAACCCAGTCTTGTTTGGCAAGAATCTTATGCCAGCGAACAAAGTCTTCTCTGTTCATACGCTTGTGGTTGCGGACCTTATGTTGCAGATCTGCCGGAAGAGCCGCTTCTAAGTAGCTGCGCACCTCATCACGAAAAGCCAGGTCTTCGGTGGTGTAGTTCAAATCCATGTTGTCTCCTGAGATAAATGCCCGTTGATTGGCAACCTGAGAGATTCATGCAAGGTCATGCATGATGCCTTGCTATATTTTTGTATCTCTAAGGGAGTAAAACTAAAAAAGCACGACCGTTCAAATCAATTGTACAACGGATTTAAATTTTAGGCAGAGTATTCATCTCAGTTATGTGGCAATTTGAAAAAATGCCGGGATTTGGCTTCTGGGAACAGCCAAATCCGGGCATCTCAAGCCGTTCTTCATGCTTCGATATATCAGTGAAAATGCGCTGTACCCGGGGTAGGCGTATCCTCTGGCATTTCAGGATGCACCAATTCTGCTTCTCTATCGGCAAATAAAGGCGTTCCACAATCGTCACAGAATTCCATAGCAAAAATTTCTTCCAGCTGGATGATGTCGGTGATCCCGCATTCGACCAAAATATCCGGAATATCACCACTCAGGTTACCATTTTCATCCGTACCCATTGCGGAGTCCTGGTCCTCAGCCTGATACAAGGGCCAGACCACGCCATAAATCACTTCTGGCGCTTGGTTCAGACAGAAGCTAATCCTGAATTCATCGATTTGCCCTGGCGTTTCTTGTACACCGCAAGCGGCAATGACAACGTTCAACTCAGTTGGCTCTTTACCTAAGGTTTGCGTTAAGTAAAATACTGCCGAGCGTATCGATGCAGGCCGTATTTTGATATCCGCTTCACGACAAGCTGTGTAATACGCCTCTGGTAACAGCAGTTCTACACCACAACCTGGTAACAGATTCTTCACCAAAGGTTCTACCTGTTGCTGCCATTCTTCTAAAGCGGCGCTTTTGGCTTTGACGCAATCATATGGTGCATCCAAGGTTTGCCACTGAAACATAGGCGTGTTCACAGGTACGGTAACAACGCCTAGCAAGTAACGAATATCAGCAAGAAACGGCACGGTTTGCGCACGTTCTGCTTCTACCGGATAGGTGCTGTTTTTGAGTAAAGCCATCGCGTGACGCTCCATCAAGGCATAGGTTTCACTGTGATTGCGTGGTAATTGGTCGATGGAATACAAATTCGGTAACAAGCGCAGTTTGGCTTGATCGACCAATAAATGCTGATAAAGATGCTTTGAAAGTGATGCCAGCACATCGGCTGGTATCGCGCCGGAGGCGATTTCAAAACGTGTCCAGGCAAGAATGGGTGCTGCGATAAACAGGGCACAATATTTCTGCCCATGAACCTCAAAAATGGCGCTGGTGCTGATGGTTTCCAGCGTTTCAACTAGCACTTCGTAGGCATTTGCCTGCGCTGCGAATAAATTTTCTGCGGCGGCATCTAAAATCTCCTGATGATGTTGCTTCAGGTTTTTCGCTACATACAAATCCAACTTTTCTTGCCAGGCAAGGTCTTCGAGACGGCTAGCAGACTGGGCGACGGCCAGCGAGAGATTGACCAGTCGTTGACTTTCTGCTGCCAGTTTCAGTCTATTTCGTTTTATAGGACGGCGCATAATTGTATTTGTCAGAGATTGATCAAATGTTGAGCAAAAAAATTGCGTACCCAAACGACGTTTAAAAAGTGAGACGCCTGTCGTAAAACACTATTCAGGGCGGGCTATCTCACTCTCCATTTATTCATTCGAATGGCTAATTTGTCTGATTCGCTTATTTTTTGGCATATTGCGCTTTGCCAAACAGCACCTCTTTCGCTTTATCATCAGTCAATGGTTTGCGTAGGTCGGCCAACACAGTGATCCCACGTTGTACAGCAGGTCGCACACTGATTTCATCAAACCAGCGTTTCGCGTGCGGAAAATCAGCCCAATCGATCCCCTGATTGGCAAACGAGCGTGTCCATGGGAAGGTGGCGATATCTGCGATCGTGTATTCATCACCGGCCAAATAAGGTGTATAAGACAATTGTTTATCGATGACGCCATATAAACGCTTGGCTTCATTGGTGTAACGATCAATTGCGTAATCTATTTTGTCTGGTGCATAAATGCGGAAATGATGCGCCTGACCTAACATAGGACCAACGCCGCCCATTTGAAACATCAGCCACTGCAAAGTAGTGTATTTTTCACGATCAGTTTTGCCGAGGAATAAGCCAGTTTTACCTGCCAGATATACAAGGATTGCACCTGATTCAAACAACGAGATCGGTTTGCCATCCGGCCCGTCAGAATCTACGATAGCGGGGATCTTGTTATTCGGAGAAATCGCCAGAAATTCAGCAGAAAATTGATCGCCAGCACCAATATCAATCGGAATTGCCCGATAATCCAAACCACATTCTTCGAGCATAATGTGTACTTTATGGCCGTTTGGGGTAGGCCAGGAATAGACATCTATCATCGCGATCCTCTTCAAAAGGTGAATAAAAATGCAGGATCCCATTATGCAGAGATTTCGGAGATTTTGCAGGTTTTAGTCAATACAAAAAATTATTTCTGGATTTTTATTAATTACTTGTCCGGACTCAACGCTTATTTCATTTCCGGAAACCCTTAAAAGACGTATGCAAACCTCTCTATTTCGCTCTTTGTTATCCTTACATCTCGCCGTCATGTTATTCGGCGCAGCTGGAGTCATTGGCAAATATATTGCCGTGGGAGCCTTAAGTCTGGTTTTTGGTCGCACTTTATTTGCAGCGGTGTCCCTGGCGCCTTTAGTCAATTGGCGCTGTGTCAAAGCAACTAAAAATCTTGCCAGTACGTTAGGAAATGGCGCCTTATTGGCCTTGCATTGGCTTAGCTTCTTTGCGTCGTTACAATATGCGGCGGTTGCCTTTGGTTTGATGGGATTTGCGACGTATCCCATTTTTGTGGCCTTGCTGGAACCGTGGATCTTCAGATTACCTCGCCATCGTCGGGAAACGTGGATGGCAGTGATGGTGGTGTTTGGGCTGCTAGTGATGCTTAGTGACGCACATTGGCAAGACGGCTCGGTGATGGCAGTAGGGATGGGCATAATATCTGGCCTGTCCTTTGCGTTACTTACCTTGAATACGCGCGATCAAAGCAAAAGCCTATCTGCGACGCAAGTCGCGTTTATACAAAATAGCGTCGCGTGTTTCTTGTTGTTGCCGTTGATTCTATATCACGGTGAACTATGTTCCGTCAGTATCAAAACCTGGTTCCTGCTGGCATTATTAGGAAGCGTCTTTACCGCTTTGTCACATAGCCTGTTTGCTTATAGTTTGCAGCGCCTACCTGCGACTCTTGCCAGCCTGACTGCTTCGTTAGAGCCAGTCTATGGGATAGGATTGGCTTATATCTTCTTGGATGAAGTTGTATCATTCCGGGCAATATGCGGCGCAGCGATCGTACTTTTGGCTACCAGCTTTGCCACATATGCGCATAGGTCAACGGAAAACGAATCAAGTTAACTCATCGAAAAACGACTGATGATCTCAAAAACGGGTAATGGGAAGGCCCAGATCTTCATTGAGGCTAATATGTTTTGCCAGCTCCAGTTTAGCAATGGCGTTGCGATGTACTTCGTCCGGTCCGTCGGCAAGGCGTAGGGTGCGATTGCCTGCCCATTGCGCAGCGAGAGGAAAATCACCTGATACGCCACCAGCACCGTGTGCCTGAATGGCCCAGTCCAGCACTTGTTGCGTGACGTTAGGTGCCAGCACTTTGATCATCGCGATTTCGGCTTGCGCATGCTTGTTACCGACTGTGTCCATCATATACGCCGCTTTAAGCGTCAACAGACGAGCGGTATCGATTTGTATGCGGGACTCGGCAATACGTTCGCGCCAAATGCTTTGTTCAGAGATTTTCTTGCCGAAAGCAGTGCGGCTATTGAGGCGTTTGCACATTAGCTCTAAAGCGCGTTCAGCAACGCCAATCGCGCGCATACAATGGTGGATGCGACCAGGCCCTAAACGGCCTTGCGCAATTTCAAAGCCGCGACCTTCGCCTAGCAGTATATTGCTTGCTGGCACGCGCACATTCTCAAACAAAATTTCACAGTGTCCGTGTGGCGCATCGTCATAGCCAAAAACTGGCAGCGGACGTTTGACCGTGATGCCAGGCGTTTTAGCATCGACCAAAATCATTGACTGTTGCGAATGGCGTGCGGCATTGAAGTCTGTTTTCCCCATCAAGATGTACACGGCGCAACGCGGATCACCAGCGCCTGAAATCCACCATTTATGGCCGTTGATCACGTAATGATCACCATCGCGATCGATTCTGGTTTCGATGTTGGTGGCATCGGACGAGGCGACGCCAGGTTCTGTCATCGCAAAAGCGGAGCGAATTTCACCGCGCAATAAGGGTTCTAACCATTGTTTTTTGTGCTCTTCGGTACCGTAACGTTCAATGGTTTCCATATTGCCGGTATCTGGTGCCGAACAGTTGAATACTTCTGGTGCCCAACTGACACCTCCCATAATTTCGCATAAAGGAGCGTAATCCAGATTAGATAAACCTTCCGGGGCACGTGCCGATTGAGGTAAAAACAAATTCCATAATCCTTGTTCACGGGCTTTGGGTTTGAGGTCTTCGATGATTTGTGTGGCTAACCAACGATTGCCCTTGTCAGTACCATTGCGGTCGATTTCTTCTTTGTATGCTTTTTCGTTTGGATAAATGTATTCATCCATAAAGCGTAATAACTTTGCTTGCAAGGTCTGGCAGCGTTCTGAGTAGTCGAATTCCATGTTGTCTCCGGTATGTTTTTATTGCGGTGAAAATCGATTTAATGCTGGGTAAGTTTCTTTAACGCAGGGTTTTGTTCACATAACTCCAACCTAATTCGGCCATCGGTCTTGCCGCTTCGCCGGATTTCTTCGCTTGCGCGCTCGACGCAGTGCCATCGACGTAGCGCTTCATAATGCCTTGCAAAATACCGGCCATACGGAACAGGTTATACGCAAGGTAAAAATCAAAATCTTCTGGACGTATGGTTTTGCCAGTGCGCTCACAATACTTGGCGATGTATTCAGCTTCACTTGGAATGCCGAGAGCCTTATGATCCAGACCTTTGATGCCGCGGAACTGTCCCGGCGTGACGTGCCAGCTCATACAATGATAAGAAAAATCTGCCAATGGATGGCCCAATGTCGATAATTCCCAATCTAAAATTGCCAGAATCCGTGGCTCGGTTTTGTGGAACATCATGTTATCAAGGCGATAGTCACCATGCACGATGCTCGTGTCGTCTCCAGCTGGGATATGATGCGGCAACCAGGCGATCAAGTTGTCCATTGCTTCAATTTTTTCTGTCTCCGAAGCACGGTACTGCTTTGTCCAACGATCAATTTGGCGCGCAAAGTAATTACCTGGTTTGCCGTAATCTGCAAGCCCTATGGCCGTGTAGTCTATGGTATGCAATTGCGCAATAACGCAGTTCATTTCATCGTAGATTTCGGCGCGTTGCGTCGGCGTCATCTCTGGCAGTGACTGATCCCACAATACGCGGCCGTCGACAAATTCCATGATGTAGAACGCGCGTCCAATCACATCCTCATCGCTGCACAGTGCATATTGTTTGGCGGCGGGGAAGCCTGATTTGCTCAAAGCGTCCATGACTTTAAATTCACGCTCGATCGCGTGTGCTGAGGGCAGTAATTTAGCAACCGGACCAGGTTTGGCACGCATGACGTAATGTTGGTCGCCTGCACTGAGTTTGAACGTCGGGTTGGATTGTCCGCCTTTAAACTGTGTGACCACCAATTTGTCAGCCATTGCTGCATCAAAACCAGCGACGTGTTGACGCATATAGTCAGCGAGTGCGCCGATATCAAATTTCTGGCGATCGGCAACTGGCATGGTGCCCATGAATTCTTCAAACATCGATGTCTCCTCGCTTTTGCGGATTTTGAGTAGTGTTATGTTGAGTAATCTTAACGTGGCCTTGACCTGCCGAATCAAGAAGGCTTCAAAAGTATTTTAACTCAATAAATCGAACGTCCGTACTATTTTATTTTTTCGTGCTTTTTCTGCTTAATTATGTCGGTTGTCTCCGACAAAGCGTAAAAAAACGGCATTAGAGCCAAGTCAAGATGCCGTTCTTTTTAAACCTTAATTTATAGATACTACTGCAAAATATTTAATATACCGTCTAATCCGACAAAATTCAGCGCCACGTTCGCCTGTGCTCTGACCACAGGTTTGGCGCGAAACGCCACAGACATACCGGCAACGCTCATCATTTTTAAATCATTTGCCCCGTCGCCCATGACAATGGCTTGCTGAGGTGTGATTTGCAACTCCTGGCAAATACGTTGTACGGTTCTTTGTTTCTCGTCGGCGTCGACAATCGTTCCTATGACTTTGCCGGTTAGTTTGCCATTGTCAATTTCTAAGACGTTCGAATGACTGTAATCGAGATTGAGCATGGCTTTCATCCGATCAGTAAAGAACGTAAATCCGCCAGAAACCAATAAAGTCTTTAACCCTGCCGCCTGAATCGCCTTGAGCATCGGTGCTGCGCCAAGTGACAATTGCAAGCGTTCATCAAAAACACGTTGCAAGGCGGAGGCATCCAAGCCTTTTAACAAAGCGACGCGGCGGATCAGGCTCTCCTGAAACTCAAGCTCACCACGCATGGCGGCTTCTGTAATCTCAGCAACTTGCGGCTTCAAGCCTTGCATATCAGCGATCTCATCTATGCATTCGATGGTGATCAGCGTCGAATCCATGTCCATTGCGACCAGTTTAAAGTCGCTTAAGTAATGTGGCGTCTCAACTGCCGTAACATCCCATGCATTAGAAAAGCAATGTTGCTGAATTTCGTTGAAAGTTTGCGGCGCAATGTCGACTCCTTCCAATCGTACAGCATGACTGTTAATGGATGTAATAGCGGCTGCTTGTGTCAGTGCGACGATGGTTTGCAGTTGCGGATGCTGGAGATTAATCTCTTGCAAAGACTGAATAATGAGGCTGGTAGTTGTCATGGATAAGGGCAAACGAATTATTGTAAGGCTTTTAAAGTACTCTTAATTTGGGCCACGCGGCTGGCGAGATCTGGCATGTTCGCAGTAATGCGCAATTTATCCTGACCATTGAGTTTGATATGCTTATTTTTTTGGATCAACTCGATAATCCGCATGGCATCGATAGGCGGTTGCGGCTCGAATTGCAGGTTCGCGGCTTCGCTATGCACATCAATTTTGATGATGCCCAAAGGTTTAGCTGCCACGCGTAAGCGATGTGTCTCAAGCAAAGACTGTACTTGTTCAGGTAACTTGCCAAAACGATCGATCATCTCTTCTTGCATATCATCAATGGCGCTGGCTTTGCTGCAATTCGCCAGCCGCTTATAGATAGAAAGACGTTCATGCACGTCGCCGCAAAAGTCATTCGGCAACAGGGCAGGGATATGCAAATTAATTTCCGTCGTTGTCGACAAAGGTGCTGCCAGATCAGGTTCTTTACCGTTTTTCAGTGAGCGCACCGCCTCACTAAGCATATCCGAATACATCTGGAAGCCGATTTCGTGCATTTCGCCAGACTGGTTATCACCCAGAACCTCACCAGCACCGCGGATTTCAAGGTCATGCATTGCCAGATAAAAGCCACTACCCAGCTCTTCCATTTGCTGAATGGCTTCCAGACGACGATTCGCTTGTTTCGTCAAGCCTTGCACGTCATGTACCAACAGATAAGCATACGCCTGATGATGAGAGCGACCCACACGACCACGCAATTGGTGCAACTGTGCCAGGCCAAATTTATCCGCTCTATGCATGATAATCGTATTGGCAGTCGGGACGTCAATACCGGTTTCGATGATCGTCGTGCACAACAGAATATTATGGCGCTGGGCGACGAAGTCACGCATGACTTTTTCCAGATTACGTTCGTGCATCTGACCATGCGCCACCACCACACGCGCCTCTGGGAGCAGGGCTTCCAGCATGGCTTTGCGGTTTTCGATAGTTTCAACTTCGTTATGTAAGAAATAGACTTGACCACCGCGCTTGAGTTCGCGCAAACAAGCCTCGCGAATCACTGAATTGTCTTCGCTGCGCACAAACGTCTTGATGGCCAGACGTTTTTGTGGGGCGGTCGCTATAATAGAAAAATCGCGCAGGCCTTCCAGCGCCATGCCCAAAGTACGTGGAATCGGCGTCGCGGTTAAGGTCAGGACATCAACTTCGGCGCGCAGTGACTTGAGCGCCTCTTTTTGACGCACACCAAAACGATGTTCTTCGTCGATAATAACGAGACCTAATCGGGAGAATTTCACATCGTCAGATAAAAGCTTATGCGTGCCGATAACGATATCCACTGTGCCATCGCCCATGCCTTTGATGGCCTGATTGATCTCTTTGCCGGAGCGGAAGCGGGATAATTCAGCGATTTTGACTGGCCAATTGGCAAAGCGATCGGCAAAAGTTTGCGCGTGTTGCTCCGCCAGCAGCGTCGTCGGAGCAAGGATGGCGACTTGTTTGCCGCCCATGACTGCCACAAACGCGGCACGTAATGCGACTTCAGTCTTACCAAAGCCAACGTCACCGCAGATCAAACGATCCATCGGCTTGCCAGATGTCATATCGCCAATGACGGCAGTAATCGCAGCCGCCTGATCGGGAGTTTCGTCAAAGCCAAAACTTTCCGCAAAGGCTTCATAGTCTTTGCTGGAATATTCAAAGGCATGCCCTTGGCGCAAGGCGCGTCGCGCATACAAATTCAGCAACTCAGCCGCGGTGTCACGGATTTGTTGCGCGGCTTTTTTCTTGGCTTTTTCCCACTGACCTGAACCCAGGCTATGCAAAGGTGCATCGTCCGGAGACGCACCGGAATAGCGTGAGATAACATGCAATTGCGCCACCGGCACATAGAGCTTGGTTTCTTTTGCATATTCCAGATGCAAAAATTCGGTATCGCCTTCGCCTAAATCCATGCTGATCAAGCCCATATAGCGGCCGATACCATGATTACTATGCACGACAGGGTCGCCAATTTTGAGTTCCGACAAGTCGCGCACCATGTGTTCGACTTGTGTGACTGCTTCTTGTTTCTTCCGACCTATACGTTTGCCGCTGCCTGCATATAATTCCGCTTCCGTCACAAACGCGATACCGTCAGCCAGAATAAAACCAGCGTGCAGCGGTGCGACACCCAGCATCAATTTGGCATTCGCAGTTACAAAATCGGTGTAGCCGTCGCATAAATTCAGCGAAATTGCGTATTCATTGAAGTATTGTTGCAGCGTTTCACGACGACCTAAAGTTTCAGCGCAGATCATCACACGCTTATCGGTTTGCAACAAAAACGAGCGCAAATTGGTCAGCGGGTCATCGGCTCTGCGGTTAACCGCGATATCCGGCAGAAAGCTGGAGACTTCGGACGCGCTAGCGGCTTTATCTGCATTCGCAATCACCCAACGTGCCTGAGTTTTTAAAGCGCCGAAAAAGTCTTCATCGCGCAAAAATACGGTTTCAGGCGCTAAAACCGGACGTTCTCTGTCAGATTTTAAGAACTGATAACGCGAGCGTGTATCCGTCCAGAAGCGTTGTATCGCTTCATCAATATTGCCGACTAACGCGAAATGCGCCGCTGGGGGCAGATAATCAAATAGCGTCGCAGATTGTTCAAAAAACAGTGGCAGGTAGTACTCGATACCAGCCGATGCAATCCCATTGCCTATGTCTTTGTAGATAGAGGAACGGGACGGATCGCCTTCAAAGGTCTCGCGCCAACGGCTACGAAAAGCTGCACGCGCTGGCTCGTCCATAGGAAATTCGCGCCCTGGCAGCAAACGTACTTCTGGGACCGGATACAAAGAGCGCTGCGTATCGGCATCAAACGTACGTATGGTCTCTATCGTGTCGCCGAACAAATCAAGGCGATACGGCAGTGCCGATCCCATCGGGAAAAGATCAATCAGGCCGCCACGCACTGAATATTCACCTGGTGACATGACTTGATTGACATGGCTGTAGCCAGCTAAAGTCAGTTGTGACTTGAGCTTGGCTTCATCCAGTGTATCGCCTTTTTTGAAGAAAAAGGTATAGGCGGCCAGAAATGACGGCGGTGCCATACGGAGCAGGGCAGTGGTTGCTGGCGCTAGCAGCACATCACAATTACCGTTTTGAATTTCATGCAAACTCGCTAGACGTTCTGAGACCAGATCCTGATGCGGAGAAAAAGCGTCGTAAGGCAATGTTTCCCAATCCGGCAGCAAATGGCAGCGTAACTCTGGGTTAAACCAGGGAATTTCGTCACGTAATCTTTGGGCATCGCCGGGATTGGCGACAAACACCGTTAACATACGTTTTTCAGATTTCAGTGCCGTCGCCGCTTGCGCTAGTGCAAACGCATCGGCAGAGCCGTGCAGAGAAGGAAGTGCCAGTCTATGGCCGGGTTTTGCTAAAGATTTGTTGAAATCGAATGACATTGCGGCTGAAAATTGAAGATACCGTAAAAGCAGCTTAAGGAACCGCGTACAGAATGAAATACGCGGTTAAAATGAAGCCTCATTATAAACGAATGGGCAGTTTGGCATCAGACAGCCTATCAAAGATGCATGAAAGATGTATGCAAGAAGAAATTAAACAACAATTGGAACCCCAAAAGAACGCGCAACAGGGTGCGCCAAAATACGTCGCTTTAATCCCGGCTGCCGGTGTCGGTAGCCGTATGGGGAAGAATACACCCAAGCAATATTTAACGATTGCAGGACAGTCGATTTTGCAGCATACCGTCAACGCCTTCTTGAATTTTGATGGGGTTTCACATACCTATGTGGTGGTGAGTCCTGACGATGCTTATGTGGATGATTTTTTACAGCCGTCGCCGCGCTTAAGCGTATTGCGTTGCGGGGGAGATACCCGACGCGATTCCGTGCGTAATGGTCTGGCCGCCATCGCAAAGGAAACCAAGGGCGATGATTGGATCATGGTGCACGACGCCGCCAGACCTGGTCTGACTGCCGGATTATTGAGCAAATTATTAAGCGAAGTTGGAACGAGCACGGTTGGCGGATTGCTCGCCTTGCCAGTTGTTGACACGGTTAAGCGCGTCGTTGACGGTAAAGTGCACACGATATCCCGTGATGGAATGTGGCTGGCACAGACGCCGCAGATGTTTCGCTTCCAGCTCTTGTGCGACGCCTTGGACGCGGCTGATCAGGTGACCGATGAGGCCAGTGCGGTGGAAGCGGCCGGGCATATTCCATTGCTCATTGAAGGACATGTCTGCAATTTAAAAGTGACCTTACCAGCCGATTTGGAACAGGTCAGCAAGTATTTGAAGTAATTTAAAATCACATAATAAAAGTACATAAAAGAAAGAAAATTTGATGAAGAATAATGTTCCTCCTTTCAGAATCGGGCAAGGTTACGACTGTCACGCTTTGGTGCCAGGCCGAAAATTGATTATTGGCGGTGTCGACATTCCGCACAAAACGGGCTTGCTAGGGCATTCGGATGCTGATGTGTTATTGCATGCGATCACAGATGCGATTTTTGGATCGGCTGGTTTAGGGGATATAGGGCGCCATTTTCCGGATACAGATGCCAAATTTTCTGGCGCTGATTCACGTGTGTTATTACGTGAATCAGTGAAGCGCCTCAATGATGCTGGCTATGCGATTGGGAACCTGGATGCAACCATCATTGCGCAAGCGCCAAAGATGGCGCCGCATATTCCAAGCATGGTGCAATATGTGGCTGCCGATTTGCAAGTCGATGTATCGCAAGTCAACATCAAGGCAAAAACCAACGAAAAACTTGGTTACCTCGGCAGAGAAGAGGGTATTGCTGCCGAAGCAGTGGTGCTGGTATATAAGCTAGAAAATCAATAAGCAAAGATAACGACATCAAACAGCGTAAGTTGGGTGCATCACTTTACGCCAATTTTGACATCAACAAAAACCGGAGAAATAAATGAACCAAGAACACGTAAAACAATTACTGACACAACTGCATACTGAATTAGCGGGTACCGAAGAAGTGGATGGGGAATTAAAGTCTTTGCTGCAAAATTTAAACAAAGACATTCACCAGGTATTGAACAGTGAACAGCAGCACGATGATCCGGTTTATGCTGCATTGAGTGAACGTTCTGTGTCTTTGTCGGCTAAATTTGCAGCAGAGCACCCAAAGCTAGAACCAGTTTTGCGTGAACTGGCATCTATGCTGGCTAAAATTGGTGTTTAATTTTTTGTAATTCAAATAAAATGCATCAACAAAAAGACATTGAGTGCATACGTTCGTATTTGCCAATATGGGCGTTCATCGTTCAATGATTTGTCAGGAATATGATAAATCCCAGAAAATCAATCCAGGTTGTTGATGATGCGTTTAGATTCCCTGCCAACTCTTGGTGACTCAGGTCTGATGCTCAGGCCTATAGAATTGACCGATGTTCCATCGTGGTATCGCTATTTAGCAATGCCTCACGTCATTGAGCATACAAGTTGGAACTTAAATTCAGCTGACGATCTTGAACCGATCATCAGGTTATCGAATACGGAAGATCTTAATTCAGCGATACGATTCGCAATCGTTGAGCGATCGACAAATATGCTTGTTGGTACGATCGGTTTTCCTTTCATTTCAATGATTCATCGAACTGCAGAATTGGCTTACGATTTGCATCCAGACTATTGGGGGGAGGGTATTGCTAGCTTGTGTAGTAGGGCGTTGATTGCTTGGATAATGACTGAACATGAATTTATCCGGGTACAGGCAACTGTACTTGATACCAACCTGCGGTCAGTAAGAGTATTGAAAAAGATCGGATTTGAGCTAGAAGGTCATCTTAAAAAGTATCGTATTGTCCGCGGAGAGCCGCGAGATTATTTAATGTTTTCAGTGACAAATTAGTTTTACCTGCGTTCACTCAGAATATGTCGAGGATTTGCCTCATACTTTGCGCTCGCTTTTTTTGACTTCTATGGTAAGTTAACACATTGACTGATTTTATTTTAACCCACTGAAATCGTATGTCTATCTCGCGCTTATTGATTCTCTCTACCCTGTTGCTTGCCAATTGTGCCTATTCACAGGTTTACAAATGTTCCTCTCCGAACGGAAAAATTTCCTTTTCTGACACTCCATGTTCTGTGGCCAATCAAACTGAAAAGAAGCTGAGCTTGAACGTTAAGCCTTCTTCTGATGTTCCTGCGCCAAAAGACTGGGAAAAAGAAAACGATGCATTTAAACTAAGGCAACTCGATCGCGAAAGACAAAATATTCAGGCATCGGGTAAAGGGAATTTACCTGCCTCAACTGGACCGCAGAATGCAATTAAACAGCTCATTGCAAATTGCGAGGCTAATCATGGCATAGGTTGTAGTAAGCCAAATGTGGTTGCACAAATGCAACGTGATAATACGCCAATGACTGCACAGGAACAACAACGCGTTGTTGGGCAACGTCGCGCCCGGGAGAGGGAAGAAGAGTTTAACAGAGCAGCCAGGCGCTAAGCTCGTCGATCTTTCTTCCATTGAGCACTTAGTCTCGTTATTTGCGCAGGTGCTTGAATTTCGCCTTTGAATTTCACGAGCTTATCGATAGATAGTTCACGAGACAAAGACACGATAAAAATTAAAGTCAATATACCCGCGCCGTCAGGCTTAACGCGAAATTCGGTCTGACAATGTTTGTGTGAATTAAATGGCCAAAACACAACACAGCATGAACTTTTAAGTACTGGTGGAAAAAAAAGACCACCACTTGCCGCAACGTCTCATTTTTTTATGAATTGGATACACCCGGCACTGTGCTTGCGATCAAATGGAGTTTTTTGGGGCTGCAAATCTAGGCCATTGGTAGCGTAAACCAAAACGTGCTGCCTTTCCCAAAAGTAGATTCGAAGCCAATATTGCCCTGCATTTGTTGTATCAATTTTTTACTGATATTCAATCCGAGACCAGTACCTCCTTGTTGGCGGGTATTTGAACTGTTTGCCTGAGCAAACGCTTCGAAGACATGGCTTTGGAAATGTTCTGGTATACCTTCTCCTGTATCAATGACCGCCACTTTGTAGCAATTTTTTTCCTTGGCAAGACGAATAGTTGCCATGTCACCGCCATGCGAAAATTTTGCAGCATTCGATAAAAGATTAGTTAAAACCTGTTTGATGCGTTCAGAATCGCCCTTAACCAAGCTCGCAGCCGACAACGGAGAGAATTTGAGTCCGACATTAAAGGTGCCAGCAAAATCTTTATTCTCATCGATCGCTTGTTCAATAATTTCGCTTAAATTGACGGTATGGATATCCATGAGCATTTTTCCGGACATAAGTTTTTCCATGTCCAAAATATCATTAAGCAAGACGATCAGACGTTGGCTATTTCTATGGGCAACTTTAATTAAATTCAAGGCTTGATCTGGTAGCTTGCCAAGCAACTCACTCTCAAGCAAACCGAGTGCGCCACGGATTGAAGTGACTGGTGTTCTTAATTCGTGGCTAACCGTAGAAACAAACTCCGCTTTGAGTTGCTCTATGTTTTTGCGATCCGAAATATTAGTGTGGGTACCAACCATGCGCACAGGTCTTCCATTGTGGTCACGCTTCACCACCATCGCGCGGTCATGAATCCAGATGTAGCTGCCGTCCTTACATCTGAACCGATATTCGTGCGAGAAGCTGGTTGTCATTCCTTGAAAATTAGCTTCCACAGCAGCCATTAGCTCTACTTCATCTTCTGGATGAATGCGTTCGGACCACTCCTTGATGCTATCGCTGATCTCGCTATCCTCGTGACCCAGCATTTTTTTCCATTGCTTTGAATAGATACATTTTTCTGCGGGTATATCCCAATCCCAGACTCCGTCGCCGCTACCTTCCATTGCGAACTCCCAGCGCTCTTCGCTGATTTTCAGTGAGGCAAGTGCTTGCGCCATTTCTTGTTCCAAACGCATTTTCTGAGTTATATCCATCCCGACGCCACACGTACCTATTACATCCCCATGATGATCAAAAAGGGGAGAGCGAATGGCCAGATAGTTATGGGGCCCATCATCTCTTTGAACAATATTTTCGGTATGTCGCGGTGTGCCAGAGGCGATCATCTCGTACTCCGCTTGATAAATATCGTCAGCCAAATCCGCTGGTAAAACTTCCCGGTAATGTCTACCGATAATTTCGTCATTTTTACATTTAAAAACGGCCTCATACTCCTTATTGACATAAAGATAGCGCCCATTTAAATCACGAACGTGGACATATGAAGCGGTGCAATCAATGACGGTTTTCAGTAAGCTATTACTTTCTATCGCATAACGACTATCGCGTGCTTGATTTGTGAATTCTGGTGCGATTGTTTCTGATTGCGTGTGGCCAATGACTTTGGAGAAGGGCGTGTGAAGGTTCTGGAGCAGACTAAGCTTATGGGAAATCCCGCCTATAGCTTGGGTAACGTGTTTCAGAACTTCAGCTTCGACCCAGCTTGCAAACACACTGAGCTGTTGATTATGTGAGGAATTCCAGTTCAACTGCGCGGGGCAACGGATAACCAGCGCGCCAAGAATTTGGGAATTAGTCCATCTAATCGGGATACCTGAAAAAGATACGTAGCCATTTTCTTTTTCCCTTGATACTGTTGCTGTATTTGATGGTGTGTTACGCCACAGCGTGTGACAAAATTCGATAATCTCTATGGACTCTTGTTGCGCCTGTAATTGCAAGCATTCCTTGATTTCAATTGGCAAATTAGGGTCAAAAGTAATCAGTAAGCGGCAATTGGCAAATACATTTTCTGCCACGTTTAAGATAGCTGCAAAGCAGGGCAAAGAGGACAGGCAAATGGAAGCGGAAGCAGTCAACTCAATGGTAGTCAGGCCACCTTGCAAGGAAATTGTTTTTTCCATACGCGTATATCCAAAGGTAGGTGGGCACGTTTGCGTACATCATTAATAAAACGTCAATGAAAACGAATACTTACCGTTATTTTATACGAGAAACATTTTGATGCGCGACAAATATATTTTCGTCTGGAAAATACTGCGTATCGAGCTTGAAAAAGATAGGATCAAACTTCCGGGCTATGAACATGATTGCAAGAGGGATCACGAAACCGACCACTACGTCCCATGCAATCTAGATGTACTTGCGTGGGTTCGTGATAGTTAGGGATAGCTGTCGTTATGACAGACTCCTTTTAGCCGTTATTCTTTGTCGCACAACTGCTTATACCGAAAGGTAAATAGGCAGGGCAGAAGCGAAATATGCCAGTGGCAAGTGGAATAATGCCCAACCATCCCCATGCACCAATCGCCCCGATCGATGTTGCTCCGATTGCGCCCAGGCCAACTAAGATGCGGATTGTTCTATCGATAGTTCCAACGTTTGATTTCATGATCAACTCCGTGGTTAAAAATCAAATTACTTTATCGTTCCTTCGCCAACCTTGTTGTTTGCGCAAATTCTTTTTGAGATCGCGCTTTATCTTCCAGTTGCTTCAATAGACTGCCGCAAACGACATCGCATAGGGTGTAGATCGACTCATCTGCAATTCTGTAAAAAACACTTGTTCCGCGATTTTCTTTTGCCACTAATCCATGCTTACTGAGAATAGCTAAATGTCGTGAGATGTTCGCAGATGTGTAGCCGCAAAGTTCCGCGAGCTCTCCAACGTTACGTTCCTTATCTCGCAACAAACTCAGTATTTGCAGGCGGGTTGGCTCCGACAATGCAGCAAAATATCCTGCTACTTGCGTTAGTGCATCTAGCGTTAGACCTTCCATACATTCTCTCTCTAAATAAATTTTAAGCATTGATACAGATCACATGGTGCTTATTATATCACGTACTTAATTAAATTCGTTCTTGCTTATTTAAATACGTAGTTACATAATTACGATGTCTTAAGTTGATGCTTGCGAAATCGTTAGATTAATCAGGGGAGTGGTGATGTTGAGATTTTCTCGTTTGGGTGCTGTGGTCGCGATGTCGGTACTGCATATGTCGGCCGCTTTTGCGGCGCAGGGGGAGTTGGCAAGTGAAATAGTCCGTGCAACAGATTCAACGGAGAGCGCAAGCTATAACGCTGTCGTTGAATCTATCCGTCAAACTGTCATTGCTGCACAAGTTTCCGGTGCGATCGTTGCGCTTCCAGTGAAGGCTGGTGATAGCGTAAAAGAAGGTCAGGTCTTGGTCCGGATAGATGCTCGATCAGCTATGCAGGGGAGTGTGGCGGGGCAAGCGCAAGCACAAGCGGCACGATCAGCTTTGGAACTGGCCACAAAAGACGTAGAGCGTCAAAGGCACTTATTTCAGAAGCAATACATCAGTCAGTCCGCTATGGAACGTGCTGAAGCACAATACAAAGCCACTTCCGAACAACTGAAAGCGCAAATGGCGCAAGCCAACGTTGCTGATATTCAATCAGGTTTTTTTGTGATCAAGGCCCCCTATGAGGGCGTTATTTCTGAATTTCCGGTTGCGCTGGGTGATATGGCAATGCCAGGCAAGCCAATGTTGACGATTTTTGATCCTAAAGGTCTGAGGGTCACGGCTTCGCTGCCGCAAACGGCAATGAATAACTACGTCGCTGGTCAACCCATAAAAATAGAGTTTCCAGGCTTGCCACCTAGTCGTCAATGGCTGTCGCCGACACATTTCCAGGTATTACCTACCATCGACGCCTCTACGCATACCTCCCAGCTTCGTATTGAGTTGCCAGAGTCAACATCTGGTATTTCTCCAGGCTTATTTGCCAGAGTCTGGTTACCATCGCACGGTGCATCGGGTAAGCATCTTTATGTTTCATCAAAGGCGATTGTTCGTCGCGGTGAAATGATGGGGATTTATGTTATTGACAGCAATAAACGCCCAGTATTACGCCAGATCAGGCTAGGTAAATCTCAGGGTGAAACGACGGAAGTACTTACTGGAGTTAGCGCTGGAGAACGCATTGCGGTTGATCCAGCGGCGGCTGTGAAGGAGGCGCGATGACCTCTCGTCTTGGTATTTCAGGACGTATCGCAGCGTTCTTTCAAGCCGCCAGAATTACTCCCTTATTAGCGCTTGGTGCTTTGTTATTGGGCATCTTTGCTGTGCTGGTTACGCCGCGCGAAGAAGAGCCTCAAATTAACGTGACAATGGCGAATGTACTAGTGCCTTTTCCAGGTGCTTCTGTTGCCGATGTTGAACAAATGGTTTCCATTCCGGCGGAGCAAGTCTTGTCGCAAATGAATGACGTTGAACACGTGGCCTCACTATCGAGGCCCGGTATGGCCACCATGACCGTCCAATTTAAGGTAGGAGTTCCTCGAACTGCAGCATTGGTACGCCTCTACGATACCGTAAATTCAAACGCTGATTGGTTGCCTAAGAATTTAGGGGTACTACCGCCCCTGGTTAAGCCGAAGGGTATTGATGACGTTCCTGTCGTTAGTTTGACGTTGTATAGCAAAAATTCGGAAACGAGCGCTTATGATCTGGAACGTGTCGCGCACAGTATAGAAACCGATCTGAAACGCGTTCCTGGAACCAGGGACGTCACAACCATAGGAGGTCCGGGGAGAGCCATTCTGGTGGAGCTTGATCCGGCACGAATGCAAGGTTCCGGAGTGACCGTCGCGGATATGCGTAATGCGCTCCAATCGACAAACGTTGGTTTGCCTGCTGGCGAACTGCTTTCTGGTAACAAATCGGTCACGATTGAGTCTGGTCCATTTTTACGGGATGCACGTGAAGTTGCTGAATTAGTGGTTGCAGTTCACAACGGCAAGCCTGTTTTTATGCAAGATATTGCGGCAATCAAAGATGGGCCCTTACCAATGTCGCGTTACGTTTGGCATGGTGTTGCTGGGGAAAAGGGCGGTGAATATCCAGCCGTAACGATTGCGATTACCAAAAAATCTGGCGAGAACGCGATCGATGTTTCTAACGCCATCATGGCGAGGGTTGAAGAACTCAAAAATACGGTTATCCCGTCCGAAATTCACGTCGCTGAGACGCGTAATTACGGCAATACCGCGAACGATAAGGCAAAAAAACTGATTCAAAAACTGTTGTTTGCAACCTTGTCAGTGGTCGTACTCGTCTTCATTGCACTCGGTGTCCGCGAGGCAGCTATCGTTGGAATGGCGGTAGTTCTGACGCTCACAGTCACGCTATTTGCGTCCTGGGCGTGGGGCTTTACGCTCAACAGAGTATCGCTATTTGCATTGATTTTTTCTATCGGTATTCTGGTCGATGATGCGATCGTCGTAGTTGAGAATATTCATCGGCATCAACGCCAATTTCCAAATAAATCGTTGAAAGAAATTATCCCCGGCGCGGTGGATGAGGTCGGTGGCCCGACTATTCTTGCAACGCTGACAGTGATTGCGGCACTGCTACCTATGGCTTTCGTATCTGGATTGATGGGACCATACATGAGCCCGATTCCTATCAATGCGAGTATGGGAATGCTGCTTTCACTGGCGATTGCTTTCGTTGTGACTCCGTGGTTAGCACGCATCTGGATGAAAGATGCGCATAGCTCTGAAATTGATGCAAAACCACATGGCCTAGCTGCAAGACTCGCGCCGATATTTGTGCGTTTGTTTCAACCTTTCTTGAATGATGTATACGGAAAGCGCAATCGCGGATTGTTAGGTTTGTCGGTAGCTGCTTTAATCGCTTTTTCTGTTTTGCTGCCAGCAACGGGTATCGTTTTACTCAAGATGCTGCCATTTGATAACAAATCGGAATTTCAGGTCATCGTCGATATGCCGGCTGGCACCCCGGTAGAACAAACCGCTGCCGTACTACATGAATTAGGCAACTATTTATCCTCCGTTCCGGAGGTCACTGATTATCAGGCCTACGCAGGCACAGCCGCGCCGATTAATTTCAATGGGCTTGTCCGCCAGTATTATTTACGTACAGGTGGCGAGGTTGGTGATATCCAAGTCAATTTGGTGGATAAGCATCATCGCGATGATCAAAGTCATGTGATTGCGACACGCCTGCGGCCAGCATTACAAACGATAGGGCAGCGATTTAACGCCAACATCAAAATTGTTGAAGTGCCACCGGGTCCGCCAGTTCTTTCTCCTATCGTTGCAGAAATCTATGGACCAGAAGCAGAAGGGCGTCGTCAGGTTGCCACGGCTGTTCGCGCTGTTTTTAGCAAAACCAGTGGCGTGGTCGATTCTGATGACAGCAGTATTGTTTCTGCGCCGCGTGTGATGCTCTTGGTAGATCGCCGCAAGGCAGCCGTACTTGGTGTTGCACAAGCCGACATTGTAACCACGTTGCATGCAGGTTTGAGTGGTGAAGCAGCAACGTGGTTGCATGATGAAAGCAAATATCCAAATGCTGCCATTCTGCAACTGCCAGCAGAAAGACACGGCGACATGGACGGTTTGTTGCAACTGTCAGTAAAAACGGCAGAAGGTAAATTAGTTGCGATACGTGAATTGGTCACGATCAGCAATACCACCCGTGAACAACCAATCTTTCACAAAGACCTGTTACCAGTGAATTACGTTACCGCTGACATGGCTGGCAAGATAGATAGCCCCTTGTACGGTATGTTTTCCATGCGTAAAGCAATTAACCAAATTCCAACGCCCGGCGGCGGAACAGTCACAGAGTATTTTATACACCAGCCTAGCGACCCCTATCGTGGTTATGCAATCAAATGGGATGGTGAATCGCAGATCACTTATGAAACTTTCCGAGACATGGGCGCTGCCTATGGCGTTGGTCTGATTCTGATCTATTTGCTCGTGGTTGCTCAATTCGGCTCATATTTGACGCCGCTGATTATCATGGCACCAATCCCATTAACGATTATTGGCGTCATGCCGGGACATGCTTTGCTGGGTGCTCAATACACTGCAACGAGCATGATAGGCATGATTGCGCTGGCAGGCATTATCGTCAGGAATTCTATTTTGTTGGTCGATTTTATTAATCTTCAAGTGCGATCAGGGATGGAGCTTAAAGATGCCGTGGTGAATTCCGCCATTACACGCGCTCAACCCATCATGCTCACCGGTCTGGCAGCGATGCTAGGAGCGTTCTTTATTTTGGATGATCCGATCTTCAATGGACTGGCCATCTCTCTCATTTTTGGAATTCTCGTCTCGACGTTACTGACGTTGATCATTATTCCTCTGCTTTATTACATGGCATATCGCCATCGTATTGAATTTATTACTCATTAAGGAGAAGCATCATGACCTCTTGGCAGCTCGTACGCGTTATTGCAGGTACATTTATTTTACTTTCGCTGGCATTCGGAGTGCCTGGCAGCCCATGGTTCATTAACCAATGGTGGTTGGCATTTACGGCGTTTGCGGGCGCAAATTTACTGCAAAGTGGCGTCACTCAGTGGTGTTTAATGGAATCTATCTTGCGTAAATTGGGCGTGAACTCAGGGAATTGAACGAGAGTTCAAAAATCACTTCCGAGCGCTGAACTCCAAGTCAAAGTTGCCCGCAGGTTTGCGGCATTTTTTTGAAGATTTTTAGTTTGCGAATTTGGATTTTATATGACTATTTTTACTTACAAAATCAGTTCACCGCGAACTAACTAAAAGTTTACTTTCGTACCTTTAGACATTCTTTAAGCTGATCAACAAACCAACGACCGGCGGGACCTGGAGGTGCAGATGCTTGATGGAATGCTGATACAATCAAGTTAAAACCCGCTTTGGGTAATTCATCCGATTCAAGGATGACCAACTCACCTTCCGAAATTTCTTTTGCTACCGTGTGAATTGGCATACTACCCCACCCAACGCCATCTCTGAGAAAAGCATGTTTAGTAGATAGATCAGCGAGCCGCCAGGTAAGTGGCGACATCACACCATAGTCTTGGCCAGCCATCAAATCAGACCGATCAGTTAGCACTAGTTGGACATGCTTTGCTAATTCACGTTTCGGAATTTTTGAATTGAATTCGGCCAAAGGATGACGCTTTGAAGCGACGGTTACTAACGGAATTTCCGCAAGTCGTTCGCCTACGAGCGAAGGAAAAGTCACAGGTAAAGAACCGAGAATTCCTAGACTACAACGTCCTTCCAATATTGGTTGATACGCAGCACCTAACCCCTCAACAAAAATTCTCAATGGTGTAAGAGGGAATTTACTTACAAATGCTTTAGCTACTTCGCTAACAAGTCCAGTCGGAAAGAAAACATCAATGACTACAGAAAGTTCTGGTTCAACTCCGGAGGACATTAATTTTGCACGAGCTTTCAACGTGTCGACACCAGCGACAATATTGCGAGCATCAGCGACAAGCAAGACGCCTTCTGGAGTTAGCTTTGGTATGCGTCCGGTTCGATCAAATAAAACGACCCCAATCTGATCTTCAAGACTACTTACCCAACCGCTCACTGCAGACTGTACACGGTTAAGCTTTCTACCTGCAGCAGAAAAACTTCCTTCGTCGACTGCAGCAATAAAAGTTCTGAGTTGATCTAACGATATCCCGTCTAACATGATGTTCTTCCTATCTAAAAAACAGATGGTATATATCTCAATATATCATCTTTTCAAGATTGATGGAGGTGCGTACGATTCTCTCTCATGGTAGTTAAGTTAGAAAGGAGATCAAATGAAGCAGCGTAATTTGAATACGTTACAAATTGTGCGACGAAGCGCTTTGTTTCATTTCGCACTACCGTTCAAAGAACAGAATTCGGCGAGAATAAGCCGTAATTAGCTCTATTTAGCAATCAAAAAGGAATATTTCTATGCGCAAAACTATTATTACAGCCTTCTTAACTGTTGCAAGTTTTGTTGGTACTGCACATGCTGATACTGCAACTTATAACATTGATCCAACACACACTTATGTCACATTCGAGGTAACACATTTTGGTACATCTACAAATCGAGGTCGCTTCGATAAAAAGGAGGGAACTGTAGTTTTGGATATGGCAGCACAGTCCGGAAAAGTCGATCTGGCGATTGATACAAGATCAATCAATACCGGCCATGCAGCATTTGATCAACACTTGCAAACAACAGACTTTTTCGATTCAGTTAAATATCCTGCCGCGAGATTTACCGCAGACAAAATTAGCTTCCGTGGAGAGAAAATTTCCGAAGTAAAGGGTGAATTGACTCTATTAGGAAAGACCAGACCAGTCTTGCTGAAGGCAACTAATTTTAATTGCTACATGAATCCAATTATTAAACACGAAGTTTGTGGTGGCGACTTTGAAACGACGATCCAACGAACCCAATGGGGAATGAACTGGGGATTGGATTATGGCGTTCCAGATACCGTCAAATTAGTAATTCAAGTTGAAGCAGTTAAACAATAATCTGCTGAAGTAAAAATAACAGAGAACATTAACAATTTTTGAAATTTACACAAAATTAAAGGAAATAACATGAAGCTTCTTCATTTAGATTTAAGCATATTAGGTGCTGACTCCGCGAGCCGTAATCTATCAGCAGAGATAGTCAGCCATTTCAAATCAAAGCATCCAGAAGTCACTGTGATTGCACGTGATTTGGCTGCTGATCCAGCATTGCATTTGTCAGGAACTCATCTCGCAATTATGCACGGGGTAGAAAGCAACGATGTCATTATTCATGCCGACATTGCAAAAGGTAATGCGTACCTCGAAGAGTTGTTTGATGCAGATGTTTTGGTCATCGGAACACCAATGTATAACTTATCAATTCCAACTTCGCTAAAGGCTTGGATTGATCGCATCGCAATCGCAGGAAAGACTTTTCAATACACTGCAACTGGTCCTGAAGGCTTACTCAAAAATAAAAAAGCAATCATTGCCTCTACACGTGGTGGTGTTTATTCAGCTGGAAGTCCTGCAGCCGCTATTGAGCATCAGGAGAGTTATCTCGTCGGATTGTTGGGTTTTCTCGGCGTGACAGACGTAACTATTGTGCGTGCAGAAGGACTGGCCTTTGGGCCAGAAGTAAAAGCCGCAGCTTTAAAACAAGCTGCGGTTCAAATCGCTTCGCTGGAAGCTTGAGCTTTCCAAATAATTTTTGAAGGAAAAAACATGAAATACTCTATTATTGGATCAGGCAACGTTGGCACTGCACTTGCACGGCATTTTTCACGGAATGGCATTGAAGTAGGGATCGCAAATTCACGTGGTCCGGAATCGATTCAACCAATGGTAACTCAAATCGGTGGGAAAGTAACCGCAAAGGAAATCGAAGAAGCGATTAAAGCAGACGTCATTATTTTAGCAATACCGTTCCGTGCTCACCCACTAATTGGAAAAATGCTTTCTGATTGGAGTGGCAAAATCATTATCGATGCGATGAATACATATGGTATCTCACCAGAAGAATTGAAGGGACACGCATCAAGTAATTTGGTTGTGACATCGTTTCCTGGCGCAAAAATCGTTAAAACATTTAATCAATTACCTGCAAAACTATTGGCAATGAACCCAACTGAAGGTGCTGGTCGCCGCGTAATGTTCGTATCTAGCAATGATACGAAAGCAGCAGAAGTTGGATCTCAATTAGTTTCTGACTTAGGTTTTGCACCAATCTTCCTCGGTAGAATTGATCAGGGAGGAGCTTTACTTGGGATGGGTGGTCCGTTGATTCTTCAAAATATAATCAAGTTTGGATAAGAACATATATTTCAAATTTAAATGATGCAGTCGTCTGAGCCATTAAGGGGACTCATCATTTTGAAATGCTTCAGACGAGCTCATTCTTTGACTTGAGCGTATTGAATTTAACAAAAAATATAGTTACACCACTAGAACCAGTATGACTTCTTCCATTTTAAAAATCAGCCCTCTTGGGTCAGTTTGGGAAACCATCGACCCGTTTCTGATTTGCGTACACCATAATGACGAATATCCACCAGGTAACGAAAATTTTGGACCGCAAAATGGAATTGAAGCAATCTCTCGGTCTGAAAGTTCTAAGTCCAATCGCTGGAGCATGTACCATGGAAAGAAGGTACCTGGATTTCCCGCACATCCTCATAGAGGGTTTGAAACTATTACTATTGTGCGAAAAGGCCTAGTTGATCATTCTGATTCGTTGGGAATTTGTGCTAGGTATGGCGATGGTGATGTTCAGTGGTTGACTGCTGGTCGAGGCATTGTCCATTCCGAGGTCTTTCCATTACTAAACAAAGACAAGTCTAACCCCTTAGATCTGATACAAATTTGGCTAAATCTGCCAGCAGAAAATAAATTAGTCGATCCGAACTTCACTATGATTTGGGCGAAAGATATCCCTCAGTATAGTTTTTGGAAATTAAATAAAAAAACTGAAGTACATTGTATTGCAGGAGAGTTTCTTGGCAAAGCTAATTCAAAAATGCCGAAGCCTCCTCCAAATTCGTGGGCAGCTGATCTTGCGAATAACGTAGCGATTTGGACGATAAAGATGGAGTCGGGCGCGACCTGGATATTGCCACCAACTCAAGTGCAAGACATTCGAAGACAGCTTTTCTTTTTTGCCGGAGATTCATTGTCAATTGATGGTTACCTAGTATCACGTCATTCAGCGATAGAAATCCGAAGTGATCGGTCTGTTCAATTGACCGGTGGAGCAGGGCCGACAGAAATTCTTATGTTACAAGGACGCCCGTTAAATGAGCCTGTCGTTCAACATGGTCCCTTTGTGATGAATTCGAGGGAGGAAATTATTGACGCAATGAACGATTTTAAAAATTCTCGTTTCGGGACGTGGAACTGGACTGATGATGAGCCAGTTCATGGACCAATCAATCAAAAATTTGTTTCTGGCTAAAAATACCCCCTGAAAACGCAAAAAGAGCACAATTGCTAGGGCAAACTCGTGACGTTTATCTCGAATTTGAGTTCCTCAAACACCATTTTTTGTGCCGACTACACATAAGTTTTCGCATTTTCGGGGGGATCGTCGGTTCCGTCGCATTAGCTTTTAAAAAGCGCAATCGGTTAAACGAACGGTGACTCTTCGCGAACAGGGATGCTGTTTTATTGGGCCAAGCGGTGTGGGTAAAACGTCGGCTCTTTGGTTGGCAGAAAAAATGCTGAAGCACGATTTTCCTAACCTCGCGATTTATATGCATGAGACGCAGAATCAGCAGGTGCCGTCAGTTCGTGCATTTTTTAAGAATTTTCTTTATACCGTATTTTCCTGCTCGGCAGGCTTTTTTGGCGATTCGCGCATTCATGGTCGACAACGCCGGATTCGATCGCCCGGATATGCAAATTCGTTTGGAAGCGTGGAAAGAAGCGATTGAGTATGCCAATTTGATGGCCTTATGAAGGACGGTCCTGCAAAGTTGCGTCTTGCGGAGAAAACATTTCCGCTAATGACAGCTGAACGGTTGGCGGCAACTCGAATGTTCGAAATTTACTTCCCAAAATGTTCGAAAATTACTTCCGAGCGCTGTTTGACTCAAACCAAAGCTGACCAGCAATTCAAGGGCAGCAGCTTCAAGGTGCATATGTTCGCATAATTTATATTATGTTAAATGGGATGGCTAAGAAACAACAGGAGCCGAAAGGCTCCTTTTTTTCGCTATACTACCCCGCTTTAAGATGAAACAACGAATCCGAAATAGTAACAATTCGTTACTATACAGCAAGAAAAAAACTATTGCTTACAAGTCATGCGATCTTAGGCAACCCGCCGCTGATTTATTCGGTGATGTGGTCGTGACTGATGAAGATATTTTCCTCTGGGTCGCCGCTGTTGCCCCTCGCTGGCTTTCACCGATACGTTCGTATCAAAACTATGTTAGAAGCTATGATGTAGCCTCGAAAGTTAGGTATGCAAAGATTCAAGGAACATTCGATAATACGATAAACGAAATCTACACTCCGTGGCATGAAAGGCTTTCACTTGACACGATCGCATAAAAAAAGCCCCGATTTACGGGGCTTTTTCATGTCTACTTTATGATGTCTTTTGACCTACAAAAATAAAACCGTTGTCCCTAGCTGCATTCAACGCCGTACCGTATAGTCGTTTAGTTGTCGGGTCTAAATAACCGATTCCCGTAACTGTCGCGCCGGGCGATAAACAAGGTGTAGCGCCGTAGGTAACTGTCAGATTGTAGACGTTTCCTTTTGTTCTTGGCGTTATCGTTCCTGCTGATAAACAACCACTGACCGCGGTTGATTTCATATTTCCACTTGCATCGATGGTTATCGTACCGCTATCTGTTGCGCCCTTGACCGCCGATACTCCTGAATACGTTCCCGCTACCGTTGCAAGTGAAGGAGTGATGTCATAGTTTGCTGAATACGTAGCGGTAAATGTTTGAACGCCGATACCTGGATACGTTACAGTCCCCGAAAATGTTTTTTGTGCAGTGTAACTTGCTGAAACATTGCTTGCCATAATCCCATTGCCTTGCAAATTAAAATCAAGTGAATTTGCAACGGTAAATGACCCATTATTTGACTGACCAGCGCCGTGAATTACTCCGGCAATTTGGGTTTGATTCGATTGGCTTGAGTAAATTACCCACATCGTCCCATCATTGAGTACTAAACCCGAAATTAATCTACCGTTATTTGTCGTTCCATTCCATAAACCCTCGGCAGAAATAACAGGTTGCGGTGTTGGCGTTGGTGCTGGTGTTGGTGTTGGTGGTGGTGTTGGCGTGGGTGGTGCTGGCGGCGTCACTGGTGTTGTTGGTGTATTACTTGTCGGTGTTGCCGCCGGTGTAGCTGAACCACCCCCACCGCCACATGCAGACAATGAAAACGCCGCAACGAGTGCGGCAATGTGTAACTTGTTCATAAAACTCCTTTTCGAAAAGAGTTTTTATTTTATCATCTGTTATAGACCATTTGCTAACAGTCTAGTTGATAAATATCTATCCCATACGAAGTAAGCCGCAATACCTACCGCTGCATAAATCACAATTTTTTTATTCATTTTCATCACTCCAGATTTTTACCAGTTGCTAATAGTTGAACGAGTGTTTCTACCTTTGTCATACGATTTTCGTGCTTAATTAATATTGCTATTAATGCCAGAAGGTTTGCTGCGCTTACGGTTAGTTCAAGGCTCATGTTTTTACCTTTTCTATCGTTCGCATAACGCCTAATCCGAGCATTCCCAAAAGCACTGGCATCATTTGAGATAAATCTGCCTTTGCCAATATGACCGGATGACTTGCCGCCGTTGTCACAAACTCGCAGATCGGCTGCAAAACGAAATTCCAGCAAAACGCGCTGCCACAAGTCCACCCGATGAAAGGACGCCAACCGCTTTTAAACATGCTCTCACTTTGCGCCTCGGTATTATCAACGCCGATCTGTGCCAGCGTTATTTGCGAGTCTGCCGATAGTTGCGCCAGTTGTCCTGATTGCTGGAGTTTCAGCAATTCAAGCTGCGCTGATGCTTGCTGTGCCGGGTCTTGCCAGATTCTATTAATCAGACTCTGTGCGAAAGTTAAAATAGGCGCTTCGACTGCATCGACAATAGGATTTAGGCTCATAAAATGTTGTTTCCTGTTGTGTCATCGACTGTTAACGAATTCGCCTTCACAAATTTTTTCACTGATGGAAATCGTGAAATAATCCATGCCGCCAAGATCACAGAAACAACCGTTACTACTGCCTCAGAAACGACTCTTTGTGGTGTTGGTATGTATGGGGCAATTTTCATATTTATTGAAGATATTGAATAGGGTCAAATATTTTTGGGTCGTCTATATGCACCATGTCGCCAGATGGTTTCGTAGGCGTTGGCGCGGTTAAGCTTTTCCCCTCGCTCGGGTGAAACCAGTCATAAATATCGCTGCCAATGCTTCCAGTGCTGCCCGTTGTGTTCTGATATACCGATGTTGCTCCCTGATTTATTACGTTATCTGGGTTCATTGGATTTACTGCACTAACTGCCGCCGATGCCGTGTCGACAATCTTAGATGCGCCCTGCTTCATATACCACGCGGTAACAATAGCAATTCCGATGCCGACCAAAATCAGATCTTCTTCAATGGTCAGCTTCATGCGTAAACCCCTTGGTTAAATAAGAGCATTTCGTTATTTCGGCGGTTTTGAATACCGTTCTGATACTGTTCCGCTACCCAAGACACTGACTGTTTCGCAATTCCATCAATACCATTTCCGGCATTGACTTCATTTGCAAATTTCTTGAATGACTGAGGCGACATGTTAAAAGCGATGCTGACCAGTGCATCAAATTGGTTTTGACTTAGATCAACGGTGACGTAAAGCTTGACCCATTTTTCAGCGCGGTTTGCCACGTCATCAGCAAAATAGGCTTCTGCCTGTTCTTGCGTGATGTTTTGATATACGGTTTCACCTGGCTGGAACTTATGCCCGTAACCGATCGTCATTCCCTTACCATCTTCCAATTGATAGGCAGTTAAACGGCATGATTCTTTGCTTTTTAACTGATCTAACATTTGCTGGCTTGTCGCCATTTCTTGCACTGGCGAAGTGGTTAGAACCCCCGCCGCTTCGTCAATTGTTGTTTGCGCTGCGTCTATCATATCTTCGTCCTGTCCATCATTTCCGCTGTTTGATCGCCACCATACATAGGCTGTGATTGCAGCTGCAACGCCGCCTATTAGGTAGAGTTTTTTCATATTTCAAACGTTCCAAACACATCAATAGATCCCGCCGCCACGATAGGCACTAACGACTCTACCCCGGCGTTTGAGATTTGCCTTATCCCTATTGTCGTTCCTGCTCCGATCATTGCCGCATTTACTGATATTCCCGTAACAGCAAATCCCGGACTTACTGAAAATCTACGCATAGGCGCAAAGCTCAAAGGAGCCAAACCCGCTGGCAAACCATTTAATAACATCGCCCCTGTTCCTGTATGCCCACTCCATGAAATTGAAATTTGCATTGAAACGGTAGAACCCGTTTTCGTAAATTTTGCAGTTTGTACTGTGTATATCGCTGCTCCTGCCGTTGTCGAGCCCACTATTGTTGGCACAAATGTTCCCACTGATTGAACCGCCATTTTTGACACATAAGTCAAATCACCAGTTGGCATATTCAATGATGCGTTTGACCCACTTCTATATTCAACGCAATTAGTGTTTGTTCCATCAATATCATAAAGAACTGTTCTCGCACCGCTTCCCATAGTTGGGTTCCATATGGTCATTGAATCCGTATTTCTAAACCGATATGCTGCGAGTCCTATTGTTCCCCAATGCTCACAATCCTCATACTTACAATTTCGCGCTGTTGTGTTCGCCGTAATGTCTACTGATGAGCACTGTTCGAAATATGTTCCCTCTACTAATGTCCCGTTTGCCCCATCGTCAACACCAAAAACAAAACCTTGTATATATCCGCCAAGTACCTGCACCCCTAAGTTACTTCCTCCACCATATTGAACGGTTACTCCACTACCTGTTCCATCACCTCCTACACCTGGCGAATTATCAAAATTAGGGTTTCTAACAACTGACCCTGAGTTATTACTGATAAAAATCACTGGATACTTAACCGCGTATGATGTTGGGTTATTTATTTCGGTTCCAAAACAGCCATTTCTAAAAACTATTCCGTTTTTTGCACCCATCATAAACGGGTTATAAATTCCTGAATGCAATCTGAAACTTATCATATCTGCGCAAGTTACATTAGCGTGTCCGTTTGCGTCAAAACGCGGCGAATGTATCGAACTAAAGTAAGCGTGCGTGTTAGACCTAAAAAATGTCAATCCATCTTTTCCTGCCAGAAAAATTGCGTTTTCTGAAAATTTAATTCTTACGTTATCCGGTACGATCAAATCAGTATCAATCAAATATTTTCCGTCTGGTATTTCAATTTCACCGAATCCCGAATTGATAGCGTTTTGTATTTTTGTTGCTGTTGCTGTTGCCCCTGTGTTGTCTGCACCTGCATCCAATACCGAGTATTTTTCACTCAGTTTTGCATTCACTGTTCTTTGAATCGAAGCTACACCAATATTTACGAATCCAATTAATGTAGAACCAATTGAAGATTTAATTAACGCACTTAATCCACTTATTAAGTTGCTCATTAGTGCGCCCCTTGCATTGTTACTACACTATTAGCATTGTCAGCACACACAAACCATGGAGCCCCCGCTAAATCTTCTTCGCTCCATATATCACCTGGCTGCAATACAATCGCCGCATTTACTTTCGTAACCCCTGAGCCACCTATATAAACCGCGCCAGTATTTGTGTTTGCAGAACGGATGCGAAGCCGCGTAAGCGTATTATTTGAAATTAATGCTGTGGTAGCTATACCTACCGTTGCCGCTGGTAAGTCAACAATAGTCGTAATGGTTTGTCGTTGAATAATTAATGGTTTTGAATTGTCATTCCCAACTACTACCGGAATACTTTGTGCTGGAGTGTTATTTATCTGTACTGCCGCCGCCGCTGGTAACGCTACCTGTAACGGTTGCGCTACTGAGTTGTTAACCTGTACCGGAACTGGCGCTGATGCTGGATTGCTGATTGCAACCGCTGTTGCATTCAAAATTACTGGCGTTGCGATGCTGACCGGAATTGGCGCGGCTACTGTATTAGTTACAGCAACGCCGTTCGGCACGTTGACTTGCGCACCGTCTTTTGCGCCTAGCTTTACCGGGCTATCAGATACAAAGAACTGAACTACCGAATCAATGGCAGATGTAAAATAAATTTTATCGAACGATGCCGGACACTGAAAACCTGCGCAACGTTGCGGCATTACTGGCTCATCCTGACCTTGATAACTTAACTGGACATCGACCAGACGCGCTTCCCCGCAATCGTCTAACGTAAAAAACTTTCCGCTATATGGTGCTAAGTATTTGACTCCAGCCTTGACTCTGACTTTATAAAAGCTCATTTCATCACCTTAATGGCAACAATGCCCAAAATTGCCACTGCCACGCCCACAAGTACCTTTTGCTCTCCGGCTTTTGCTGTTGTGTAGGCGTCTCCTACTGCTTTGAGTGCGTAGGCGTTTTCATTATTTACGGCATTCAATGCGTTTTCGCTTGCCTTATTGATAGCTGCGAATGAGGCGATGCTGTTCGATGAGACAGCGCCTAACGCATGACTTTCTAACGTAGTCGCGTCAGCCGTAATTTTTTTTATTGCGTCAAACGAATCATGCACCGCCCCGAAATCTGTCGTAGTGTTGTTTGTTGTCGTGTTATTGACGACGCTGAACGCATTTCCATTACTGTGATTGAAGGAAGCGTTCGTACTACCTGGTGCTCCGATCACACTGTTATCTGTTGTTTCGGTATTTGATGTCTGATTGGCTTGCGAGTCAGAACCGCCGCCGAAATTGCACATCGTTCCGTATCGTGCTTTATGTAACTGTTCCCGAAAATTCATAGCCACTTTCTCAAAATTTTTCCGTCTTGCAGATAGCCATATTTTTTTGCTTTTCTAACCAATCCTCGGCGTATTGTCTGGAAGGCGACACTTTTAAATCCCCTCGCTTGTGATTCGATAATCTGCAAACCGTGGTCAACAATATCGAAATCTGCTTTGCCTGCCGCTTGCGTTATAAAAATCTCTGTTCTACCTACTTCCAGCGAGTAGCCAAAAAGCGGTTTTTCATCCTCATAAACAACGAAGTGAAGGCAATTTTTTAAAATGCTTTCCTTCTCATTTTCTGGGTCTATTTCTCCGCAAAACTTAGCCGCTGTTTGCAGGAAAGGCAGAATTTCTGCCCTTCCCACTTGGCAAACGTTCCTGATTACTTTTTTATCACCAGCCATGCCGCCGCCGCTGTTGCCGCTACGATAAATAGCGTGTTGTGACTTACCGCCAATGGCTTTGCAGCAGAACCAACACCACCCGATGAACTTGCCGAACCCGAACCGTAATTGATCGTTACGTGTCCTTTGTTTAGCAAGTTAGACAAGTCCATCTTGGAACCTTTAGCGCCAGATGTTGCAGTAGTTCCGTAGCTAAGACTAGGCATTCCCCCCATTGCTGACATCATGATTATTTTTCTTTCACCAAGAAAATGACTCCGACAATAAGCAACAATACAAAAAGGTCGTGATTTCGTTTTGCTACAGCACCCGGAACCATGTTTGAACCATATCCGTAAGACGTTGGCAGGTTTTTACCGTGATGAATTGCATCAGCAGTCAAAGCAGCACCTAAAACAGAATTAAATACGCTAATTTCTTGTTGAGGCGTCCACCCGCCCGAAGGTGTAGAAGGTGCTCCCGTTGCTGGCGTGTTAGATGTATCCACAGGCGCATCCGTTGGATACGTGCTGGCATCCTGAGTCGCACTGTAGTCGTATGGGTCTAATTCATCCATGTTTCACCACCTTAAACGGCGCTGAATTGTTTGACGAAATCCACGTAAGCACGTCCGGTATCCGGTGCTGATACCGTTACACGTAAGAGCGTTTCTGTATAACCCATCGTGTTTACCGCTTGCATGGTATTACCAGCATCAACAAAGTCGAGCGCGATCATATTCGGCTGTGGAACCATACCGTTTCGCTTTTCTGAATACGCGAGCAGTGCCATATCAGTCCATCGGTGCAATGTCTTATTATCGCCGCGCAATTCAATGCCAGTGATGTTTCCATTGCCTTGATGAATCCACATACGTTTAATCAAACCACCTGAACGACCAGAAGGCAGAATAATGTCGTTGTCGCCAGTGAATGGCATTGACAATGTGCTGTCTTTTCGGTTCAAAATGAATGGGTTTGCTGTCGGCGCTCGGAATTCATGTGATGCGGTGATCGCCGCCGCTTGTGCCACTGTAACGGATGGGTCGATAGTTACTTCAAATGTCACTTTTCCGCACAGGTTGACAGGCACACTGGTCAGGTACATTTCAGGCGCACCACCGCGAGCGTTTGGCTCCGTGAAATCAATGGTGATTACTTGTGGGTCAACATAACCCGCAAAGCTATTTAAATAGCTGTCTTTAGCCGCACCCAAAGCACCAGTATCAACAAAGAAACGGCGATCTTGAATTTTGCCTTCGATTCGCGTGATTTGTGACTTCGACATACCTACTGGCAAGCTGATGTGTAATTTGTCCAATGTCCGGTTATTCGGAATTGTGATTACTGCCACGCTGCCTGGGGCTCGGTTTTGGAAGTCATTTAATTTATCAAACATTGCTTTTCCTTGAATGTTTTTGTTTTTCGGTTTGCTGTTCTGGTATTAGGTTGCGGAAGGCTTGCCGCCCGGCAGATATGTGCCGATTACCGGAACTTGCATGAAATTTGTTTGGATGAAGTACGCGATAGCGAAAGCACCAAGAGCAATCAAACCAGTGTGAAGAACTTGCTTATTCATTTTTTCCCCGTTTATGTGTGAGTTGAATTCTGTAAAACGCCCCCACTATCAAACATTTATTCCGCACCGGATACATGCTGTATCCGATACGGTTACTGTTACTGTTACAGGGATTTATTGACCCCGCGCCGTACTGATAAGTCAGGGTTTTTGTGGAAAAAATGAAAATCCGGTAAATCTCGTAATTGCTTTTGTGGCTTAATCGCAACCGCTTTTGTTTTTCCTGTTCCGTATTCGGTTTGTAGTCCGAGCGCATCTGCCATGACTTTGGCGTCAGTGTCGTAATTGACCCGATAACAGCGAATTTCTGTACAGTTCCCTAGAAAATCTTTGTCGATGTTTGCCGGACGTTGGCTGGTTCCGATCAAGGTTAAACCACGATGACGACCTGCCGTAGACAGGTTTTTCCAAGCTGGTGGAGCCCATGACGCCATTGTTACCCTGCTTAACTCCTCAACTAGTACGTGAGCCCCTTCTACTTCCCATACGCATCTACAAAAACGATCAAACTGCGTTTTAACTTCTTTATCACTTCCGGTCGGGAAATAGACGATTGCTTTTGTACCTTTCTTAATCTGACCAACCAAATCAGTGATTTTTGTGACCACTACACCGCCGCAAAAACTGGCGTAATTGTCCGTTTGTTCCAATGGCGACCAGACAATTAATCTGGTGTATTTTTTGAGGAGTTCGCCCTTTATGTACGAGCTCTTACCTGTACCTGATGCACCGATTACGGCAATGATGCTGGCTTTATTTTTGGTTCCTAGGCTCATTTGTACACCTCTGGCACTTGCACCTGTGGCGCGTCTGCTGGTGCTAATGCTGGCTGGTCATTCGCTTGTAGTTCTGGCGGTTTTCGCTTCGCCGCGTCTGCCGCCACTTTGCGCATCTTTATCGCTTGATACGTTGGCAAGGCAATCGGTACAGTCGCCATGACAAGTGCGCATTCTGGCGCCCACTTCGATATTGTTTCCCCTGCATCCCATCCATGTTTCTGAGAGACTAATGCCATAGCATCGCCCCATTTTGCGCAAGCATCAGGCGTAAATACGCCCTCTAATTCTGGCAAAATCTTTGATGCAAACATGCCTAACGTCATTGGTATCATTGCCCACGCCTCTCCTGGTGGTTGCAATGGTTCTTGTGTCGGGTTTAAAAATTCGTCTTGTTGCGCCTGCAATTCCGCTTCTTCCCGGCTGGCTTCCAATCCGATCATGTCTAGTGCGTCAAGCTGGTTGCTTTGTTGGTTTTCTTGTTCGCTCACGATCAACTCCCAAGAATAGGCGTGAACCATCCAGCCGTTTTAGTCTCTGGCTGTTTTGGTTGCTCTGGCTTTTTGTCTGGTACAGGGATTCGCCCCCGTTGCTGGTCAGGCTTAGTAATATCCTTTATCTGAGGCGCTTTTGCTGTTACTGGCGTCTCTGTCTGTTCTGTTACCGTAACGGATACAGTAACAGGGCGCATATTTGCACGTAGCCGCTTGTCACGGAAATCATTTCGCGTGAAAAGCTGCGTTGAACAGTCCGAACAATAGCCGAAGGCATGTCCGTTTTTGTCCGGCTTTATTTCCATGTGTTCAAATCCACATGTCGGGCAATTTATATGCCCTATTACTTCTTTCTTTTCCATGTATCCCCCAATCAATGATGGCTAATCGGTAAATTAGCCCCCACGGACGCCTCTGCCGCGCTTGTGGCGCGTTTTTGGCTGGTTGTCGTGCTTAGTTGGTTGCTTTTGCTACTTGTTGCGCCAATGTGCTCACTTGCGCTTGCAAATCCGCAATTGCAGACGCTTGGCTTGTGATCGTGCTTTTGAACGGTGCAATTTCCGCTGAAATCAATGCGCTTACGTCTACCGCCGCACCCGGCTTTGCTGTTTGCAAATCGTCCAATGCCTTCGCCATTGGCACTAATGCCTCAGATAAGTGCATAGGATTTTTTGAGGAAAAATATTTCGCCGCTTTGTCTGCAAAAGTTTCCACTGCTTCTATCGCGGAATCTACCGCACCCGTTGCGGACGCCGCCGCTTGTGTTAAATCATCCATCTTTTACAACTCCTTTTTAAGT
Source organism: Undibacterium sp. SXout11W (assembly GCA_049339905.1). Lineage (GTDB taxonomy): Bacteria > Pseudomonadota > Gammaproteobacteria > Burkholderiales > Burkholderiaceae_D > Undibacterium. The sequence goes on from JBMPPG010000001.1 coordinate 344,525, forward strand.
TTTTCCCAATTCAAAAAATCCGCGACATCGCGGAAAAAATTTTTCGCGTCTGGATATAGCGAAAAAATCGGTTTAGCTTTGCGCCATAATGCTATGGCGCGAAGCTCTAATTTTTCTGTTTCTGACATTTTTTTGCTACCTCATATAACCAAATTGCAAACTGTTCCGGGGTCGCCTCTCTTTCCCGTTTAGAAACCTCTGGTCTGCGTTGGTATCGCGTCCCGTTTTTTCTTCTTCCTGCTCCAGATATGACACACGGCGCTTCACCCATTACGAACGGAATTTCTGGCAATTCACTTGGTTCAATTCCAACTATGTATAAAATCGTTTTTTTCTCTGCCCGATGTCCCCACCAATGTTGATTAACGATGATGGAAAACCCGCCAAATTCGTCCCGTTCACCTGGACGCGGAAGGTTTGCCTCTGTCCAGAGTTTCGATTTTGCTGGATGTTCTAATATCCCCCCTACTTCGCGGATTTTTTTAACTGCAAATATTGCAAGGTCTTTTTCGTCTTCTCTTGGTTTCGCCATGTGAGACAGTTGCCCCCATGCGCGGCATGGTGGATGTGCTATTACTGCGCCGGTCGCAGAATATTTTCTTGCATCGCGCTCGATGTCATAGCAATCAATTCCTGTCATTGATTTATAAATTGAATCCTGGCGAACAAATAGCGCGGCAATCATTCTCTATTCCTCCAATTTTTAACGAATTCCTCTAAACTTTTGCCGTGACATTGAATTTTCACTTTCCCTGATCTGACGTTTTCTACCTTTTCTTTTAATTCTTTTATGAAAATTTCAGTATCTGCGCCGGTCGCTTGTTTTTTTTCCGTACAGTTATTTACACCAGTCCAAGGAAGGTCAAAGGCAACCCCGCCGCCCTTTTTATCTACACGTGTCCATTGATATCTAGTTGACTCATAAATAGCATTAGGATTGCCCAAGCTATAAACACCACAAGGCCGTTTATCTGTGTACGTTGCATACTTACCTGCAATTTCCACATCTCTACTCGCAATCCTGACTGTATACCTTCGACCACTTGAAACGCCCCCGATCGCATTGGTGAAATCGGCATAACTCGCCAAAGAATCTCCGTTTCGTTGTACAGCTGCCCAAGCCAATTTAATATTCTCCGGTGCATGAAGTACCGCATCATATTTAACACGGCGTAACTCACGCCAAACAGTGACAGGAGCCCCGCCAATTTGCTGAAACTGTCTGATTCCATGTAATTGACTCCAAAATGTTACGCGCTGACTTGGCGTGATTTCTTCATTCCCTAGCATGTCCGGCACGACTACCCATCCTTCATTAGTCTTGTGGTCGCCTACATGCTCACCGTCGATGTTCTTAGCAACATATTTGGCGATATAACCCGCCGCACTTCCCTTCCCTGCTTCAATTTCTACCAACTTCACGCGGTTTTCAGCCGCGCCTTTTTCCATGCCATCTTCAGCAAGCGCATGTTTTCTAATGATTTTTTCCATTTCTGGTGCCTGTTCTGGTGCTACGAACAAAAGCATGTGCCAGTGTGGACACCCGTCATGATGTGGCTCTGCGATGCGAAAGCCATACGGGTGAATGTTGTTGCGTTTGAGTGCTGCCCTGATACGAGCCCAAACCTTGCATAGATATGCTTGTGCCTCTCTGGGCGATGCGCCTTGATATGCAGGGTTAGAGTCGCCCGATTTACTCAGGACAGCGTGAAATTTTGACGGACAAGTGATAGTCCAAAACATGCCGACATGTTTTAGGTCTTTTGCGATTTCTTCAAAGCCACGGATACGAGTCATCAACTCACCGCGCCGAATCGCCTTATTTGAAGTACCTAAGGCGGATAATTCTTCAAGTGTATAAACCTGTCCGTTTTCGTTCTGCAACTCTGTTTTTGCCAACAAAGCCGCGTTTTCTTGGTTGCGTTTCCGCTGACGAATTGCTGATTCGTTGGAAATGTAGACACCAGCCTTATAAGACGTAAAGCCCAACTGTATAGCCACATGCTCGAAGCGCCTCGCGTGTTCTTTTCTGAGTGATCTAATCCACCATGCGCGATCAACTGCCCTTGCAATCTGTTCTTTGTAATCTGTACCTTGTGGCCCTGGTATGCCCATTTGACGACACAACATACAAACACCATCAACAACCAGAGAATCAACCTGATATTTCGCGGCATAGGCATAGACCTGCTTAATCATGTAATCAGCGCATTGAAAAATTTGCGCCTCTGTCGCATCTACAGGCAATCGAACATAATCAGATTGCACAGCATGAATGACATGCTTCTTACGTCTAAATTCTGGGTCAGAGTAATCCCAATTTTTAGACGTAAAAAGCTTGTCAAGCGCAATACTCATGCGCTTTGGCAAGCCTGAATAGAAATCTTGCTGCATTAGTGCATACCTGTTGTAGCTGGCAGACTTCCGCCCTGCATGGCTCGCCCGATTTCTTCCAACTGCTTAATAAGCCGCTGGACGCAAATATTTATGCGCCCACGCTCTAAGGCATCGAACTTGTTCAGCGTGTCGTCTGCTCGCTCTTTTGGGAGATTCGCAGACATCACCGCGACACGCCTAACCGCTATCGGCAATCTATTCCAATGTGCTGCCCGTACCGCCTCACGGTCTGTTTTCAGCAAAGAAAGTGCCGCATCAATCGCGGCATTTCCGTTTGCGTGGCTTAGTGCCTCTTGCTCATCAGATGATGCTTTCATAGTTTCCCTCTCCCACGCATATGACCTGGCGCACACATCAGAGCAACCTTCCAAGTAAACCTTGGACGAGTTATTATCGATATCAACATCCCTCTTTCAGTCAAAATGGAGATAACCGCATGAAAACGAAGCTCGATAGCAGTTACAAAGCACCCGAATTTGATACCAAAATCGCTGATTGGCTTAGCACCTTCAAGAATGATATGTGGGGTGGACCACCCCGAACCTTTGGAATCGGCATTGAGGTTGAAGGCGTCAAGGTGGTATACCGAGTAATTGAGGCGAGTGGCATGCAAGAAGCTATGCCTCTTATTCAATTCCTGCATTCCATCGGGTTGCAAGATAGCCGCGCTCGCGTTCGAGGACTCGATGGCGTTTTTGTCATGCCCTAAAGTGGCTTCCATTACTTAGATCGCCTGAAGGGTTACTACTAAGGAATTTGCATCAGCCATAAAGCCTATGCCGCGCTCACGAAGTGAAGCGCATGTATCAATGAATTCGTCTAATGTCAGGTGTGAAATTGTCATGATGTACCGTCCTAAGGTTTACCCCGCCCTAAAGTCAGAATGGGGCGGGCATCAGTTCAGATGACCTTAGGAGGGTGTTGAATTCCCGCCCCAGACCGCAATATATGTCAACTATGATGACACGTCAACTATCAAGAAACGTTTCGTTGCTGGAATCGTTGCATGTTTACTCAACGTCAACTATGATTCGACTATACCTATAGGAGGGTTCACCATGAATACCATTCAATACTTAAACGAAGCAAAAGCAAAATTAGGGATTAGCTCGGACTATGCTTTAGCACAACATCTAGGCGTAACCCGCTCTTATATGAGCAAGTTAATGGCTGGAAAAAACCATCTTTCAGACGAATTAGCACAGGAAATCGCCAAAATTATTGGTGTACATTCTGGGATTGTCGTTCTTGATATGCACCGCCAGAGAGCCATTACTCCCTCTGAAGTGAATCTGTGGAATGAGATTTACAAGGGTTTTCAACTGCTATTACTGCCCGCTAAAAGGACGCTCGTTTAATGCTTTTTAAACGACGTTCGCAGTAATAGACTAAAATTTTAGCCAAACCACGAAAATAATTTATATTATGTAAAATACTAATCTGAGATTCTGAAAAAAAATTCTTATTAATAGTGCTCTAACGTAAAACTTTCGGTTAGTCAAACGTAGTGCTGTCCGGGAACGCAGAACTCCATGACAGCTTTAACATTCATGAAGCAAAGAAAAAACGAGATGGTTTTGCAACCAATCTCGTTTTTTTTACACAATTTTTCTTCTTACAAAGCAGAAAAATAGTGAATGTTACGCGAGTATTTCTTTATTTACTTACCGCAGCCAATTTTTGCCACGTATCTACCACTGAATCAGGGTTTAAAGAAATCGACTCAATGCCTTCTTTCATCAGCCATTCCGCAAAGTCAGGATGATCAGAAGGACCTTGTCCGCAGATGCCAACGTACTTGTTCAATTTCGTGCATGCAGCGATCACCTTAGATAACAAGGCACGCACAGCCGGATCGCGTTCATCAAAATCAGCTGCCAGTAACTCCATACCAGAATCACGATCGAGACCTAAAGTTAATTGCGTCAGATCGTTAGAGCCGATCGAGAAGCCGTCAAAGAATTGTAAGAATTCTTCTGCAAGAATCGCATTGGATGGTACTTCACACATCATGATCAGACGCAGACCGTTTTCACCGCGTTGCAAGCCATTTTTCGCAAGTAAATTGACGACTTTTTCTGCCTGACCAAGTGTGCGGACAAAAGGAACCATGATTTCGACATTAGTCAAACCCATGTCGTTACGAACCCGTTTCATTGCCTGGCATTCCATTTCGAATGATTCAGCAAAGTCGGCTGCAAGATAACGCGCGGCACCGCGGAAGCCCAGCATTGGGTTTTCTTCGTCAGGTTCGTAACGAGATCCGCCAATCAATTTTTTGTATTCATTCGATTTGAAATCAGATAAACGAACAATCACTTTCTTCGGCCAGAAAGCGGCAGCAATCGTTGCAATACCTTCTGCCAATTTGTCGACGTAGAACGCGCGTGGTGAAGCATGACCGCGAGCCACGGATTCAACTGCTTTCTTCAAGTCTGGATCAATATTTGGGTATTCCAGAATCGCTTTTGGATGCACGCCAATGTTGTTATTGATGATAAATTCCAGACGTGCGAGGCCAACGCCATCATTCGGTACCGATTGGAAATCAAATGCTAATTGCGGGTTACCGACATTGAGCATGACTTTCAATGGTAACTTAGGCAATTCACCGCGCAGTTCTTCAGTTACTTCCGTTTCCAGCAAACCGTCGTAGATCTTGCCTTCGTCGCCTTCGGCGCAAGAAACAGTCACCAGGGTGCCGTCTTTGAGCATGTCCGTAGCATCACCACAACCAACTACCGCTGGCACACCCAGTTCACGCGCGATAATCGCTGCGTGGCAAGTACGACCACCACGGTTAGTCACGATCGCCGCAGCACGTTTCATGACTGGTTCCCAGTTAGGGTCTGTCATGTCAGCAACCAAAACGTCACCTGGTTGTACGCGTTCCATTTCGGATGGATCATGAATTACACGAACACGACCAGCGCCGATTTTTTGACCGATGGCGCGACCAGACGCCAACACTGTACCGCTACCTTTGAGTTTGAAACGCTGTTGCGCATCAGTGGATTTTTGTTGCGACTTCACCGTTTCTGGACGTGCTTGCAAGATGTAGAGTTTACCGTCGCGACCGTCTTTGCCCCATTCAATGTCCATAGGGCGGCCATAATGCTTCTCAATGATGACGGCATATTTAGCCAATTCCACGACTTCAGTGTCGGTCAAAGAATAACGGTTACGCATTTCTACTGGCACATCAACCGTTTTAACTGAGCGCCCTGCTTTGGCTTCACCAGTAAATCCCATCTTGATCAGCTTTGAGCCAATGTTACGGCGAATAACTGGCAATTTACCCAGTTCCAGCATCGGTTTGTGGACGTAAAATTCGTCAGGATTTACCGCACCCTGCACCACTGTTTCACCCAAGCCATAGCTGGATGTGATAAATACCACGTCTTTAAAACCAGACTCTGTATCAATGGTGAACATCACGCCAGCTGCGCCCAGATCTGAGCGCACCATGCGCTGTACGCCAGCAGACAAGGCAACTTCGGCGTGAGTAAAGCCCTTGTGAACACGGTAGGAAATCGCGCGATCATTGTACAAGGAAGCAAATACGTGCTTCATTGCTTCCAGGACGTTATCAATACCAACGACGTTCAAAAAAGTTTCTTGTTGACCAGCAAAAGATGCATCTGGCAAATCTTCCGCCGTTGCTGAGGAACGCACTGCGAACGACATCTCGGCGCTGGAGTCTGCAACCAGTTTGTTGTAGAACTCTTCGATTTCTTTTTGCAAACGTGGCTGGAACGGTGTGTCGATAATCCATTGACGGATTTCGGCACCTGCTTTTGCCAATTCTTTGACATCGTCGATATTTAAATCGGCAAGACGATCTGCGATACGCTGCGCCAAAGGCAAGCCGCCATTTTCGCTATACGATAAAAAATCACGGAATGCTTGTGCTGTTGTGGCAAAGCCACCTGGAACACGAACACCTGCAGTGGCGAGCTGACTAATCATTTCGCCTAAAGATGCATTTTTTCCGCCGACGGATTCAACATCCGTCATTCGTAGATGCTCAAATGAGGCAACGTAAGTTGCTTCAGTATTTGCTGCGTTGGACATAACAACCTCTTTTTGATGGTAAGAAATCTTTGCTATTGACTGCGGTACTGCTTCGTCTATCGCTATTTTTTTGTTATTCTTGGTACGAATGACGTGTGTCGTGCTATTGCAGCATTTTACATTGTGTCCTGCAGAATTTATCTATGCCAAAGAAGAATTTCCCTTCTTTTTTATTTGTTCGATATACAAAAATTTTTCACTTGTATGTTTGTGCTGTGTTAAGAAAACGACATGCTGGCTACAAACAAGCAGGAATTGGAGTAAAACAAAGGAAATGACTCTCGACTTATTTGATTTTCCTCTTTATTTCCTATTTTACTAATTACCACAAAGCAAAATAAAAAATGCCAGAATCCCAATCACATGCACTGCCAAAAGCTAATCGTACCGTGTTTTTTGTCTCCGACGGCACAGGTATTACCGCTGAAACCTTCGGACATTCAGTGCTGACCCAGTTTGATCTGAAATTTCGACAAATCCGATTGCCATTTATTGATACCCTGGATAAGGCACATGACGCAGTCAGACGAATAAATGACGCCTTCACGCAAGACGGAGTGCGGCCTATTGTTTTTTCTACGCTGGTCAAAGCCGATTTGGCGGGCGTTGTTTTTAAATCCAAAGGATTGCATATGGATTTAATTCAAACATTTGTCTCACCACTTGAACAAGAGTTAGGCGTCAAATCAACGCACACGATAGGTCGTAGCCATAATATTGCAGATTCGGAAGAATACAAGAATCGTATTGAGGCGATTAATTTCTCACTGGCACATGACGATGGCCAATCAAACAAAAACTTGTCGACCGCCGATGTGATTTTGGTTGGCGTGTCGCGCTCTGGTAAGACACCAACCAGCCTGTACCTGGCGATGCAATATGGGATTAAGGCGGCGAATTATCCTTTGATTCCAGACGATTTTGAACGTGGCAAACTGCCATCTGTACTACCAGAGTTTAAAAGCAAGATGTTCGGCTTGAGTATCGCGCCTGAGCGTTTGTCGGAAATCCGGAATGAACGCCGTCCAGGCAGTAAATATGCTTCAATAGAAAATTGCCGTTATGAAATTAATGAGGCTGAAGCGATGATGAAACGCGAAGGAATTCGCTGGTTATCGTCAACCGCTAAATCTATTGAGGAAATTTCAACCACGATTTTGCAAGAAATTAAAGCGGATATCAAAGTGTATTGACTGACTCGCCAGTCAATACACTGCTGTAGGGCAGGTGCAACCCGCGCTATGCTTTTGCGTAAAACGACTGGTGGACTACACCTGCCCTACGAAATTTCGTCATAGGCTTGAAATCAGGAGATGCTTATTTAAGTTGCTGACGTACTTGCTCAAAAAAACAAATCGCGGCACTGGCAGCCACATTTAAAGACTCGATAGCAGTTTGCTGCGGAATTGTCACTGTGTGTGTTGCCTTTGCCATCAGATTGTCAGACACGCCCTGTCCTTCGTGTCCAAATAGCCAGACTACTGCTTGGCTCAAATCTGACTGATAGATCGTTTTAGTTGTGTGCGAACTAGTCGCCAATACAGGGATATTCGATTTTGAAAGCACTTCTTCAAGGTCAATATTTTCAAAAATGTTCAGCAGGAAATGTGCGCCCATTCCCGCACGCATAACTTTTGGTGACCATGCAAATGCAGTCCCGGGGCTACAAAACACGTTTTTGACACCCGCAGCGGCAGCACTGCGCAAAATTGAACCCAGATTGCCAGGATCTTGTAAATTATCCAAAGCAACCGATGTTTCGCCAATCGTGTTTGGTAATACGGGTTCTGGCGTAGCGATTAAAAACATGATGCCCACGCCGTTCTCAACCTGACTGATCGCTTGATACAACGCCTCAGGCAAACTAATGCAGCGCACATTCTTTTGTTCGCATTGGTCAAGCAGTGGGCTCACCTCATGATCATCGGTCGCGACTTCAGAAACAATGCATAACTCTGGCTGCCCAAGATGCTGGAAATAAGCCTCGCACAAATGCACACCATCAAGCAAAGTCCGGCCCGCTTTGCGGCGCGCCTGCGAGCTGGTGGCAATTAATTTAAGTTCTTTGTACTGCGGGTTATCGCGGGAAGTAATTGATTTCATTTCAACAAAGCCTTCACAGGCGCATAGGACTTACGGTGAAATGGCGCTACACCATGTTCACGTAATCGTTCAAGATGTAAAGCAGTCGGATAGCCCTTATGCTGATCCAACGCATATTGCGGATATTGTTTGTGCAGCTCGTAGAGCGCATGATCACGCGCGGTTTTGGCTAAAATCGATGCTGCGGAAATCGCAGCCACCTTATCGTCGCCTTTAACTATCGCCTCCGAGCGTATCGCCATAACTGGACAACGATTTCCGTCAATCAAAGCCAGGCTTGGGGTTACCGACAACGCCTCAACAGCACGGCGCATCGCCAGCATAGTCGCTTGCAAAATATTGAGCTCATCAATCTCTTGTTCAGAACATTCGGCAACAGCCCAAGCCAGCGCATGCTGCTTAATTTCTATGGCTAAGGCGTCACGTTTTGCTTCGGATAATTTTTTTGAATCTCGCAGACCCGTTATCGTGTGTTTCGGATCAAGTATTACAGCCGCCGCCATCACGGGTCCAGCCAATGGGCCACGACCTGCTTCGTCTACGCCACAAATAACTTCACCTTCGTAATCAAACAAATTTAAGCTTTCTTGCATATCAGCCCTGAAAAAATGCCTTCAAGGCGGTAGTGTCTAAATAATAATGGCAGATTTTTTGACTTGGTTGCCCAGGCTTATTTCCAACCAAAACCGGAACTAATTCATCATAAAGACTCACCAATTCCGCATCAGAATCGATATCAATAACTTCGACCGTGAATTGAAAATCAGGGGTATATCCTTGCAATTGCTCCAGCAGATCGTCGCAAAGGTGGCAGTAACTGCGGGAATATAAAATAAAAGAAATCATGATTAACACCAATAAAATTTGCAAGGCTCGCACGAAGATGTATGCGTAGCGATAAGGCTACATTTACGATCCAAATACTGCCTGCGTCACATTGGCTTTTCAGCGTAGCGTGAACGAATCGCAGCGGATAGGTTCATTATAAGTCCTGCGCGGGGATACAACAAAATTTGAAAGCAATAAAAAAACCGTATCAGTAAAAACATTACTGATACGGCTTGATTTAATGCCTATGCTTGAATAGGCTTGCAAATACCTACAAGTTTATTGAGCCTGAGGTTTTACTAAAATAAATTGTGAAAGATCGCCGCGGCGAACTAATAAAGCTACTGCTTTTTTTCCATCCAATTTGGCAACCATTGCACCAAATTGTTTAGCATCTTTTACGTCGACATTATTCAGCGTCAAAATAACGTCGCCTGAGAGCAAACCAGCTGCAGCCGCTGCCCCGTCCACTGAATCAATCACGACACCGCCGCCAGGAAAATCTTTTTTCTGAGCATCGCTTAAATCAGAAGCGTAGACACCTAATACGTTCGTTTGGTCTTTCTTGCTCTTTTTATCTGCCTTTTGCGACGTCTTTTCAGCTTCGATCTCTGCTACGCTGACAGCTACATCACGCATAGCACCTTTACGCCAAATTGTCGCAACTGCTTTCGAGCCAGGTTTAACAGCGCCTACAATGCGCGGCAAGTCAGTAGATTTGCTAATTGGTTGACCGTTAAATTTCAAAATAACGTCACCATCTTGGATGCCTGCTTTCTCAGCCGGCGAGCCAGTCTCGATATGGACGACTAATGCACCTTCCGCTTTAGCGAGTCCAATTGATTCAGCAACATCCTTTGAAACTTCGCCAATCTGAACACCAATACGGCCACGAGTGACTTTACCGGAGGACTTTAACTGATCGGCCACGCGCATGGCTTCATCGATAGGCACTGCAAACGAGATGCCCATGTAACCACCAGACCGGCTATAAATTTGCGAATTAATACCAATCACCTCGCCGCGCATGTTAATCAGCGGCCCCCCTGAGTTACCCGGATTAACGGCAACGTCAGTCTGAATTAATGGCAAATATTCTCCAGTATCGCGCGCTTTGGCAGAAATAATACCGGCGGTAACGGTATTATCTAACTCGAATGGTGAGCCGATGGCTATGACCCATTCGCCAGCGCGGATTTTATCGGAATCGCCGATCGTTGCTTTTGGTAATTTAACACCTTCAATTTTGATCAGCGCAACATCCGTACGTTTATCAAGACCAATTACCTTAGCTTTGAATTCACGCTTATCCGTCAACTTGACGTAAATATCGGAAGCACCATCCACCACGTGCGCGTTCGTCAGCACAAAACCGTCTTGCGAGATGATGAAGCCGGAACCTACGCCGCGAGGAATTTCTTCTTGTTGCTGTGGAACCTGCTTACGTCCACGTGGTGCAGGGGCTTGTTTAGGCATGGGCATGCCAAAAAAGCGCTGAAAAAACTCCTGCATTTGCTGGTCATTGGCGCCCAATTCACCTTGAGATTGCTGAACCTTTTCAGTGGTGCGAATATTGACTACGGCAGGCCCGACTTTATCTACCAAATCAGTAAAGTCAGGCAAACCAGTAACGATTGGTGCACTTTGTGGTGCAGGCGTTGCGCTGATTGCAACTGGACTCGCCAGGGAGACACAAATGCCAATAATCAGACCAGATAAAATTTTTTCAGTAGGAAAATATTTTTTAGTATACATGGACTTGCTCACTTTTATTGCATGGACGAAAGGAAAACGTTGTTCAACTTCAACGGATTACGTTGATCGACTTATTTGGATTTAAGTTCAATGGAATTGATTACTTGCCGGATCGCGCCAACAGGCACCTCGCCTATGACCGTTAGCCAATAATTACCCTGGCGTTTAGTCATAATTGTCATAGCCCCCTGTTGCAAACTGCCTTCATTGCGACGATCGAGATCAGGCTCGATAAATACCGAAATAGTCGCCATGCCATCGGAGAAAATCATCTGAATCACTTGATGGGATGGAACTGCCTTTTTATCACCTGAACTTGATGCCGGGGACGAAATTACGCGCTTCATTTCTTTGGTTTTAACAAAACCAGAAGGCAAGGATTTTACAATCCAACCAGAAACAATATTGGACTGCACCGTCAAATTTTCAATATTCCATTGGGATAGATTTTGAAAACTAGGCTTTAACTTCCCCTTATCTACGTCACCTATTCTCAATTGGGTGAACGCAATTTGCTCAATCACTTCATCTCTGTTATTGACGGTTTGGACGCGCAGCAAGAGGCCTGACTGCTTTTCGGCGCACAGCTTATAACCATACCTATTTGCATCCTTAGGGCTCAACGCATAAGTCTGGCATTCGAGACCAGCAACCCGGCTAGCCTCACCTTTCTTGAATATGTATACGTCAGGCAAAGACTGGGCGTTATGCGAAAGTAACGCTGGAAATACTTCTTGTGTGACGTTTTTTTCGACTTGTATAGTTTTACTATCCGGCAAATAACAGGAGACCTCATCATTTTTACGGATATATTCGCGAGAATTTCCATCAAGAATTTCAAGCTTTTCCAATTCACCATTCGCATCAGCGTGATGCGTGATTTTCGATGTTCTGATTTGATTCGCTTGTTGATAAACAAAGGTGCCAGAATAGTTTAATTTTTGTGGCGATGCCTGGATCATGCGTATGAGACTTTGCACTTCTAATTTTTCATCTGCCGCACTATTTTGCGTACCTGCCCAAGCTACACTTCCCCCAACGCCAAGACAAGCCAGCAATAATGGGAGTTGAACACGATTAAACCGCATAATGATTATCTCTCCGTCGCGGTTTTATTGCTATTCGGCCGGTTCACGTATTGTGCTGCATTGCTAATGGCAGGAGAAAACCGTTGATGTGCAATGAGATAACTGTCAATTCTTGGATCACGCACCATGTCCATTTGATTCTGCGCATCAGTATCCTGGCTAGCCGTTGTCAGACGCGAAGCGTCATCCGCAGAGGCGACTTCGGAAAACTCCGATCCAACAGAAGCCGAAACGCGTTGAACCGGATCTCCTGAAGCATCCGCCCTGCTTATTTGCTGCGGGGAGAAGGTGTCGCGACCGAAATGTGATAACTGCGGACTAAATGCGAAAGCAAACACCGCGGCAGCCGTGGCACTGGCAATCGCCATGTAAGAACGGAAGAACTGACGCTTACCTGCTACAGATTGATTCGACTGAAATTTAGCGTGGGCTTCCGGGACCAGTAAAACAGGTTCGGATGCAAAACGATCTGCAAAGCGTTGGCTAAAATCGCTACTCATCTTTACCGCCAGATCATCTGAATGCAGGACATCGCCGATCAGATGATAGGTATTCCAGGCATCTTTTTCGTGCTCAGATAAACTTTGTTTCAACATTTTTTGCAGTTCGGCCTCGCTTATTTCGCCGTCTTGCAGTGCTGATAGGTTTTCGTATTTTGAGATGTCGTTGGTCATTTTGTTTGCCTTGGTACTGCGAATTCTGATCAATGTTTTTGGAGTCGCGTTTTACCAGCGATTATCTAAGGTTGTTCCTAATACTGGTCGCAATCGCTCTGCAATTGCTTCGCGCGCTCGAAATATTCTGCTACGCACCGTGCCAATCGGGCACAGCATCACTTCTGCAATTTCATCGTAGCTCAAGCCTTCGATCTCTCTAAGGGTAATGGCGTTTCGTAACTCTTCTGGTAATGCCGACATTGCGGCATTCACCGTTGCAGCAATTTGTTTGCTTGCTAACAAAGATTCCGGCGTATTGATATCTCTTAGTCCATCCGCATCAGAAAAAGTTTCTGCTTCTTCTACATCACTCTCAGTGGATGTCGGTGCTCTACGCCCTTGCGTCACCAGATAATTTTTTGCGGTATTAATGCCTATCCTGTATAGCCAGGTATAAAACGCAGCATCCCCTCGAAAATTAGGCAAGGCACGATATGCCTTAATAAATGCTTCCTGAACCACATCTTCCGCTTCAGCCTGATCATAGACGAGCCTAGACACGAGCCGCATTAGTTTCCGTTGATATTTGGAAACCAGAAGCTCAAATGCCTTTTTATCACCACGCTGCACGCGCTCGACCAAAATTTGATCTATCTCGCGCTCTGTCGTCACTCAATCATCCCGTTTTTTTGCAAAAAAACTATTTTATAAAAATTTATTCTGTCTTCAAAGCACAATTCATACTCAACATAGAGTCGCGCATTAACCTAAAAGTTCCCGTACATCTGACTTTTCTCTTTGTTATTGCTTAAATGATGCTGACGTGCCCATAACAAACTAACGCGCAAGCGCTGAAAATCTGCCGCGCTTAGCGAGTCTTTCATTACTATCAGGGTGCGCTTACTCGAATCATCTGTTGACATATGCAGCACCATGAGGTCATTCCAGATGACCGTGTTGGAATTTACTCTCACGGCAACCCCGGTTTTTGACATATGTTCTTTAGCTATTTCACGGAGAATCATCGCCCCACCTACCGCAATATCCAAACGACACAATGCTATGCGACTCCACACACGTAAAGCATAGCCACTAAAAAGACAAAATATCAAAATTACTATCAGATAAAACGAGCCAGGATTCAATAAAAAAAAGACATACTGGTTGAGTAGCAAATGAAGTGCAAAACTTGCAAGAAAACACATGCACAGGCTTGCGTACAATATGATCCGAGAAGGTTTAATAATTACTGTAAGGGCGATCGACATATAAAGTAAAAAAGGCACTTCGATTCAAAGAAACGAAGTGCCTTTTTTTATACTGCCAATGACTTATACTTTGGCAAAAATCAAAGTACCATTCGTTCCGCCGAAACCGAACGAATTTTTCATCGCATAATCAATCTTCATATCTCTGGCTGTGTTTGCACAATAGTCCAGATCACATTCGGGATCTTGATTAAAGATATTCATCGTCGGTGGAGATACCTGATTATACACAGCCAGCACTGTGAACAGTGATTCCAGCCCACCTGCACCACCGAGCAAGTGCCCAGTCATGGATTTGGTTGAATTCACCGTTAACTTGTATGCATAATCACCAAATGCGGCTTTAATCGCATCGGTTTCATTCTTATCACCGAGAGGTGTCGATGTACCATGTGCATTCAGATAATTAATCTGATCAGCATTGATACCCGCATCTTTCAATGCATTGATCATGCTGCGACGTGGGCCATCCATACTTGGTGAAGTGATGTGATAAGCGTCACCGCTCATCCCAAAACCAAGCACCTCAGCATAAATTTTTGCGCCGCGTGCTTTTGCGTGCTCATACTCTTCCAGCACCATCACACCAGCACCCTCACCCAGGACGAAACCATCACGGTCTTTATCCCAAGGACGAGAAGCTGTGGCGGGATCGTCATTACGAGAAGATAAGGCGCGAGCAGATGCAAAACCACCCAGACCCAAAGGAGAAATCGTTGATTCAGCACCACCAGCAATCATGACATCAGCATCGCCATACTCAATCATCCGAGCGGCAGATCCAAGGCAATGTAAGCCAGTAGTACACGCAGTCACGATCGCCAGATTCGGTCCTTTCAGACCAAATTTAATCGATAAGTGACCAGAGATCATGTTGATAATAGAAGCAGGAACAAAGAAGGGACTGATACGACGCGGACCGCGTTCTATCAATGTTTCTTTCGTTTCCTCAATCAGCGGCAAGCCACCAATGCCAGAACCGACGATAACACCGATACGCTCGGCATTTTCTTCGGTAACGGTCAAACCACTATCTTGAAACGCTTGCATCCCGGCAGCAATGCCGAAGTGGATGAAGGTATCCATGTTACGAGCTTCTTTTGCCGGCAAATACTCTTCGACATTAAAGCCCTTCACTTCCCCAGCAAAATGCGTGGAAAAAGGAGTTGCGTCAAATTTGGTGATCGTTGCAATACCAGATTGCCCGGCTTTCAGTGCTTCCCATGCGGTAGCAACATTGTTGCCAATTGGTGAGATGCAACCCAAACCGGTTACGACGACACGACGTTTAAGCGAACGACTCAAGCGTTTCTCCTGGATTTGAAAACGAGGTAACTGAATTATGCCTTAACGTGCGCAGTAGCGTAGTCAATCGCTTGTTGCACAGTTGTGATTTTTTCAGCCTGATCATCAGGAATTTCCATTTCGAATTCGTCTTCGAGGGCCATTACTAATTCAACTGTATCTAAGGAATCTGCACCTAAATCATCGACGAAAGAGGATTCAGTTTTGATGTCAGCTTCAGCAACACCCAGTTGTTCAGCAACAATTTTCTTAACGCGTTGTTCGATATCGGACATATGTATCTCCAGTGAAAAAATCAAAAATAAGGGCCTACAGAAAGTGCGCGCATTTTAGCAGGTTTGTACCTAAAAAAAGCAAGCTCTAAATTTTCAGCGATAACTCCGGTTAATTTCGGCGAAATCACTGACAATTAACAACAAAATAAATTACACCAAATACATCCCACCATTAACATGCAAAGTGGTGCCAGTTATATAACCCGCATCTGGCGATGCCAAAAACACAGTTGCAGCAGCAATATCTTCCGGACGGCCTAATTTGGCCATAGGGATTTGCGTCAAAATTGCAGCTTTCTGGTCATCAGTCAGCGCTTTAGTCATGTCAGTGTCAATAAAGCCAGGTGCGATACAGTTGACAGTAATATTGCGGCTACCGATTTCGCGTGCCAGGGCGCGGCTCATGCCAGCGACACCCGCTTTCGCTGCCGCATAGTTCATCTGCCCTGGATTACCCGACGATCCAACCACGGACGTAATATTAATGATGCGACCATGCTTTGCCTTCATCATTCCACGTAATACTGCGCGTGATAAGCGTGCTACTGAGTTCAGATTGGTGGAAATGACGTTATCCCACTCATCCTCCTTCATGCGCATTGCTAATTGATCCTGAGTGATTCCAGCATTATTCACAAGAATAGACAAGCTTCCAAATTCTTTTTGAATTTCCTCAACCAAAGTGCCGCAACGCTCAACATCGTTGACGTTAAATGCAACGCCTTTACCAGCATTCACACCAACTTCGGCTAAATACGCCGAAATCGCCTCCGCACCTGATTCTGTTGTTGCTGTTCCAATTACTTTTGCTCCTGCATTTGCGAGAGCAACTGCAATTGCTTTACCAATACCGCGTGATGCACCAGTGACCAGCGCTACCTGATTTGCTAATGGTTTCGTCATTTTAAGATTTCCAGTACTTTTTCCAAACTTGCCGCATCAAAAATCGCCTCACCCAACAGATCGCCGTGAATACGCTTCGTCAATCCGGACAATACTTTACCTGGCCCGCATTCGATCACGTGCGTAATACCGCTCGCCTGCATTTCTTTTACAGTTTCAACCCAACGCACCGGACTAGCTGCCTGACGAACCAAGGCGTCTTTGATAGAGGCAGGATCCATCACGATTGCCACATCAACATTGTTAATCAATGGAATTGATGGCGCAGAAAAACTCACGCCTGCGAGATACTCGCGCAACTTATCCGATGCCGGCTTCAATAATGAAGAATGGAAAGGCGCGGATACGGGTAAAATTAATGCACGTTTTGCACCTTTAGCCTTAGCCAATTCACACGCGCGTTCAACGGCTGCTTTCGTTCCGGCGATAACAACTTGAGCTGGCGCATTAAAATTCACGGCCTCTACAACACCGGCAACCGAAGCCTCCTGGCAAACGGCAGCGACATCTTCATCAGATAAACCCAGAATTGCCGCCATACCACCCTGCCCTACAGGAACTGCTTCTTGCATAGCTTGGGCGCGGAAGCGTACCAAAGGCACCGCATCTTTAAATGCGATAACGCCGGCGGCGACGAGTGCCGAGTATTCGCCCAGACTATGTCCAGCAACAACCTTCGGTGCAACCCCACCAGCAGCGATCCAGGCGCGGTAGCATGCAACCGCTGCCGTCAACATGACTGGTTGAGTATTGGTTGTTAAATCCAGGTCTTCTTTTGGGCCTTCGGCAATTAATTTGCCAAGGTCAAATTGCAACGCATCAGACGCCTCGGCGACAGTTTGCTGAACCACAGTATTACCAGCAAAGCCATTCAGCATCCCTATCGCCTGCGAACCTTGGCCGGGAAAAACAAATGCAAATTGGGTCATGTTTTATATGTCTCTCTTGGGTTATTTTGATAACTACATTTGAACGATGGCGGCACCCCAGGTAAATCCACCACCAACACCTTCCAGCAAAATTTTGTGACCAGGCTGTACGCGCCCGTCACGCACGGCAGCATCCAAAGCAAGTGGAATGGATGCTGCCGATGTATTACCATGTTGATCAACCGTAACAACCAACTTCTCCATCGGCAAGCGCATCTTTTTTGCAGTACTTTGCATAATGCGGATGTTTGCCTGATGAGGAATCAGCCAGTCGATATCTTCTGCCTTCAATCCGGCAGCGTCTAAAGCTTCGTTTGCTACTTTTTCTAACACTGATACAGCCAGCTTAAATACCGCCTGACCGTCCATATGCAAATAGCCGCTACCCGCGATCGCATCATTCTGTACCTGCCCTGGCACGCACAATATGTCGGCATAACTTCCATCAGCATGAAGCTTGGTTGCCAATACACCCGGTGTTTCCGAGCGCGACATGATGACTGCGCCTGCACCATCACCGAATAAGACGCAAGTTGTGCGATCTTCAAAATTCAAAATACGCGAGAAAACTTCAGCACCGATGACCAGGACATTTTTATGTGAGCCAGACTTGATCATGCTATCGGCAATCGACATCGCATACATAAAGCCGCTACATACCGCCTGCACATCCATTGCTGCAGCACCATTCTTAATCTCGAGCTTATTTTGAACGATACACGCGGTGCTTGGAAAACCGCCGATAAAATCCGGCGTCGATGTCGCCAGAATAATCATGTCAATATCGTTTGGCTGCATCTTGGCTGCGTCCAGCGCTTGCTTTGCTGCAGCGACTGCCAAGTCACTTGAATTGACGCCCTCCTCAGCATAGTGCCGGAATGAAATGCCACTGCGGGAGACTATCCACTCATCAGAGGTCTCAATTCCTTTTGAGGCAAGTTGATCTGTAAGGTCTTGGTTACTTACTTTTCTGGATGGCAGGTAGCTGCCGGTGCCAATAATTTTACTAAAAAATGTCATGCGATCTTCTGTGCCGTTTGTTCGTTATTATCTGGCGCTACCGGGTCTGCCACCGGCATCAATATTGCCATCGAAGTTGAAATACGCTTTAAAACATCATTTTTTGCAGCATCAAATGCTCGCTGTATCGCCCATTCGTAGCTGTATTTATCTGCGCTACCATGACTTTTAAACACGATGCCACGCAGACCGAGTAAGCTGCCGCCATTGTAGTTCGATGGATTCATTGTGCGAGAGATTGATTTCAGTGCGCCGCGTGCAATGATCGCGCCAAGAATATTCAACGGACTACTCTTAAACGCCCCAGTCAAGGTTGTCTTCACAAAGCGCCCCATACCTTCGGCCGCCTTTAAGGTAACATTCCCCACGAAACCATCACACACCACAATATCTGTCGTGCCTTTGAAAATGTCATTACCTTCTACGTTGCCGTAAAAATTAAGCAATCCGCGCTCATGGTCAGCACGCAGCAACTGCGCCGTCTTCTTTACGACGTCGTTGCCCTTAATATCTTCTTCGCCAACATTGAGCAAACCTATACTTGGTTTTTCTCTCCCCTCGAGCGCCGAGACCAGAACCGATCCCATAATTGCAAATTGATGTAAATGCAAAGGTTCACAATCGACGTTTGCGCCAAGATCGAGCATGTAGGTTGGTTTATTTTTTTGGTTTGGTAGCATGCCAAAAATGGCAGGTCGATCGACGCCTTGCATTGTTTTTAATACATAGCGCGAAACAGCCATCAGCGCACCGGTATTACCAGCTGAAACACAAGCTTGAGCGTTCCCATCTTTTACCTGAGTGACGGCGACACGCATAGAAGAATCCTTCTTGCGACGCAATGCAACCTCGATAGGATCATCCATCTCTACGGTTTCAGATGCGTGAATAACTTTAATTCTTGGATGCTGGCTAGCGTGATTCTTTTTTAGTTCAGCGTGAATATTTTCCTCAAGCCCAACCAATAGAAATTCGACGTCGGGCTCACGCTTTGCGAAGGCAACCGCCGCCGCCACGGTAACTGCAGGTCCGTGATCGCCGCCCATGCAGTCTATGGAAATTTTTATTGTCATGTGGTGTTACGAAACTTCTATGCGAAACAGCTAGTGTACCAAATTAGAGGAGTATTTCAGTTATTTTCATTGCCAATTAGTAATGAAATAAGAAAAAAACTGAAATTCTTTGGGTTTAGAACGGGAAATTCCCCATCAGCGATCCGCGATTTATAAATAAAAATCGCTTAAAGACATCTCCCAGCGAAACTTAAAGACGTAAAAAAAGCGGCGCCAAGTCTAAGACTCGTTACGCCGCTTTTTTACTAAAAAACGAGATTACTCGTCGTTTTTAGTTTTCAATACTTTACGACCACGGTAGAAGCCGTTAGGGCTGATGTGGTGACGCAGATGTGTTTCACCAGTTGTTGGCTCGATACCTAACTGTGGTGCAGTCAGGAAATCGTGGGAACGGTGCATGCCACGTTTGGATGGGGATTTTTTATTTTGCTGAACTGCCATGATAACTCCTAATACTTCAAAAAATGTTTCTAAAAATTTACACACCTGGCTGAAGAGTGCGAACATCACCAACCAAGAATCCCTAACAATACTTCGACCTGAGTGTTTTTTCAGAATAATGCCACTAGGTACGCCCACTTATCTTCTTCAGCACAGCGAAAGGAGACACTTTTTCACTGCTTTCTGCGTCAACCCGTGCAGTAGAATCTGCTGAAGCCAATGTTACATCTGGGCATACTGCATGTTTGGGCGATTGGGGTATTGCGAGTAGCGCTTCATCCTCTATCAATGCAAAGACATCGAATGTTTTGCTACCTACTACAACATCGATCTCGTCATCTTCAAGTAATGCGTCTATTTCATCGGCATTTTCTTCGTTTTTGGCGAGTATCAATACTGATTCTGAGTCTATTTCAAATGCAAAAGGTGTAAGACAACGCTGACACATCAAATTCACACTACCTGCCACCGTCAGTACCAACTCTGCGTGACCTAATTTGTCTTTTCCACCTGACAAAGTCCAGTTCAACACACCTGCAGTGTTGGCACTTTCCTCTGTAAGACGCGGAAAATCTGCTACCGGAATACTACCGGAACGCTGCTCTTCGAGCCGACAAAACGTGAAGGCGTCAATCACAAAAGCTTGCATAGGATTATTTGAACCCAGAAAACCTGCGATAATAACAGCACTTGCCATTATTAGTCAAAGGCTTAGACTCACTTTTTAGGCTAAAACAAGGCAAAATCGCAATTTAAAGCAAAATTAACACGATGACTACGCATCTATCTACGCAACAAGCCGATATCAACGGCAATCCAAGGCTCATTTTAGCATCTAGTTCAGCCTATCGCCGCGAGCTGCTAAGCCGCTTGCAACTGCCATTTGCATCCGTGTCGCCAGACATCGATGAAACACCTCTCGCCGCTGAAACACCACCAGCAACAGCATTGCGACTGGCTCGACAAAAAGCAGAAGCCATTGCCACGCAACTCAATCAACATGAGCCAACGCTAATCATAGGCTCCGATCAGGTAGCAACCTTGGATGACTTACAAATTGGCAAACCAGGTAATCATGGCAACGCGCTAAAGCAGTTGCAACTCATGCGCGGGCGCGAAGTTATCTTTCACACCGCACTTTGCTTACTGGATACCCGGGCCAACGCTACGAACCGACTACAAATTCGTGATATCGAAACGGTCGTTCGCTTCCGCGATCTGAGCGATGCCGAGCTGGATGCGTATTTACGAATAGAGCAACCGTACGATTGTGCAGGAAGTGCCAAAAATGAAGCACTGGGAATCACCATTTTATCTTCGATAAGAAGCGACGATCCGAGTGCACTAACTGGCCTGCCATTGATTGCCTTAACAGATATGCTGCGCAACGCAGGTGTTAATTTTTACAAATAATGGGGAGTATCCTTATTTTTCGCTAAAGTATCATTAAAAATAGATGACATAGAAAAATACTCCCGACCAGTACCTTAAAATATCGCTTGCAAATAATAACATATTCGAAAAACACACCATGACCGGCACACTTTTCCTCATTCCAAATACATTGGGATACTCCGAAGGCCAGCAAGAAGGCTTATTATCAAAAATCATCCCCGAAACAGTGCAAGCGATGACCGCTCAGCTCAGCTATTTTGTTGCTGAAAATGCTAAGACTACCCGTGCTTATTTAAAGTTTTTGGGGCAACACCATCCGCTAAAACTTGCAATGCAAGAAATCCAGATCAGCGAATTAAACGTCAATACGCCAGCGCAAGCGTTAGAAGGCTTGCTTCAACCTTTGTTGCAAGGTCACGATGTCGGCTTGATTTCTGAAGCCGGTGTACCGGCCGTTGCAGATCCTGGCGCGAACCTGGTGCGATTAGCGCATCAAAAAGGTATCACAGTTCGTCCGCTTGTTGGCCCCTCCTCGCTTTTATTGGGTCTGATGGGCAGCGGGTTGAATGGTCAGAGCTTTGCGTTCCATGGCTATCTTCCTACGGATGCTGGCTTACGTGCGAAACGTATCAAAGAATTAGAAGATCGCTCCAAAAAAGAAAAACAAACGCAATTACTGATTGAAACACCTTATCGCAACGCTGCCATGCTGGAATCCTTAGCAACACATTGCAATCCCAGCAGCCTGATCTGTGTTGCAACAGACCTGAGCCTACCTACCGAATCAATCATGACACTTAATGCCGCGGATTGGAAAAAGCGCATCTCAAACAGTCAATTACCGGATTTTCATAAAAAACCAACGGTTTTTTTATTCCTGGCAAATTAAACAACAACCCACCGAAAATAACAAAAATCGAACGAACGGTTTGTTTTTTCGATTTGCGCTACTATGTCTTTTTTCGGAGGAAATACCCATGTTGAATTTTGATTTCTACAATCCCACCCACATTCTTTTTGGCAAGGGGCGTATTGCCGATTTGAACAAGGTCATCCCAGAGAATGCCAAAGTACTTTTACTCTACGGTGGCGGTAGCATTAAGCAAAATGGCGTTTTTGACGAGGTCATTGCAGCATTAGGCACACGCTCCGTTACGGAATTTACTGGAATAGAACCAAATCCCAGTTACGAAACGCTCATGCAAGCGGTAGAAGTCATCAAAAATGGTCAAATCGACTTCCTGCTGGCAGTGGGCGGCGGCTCAGTCATCGACGGCACCAAGTTCATTGCAGCAGCGGCCTTATTTGAAGGCGGCGACCCATGGGCAATTTTGGAAAAACGCGGCAGCAACATTACAAAAGCCTTGCCTTTCGGCAGTGTTCTGACACTACCAGCAACTGGATCAGAAATGAATGCGGGAGCTGTGGTAACACGCAAATCAATCAAAGCAAAAATGGCCTTCTCCAGCCCACATTGCTACCCGAAATTTTCAGTACTCGATCCAACCAAAACCTACACACTGCCTGTTCGCCAGATTGGCAATGGTGCGGTAGATGCTTTTGTACACGTCATGGAACAATACATGACCTACCCGGTTAATTCACCGGTCCAGGACAGATTTGCCGAAGGTTTATTAAAGACCTTGATCGAAGAAGGCCCGAAAGCACTGAAAAATCCTGAAGATTACGACGTACGTGCTAACTTGATGTGGTGCGCCACGATGGCATTAAACGGTTTAATCTCGGTCGGTGTACCACAAGACTGGGCGACCCATATGATAGGCCATGAATTAACCGCCTTACATGGCATTGACCACGCACAAACTCTGGCGATCGTATTGCCTAGCATGCTCAGAGTACGTAAAGAATCAAAACGTGCCAAACTCCTGCAATACGCTGAACGCATCTGGGATTTGCGCGATGGTGATGAAGACACACGCATTGAAACAGCGATTAGCCGAACGCAAGATTTCTTTGAGCAAATGAGCGTTAAAACACGCTTAAGCGATTACGCACTCAAAGCAAGCAACATCGATCCTATCGTCGCTGCATTGGAAACGCATCGCATGGTGGCATTGGGCGAAAAACGTGATGTGACGTTAGACATCAGTCGTCAGGTGTTAGAACTAAGTCTTTAAACAGCATTCAGAAAAAAGTCCGGCACTTTTATAATGCCGGACTTTATATAGGGCGAGTGCAACTCGCTCGGTTAGGTAGTGAATTAGGAATCAGCAAGGAATTGGCGGGTTGCGACCATCTGCCATGATTACTTGTTGCCTAGTTTTTGCACATGGCAATGCAAAGCAAGAAACCGCAGTGCGCCGCTGTATGTGGTGTCCCAATCATCGAGCAAATAATTATTGGCTTCTTCAATAAAGTTAGCCCAATCTTCCAACAAACCCTCTTGCTTTTCGTGCGGGGCTGATTCTTTAATCCACGCCGTCGCTAACTCATGTGGAAAACCATCGTTTCTGAGTTGCTTAACCATCGACTTCGCAATTTTTTCCGATATGCTGGTTTTTGGCGCAATCCCTGCAGAAATACAAACGAACAGTGTCATCAGCGAATCAACATCAGTCTTTCCCTTGGTTAATCGGCTCCATTCTTTCGAAACCAGCGCATCGTATTCTGACGTATCTTCAATCTCATGATCGCCGAGGTAGTATTTATCTTTTAAATTAAAAACAAGACGATCAAGAGATGACTTCTTGTCTTGCAACACCGGAATGTCATGCGTCTTAATTTCTTCGATTATGCGCATTATGACAGACAAAAACTGCTCTGGAATTTCGGATAAATCAACATTGGCAATCGCCTTATTGCGCTTTGCCGCCGGCATCGCTCGTATAGATTCAATCAAAGTCGCAAACTCAAGTTGATTGGCGAGATTATCATCCGGCCCACCAAACATCATCACCAATAAAGCCGAACGAACGACACTAACCGCCTCAACATCTTCATCTTTTAAATTCTCGGCAGACAGTCCAAGATATTCTCCAAACCAATAGCCCGCCGCGATCTCTAAGGCATTTAACTGACGATGTTCTAAAGTGTTGCGGTATTCATGCGGTTTTTCTTTGAGCGACCACGCTTCGAGAAAATCCTCCACCCGACCTTTGGCCTCGCGACCGAGCAATGCGTACTCTGGCAGCGCAAATAAAGCTTTCAGCAGGCCAGAGCCTCCGCGGGATAAGCTTAAAAACGTGTTATCCCGAATGAGCTTTGCCGCAATCTCTAAATCACCTTTAGCGCTTTCAATGAGATAAAGACTTGCAAGGTTAACGATGCGCTTACGTGCCGCTTCAATTTCTGGTCGCAAATATTTACTACCGAACGTATCCGCAATTTGCACCAAGCCTTTCGGCGCTTCGGCCTCGATGGCAGCGATTTTACTGCTGGAAATAATCGCCTGCTGCACACCAAAACGCAAGGCAGATTCAAAAAAAGGACGATTATCGATCAGGGCAATATCGTAGGGTGTATCAGACATGGGATCTTTACTCGTTTAAATTTTTTCAAGGGAGACAAGCAAAAAATGCAGAACGCTTCACACGCCCTGCATTTTCAACCAGCGACAACTAGCAATCATTACAGTGCTGACTCTTCGTCATCATCCTTATCGTCGCCATCATCGTTGTTTTTCGGACGATCATCTTCCTCTTCCGATTCGGCCTCACCACCTTCGAGCTCATCAGACTGGAGATTCGCCAGGTAAGCTTTGTAGCGTGCTCGCAATTTCATCAACACTTCGCGGAAAATCTCTGGCAACTCATAGCGTAAAATATAAGTCACTTGCATCCAATCGCGATCTTCAAGATTCGCCATATCCAAAGGTGATGCCAGACTTTCGGTATCGCGATCCAGATTCATCAAATCGTCTTCTTGCGCCTGTGTTTTAGCACCATCACCATACTCATACAGATCGAACGTTGCATAGCGATAGAAGTGCTCGACCATTTGCGTACGATCTAACAAATAATCGACCAAAGCATCGTAGCCGCCGTCGACTTCGGCGATTTCATACAAAAATTCCGCCGGATCAGCACCTTCACGGAAGATCACAGAATTGATCATGCCGCGCAATTGTTCATGGGTTTGATCGCCGTAACGGCGCTCTAACACAACCGCTTGAGCAAATTGTTCTGGCGTTACCAGCAAATTCACCAATGACTCTTTTGAGGCATCGTATTCGCGAATAATCGCTAACAAATCCTTCGATGGGAAATCATCCAGAGCGGCTACCAGTGCTTTATCTCCCTGAGTTTCTGCGATATTTGCCAATGCAAATTCAGCACCAGCGATGTCGCCCGCCAGAATCAGGTTTTGTGCTTCAATTAATGCAGGTAATGTCATAAATTTCCTTATTCTTTGCGATCAAAGCCTTGTTCGGCAAGCCAATCAGCACCAGCTTCATCAAGGTCATAATCATCGCCATCATCGCCATCATCCCGCCCATGACGGCCATAATTGCCATCGAGGTCGCCGTTTTCTTTGAGTTCCTCTGCTTCCTCATTGGCTTCGCTATCCTCATCATCCTCAAGGGTATTGGTCGCACTATGCTTGCGTGCTTGCTGCCCACGATTCAAATATTCAAGTGCAGCAGCAATCACCATAAAACGCTCTCCGCCTTCTGCATTAAGAACAATTTTACTTAATGGCTCAGCCCAAGGTTCAAGCTTGACCGCTGTAGACAAACTTTTCCACGTAGGTAGCTTAGATTCTTCTTTAGCACTTAAGGTTTCCATGACCAGCGGATTCATAAAAATGAAACCAGAATGAAAAGCCGATGCCAACATCTCTGGATTACTTCCCATCATTGGTAACAACAAAGGCAATTGTTCGGCTTTTTCACGCAATCTGGCCTTAAGTATGTTTTTACCTTCGGAGTCTGACTTTAAATCTTCAATTTCTGCATTATAAACCGAGGCCAAGTCTTCAAAAAAACGAGACAATTTCACTTCAATACTCCTGATAAATAGTGCTTCCAGATTTCTGTTGCCGTTTCTAACGGCGAATCCAGTAAATTCCGGCGACGGTTTTCGTCATAGGCGGTGCGTGCCGCATCGTCCGACAAAATGTCGTAGGCTTCTTTCACTGCATGGAATTTTTCCGGTGCCAATTCCGACGTGTTACGGTCAGGATGAAATTCGGCAGCTTTTTGACGGAAGGCTTTCTTAATATCGGCCATTGTTGCATTCGGCGCGATACCCAGAATGACGTAATAATCTTTCATAGACTCTTTGAAAAAATTAACGGAATTCTGCGCTACATTGCCGCATTTGCCGCATGTTGAAACAAAAACATTCACGCAAAAAGCGCGACTGTTTTTGCCAGGCTTTGGACTGCATCAACACTTAAATGTCAGCGTTGGGTCAGATGTAACGATATGGATATTTTTTTAGCAATACATCACTCCGGCGGCGTATTCGCGGCTCACAACTTCATTCAACACCTGAAACCGCAAAAACAAAGGCCGGAGCTATCAAACCATAAATTAATGTTGATGGCCGTGCTCACCATGCACATGACCATGTACGATTTCTTCATCAGATGCTTCACGGATTTCTAATACTTCAGCATCAAAACGGATTGTCATACCAGCTAAAGGATGGTTGCCGTCAACAGTAACCACGCCAGCATCGATCGCTGTTACGCGGAATTGCATTGTTTCTTCTGTTTCTGGATCGCGAGTTTCAAACATCATTCCAACTTCGATATCCGGTGGAAACAAGCCGACATCTTCTTGACGAACATACTGTGCGTCGAATTCACCAAAACCTTCTTCCGGAGTCAAAGTGACAGAAACTTTATCCCCTACGGATTTGCCATCCAATGCAGCTTCAACTGCTGGCAAAATATTATCGTAGCCACCATGCAAATAAACGATAGGGTCGTGATTTTGATCGATGATGTTGCCCTCAGCATTAAACATAGTGTAGTTCAGGCTGACAACAGAATTAGGAGTGATTTGCATAATGAAAGATAAGAAATGTAAATAGGTAAATGAAAGAGATAATTGAAAGTGAAGCACAAACAAGGCATCAAGCGCACATGGACAGCGAAAAGCAAGCGGCATTTACTTCTTTTTGCAAACAGAACAAATAAATGATCTGGGGCTTCTTAGAAAATCACGTTCATAACTGGGGGTGTATTGTAGCAGAGCGCGGGATTTCTCTCAGCTTTAGCAATACATGAGCACAATAAATCGCGTCTTAGTGCAGCATTGAGAAAAAGAGTGGGCTTTTTTTGCTGAAACAGAGTATATTCCGCAGCCTTTATAAACCATCTCATTGGAAAACGCCATGCTGATCATTACAATTAAGCAAGGTAAAGAAAAAGCAATCCTGGCGGGCGAACCTTGGGTTTATCTTTCAGCGATCTCCAGAATCGACGGCAAGTTTGAGGAGCGACTAAAAATCGGTGCCACCGCCCTCATACGCTCATCTGCAGGTCAGTTCCTTGCCCGTGGGGGATGGAGCCCAAAATCACAAATTCGGGCAAGAATCTGGACCCTGGATGAAAAAGAAGCGGTCGATCACGCTATGATCAAGCGCAGAATTCAAGCCGCGTTGACCAAGCCGCGCCCGCCGAAAATTTCAGCAACAGCAGCGCAAAGACTGATCAATGGCGAAGCAGACCAACTACCAGGACTCATCGTTGATTATTACGGCAACAATCCTGGTTATATGGTTTGTCAATTTCAAGCGGCCTGCGTTGACGCATGGAAAGTAACTATTGTTAAAGCCTTAATCACTGAAACCGGATGCCCAAACGTCTATGAACATGCCGACGAATTAATAAGAGCTGGTGAAGGTCTAAGCGCTCATTCCGGGTCTCTCGCAGGTGATGAACCACCTCTCGAATTCAAATATTGATGAAAACTTAGAAACTAAAAAATAACAATCCCGACAAATATTCTGACCATATATTCGCAAGTCATCAACAAAAAGCGGCGGCAAAATGCCACCGCTTTTAATTAATATTCAAAAAAACCTCTAACGATCACACACAATCTCACAAAAAATTGAATCCTTTTTTGTGCAACCAGCTTAAATCTACCAGCAGCGCAAAGAAGAGGATAAAGTCGTCCCGGATGCATTGACATTTGACTGCGTTCCCAGATAGTCAATAACGTAAGCATAGCATTGATCTGAAGTTTGTCCGCCAGTTGGCGTCGCTTGCAAAGTATAAGTTGTCGCAGTCTGGACTGGGATACTAAGAGCATAATAAGTAGCACTGCCATTTGCCGACATCACATTAACTGAGGTCGCTGTCGAAGAAGCATTTAAACCTAGCTTTGAAAAATCGCTTGTGTAGGTGTTATTCGTTGAGTAATATTTTTCTTGTCTGGCTGCAAGATCGAGAATGGCATTCTTAGCATCAACCCTACGACCTTTCATGATAGTGTTGTTGTAGGCAGGCAAACCCACAGCTGCAAGTATGCCGATGATAGCAACTGCGATGACCAGCTCTATCAAGGTGAAGCCGAACGTTTTTCCGTGATTAAATTTTCGTTGCATAATTGTCCTTTGATTCTCTAAATTCAGCGCAGTTTTACCCAGGTCATACGCTTTCCAGTACTAACACCTGGTTGGTCAATATTCGTTGCATTACCTGTACCTGTCGATGTCTGCTGAACCATTGTTTGTTGGGTAATTGAGCCAGTGCTGCCTGTACCACTCGAATTGTTCGATTTACCTGTCGATGTCACGAATGTCGGCGTACCAGTACCACTCAAACCGATACCGGAGATAACGCCTCCGGAAGGTGGCGATATTCCAGCATTTAAGGCTGCGGTGGCAAAATAGGATGACACCGGCGCACCTCCCGTGTCTGGAGCAACTGCCATTGTATACCCAGAGGCCGGTTGTGTTGAGCAGCTTAATACCTGATTGACAGCCGGAATCGTTGTATTAAAAAAGAGTCCGCCATTTTGAATAACTGGGTTATAGATAATTTGCTCTCCAGTATTAGGCAATGACATTTGCCATCCAAATTGAGTGTTTGAGCTCGCACATGCACTTGAACCTTTCCAGCAAACAGGATTTTGAGTCACCGTCCGATAACCAGAAATCGCCCCACTACCCCCACTATAATTCGTGATGGTTTGCGATTGCAAGCTACTTAGCCCTATTGTTTGCGGCCCGGTCAGAGATGCATACTTTGTTGAACTCAAGGTGTTCCATGCAGACATATCCCAATCCCAGATACCATAAACTGCCTGGCTGCCTGAGGCATACAGATTGCCATTAGTCAGTGTTTGTGGATATTGAACACCAGTGCCAAAGTTTAGAATAATGCGTGCATTGCCTGTTGATTGGAGTGCGGAACTAACCAGAACTCTGGTGGTAATAGGTTGGCCAGATGAGGTCGTAAAAACCGGACTCTTTCCCATTGCCCATTTTGTAGGATCGCTGCTGGTGACATCGAGACGCCAAATCTGACCGTATGCATCGCCTGCGTAAAGGTAATCAACAACACCGTCACCATCCAAATCAGCAGAGGTGACATAGTCGATCCAGTTCATATTACTGGTACTGCCCGATTTGGTATCAAAATAATTGAAAGTGATCGCACCAGTTCCCTTATTGACAGTCATAACAAAAATGCCAGCAGTGCCATTTGCACTATTGCGACCATTACCAAAAACGACAGCCCAGTTTCCATCATGCATAGTGCGAACAATAGGCGTGCCATAGATGCTACCTAATTTCGCTTTGCAACTTGAATCATTAACGCAAGGGATGTTCGACGAACTCCACTCACCAATGACCAGTGACGATGCATTCGACTCTTTAAAAGTTGTCGGATCAGTGACATCAATAGCATAAAGGACGCCGTTAGCTGCGGTGACTACGTCATTAATCGCACCGGTTGCATTACCACCTGCGCCAAGTCCGCCAACCACCCACGTGTGCCAGGCATTATTGTAAAAAAGATTGCCAGTGCCAGGTGTCGCGTCAACGTAGCTGTTATGGGCATAGCTTGGCGAAGAATAGTCAAGATAGGTGTTAGAAGAATGAACGCTATTGACAACTGCATTTGGAACAAAAGCAATCAATTCAGAACCATCGTTAGGGCTCCCAGCTCTAAAACCATGCAACATACCATCGTTAGCGCCTATATAAACAATGTTCGTACGATCTGCATATTTTGCTGCATGGGTTGCATAAGTACTATATCCGGGTAATGCTTTGTTATATAGCGCATCCGTCGTTGGTAAATTCGACGGCAAATTCGGGCCACCCACCCAAACAGGACTAGAACTGATAATGTCACCCAAGACCCCGGTTCGGGCTCTGTATGGACCAACACCTTGCGAGTTGATTTCATTTGTTCGATCTCCACGCAAATACGCTACCCGATTGACACCTGTGTCTGACCCTGAACCAGTACCCCCGATAGCACTCGCCTGAGTCGTATTAAGATTTACATATTGAAAGGGTTTACCAGTCCCCGCCACCGGATCCCAGGTAACAATATTTCTTGCGCTTGGTAGCTGTGCAGTGGTAACCGGAGCACTCGTGCATCCAGTTAACACACAATTGGCGTCCCAGTTTGGGGTTGAACTAATTGTCACATTGCCATTTGCATCAGTTAATAAATTTAAGGCTTGTAATTGCCCCCAGGAATTGAGCGAATGGTAGTAAGCAAGGTATATTTGTGCGCCAACCTGCAACTTAGCTGCCTGTTGTGCATTGGAACCTGCTGAGTCGGCGGCAATATTGATAGGCGCCGCCTTAAAGCAAGTAATCTCATGCACATTGGTACCACCACCCGTACCCGCGGTAAAACCAAACAGAAATGAAGGTGGCACAGTGCCGTTATTTGCCAGAATATCTTGATTAGAGATCACTGACGTCGTTGCGCCACCATTGACGCTATACGACAAACTTAGAATGCCATTTTGAGTAATTTTCAAGGCGTAAGTAATCGGTGTCGCCAAAGTACGCAGCGGCGAGCTACTACCCTCCTGACTATAGATGGTCGTCGCCATCGTTTTTGGGCCAGTAATGATTCTGTAATCAGGAGCTTGAATACCGGTTGATTGCCAGGAAGAGTTCCTAGAATTCCATTGCTGATAAAAACCAGTCGAGCAAGTTTGATTGACACCAAGCCGCTGTTGATTAGCAGTTAACCCTGATGGATAGTAGCTGGAGTTATAAGCGTTTAATGAAGGGTAATAAACACTACCTGCTCCCCTTACAACAATAGAACCTGGTGTCTGACCAGGTCCGTCGGAAGTTGTATCGCCAGGGTTAGAGAAGTTACCATATTCATCGATAGCCACGGCAAGATAGCCGCCATCGGTGCCATTATTTATCGTCTTATTATTTGAGCAACTATAGCCAAGACTACCACCAAACGCGCCCAAGACCATGTTTGACGCTGGACTCGTCAATTTTCTGCCGTCGACTAAGAAAAACGCTAATCCGTCAGCACCAGAGCTTTGTCCATAGTTATTACCAAATCCGTTCCCACCATAAGTAACCGTCGTAAAAGTAACTTGAACGCCTTGTGATGTATTAAAAGGCTTAGTTGAAATAATCTGACCCGTCCTTGATGTATCGTTCGATCCCCCGTTTGTGAGACGAAGAGCTCCTTGCCCTACTGGATCAGGTAAATATCCTTTAACCCCACCAACATGTGGGTTCGTAGTACTCACATTTTTGGCTGTACAAGCGGGAATGGTACTGATAGCAGACGGATCCCCCGCCGTTAAGCAGGTATCGCCAAAAGTCTGCCACGGGTACGAAGACGACGCGCCAGTCAATGTATCACTCACCACCACTTGGGCGTGGACACTCAATGACGTGGAAACAATACTTGCTGCGGCGAGACATAGTCTGAATTTGGTTTTCAACTTCATGATCTTTCACCTGTTTATTAATTATTTATTGGATCAGTGTCTAAATGGTTAATAGTTCCACCTACCGATACAGAGAACACACTTTGAACGACAGATGTTGAATTGGAACTGCCACCAAATCCTGCTGCAGTAACGGTATATACGTTAATCGTATGTCCTGATGAATCAATAACCCGATTTTTAAAATTAATATAAATGCCAGGCGCTTTACTGTAGTTAATATCAACATTGCCATATCCATCGGTAGCAGAACCTGCGGCTGAATTAACCATCATATTAGGTGGTGTATAACTCAGTACCGCAGGCCACGTCGTAGGATCAGATGGATCCGATGGGGCATTAGAACAAACAAACATATTTGATTGCGATGTTACATTTGTCGATTGGGAACTCGTACAAGTTGATCCTGTGCCCGGCCGGACTGAACCTTGTGTACCATTCACTAACCACCATTCTGCAAATGCAAGTGCATTTTGCGCTGCTTGATAAGACCGTTCTTTTTCACGTGTATTACCTGCAATTTTTTGCTGCAAGCCAAAACCTCGAAACATCGTTAAACCGATGAGTGTTAACACCACAAGAATCAGCATAGACGTCACCAAGGCAATGCCGATTTCTTTGTAAGGATAACCAAGCCCAGGTTGACTCGCTCGGTGTTGTATTGATTTAAAATTCATGTTCACGGCTAAGTCACATTCATCATATAAATCGTATGCACTATCGGTTTCAAATTGGGCGCACCGACGCCGTTGTTAGAAACTACAATATTTGCAAAGGTTAGAGTCACTTGTGCACTCATCACATACATCCAGTTAATTGGACTAACTGCCCCCAACGGTTGCCCAGGAACCGGAGTCTGTGGAACATTCAAGGAACTGCCATCAATGTATGTATCAGCATTTGGTAAAGATGTAACGCCAGCCGTAGTGGAGACAGCTAATGTTTGAACTCCGTAAATGATCTTCATTGAAGAAACATTATCCGCAAGCACCGTTGGGGTTCCTGGCGTCGCGCCATTTACACTTACCGTACAAACCAGTTGATTAGACGCATTAATAGAAAAACTGCTCGTCCAGATGATGGGGCTGCCAGAGCTGTTCGTATCCCCCTGACAATTTGTAATTGTACTTCCGCTCGCTGCAATGACGCGAACATTGATCGTATCGCTACCCCCTGCAACGGTTGTTCCGACAATAATTTGACCTGCTGAAAATTTGGTACCATCCGAATTAACCACCGTTGTAGCTGGGAATGAACTTAACTGACCACTTGCTTGATTAAGAAAGCTAGTTCCCGATGGGCTAGTAAAATTTTCAGCACCTGGGTAATAGCCAGCATTGCGAATCGTAGAGTCCATAACCGATAAAGCAAAGCGTTCGTTCTCCTGGATTTGGGTCAATGCATCCTGCGTTGAAAAGCTTTGCTTCAAACCAAAAATCAAACCAACAATTCCTGCAACCAATACCATGGTCACAGTAATAGCGATCATCAATTCAATTAAACTAAAACCTGCCAACTTCGATCTATGCACGAAGTTTTTTGCAAAATAACGGCATCTGTAATCTTGGAATTTCATGGCTTTATGTACACACTATAAGACTGTGTCGTTACTTGCGCAGTGGATCCGACGGCAGCGGTTGCATTGACGGCAATTTGCTTTTCAGTCCAGGTTACGTTAATCGAACAGTCAATCGATGCAGGTGCCGTTGCTGCCCCAACAATGACCGTGGAAGTGGCAGGAGTGCAATTGATTGTTGCTGTATAACTGGGAAACTGGTTGTTCATATCATTGGCCCACGTGTTAACATTGAATGCAGCCAACTGCGCAGGCGTACAAATAGTTAAGCATCCAGCAGGATAGGTCCCGGTCAAAATTCCTTTGCTGTCAGTAACAGTTGTTCCTGTTGCACTAAACTTGAGAATTTGCCCTGACTGCCAAAAATTCCGATTTGCATGCATCATTGACGCCAAACTTTCCATCTGCACCGCAATTAAAGACCTCGAGCCCGCATTTTGAGTTGTTGATACCGCCAATGCCGCCATTTTTGCTAAGCCCAACAAGCCAATACCACAAACGATCATTGCTACGACCACCTCAAACAAGGTGAATCCTTTTTGCTTACAAGCACTACGTAACAAACGATTCATCAGCAATTCCCTGTGCCTGGCGATTGAATTACGTGTCTCCCAGCCTTATTGATGGCAACACATTGAGTTAAGGTCGAACTAACTGGTGTTGTTTGCAATTTAAACGTCACTGGATTGGCAGGAAGGCTAGTGGTAAAACCTTCGCTCGTAAAATTGATTTTTGAAGTAGTATTATCAGCAACAAACGTATCCTTTGATGCAAATGCGGCTTGCTTTCTTAAAGGCACAATTGTCGTAGCTGCCAGATTTGCATTTGGAAAAATGATCCAACCTGTTTGCCAGGTATTGGCATTAGAACAGGTCAATCCATCACTAGAGGCGCACATCGTCACAGTAACGCCCTCCTTTATTGCTTCTGCTCTTGCAAAGCCAAGATCACCGATGAATACATTCATCTCTCGCGTCACAGAACCCTTTTGCAAACTACTCGTAAAACTAGGAACGCCTACCGAAATTAAAACGGCGGCAATAGCCATCACCACAATCAATTCAACGATTGTGAAACCAGCCAGATGCGTATTTTGTTTTTGGGGAACCATTCACTAACCCGATATTAAAATCACAAATAAAATAACCAGCAAAGAAATCTGACCGCGCAACAAAAACACTTCTTACCTTGCATTTGCTTTAGCAATACCGCCAAGCTTTAAAGGTCGGAGCGTAACTGTATATACAATGACGACACTAAATGTAAAATTAACCAGCCAATTCATCACATTTAACAATGATTTAAGAAGTTTATTTCCTATGCGCAACCTACTCAAGCTTATATTGTAATTTTTCGTAAAAACTAGATAAAAGCAACATCACTTAACTATCGTTAATTTACAACAAATCCTGTCAAACTATGCAACGGCATCGCAGCTGTTAGCACCGGATGCTACCCATCGATGCCCCCAAAAAAAATTCCACCTAGCAACAATAACAACCCCAGATCGCCGACATAAAACTATATAAAGTGAACGACTTCGTGACAGCAAATACGTGCGCGGCAATACATTTACTTACATCTATTACGTTTCGAGTTACCCGCCCAACAAGCCCGCCATCGCATTTTCCTTAAATTGATCCGCTTCTTCAATATAGCCTTGTACCGTTCCGTCGAAACGCCAACCGCCTTGGCGTTTAATATCGCGAAAACTGGCGCCTGCACGGTAGGCACTTGTCGCCATACCACGGCGCAAACTATGACTGCTTATTTTTGAGAGATGACCGAGTCCGGATAATTTCGCGCAATTGACCAGAATAGAATTTACGCTGGCAGCGTTCAAACTGGAATCACCAACCTGCCCCCACTTATTAACGCTCCGAAATATGGAGCCATTATGGATTTTCGCGCATTTCAACCATTTTTTTAGTGCCATACAAGGACAGCAGATACTCTTTCCATAAGGAATTGCCTTGACGATGCCCTCTCCACTTTGATCTGTTTTAGATTTCGGCAATTGAATAAGAACCCCGTCCGCCTCCCACTTGAGGTTTTCAACTTGAAGTCCAACCAATTCAGAACGCCGGAAACCACCAAAGAACCCAATTTGTAGCAGAGCATTGTCTCGCAATGCTTTTGGAGAAACTTCTTTTTGCAGTCGAATTACGATTTTTTCGAGGTCAGCATGCAATAGCGCGCTTGCTTTTTGCTTTGGTCGTCCGCGCTTTCGCTCAATCCCAAGCAACACTTTTCTAAGTTGCGGGCTAACACATGGATCATGAAAGCCCTGGTGGCGGTGCCACTGAGAAATTGCTGTCAGCTTCAAACTCAAGGTTCGCGGATTAAGGATTTCAGCATGCTCAATCAGGTAGCTTATTAGCGTATTTACGTCCGCAGGTAATTGCCCACCCCAATTCATAAAATGCCGGATAGCGGAACGATAGGCACGGCGCGTATTATCCGATGTTGCGGCTGCTATGAATTCATTCTGCAACTCCATTCTGACCATCAGCTCAGCTCCAGTCAACATTCCAGGCATCTCTGGCCGACCCACTCCGTTGCTCTCCGTATTAATTGTTATCTGCTTTTTCATTGTTTCACCACACTTTTAATCCTATTGTACCGCCACAATCCAAGAGGCGAGTTTACCAACAATATAACACGCGATAATTTACATTATCGCATATGATAAATCCTGATTTTTTCAAAAACTCTTTTCATCTTTGATGTAATATTACATATTACGTAATATGCTATTAAATTGGAGTTAATTATGGCGAGGTCAGGAATTTTGTTTTCAGATGTATGTAGAGCGGCTGAAACAATTCAACAGTCAGGCAATTCACCCACAGTCGATAACGTTCGCCAAGCAATGGGGAACACTGGCAGTAAAAGTACCATCGCGCCTATGCTGAAACACTGGAAGGAGAAAAACCATGAACAAAAGAAAGCAATCAATTCTGGGTTGCCGGAATCAATCCTCAATGCAGTTCGTGGCGCCTACGAGCTCATCAAGACAGAAACTGCCATAGAGATAAGCGAGCTAAACATTCAGCACCAAAAAGAATTACACGATGCAAGAGAAAATTTTGCGCAAATTAAGCATGAAGCGGAGTTGCTCGCAAATCAAAAAGAGGAACTGACAACGCTACTTTCATCCGCGTCAGCCGAAAAAGTATCTTTACTTCAAGAACGGCAAGACGACAAGCTTCAAATAGCCACTCTTGAAAGTGAAAATCGAGGCATGCTAAAGCGCATCTCTGACAGCGAAGCACAACTCAAAGCATTACACCAACAGCTCAACTCCTCTCGCATTCAATTTGAACACTATCAACAGGCGAGTGCAGCTCAGCGCAACGAAGAACGCCAGTCATTTGAATCCCGCATCAGTCGCTTAGAACAAGACTTAAAGATCGCAAAAAGGAGTAATGTGGAATTACAAAATCTAAGCGCCACGCAAGCAGCTGAAATTCAACAGTTAACGAATAGTCAATTCCGGATGAAAGATATTGCCCAGGTTCAACTGCAAGAGTTAAGTACCCTTGATCATTTGCAGCAAAAGACCCAATTTCAACTAGATGAGGCAAATGCCAGCAACGATAGGTTGATGCAAACGCTAGAAGTCAGCCAGACAAAGCTAAACGCGACACAGATCTCGCTTGCAGTCGCAATGGAAAAACAAGAGCAATGCAGGCAACAATTGCGCCAATGCGAGCTAATAATGAATAAATCAGAACAAGAACGACTTGAATTAATTAAAACTATCCTTCTGCAACAGCAAATGGCTGCCGACAATAGCAATACATCAAAAACATCTACATCTGAATAATGAGCCCACTTCCGATGGGTTATGGCAATCTAATAAAAGAAGAAATACAAGTTCAGGACTTACCAAGCTTGCAAAGAGTTAAGCAAGATCAACTTAACTCCTGGAAATCAAGGATATCAATTGAATGCCAAGTCATATTGATATATATTCTCATTATCATTTAGAATCGCAAGACTCGATAAAAGCTAAAGCCATGAGCAAGCAATCCGCAAACACCCAAATAATCACGACACTTAACCACCTTAAAGTTGGTGAGTCCGCGATAGTGGGTCATGTCTCAGGACAAAGTCATGTCGCATCCGATGCCCACAGCGACCTCAGCGATATTGCACGCCGCTTAAAAGAGCTGGGCTTCGTGCAAGGTGAGGAAGTAAAAATTTTACACAAAGGCTACTTCGGCGGAGAACCGCTTGCCGTAAGAATTGGGCAATCAACTTTTGCATTACGCAATTTTGAGGCTGCGTTGATAGGCGTTACGAAGATAAGCAACACCCCGCTTGGACCAATTTAATGACAGCTAACACACTTTTTTCACCTCGCATTGCTCTTGTTGGAAACCCAAATTGCGGCAAAACCGCGCTATTCAATCGCCTAACTGGTGCCAGGCAAAAAGTTGCTAACTATGCGGGAGTTACCATAGAGCGCAAGGAAGGTAAATTTACCGCTCCTGGCGGCCGGCACTGGCATGTCCTGGATCTTCCTGGCACCTACAGTTTGCAAGCGATAACGCCGGATGAAAAAATTACTGAAGAAGTCATCACCGGACAAAGAGCAAATGAAGCATTACCTGATGCCATTCTTTGCGTCGTTGATGCGACAAATCTAAAACGAGGCTTGCGCCTTGCCCTGGAATTGAAGAACTTGAACCTCCCCTTGGTTCTCGCAGTCAATATGATCGATGTCGCAAAAAAGCGCTCGATCCACATTAATGTACACGCACTTCAACAAGCCTTAGGAATTCCGGTTGTGGAAACCGTTGCGGTCGACACAAAAGGTGTTGACGGCTTATTGACCCAACTCGAGTCTTTAGCACTGACACTCAAGCAAGGAACGGAAGTCAAACTTATCGAATTTAAGCGTCAGTCACCCGAGCAAATTCAAGCCGCAGCAAACGTAATATTAAATGCCTGCGTGCGAACCAGCGAAGCCTCAAACAATCAACTACCGTTAAGTTTTCGCATCGATAACTGGGTTCTTCACCCTGCTTTCGGCCCATTAATTTTCGCGAGCTTAATGTTTTTAGTGTTTCAAGCGGTATTCACTTGGGCGCAACCTCCAATGGATCTCATTAAGGACTCCATTGAGCAAATAGGCAACCTGGTTCAACGGGCACTTCCTGAAGGTATGCTTCAAGGACTTTTAGTAAAAGGGGTAATTGGCGGGGCTGGCAGCGTACTTGTTTTTTTGCCTCAGATTGTAATTTTATTCTTCTTCATATTAGTGATGGAAGATTCTGGTTATTTGCCACGCGCCGCATTTTTGCTTGATCGCATTATGGGGAAAGTTGGATTGTCCGGACGTGCTTTTATCCCACTATTGTCGAGTTTTGCTTGCGCCATCCCTGGCATTATGGCTACCCGCACCATACAGAATCCGCGCGATCGTCTTGTTACGATCATGATCGCACCGTTGATGACTTGTTCCGCCCGCCTGCCGGTTTATGCGTTAATTATTGCGGCATTTATCCCTGAGCGTACGGTTTTTGGCGTTCTTAGCTTACAAGGTCTGGTGCTGTTTGTGCTGTACATCGCAGGCATCGTTTCTGCGATGCTTGTCGCTCTGGTGTTTAAGCGCGTATGGGGTAAAGCAGAACAACACCCATTGATGCTTGAATTGCCGGACTATCGCTGGCCAAATCTGCGCAACCTGACGTTGGGTTTATGGGAAAGAATTAAAATTTTCACCACCCGCGTTGGTACGATTATTTTGTCATTGATGATCTTGCTTTGGTTTTTGAGTAGTTTTCCTGGTGCACCTCAAAATGCGCCCTACCCGTCAATTTATTATAGCTTCGCTGGCTATCTTGGCCGCATGCTTGAATACGTGTTTGCACCAATCGGCTTTAACTGGCAGATTTGCATCGCACTGGTACCCGGCTTGGCAGCGCGCGAAGTGGCTGTAGCCGCACTCGGGACAGTTTATGCACTATCGCAGAGTGGCGAGGAGTTAAATCACTCCCTCGAGCCACTTATCTCGCACTCCTGGAGCTTACCAACGGCGCTTTCTTTGTTGGCTTGGTATGTCTTTGCACCACAATGTATCGCGACGCTGAGTGTCGTTAAACGTGAGACCAATACACTTCGCTATCCGATCATGATGGCTGCCTATCTGTTTGGACTCGCTTATTTCGCGTCGCTGATCACTTATCAAGTAGCGAAATTTTTGACAGGAGTTTGAGTATGCAAACTGCAATAACCATTACCATCTTACTGCTCGCAACAAGCTATCTGGTTTTTAAATGGATGCCAACGTCTTTACGCAAAAAAATGCACGAGAAATTGGCTACCCATCACCCACAATTAGCAAGCCTATTTAATAGCGCCGAAAAAAAATGTGCAAGCTCTTGTTCGTCGTCGTGCAATAGCTGCGAAACGTCAACAATTGTTAAGTCTGAAGCAAATGTAAAACCAATCATTTTCATTCGGAAAACATAAGCGCTCCCTTTGCAAGGGCTACGATTTAATACAAATTAACCTATAGCTTCCATTTGCAAGCTCATGTATTCTTTTGCCGTATTACGAAAAACCTATTCTGGTTCCCAGATCATTTTCAGAAACGCGCAAAAACATGCTGAGCCGTGCATACGATAAGACAGAAAAAGGCCGCGAAGAAATCGCAACCCGAAAGTATCAATTAGCAAATCGACTCCGAACCCTGCTAGTGATGATAGATGGGAAAAAAAGCGCTGCGGAATTACTTAAAAATTTGACGGCAATAGGTTTGGATGAAAATAGCATTCAAGAGCTCATTGAGCTCGAAATGATTGCTCCAGCGGTGGCAATTGCAGATGCGACTGAAAGCACTGAGTCACACGCGCCACTTGAGGTCGAATCTGAAACTACCCCTATTGAAGAAAATAAAATCAGCCCCGTACAATCAAGTACTGATACAGACGACCAAACTGAGGCCGAGCAATTTCAGGTGATTTACAATTTTTTCAATGAAACCATCAAGAGCGCTTTAGGTTTTCGTGGTTTTACATTACAGCTAAAAGTTGAACGTGCAAAAAATATTGATGACTTCAAAAACCTTCGTCACGCTTACCTGGAGGCCATACTAAAAATAAAAGGACGCGAGATTGCCCGCAGCCTGCGTGATCGCCTCGATGTTTTGCTCCACGAAGGTGAGAAACTTAATAGGGAAAACTTGAACACAGATACGATCTTTGATTTCAAATAAAACTTCTTCAGATAAATAAAAAAGCCCAGACATTTGTCTGGGCTTTTTAGCTTAGTAAATTTCAAATGCTCTTATTCAATACCTTGGCTAGTCAGATATTCTTCGTAACTACCTCGGAAATCAATGATTTCATTTTCTTTAATTTCCAAAACACGGTTCGCCAAAGAGGAAACGAATTCACGGTCATGCGAAACAAAAATCAAGGTACCTGCATACTTTTCGAGCGCGATATTCAGCGATTCAATTGATTCCATGTCCATGTGGTTGGTTGGCTCATCCATCAACAATACATTGTGGCGACCCAGCATCAATTTACCGTACATCATCCGACCTTTTTCACCACCGGATAACACTTTAACAGATTTTTTCACATCATCGCCGCCAAACAATAAACGCCCCAGGATAGAACGTACCGCCTGATCATCATCACCTTCTTGCGTCCATTGGCCGATCC
Source organism: Undibacterium sp. SXout11W (assembly GCA_049339905.1). Lineage (GTDB taxonomy): Bacteria > Pseudomonadota > Gammaproteobacteria > Burkholderiales > Burkholderiaceae_D > Undibacterium. The sequence continues at coordinate 386,163 of JBMPPG010000001.1, forward strand.
AGTCAGTCAGATTTTTATCTGTTGCAAATTCTTCGGTCGGATCTTGCGGCATGTAGCCAACATTTGCGTTCTCCGCCCATTTAACGGTACCTCGATCCGCATCTAAACCTGCGATTTCCTTGCCACCGATGCAGCGCAGCAAAGTGGTTTTACCGACACCATTAGAGCCGATAATTGCAATGCGCTCACCAGCCTCAACCATGAGCTCAACATTTTTGAACAAGGTACGATCGTAAGCTTTGGTAATACCCTGCACTTCAACGGCAAGGCGATGCAATTTCTTCTCACCATCAAAACGTACAAATGGATTTTGGCGGCTAGAAGGTTTAAACTCTTCGATTTTGATTTTATCAATCTGCTTCGCGCGTGAAGTCGCTTGACGCGCCTTGGACTTGTTTGCAGAGAAGCGACGGACGAAGTCTTGTAATTCAGCGACCTTATCTTTTGCCTTGGCATTATTGGCCAACTGTTGAGCGCGCGCTTGGGATGATGCGAGCATGTAATCATCGTAATTGCCTGGATAGATTTTCAACGTGCCGTAATCCATATCTGCCATGTGCGTACATACCTGATTCAGGAAGTGACGATCATGGGAAATGATAATCATGGTCGAATTACGCTGATTCAAAATATCTTCTAACCAGCGAATCGTGTTGATATCGAGGTTATTGGTCGGTTCATCAAGCAGCAAAATGTCTGGATTTGAGAACAGCGCCTGCGCCAATAACACGCGCAATTTCCAGCCAGGCGCAACTGAACTCATCGTCCCCTGATGTTGGTCTGTCGGAATGCCCACGCCCAGCAATAACTCGCCTGCGCGAGCTTCCGCAGTATATCCGTCATATTCAGCGAACTTCGCCTCCAAATCAGCCGCCTTCATGTAATCGTCGTCAGTTGCTTCTGGGTTGGCGTAGATCGCGTCGCGTTCAGCCATCGCAGCCCACATTTCAGTATGGCCCATCATGACGACATCAAGCACACGCATATCTTCAAATGCAAACTGATCCTGGCGCAATTTACCCAAGCGCTCGTTCTGATCCAGCATGACGGTGCCAGAGGATTGCTCGAGATCGCCACCCAGAATTTTCATGAAAGTCGATTTGCCGCAACCATTGGCACCAATTAAGCCATAACGGTTGCCTTCGCCAAACTTGACGGAGATGTTTTCAAACAGCGGCTTAGGGCCGAACTGCATGGTGATGTTAGCGGTAGATAGCACAGAAAACCTTTTGCGATAAAGATATGAATTAACCTTAAATTATAACATCGCTTGCGGTCAGGATTTTAGCTACCAAAGGAGAGGCGCAAAATAAAGCAGTGATATGCAGTCACTCAACATTCTATCTTAAGGGAAGTCGACTCAAATTCAAGTATCGACTGAAAAACGCTGAGACCATGTCGCAAAGCTCAAGCAATTCTTGGATTTAATACAAAAATATTATTAAAAATGTAGCTAAAACTCATCACCATTTTGATTCGAACGTTGCCTGATGCTTTGCCTGAGCTTTTCTTTGAGCGCGATAAATTCCTGTATAGCCAGAAAATAAATAACTAACAACACAAGCCAAGGCGGCGTAAACGCCAATATCAGCGCCAAATAGTTCTATCGCCATAAAGGTGGATGCAATTGGCGTGTTCGCAGCACCAGCAAAAACCGCCACAAACCCCAAACCAGCCAGTAAGGCAAACGGTAAATTCAGAAAAGGCGCCAGAATATTTCCCAAGCTGGCACCAATGTAGAATAAAGGCGTCACCTCACCACCTTTAAAACCGGTTCCAAGTGAGGCAATAGTAAATAAACCTTTAACCGCAAAATCGTACGAGGCAAGCGGATGCGCAAACGCATCGACAATGCCCGGTATTCCAAGACCAATAAACCGGTCAGCGTTAAAAAAATAAGCTACGCTGGCAACAACGATACCGCCAAGAAACGGTCGCAATGGGGCATAACCGATTAAGCTTTTCATTAAGGCACTCAGGCCATGGGTCAGCGCAGCAAACACACGTCCAGTCAAACCAAACACCGCTCCGGCAAATAATATTGCCAAAACAATCCAGGTGTTAAAACCAGGAATATTAGCGATATGATAATGCGTATGATGAACACCCCATAATAAACCTACCTGGTCGGCGACCACGGCAGCGATCAGACAAGGCAACAAAGAATCAAATCGCAATCTGCCAATCGCCAACACCTCTAGTCCGAAAATCGCACCGGCCAGTGGCGTACCGAAAACCGAAGCAAAACCTGCGCTAATCCCTGCCATTAACAGGATTCGTCTGTCCTCGGACTTAAGCTTAAATACGTGCGTCAGCTGATCTGCTAATGCGCCGCCCATTTGCACGGCGGTTCCCTCGCGCCCAACTGATGCCCCAAACAAATGAGAAATCACAGTACCTGCGAGCACCAAGGGTGCCATGCGCAAAGGAATCACTTTTTTGGGATCATGGATTTCATCGATCAATAAATTATTCCCTGCCTCCACTTGCTGACCAAAACGCAGATACAGCCAACCGACAAAAAAACCAGCAAGAGGCAAAGCCAGCATCAATTCACGATGCGCAATGCGCGTGGCAGTCGCCCATTCCAGCACAAACAAGAAAAATGCAGAAGCTGTGCCCGCCAATAAGGCAACCAAGGCTGCCAATGGCAGCCACTTAATTAAATAAAACAATAAATGGTGACGCTCAAAAGCTTCTGAATTTTCCATGTAATTTCTACAGACAATAAGGATTCACCAGCCGCCGCCTTGGAAGCCAAGATTAAGATTGAAGTATTACAGCCAAAACGGTCGCAACAGATAAAAGCAACGCCAGTTCCTTTTCAACAAACATATTTTTTGAAAAAGCTTCAGAATCAATAATACCTATCACACTACCATCATCGGCCAATAGCGGCAAACAAGCTTCTGACTGCACCTTGGGATCGCAAGTATAATATTCACCACCTGCAGCCAGATAAACGCCAACGTCGTTAATAATCCTTGCTTTACCTGTCATACCAACTGTGCTGTTATTACTCATTGCTGCAAACTCTGGCGTCAAAGGAAATTCAGCACGTGAAGCTGCTCCGAAATAAGCCAGCTTCACCAAGACCATGTCACCTTGTTGGTTCTGACGTTTCTGGTAAACACCAAACCATTGACTTGCACTTTGCTGCTGATAAAAATCGACGATACTTTGCAATTGACCAAGCATCTGGACGTTGGCTGCTGTTTTACCGCCGAGTATCACTGACAAATCATAAGGCTCCGCTGCCAATTGATCGAAGATAGAACAAGAACCGCCCTCACCCAATTCTGGCACCTGGTATTGCCATTTGATGTTCTCTGGCGACGCTTGAGCCAAGTTATTTAATTGACTCTGGTATCCGGCAAATAGCGTAGAAAAATCTGAAGGCAAGTCTTGTTTTTGAATCCCGCTCCGGGAGAGGTATTGGTCGATTAACATAGGGGTTCCGGCAACTAAAATGCGAGTCAGTTTAGCAGATAGACGCAACGCCGTCAGAACATCTCGCGCGTTGCGTAGTTGGATAAAAAAACGCGGTACTAAGACCGCGCTTTTTAAGGCAACACATCAATATGGGGCGACTTAAAAAACTCGCTCATCTCGCCAGATCAGTTAAACGTTTTCCCTTCCTCCGCCAACCTTGCCAGTAATGGCGCAGGCTTCCAGGCGTCACCATGGCGTCCTTTGGCATATTTCGCCATTGCCATCACCACATTTGGCAAGCCAACTGTATCGGCATAGAACATTGGACCACCAGTATGCAATGGGAAACCATAACCAGTCAGGTACACCATATCGATATCAGAAGCGCGTGTTGCAATACCCTCTTCCAATATATACGCAGCTTCATTAACGAGTGAATAAATCAAGCGTTCAACGATTTCCTGGTCAGAGATTTTTCTGCGTGTAATTCCCAGATCTGCTGAATGCTTAACGATCATGTCATTCACGACAGATGATGCATAAGCCTTACGGTCACCTGGTTTATAGTCATACCAACCGGCGCCAGTTTTTTGCCCGAAACGCCCCATCTCACACAATAAGTCGGCCGTTTTAGAATAAGTTATTTGTGGCTTTTCGACATAGCGACGTTTACGGATATACCAGCCGATATCGTTACCAGCCAGATCGCCCATGCGGAAAGGCCCCATAGCGAAACCGAGTTTTTCAACTGCCTTATCAACTTGTTCAGGCGTACATCCTTCTTCCAACAAGAAGCCCGCCTGGCGGCTGTACTGTTCTATCATGCGATTGCCAATGAAGCCGTCGCAGACACCAGATACCACCCCCGTTTTTTTGATTTTCTTAGAAATGCCCAAGATAGTCGCCAGAACGTCATTTGCAGTTTTTTTGCCGCGGACGATTTCCAGCAATTTCATCACATTCGCCGGACTGAAAAAGTGGGTGCCGATGACATCCTGAGGACGCTTAGTGAAATCAGCGATTTTATCCACGTCCAAGGTTGATGTATTGGAGGCCAGAATCGCGCCCTGCTTCATAACTTCATCGAGTTTTTTAAAGACTTGCTCTTTGACGCCCATGTCTTCGAACACCGCTTCAATCACTAAATCGGCTTGAGCGATTTCTTCATACGAAAGCGTGCCGGTGATCAAGCCCACGCGTTGCTCGAATTTTTCCTGCGTGAGTTTGCCTTTTTTGAGGGTGTTTTCGTAATTCTTGCGTATCGTTGCCAGACCTTTATCCAAGGCATCTTGCTTCATTTCGAGAATTTGCACCGGAATGCCAGCGTTAGCGAAGTTCATTGCAATACCGCCGCCCATGGTACCAGCACCAATGACTGCAATTGATTTAATCGGGCGAAGCGGTGTATCGTCCGGTACGTCAGGCAGCTTACTAGCGGCACGCTCACCAAAGAACGCATGACGCAAAGCCTTGGATTCCGTCGATTGCACCAGCTCTAGGAACAACTCACGTTCCAGCTTCATACCGTCGTCAAACTTCTTGGTTACGGCAGCGGCAACGGCTTCGACACATTTCAAAGGTGCGGGGAAAGGCCCTGACATGGCGCGCACGGTATTGCGAGAAAATTGCAAAAAGGCTTCGTAATTTGGATAATCGACTTTGATGTCGCGTACCTTCGGTAACGGGCGAACTGCCGCAACTTTATTCGCGAATGCAAAAGCGGCTTGCATCAGATCGCCCTCAACCACCTCATTAAAGAGCGCGGTTTTTGCCAGCTTCTCGGAAACTATTGGCGTACCGGAAACAATCATATTGAGTGCCAGCTCCAAGCCAACAACCCGTGGCAAACGCTGAGTACCGCCAGCGCCCGGCAAAATGCCTAATTTCACTTCTGGTAAAGCGATTTGCGCACCCGGGCTGGCAACCCGATAATGGCAACCTAACGCCAATTCCAAACCACCGCCCATACAAACGCTATGAATCGCCGCAATCACCGGCTTTTCGGATGACTCCAGTACGTTAATCACCGTGTGTAAACTTGGCTCAGCAAATGCTTTCGGAGAGTTAAATTCTTTGATATCAGCCCCACCAGAGAAGGCTTTTCCTGCGCCGGTAATAATGATCGCTGTAATCGCATCATCGTTCAATGCCAGTTTCATGCCTTCAACGATCGCATGTCTGGTCGCAAAACCTAGTCCGTTGACCGGAGGATTAGTTAAGGTAATAACGGCAATATTGCCTTCTGCTTTGTATTCTGCGCTCATGTCTCTTCCTAAATATATGCAGTTTGAATACCGTGTTTGTCAGTCTCAAAACACATAAAGACGGTGATCAAACATGGCGGTGTACGCAAATCAGGTTTTACTATAACCCAAAATAGTACGATCGTATTATTTTTATTTGAAATCTGTTAAAAACGAGCAAATCTCTACGCAAAAATCCACTAAACTTCCAGCCACTCCTGCCGGATTTTGTCATTCGCCATCAGCTCTTCTGGAGTTCCTTCAAAAACAATCGTACCGTGCCCCATAACGTAGACGCGCTGGGAAATCTGTAAAGCGATGGCCAATTTTTGTTCCACCAGTAAGACAGAGATGCCCCGGCGACGCAGTTCCTCAAGATATTCAGCCACCAATTTTACGACCATTGGCGCCAGGCCTTCGGTAGGCTCGTCGATCATGATCAAATCAGGGTCGCCCATTAATGTGCGACACAAGGTCAACATTTGTTGCTCACCGCCAGACATGACCCCCGCCATCGTATTTCTACGCTCTTTAAGACGTGGAAACATCTGGTACATATCGTCGATACACCAACGTGCAGGTGTACGGGCAAGCTTACCGCTCTTCTGTCCAAGTAACAGGTTCTGTTCTACCGTCAGTGTAGGGAAAATATCGCGGTTTTCCGGCACATAGCCTATACCTTTATGCGCAATCTGAAATGCTTTAAAGCCATTGATCTGCTCCGACTTAAAATGAATTGCACCTCGCGTTTGCACCTGTCCCATAATCGATTTAACGGTCGTCGAACGGCCGACACCATTACGGCCAAGCAAGCTAACGATTTCGTTTTCATTGACCCGTAAATTAACGCCATGCAAAACGTGACTTTTCCCATAAAACGCGTGTAAATCTTTGACTTCGAGCAGTGCACTCATACGGCATTCTCCATCGGCGCGTGCCCGCCCAAATAAGCATCTTTCACTTGCTGATTTTGACGAATATTTTGCGGCGTATCGCAAGCAATGACCTCACCATAAACTACAACCGCGATTTTGTCGGCCAGACCAAATACCACGCTCATGTCATGCTCTACCATTAATAATGTCTTGCCTACCGTCATTTTACGGATCAACTCAACGGCAGCATCAGACTCTGAACGACTCATCCCAGCCGTTGGTTCATCAAGCAAGATAACCTCTGCGCCACCGGCGACAGTAATGCCGATTTCCAGCGCCCGCTGTTCAGCATACGTCAGCGATCCGGCAGTGACATTGCTGCGGGTTTGCAAACCAATTTGTTCCATCACATTGATTGCCTGTTCATGCACATCTTTCAGACCGTTTAAGCGCTGCCAAAATGAGTACTTATAACCCAAAGACCATAAAACGGCGCAGCGCAAATTTTCATAGACACTGAGGCGATGGAAGATATTGGTAATCTGAAAGCTACGGGACAGGCCACGCCGATTGATTTGATATGGCGCTAAACCAGCGATGCTATTTCCATTGAGCGAAATCTCACCAGATGTAATTCCAAAACGCCCCGAAATCAAGTTAAACAAGGTCGATTTTCCAGCTCCGTTTGGACCTATTATCGCTACGCGTTCGCCTTTAACAACCTGCAAGGTTGCACCCCGAATGATTTCCGCTGAACCGAAGCTTTTGCGAACATCCTTTAATTCCAGCGCAAACTGACTCATTCATCCCCCTTTAAGATCGCCACTTCTATTTCAGCGAGCGCAGTATTCCATGCAAATAGGAACCTGGATCGCGTATATAGAAATCCCAAGCCTCCCATTAGACATAAAAATGCAGCGATGAACCATGAGGTACTTTCAAATGCATTAAATGCGACTCCTGCGATCTTCACAACTGAATCCTGATCGCCTCCGAGTGAGCGTTGATACAACATCTCAATCGCCAGAATGCTGCCTGTAGTAATCAATAACCCAGCAGAAAATATCTTCCAGAACGAAGGCCAGATTTGTCGAACCTTCCCAAATTTAAACATGCGATAGTAAGACGCCCAGATACCAGCAATACCGCCAGGGGCAAACATCACAATCAGAATAAAAAAGATCCCCAAATAAAATTGCCAGGCTTTAGTATAATCAGACAGCATCACCGTTAAAAACACACCGACCACTGCACCTATCATTGGCCCAAAAAAATAACCAATCCCGCCGATAAAGCTAAATAACAAAACGGCACCAGAGCGTAGAGCGCTGACATTTTCAGCCGTCACTATTTCGAAATTAATCGCCGACAATCCACCCGCAATACCAGCAAAAAAAGCGGAAAGTATCAAGGTAAGGTAACGCACCCATTGCGTATCGTAGCCAATAAATTCAGCCCGCTCCGGGTTATCTCTGACAGCGTTAATCATTCTCCCCAGTGGCGTATGGGTAAACGCATACATTGCCACCGTACTGATGAATAGCCAGAACGCGATTAAATAGTAGACCTCGATTTGTGGCCCGAAAGTAATCCCAAGAAAAGCATCGCCCATTACCCTATTCGTTGTGATTCCGCCTTCCCCTCCAAAAAATTTAGGGAACATTAATGAGCAGGCAAACACCAACTCCACCATACCAAGCGTAATCATAGAAAACGTCGTGCCAGATTTTTTGGTCGTAACGTAGCCAAATAACACGCCAAAAAACAATCCCGCAACACCGCCAATAAGAGGAATAAGACTCACCGGAATAGTCACCATACCGGCGGCAGCCAGATTCATCGCATGGATAGAAAAGAAAGCACCTAATCCAGAATACACTGCATGCCCAAACGACAGCATGCCGCCTTGTCCCAATACCATATTGAAGGACAAACCGAAAATCATCAGCGTACCCATTTGAGAAAGCAATGAGAGCGATGCCCCCTGATTAAAGATTTTTGGGGCAAGGACCAGCAAAAATGCGAAACTAAACCACACCAACAACGTGCCGCCTAAGCGAGAAAGTATGTGTTGTTTCATAATCTACCCCTCTCTCGTACCCAATAAACCACGTGGTCTGAAAATCAGGATCAGTACCAGCAACAGATAAGGCATTACCGGCGCTACCTGAGAAATGGTTAAACTTAAAAGGGAATGCCACGGTGAAGTCATTTGCACCGCGATACCAATCACTTTCAGGACACTTGAGAGGGAATAGTCAAGAGCGACGGCAAAGGTTTGTAATATGCCGATGAGCAGAGATGCAATAAAAGCGCCGCCCAAGGATCCCATCCCGCCAACGACCACCACGACAAAGATGATGCTACCCAGCGTTGCGGCCATGCCAGGTTCGGTCACAAACGCATTCCCGCCAACCACACCCGCCAGTCCCGCCAGCGCACAACCACCACCGAACACTAGCATAAAAACTCGTGGCACATTATGACCCAGTGCTTCGACCGCATCTGGATGGGTCAACGCCGCTTGTATGATTAGTCCGATACGGGTTTTAGTCAGCAATAGATAGATCGACAGCAGCATTACCATCGCAACCAACATCATAAACGCCCGGTATTTTGGAAAGGTCGTGGTATAGAGCGTAAAAAGAGGACCGTCGAGTGCACCAGGAATCGCGTAAGGAATACTAGCTCTGCCCCAGATGAGCTGTACCACTTCCAAAATCACATACGACAAACCAAATGTAAATAAGAGTTCGGGAATGTGCCCATATTGATGAACTTTGCGCAATCCAAAACGTTCAACCAGAGCCCCCAAAAAACCGACCAAAACAGGAGCAATAATCAATCCAGACCAGAAACCGAAATGCGCACTCAGCATTGCAGCACAATAAGCACCCAACATATAAAAACTGGCATGGGCAAAATTAAGCACCCCCATCATGCTAAAGATTAAAGTCAAGCCCGAGGACAACATAAACAAAAGCAGCCCATAGCTCACGCCGTTGAGCAAAGTAATCAGAGTAAATTCCAAGGTACACAATCCTCTTTAATGAACGTATCGCACATCGTCCGGAAACCGTCTGCACAATTGCAGCATCGACTGACAAAAAAAGAGCGGCATTTTACTTCTGACGCCACCCTTTTTAGAATTGGACTTAGCCTGGTCGCTTCATCTGACAAGACGAGGGCTGTGAGGCAACATAGGAATCGATTTTAATATCTGTCTTCCACCCAAGGCCGGTATTTTCCTGATCAAACAAAACGTCTTTGCCGTTGGTTTTCACCCAAGTTGCGATGTACAAAGGTTGCTGCAATTGGTGATCCATTTTGCGCATGCTGACATCGCCATTGAGGCTCTTGAAATTTGCTCCCTCCAAGGCAAATGCTACTTTCACCGGATCGATTGATTTTGCTTGCTTTACCGCTTGCGACATGGCGGTCAGGATTGAATAGGTTGCCATCGAATAGTAGTCGTCTTTGTATTTGGCTTTGAAACCTTGAACAATATCCTTACCTACAAAGCCTTCATTGTTGGTGTTCCAGTACGCGACATATTTGACGCGATCAATACCCGCCGGACCCATTGCAGTAGGGACGCCGGTTGTGGATGCGTAATAAGTAAAAAAGTTGGCTTTTAGATCGGCATCTTTTGCAGCCTTAATCAGCAAAGCCAAGTCTGCGCCCCAATTGCCGGTAATGACAGTATCCGCCCCAGAGGCTTTAATTTTGGCGATGTAGGGAGAAAAATCCTTGACCTGCCCAATAGGATGCAGATCATCCCCAACGACTTGAATATCAGGACGTTTGCGGGCCAGATATTCTTTTGCAGCGCGACTCACTTGTTGACCAAAAGAGTAATTTTGCCCAATGACATAGACCTTCTTCACGTTCTTATCATTGACCAGATAACTCGTTAAGGCTTCCATCTTCATATCAGAATTGGCATCAAAACGGAAATGCCAGAAGCTGCATTTGCTGTTTGTCATGTCCGGATCAACGGCGGCGTGATTCAGGTACACAATTTCTTTACCCGGATTACGCTCATTATACTTATTCACTGCGTCCATTAAAGCCAGTCCTGCGCCTGATCCATTACCTTGAGTGATGTAGCGAAAGCCTTTGTCAATTACCGTTTTAAGCACGTTTAAGGATTCTTGCGGGCTCGCCTTATTGTCAAACCCAACCACTTCAAATGTATTATTACCAGCCCACTTTTCGGCATTCGCTTTGTCAGCAACGTACTGGAATGAGTTCAGAATATTTTGACCAACTGGAGCAAATGGGCCAGATAAAGGATCGATATAAGCGATTTTGATCGTTTCCGCCATGGATGCTGGAACTATCAAGGTCAATGCGACTGCTACGATTGATGCACGAAGTGGGAAGGCCATTTGTTTCTCTCCAATGATGGTATTGTGGAAAACTGTGTTCACCCTGCTGAGCTGTCTACTATTTGCGTGATACTAAAAAATCAAAAAAATATGGGGGCAACTGCAGAAAACGCTAATTGGCAGCAACACCCATTAACTTTATGCTGTTGGCAAACAATGATCTTTAAATTGCTCTCTTAGTTTATTTTTTAAAATCTTACCTGTTGCCCCCATAGGTAAGGTGTCGATAAACACCACGTCATCCGGCGTCCACCATTTTGCTACCCGCCCCTCAAAAAACGATAGCATGGTTTCTTTTGTCAGCTCCGCGCCAGGCTTCTTAACAACCAGCAGCAAAGGTCTTTCATCCCACTTTGGATGAAACACACCAATACACGCCGCCTGTAATACCGCGGGGTGAGAAACAGCAACGTTCTCCAAATCAATGGTTCCTATCCACTCGCCACCCGATTTGATCACATCCTTGCTTCTGTCAGTGATTTGCATATATCCATCAGCATCGATGGTTGCCACATCGCCGGTTGGGAACCAGCCATCTTGTAAAATATCTCCACCCTCGTCCTTAAAGTACGATGAAATAATCCACGGACCTTTTACCAGCAAATTGCCATAGGTTTTACCATCCCAAGGCAGTTCGACACCAGCATCATCGACGATCTTCATATCTACACCATAAAGAACATGCCCTTGTTTTGCGAGTATCGTTTCTTTCTCATCTTCACTTAAATCGTTGTGCCGGGAAAGCAACGTACACGCAGTTCCGAGAGGCGACATTTCGGTCATACCCCATGCGTGTACTACCTCTACGCCATAAGTGTGACGTAAGGTTTTCATCATCGCCGGCGGGCAAGCAGAACCACCAATTACTGTCCGTTTGAAGCTGGAAAAATTCAGATCGTTTTGCCCCACATAGGTCAGCAAACCCAACCACACGGTAGGAACCCCTGCAGAAAAAGTGACCTGCTCTTGCTCAAACAATTCATAAAGCGATTTACCATCGAGATGCGGTCCAGGAAAAACCAGCTTGGCGCCAGTTAATGGTCCTGAATATGGAAGACCCCAGGCATTGACGTGAAACATAGGCACCACTGGCAATATCGAGTCCCGTGCAGAAACGTTAAGCCCATCCGGTAATGCTGATGCATAAGAATGTAAGATCGTTGATCGGTGCGAGTACAAAGCGCCTTTTGGGTGTCCCGTTGTTCCAGAGGTATAACAAAGACTGGATGCCGAATTTTCATCAAACATCGGCCAGACAAAATCTTCATTATTGTCATTAATCAAGTCTTCATAACACAAGAGATTCGCAACTTTGGCGTCCGTTGGCATACGATCACGATCACACATCATGACAAATGCTTTCACGTGTGGACAATGCGGCGCAATAGCATGAATAATGGGTAAAAAAGTGATGTCAAAAAACAGATACTGATCTTCTGCATGATTAACGATATAAGAAATTTGCTCTGGATGCAGACGTGGATTCACAGTATGCAAGACGGCTCCAGAGCCAGAGACAGCATAATAAATTTCCAGATGACGGTAGCCATTCCAAGCCAAAGTTGCAATGCGATCGCCAAGTTGCACTTGTAATTTTTTTAGTGCATTAGCCAACTTTTTTGTACGCTGGTGACATTGCGTGTAGTTGTAGCGGTGTATGTCCCCTTCCACCCGCCGCGATACAATCTCATTTTTTCCAAAGTATCGATCTGCATGTTCGATAATGCTGGAGATCAGCATAGGTTTGTTCATCATCTGACCCAATACCGGACTCATTGCATGCACTGACATTTGCGCTCCTCAAAAATGTTACTGGTAAAAAGCTCGTCTCTCACATATTTACTTCCACAACTTAGCCATATCACACATCAACACCATAGCAAAAGCCTGATCGGCCAACACTGAATTCAAAACAGCTAACCGATTTTTGTACGACCGTTCTAATTCGTCAATCACTATTTTTTTTGCGCAGCACCATTTCCACATACAAAACTCAGCGTATTCACTAAACCGCTAATTGGCACCATAACAATGAAGATATTGCGACGCGGAAAAATGCTACTAAAAAAGTGTTCAGGATTGTCACATTCATGCTAAAGAAAAGTAAAAAAGGCGAGCATAAAACGACATGCCGTCGTTTTATGCTCGCCCTTGTGAACGCGAACTATCGTTCGCGATTCAATTATTTAAGTACGCTTGGGTCGCAAATTGACGCCTGCGCCAGTAACCGGTGCGCCAGACTCAAGTACAAAAGACGCCTCTTTATCTGTACCGAGCGCTGCTACCAGGTATGGCATTACTTCTTTTAAGGTCGCCATCAAAGTCCATGGCGGATTTAAGATAAACATCCCACTGCTGTGTAAACCAAAACCATCAGGTGTAGGTCCACTGATCGATAGAGTGACATTTAACCAATCTTTACTTGGTAAACGTTTTAATTTATCGGGCAACTGTCGGGATTCCTGACGATTCAACACTGGATACCAAATGGCATAACTACCCGTTGGAAAGCGTTTTAACGCGTCTTCCAATGCGACTTTTACACGACGATAGTCATCTTTGACTTCATATGGCGGATCAATCAACACCAATCCACGGCGAGATGGCGGCGGTAGCAAGGCCTTCAGACTCTCAAAACCATCGCCATCAGAAATAATGACACGTTTACCACGCACCGTTGGACGAAGCCCTTGCTCTGCCGCGTGTGCATCAAGTTTTCTAAAATTTTCACTTAAAATTTTAATTTCACTCGGATGCAATTCAAATAAACGTAAACGATCTTGCTCACGCATAACTTTATCAGCACAATAAGGAGAACCAGGGTAATAACGCATTTTGCCGCTAGGATTTAAGGCTTTCACTAAATCCATATATTCTGCTAAAGCAGGTGGCAAATCTTTCTTATCCCACAATGGGGCAATACCCGTTTCAAATTCGGCGTTTTTGCTGGCATAACCACTGTCGAGCGCGTACAAACCTGCACCAGAATGCGTGTCTACGTAAGTGTAAGCCGCATCCTTTTGATTCATATATTGAAGTAATTGGATCAACACAAAATGTTTGAGCACATCGGCATGATTGCCCGCATGAAAGCCATGGCGATAGCTGAGCATGATGAAATTCCTATAAAAAATGAAAGGCAACTTGCCACTGCAAGTTGCCATGGTAATAACGACTAAGACTATTAAGAACTCAGACTGTATTGCAGTAAAAAAAGCCAGAAGACATGAAAGTAATCCAGTTCCCTTACCACTTACCAGTTCGAGCTCAGCTTATTTTTATTATTAAAAATTAAGTCAATCGACGCGTTTTCCAAGAATAATTAAATCTCGTTCTACTCCATCCAGCGATGCAACGCGAGGCATATTTGCCCAGATTCCAAAGCCAAATGATTCGAATAATTTAAGGCTGGGAGTATTGTGACCAAAAATAAAGCCTAGTAATGTGTGCACTCCAATTGTCGGCGCATGACTTATTGCTAGCGCCAGCAAGCGGCGCCCTAATCCCTGGCCACGCGCATCTGCATGCAAATATATTGACAACTCGGCAGTTCCCGCATATGCAGGACGACCATAAAAATTAGAAAAAGACAGCCACCCGGTAATTTTACCATCCTGCTCGCTCACCCAAAGCGGGCGACGTTGTGGCGCATGATCGTTAAACCAGCCATGCCTAGACTCTACTGAGACTGGCTCGGTATCAGCTGTGACCTGCCGTGACGCTATTGTGGAATTATAAATCGCGACAATCGCAGGTAAATCGTCGAATCTCGCGATCCGGTAAGAAAATTCTTCAGACATCATGTATTAAATAGTATGTGTGGCTCGACTTGAACGCAGTGCACCACCTAACGCCTCTTCAACCCGCAAACGTATGCGTTTCCCGCTCTCATCATCCGGAAAATGAACACCTATGCCCTGAGATTTATTATTGCCGGCACCGGCTGGTGTAATCCACGCAACCTTACCGGCAATCGGGTACTTGGTAGGATCATCCAGCAAAGTCAAGATGAGGTAAATTTCTTCACCAATTCTGTAATTTTTATTGGTAGGTACAAAAATCCCACCATTCTTTAAGAATGGCATGTATGCAGCAAACAAAGCAGCTTTTTCTTTAATCGCCAGCGACAAAACTGACGGGCGATTGGGTGAATTTGGGATACCTGAATCTGATGATAAATCGGACATTTTGTGCTTCCGCGGGGTTTAAGCGAAGAGTGCAGAATACTCCAGCAACATATCTTCTAAAAATAACTTGGCCGACAAAGGATGGGTGGCAATTGCCTGGCGTTCATTCGTACTCTTGATAACTTTCAACAAAAAATCCGTATCAACCCGTACTGCCAAAGCCTTTAATTCTTTCTCATACCTTGGATAATACCGGATTCTGCCACTTTGTTTAAAAGAAAATATATCGTAAAGCCAACGCTGCATCCAGGCAATCGTGGTTGCCATTTCCATTTTTTGCATTTTATCAGCCAATTTAAGGCTATTGTCTGGACCTGGCTTACTCAGTTGACGTAAAAACTCATCTAAGTCCGCCAGATGATCTGATTGAGACATCTCGAGTGCCGCAAGTGGTGCGCCACCCTGCTGCGATAACCACATGTCAGCATCTTTTACGCCTTGAGATTGCAACCACACTAATGCCTGATCGCGTTCAGGCATCCCCAAGGCAAATTTATGGCAACGAGACAGTATTGTCGGTAGCAACTTATCCAAACTATTGGAAACAAGAATAAATACAGTATCGGTACTTGGTTCTTCCAACGATTTCAATAATGCATTCGCAGCGGGAATATTCAACGCCTCTGCAGGATACAAAACGATGACGCGCTTGCCTTGCCTGTGAGTGGAAATATTCATAAAATCAGACAGACCTCGTATCTGATTAATGACGATTTCTTTTGAAGGTGTCTTACTCGCTTTAGTAGTCTTGCTGACAGAGTCCGATTCAGCTTCAGTTACAGATGCTTCTTCCTCATCAAGCAACTCAGGACGCACTCGTCGATAATCAGGATGACTGTACTGATTAAACCAGCCACAAGATCCGCATGTTTGACAAGCATGGCCTTTAGCGTCTGGATGATCGCACAACAAAGACTGCGCCATGTGCTCGGCAAACAATGTTTTACCAATACCTTGCGGTCCATACAGCAAAAAAGCATGCGGCATGCGTGCACGCAAGGACTGAAAATAGTCCCACGCCTGATTTTGCCAGATAAATAATGGATTACTCATGCTACGTTCATAGATGAAGCAAGCAATTCATCGACCAGGACATCCAGTTGTTGGCGAATGACAGGGATAGTTTGCGTTGAATCAATAATGCGAAATCGATGTGAAAACTCGGCAGCACGGCGCAAATATTCATTACGGGTATCCGCAAAGAAATCAGCTTTTTCCTGTTCAAATTTGTCTAACTGACGAGTCGCATCCAAGCGAGCACGAGCGACATCCAGCGGCACATCAAACAATAAAGTCAAATCAGGTTGCAAATGTGGATGCACCCATTGCTCGAGTGCATTGAGCTTATCGAGTGATAAATGGCGACCACCACCTTGATAAGCGAAACTCGCATCTGTAAAACGATCAGAAATCACCCAATCACCGCGCGATAAAGCGGGCTCGATCAATTGTGCAAGGTGTTCTCTGCGTACCGCAAACATCAGCAATGCTTCGGTTTCAAGATGCATTTTTTGTTGCAGCAAAACTTCGCGCAGCGTTTCACCTAGTGGTGTACCGCCGGGTTCGCGAGAGCTGATCACTCTCACATCATAAGCGGCCAGAGCTTGTTGCAAACGCTCAGCGACATAGGCAATATGGGTCGATTTTCCAGCACCATCGATGCCTTCAAAGCTGATAAATTTTGCGGTAGGTTTCATTCTTGCATTCTATGTTAGCGGTTTTAGCGTTGATACTTATTCACTGCACGATTATGGTCACTCAGGTTATCCGAAAAAACGCTGGTACCGTCACCACGAGCCACAAAGTACAAGACCTCACTATGTGCAGGATTTAAAGCCGCCGTTAAGGAAGCAAGCCCTGGCAAGGCAATCGGCGTCGGTGGCAATCCCGCACGTGTGTATGTGTTATAGGGCGTATCAGTCAGTAAATCTTTTTTGTAAATTTTACCCTGATAGCGATCTCCCATGCCGTAAATCACAGTGGGGTCAGTTTGTAGCAGCATACCGCTTTTAAGACGGTTAGCAAATACAGCAGAAATCATAGAACGCTCTGATTTTTGACCCGTTTCTTTTTCTATGATTGAGGCCATGATCAAGGCTTCATATTTATTTTTATACGGCAAACCAGAGGGGCGGGTTTCCCACGCCTCGTCAAGACGTTTTAATTGTGCGGCATAGGCTTGCTGATAAACCAGGAGATCACTCGTTCCTTTTGCAAATAGATATGTGTCAGGGAAAAACAAACCCTCAGACATAGGGTAGTCCGCATTGAGCTTCTTCATCAATTCACGGTCTGACCATGATTTGGTGTCATGTTTCAAATCCGGACAAGCATCAATCGCTTTGCGCATCTGTGAAAAGGTCCAACCTTCAATCACAGCCACTGCTCCTTGGGAAAACTCACCATTGACGATCTTATCGAGCAATTGCAGCGGGGTTTTTCCGGGTTCTAATTCATAGGAACCTGCCTTTAACTTGCTCGCTTTCCCGCTCGCTCGTGCCAATAACTCGAAGAAAATGGCTGGCACTGGAATCCCGGATTCTTGTATTTGTCTTGACGCACTTCGCACCCCACTACCAGATTTGATCGTGAACTCTATACTCTTGCCATCCGTATCCAAGCCTTGCCCCGACCAGTAGAACAAACCACCGATCACTGCAGCTAGCGACAATACCAGCAAAATAAAAAGATTTTTAATCAGACTCATAAGCCTTATCGGTGGTAATTGTCGTTATTTTTATATCGTTCGTCATTCTGTGCAACAAAATCAGTGTCTCGTAGCATAAGCACAATCATTTGATTTTTTAGAATAAACTAAATGCCTTTATAACTCTTGCCAATAAACTAAATGCAACGAAATATATCCACTAAATGATATATTTAGAAAGTTGAAAAAAGCTTGCTTCAGCTAATTGTTCAGCGGGCTACTATAATTTACGTGAATTGGCGCGAGCGCTATTGTAAAGCCAACGCATGATTAAATTAAAGCACTTATGGAAAAGTACCAATTCTTATTCTTGCCATAAGCAATTATCATCGTGACGCTCTTAAGTTAAATCGAAAGTACAGCATTTATGTTGCAAAAATTTTTTACCGAACAACAAATTGAACTGCTTAACGGCAAAATCACTGGATTGACATCAATTTGGAACACGCAGACGTTTGCCAATGGCTATGTCACGGTTCTAACTGATGCTGGCTTCATCATGGCAACCGGAGACGATGCGGCGAGTTTCTTGCATAATCAATTAAGCAACGACGTCGAACATCTGAACGCAGAAGCAGTCAGACGCGCCGCCTATTGCACGGCAAAAGGCAGAATGTTAGCAAGCCTTCTGTATTGGAAGTCAGATGATGGTATTACATTGCAATTACCAACAGAACTACAGCCAGCCATTCAAAAACGTTTAAGCATGTTCATTCTGCGTGCCAAAGCGAAACTTTCAGATATCAGCGAACAATCGATTTGCTTCGGATTGGGCGGTGTCAACGCAAAAGCAAGTTTGCAAAAATATTTCCCAACTTTTCCAGCACTGAGTAATACAAAAATAAGCAACGAGTTCGGCACATTGATACGTTTTCACAATGACGGTCAAAATCCTCGTTACGAATGGATATGCCCAATTGCACTCGCCTCAGAGATTTGGCGGGAATTAAAATCTCTTTTACAAGCCACCAATACCGACGATTGGTATCTGGCGGAAATTGAAGCGGGCGTTCCACACATTACAGCGCGCACACAAGAAAAATTTGTACCTCAAATGATCAATTTCGAATTGATTGGTGGTGTTAATTTCAGAAAAGGTTGCTACCCGGGTCAGGAGATCGTCGCGCGTAGTCAATATCTCGGCAAACTGAAACGTCGCATGGCGCTGGCAGAAATTGCCAGTTCAGAGTTAACAGAAGGCACTGAAGTGTTCAACGAAACAGATTCAGAACAATCGTGCGGCCTAGTCGTCAATGTTGCCAGCATTGATGCACATCGCAGTCTTGCCTTGGTCGAGATGACATTAGCGGATCAGGAACAAGGAGGTATACATTACGGCACCCCTGACGGTCCTGTCGTCAGATTATTACCTTTGCCCTACGAAATAACAGACATTACACGCTAATCAGTCGATTATTTTCAACCGTGCCGTTGGCACAGGATTTTTGTGATGCTATTCGCATCCTGAATTTATCCAACGCCACAATCTTCACGATGAAGTTAAGCACATGAATTGTTACGTCTATTTCAAAGCAAAAATAGAGCACGAAGCTGCAATTATCATTGAAGAACGCAAGTTAAATGAAATTTTGCGTCAGCGTTTTAGCTATATGCCGCGTTTAGAAAGAAGGCCGGAGACCACGAATGGCTTACATACGTGGATGGAGGTTTATGAGGACATATCTGATACATTTGAGCAAGATCTGAAGTTAGCTCTGATGCAAACAGATTTGCCTAATTTGCAGTACAGTGAACGCCATGTAGAATTTTTTTTGAATGTAGATGTATGTGCCTGATTGTTTTTGCCTGGAAATTACTCCCTTGCAGCCCATTGGTCGTGGCGGCTAATCGTGACGAGTTCTACGACCGACCTGCAAGTCCTGCAGAATGGTGGTCAGATGCGCCGCAGATTTTTGCCGGCCGCGACCTGCGATCCGGTGGCACGTGGCTAGGTATTCAAAGCGACCAAGATGGCAATCCGGCGAAAAAATTTGCAGCAATAACGAATATACGTGCGCCATCAGAAAAGCGTGATGATGCCCCTTCGCGAGGAGAGTTAGTGTCCAATTTTCTGCGCTCTGATTTGTCAGCACAGGAATATATTGCAAGCCTTCAAGGCAAAGTCGACGACTACAATGGATTTAATCTTTTAGTTGGCGATCAGAATGATTTGATCTGGTTTTCCAATCGACATCTCGACAACCCAAAAAATGGCGTACCATTAGCACCTGGCATTTACGGCATTTCCAACGCTGCCTTAGATACCTGCTGGCATAAGGTGGTCCGCACCAAAGCAGAATTTGCCAGCTTAATTTGCCAGCTTGCTCCCGAAGACGCGTTCTTTGAAATGCTGGCCAATACGACCCAAGCACCCGATTGTCGCTTACCAGACACGGGAATTTCATTTGAGATGGAGCGACTGCTCTCGTCGCCGTGTATCGTCTCAGATGGTTATGGCACCCGCGTTTCTACACTGGTGAAAATTCACGCTCATCATCCGGCAGAATTTCATGAGAAAATTCTGCGTTAGTTGAAGCTCTTCGTTTCTACAATTAAAACGATCTGATTGCCGATCGCCATAAGCGTAAGGCGGCGAGGCACTTCAATGCGCATGGCAAGATTGCATAAGCAGAAGATAAAGCGTGCAGCCCCTCGGGTGAAGTCGTTCCGGGCTCATAACCCAATACCTGCAAAAGTGGCAAAGCCAAACCTGCCGCTAATGCCAGATTCATTTTATTCGCCCAACTCCAGGCGCCAAAATAACTTCCCTCATAGCGTTCGCTGTGCCCTGCTCTATGAATTACCGCGGCCAGCAAAGCGGGGGGCAACGCCAAATCAGCCCCCAAAGAAAAACCGGTAAAGACGCAAATCACCGCGAATGGGATTAGATCGCGTGAGGACAGGTTATATGCCCAGATAAAACTCCCCATGGTGATCAGCATCGACAACAACCATGCATCCCGTTCGTGTGTTCGTTTAGCAAACGCGCTCCAAAAAGGCATAGAAATCGCCGCTGAAATGAAATAAATCAGCAGAAGATAGCCGGACTGCTCAGCAAGATGTAACTGATCTTTGGTAAAAAACAAAAACAGTGTCGCGGGTATGGCAGCAGCGATACCATTGAGGACAAAAACGCTAAACAAACTACGAAAATCGGGATTTTTGAACATCACACGCCAGCTCAATGATGCGCTCACCACATCCTGACGATGTACAACGGCAGGTATCCATCTGAACAAACTAGCCGCGCCTATCAACAAGCTCAGACCTAGCAACAACGACAGCCAGGTAAAATTGATTAGCTGCCCAAGCACAGCAACACTCAGAACGCCGAGCAAACCGCAGCATTCACGCACCGCACTCAAACGCATACGCTCGCCGGGCAACTGTGTCAAAGCCGCACCCCAGGCCTGATAAGCAATACTAGCAAGGCTAAATCCAGCGTAGACGACTATTAAAGAAACAAAAAACCAACTAAATAATCCCACCCCCTGCTCTTCTGGGGGATGAAATAAGGCAAAAAAACCGATCAATAAAAGTGGAATTGCATACAAAATATAGCGTCCATAGCCCTGCCCTTGTGACCGCTTATCAATCAGCGAACCGATATACGGATCGAAAAAAGCGTCAGCAATACGCGAAATTAACAGTGCTGTTCCGACCACACTTAAAGAAACACCAAAACGTTCCGCATAAAACTGCGGGACATACACATAAATCGGCAAGGCAATAAAAGCCAAAGGATAGGCAAGCAAACCATAGGCTAATAGTCGTGAAAACGGCAAAATCATCATTGGTCAGTGCTTTCTGAAAAGCCCTCAAATACGTTGCACAAAAAAACAAAAATTAAATGAAGGAGTAAATAATTGGCGATTATTTTTTTGTTGAATGAACAGCCGTTGAATAAAAAAAGCGCGTTCATTATTTCATGAACACGCTTTTTTTGTCGCTAACCGATTTTTGAGAAAATCTACCGCATAGGCATTGTGGCTTTAAGCGTTAACTAAGCTCTTCCAAGCGCAACTTAGTCACCTGTCCAAACACCGTCGATAACTGTTCAATTTTCTCTATTGCTGCGACGATATTTTTCTCTTTGGTCTGATGCGTCAGGATAATAATATCTGTGCGAGTTTCGCCATCACCAGGTTCTTTTTGCAGCATTGCGTCGATTGAAATACTCAGGTCCGCAAGGATGCGAGTTACGTCCGCTAGTACGCCAGGGCGGTCCTCTACATGCATGCGCAAGTAATAGCTAGTCACGATTTCTGACATCGGCAAAATTGGCAGATTGCTGATAGAACCCGGTTGGAAAGCCATGTGGGGAACTCTGTGCTCAGGATCGGCCGTTGCCAGTCGCGTGATATCGACCAAGTCTGCAATCACGGCTGAAGCGGTCGGTTCAGAACCGGCACCTTTACCCGAATACAAAGTCGCGCCGACAGCATCCCCCTGTACCAGAACCGCATTCATCGCGCCTTCGACATTGGCAATCAAACGTTTTGCAGGAATTAAAGTTGGATGCGTACGCAGCTCAATGCCATCGACAGTACGCTTGGTAATACCCAACAGCTTGATACGGTAGCCTAATTCTTCTGCATAACGGATATCAACCGCTTGTAAGTTTGAGATACCTTCAACATGCGTAGCATCAAACTGCATAGGCACGCCAAATGCAATCGAAGCCATGATGCTTGCCTTATGACCGGCGTCAATACCTTCGATATCAAAAGTCGGATCCGCCTCAGCGTAACCCAATGCCTGCGCTTGTTTTAACACGGTATCAAAATCCAGGCCTTTATCGCGCATCTCTGACAGGATAAAGTTAGTCGTGCCATTGATGATGCCAGCGATCCATTCAATACGATTGGCAGTCAGCCCCTCGCGCAGCGCCTTGATGATAGGAATACCACCAGCGACAGCAGCCTCAAATGCGACCATCACGCCCTTTTGATGAGCGGCTGAGAAGATTTCGTTACCGTGAATGGCAAGCAGTGCTTTATTGGCAGTGATAACGTGCTTACCGTTGGCAATCGCTTGCAGCACCAAATCTTTAGCAATACCGCAGCCGCCAATGACTTCTACGACAATATCAATATCCGGATGATTGACGACCAGAGCTGGATCATTCACTACCTCGACTCCATCGCCTACAATCGCGCGAGCGCGTTCAACGTTGCGGGCTGCTACCATAATAATTTCAATCGGACGTCCGGCGCGGCGAATAATTTCTTCTTGATTTCGCTTCAATACATGGAATGTGCCGGTACCGACGGTACCTATGCCTAGCAGACCTACTTTGATGGGTTTCATATAGTTTAAACAGTCGAGTTAAATTAATTTGTTCCGTGACGCTTTCGATACGTTTCGAGAAAATGTTCGATGCGTCCAAATGCTTCAGTTAAATCATCCGTGTTCGGTAAGAATACCACCCGGAAGTGGTCAGGTTTGATCCAATTGAAACCTGTTCCCTGCACCAACAACACGCGCTGCTCGGTCAGCAGTTCGTGAATAAACTCCTGGTCATCCTTGATCGGGTAAATCTCAGGATCCAGTTTCGGAAACATATACAACGCAGCTTTAGGTTTGACGCAAGTCACGCCGGGGATTGCAGTCAATAATTTGTGGGCCAGATCACGTTGTTTTAACAAGCGCCCGCCAGGCCCCACCAGATCCTGAATACTCTGGTAACCACCCAAAGCAGTTTGAATCGCAAATTGTCCCGGCGCGTTTGCGCACAGGCGCATAGAGGCCAGCATATTTAAGCCTTCTATATAATCTTTGGCGTGGCGTTTTTCGCCGGAAATCACCATCCAACCTGCCCGATAACCGCAAGAACGGTAATTTTTTGATAGGCCATTCAAGGTCAAAAACAGCACATCATCTGCAAGCGAAGCGATTGAGACGTGCTCCGCATCATCATACAGAGTTTTATCGTAGATCTCATCCGCAAATATAATCAATTGATGCTGGCGCGCC
Organism: Undibacterium sp. SXout11W; assembly: GCA_049339905.1. Taxonomy (GTDB): domain Bacteria; phylum Pseudomonadota; class Gammaproteobacteria; order Burkholderiales; family Burkholderiaceae_D; genus Undibacterium. Next base: position 409,974 of record JBMPPG010000001.1, read on the forward strand.
AGATCAACAATTTGCTGCAATACAGGCACAGGATACAAGGCACCGGTAGGATTGTTCGGGTTAATGACGACGATAGCTTTGGTATTCGGTGTGATTTTGCTCTTGATATCGTCAATATCAGGCATCCAGTCTGCGCTCTCATCACAGACGTAATGCACCGGCTTACCACCCGACAAGCTGACCGCCGCAGTCCATAAAGGATAATCTGGTGCCGGAACCAATACTTCATCACCATTATTGAGCAAAGCATTCATCCCCATCACGATGAGTTCAGACGCCCCATTACCGATGTAAATATCTTCTATCGTTACACCATGAATTTTCTTTTCCTGGGTGTAATGCATAATCGCTTTACGCGGTGCAAACATACCCTTGGAATCGGTATAACCAGCGGCATTGTGCATATTGCGTATCATGTCCTGCACGATCTCGTCAGGCGGATCAAAGTTAAATACCGCCAGATTACCGATATTTAATTTAATGATTTTGTGCCCTTCATCCTCCATCTGCTTGGCTTTTTCCAGCACCGGACCACGAATGTCATAACAAACGTCAGCTAATTTTTGTGATTTTTGTATAGGTCGCACTAGCAGATTCCTTTGTATCATTGAGCATGCATATTGCCAGCGAGCATGAGATAACACGACCATAACGCACCATGTTTGCTGCACTGCCGAACAAAGCATTTTGCACAAGGAATGCTGTTTAATCAAATTGTTTTAGGAAAATTTGTCTTTCGCTGACAAATTCAGTGATTTGCCTGATATTTCGGATATAAGCTTATAACTATAAAGCTACATATACTTATCCGGAATCGATGGAATGCAATAAATTTGTGCATTTCTTGGAATTCGGTGAAAAAAAGTTACAATGCCGCACTCACAAGGCAGATTAATTAGCATAGAGCCATAATATGAAGTTGCATTCCACCCAAACCCAGCAATATCAGACGATCACTGGTTACGAGCTCGATAGTGTAGAAATTAACGCGATCACTTATAAGCATAGCCTGATTGTTTTACCTGAGACCAAGCCAGTTGAATGGCCTGTCAGTCATTTTGACGCCATCACCGTCGACAATTTCGCTCAGATTGAAGCCAACCAGCCTGACGTGGTGATACTCGGCACGGGCAATAAACAGCGTTTTATTCATCCACGTCTGATTGCAGCACTGACAGCGCGCCGAATCGGGGTTGAATGCATGGACAATCAGGCAGCTTGCCGTACCTATAATATATTAATGGCCGAAGGTCGCAAGGTCGCGTTGGCCTTAGTCATGGAAACCGCATGAGTCAAATTGATCAATCTGAAAAACCCCCCTTAGAATCGCCACGCGTACTGTGGGCGCTCGCGATTAGTTTTTTGTGCATCTGGTATTACATGCTCGGCGCAAGAACGCTGGTCCCTACCGACGAAGGCCGATATGCGGAAATGGCGCGTGAAATGCTGGCTAGCGGTGATTGGATTACATTGCGCTTGAATGGCATCAAATACTTTGAAAAGCCACCACTACAAAACTGGATGAACGCATTGACTTTTGCCGTGTTTGGGCTCGGTGATTGGCAAGCACGTTTATGGACGGGGGTCAGCGCTTTGATTGGCGTTGTAGCGGTCGGCTACACAGGACGTAAAATTTTTAGCCCACGCGTTGGCACGATCGCAGCAATCGTACTGGGTTCAAGTTTCTATTGGGCTGGATTAGGACACATTAACTCACTGGATATGGGTTTGTCCGGGATGTTTGCCATTGCCATGTGTGGCCTGCTACTCGGTCAACACGAAGCATCAAGCAATAAAGAACGGCGCAATGCCATGCTCGCATGCTGGATAGGTATGGCATTAGCAACGATGTCAAAAGGTTTGATAGGCTTTGTCCTGCCTGGTGCGGTCTTAGTCATCTACACCTTATTGACGCGCGATTGGGCTCTATGGACACGGTTGCACATTGGCAAAGGCTTGATTCTATTTTTTGCAATTACTGCACCGTGGTTTATCCTGATTGCCATACGCAATCCTGAACACCCTCACTTCTTTTTTATTCACGAACACTTTCAACGTTTTACCAGCGATGTACATAAACGCGAAGGCAGTTGGTATTACTTTTTCCCTTTGCTCGCGCTGGGAATTATTCCATGGATAGGATTGCTGATCCAAGGAATGTGGACAGGCATTCAAAAAAAGAAGCATGGCTTTCAGCCGTTGATGATGTTGTTGATATGGTCTGTGTTTTTCTTTTTCTTCTTCAGCATTTCGCATTCCAAACTACCAGGTTATATATTGCCAATTTTCCCTGCACTTGCACTGATGATTGCTGTGTACCTTGAAGAATCCAAACCAGATGCCTTGAAAATAGCCAGCGTTTTGTTTGGTCTGTTAGGTGTAGTAGGCCTGGTCTTTATCAATACCATTGCTCACTTAGGTAAAGACGCCTATGATGCACCGCTCTACGCAGACTATGCAAAATGGATTGCCGCAGCAAGTATTATTGCAATTATTGGCAGTGCTGCCGCATGGGCTTATGCCACCAAAGGCAAGCGCGGAAAAGATATAGCAATTATTGCACTCGCCAGCGCCGGTTTTGTCGCCGGACAAGTTGCCTTTCTGGGGCATGATCCTTACGGTCAATACATGGCTGGCATAGCGCATGTCACTGCGATTGAAGCCGAATTAAAAACACCAACAACACCCATTTATGCGGTCGGTCGCTATGAACAAGCTTTGCCATTCTATCTGCAACGCACAATGACAATGGTGGAATTTCCGGACGAACTGGCATTTGGACTGGAGCAGCAACCAGAGCTATGGATACCTAAGCGTGAAGACTTCGTAAACCAATGGTTAAAGCACGAACAAAATGGTGAGCCAGCCGTTGCTATTTTGCGGACTGATATCTACCAGGATTTTCAGAACCAAAAAATACCTATGCGCGTGATTGGTCAAGATCCACGAAGGGTCATCATTGCAACCATTTATCAGCAAAACCTTCCAATCAAATAATAAATAAAATATTTAATAAACAAAAATCACTATGAATCTCGCAACTTTTGGCTTCATCATCACCGGCATCTTGCTTAATGCAGTGGCACAAATTCTGCTCAAAGCTGGCACAAAGGCAGTTGGAGCAATTCATCTGAATGCTGAAAACTGGTTTTCAATAGGCTTGAAATTGGCGACACAATTGCCCATCATTGGCGGCTTAACCTGCTATGTCGTTTCGGTGGTGGTCTGGATTATCGCTTTGTCACGGGTAGATGTTTCGATTGCCTACCCAATGTTATCGATTGGCTATATCGTTGCTGCAGTCGGCGCATGGTACTTCTTAGGCGAAGTCATCTCCATGCAAAGAATTCTGGCGATTTGCGTCATCATTGCTGGCGTAGTGTTACTTGTAAAAAGTTAAATTGACAATAATTAGAGGGAGTATGTCAGTTGATTCCTGGTTAAATCAAGATCAATAAAGCATCTTCCAGATATACTTGACGATACTCGGGACAGTATATAAAAAAACACAAGATTAATCAGTTCAGACGGTGACACCATCCCGTACTGAACCTCAGCAAAAAAAGGATAGTCATGAGCGATTCATTAGCATTTTTGCCGTTCACAAAACCAACCATGGATGAAGAAACCATCGCCGCCGTTGCCGATGTAATGCGCTCCGGTTGGATGACCAGCGGACCGAAGGTTCAGGCTCTCGAAGCACAGTTATCAGAGTATTTCGGCGGCCGTCCCGTTCGTACCTTTAACTCCGGCACTTGCACAATGGAGATCGCATTGCGCATCGCTGGCATCGGCGCAGGCGACGAAGTCATTACAACGCCAAACTCGTGGGTGGCAACCGCCAACGTCATTATTGAAACCGGTGCTACTCCAGTTTTCGCTGATATCGACCCTAAGACGCATAACATTGACCTAGCTAAGGTGGAAGCGGCCATTACGCCTCGCACCAAAGCCATCATTCCGGTTCACATGTGCGGCTTACCTTGTGACATGGACAAATTGTATGAAATTGCTGAGAAATACAAGCTGCGCGTGATTGAAGATGCGGCGCAAGCCATTGGCTCCAGCTGGAAAGGCAAACGCATTGGCTCTTTTGGCGATTTTGCATCGTTTAGTTTTCAGGTTAACAAAAACATCATGACTGGCGAAGGTGGCTGCCTGGTGTTGAACAATGCTGAAGAAGCACGTCTGGCTGAAAAATACCGACTACAAGGCGTCACCCGAAGTGGATTAGACGGCATTGACGTTGACGTATTGGGCGGCAAATTCAACATGACTGATATCGCTGGTGCGATCGGCTTGGGCCAAATGAAGCACCTGACGGAGTTTAATGCCAAACGTCTGGAACTGGCGAAATACTATTTCGCGCAATTTGGCACTGATTTTGAAGCGCAAACCGGTGCTGAGTTACCGGTCGCAGATTTTGAAAATTCCAACTGGCACATGTTCCATCTGGTACTGCCAGAACGGATCAACCGTGCGACTTTCATGCAGCAAATGATGGATGTTAAAATCGGCCTCGGCTATCACTATCGCGCGATCCATTTGTTCACTTACTACCGTGAACGTGGCTTTACGGATGGCATGTTCCCGATCGCAGAACGTATAGGCAAACAGATCGTGACATTGCCTTTATTCCCGACGATGACAAAAGCTGATGTCGAAAGAGTCGTGTCTGCGGTAAAATCCCGCCTTCTTTGAAATTTGCACGTTCATATAATGAAACCCGAACTCTCCGTCGTCATCCCTGTCTACAATGAAGAAGCTGGCCTCGCTAAGCTTTTTGCGCGTCTTTATCCAGCTCTGGATGCCTTAGCAGCGCGTGGCGTAAGCTATGAAGTCGTATTTGTTAATGATGGCAGCCGCGATAATACGGCCGTCATTTTGTCCGACCAGTTCCGCTTACGTCCAGATGTCACCCGCGTCGTTCTGTTCAATGGCAACTACGGCCAACACATGGCAATTCTGGCTGGTTTTGAGGCTACGCGCGGCGACATCGTTGTAACACTCGATGCAGACTTGCAAAATCCGCCGGAAGAAATCGGTGCGCTGGTTGATAAAATGCGCGAAGGCTATGATTACGTCGGCTCTATCCGTCGCAAACGCCAGGATAGCGCGTGGCGCACGTACGCATCGAAAGCGATGAATCGCTTCCGTGAAAAGATCACTCGTATCAAAATCACCGATCAGGGCAATATGTTGCGTGCCTATGGTCGCAATGTGATTGATCTGATGAATCAATGTAGCGAAGTCAACACCTTTGTTCCTGCCCTCGCCTACACATTTTCGCGCAAACCAACAGAAATCATTGTAGAGCACGAAGAACGTTCCGCCGGCGAATCAAAGTATTCGATTTATAGCTTGATCCGTCTGAACTTTGATCTGATGACCGGATTTTCTATCATGCCTCTGCAGTGGTTTTCTATGCTGGGTATGATCTTATCGGTATTATCTGGCGGCCTCGTTGGCTTACTCCTGATCCGTCGTTTTATATTCGGTGCGGAAGCTGAGGGTTTGTTTACTTTGTTTGCCATTGCCTTCTTTATGATGGGCGTGATCCTTTTTGGCATCGGGCTTCTAGGCGAGTACGTTGGACGTATCTACCAGCAAGTGCGTGGTCGTCCGCGCTACGTCGTGCAAACCATATTGCAAGATGTCAGCATAGATCAGCCACAAAGCGACTAACATTCGCAGGTTTGGTTCATGACCAGACCTTTTAAACGAGAATTCGACATGACTCAAACCCCAACCACCGCCGTTGTTTTTGCCTATCACAACGTCGGTGTACGCAGCATCAAAACCTTGCTTGCGCGTGGAGTGCAAATTAAATTAGTTATCACCCACGAAGACAATCCGGCAGAAACGATCTGGTTTGATTCCGTCGCAGCTTTATGCAAAGAACATGGTATTGAGGCGATTACGCCAGCAGATCCCAAAAATCCGGAACTCAATGCGCGAATTGCAGAAATAGCACCTGATTTTATTTTCAGTTTCTATTATCGTCACATGTTGCCAGTCGACCTATTGGCACTAGCAAAGCGTGGCGCCTACAATTTGCACGGTTCTTTGCTGCCTAAATATCGCGGCCGCGTTCCTGTGAATTGGGCTGTGTTGCACGGCGAAACAGAAACCGGTGCGACTTTGCATAAAATGGCAGCCAAGCCAGATGCGGGAGCCATCATTGCCCAAACAGCGGTACCGATTCTTCCAGATGACACGGCCTATGAAATTTTTGGCAAGCTCACAGTTGCTGCCGAGCAAACATTGTGGCATGCTCTGCCCCGCTTGATCGATGGTAGCTTTGTTGCGCTCCCGAATAATCTGGCGGCAGGCAGCTATTTTGGAGGTCGCAAACCCGAAGACGGGCGTATAGACTGGAATCAAACTGCAAATCAAGTCTACAACCTGCATCGCGCTGTTGCTCCACCGTATCCAGGCGCATTTTTTGAACAATTTGGGCATCATTTTATTATCGAAAAAGCACGTTTATCAGATTTATCCGCTGCAAATTTGCCGACAGGCTTACATGTAGTAGATAATGTCGTTTTTGGCGTGTGCGGCGATGGTCGCGCACTGCGCATAATCGAATTACGCTGCGACGGTAACATCGTCACGGCAGAAGAATTGCAGCAATTGACGACAACAGCTGATTAAATAAATAATCAGCGCAAGTATCGCAGTCAAAGCACAACAGCAATCAACATTTACTTAAGAAGAACTCACCATGAAAAAAGTCCTCATTCTCGGCGTGAACGGTTTTATCGGTCACCATTTGTCCAAACGCATCCTTGAAACCACTGACTGGGAAGTCTATGGCATGGACATGCAAACCGAGCGTTTAGGCGACATGATCAATCACCCGCGTATGCACTTTTTTGAGGGTGACATCACCATCAATAAAGAATGGGTTGAATACCATGTTAAGAAGTGCGATGTAATTTTGCCTTTGGTGGCAATTGCAACGCCATCCACTTACGTCAAACAGCCATTGCGCGTGTTTGAACTCGATTTTGAAGCTAACCTGCCTATCGTACGTTCCGCTGCAAAATACGGCAAACATCTGGTTTTCCCGTCCACCTCCGAAGTCTATGGCATGTGCCACGACGAGGAATTCGATCCAGAAGAATCTGAATTGATCTGTGGCCCTATCAACAAACCACGTTGGATCTACTCTTGCGCGAAGCAATTGATGGATCGCGTGATCTGGGGCTATGGCATGGAAGGCTTGAACTTCACTCTGTTCCGCCCATTCAATTGGATCGGTGCTGGCCTGGACAATATCAACACACCGAAAGAAGGCAGCTCACGTGTTGTGACCCAGTTCTTTGGTCACATTGTCCGTGGCGAGAACATCTCCCTCGTTGATGGCGGCGCACAAAAACGTGCTTTCACCTACATCGATGACGGCATCGACGCACTGATGCGCATTATCGACAACAAAAACGGCGTTGCTTCCGGCAAAATCTACAACATTGGCAACCCAACCAACAATTACTCTATCCGGGAGTTGGCGCACATGATGCTGGACCTGGCGACAGAGTATCCAGAGTACGCAGAATCCGTCAAAAAAGTACAACTGACAGAAACAACTTCTGCTGCGTACTATGGCAAAGGCTACCAGGACGTTCAAAATCGCGTTCCAAAAATCACCAACACATGTGAAGAATTGGGCTGGAAACCAGTAACAACGATGAAAGACACCATGCGCAATATTTTTGATGCCTACCGCTCACAAGTAGCGGAAGCACGCGCATTGATGGATTAATTTGTAGCCAAGTCAAAAAGCAGCCAAAAAAACATACATGCCTTCTCTTGTTCTTAAGATAGACGTTGATACATTCCGCGGCACTAAAGAAGGCGTACCAAATCTGGTGCGCCTTTTAAAGAAACACCAAGCCGGTGCCACTTTTCTGTTTTCATTGGGTAAAGACCACACTGGATGGGCGCTCCGCCGCGCTTTCCGTCCAGGCTTTTTTCAAAAAGTTTCCCGCACTTCGGTCGTCGAGCATTATGGATTTAAAACCCTGATGTATGGCGTACTCTTGCCTGCACCAGACATCGGTGCTTGCAGGAGTGAGATGCGTGCTGTTCGGGAAGCGGGCTTTGAATGCGGGATTCATACCTGGGATCATGTGGTCTGGCAGGACAACGTACGTCAACGTGGCAAGGAATGGACGCAACACCAGTTGCAACAGGCTCATCGGCGCTTTAAAGAAATTTTTGGCGTTGTTCCTGATACGCATGGTGCAGCTGGCTGGCAGATGAATGTTTATGCGTTCCAGCAATTGGATCAATTCGGCATGCGTTATGCTTCCGACGGACGAGCAATGCTCAACGAGGATGGCAGTCTGGCAAACGCTGCCTACGGCCCATATCGACTGAAAATCGACAACGAGGTCGCAACCTGCATACAGATGCCCACAACTCTGCCAACTCTGGACGAATTATTGGGCCGCACTATTAACGGTAAAGAAATTACGACCTCCAATATTGCAAGTCACATTCTGAGTTTGAGTAAAGACCCTAGGGATCATGTGTTTACTCTCCATGCGGAGCTTGAAGGACAAAAACTTGCCCCCATATTCGAGGAATTGCTGATTGGTTGGCAAAAGCAAGGCTATCACTGCGTTTCTATGGCCTCTTATTTTGCGACCCTTCAAAACACCGATTTACCTGTATACCCGCTGTCTTGGGCTAGCTTGCCAGGACGCTCCGGAGAACTGGTCGCTCAGGTTTAAACTGTCAGCGACGATTTCTTCTACCCTTAACCTAGGAGATCACAGTGGCTGACACCCCTTCTGCACTGAATTGCTTAGTACCTGATTTTTCTGCCACGATGACGGGAGAAAAAACGTTTCATTTACAAGACTACGCGGGCAAGAATATCGTTTTCTATTTTTACCCAAAAGACAACACTCCTGGCTGCACCACAGAAAGTATTGCATTCCGTGATTTGCATTCACAATTTCAGGCAAATAATACCGAGGTTTTCGGCATAAGCCGCGACAGCCTTCGCTCTCACGAGGGTTTCAAAAATAAACTGGCATTGCCATTTCAGCTTATTTCTGATCCAGACGAGACACTTTGCACCATGTTTAACGTCATGAAAATGAAGAATATGTACGGAAAGCAAGCAAGGGGCATAGAACGTAGTACTTTTGTGATTGACGCCACTGGTAAATTAGTGAAAGAATGGAGAGGCGTCAAAGTCGCAGGACACGTAGATGATGTACTTGAATTTGTGAGCGCCCAAACCTAATTGAACTCGCCAGAATTTATATTGAATAAAGCCGCCCATGGCAAAGCTAGCTTCCCGCTGGCGATGCCATAGCGGCTTTTAATTTTTTTAGCTCTCACTTTTTGATTGAGGTTTTCATGCCATTGCCAAAAATGCCGACAAAACCAGCCGCTTTGCTATCACCTAAGGAATATCCAAAGGCAGATAACACTAAGCCCGCAAAAGCGCTGAAAGCTGCACCTACAGAAAAAGCCAAGCCCGCAGTCGCTGTTACGCAGAATCGAAAGAAAACCAGCGTTTCCGAGTCGAGCAGTAGCGCCAAAGTCAGCACTCCAACTGGCTCGATAGTTAGTCCCTCCGTTAGCCCTATTGTCGCAAAAAAAACAACATCTGCTCCTCGCGTTACTTCAGACCATCTTGTTGCGGCTAAGGCCAAGGCCGCGCAGAACCCGAACAAATCCGGCACCAGTCGTGCCGCCGATAAAGCGGGTGTTACCAAGCTGTTCGTTTTAGATACCAACGTATTGATGCACGACCCAACGTCCCTGTTCCGCTTTGAAGAGCACGACGTATATTTGCCAATGATCACGCTAGAAGAACTCGATGATCATAAAAAAGGCATGTCCGAAGTCGCACGCAATGCGCGTCAGGTTTCACGCTCACTCGACGCTTTGGTTGGCGATATCGATCACCATGAAATAGAAAAAGGTATTGCACTTTCCAAATTAGGCAATAAAGACGCCGGTGGGCACTTGTATTTCCAGACCAAGTTACAAATTGGCGCCCTACCACCTGGTCTTCCACAAGGCAAAGCCGATAATCAGATCCTCGGGGTGGTACGTGCATTGGAACAAGAATTTCCAGGCCGCCCGATTGTATTGGTGTCAAAAGATATCAATATGCGCATTAAAGCCCGTGCTATGGGCTTGCCTGCCGAAGACTACTTCAATGATCACGTTTTAGAAGATTCCGACTTGCTGTACTCGGGCATCGTACAATTGCCGGATGATTTCTGGAATAAACACGGCAAAGGTATAGAGACCTGGCAAGAAAATAAAAATGGCCTCAGCAGCACTTTTTATCGCATTACCGGCCCGGTCATCCCTAGCCTGCTGGTGAATCAATTTGTCTATCTGGAACCAAAAAACGGTGAAGCATCGTTCTACGGGCAAGTACGTCAGATCAATGGCAAAACCGCAGTTCTGCAAACGCTACGTGATTACGGTCACATTAAACATAGCGTCTGGGGGATCACTTCACGCAACCGCGAACAGAACTTTGCACTGAATCTGTTGATGGATCCGGAATGTGATTTCGTCACTTTGTTGGGGCAAGCAGGTACAGGCAAAACCTTGCTGGCACTGGCTGCTGGGCTTGCGCAAGTGCTGGAGACCAAAACCTACAATGAAATCATTGTCACGCGCGTCACAGTACCTGTAGGCGAGGACATTGGTTTCTTACCTGGAACGGAAGAAGAGAAAATGTCGCCGTGGATGGGCGCGTTTGATGACAACCTGGAAGTGCTCAACAAGTCTGATAATGATGCCGGTGATTGGGGACGTGCGGCAACCCAGGATTTAATTCGCTCCAAAATCAAAATTAAATCACTGAATTTTATGCGTGGCCGTACATTCGTCAATAAATTCCTGATCATCGATGAGGCGCAGAATTTGACGCCTAAACAAGTAAAAACTCTGGTAACACGCGCAGGCCCTGGCACCAAGATTATTTGCTTAGGCAACATTGCGCAGATTGACACACCATATCTGACTGAAGGCTCAAGCGGTTTGACTTACGTAGTTGATCGTTTCAAAGGATGGGCGCACAGCGGCCATGTGACGCTGGCAAGAGGCGAACGCTCCCGCCTTGCTGATCACGCGAGTGAAATTTTGTAATTGCACAAGTAATTCCTTAATAACGCTAAAAGCGCTGCATCGCAGCGCTTTTTTTTATGTCCTGCAAAAAAAATTTACTTGATGTAGACTATTGCCCAGGCAACGATTAATTGCAAATATGAACGACGAAATTTCCTCTTTACAATTCGATCCGGCCCAAGTTGAAGATAGCGTTGGCTATCTCTTGGCCAGGGCCAGAACTATGATTTCGAAAGGCGTAGACGAATCTCTGCGCACGCTCGATATCACCCACTCTCAGGGTAGCGTGTTTTTGATGCTTTTTATGGGCAAATGTAATACCGCTGCAGATTTGTCTCGTGATTTATTCATCGACTCGGCTGCGATGAAGCGAACGCTCGATAAATTAGAGTCAAAAGGATTTATTAAACGTGTTGCAGACCCTGACGACAAGCGCTTGTTTAAGCTTGAATTAACCACGGAGGGAAATACGTTGGCGCAGAAGCTTCCGCCAATTTATAAGGAAGTGCTAGACCTGGGATTTACTGGTTTTACCCAAGAAGAAATTGGCTTTCTTAAATGCTTACTGAGAAAATTATTGGCAAATCGCTCATTGCTCGAAACTCGCCAATATCATTGCCCTGACAATTAATTTAAATTCAACATTCAAAAATTTGAATGCAATGCTATGAAGCCCATAAAAAAATACAAACTTAATCCACGCGGTACACTGCAGTTCGCCGTTGCGTGCGGCGTACTGTCACTACTTTCGGCTTGCGTTAGCTACTCAGGAATTGAAAGCCATTCTAAGCTGAATAATTTATCAACGACTCCCATCGTAGATGTCTATGGTCAACAAAACGGGCAATGGCCTGATTCAAGTTGGGCAAAAAATATTGGCGGTCAAGAACTGCAAGATCTGATTGACCAGGCGATATCCAACAGCCCTACGTTGCAAGTCGCGGCAGCGCGCATCAATGCCGCACGCGCGGCGAGTGCCTATGTTGGCGCCGATAAGTTACCAAAGGTGAATGGTTTTTTTGAGAACACTTATCAGCGTTTTACTGAAAATGGCATTTATCCGCCCCCCCTGGCAGGCAACTATTACTCGGCAAACGAGCTCGCACTACGGGCTTCATATGATGTTGATTTCTGGGGAAAGAACGATGCAGAAATGCGCAGCGCACTCTCTCTGGAGCAAGTGGCAACAGCCGAACAACAATCTGCCAGATTAATGTTGAGTAGCTCCATCGCACGCACGTGGCTGCAACTAGCGCGTCAATATGCACAACTCGATTTGAGCATACGTCAACTGGTAATTCGCGAAAATTTCGACAAACTCATTGCGCAACGCGTCCAAGCAGGACTCGACACCAAATCAGATATTCAGCAAGGCCTGGTTCAGGTTTCTGCACTCAAAAATGACATCTCATCTTGGGAGTCGGCGATTGCTTTATCCCGCAATCAGTTAGCTGCACTGTTAGGCGAAGAACCTGCTCGTGGCTTACAAATCCCAAAGCCACACTTCGAAATAAAACAAGGCTACGAGTTACCAGCCAACCTGCCTTTGGAACTATTAAGTCGCCGTCCAGATATCGTTGCTGCGCGCTGGCGTGTGGAAGCCAGTCAAGGTGAAATTGATTCTACCAAAACGCAGTTTTATCCAAACATTAATATTATTGGCTTTGCTGGCTTATCAGATATTGGCCTCGATACTGGCTTAGAGCGACTATTCAAAAGCGGTAGCTTAGCTATGGGCATTGGGCCTTCAATTCATTTACCTGTCTTTGAAGGCGGTCGTTTGCGCGCACAATTGAAAAATAAGGTCGCCGGCTACGATATTGCTGTGGCGACCTACAATCAGAGTTTGACTGATGCACTGCATGACGTTACCGACCAGATTCAAACTTTCAAAACCAGCGAAATCCAATTAAAGGAACAAGCTAAGGCTGAGCAAGCGACCAAAATTAGCTTGCAGTTGGCGCAACAACGCCAGCAAGCCGGTACCGCAAACATGCTGCCTGTCCTGACGGCAGAGAGTGCTTTACTGACTCAGCAAAAACAATCGCTCGACATCACTTTCCGTCAAGCTGAAAGTCAGATCAATCTGATTAAAGCCCTCGGTGGCGGCTATGACAGTAAAACCCAAACAAGCAATTCAAAGACATCTTCAGCAACCCAAGCATCTAACAAAGCGGAGGCAGCGTAATGAACGCTCCATCTCAAAACTCATCGAATACATCACCTACTAGTCCAGCAGCAATTGAAGCTGCCCCGGATTCCAGCAAACGTCGTAGCTTACTAATTATCATAACGATCATTCTGGTACTCGCTATTGCGGCATATGGGATTTGGTGGACATTAGTTGGTAGTCATTATGAACATACGGAAGATGCATATGCTGCAGGCAATGTAGTTCAGGTTACGCCACAAATTGCAGGCACAGTATTGGCCATTCATGCCGATGATACCGATTTGGTACAAGCCGGTAAGCCACTCGTTGAATTAGATAAGACTGACGCTAAAGTGGCACTTGATCAAGCGGAAGCTCAGCTGGCTCAAACAGTGCGCGAAGTTAAAGTTTTGTTTGCCAACAATGCAAGTTTGCAGGCCAATATTGATGTGCGCAGCACCGATGTAGAACGTGCCAGATCCGATTTGGCGCGACGTCAGCAATTGCTCAACACAGGTGCTATTTCGACTGAAGAGTTGGAACATGCCCGCAATAGCCTGAAAACTGCAGAAGCGGCATTGATTGCATCGCTTGAACAGCTGGCCTCTAACCGTGCATTGACCGAAAATACCAACGTTACCCAGCACCCGAATGTTTTACGTGCAGCGTCCAAAGTCCGTGAAACAATGCTGGCATACAACCGCGCGACTTTACCAGCCCCATTGACAGGCTACATAGCAAAACGCGCAGTGCAAGTAGGTCAACGGGTTGCCGCTGGCTCTCCATTGCTGTCTATTGTTCCTTTGAATTCTTTATGGGTCGATGCGAACTTTAAAGAAGTCCAACTCGCCCATATGCGTATTGGTCAAGACGTCGTTTTACATTCCGACATTTATGGTAGCGATGTGGCGTTTCATGGCAAAGTTTTAGGCATGTCGGCTGGCACAGGTTCCGCTTTTGCTTTACTGCCAGCACAAAATGCCAGTGGAAATTGGATCAAGGTTGTACAACGTGTTCCTGTCCGTATCTCATTGGATCCAAAAGAATTGGCAGAACATCCTTTGCGTATCGGTGTTTCCATGCAAGTCCAAGTCAATATCTCGCAAGAACAAGGGGCACCCATCGCGGCCAACCCCAATATCAGAAATACTCCCGTGTATCAAACTAGCGTATTCGAACAAGCGGGTAAAGATGCTGATCAACACATTGCACAAATCATTAACGCAAATCTGGCAACAGCTATTGTTACCACTAAGGCGAAGTAATGAGTTCGGCAACTAGTGCACCCCACGTGCCACATCCGCCTTTACAGGGAGCCAAGCTGGCGATGGGGACGTTGGTCCTCTCTCTGGCAACGTTCATGAACGTGTTGGATTCTTCGATTGCAAACGTTTCTATTCCGGCTATTTCAGGCAACCTCGGCGTTTCGCCACAGCAAGGCACTTGGGTCATCACCTCGTTTGCGGTAGCCAACGCGATTTCTGTGCCACTCACAGGATGGCTAACTACGCAATTTGGTCAGGTAAAACTATTCATGACGTCGATCTTGCTGTTTGTGATCTCATCCTGGTTATGCGGGATGGCGCCGAACATTGAGACACTCATTGCGGCGCGGGTTTTGCAAGGAGCTGTAGCTGGGCCAATGATTCCGCTATCGCAAGCCCTTCTCTTAGGTAGCTATAAACCATCCAAAAGCTCCATGGCGCTAGCACTATGGGGAATGACAACACTGGTCGCCCCAATTATGGGGCCACTGCTAGGTGGTTGGATCTCAGATAATTATTCCTGGCCATGGATTTTCTATATCAATGTCCCGGTAGGTTTGTTCACCGCGTATGCGACATGGGCTATTTATAAAACCCGTGAATCACAAATCAAATCGTTACCTATCGACAAAATAGGTTTGTTCTTACTGGTCATCTGGGTTGGTTCCTTACAAATTATGCTGGATAAAGGCAAAGAACTAGATTGGTTTAACTCGGGTGAAATTATCTTACTAACAGTAATCGCTGCTGTTGGCTTGATCTATTTCATCATTTGGGAACGTGGACAGCAACATCCAGTGGTAGATTTGACCCTCTTTAGGGGTAGAAATTTCTCCGCCGGTGTATTAGCGATTTCTATTGGCTACGGCTTGTTCTTCGGTAGCCTGGTGATTATGCCACTGTGGTTACAAACGCAGTTATCCTATACCGCAACAGAGGCTGGTAAGATCATGGCACCAGTTGGGATATTTGCGATTATTCTATCGCCAGTCATTGGTAAAATTTTACCGAAGGTGGATGCCAGAAGAATCGCTTCCATCGCCTTTCTGTTGTTCGCATTAGTATTTTTCTTGCGTGCCAGATTTACGACTGATGTTGATACCATGACCTTGTTGATTCCTACCCTGATTCAGGGTGCAGCAATGTCTATGTTCTTCATTCCGCTGACATCGATTATTTTATCTGGTCTAAAACCAGAAAAAATCCCTGCCGCATCGGGCTTGTCGAACTTTGTCCGGATTATGTGTGGCGGCATGGGTGCCTCGATTATGACCACGTTATGGGACAGTCGTAGCACTTTGCACCACGCACAAATCACTGAAAATACTGGCAGTAGTTTTCCGGTATTTGTACAAAGCGTACAAGCACTGGGGCAGCAAGGGATCCCTGAATCCGGTGCTTATGCAGTCATAGACAGAATTATTTCGATACAAGCCAGCACTATGGCGGCAACGGATCTTTTCTATCTTGCAGCATTCATGTTTCTAGGTTTGATCGGTTTTGTCTGGCTCACGAAGCCTAAAAAATCTTCAGCCCCCGTCGATGCAGGTGGCGCACACTAAGTACAGCATCATTGATTCAAGGGGCAATCGACATTACGGTTGCCCCTTTTTTTCAACGGCGCCGCGCACCTCAAAACGCACCTGATCTAACAACTCACCTTGTTGATTCACCAAGCTTAATGCATGTTTCCCAGGCCACGGAAACCATTCGTAACTAAGCTCACTGACGCCGTTAGATTTTTTGGTCATTTGCACCGGAACAACATGACCATCCAAAACCAAAACTGTCCTCGCCTGCACGCCCGAAGCATTCAGTCGCATTCTTTGACGCGCAAAAGGAATATCAGGGTCAAGGGCAACAATCATTCCTGCTTTAGGGTAAACAATCGCCTGCAAAATTTGATCCGATTGCGCGGAGTAAATTTCTGTCTGCTCAGTACCTCTCAGGAACAACTCTGTTCGCCCGGGCTCGACCCCATCACGATAATGAATTTTACTTGCGACCACATTTGGCGGCAAAGCACGTTTCGGCAGTTTTTGCGCAAAGCGATCTCGGGATTGTAGATAGTGCATTATTTCTTGCCAGACCGGAGCCGCACCTGTCACACCAGACACATCCCACATAGGAGCACCTGACGCATTGCCGACCCAGACACCTACGGTATAACGATCGGAAAAACCAATG
Organism: Undibacterium sp. SXout11W; assembly: GCA_049339905.1. Taxonomy (GTDB): domain Bacteria; phylum Pseudomonadota; class Gammaproteobacteria; order Burkholderiales; family Burkholderiaceae_D; genus Undibacterium. Next base: position 426,690 of record JBMPPG010000001.1, read on the forward strand.
CACCAATTATCGCGCATGTCTTTGGAGGTGCCAGTTTTTACGGCTGACCACATACGTGTTGATAGCGCATTTTCCAGTCCAAACGTGACCGATCTCGCCGCACGGTCGCTGAGAACATCATTCACAATGTAGCTGGCTCCAGGATCCATCACTGACAAAGATTTTGGCAAAGCATCATTTAAGCGAAATCTCGGAGGACTATATCTGCCAGCATTGGCGAGGCTACGATAAGCGTTGCTAAGATTGAGTAAACTCACATCGGCGCTACCAAGCGCCAAGCTGTAGCCGTAGTAGCCACCTGTCTCACGCAACTGAAACCCGAGGTTTTGCAAGCGCTGAAAGAAAACATCATCACTCACACCAACTAAAATTCTCACAGCAGGAATATTAAGTGATGATGCAAGTGCGGTTCTGGCACTGATCAAACCTTTAAAATGTTTATCGTAATTCTGGGGCACATACAAACCACCGGAAGTACTGATATTCACCGGTGTGTCGTCGAGCAAGGATGCTGCAGTAATCAATTTTTTTTCGAGCGCCAATTCATACAAAAATGGTTTTAAGGTAGAGCCTGCCTGACGTAAAGCACTCACCCCATCGACCTGAGCTGCATCGGATAAGTTTCCACTTGAGCCTACCCACGCAAGAATATCGCCACTGGCATTATCTAATACAATGATCGCACCGTCTTCGACATTTCGATCGACCAGAGCAGACAATTGCCGTACCAGGCTATCTTTGGCAAAGGACTGGAGTTTGCCATCAATGGTGGAAGTTACTGCACGGTTTTCAGCATTTAACAGCTTGCGGGCAAAATGCGGCGCGAGATGAACTGTCGAACCACCGGAATTGCTCTCGATCAACGGCGTTGCTTTGGTGTTCAGGTGAGAAAAAGCCAATACCGTTTGCCCTTCCAGATTGGCGCAAAACTCGGACCTCTGTTGGTCTTTTAAAATACGACAAGCACGTTCGCTGACTTTCAACGCTGTAGCGTTAGGGGCCCGGATCAGAGCAACTGCAATGGCAGCCTCTACCTGATCCAAACCGCTTGGGTGTTTATTGAATATGACGCGGGAAAGTGCATGCACGCCGATCAATTCGCCACGAAAAGGCACCAAATTAAGATAGGTTTCTAAAATCTGATCTTTGCGCCAACCTTGTTCGAGTCGTTGCGCGATATAGGCCTGAGAAATTTTTTGGCTCAGGCTACGTCCACCAGAGCGGCGCTTGAGATCATCTTCCAACAAACCTGCCAACTGCATGGTAATGGTTGATGCACCCCGTGTTTTAGTATTCCAGAAATTACCCCATGCGGAAGCAGAAACAGCACTCCAATCGACCCCGGAATGTTGATAAAAGCGTTTATCTTCCGACGCGATTAACGCATTGCGCAATGCAGGTGAGATATCTTCCAGATTCACCCAAGGCAATTTTCGCTCTTTCAAATCAACCCGCAGTTGATCAATAATGGCGCCATGACGATCTAATAGAACGGCATCAGAAGTAGCAAACTGCTGTTTTACTTCTATAAAACTAGTAACCGCATGGGCCGGTTCAGTGATCAAAACTAAACCGACCATCACACCAAAAACGTAAATCGAAAATCTTTTCACTTGACGGTTATGTTCGCATTCGGTGCTTCACCAAACATTTCTGGCGCATACATGGCTTCGACACGAGTCGATGGCAAATGGAACTCGCCAGGATTGTTCAAGCGCATCGTATAAGACATACTAAATTTACCTTTTGGGACAAATTGATAGTAGCTGCGGAAGCCCTCGAAGCTTCTTTCCTCATAGGCCAACCATGCGGTACTATCCTTGCGTTCAGAAGTGGTTGCAATAACAGAATCACGCCCCAATCCTGCACCCAGCAAACTCGCGCCAGTAGGAACCGGATCAGTAACAACAACCCAGCTCATATCGGTTTGCGCATCGATGTCGACATTGATGCGCAGGATGTCACCCCGACTGTAGCTACCAGGCACTTTCTGCTCTACCGGTACGATCGTTTTGCTGATTCTATAACCGCTAGAAAACGCTTTTGTTAAAGGAACGGCGGCAAGACTTTGCAAACTAACCCAAGGCTTTCCTTTACCTTCATGGGTGAGTTTTAAAGTTAATGGGGTATTTAATTTAAGTGGCCACGGCAACATTAAATTAGAGCCACCAATTGGCGTCCAAGCATAAGCCTGCTCGGCTATCGCCGCACCATTTGTTTGTTGCAACGTGGCCTTACTCAATCCGCTCACTTTTTCAGATTCAAATTTAGCCGCAAATTTTTCGAATGCCAGCAGCCCCCAGACGTTGGCTGTCGTGGTCATCCAATGACCACGCACCTGCCGCTGAATAGAGCCATTCAAAATTTTTGGCAAATCGTCACGCCACTGAGGATTATCCAACATGACCAGCAATAAGCGGTTGGCGTCGACATCACCATTCCCCATCAGCCACCACCAGTAGTCATCACGCTCAGTGGAAAAGCCCATGCGCGTACCTTGGTAATTCAAGCGACTTCTTAAGATTTGATCAGCTTCTTTGAGGGCACTATCTCTTTGTGGCAAAGCTGGCGTACGCATCAGTATCGAATACCAATCCAGCACGGCATTCGTTGGCCACAGATTAGGATTGATTTGAACTGATCCTAACATGCGGGCTTGCACCAAATGGTACCGCGATAATGCTTCAAGTGCGGCAAGCTTACGCACATCCAGATCTTTTCTCGGCGACCAGAAATCACGGATTATTTTTCCTTCGACGAATGCTGTAAGCCCCTGTAGCATTTTATCGCGTAGCGTATCAGGAATTGCGTATCCGGCTTCTTGTGTCGCCGCCAATAAATAGGCCGTCAGAGTATCACTACCATAATTACCTCCACTGGCGGCTGGCGGATAGTAATAAGCCAGGCCATCTGCATCAAGATAGGTAGGCAATTCTGTTGCGATTGCTTTCCACATGGCTGGATCACGCATTCCAATCGCCCGCGATGTTTTTTGCTCGAGGCAAGAATACGGATACGATTCAAAATAGCGACGAATACCATCACTTCCATTGAGCAGACTTGGAACTAAGGAAACCTTGACTCCGCCGCGGCCTGGTAGGCTTTCCGCTGGCTGAATAACCGCCAATGAATAGACTTTATCCAACTGCAGCAGATTTGCTTGCTGCACAGTGACAGGAATGGCTGGAATCAATTTTTGATTCAGTTTGATTCCGTCTTTTGCCCCTATCGTGGTCGCGTTACCAGTTTCTTGCGCCTGTACTTCCCATTGCAATTGTTGACTTAGCACGTCGCCGTTCAAATTAGGTACCTGAACGGCGACGTTCAATTCACGTGATTCACCTGCTGGAATTTGCAATTGCTGGTCAGATAACTTATTGAGCGCACCGTTTGTTTTCAATTGCAAAGCAACATTCATCGCACGTGTAGATGTATTGCGCAGAGTAAACATAGCCGTATAGTTATCCCCTTCCCTGACCAAAGGTGGCAAACCAGAGACGATTTGTAAATCTTGCGCCGTTCTAATGCTGGTGCTGCCCGTTCCGAACAAGTTAGCGCCACTCTGCGCTACCGCAACGATTTTAAAACTACTTAAAGCATCATTAAGCGGCACATCTACTTGCGCCCTGCCGTTCGCGTCCAATACCACCACTGGCTTCCACAACAATAAGGTATCGAGTAACTCACGGGTCGGCGACTTACCACCGCCACCACCGGCTGCAACGGCCTTACGCCCATAGTGACGTTTTCCAATGACCTGCATTTGCGCCGTGGCGGTATCAATGCCATACGAACGTCTTTGCAATAACACGGGCAACACGTTCCAAGTGTCATTTTGCTGTAGCTCTAAAAGCGCCTCATCCACTGCGGCAACGGCAATTTCCGCACCAGCGGCCGGCTTGCCATCTGGCAAACTAGCCTGAATTGCTACTTTGGCAGTTCCACGGATAGGGTAATTGGTTTTATCCGCATTGACTTTTACGGACAATTGGTTCCCCGCAGTTCCGACGGAGATTTCGGCAATACCCAATTTATAAGCAGGTTTGGCCAGATCAACGGTAGCAGATGGCGCCTGATATTCACGGAACTCTGCCCACCAATTAACAGGTTCGCGCCAACCCCAGGTAAAAAATGAATACCACGGCACTTCACGCATGCGCCCCCGTACCGCTAACACCGAGACGAATACATTAGGACCATACGAAGCCTTGATGGGAACTCTGACTGTCGGGTCACGACCATTCAATTCCACCACCATGGTATCGATCACACCTTCGCGTTCGACTGCGACAAGCGCGGTTGCAGATCTGAATGGCATACGCACTTGAAAGCTAGCGGTCTCGCCAGGTTGATATTGCTTCTTTTCAGGCAATAAATCCATGCGATCTTGATTTTCGCCATCAAACCAAATCTCACCGCGTCCAGTCGACCAGAAGGAAGATCTAGCAAACGCATTTTTGCCATTGCGGTCACTGGCACGTGCCGTCAATTCGATATTACCGGACACTTTTATATCTATTTCGCAAATCAGCAAACCACGCGCATCAGATTTACCACTACAAACCTGCCCCAAATCTTGATTTAGTTCTTCGTTTTCATAGGCATAGAAACCACCGACCAGGCGTTTTCTGTGGGAGTTCGTATTCTTTGCCACCGCATTCACAGACAAAGGAACATCCGCCACGGGCTTGCCGTCGGTATCAAGACTTACTAGCGTAAAACTGGTTTTATCTTTTACCGATACCCACCGCTCACTCTTAATCCCGACCACGACAGCCGCAGGCCAAACTGGGGTAACGCTACTCACTGTTTGCACTTCACCATTTGGATCAGCGAAACTCATTTCAGTAACCAATTCTTTTGGTCGAGTAACAGCGGGAAGATTACTCAGCACAGTTTTTCCTGCGCCGGATTTATCGAGCGTTACAGGAATTTTATTAGCAACAATTTTTTGATCGTCATCGCTATTGTCGTCGGCGTAAAAATTAAATTGATCGTAATCAGAGAAGTGCAACTGTCGATTTCTCGACATACTGGTGATTTGCACTGGTAAGCCAGAGGCACCGCCACCATTGAGATAATTCAGTTGCACATTCAAAGGCAGTTCTTTGGGTGTAATCTGCGCACCTTTAGGCGGCGTAATGCGGCCTTGCAACAGCGGCAGGCGGAACTCTTCGACCCGGAAACTACTGGTGTAATACGTATGTTCACCGTAGCGATCATTCTCGTTCGGATTATTGGAGTCACTCACACTATTCGCATCATTTGACGCTTGTTTCGCTTTACCAACATCTAAGACTATGTCGTAGCGTCCTAATTTTGCCTGTATTGGAATAGCAAACGTGCTCTCAGCGGCGACTTGTCCACGCCAATTAAGTGGGAATTGAAACTCTTGATTACTGCCCTGGTGAATGATGCGCAAACGCGTAGGCAGCTGGTTTGGTTTAACCATAGCCAGACCTTGCATGGTTTCCAGACGCATCAAATGCTTCATTGATACAGTTTCACCTGCTCTGAATAAGCTGCGATCTAACACAGTATGAGCGCGTATCGTTGCATGTTGATTGTAATCGATGGGCAGATTAAAACGATACGATTCAATACCCGCATTCCAGGAAGAAAGAGCGAACGCCATATCGCCTCTGCCCTTTTCATCCGTTTTACGGGCACTGACAAAATAGCCGTTGATTTTTGTCTGGCCATTACTCTCATAGCCATAACCAACGCAGTTTGCCTTAAGGTCGGCGGGTAAATTTGCAATGCCGATTGCATTTGTTTTACCGCCCCACACTGGCTTACCCATACAATCCGAAACATGGATTTCAGCATCAGCAACCGGTTTAGCATTATCGAGGCGCGTTACCCAAACTGCTCCGTTCTCACGCCCTAATTTAATATGTACCGCCAAATTGGTGACTAACGCACTAGTACGTACATACATAGGAACGGGCTTGCCCAACAAAGAGGCACCAAGCTTTTGGGATTCCAATTCCAACACGTAAAAACCAGGTGCTTTAAATGGAATACCGATCACTTCAAACGGCCTGGTCTCGGGATCGCTACTTATAGGCAAATTAACTTTTTGTGCTTTTGGCTCATTCGCCAACAAACCAATGCTTCTCGTTTCGATGAACTTCGCACCCTCTTGAATGGTGGTCTCATGATATTGATTTAGTTTACTCAGCCACTCGATGATGGCGCTGTCCTCGGATATTTTTAAATTCGCTAATTGTGCTGGCGCTCGCTTTCCGTCCGCACTGCGGACTAACATAGAATTTTCGACATTCCTTAACGTCACGGGCAAGGTTGCATCTGCGTTCAGTTCGACAATACCAAATGGTGCAGCAGGAAATTTAGCCAGCGGCGGATAACCAGCAGTCATGAACTTCATCGGAAATTGTGCAGCATTGGACAGTGCCCGACCACTCTCATCCACTACACCAGATGGCAAGGCAATGCTTAGTTCTGCTTTCTCTGCGAATGGCGGCTTGAAGCTGATATCGCTAATCCACTCTGCCTTATCATCGCGCCCTAATTCAGGTTTAACGCTGCCTTTATCACTCTTGAGTACAATTTTTTCCGCTTGTTTTCGATTAATTGGGGCAGTAAAAAAAAGTCGGATAGGTAAAATCGGTGTGCAGGCTGCATTGGCATTTTCGCGCTCACAACTCATTTTTGCGGTAAATATATCGCGGGTCTTGAAACTGAAACTTTTGGCATGTTGGTTTGGCACGCCATTCAGCGTGGTGATGCCTTTATCCCAGACAATTTTCACTGCGGCTTTAGGAGAGAATTTTTGCTGACATTGGAGAGTACTGACAGTGTTCTGATCAATGTTTTGCGCAAAACTCTTTAATAGCGCATTACGCGCTTCGCCAGTGATTAGCTGCACAGGCACACGTTCGTGGACACCTTCGATTTCGCAGTAAACGTGCTGAACCAGAGTAGTTTGATTGACTGCGGCGTTCTGAAACAGCATAAATGCCTGATCTTCTTCAATTTCCCCATGAGAATACGGCATTACCTGCATAACGCTGGGGCCACCGGTATTGAATTGAAAACTGGATTTGCCAGTCAGTGCTGTACCCGAGGGAATTTTATAATCGGGCTTCAGAGTAAAATTACATTGCTCTCCGGGAGCTAAATTCTGAGTAAAATCATACACCCAGGTTTTTTCATCCGCCCAACGTCCACTGCCGGTCGCAGAACACTTAATATTAAAAGGGGATGCGGCCTTGGGATCACCAAAAACTACTGCTGCTTCTGAAAACCTTGCTTTGACTTGTCGAACTTGAGCAATTTCTCCCTGAGGAGAAAATTGTACAACGCTAGCAGCATTAGCCGCACATGAAGTACTGATTGCAAAGATAAAACCAAACAACGTAAGCGTAGTTTTCAAAGCAGACTTCATTTTTATCTCCAGTCGCCGCGTAATTCTTTCACTTTTTCTTGCAAAATAATTGGCGTTACCTGATCTGCTGACATTACATTGCCAACCACCAATTCCAATTTCGAAAACGGACCACGACTAAACGCACGTTCAAACGGATTAGACCTGCCTCGAGAGAAAATACTACCCCATAAACCGCGCAATGCCATCGGATAAACTGGAACTGGTGAACGATCAAGGATTTTCATCACACCACCTTTAAACTCGTTCATGTCACCGGTACTGGTCAACTTACCCTCAGGAAAAATACACACCAACTCACCGTCATGCAATGCTTGAGCGATGTCAACATAAGCTTTCTCCATGAGCCAAGGGTCTTCTTTAGCTGGTGCAATAGGAATCGCTTTTGCCGTGCGGAATATCCAGGACAAGAACGGAATTTTAAAAATACGATGATCCATTACAAAACGAATTGGGCGCGGACTACATGCCATGATCACGACCGCATCCATGTAACTGACATGATTGCAAACCAAAACCCCCGCACCATTTTCAGGAATGATAGAAGTGTTCACCGTTTTCACTTTATAGACGGTCTGTATCAGCAACCACGCAATAAAGCGCATCAAAAACTCAGGAACAAGACTAAAAATATAAATCGCGACAAAAGCGTTCAGTACCGCAGTTGCCATAAAAATTTGCGGAATAGTGAAGCCTTTGACCAGCATCGCTGACGCGGTCAACGATGCAACTACCATAAACAAGGCATTAAGAATGTTCATTCCAGCGATCGTACGCGACAAATGTTGCGGATCACAACGGGTTTGAATGACCGCAAATAATGGAACGATGTAGAAGCCGCCAAAAACGCCGAGCATCAAAATATCAAACAAAATTCGCAGACTTCCGGTTTGTTCAACAAAATGCCAGATATCAACTGCACCTGAATTTATGTAAGACGTGCTGGCAAGATATAACTCAAACCCAAATACGGAAAGGCCGATAGCACCAAAAGGAACCAGGCCAATTTCCACCTTATGGCCCGACAATTTTTCGCACAGTAAAGATCCTGAGCCAATACCAAAAGAGAACACCGTCAACAACAGTACGAAAACACTGTGATCGCCGTGAAGGTAGTTTTTTGCGTAGAGCGGAAATTGTGCCAATACAATCGCCCCGTAAAACCAGAACCACGAATTTCCTAGCAGTGACAAGAAAACCGGCCGGTTTTGTTTGCTGAATGCGATATTCCTTATCGTTTCGCTGATAGGATTTAAGTTGATCGGCAATTCTGGCGCAGGCGCAGGAGAAAACGGAATGCTCAAACTAGTTAGATAGCCCAAAATAGCAATAGCGATAGTACCAAACGCGACGAGCTCGATGCCCCAAGATTGGTGAACCACCAACATGGCGCCTAAAATCTCACCTAACAAGATGCCGACGAACGTTCCCATCTCGATCAGACCATTACCACCAATGAGTTCATCGGTAGACAAATGTTGCGGCAAATACGCATACTTGACTGGACCAAATAGTGTCGAGTGAATACCCATACCTGCGATGCCTGCGATCAACACCCAGAGACTATGTGTCATCCAACCATAGGCGGCTACACACATAATGAAAATTTCCAGCAATTTAACCTTACGCGCCATTCCGCCTTTTTCAAACTTATCCGCCAATTGACCGGAAGTCGCTGAAAATAAAACAAAAGGCAAAATAAATAAGCCTGGAATCAATTGATTGAGTAAACCTACGTCTAATTTGGTCCAATTTAATGCATCAAAGGTCAAAATAGTTAGCAAAGCCGTTTTAAATACATTGTCATTAAATGCACCTAAAAACTGGGTCCAGAAAAAAGGCGCAAAACGACGTTGCGTCAGCAGCGCAAACTGGCTATGTTGACTCATAATTTACCTAATAAAAATGAAACTCAAAGTGGAACAAATTCTAACTTAATTCACATCACTAATTTGCATCACATTCAGCAATTCAATTGCAAAATAAGTAATAGACGTAAAATAGCGAGAGTCATTGGCTTAAAGCGTAGCGCGAAAAACACAGTGCAACTTTACGATTTGAAGAAATCAATTGCTTGTGCAACCGGTAAAACCTCACAACCCAATTGCTTTGCAATACGAAGTGCTGATTCCAGTTGCTCTGGAGTAGTCCCCCATGGCCCTGGATTTGAACTCACTTCATGCGAATAGAAAATCAACCAACCACCCTCAGTTGCTGTCTGCTGCATCAATTCAAGAATTGTGTCGGCGTCAGTGCTTTGTGCATAAAGTGCCTGAGCGCGTAAAGCATGAAGGTCAGCGCGGCCAATTTGTGTACCGCCGCCAGTTATCCGACTATAGGGAAAGAGACGAGCAGCCGCAATTTTGCTCGGCAAGTCGTATGCGCCGAATGGGAAAGCAAAACCAGTTTGCGGCAATTGATGCTGTGAAAAAAAGTCTCGATTGCGTTGCCAGTCAATTTTCAAAGCAGCCAAACTCGCATTTGCGCAATTGGTATGAGAAAAAGTATGACACCCAATTTCATGCCCATTAGCGCTCAAATATTGCAAGTCCTGTACACTGTGACAGGCTTGCGATTGTTCGATGCCATTAGTTAACCCACCACAAACGTAAAAAGTGCCCTTTGCTTGATAGCGGTCTAAAACCTCTACGCCCAACTGACATGCACTCGCTGGAACGTCGTCAAAGGAAAAACTGACGACCCCACGCTGCTTTCCCAATTCCAAATAGCGCTTGCCAACGTGACGCGCAGCAAAACGACTCAATTTTTTATACAAGAACATCACCTTGCAATGGCGGGCGACGAACTCAGGTAATCCTGGTAACGCTGCAAATTCATGCGAGCCGCACTTCCTGGTAAATTTTCATAGGTGTATTCGAAACCTATTTTGACGACCGACTGATTAACATTTAACGTAGCAACATCACCGCGATTTCGCTCAAAGTAACTGTCGGCAAACAAACGAAAACCACGATCTATTTGATAGCTGGCTCCCACCCCAACCCGTTTCATTCTGGCTACCTGCGACGCGTTGCCAGTCAAATTCACAATTCCTGGAATATACACCTGAGAGCTATTTTGCATGACAGCTGAAGCGTTAAACTGCAATTTATCTGAATACAACCATAATGCATCGAGGCGTACACCTTTGGTTACCACGTATAAAATCGTCGGATCAACAATCGGAAATGGTTGATCAAACATTTGCGCATCGAGTCGCAATTGCGGTGTGTAACGGTAAGTACCCCGAACAATCGCGTTAGACAAATTGGTGTCGAGATTGCTGTACGTACTATAGCGCCGACGTATCACCCCGACATGAGCACTGGTCGTTGTTTTAACACTGTACTGCCACTCGCCATCAAGATACAACTCAGTTTCTTTAAATTGGGTATCGTATTCAGGTTTGATCACGCTGTTCGCATAGGGAATATCGTATATTTTCTCTATCTGATCCTGACTGCGATCAGTGTAATTTGTCGTGGAGAGCCGCACCCCACCCTCAACACTTGAGCCGGTCGGAGACATATAGCGCACGCCAATTTGACGACCATCTTGCTTGTAATCGTAGAGCTTATTAACCGGCAAATCGTAATATAGTTGATTATAAAAAAGCTTAGGCATCAGCCACCAACTATCAGTGACTTTAATATTGACATCAAAACCTGCATTTTTATCGTGCTCAATATCTTTCTGCGACAAACTGCCATTGATATAGTTAAACAAATGCTGACCCGCACCCGCGTTAATGCGACCACTCAATAATTTGCTTGCAACCCATTGAAAGTCTGCGTTTGCCCCACCTTGTAAATGATTCAGAGTACCATCATTAATGTAGCGCCGACCTCCCAAAGAGCCGGTGAGCATCAATCTGGTCTCATCCGACAATACCGGAACAATCACGCCAGCCCTGATATCTGCCCCCTCAACTGTATCGGTATGGTGTGGAATTACCTGCGTACTATCAGACTGTCCATCGTAATATCGAAATGGGTTATGGCTTCCACTGATAGAAGTCTCCATCTGCAAAACCAACTCGTTGGTCGCATGCACGCTCATACTAAACAGAGTGCCGAAAAATAATGCAACACCTTGTTTGAGCCGGAACTTATTTTGACGATAAACCAAAGCATTAAATGCAATCATCTGGACTTTCCTACTCCGCTTGAGCAACGCGCTTAAGAGATGAATCAGAAATTAACCCCTGCGGCGTCAGACGAAATACGCGATCACAGCGCTTCGCCAACTCCGCATCATGTGTAACAATAACGAACGCTGTACCCAAAGTTTCAGACAATTCCAGCATCAATTCGAAAACCTGATTTGCCGTTCCACCGTCGAGATTGCCAGTGGGCTCATCCGCCAATACGCAGGCAGGCTGAGTGACGAGCGCACGTGCTAAAGCAACCCGTTGTCGTTCGCCACCCGACAACTCACCAGGTACATGTTTGACACGTTGGCCAAGCCCGACCCTGTTTAAAATCGCCAGGGCTCGCTGTTGTGCTTCCTGTCGTGGCATGCGTCTGATCATCAACGGCATAGCGACATTATCGAGCGCTGAAAATTCTGGCAATAAATGATGGAACTGATAGACAAAACCCAAAGAACGATTACGCATCGTTCCGCGCACCGATTCGCTCATCGCTGCCAGATTCTCGCCTAATAAATTGACTGTTCCGGACGTCGGTGTATCGAGACCGCCTAACAAATGCAATAAAGTAGATTTACCAGAGCCCGAAGCGCCAATAATGGCAATCCGTTCGCCTTCATGTACGGCAAATTCAATATTTTTCAGCACATGTAAGGCTTCTACCCCCTCATTGAAGGTTTTACCTAAATTAGAACAACTCAAAACCAATTTGCGATTTTGTTGATTAACATTACTCATAACGCAAAGCCTCCACTGGTTTTACACGCGCCGCACGCCAGCTAGGATAAATCGTTGCAGCAAACGCCAAGACGATCGCCATCACACTGATCTGTATTACATCATTCCAGCGTAAATCCGATGGCAAGGCGCTGATGAAATATAAGTCTTTAGGTAATAAGTCGACCCTAAGCATGCGCTCAATAAAAGGCACGATCACATCGATATTGAGCGATACTAAGACGCCAAAACCAACACCCAATGCCGTCCCCACCAAACCAACGATGCCACCTTGAATCATAAAAATTTTCATAATCGAAGACGGGGACGCGCCCAAGGTACGGAGAATAGCAATATCCGCCTGCTTATCAGTCACCGTCATCACTAAGGTTGATACCAAATTAAATGCAGCAACTGCGACAATCAGCGTGAGAATGATAAACATCATGGTTTTTTCAGTTTTAACCGCAGTAAAATAATTGCGGTTTTGTTGAGACCAATCCCGGATAAATAAATCGCCGGTCAAGGAACGGGACAATTCCAACGCAATCTTCGGTGCTGCCAACATATCTTTTATTTTTAAACGTAGTCCTGATGGTGAACTGAGTCTGAAAAATTTCTCCGCATCTTCAATCTGCAAAAACGCCATACCTGAATCATATTCGTAATGACCAGCTTCAAATATACCAACGACAGAAAAGGCTTTAATGCGTGGCAACATACCGGCCGGTGTCATTTGTCCATCTGGTGCAGCGAGTCGAATTTTATCGCCGACATTAACATGCAAGGCTGCAGCCAAAGCCGAACCTAAAATAATATTGAACTCTCCCGGTCGCAAATCAGCCCATTTGCCAACCTTAATTTTTTCAGCAACCTCAGATACTTTTGCTTCTTGATCAGGTAATACGCCCCTCAGCATTACGCCGCGCATCACATCGTCACCAATAATCATCGCTTGACCATCGACATATGGTGCCGAATTGAGCACAGCAGGATTTTTCTGCGCTTGCAAAGCCGTTACCTTCCAGTCTGGAATGGCACCGCTCGCATCAAACACTTCAATATGCGCTAAAACAGACAGCATCCGGTCACGCACTTCTTTTTGAAAACCGTTCATCACCGACAAAACGATAATCAACGCTGCCACCCCTAAAGCGATTCCAGCCATGGAGATCATAGAAATAAACGAGATAAAACTGTTTCGGCCACTACGTCGCCCCGCACGCGTATAGCGCAGGCCAACTAACCATTCAAAAGAGAGATTTTTCACTGCAAATTTCATTTCAAAAATTAAGGCAGCCAGCAGTTTGCCATACAAAAGTTGATCATGATAGACATTTATTCAATGAAATCATGAACTTAAACACTGCCTTTTTACACCGGAAAAATATCCAAAAATCCAAAATACATTACCCTTACAAATCAAGCGCTTACAAAAATCCTGTGAAATAAAGTAGGTAAATGCCAGAGTTGGAGGAAGAAATCAGCGTTAGGTTCAAACGAATTAGCAAACAGCTTAATTACATCACCTGGAATCAAAGAATAAACGGCAGCAGTATACGGCACGTCAACCATCTCCAATTTATTTCTGGCAAAACTTTCAAAATGCCCCCAGAAATTCTTGGAAACCATGTTCCTGGCTGCATTACTATCGTAGTTTGACAACATTGGGGGGGCGCGATTTATTTCATTGAAACCAATGCCTCCGATCAATTCTTCACTGTTCGCAGAAAAAATTTCAAATACGTATTCAGCTCTCTCTGCTTTTATCGCAATACGAGAACCAGTCGAGTGCATCGCTTACAGAGATATCTTTGTGACACCAAGATATCCATCGCCCGACTGTCGATGATTGCATCGTTTTAATCTATAAAAAATCGAATCTGGCATATTCGGTACATTCAGGTCAAAGTATCAGGTTGCCGACGCATCCACTCGTCAGCAACATCGCCCATACTTTTAATTTGATCGTTTCGTATCCAAAGCATAAAAGGACGATCAAACTTAAATTCCGCCCCACATTCGGAAAGTAAAAAACGCCGGACGTTTTGCGTGTTTCTATAGTCCTGATCTACCATAGTTTCTCTGCAAATTTGACCGCCATGCCAATCGAATTTCATTTGCGACTCCTTGACAATTTTGAAAAACACAAACAATCAGCTCACCCCCATCCTCATTATGATGGCACAACAACATAGCATAATAGCAAGCCAGTCATTTGACCACAGCAAAATACTCACCTGCAAGCAAAAGCCATGGAAACCCCGCATAAATCAAGGCGCTCCCCTTGCTTGCCGGTTTACCCTACAATGGCGGATATGAATACTTTAGAACTCATTTTACCCTTTAGCATCCCTCCAGCCGGACTAGAGAAAGATTTATTAAAAGCCATGCACGCACCAGCCCTGGCAAAACTGATCGCACGCTCACGATCGAAAGTACTGCTCACTGGCGAAGAATTTTCTAAAGCATTGGCACACGAATATTTGTTAGCTGGCGATCTGGATACAATTGATTTCTCCAGCAGCCCGGCAACCGCATGGGACACTATGCAGACCAACGGCGTAGCACCGCGAACAGGTTTCTGGTTTAGTTTACAGCCAGTCCACATCCATTTTGCACGTGATCATTTGGTTTTGATGGATCAGCGGCGACTGCAATTAACGGAAGATGAATCACGCCAGCTATTTGACCTTGCAAAAACGGTGTGTGATGAATTTGAGATGGAATTAGTGTTTGGCGATAGTCATACCTGGTTTTTAAGAAGTGATGCCTGGTCCGGTTTAAAGACTGCGACGGTTGATGCCGCATGTGGCCACAACATTGAAATCTGGATGGCGCAAGGCGAACATGCCCGAGCATGGCGTAAGCTGCAAAATGAAATACAAATGCTGTGGTTCTCACACCCTATCAATCAGCAACGCGAAGAAAATGGCCAAAACACGGTGAATTCAGTCTGGCTTTCGTGCGGCGCAGATAAGCCATCTAGCCAAGCAAAAGCAATTACGCATCATGCAAACATGGGGGAGCTCAACAGACATTTATCTTCATCAAATGCGTCTGAAGCAGTCATGATTGATGCACTCACAGGGCCAGCAATGAACAGCGACTGGTCGTATTGGCTAGAGCAAATGCACGAATTGGAGAGAGAATATTTTATCCCCTTACTCAATGCCTTACAGAAAAACGAATTACAAGAACTCAAACTCATCTGCAGTGATGCCAGACAAATTGTGCAATTTACGTTGACACCTTGGTCGTTGCGTAAGTTTTGGATTAAGCCATCGTTGAGTAAATTATTTGCGGTGAAAAACGTATGACGCGAATTGCAACCCGTCCCTACAATCAACGCGAAGCCGAGCGTCTCAAACAAAATGGTATGCACCCTGTGCTGGCAAGACTATACGCCGCCCGTGGTGCGATCTCAGATAGCGATCTTAATACGGATTTGGCATCTTTATTAGCACCGTCCGGCTTACATCAATTAGATCTGGCAGCATGTTTTTTGGCAGATGCCATTGCGCAAAAAAAGAAATTAGTCATTGTCGCTGATTACGACTGTGATGGCGCAACTGCCTGCGCTGTCGGTATCCGTGGATTACGTATGATGGGTGGACATGTTGATTACATCGTCCCTAACCGTTTTGAATATGGCTATGGCTTGACGCCAGAAATCGTTGCTCTGACCGTCAAAGAGAAATCCCCTGACGTCATTATTACTGTCGATAACGGCATCGCCAGTGTTGATGGCGTAGCGGCAGCAAAAGCAATGGGTATCCCTGTCGTTGTCACAGATCACCATTTACCGGGTGATCAGTTGCCAGACGCAGCAGTGATCGTCAATCCTAATCAGCCTGACTGCGGTTTTTCAAGCAAAAATCTGGCGGGCGTCGGCGTGATTTTCTATGTCTTATTGGCTTTGCGAGCTGAAATGCGACGTAGAGGCATATTTGACCAACATAGCCAACCGAAACTCGATAATCTGTTAGATCTGGTTGCATTAGGCACAGTCGCTGACGTTGTCAAACTGGACGGCAATAATCGCATCCTTGTGGCGCAAGGTCTCAAGCGCATGCGCTTAGGACGCATGTGCCCCGGTCTTGCCGCCTTGTTTCGGGTTTCTGGTCGGGAACCGCGAACAGCAAATCCCTTTGATCTTGGCTTTGCTTTAGGTCCGCGCTTAAACGCCGCCGGTCGGTTGGCGGATATGTCTTTGGGCATAGAATGCCTGACCACCGATGATGAGTCACTCGCCTGGGAAATTGCGCAAGAACTCAATGGTATCAATGCAGACCGCAAAGACATAGAACGCGAAATGCAGGATGTAGCACTACTCCACCTGGATACTTTTGAACCAAGCGCCAGCCATACTATTACTGTCTATGACGAAAACTGGCATCAGGGTGTCATTGGAATCGTCGCTTCCAGATTGAAAGATAAGTTTTACCGCCCTACCATTACGTTTGCGCCCGGAGATGATGGGCTAATCAAAGGTTCAGGGCGTTCTATACCAGGTTTCCATTTACGTGACGCCCTCGATTTGGTATCAAAACAAGCTCCTGGTCTGATCCAAAAATTCGGCGGCCACGCAATGGCGGCGGGTCTCACCATGCGGCACGAAGATCTTTCTGCATTTCAACAGGCGTTTGAGGCAGTCGGCCAACAATGGCTATCGCAACTCCAACTCGAGCGCATTATAGAAACCGATGGGCATCTGGAAGATGCTTACTTCACCACCGATTTTATCCAACTCCTGGCTACGCAGGTGTGGGGGCAAGGTTTTCCGCCGCCAGTTTTCTGTGATGAATTTAAGCTGGTCTCACAGCGTATTTTAAAAGAACGCCATCTTAAGTTAGTGCTTGAGAAACAAGGTGTCCGTTACGATGCTATCTGGTTCGGCCATACAGACGCACTACCGGAGCGGGTGAATGTAGCGTTCAGATTGGATGCAAATGAATATAATGGTGTTACGAAGGTTCAGCTACTCGTTGAACACATTGACTTATAAGCAATTTGAAAAATTTTGGAATGGTTGTTTAGCCGCAACCATTTCACGTAATTTAAAGCATTTTCCTCGGGGCTGTTTTACACTAAGCACAGCTAGTCAACCTCATCGCTTTACGCGTCATCTTATTTTTTGCATCTGATTTTCCGGCAGACCCACCTTAGATTTTTTGAAACGGCTTCACAGCGCAGCTTCTACGTCAAACCTATTTGGCTATTTATCTAAAGGATTGCATCATGACTTCAGTCAAAATCCAGTTACGACACAAGGCTTTTGCTTGCTTGCTTAGCGTTCTCAGTATTTCATTCACCACTGCACATGCAGACGATGCTGACAAGACGTCCAACCTTAAACTAAGCGGCTTTCTTTCTATCGTCGGTGGTCGTACCTTTAGCGGCGAGTTACCGGCAAACTACTCTGGTTCGTCTGCAATCAATGGCACAAGCTGCCCATGTTACACAGCTGACTGGTCAAACGCTGGCGTGTACAACAATAGCTTTTCGCTACAACAAGAATCCCGAGCGGGAATCCAAGCAAGCTATGCATTTACCAAAGACTTTAGTGCAACTGGTCAAGTTGTTGTTCGGGGAAGCGACTCAACTCCGAATGTCCAATGGGCCTACGCCAGCTATAAATTAAATAATGAATGGGAAATTCAGGTAGGCCGCAAACGCATTCCCCTTTATTTCTATTCCGACTTTCAGGATATTGGTGTTTCTTATCCATGGGTTAGCCCACCGCCTGAACTATATGGCTGGGAGGTCACCAATTACAACGGTGCCAGCATCCGTTACCGGACCAGTGTAGGGGATAACAACCTCGCCTTTACTGCGTTTGGAGGTCGCGAAAAAGCCAACGACTCTTTATATGAAAAGCTAAATTACACGGGAAGAACCGATGTAACATGGAGCAATATACTCGGCGCCGATGCACAACTTGAACGTGGCGCTTTGACCGTTCGCGGCGTCTACGTGCAAGCCGATGTCCATGTGGTCAATTCACTCAATGCACTCGATAGCAGCGCCAAGCTTGAAGCTTATGGGGTGGCAGCGAATCTGGATGTGGATGAATGGTTTATTTTAAGCGAACTGACGCAGTTGAAAAGAACCTTTACTAACGCAGGTTACACTGTTACAGCGCCAGCCTACACGATAGGAGTTGGCTATCGCTATGGCTCCTGGACACCGTTTATCAACTATGCCAGTTACAAAGAAAAATCCTCCGACCTAACCCAATACCAACCGCAATCTTACAAACGTACTTCCGCCACTCTTCGATATGACATCGACGCTAAAAGTGCCGTCAAAGTACAGTTAGATAAAAATCAGGATGTCACCAATAACTATGGCGGCAACGTCAACGTATTCCGCATCTCTTACGATCGACTGTTTTAACAAGCGCACATCAACACCATCAAGTAATGGAAAACAGAGTGCAAGGCTTGTCCAACATTTGGTAACGAAGGAAAAATGATGAAAACGCGACTATTGGTTTTATTGACATTAACGTTAACAGCTCTCCCCTCTCTGGGGGAAATTGTGGTTATCACTAACCCAGCGAATCCTGCAACCCGCATGCTGCCAGATCAGGTTGCCCAGTTCTATTTAGGAAGCTCAACCATTTTCACACCGCTCGATCACACAAAAGACTCAGCTCTGCATAAAGAGTTTTATGAAAAAGTCATAAAGAAAACGCCAGCACAAGTCGAAGCGATCTGGGCAAAAGCCTCATTTTCAGGCAAAGGAAGTGCACCAAAAGAATTTGCGAACGACGCAGCAATAAAAAAAGCAGTAGCCGCAGAGCCGACATCTCTTGCATATATCGACAAGGCTTCTGTTGACTCCAGCGTAAAAGTTCTACTGACGATCCCTTAAGTCACAAATTCGTCAAACTAGCATCGATCCAGGCGTAAATACTCA
This sequence comes from Undibacterium sp. SXout11W, assembly GCA_049339905.1. Lineage (GTDB taxonomy): Bacteria > Pseudomonadota > Gammaproteobacteria > Burkholderiales > Burkholderiaceae_D > Undibacterium. The sequence goes on from JBMPPG010000001.1 coordinate 445,892, forward strand.
TTGCCAATGCACTGATTTTACGCCTGAACGCTATCCCAAGATCTTCGATGCTTTGACCATTTTGCTGACACATCGCTCCTGACAATTCCAAGTTATGATTTCCTGCAACCAGCTTTAGCGCTGTCTTGCCTCCCAACCCAATGGCTAATTGATTCACCAAAGCAAGTTTGCAATGAGGATCATTATCCCCTGCAATTAATAATACCGGACGCGCTTCCGTAGCCAGCAATGGATAATGTTTTTCCTCTTCTGTGGCGCACAAAGGGGTTAACAAAATCGCTCCCAACAAATCCTTATCAGCGCAAAAAGCTCTCCACGCAATGACAGAACCCAGAGATTTTCCAAGGACAAAGATTTGAGTGGCATTTACCCTTTTATCCATTCGCAGCGTCGCGCTCAGGGCGCGCAATTCAGCAAGCTCCGTTTGTAAATTTTCTGAGGGCATTCCCGTCACTGGATCTTCAAGGTAAAAGAACCAATTGAGTCGAGCAACAACAAGCCCTTTTTCCACGAATATCCGAACCAACTCTTTAAAAATAGAACCATCCATCGGATACCTAATGCCTGGGGCAATAATCACCGCGGGGAAAGGCCCAGGGCCCAATGGATAATCGAATAAAAACTGGTTTTTCATGTGTTTTTTCGAATAATGATTTACTTGATTTAAATTTCGCTCAACTGACAACACTTTATGAAAATATTTGTCGCATCAGAGGAACCAAAGTAACATAATATTTGTCAATTGTAGCTATGCAAATAATGTTTCTATTTGCACTAGTTAAAATCTGTTCGCCTCGGTTGCAGAGTGATTTGAATATCGGTAAAAGCTCGACTTCTGTGCTTAAACGATCGCAATCGTATATAAAAGACCGTCGATTTTTATTTTCGCCTTCCCGTCAAAAATAGTAATCATGCAATTAACACTCAGGAGACCCAAACAAGTGAAAGCTAAAGTATTGAGCGCGATCGCGCTAATGATCGCTGGTACTGCCAGCGCAACCCACGTCTATGCTGCAGAAGCAGCAAAAGCTGCTGCATCGTCCGTACTTCTATCTGGAATCGATAGTCAGCACGGTGACAAGGCCGTCAAAGCCCAGGACGATTTCTATCGTCACGTCAATGGTGGCTGGCTGAAGACCGCCCAAATCCCTGCTGATCGCTCATCCGCTGGTGCTTTCATGGACTTGCGTGAAGCCGTTGTGCCACGCTTACACACAATCATCGAAGGTCTCTCTAAAGCAAAAAATGCAAATGGTACCGATGCGCAAAAAATCAGCGATTTGTACGCCAGCTTCATGGATACCAAGCATATAGAATCTTTAGGTTTGAAGCCTTTGCAGTCTGATTTTGCGAGAATCGATGCCTTCAACGATAAAAAGCAATTGCCAGCTTTGATGGCCTGGATGAATCTCAATAGCGTCAATGTTCCGTACGACATTCAAGTCCATCAGGACAATAAAGACTCGACAAAATACGTTTTGGATATTTCGCAATCCGGCCTTAGCTTGCCTGATCGTGATTACTATCTAAAAGACGATGACGCAAAATTAAAAGATACGCGCGAGAAATATCTCAAACATATCGAGAAAATGCTGACAATGACTGGCGACAAAGACGCTAACAAAAATGCAAATGCCATTCTTGCCTTAGAAACAGAATTAGCGAAAATTCAATGGACAAGAGTTGAATTGCGCGACCCAATCAAGGCTTACAACAAAGTTGAAATCAGCAAATTAAACGAAGTTACACCAGGCTACGACTGGGATACGTACCTGACCAATTTAGGTGTTAAAGGCAAAATTGACTATCTGATCATCGGACAACCAAGCTACCTGACAGAAATGAATAAAGTGCTGGTAGCAACACCGATTGACACTTTAAAAGCCTATTTCAAATGGAATCTGCTGTCTTCAGCATCAGGCCAATTGCCTAAGCAATTTAGTGAAGAAAGCTTTGCATTTTTCGGCAAAACTTTGCGTGGTGTTCCTGAACAAGAAATTCGCTGGAAACGTGGCGTGCGCCTCGTTGATGCAGGTATGGGCGAAAGCTTAGGGAAAATGTACGTAGACAAATATTTTCCAGCAGATAGCAAAGCAAAAATGGAGACACTCGTCAACAACTTGCTTTTGGCATATAAAAATAGCGTTGGTACGTTGGATTGGATGAGTCCAGAGACCAAAAAAGAAGCCTTGTCTAAACTGTCTACTTTTATGCCTAAAATTGGCTATCCAAATAACTGGAAAGATTACAGCTCCCTGCAAATTACCAAGGGAGATGCGGTTGGTAATTTACGTGCAATTCGTACCTTTGCAGCGAAGACGGAGCTTAACAAATTAGGTAAGCCAGTCGATCGTGATGAATGGGGCATGACACCACAAACAGTCAATGCCTACTACAATCCAGAGATGAATGAAATCGTCTTCCCGGCAGCAATTTTACAAGCGCCATTCTTTAACCCAAAAGCTGACGATGCGGTTAATTATGGGGGAATTGGTGCGGTTATTGGTCACGAAATCAGTCATGGCTTTGATGATCAAGGCGCCCAATACGATGGTTTAGGTAATTTGCGCGATTGGTGGACCAAGGACGATCATGAAAAATTTGCCGCCAAGACAGCAGCACTAGTCAAACAGTACAGCAAATTTAGCCCTGTACCTGGCTACAACGTTAACGGCGCATTAACTCTGGGTGAAAACATTGCGGATAACTCAGGTATTTCTATCGCCTATAAAGCGTATCAATTGTCGTTGGGTGGCAAACCAGCACCTGTAATTAATGGCATGACTGGTGATCAACGCTTCTTCATGGGTTTTGCCCAAGTCTGGCGTGGCAAAATGCGTGAGCAAGAAGCCATCGTGCGTATCAAAACGGACCCACATTCTCCTGGTGAATTCCGTGCAAATGGCTCTTTGCAAAACATGACACCGTTTTACAAAGCATTTGATGTTAAAGAAGGCGACAAAATGTACTTAGCGCCAACCGAACGTGTATCAATTTGGTAAAAAACGCGTTCTTTAGTCGCCAATGTAATTAGCTACTGAAAGACTATCGAATTACCGATCAAAGCGGTGCGTATTTTAAAAAATACGCACCGCTTTTGCCTTCGCATTCAGCGCAAACATAATGACTGTTTTCATTACAAAATAGGCGCATCTTATGGGCTTCCCAAACAAAACAACACCCAAACTCAACCATTACTTAAAGTCAAGCAAGTTTCTCTTTGGCGCAATCGATTTGAGAGCTACACTTACCCTATCGTCAAATATTCAGTATTTGGTTAAAAGTACGATACCAGGTTGAAAACATTATTTCGCCTTTTCAAACATCGGTCATAATCACTATGCACCTGAGAAAACTATTATCGACACTATTCGTTTGTGTGTTCACACTTATCGGGACACCTGCCAGCGCCGAACGGTTAGTCATATACGCCGAAGATGCGAAGCCCTATGCTTATTTCCAAGACGATAAAGTAAGCTCCTCTATTACCAATTTTGTTCGCATCCTTATCGAGCGTGCGGGATACGATCCAGATATTCGTCTGCTTAGCTGGGCCGGAATTATGCATACAGCAGAAGCTCAACAAACAATGATCTTCTACCCTTTAGCGCGTACCAACGAACGCGAAAATAAATATCATTGGTTAGGTACATTATTACATGATGAAAAATATAGTTTTTACAAATTAAAAAATCGCCGTGATATACAGCTTAAAAAGCTGGATGACGCAAAGATGTACCGCGTTGGGGTAATTGAATCTGATGTAAGGGAAGAATATTTAATTGAGAATGGTTTTGCCTTTAACACCTACGCTGGACTGATACAAATCAACAACAATACGGAAGGCCTCAGATTATTGCGAGTCAATAGAATTGATCTACTTCCTTTATCAGCAACAAGCTTTACATCTGAGTGTGCGCTCTACTGCGCTGATTACGAGATAGCCACGACTTTAAATATACGCTCAAATCTGGAACTAGCTGCCAACAAAGCTACCCCAACTGATGTTATTCAGCGAATACGCCGGGCTTATGAAAGTTTAGAAAGTGATGGAACACGTGCCCGTATGTTAGGCCGAGAATAAAATAGAAGAAATATTTCCAGGAAACAGTATTTTGGCTGGAGAGCGTACCTCAGTCCGAATGCAAAGAGTGATAGGAGAATTATTCATGTCAATGGCCTTCTTCCTTCTCTTAATTTTTTTAAATTGCAGCGCAGCTCATGCGGAACGATTGATCATCTACGTTGAAGACAGTCAGCCTTACGCATACATAAAAAATAGCAAATCCCCTGCTCCAATTACTGATTTTGTTAGGGCAATCGCCATTCGTGCTGGCTATGAGCCTGAAATTAGACCATTAAGCTGGATCGGCATTATGCATTTGGTTAATAGCTCACAGCAGGTGATTTTCTTTCCCGTTGCCCGAACTACATTTCGAGAAGAGAAATATATTTGGCTCGGAGGACTTATTCACGTACGAGGATATTACCTCTACAAAAAGAAAGGCCGTTCAGATATACAAATTAGCAAACTGGAAGATGCAAAACCGTACCGTATTGGCGTGATCGAAGATGATGCCAGAGAACAATTTTTAAAGTCGAATGATTTTAAAATGGGGCATACCAGAGGCCTCATTCATATTAGAGATAACAACGAAGGTTTACGTCTTTTGTCAGTTGGAAGGCTCGATTTACTCCCTTTATCACAAGACAATTTTGACCTTAATTGTGCCACATTTTGTCTGGAATACGTCACTACGATTAACCTTGGACTTGAACTTGACCTACAACTTGGGGCAAATAAGGCCACATCCACGGAAGTCACTGAACGACTTCGTCACGCTTACCGCAGTCTTCAAAAAGATGGTACACACCAGCGCATGACTGGCGAAAACTAAAGGAAGAACAAAAGCTCTATTTCTACAGTGTTCTTCCTGTTAAATATTGCAAATCCAGTCCACACTGAACGGCATTGAAGGATTTCTGGTCAACTTATAAGGCGACATGCCGTTATAGGTAGGCGGTCTCAATTAATCATCATAACCAGGTGGCATCATGAGCAAAATACAACATCCCTCAAAAGAGCAAGTCAGAGACTTTTTGAGGCAAAGACAAATTGGACATACTCCACCACCTGACATCAAAGAAATAAGGCGTCAATTAGGCTGGCACTTAATTGATGCTCATCGACAATGCACAAATAAGTAAAGTCCCCAATTCCTGGTGAAGTAAAAATTTTTAAAAATAACACGCAAAACAAAAAGATCAGGCCTTATTGATCACGTTTTCCTTATGCAATCGCTCAAAAAAACTAACAACGTCCGACTCAGCACGTGTCCTGGCGAAGCAAGGAAGGCTTTGCCAGATCCGCTTCCCGTAAGGCTTAGATATTAACCTTGGATCGCAAATCATCAATACACCGCGATCCGTTTCATCACGAATTAGACGCCCTGCACCTTGCTTGAGATTAATTATTGCTTCTGGCAATTGATGATGAACAAATCCGTTTAAACCTTTTTTTTCCATCGCAGCGATGCGTGCCGCAAGCACAGGGTCATCAGGAGGAGAAAATGGTAGTTTATCGATAATAACTAAAGATAGCGCATCCCCTCGAACGTCAACACCTTCCCAAAAACTCTGACTACCAATTAAGACACCATTGCCAGATGCGCGGAATCGATCTAACAACTCTGTACGTCCGGCATCCCCTTGAACAAACAAGGGAAACGCCAAGCCACGTTTCTCAAATTCATCTTTGAGCTTTTCGGCACAAAATTTGACGGCCTTTAAAGTAGTACACAAAAGGAATGCACGCCCTCCTGCTGCAGCTATAACAGGTAAAGCCGTATCTACGACAGCTTCGGTATAGTCTCGCGAGTTCGGATCAGGCATTCCATTTGGTACGTACAAATACCCCTGATTCTGATAATCAAATGGACTCGGCCATGTGTGAGCTGGCTCATTCCACAAGCCCATCTGCGAAACAAAATGAGCAAAATCATTTTTTACCGCCATGGTCGCAGAAGTAAATATCCACGCGCGTGGTACACCCTCTCTTTGTTTATTAAAGATAGGCGCAATCGACAAAGGTGTACGGTGCAATTGCAGAGAGACTGAAAATGCCTCAACCCATAAAACGTAATCTCCTTGTTTTTCTTTGTCTTTGGGTTCAGCGTTCCAAGCATCGATCTGATCACTGAGCATAATCGCTCTGGCCCTGCACTGTTCGATCGTCTCCGCCCGTTCTGCTTGCTTCTCCAATACTGCAATCAAATCACTCAAACTGGACTTAAGCGCATCAAGTGATTCAAAAAACGGACTCGATGGCGCAATTTGATCAATGGACAACCGAACAATGTCCTGTGGAAATGCCAAACGTAAATCTCTTGCTGCCCGCTCTACAGGCGCTACCAGTTTTGCCCATTCAGCACCATCTCGCGCATGAGACAAACCTTCCGCTAAGGTATCACGGCAAAGTTCGAGAACTTGCGAAGTCGAAATAGTATCGCCAAAAAATAATGTCGCCGTCTCAGGAAGTTGATGCGCCTCGTCAAAAATAACGGTATTCGCAGAAGGTAATAACTCTGCAATTCCAGTATCTTTCAAGGCAACATCGGCAAAAAACAAATGGTGATTGACCACAACAACGTCAGCCTGCTGCGCCTCTTTGCGTGCTTTCATCACAAAGCAGTCCTGATAGTACTGGCACTCAGATCCCATACAGGTGTCTTTAGTTGAAGTCACCAGGTTCCAGACACTGGCATTTTCAGGAACGCGCGACAGTTCAGCTTTATCACCGCTGCTTGTCGTTTTTATAAATCGAGAAATATCGCGCAGATAGCCGACATCTTCGCGCGAACTTAATCTACCATTTTGCAAAGTGCGTTCAAGGTGATAATGGCATACATAATTCGACCGTCCCTTGAGTAAAGCGACTGAAACGGGCGTCTTTAAAACTTTTTTTATTGTAGGAATATCTCTTAAAAACAACTGATCTTGCAAATTTTTTGTGCCAGTGGAAACAATTACCTTCCCACCCCATAGCAAAGCAGGTGCAAGATAGGCATAGGTTTTGCCTGTTCCTGTTCCAGCTTCCGCAAGCAATGTGCTTTGACCAGCAATCGCGCTGGCAATAGCTTTAGCCATCTCAGTTTGTGCATTGCGAGGGCGGTACCCAGCGATCGCAGCGCTCAATGGACCGGAAAGCCCAAAAATATGATCAACTTCTGCATCGTGTAGGCCTGCAGGTGTTTCTTTGGTCTGAATTTCAGTCAAAATGGGGCAATCAAAAACAAAAAGCAAATAAAAGGTAACATGCGCAACAAAAAGTTATGCTGGCACATCAGGAGTTAATTGAATCTTAAGCAAAGTGATATGATCTTTCAGTTGCAATTTGCGCTTCTTTAGGCGCCTCAATTGCAATTCATCATGATCTGGTTCTTTTGTAAGAGCATTAATTACTACATCCAGATCCCTATGCTCAACTTCTAACTCAATAATTCGTTGTCGTACTTGTTCAGGATGGCTCATAGCCTTCAGCTTAAAGTAAAATAGTGTTAATTAGTATCAAAACTTGGAAAGCCAAATAATTGACTTCCCACTAGTGTAATCTACCAAGACGTATGAGCCAATATAAGATAGAAGCTGGCACCGGACAACACATCGGTGATCGACTAGAACAACAAGACAGAGTCGCTCTTTTTGCGGCTCCGCATGCGCCTGGCTACATGATGGCTGTAGTTGCCGACGGCATGGGCGGCAAAAGCGGCGGAGCACTTGCCGCCGAGCAAGTCATTCGGACAAGTAAACAACTATTTGACGAATTTTATCCGGGCAATGATGTTAAAGCATTACTGGAAAATATCTTTAACGAGGCACACACTGTCATTAAGCTTACAGCTGTTTCCTCAGAAAAAGAACCCCATAGCACCGTTGTAACGCTGGTTATCACCCCCCAGCAAGAAGCAATATGGGCGCATGCTGGCGACTCCAGACTGTATCATTTTAATGGTCCCAATTTTGGAGAAAAAACTCGTGACCATTCCTACGTTGAAAAATTAGTCGAAGAAGGAAAAATCCTTCCTGAAGAAGCTAAAACACATAAATTATCAAATATTCTAGTTAATGTTTTAGGCTCTGCAAATACTCCGCCATTCATCACATTTGGCCAGCGAAACAACCTGAAAGTAGGCGACAATTTTCTTTTATGCTCTGACGGGCTATGGCATTATTTTGAGGATTATGAGCTTTCGGCTGCGGTGGCAGTCAATACGCCAAGACAAGCGGCGGAATTATTGATACGCAAAGCGCGCGAGCGTGGCACACCACGTGGAGATAATTGCACTTTTGCAATTATCAAACTCATTGAACCTCCAGAAGAAATTAAAAGCTATACCGTTCAAAAAATGCGAAGAGCAATTTAATTCTTTTCCCCAAAATGAAAAAACGCGGCGCATATATCTATGCACCGCGTATTGATCAACTTCTATCTTGAAGAAAAATCAACCAGGATTAGATTTATTCTCAAAGTCTATCGTTTCAAAATTAATCACATTGCCATCTTCTTCGTGAGGCTTATGAACGGCAACAGAACTTGCTGAACCAGTAAAATAATTGCGTCCACGATCAATTTCTCCCATGGATTTTTGTCGTTCCAACTCGTTTGCGATAGAAATTAATAACAGAATATCTCTATACACAGGCAATTCAAACCCCATACGCTTGCCATCACGATCGTCAATCAGCAGACTCTCGAGGAAAGGCAAAATCTCATTTGTGTTCCACATTGAGCAGATTTTTTTCGACAAATGCTCAAAATCATCAAGATGTCTGGTGGGCAATGTCGCGGGATCGATTTCAAATTCGGGAACATTTGCATTGAAAAACACGACGAATCGATCGCGCAATGGATCGTATTTATCTTTATTCCCGACAACTCTGTACAAATCCAACAAATATAACCATGGAACCGGCGATTCAGGATGATCCAATTCCGCCTGTGGCTCCAGAATTTCGATCGCCCGCTCTGGATCGTTCACTGACATCCAGAACTCAGCTTCTTGAGTTACATCCGATATTTCTTCAACCTTGACAGAATTAGTTCGTGACGAAAAGAAATTAAAAGTACTGCTATTAGTATCTTCCAGCGACGGTGTGTAGTTTCGTCCGAATACTGATGGCGCATCTAATCCACCCAACGGAGACTCAATCGGGGGTTTGACCTTAGACTGAGTTGAAATCGCACCCAATGCCGGGCGCAAAATAGATTCAGTAGAATCCGACGGTACACTAGTCGTAGTTGGGCCATAACTCGCTTGCACACTATTGACCAGCTCTTCAATATTGAGCTTGGTATCAGGGGCAGGCTTGGCTTCTTTCTGCTCCCACCATGTTGACGATGTTTTTTTATGAACACGCTTAATATACGCAATCAAGACACCGGCAACCGCAAGTGCCCCAGCAACCAACAATAATAAAAGATAAAACCAGGTTTTTGGTATAGAGTTTTCTTTCAAATCCTCAATGGTCGACTTGTCTTGTTGGATTTGGCGTTTTAATTGCGAAGACTCTTTAAGCAATAACTGATTTTTTTGCTCAGTCGACTCGAGCTTTCCTGGAACCACGCGCGGGACATCTTCCCCGCGCATCATAGCTGCGTACTGCATTTGCGCCAAACGTAGCTCAGCTGAAGCATCGCTAGACTTATCATCCGCACGTGCAGTGATCGTGTCCGCCAGCTTTAAGCCTTGAGGTAAGAGCTCAGGCTCATCCGACAATTTCAATGAATCTCTTGTATTTGAGGATTCTGATGCCTTACCAACTAATCTTAACTTTTTAGTATTTTTTTTTACAGTTACTAAATCAGATACGATTTCTGTTTTCTGCCTTGATGCTAATTTCTCCGGGAACGGTCTCGGCAGCACAACAAGTTTCTCATTTTTTAACTGAGCAACTTTAGCCGTTGTTGCAGTCCGCTCCAAAGAAGGCAAAACTACGTTAGGTGCTGATCCGGAAATTTCAGGCGGATCCAGCAAAATCATATATTCGCGATGCAACTGCACATCACAAGAAACATGAACAATCACTTTTACTGCCGGTTCATGAATGTTTTTACGAGTCCCTAAGACTAAGAATTTAGCGCCGCCCTGAGAAGCTATTCTTACATCAACATTAGATAATAAAATTCCCTCGGGAGATTCAATTGACGCACGAAAACATCCAACGTCAAGGTCTTCGATGTCGACTCCTGTTACGTCTAACTGTGCTCTCAATTGCTGTCCGAGCGAAGACTGGATACGAAGACCGCCCATGCCAAGAGCATGGGCATCATCCATCGTGCCAGTCAGAAAGACACTTAGACACAAAAGATAAAGAGAAGATCTTTGGTATGGAACAAAAATAATTATGTCCTCAAGTAGTGAAATAAAAACAAATTTCTATTTTGCAATTGCACCCAATTACAATCTTACTGTGGTTATAACAAAACTATCATATTCTGAAAATGCTAAAGAAGAAACAAATGCTTTGCCTTTGAGAAATTTCATAATATTTATCAATTTAAACAACAAATGTAATTAATTCAATCAGATGCTCACCACAATTGGTTACCAATTATTTCTTGGCGAGATCAATAATTTTCTTTGATATTCCCCGTAAGATATTCACCTCTTCCGCCTCTAATCCTCCACGTGAAAATAGTCGTTTCAAACGTGGCATAAGCTTTTTGGGGTTATCGGGATCTAAAAAACCTATGGCGATCAAGGCTTTCTCCAGATGCATATACATCCCCTCAACATCTTCATTCGATGCAGCCTCACCATGAAACCCAACGTTACCTCTTGTTTCAGTTTTCGCCTCCGTAGCCATCCTGCACTCATACGCTAACAACTGAATAGCCTGAGCCAGATTTAAAGATGAATATTCAGGATTGGCAGGAATATTGATAAGTGCCTGGCAATTCACGACAATTTGATTGGGTAATCCATAACGCTCACTTCCAAACACTAAGGCCACCTCGCCTTCCTGAACAAAAGAAATACGTTCAGCCAGAGCCCTCGGTGAAAAAATGGGCGGAGAAAATTCCCGTAGACGGGCACTCACAGCAGCAACAAACTTACACCCTAGTAACGCATCTTCAATTGATGCTACTACTTTCGTTGCCTGCAAAACGTCCAATGCGCCGCTGGCAAAAGCGATGGCATCTGGATGTGTTAACGCGTCGTCGAACCGCGGGTTAACCAGAACCAACTGCCCAAAACCCATGGTTTTAATGGCACGTGCTGCAGCCCCAATATTGCCAGGATGGCTAGTTTCTACCAGTACAAAGCGCAGTCTTTGAAAAAGAGATGTGTCAGTTTCTGTCAAGTTCATTTAAAATAGCAAGATTAAGCGTTAATTGTTATGTGGTTGAGCGGCTTTTTTTGCCCGACGAAAGACAGTAGCGCACGCTCTTTATCATTTTTGTGTAGCAAACCTCACTCTTTCACTTTTAGGTGATTGAGCTACGTTTGCCGTCATTTTATCGGAAACCTTATGCACCCAATGCTCAATACGGCTATTAAAGCCGCTCGTCGCGGCGCGACAATAATTAATCGCGCTTCTTTTGATCTCGATCGCGTCAGCGTAACAGAAAAACATTTCAATGATTTTGTCACTGAAGTTGATCAAGCCGCGGAAGCCGCAATTATCGAAGTGTTGAAGACAGCATATCCCGACCACGCAATTCTTGCTGAAGAATCGGGTGCATCCACTAATTTGCACGACGAAAGTGAATATGTCTGGATCATTGATCCACTCGATGGTACGACCAACTTTATCCACGGCTTCCCGCAATATTGCGTTTCTATCGCATTGCAACACCGTGGCATCATTACACAAGCCGTTGTTTACGACCCAACCCGCAATGAAATGTTCACCGCAACCAAAGGCGGCGGTGCTTTCTTAAACGATAAGCGTATCCGCGTTACCCGTTGCGACAAAATTGCCGATGCGTTGATTGGAACTGGCTTCCCATCCCGCGATTTATCCGGCCTCGATCAATACATGGAAATGTTTAAAGTCATGACAGCAAAATGCCAGGGGCTGAGAAGACCAGGCTCTGCCGCATTGGACTTAGCCTACGTAGCAAATGGTCGTCTTGATGGTTTCTTTGAAAAAGGCCTGGCGCCGTGGGATATCGCTGCAGGCTCATTGTTAATCACAGAGGCAGGCGGCATCGTTGGCAATTTTGTTGGCGATTCTGATTACCTGTACAAAGGCGACGTATTGGCAGGAACACCTAAAGTATTCGGGCAAATGGTCAATTTGCTTCAACCATTTGCAGCATCAGTAAAAAAATAGATTTATCTCTTTTACATTCAGCATTTTTTGCTGAATGCCCTTTTCACAAGACTGGCGAAAGCCAGTCTGTGCGTTCATCAGATCAGTAGAAACACATGCCCTCATTTATTGAACTCGGCTTATCCGAGGACATTGTTCGTGCCGTTAGCGAGCAAGGTTACACATCACCAACCCCTATCCAGCTACAAGCTATTCCAGCTGTCATCAAGGGTGGAGATTTATTGGCTGGCGCGCAAACCGGCACCGGAAAAACTGCGGGATTTACCCTCCCGGTACTGCAGCGTCTATCGACTTCGCCAAACGCACCAAAAGACAAAGTTTCCAAACGCCCCATCCGTGCACTAGTGCTGACGCCGACACGCGAACTCGCCGCTCAGGTTCAGGAAAGCGTTGAAACCTACGGCAAATATGTTCCATTGACCTCAGGCGTGATTTTTGGTGGCGTTGGCATCAACCCACAAATCAAGTTACTTAAACACGGCGTCGATATTTTAGTTGCGACGCCTGGCCGCTTGCTCGACCATCATCAACAAGGGACCATCGATTTACGTAACATCGAAATTCTGATTCTGGATGAAGCAGATCGCATGCTAGACATGGGCTTCATTCACGACATCAAAAAAGTATTAGCGATATTGCCGCCTAAACGTCAGAATTTATTGTTCTCGGCCACCTTCTCTGACGACATCAAAGTTCTGGCTGACCGGCTGCTGAATAATCCAGAAATGATCGAAGTTGCTCGCCGCAACTCGACAGTAGAAGTAATTGCGCAGAAGATTCACCCAGTTGACCGCGATAAAAAACACCCACTGTTAGCGCATCTGATCAAGACACATCAATGGTCGCAAGTACTGGTGTTCACACGCACTAAACACGGTGCTAACAAATTGGTTGAACAGTTAGCCAAAGACGGTGTGGCAGCCATGGCGATTCATGGCAACAAGAGCCAGTCTGCACGAACCAAAGCGCTGGCTGAGTTTAAAGATGGCAGTCTGCCAGTGCTGGTCGCAACTGACATCGCTGCACGCGGCATTGACATCGACCAATTGCCACACGTAGTCAACTACGATTTACCTAACGTACCAGAAGACTACGTACACCGCATCGGTCGTACCGGTCGCGCGGGTGCCACAGGTGAGGCAGTATCGCTGGTTTGTGTTGACGAATTTAAATTGCTCGCCGATATTGAAAAGTTCATCAAACGTCAAATCCCACAAGAGATCATCGATGGATTTATCCCTGACCCACATGCAAAAGCGCAACCTATCCAATTGCGTAGCTTTGAAGGTCGCGGCGGCAATACAGGCGGAAGAAATCCACGTCCACAGTCTGGCAATAAACCTTCTCAGGCACGCACGTCTGCTGGCGCAGTACCTGCGCGTGAAGGCGGCAACAAGCCACGACCACAGGGAAGTCGCCCAGCGGTAAAGCAATCTACCCCAAGACGCTCCGGCGGTCGCGGAAACGGTTAATCAGTCGTTCTCCAGGCAATAATTTCAGGGTAATAAATCAGGTAAGTTCTATCTGAGTTTATTACCCTGTTTTTATTTGGGTAGCGAAATTTATCAATACTTCCCGATCAGTGCCGCAGTGCCAGATAAACGCCTTACACCATCAAGCGAGGGCTGTGGTCGTTTATAATGTGCACTCAATGATGCTCTGGCGCTTTTGCACATAGATCGCTAATAGCTAAACGCAGTATGGGTAAATTCAAAGCACAAAGCCCACAGACAGAGAAGCTTCACCTCAAGAAAATATCACCTGATTACAGTACAAAATAAGAACAATCGCATGGTTACGAATGACAAAGCAGTAAGCCACACCCCAATGATGACGCAATACCTGAACATCAAAGCGGAGCACCCGGATACCTTGGTGTTTTATCGCATGGGAGACTTTTATGAATTATTTTTCGGCGACGCTGAAAAAGTATCTCGCCTGCTCGGCATCACCCTGACCCAACGCGGCAGCTCGGGGGGTAATCCAATCAAGATGGCCGGCATCCCATTTCACTCGCTTGAGCCATATCTCGCCAAACTTGTAAAAATGGGAGAGTCTGCCGCCATTTGCGAACAGGTCGGCGATCCAGCGACAAGCAAAGGACCGGTCGAGCGCAAAGTCATGCGCGTGATCACTCCTGGCACCTTGACTGATACCGATTTATTGCCGGAAAAGTCTGAACGCCCCCTACTCTCCCTGTGTTTAATGCAGCATCGAAAATCAGTCACTGTCGGCTTGTCATGGCTATCATTGGCGAGTGGCGCGCTGAAATTAATGGAATTCGCCACCGATGAAAAATCATTACTGCAACGCCTGCAACAAGAATTAGAACGCATCTCCCCGGCCGAGATTTTGATTTCCGCCGGAACACTAATACTGGACGAACATCATCAAGCATTGCCAGGTAAATTCTCTGAAGTACCGGATTGGCATTTTGATGTCAAACAGGGGCAAAAATCCCTGCAAGATCAATTAGGCACCAGCTCTCTGACTGGCTTTGGAGCAGAAAACTTAAGTGCCGCAATTGGTGCATCTGGCGCGCTGTTACGTTATGCTGAAAGCACCCAGGGACGCGGCTTAAAACATGTCAACAGCTTGGCAGTTGAAAGTGAGCATGAATTTATTGGTCTCGATACCGCCACGCGCCGCAATTTGGAGATCACAGAAACCTTACGTGGACAAGAATCACCGACCTTATTCTCTTTGCTTGACCATTGCCGCACTGCGATGGGAGCTCGTTTATTGCGCCACTGGCTGCACCATGCCAAACGCGATCAAAGCATCGCACGTGCCAGGCATGAGGCAATCAAAGCTTTAATTAATGCCGATTCTGTCGATGGACTCGCCACGACCTTGAACTCGGTTCCTGATATTGAACGGATTACGACACGGATCGCCTTGCAATCAGCGAGGCCACGTGACTTATCCGGTTTGCGCGATGGTTTGCAACATTTACCCAATTTGCGCAATTACGTCAGCATGTGCATTGCCGACAATCAAACCAGCGTTCTGACGAAAATACTCGCCGATCTCGCCACACCGGCTGACTGCCTTGATTTGCTAGAACGTGGGTTGATGCCTTTGCCTGCCACCATGGTCAGAGATGGAGGCGTGATTGCGACCGGATTTGATGGTGAACTCGATGAGTTGCGCTCATTATCAGAAAATGCGGGACAGTTTTTGGTTGATTTGGAAGCATCGGAACGTGAACGTACCGGCATCGCCAATCTGCGTGTTGAATACAACCGCGTGCATGGCTTTTATATCGAAGTCACCAATGGTCAAACGGATAAAGTCCCTGAGAACTATCGCCGCCGTCAGACGCTGAAAAATGCAGAGCGCTATATCACACCAGAATTAAAAGCATTTGAAGACAAAGCATTGTCTGCGCAAGAACGCGCACTGGTGCGTGAAAAAATGCTGTACGAAAAATTACTGCAAGATTTATTGCCACACATCAGCCTGCTGCAAGCGATTGCTCATGCCATTGCAGAGCTTGATGCGTTAGTGAGCCTGACCGAACACGCAACTAAAAACAATTGGTGCGCACCACAATTGGTTGCCGAACCTGTCCTACAAATTCGTCAGGGCCGACATCCTGTCGTTGAAAATCAGATTGAACGCTTTATCGCGAATGATTGTGAGTTGTCGCAAGAGCGTAAATTGCTATTGATTACTGGCCCGAATATGGGCGGCAAATCAACCTTTATGCGTCAAGTTGCGCTAATCACCTTGCTCGCCTACGTCGGCAGTTATGTGCCCGCTAATTCCGCCACAATCGGGCCTATTGACCGTATTTTCACTCGTATAGGAGCCGCTGATGATCTGGCAGGTGGACGTTCTACATTTATGGTGGAGATGACAGAATCAGCAGCCATTTTAAATGGCGCAACCGAAAACTCTCTAGTGCTGATGGATGAAGTTGGACGAGGCACCTCAACCTTTGACGGGCTGGCACTGGCGTGGGCGATTTCCAAGCATCTCATTCAGGTCTCGAAGAGTTTTACGCTCTTCGCGACACATTATTTTGAGTTGACGCAATTACCAGATGTGCATCCAAGCGCAGAAAACGTACATCTTTCTGCGGTTGAGCACAAAGAAAACATCGTCTTCTTACATGCGGTACAAGCGGGGCCTGCCTCACAAAGTTATGGCCTGCAAGTCGCTCAATTAGCCGGCATACCACAGACCGTAATACGCTCGGCACGCAAGCACCTGGCCGAACTCGAAGCGCATTCTTTGCAATCAACACCGCAATTTGATTTATTTTCAGCTACACCTGGCATTGCGGCAATAGAGCAAAAAGTCGCTGAAGTGGAACCAGTCAATACGGAATTGGACGACGTCCTGACTTCACTGGATCCGGATGCCATGACACCGAGAGAGGCTTTAGATGCTTTGTACGAGTTAAAAGCATTGCACAAGCAAACACTCAAAGCGTAAAAAGTAAAAAAGCCGCATATTTGCGGCTTTTTTACTCAAACAGCGAGCTACATGAAATTAGTGGATTGGATGGCTACGATATTCATTACCAGTGTCATCATCCTCATCGTCATCATGGTGATGACCGTGTGCTCCGTGTACATGTCCGTGAGCGATTTCCTCATCCGTTGCCGCACGCACGTCGTCAACTGTCAGGGAAAAGCGCAAAGCAATGCCCGCTAATGGATGATTTCCATCCAACACAACTTTATCATCAGCAATATCGGTCACAGTGAAAATATGTGCTTCCTCTTCTGAAGATTCGTCTGAATCATCAGCATCTTCAGGCATACCTTCAAATTGCATGCCTACTTCCAAAGGAGATGGGAAACGTGAACGAGGCTCAACCTTGACCAGTGCAGCATCATAATCGCCAAATGCGTCTTCTGGATTTAATTGCAAAGTTGTCTCAAACCCAACTTCTTTACCTTCTAAGGCCTCTTCAATTTTTGGAAAAATATTGTCGTAGCCACCGTGAAGATAAACCATAGGCTCTTGCCCATCTTCAATTAGGTTATCTTGCGCATCTGTCAATTTATAACGCGCGGTAACCACTGAGTTTTTGACAATCTTCATACAAAGTCCTTAAAAAAATATTCATCCTTGATTATACCTGTCTGGAACAAGCATGAAGGCAAGCCTATAATGCTGATATGAAAAAAAATTCCATACCCCTACCGCTTCTAGGCGGGCTCAGCGCCGATCAATTCTTCAGCGAGTACTGGCATAAAAAGCCACTCGTGATCCGACAGGCAATTCCAGCATTCTCTCCCCTTCTGACACCAGCAGAGTTATTTGAACTCGCCGCGCAAGACGATGTTGAATCGCGCTTGATCAGCTTCTTCAAAAAACACTGGGAAATGAAAAACGGCCCAATTAATAAGCTGCCACTCAAAGAGAAAAAAGACTGGACACTGTTAGTACAAGGCGTCAATCTGCATCACGAAGCCGCTGATAATTTACTGCGCCAATTCCGCTTCATCCCTGATGCAAGATTGGATGACCTGATGATCAGCTATGCTGCCGATGGCGGAGGCGTAGGCCCACACTTTGATTCCTATGACGTATTTTTGTTGCAAGCGCATGGTCAACGTCGCTGGCAAATCGGGGCGCAAAAGGATTTATCCCTCATCGAAGGCATGCCGCTGAAGATACTCAACAACTTCACACCTGAACAAGAATTCATTTTAGAGCCAGGCGATATGCTGTATTTACCGCCACAATATGCTCACGATGGTGTAGCAATAGGTGAGTGCATGACATATTCGATCGGATTCCGCGCACCTTCCCATCAAGAGCTCGGTCAATCATTTCTCAATTTCATGTCCGACACGATTGAGTTACCAGGTCGTTATCAAGATCCGGAATTGCAGGCGACCAGCCACCCGGCTGAAATAAGCCAAGAGATGGTCGAAAAAATTGCCGCAGAAATTGCAAAAATTAAATTTTCTGAGGAAGACATTACGATTTTTATTGGCGAATATTTGTCCGAACCAAAATCAAATGTGTTTTTTGATTCACCAGAAAAACCACTAAGCCCTAAACGCTTTGCGCAAAACGCGCAAAAACGTGGTCTCAAACTCGCACTAAAAACATCCATGCTCTACAAAGGCAAACATGTTTTCATTAATGGTGAATCTTTTGCAGTGCAAAAAGAAGACGCAAAATTATTAACCAAACTAGCCAACGACAGATGTTTAAGTGGCGACGATCTAAGCGAGACAACCGAAGATGTCTTAGAGGCATTTTGTCTTTGGTATGAAGATGGCTGGTTGCAATTAGCATAAAAATATTGAATTTCAAGATTGAAAAGAATGCGCAAAAAAGCGTATTTTCCACAAAAATCAGGCAATTCCGGTTTTAGATGCTTTCTTCAGTGCAAATTTCTAACAAATTAGAGGCAATTCGGCATCAATATCTATTCCATTGCCTGAAAAATCATTATAATCATGGGCTAGGAAACTTTCGGAGGTGCCGGTGTTTTGTTTTGCATTCGCATTCTTCGAGTAAGCCTATAGAGCGATAATTACCGGTAATTATTCATCGCAAAATTTTGATCTTATTTTTTGATCTACTTATTGAAAGTACAAACATGAAAAAATCACTCTTGCTCGTATCCCTGTTGGCAATCGCTTTGGCAGCTTGTGGCAAAAAAGAAGAAGCACCTGCAGCATCCGCAGTTGCTCCAGCTCCAGCTTCAGCAGCAGTAGAAACACCAGCAGCAGCTCCAGCACCAGCTGCAGCATCTGACGCAGCTCCAGCTTCTGACGCAGCTCCAGCTGCTTCCGCAACAGCGGCACCAGCTTCCAAGTAATTTTTTATTGCTTGTAAAAAGCCGACCAATTGGTCGGCTTTTTTTATGCCCATTTGCATCGCCATCCTAACACTAGCTCTCAGCCAGAGGAATTGGGCAAAAAAAAAGCACGGCAACTTTTGCCGTGCTTTTTCTTTAAAATAAATTAATTCGAATAAATTACTTCAGTTGATCCTGCAACAACTTCAATATCTTCTCAGCTACAGCAGAAGAATCAGGCTTTCCTTCAGCATCCTGGACTGAAACATTACTCAGATCGCCACTTGCTGCATTTTTAACGTAAACGCGATATTTCTGTGCATTTTTCGAAGCATCGCTAGATGACCCAAACAATTTAGAGAAGAAGCCTTCACTCGCACCTTTAGTTTTAGCATCGATATCCTGATCGATATAACGAACAAAATATAAACCTTTAGAGCGATCTCTGTCTTCAACAGTAAATCCAACGCGATCAAGCGCCAATCCAACTCGGCGCCACGCACGATCAAAGCCTTCGTCCACAGAAATATAGCTTACATCGCCTTCTTTCAATAATTGGGCATGCGGCTTAACAGTTGGCGCCACTGATGCGTTCACAGCAGCTTTCGCGCCCTCTGTGTCAGCACCTAAACGCACCATTAATCGAGTCAAGAACTCTGCCTCCAGACCGGCATCAACAGCCCGTGGAGTCCAGGCAGTCCCGTCTTTTTGCGCTCCAGTCAACACCTCTTGCGCGCCACGATGGCTAATGTAGATTTCAACTTCGCCATTTGAACCGCGCTCCAAACGAGTTCGGAATTTGTCACGCTCACCTGTCGAGTACAAGGAATCCAATACCTTACCTAAGGTATCGCGGATGATGTCCTGTGGAATTTTTGCGCGATTTTCCGCCCAGTCAGTCTCCATCACGCCAGCTTCTTGATTTTCGACATTGATTAAGAAACCCAAGTCTTGCCAAAAATCTTTAATTTGCGGCCACAAAGCTTCTGCTGAAGCACTTTTTATGACCAGATAGCGTTGATTACCATCCCGAATGACACGCATATCTTTGACTTGATTTGGTGCAATAGTGGCACTTGAAACCGTCGCTTTATCACCTTTTTCAAGGTTATATCCAGAGGCAGTTGCAGTTGATTTATTTGCTTCAGGGATTGCAAACCGGCTGTCACGACGTATTTGAGTCAAATCTGGAGGAACTTCCAACGAGACTGTTGTCGCCTTTCCTGCGCTTTTGTAATCAATCTTATTGGGTTCAACCAAATTACTGACTGAAGAACAACCAGCTAATCCAATTAACGCTACCGCGCCGATGATCCCATTTTTAGCAACAAAGCTTTTTGCCATGTGAAAGTCCCTACGAATTATTATCAATTAAAACGACTTGGAGCAAACGACTCGTTGCCAAGTCGTTCAGAGTGATGCTTATTGTAATACACCTGCTTCGCGCAAAGCGGCACGAACTGGCTCATGATATTGCTCAGCCATAGGCACCAGAGGCAATCGGATTCCGGAGGAAATTAAACCCATCTCCATCATTGCCCATTTTACTGGCAGAGGATTTGGCTCAATAAACAACTTATTATGCAAAGACAAGACGCGATTGTTAATCGCAATCGCTGCCTGCGTATCACCGCGCATTGCCGCCACACACATTTCATGCATAGCACGTGGCGCGACGTTGGCTGTCACGGAAATATTTCCCTTACCGCCACAAAACATCAATGCCATTGCAGTCGCGTCATCCCCTGAGTACACGGCAAAGTCAGCTGGCGCAAGACGAATCAGGTCAATGCCGCGCGCGATATTGCCGGTCGCATCTTTAACACCAATAATGCCTGGCACTTGCGCTAAGCGCAAAATCGTTTCATTGGACATGTCCGCGACAGTACGACCCGGCACATTATATAAAATCACAGGAATATCAACGGATTCAGCAATTTTCTTGAAATGCTGATACATACCCTCTTGTGTAGGGCGATTGTAATAAGGCACTACTTGCAAAGACGCATCTGCGCCGATTTCCTTAGCGAATTTTGTCAAAGCGATCGCTTCAGCAGTTGAGTTACCACCAGAACCAGCAATCACCGGTACGCGCTTATTCACATGCTCAACTGCCACACGAATTAATTCGCAGTGTTCTTCTGGCGAAACCGTTGGCGACTCTCCTGTGGTACCGACGATGACAATACCGTCCGTACCTTCAGCAATATGCCAATCAATCAGTTTGCGCAAGCAAGGCAAATCAAGACTGCCGTCAGCATGCATAGGGGTCACAATAGCAACCAGACTTCCCTGTATCTTTGTCATGTTAGTGCACGAAAAAAGTAAAACCCCGATTGTAGCGGATAGACTGCAAATCGGGGCGTAAATAGCTGGAATTCGGATTCAAACTTTTCAACTAAATCAATCCAGCAAGCCTATAATCGATCAAATGCGCTCGAAAACGCTGCTTTACGCGCACAAATACGCTGCACCATAGCATCTTTCGGTGAACAAACGAATCCTTCTTCGTAAGCGATCACCTGCATCTGCACCTCCGGATTAGAGCGCATTTGCTGCAAAAGTTCACCTGACTTCAATAAAAAAGCCGAATTAGATGGCTTGCCGAAATCAGCATTTCCTTGCGCAAAGGTCTCATAAATAAGGATCCCGCCCTGCTCCAAACTTGCCAACAAATGCGGAAACAACGGTCGATGCAAATAATTACAAACAATGATCGCTGAAAACACACCATCTGCAAACGGCCAGCTTGCCGTTTCAGCGTTTGGTTCGAGATCATGCTGCAAGACACTGGCGCCTTGCAATGTAAGGGCTGGCAGGACATCTGGATTTTTATCTAATGCCAATACCGCCCTGCCAGATGCCAATAACCATGTTGTATGACGCCCATTACCGCAAGCCAAATCCAGTATCGGCCCCGGCGGCGATAGATCTGCAAAGCGCTGCACCCAAGGTGAAGCAGCAGCTTCAGTTGTCGCGTGTTTTTCAAGCAGAGATTGGACTGGAATAGCTACCATTATTACGAAGCAGCCACACCCAACAACATTGAAAAAGGAGAAACTAAGAGTTGCAATACGACATTTGACAAAAACATCAACGGGATGAGCCAGTATTTCAACCAGCCAATCATCACCAAACCCATGACGACGAAAAAACCGTAGGGTTCAATTTGTGCGAATTGAAACGCCAGTTTATTTGGCAACAGACTGACCAGAATGCGCCCACCATCCAACGGTGGTATTGGGAATAGATTGAATGCAAGCATTACCAGATTAGTTAACACGCCAGCATTTGCCATTTTAATGAAAAATATCTCGTCAAAATTTGATGCTTTGAGAACAACGCCAAACAATAACCAAAAAAACGCCATGACAAAATTAGCACCAGGACCCGCCAGTGCGACCCAAGCCATATCGCGTTTAGGATTTTTCAATCGGGAAAAGTTAATGGGAACGGGTTTCGCGTAACCAAAAAGAAATGCACCACCTGTCGCAATGTAAAGCACGGCCGGAATGATAATCGTACCAAACGGATCAATATGCACCAAAGGGTTGAGGCTAACCCGCCCCTGACTAAATGCGGTGGTGTCGCCAAAATATTTCGCTGCATAACCATGCGCTGCCTCATGCAGGGTTATCGCAAATATCACAGGTAAAGCGTAGATCAGAACGGTTCTGATCAACTCACTAAAATCATTCATAAAGTACTTTTAAAATTTTTATACAAAGAGGAAACGTAGCTTACCTCATCCGAGCTTACAGACCAAACAAGCTGACATCTCCCCTGCCCTGCCGAATTAACTCAGGCACGTCTTCTGTCATATCAATCACTGTCGTCGGTGTAAGGCTACAAGGGCCACCATCAATGATAAGATCGATTTGCTTCTCAAGGCGTTCACGAATGATTTCGGGATCGGTAATGGGCTCTTCATCGTCTGGCAAAATCAAGGTAGTTGCCAATAAAGGTTGACGCAACTCTTCCAATAGAGCATGGGCAATTTTATTTTCCGGCACACGCAGACCTATCGTTTTACGAGAAGGATGGCTCAAACGCCGCGGCACTTCTTTGGTCGCCTCCAAAATCATGGTATATGGCCCAGGTGTCGCCGCTTTCAGCATCCGATATTGACGATTATCGACCTTGGCATACAAAGCAATCTCGGATAAATCACGGCATAACAAGGTTAAGTGATGCTTTTCATCTACGCCACGAATACGCCGCAAGCGCGTCACCGCCTCCTTATCATCCAAATGACAAACCAGGGCATAGCAGGAGTCCGTAGGCACGGCAACGATGCCGCCGCCATCGATAATTTGTACCGCCTGCTTAATCAATCGCAATTGCGGATTATCAGGATGAATTTGGAAAAATTGGCTCATAAAAGAATAAAGGCGGTAGCAATCGCTACCGCCATAAAAGTGAATGCAAGATTATTTTAGATTTTGCAATGCGGCGATACGTGCCTCCATAGGCGGATGGGAGGAAAACAATTCCGACCAACCCGCTTTATCACTAATACCAGCCGCTGCAATCGATTTTGGTAACTCGCCAGGCTGCATACCACCCAAGCGTGCTAAAGCATGGATCATAGGTTGACGATTACCAAGTAAGCTTGCAGAACCAGCATCGGCGCGGAATTCGCGTTGACGTGAGAACCAGGCAACGATCATCGATGCAGCAACGCCAAACAAAATTTCACACGCAAAAACAGTAATCATATAACCAATACCAGGACGATCGTCATCGCCATTGCGGAAAAACGTTTTATCAACCAAATACCCAACGACTCGAGCCAAAAATACGACAAACGTGTTCACAACACCTTGAATCAAAGTCATGGTCACCATATCACCATTCGCAATATGCGCAACTTCGTGCCCAAGAACCGCCTCAACCTCTTCTTTGGTCATGCTTTGTAGCAAACCAGTCGATACCGCTACTAAAGCGGAATTTTTGAATGCGCCGGTCGCAAATGCATTTGGTTCGCCTTCATAGATTGCCACTTCAGGCATTTGAATGCCTGCACGCTCAGCCAACATACGAACGGTATTAACTAACCACAACTCGGTCGACGAACTTGGTGAATCAATCACCCGCGCTCCAGTAGACCATTTGGCCATAGGCTTGCTGATTAACAAGGAAAAAATTGCGCCGGTAAAACCCACCACCAGTGAAAAAACCATCAAAGTGCCCATCTGCAAACCATTGGCAGTCAGGAACCGATTAACTCCCAATGCAGATAAGACAATAGACATCACTGCCATCACGGCAAGGTTAGTCAATAAAAATAAGACGATGCGCTTCATATAGTTTCTCCGATGCAGGAAAATAAAAATCCTGCCAGAAAGATATGGTCAAAACAAGAAAATTCAAGCGTGCTCAAACCAAATCAAGCGGAAAACCAGCGCTCCCAAACAGGCTTGGATGATTTTGGCATTGCTGGCAGCTTGCCAATATCGACCTCTGCATCGTCCGGAGAATGAAAATCCGAGCCCCGCGACACCAAAAAGCCGTATTGATTGGCGATTTTCGTATATTCCTCGTATTGATCAACGCTATGACTCCCGGTGACCGTTTCTATCGCCACGCCGCCAAGAGCTTTGAATTCGCGAAAAAAACTGTCGCAGGCAACTGGCGTCAAATCGTAACGCCCGGGATGTGCCACGATCGCCACACCACCCGCGCCGCGTATCCACGACACCGCCTCTTCCAGCGTCGCCCACCGGTGTGGGACGTAGCCAGGCTTTCCTTCCGACAGATATTTTTTAAATGCATCTGAGACCGAAGAACAGGCGCCAATTTCCAAAAGATAACGAGCAAAATGGGAGCGCGAGATCAGATTGGGATTACCAACGTACTTGAGCGCACCTTCGTAGACACCTTCAATGCCAGCCCGTGCAGCCAGATCCGCCGACATATCGCGCGCACGCCGCTCGCGTCCGGAACGTGTTTTCGCCAGACCTTGGATAAGGTCATGATTAGTTTCATCAATATTCAGACCAACGATGTGGATAGTCTTCCCAGCCCAGGTAATGGATATCTCGACGCCAGTGACAAACCGCAAGTTCAATGCAGCAGCAGCCGCGCGCGCCTCGGGAATGCCACCGAGCTCATCGTGATCCGTCAAGGCCCAAACATCTACGCCATTTGCCTTTGCTCGAGCGGCAAGCATTGACGGTGACAACATTCCATCAGAAACGGTCGAGTGACTATGGAAATCAACATTGAGGCTTAAAGCGGACATAATGGGCATTGGAAAAAACAAAATTCAAGATTCCATTGTACTCCTGCGCTCGCTTCTATGCTGCAACGCAGGATTGACCGCTTATATTTTCATTTCAAGACGCAAACTAAACGTGGTGTAGGTTTTATTCGTCACGTAATCAAGACGATTAACCCCACCCAGACTCACGTCGGAATTGGTGACATAGTCATTTGCACGCAAATTATTTGCCGATAAACGCAATTGCACGTCAGGATTAAATTTCCATAAACCATAAATATCAATCTGGCGCTTTAAACCAATAAAATTGAGTTGGGTTATTGTACTTTGTACATCGTAACCTGGAGTGAGATTCAAACTCCCCCCCAACGTCAAAGGAATCCCGGCAACCCTATAATCCAAACCGACATTCGCTGTATAAGGTGGTTGCTGATCAATCGTATTATTCGGTCCTTGTATCCCATCCACACTCGACCAAAAACGACTGTAATTGCTTCGGAAATCTATTGCGGGGCCCTCTGGGAAAAATTCCTGCACTTGGAATTTTGCTTCCAGTTCTACTCCCTTGGTCGTTGCCTGACCAATGTTCATCGGCGAGGAAACCCAGCGCATCCCGCCAGGCTCATTGACTAACTGCGTGGTTCTGCGCATTAAGTCGTTTATATTTCTAACAAAGAAATTAGCACTCAACAAACCGGCTCGATTCAAATAATGCTCGAATGCAATGTCAATTCCTTTAGACAGTTCAGGCTTCAATAGCGGATTACCAATACGATCGGGGCGCGTTGGACTATTCAAGTTGGAGATACTTGGAATGGCAATCAGATCATTTAATGCTGGTGCCCGGTAGGTCGTCGCATAGCTCATCCTGATTTGATTTTTGGACTCACCCGGAATGCGCCAGACCACATGCGCTATCGGACTCCAGACGCTACTACTATTACCAACATTGATGCCCGATAAAGAACTGGTAGTTTTAATGCCCTCCCAGCGCAAGCCAGCATAGGCTGACACATCTGCGTTGATATCCATCTCATCCTGCGCGAAGACAGCGAAACGCCTGGTACTCGCAGACAACGGGTCACCTGAGTCCTGAAATTGAGGCTTACCGTTACTCAAAGAAACGCTCGTTTGAACACGCTTACCCAATTCAAGCTCCCAACCCGCAGAGAAAGTTTGCCCCTCACCAATCGGTTTGGTATATTTACCACCGTTGTTTAAGGTTTTATCAATAACATTATTAGCTACCGTAACGACAGCGACTGGATTATTACTCGCATCGTATTGGTTGCTGATCGAAGAGTTTTCCATCTTCCCGTAACCGCCACCAAACCTCACAGCTAACTTGGCATTATCATCAAACTTATGTTGCCAGTTGCCAAAACTTCGTATAAACGTCGTGTCTGCTGAACCGCTATTGTTCGAAATTGCATATGCGGGGGGCTCAATGGCTGTTGGTGATCGAAAGAGTTGATCGACGAGTCCAACACCATCCGAAGCGCTATGCGAGCGCATGATAAAAGGTTGAAACATCAGCGTATCGCCGTTTTCAAACTTATAGTTAAAGCGTGGCGTAAAATGAATGCCAGTAGTCTGCCGGTGAACTTCATCATATTCGTTCTGGCGTAAATTGAGCGTTCCATCTGCAACAGATTCTACGGAGTTAGTTGTACTCTGATCGCGCTGCTTATTTTGGAAAACCGATCCACTTAATGCGTAACTTAACCCCCCAATTTCTCCCGGATAGGAAATAGAGACATTGGGCGCCAAACGATTTTGCTCCGAACTCAAGCTCACTTTCAGCTCGACGTTCTTTTGCTTGTAATCTTCACGCAAAACAATATTAATCGTACCAGCGATTGCTTGAGTACTGTATTCTGCGACCGCACCGCGGATCACCTCAATGCGTTCCACCTGGTCTGGAGAAAGAGAATCCATAGAAAAACCGCGTGGAGCACGTTCACCATTGATCAAAATTTGCGTGTAGCCACTTCCCATGCCACGCATACGGATATCACCTCCGCGACCAGGGCGCCCCCCTATCGTGACACCGGGCAAACGCTTCAGCACTTCGCCTAAATTTGTATCACCATTTCTATCTAACTCTTCACGACCAAATATCAATTTGGCCGCTGTGGACTGGCGACGCACATCATCTGTACGCCCACCATCAATCACGACTTTTTGAACGGTGTCGCTTCTCAACGCGTCGTTCTCTTTCTCCGGGACGGCTTTTTTTGTGTGTTGTTCCGCGCCTGAATTCGCTTCTTCTTTCTTATTGCCGGTCGTTGGTGTCGATACCGAAGTTTGATCCGATTGAGTAACTTGGGCTTGAGCATTTTCCAAAACAGAAAATACACTCAGGATACTCAGCGTTAACGTAGAAATTTGAAATGGAATACGCATGAATTAGGGTCACAAAGAAATAAACAGGTCAGCTCAACAATAAGCGAATAAGCAGCAGCATTGTATTTTCATTCACTCTTACAAACTAGGGAGCAACTTGATCTTTTTGTATGAAAATGAAACGCTACTTCATGGGCGTTACTTTCCGATACGCATTGCATCACAAGACATCAAAGTAAGGTCCATGAACAAAAGGTAGGTTACAAAAAAAACCCACTACCTTGAAGTAAGCGGGTTTTTTTCAAATGGCTAGCTGAACTAGTTTTATAATCCGAAAAATTTAATCTCTGGTATTAGCAAGATTTAAATTCAATTGAGAGCGTAATAAATCCTCAGATTCTGCACGTGGATTATTGCGCGCAGCTTCCAGTTTATCAAGATAAGAATCGGACACATCACCGGTTACATAGAAACCGTCAAAGCACGATGCCTCGATATTTTTGAGGCGTGGATTCACATCTGAGATGGAACGTTTCATCGCAGATACATCTTGATAGACCAAAGCATCCGCAGTAATCTCGCGACATACCTCCTCGTCTGATCGACCGTAAGCAATCAACTCACTGCGTGTCGGCATATCGATGCCATAGACGTTGGGGAATTTGACTGGTGGTGCGGCAGACGCAAAAATCACACGTTTAGCACCGGACTCACGTGCCATCTGTACGATTTCGCGGCTAGTAGTACCACGAACGATAGAATCATCCACCAGCAAGACACTTTTGCCTTTGAATTCTGAACCAATTGCATTCAATTTCTGACGCACGGATTTACGACGAACTGCCTGACCTGGCATCATAAAAGTACGACCGATATAACGGTTTTTGATAAAGCCTTCGCGATAATCAAGATTCAGCTTCAACGCTAATTCCATCGCGGAAGGACGAGAAGAGTCAGGAATTGGCATGACCACATCGATCTCACCGTCACGGAATTGATTGCGAACTTTCTCTGCCAGATATTCGCCCATTTTCAAGCGCGTCAAGTAGACCGATGCACCATCAATGATTGAATCTGGCCGAGCCAGGTAGACGTATTCAAATGCACAAGGATTCAGGCTTGGGTTATCGGCACATTGCTGATTGTAGAGATTACCATCCAGATCTATAAACAAAGCTTCGCCTGGCTCTACATCGCGTAAGAATTTAAAGCCGAGACCTTCCAGCGCGACTGATTCACTGGCGACCATGTACTCTGTACCATTCTCATTCTGAGAGACACCGATACACAATGGACGGATACCAAATGGATCACGGAATGCAAGTAAACCATAACCTGCAATCTGCGCCACCACCGCGTATGAACCACGAACGCGACGGTGCAGCATAGACACAGCACGGAATAAGCATTCAGGGTCCAGCGAATAACCGCTAGTGACTTCCTGAATCTGATGCGCAAGAATATTCAGCAATACTTCAGAATCAGAATCAGTATTCAAATGACGGCGGTCATTTTTGAATAATTCGATTTTTAGTTCAACTGCATTCGTCAAATTGCCATTATGAGCAAGCACGATTCCAAATGGTGCATTGACGTAGAATGGTTGCGCTTCTTCTTCGCTGGTAGAACCAGCAGTGGGATAGCGAACCTGACCTATACCAATATTGCCGGGCAATGAGCGCATATTGCGTGTGCGAAACACGTCACGCACCAGACCATTGGCTTTATGCATGGCAAACTTGCTACCGTGACTGGTCGCAATACCAGCCGCATCCTGACCGCGATGCTGCAACAGCAACAATGCGTCATACAGTAATTGATTTACGGGACTATTTGAAACTACACCGACGATGCCACACATGGTGGACTCCTAAAAAGACAAGTTAAAACCGGACATGACTGGAAATAGACGCTGGCAAAAATGGAATCACAGTCTGCGCCGCTGTTTCTGCCAAGGGACTAAATAATGCATTTTTCCAAAAAGCTTGCTGCGGCATAGTGGTCATCCCACACACTAATACACCCGCCAGCACTAACACGCATCCGCGTGCCAAACCAAATAATCCACCCAGCCCACGATCTGCCAGCGACAAACCCGCTGCACTTATCACCGCATTGACTGCCATCATCACCAGCGCCATTAATAACCTGACGCCAATAAACAAAGTGATGAACGCTACAATCAGCCGAATGATTTGCCCCGGAAATACCGTCGGCAACCACTCTGCCAGCAACTCGCTATAAGCATTCGCCACAACAAAAGCGACCACCCAACTGACTAAAGATAAAATTTCTTTGATCAAACCGCGCATCATGCTAATGACCACTGAACACACTAAGATCAAAACGACAATGTAATCAAATAAGGTCACGACAATGCATCCAGTTTAGTTCGGCACCAAGCTACCGTTCAAGCCTAACTTCGCCAATTTTGCGCGCATTTTATCGGCTTCTTCTTTCGACTCAAATGGGCCTACCCGGATACGGATTTTGTCACCTGAGGATGTCGCTACCTTTTGAGTGTAAGACTTAATACTTGCTGCCTTTAATTTCGATTGCAACTCATCAACTTTTTCTTGCGTTGCCAAGGCCGCAACCTGAACCACATAAGAAGAATGGTCAACGTCTGTCGATTTGGTTGTGGATTTTGCCGGGCTTTTACCCTCCAATATCGCTAAGGCACGTGCCGCATCGTCATCTGCTGCTGGCTTACTTGATTTGTAGGCGTCTGCTTTATTTTCAAGCTTCACTTCCGGCTTAGCGTCACCTTTTGCTTCAGCTTTCACATCAGACTTAGAAGGGGTTTTGGCATCGACTTTAGCGTCAATTTTCGCTTCTGGTTTTGTATCGTATTTGTTGTCTGCCAGTTTATTAACCGGCTTCACATCCGTTTTTGGAAGAGTGACGAAGTCAGGTTTATTCGTCTTTTGTACGGTTGCATCCGGTTGGCTGACAATTTTTTCAGTAACGACAGCCTTCAAATCATCTTTTGGAGCATTTTTTACATTTGCTGGACTAACGGGATCAATGATTTCTTCGCCGGGATCAACGTCAATCAGATTCGGCTTACGGGGTGGTACAGGTTCTGCAGGTTTGGCTGCGTCTACAACCTGCATCTTTTCTTTAGAAGGAATGTGAATATCGATATCATCTGGCAAAGATTTAGGCTCAGAATCAAACAGCATCGGCAAACCTATAATTGCCGCGAGTGCTAAGGCCACCGCGCCAATCAAACGTCTCCTGGCACGCTTTTTTTCAGGTAAAACTGGGTCTTCGACCTTACTTTTGCGAGTATTTTCAGTTTTTTTGCCACGCGAGCGCGATGCAATACTATCCTCTTCAGAACGAGAACGGAATTCACCATTATCGTGGCTGTCGGACGTTTCCTTCTTTTGTTTAAAACGCGAGAGCAAACCCATGTGCAAATATCTGGTTGGTTGGCGTTATTCACCGCCGGATACTTCTGAATGATGATGAGTAACCGGGGCAAATAACGCAAAATCACATCAATGCAGTGCAGACCTTCTGGCGCGTAAAACACCGGCGACCGTCAGGAAAGAACCAAAGACCACTATTCTATCATTTTCACCGGCTTTACTCACGGCATCTGCATAGGCTTCTTCCGGAGAATTGTAGGTTGCGACCGTCTTTTCCGGATCGACCAGGGCACCGGCAGCGATCACCTTCTCTTTTAACTGCATAGCAGTAGCTGCACGAGGCAACGGTAAATCGCACACACACCAATGATCGACTTTGCCTTTCAATTGCTCCACAACGCCTTCAATATCCTTATCGAGCATCGAGCCAAACACGGCATAGGTATATGCATGAAAGCCCATGTTATCGAGGTTTTGCGATAAGGTTGCAGCCGCATGCGGATTATGTGCAACATCCAGCACCACCGTCGGACGACCGGGCATCACCTGGAAACGACCTGGCAAATCGACCATCACTAAACCAGTCCGTACTTCCTGCGCACTGACTGGCAAGACATCACGTAATGCCTCCAGTGCAGCCAAGACTGCTGAAGCATTCAGTAATTGATTCGCACCACGCAAGCTTGGATATGCCAAAGAATTGCGACGCTGAGTACGTCCGGCAAAATTCCACTGCTGCTTATCGCCGTTATAGTTAAAATCGCGCCCAAACAGCCATAGATCAGCGCCAACAGCGTTAGCGTGATCGATTAAGGACTGTGGCGGAAGTGGATCACCGCAAATTGCCGATTTGCCAGGGCGGAAAATACCAGCTTTTTCAAAGCCAATCTTTTCACGGGTATCACCAAGATATTCGATATGATCAATATCAATACTCGTCACGATAGAGACGTCTGCATCAATGACATTGACAGCATCAAGACGGCCACCCAAGCCAACTTCGAGTATCACGACATCCAGATTCGCATCAGCCAGTAACTTGCAAATCGCCAGCGTGGTGAATTCAAAATACGTCAAAGACGTATCTTCACGTTTTGCTTCCACCTCCGAAAACGTATCAATAAATATCTGATCACCGACGTTCTCACCATTGATACGGGCACGCTCATTGAAATCAAGGAAGTGTGGCTTGCTATACAAACCAACGCGATAACCAGCCTTTAACAAGACAGCCTCGAGCATGGCACAGGTAGAACCTTTGCCATTGGTGCCCGCAACCATGATGACCGGACATTTAAATTCAATATCCAGGCGTTTTTTGACGGAAGCGACGCGCTCCAGCCCCATATCAATTTCTTTTGAATGACGTGTTTCTAGAAGTGCCAACCATTCTGGCAGTGTTGCTGGTATTTTGGACATAGGATAAAAAAAGCCCGAAATAAACTAGTTCGGGCTTTTGGAAAATAAATAAATAAATTAAGAAACAGCTTCAGCAGGCTGATTCTGCAACAAGGCCAACAAACGTGCGATTTCTTCACGCATTTTACGGCGATCAACGATCATATCAATTGCACCTTTTTGCAGTAGGAATTCAGAACGCTGGAAGCCTTCTGGCAATTTTTCACGCACAGTGTTTTCGATCACACGCGGACCAGCAAAACCGATCAAGGCTTTTGGCTCACCAATAACAACGTCACCAAGAAACGCAAACGATGCAGAAACACCACCCATCGTCGGATCAGTCAATACTGAAATAAATGGCAGACGTTTTTCTGACAATTTAGTCAGCATCGCTGTGGTTTTCGCCATTTGCATCAAGGACAACAAACCCTCTTGCATACGTGCGCCACCGGTCGCTGTGAAGCAGATAAACGGTACTTTTTGCTCCAAAGCAGCCTGGACACCACGCGCAAAGCGCTCGCCGACCACGGAACCCATAGAGCCACCCATGAATTCAAACTCAAAACAAGCAGCAACCACAGGCACAGACATGATAGAACCACCCATCACGATCAACGCATCTGTCTCGCCAGTAGTTTCCAACGCATCTTTCAGACGATCAGGGTATTTTTTACTGTCTTTGAATTTGAGCGTATCGATAGGTGTGACCTCTTGCCCTATCTCATACCGACCACCTGCATCAAGCAAGGCGTCCAGACGTTCACGTGCACCGATGCGCATGTGATGGCTGCACTTTGGACAGACATGGATATTCGCTTCCAGATCCGAACGATACAGCACTGCTTCGCAAGACGGGCATTTCACCCACAGACCCTCAGGGATAGATTTACGATTTGCAGATTCTGAGCGCTGTATGCGCGGTGGTAACAACTTTTCTAACCAACTCATGTTTTCTCCTCTTTGCAGCCAACGTACCTATTTGCACATCGACAACTGATTCAATCTGGCTCAACAACCCACCAGATGACTATGGCGCGTATTTTACCCGTCCAAAGCCTGTCTGACACCAGAAATAAAACTTTTAACTGCGGCAACGCCATTTTCGGGCGCCGAATTTTCTAATTCCTGAATAATCCGCGAACCGATCACTACCGCATCAGACACACTGGCAATCGCCTTGGCCGTAGCCCCGTCACGAATACCAAAACCCACGCCCACCGGCACTTTGACGTGCTTTTTGATACGCGGAATCATATCTGCAACAGCGTCTAAATCCAGATTACCTGAACCTGTAACACCTTTCAATGATACATAGTACACGTAACCACTGGCAATTTTACCAACCAGCTCAATTCGCTCATCGGTCGACGTTGGCGCCAGCAAAAAGATGGTATCCATCCCATTTTTTTGCATTTTGGCAGCAAATTCCTCACATTCTTCAGGAGGATAATCAACGACCAGCACACCATCAACGCCCGCTTCTGCGGCTTCGGCAATAAACAAATCTTGCCCCATGCGCTCGATAGGATTGGCATACCCCATCAGCACAACCGGCGTTTTTTGATTGTTTACTCTAAATTCGCGGACGAATTGTAATACATGACGCAAACCAACTCCAAATTTCAATGCACGTTCGGATGCGCGTTGGATGACCGGACCATCCGCCATTGGGTCAGAAAACGGCACGCCAAGCTCAATAATATCGGCGCCGCCTTCGACCAGTGCATGCATTAAGGTAACCGTCATTTGTGGCGAAGGATCACCGGCCGTAATAAATGGGATCAAGCCTTTTTTTTGTTGTGCGGCTAAGCTAGCCAGCGTATTTTGTATTTTTGACATAAACGTATCACTTTAGGATGTAATTCAGACAGGCAGAAGGAACATAGCAAGCCCCATTCCAATATTTACACCTCGTAAAATACTCCCCTCCTGTATATTTTTTCACCCCTTACACCGCATAGACATATAAGGTAAAAATAAAATTAGCTTGGGGAGTATCTAAAAATCACCGTAGAAGTGCAAATAATGGTGCAAGAATTTAAAGTTTTAATCCTGCACGTTCGGCAACGGTATGCATATCCTTATCGCCACGACCGGATAAATTCGCCAAAATGATCTTATCTTTCGGCAACGTCGCAGCAAGTTTGCACGCATAGGCGAGCGCATGACTCGACTCT
Source organism: Undibacterium sp. SXout11W (assembly GCA_049339905.1). Lineage (GTDB taxonomy): Bacteria > Pseudomonadota > Gammaproteobacteria > Burkholderiales > Burkholderiaceae_D > Undibacterium. Next base: position 480,530 of record JBMPPG010000001.1, read on the forward strand.
AAGGCGGGGATAATGCCCTCGATACGACAGCAATCATGAAACGCCTGCAGCGCCTCTTCATCAGTAATGCCGACATATTGCGCCCTGCCACTGTCCTTCAACCACGCATGCTCAGGACCGACACCAGGATAATCCAGGCCAGCAGAAACAGAATGAGTCTCAATGACCTGCCCGTTTTCATCTTGCAGTAAATAGGTGCGATTGCCATGCAAAACACCAGGTGAGCCCGCAGTCAAAGAGGCTGAATGACGACCAGTTTCCATCCCTTCACCCGCTGCCTCCACGCCAACCAGTTGGGTTTGCACCTGATCGATGTAAGGATAAAAGATTCCCATTGCATTGGAGCCGCCGCCAACGCAAGCAATGACATAATCAGGCTGGCGTCCGGTTTGTTCCGGCATTTGCCATAAACATTCCTCGCCGATAACAGCCTGAAAATCACGCACCATCATAGGATAAGGATGCGGTCCTGCTACGGTACCGATGATGTAAAAGGTATTTTCGACATTCGTCACCCAATCGCGCATCGCTTCATTGAGGGCGTCTTTCAGGGTTTTAGAACCAGATTCGACCGGCACAACCGTCGCGCCCAGCAATTTCATGCGGTATACATTTTGCGCCTGACGCTTAACGTCTTCCGACCCCATGTAGACCACGCATTCCAGCCCAAAACGTGCGCAAATGGTTGCCGTGGCAACGCCATGCTGACCGGCGCCGGTCTCAGCAATCACACGCGGCTTCCCCATACGCTTGGCCAACAAAGCCTGACCGATTACATTGTTGATTTTGTGCGCACCGGTGTGATTTAAATCTTCACGTTTGAAATAAATCTGCGCCCCACCCATCATTTCAGACCAGCGTTTTGCATGGTAGACCGGTGACGGACGGCCAACGAAATATTTCAATTCATTGCGGTATTCTTCCAAAAACGCCGGATCGTGCTGAAAACGGGCGTAAGCATCTTTTAACTCTGTCAACGCATGCGTTAACGTCTCAGAGACAAACGTCCCACCGTATTGGCCAAAATGACCACGCGCGTCAGGCAAGTGATAGCCTGTAGATTGGTATAACTCTTGTGGAACGGCGCTTGTATTTGCCAATGCGCTCAGGCCAGAAATGTCTGCGCTTGATAAGTTTTTCATAGTATTCCTTTGACGAAGTCAATCAGGACAGCACCTGACCGCTTACAGATAATTGATCGGCCTCACGTACCGCGTGAATAAACGCGTGTACTTTCGATTCATCCTTGACACCTTTTGCCAATTCGACACCACTACTGATGTCCACGGCAAAAGGCCGCACCTGACTAACTGCGCCAGTCGCGTTGTGTACGCTCAAGCCACCACTTAAAACGACCCGAGGCGCGAGCTCTTTTGGGATGAGAGACCAATCAAAAACCTTTCCACTACCGCCGTAACCTTCTACAAAGGTGTCCAGCAATAAACCATGAAACAAAGGACTTGCAGCACGATATGCTGCTTCCCATTCTAACAAATCATTGGCGGTTGTGTCAGGCTTGACGCGAAATGCTTTTAAAAATGGCCGATTAACGGCTGCGGCCAGGCTGGCGCACTGCTGCGGCGTCTCATCACCATGAAACTGCAAAAGTTGCACTGGAGCTTGAGCCACTATCTCCCGCAATTCAGTTTCAGACACATTGACGAACAATCCAACACTCATCACAAACGGAGGTATCGCTTGCAGCAAAGTCGACGCATTTATCGGATCAACATAACGCGGGCTCGGAGGATAAAACACAAAACCTAAAGCATCCGCTCCCGCTGCGGCTACCTTTTTTACATCCGCCACTGAGGTCAGACCACATATTTTTATTCTGGTTCTGTGTTGCATAAAATAGGAACTCCCACAAAAATAAAATTCATTCATCGCCAATATAGACACTAGTACATGCAAATAGCCACCAATTAACCGCCTATATTGCAAAAACCAGCGACAATTTTCCCGCAATCGGCAAATATTTACCTTTTATCACAATGCAATTGCATCAAGTTCTGCGACAATCTCGTCCATATTCATGACAATTCTGAAGCTGGTTTATGACAACGACTTCCTTGCAGCAAGATCAAAACAAAAACATGACATATCTGTTTGGCCTCAATATCCATCGCATGCGATTTGATGAAGCCAATCAGCACTTGCTAGATGTCGCCACGCAACGCGATCATCTCAGTCGCATTGTCGTCACACCGAATGTCGATCATATCGTCAAACTGGATCAGCAAGCAGAGTTCAAAGCACTCTACACGACTTCGGATTATATCTTTGCTGACGGCATGCCTATTGTGTGGGCCAGCAAAATGTGCCCGCAAGCCTTACCCGAACGGGTGACTGGTGCAGATTTATTCGTTTCTTTGTGCAAAGGATGCATTACCAAGGGCGCGTCCATTTTTATTCTTGGCGGCATGCCAGGTCAGGAAGAAGATTTACTAAGCTCTTTTGGTAAAGTATATCCAGGCCTCAAGGTCAATATCTTTTGCCCATCGATGCAATTTACACCAGACGGTGCTGAGGCAGACCAGGCGATAAAACTGATACAAGAAACTCAACCTAATATTTTGTTTATTTGTCTCGGCATGCCCAAGCAAGAGTATTTTGCATTCAGATACAAGCGTGAACAAACCAGCAATAACGTACCTTTAATTCTCTGCGTTGGCGCCGCGATGGAATTTGCACTAGGCCAAAAAAAGCGCGCCCCGCTATGGATGCAAAAAATCGGAATGGAATGGCTTTGGCGACTAGGCAGCGAGCCACGCCGACTATGGCAACGTTACACGATACAGGGTTCAAAATTTATCGGCATACTGCTCAGAGAACGCAATAAACACAAATAAAAACAAGAAACAAAATGTCAAAAAAAGACAAAAGCCGCACTTCCTGAAAAGAGCGGCTTTCGCTTTACTACGGGAGATCTTTGCAATTGCAAGGCAGCAACTTAAATACCTTGCGTTAGCATTAACTATAATTAAGCAACTTTCTTCGCATCGAAGAATTGTTCATCCTCTGTCGAACCGTGCAACGCGGTCGTAGAAGATTGACCTTGTTGAATCACTTGGGTAACAGCATCAAAGTAACCAGTACCAACTTCACGCTGATGTTTAACAGCTGTAAAGCCTTTTTCTGCTGCGGCAAATTCAGCTTCTTGCAATTCAACGAAAGCAGACATTTGGTTACGAGCATAGCCATGAGCTAGGTTGAACATGCCGTAGTTCAATGCATGGAAACCAGCCAACGTGATGAATTGGAATTTGTAACCCAATTTACCCAATTCTTTCTGGAATTTAGCAATCGTTGCATCGTCCAGATTTTTCTTCCAGTTGAAAGATGGTGAGCAGTTGTAGGACAACAATTTACCCGGGAACTTAGCATGGATTGCATCAGCAAATGCTTTAGCAAATTCCAAATCAGGCTTACCAGTTTCACACCAGATCATATCTGCGTATTCTGCATAGGCCAAACCACGGGAGATTGCTTGTTCCAGACCTGGTTTAGTTTTGTAGAAACCTTCCACTGTACGTTCACCAGTCAGGAACGGTTTGTCGTTGTCATCTACGTCAGAAGTCAACAAATCGGCGGCTTCAGCATCGGTACGTGCCAACAACACAGTTGGTGTACCCATGACGTCAGCAGCCAGACGTGCTGCATTGAGTTTCTCAACAGCTTCACGTGTTGGAACCAATACTTTACCACCCATGTGACCGCATTTTTTTACGGAAGCTAATTGATCTTCAAAGTGAACGCCAGATGCGCCCGCTTCGATCATCGCTTTCATCAATTCAAATGCATTCAGTACGCCACCGAAACCAGCTTCAGCATCAGCAACGATAGGAGCGAAGTAATCGATATCGCCTTTACCTTCAGACCATTGAATCTGATCAGCACGTGTCAATGTATTGTTGATACGTTTAACAACCAGTGGCACCGAGTTTGCTGGGTACAAGGATTGATCTGGATACATTTCGCCAGCAACGTTCGCGTCGCCAGCCACTTGCCAGCCAGACAGATAAATCGCTTTCAAGCCCGCTTTTACCTGTTGCATCGCTTGGTTACCAGTCAAAGCGCCGAGTGCATTGATAAATGGTTCGTTGTTAACCAGATCCCACAATTTGATCGAACCATTTTTGGCGAGCGTGTGCTCAACTTTGATGGAACCACGCAGACGAACAACGTCTTCTGCCGTGTAGTTACGTTTAATACCTTTCCAGCGTGGATTGGTATCCCAGTCTTTTTGCAATTCAGCTACTTGTTGTGCGCGTGTTGTCATGCTTCTCTCCTGTGGTCAAAACGAATGAAATGTGTGTTCCGTTGAGATCAATAATAGGAGATTTTTTGCATAGCAACAAGGTCTTATATAAGACATATAACTTTTTTTAAATCGTTTAAAAACAAGAACTTAAATATATTTTCTTGCGATACGAAATGCTTTTTCTTAGAATGAGAAAAATAAATTGTGCACCAGAGGGTCAATTTTTCACAATGCGATAAGCTGTTTTCACATTACAAGATTTTGCACAAAAAGTGCCGCTCAAGTCTTACGCAAATCTATTTCTCAGCTAAAAAACTTTAAACAAACTGATTAATCCACAAGCAGAACTTCATACCAAGGCGAAGATTTATTCAAAGAAACTTTAAATCCGCGATCAGTTTTCAAAATATCACTACCAGCAACTGGAGCAAGCCGTTGCCCATCCGGATCCAGTGGATAGATCACCATACGTTTAGCATTAGAAGGATAGAAAAAACTCACATTAATCCGCTCCAACCACACTGGCCCTGTCGCATCACGCGGACCAGAAGGCTTGGATGCACTGGAAGCATCAGGTTCAAGAGTCCACCAACCACGATCGCCTGGGTAAGCAATCAAATTTTTAGGGCGCGCCGGAAATACATCGGGCTGACTACCCGTCGTCGCGCCGCTTATCGTGAGCAATAAACGACGCGACTTGTTCAACGGCTTGGCATCGCGCGTTACCAGCATCATCACACCAAATTGCCGCCCCTCTTTAGAAAATACCGGGGATAAGAGCTCGCTCGAACCAGCCAAACTGGAAGATTGGGAAAAACCGGCAAACATTGCACTATAAGCTCCGGATGCACGTAGATTAGGTGCATCTCGATCACTGACCAGGTGCCCATCATTGGCGGACCAAAAAGCGCCAGCTAACTCCTTATCCGTAGAATTTTTATTTTGATGCGACGACACTGCACCATTACCAGTGCCGCTTTTTTGCAACAAATATGCGCCAACACGTTTGGTAAAAACATCCCTCACATCAAGATCGAAGGAGCGCCTGATGTATTCAATATATGCATCTGACGTTACCCCTTCGCCCATTGCACCTACCATGAGGCGTGCGTCTGGGGTCATCGTAACGACGGATTGCTCACGCAAAACAGGAATTTGAAACTGCCTGAACATCGCCGCAGAAATACCCGTCGTTGCGATTTGCCCCCCCATGCCAGACAAGCTAAAACTATCGGGCAAGGCTTTCCAGGTATTTCCGTCTGCATACTGAAACAAAAATAAACCGTCCCAATCCTGGGCGCTGGCAATTGCCGTGACGACGGGCATAATTTCGGCGCTTTGACGATTTGGGTAGGCTTGATTAAATTCACTGATCACAAAAGGCTTTTGAATGTCACGATAAAACGCCTGTTTTAATAAAGGCTCCCAGCCTTCACGTACAGCGGAGTGATCACGAATACGCCAATCATTTCTATCCCAGGATTGATGCGGAAAATCGTAGTGATCCACATAAAAATGCTGGTCCAGATAATCCAGATTCTTTTGCGAATCTGCATTAATGATGCCGCCGTAGTACATTTGCGTTCCCGTGAGAGGTACCAGATCACCCACTTCCGAACGAACTGCCTGCCGGATCGTCTCGAAATATTGCTTATCCATTTCTGATAAGAAACGGACAAAATCCAAAACACGGCGCCCCGCCCCCTCTTCCTGCACTTCAAATTTTGGCTCAAGAATCGATGGAGATTTCACATCAATTTTGGCCAGCGCCCGCTTTGCCAGTTGCTGGCCATGCGCCAACCAACCATCGCCAAATACCAATACGCGCGCCTCATCCTGCCTGACCAACAATGCACCTTGCTTAGTCAGTCCACAACTACCCCAGACGCGACAAGCTTTATCAAGGCTACCATATTGCCGCAAAGCCCAGCGTTGCCATTGTTGCTGCAACAAGCGCTGATACTCTCCTTGTAAGCCATCTACATCTTTTCTTTGCCAGGCGCCAACCAAAGAGGACTCATTATTAATTTCAATCATCGCCAAAGCAGGATCATTGTTCAAATCCAGACGTCGTATCAATTGTTTTGCGTATTCAACCTGTAAAGCGATCATACGCGGTTCAAACAAATGCAGAGGACTACTGGCAAACGGCATATTTTCACCAGGTACCAAGGGCGTCAGTTGATCGACAACGTATCTGAATGAATAACCGACGTGCAGATTCAAATTAACGTAAATACCCTCACGCCTGAGTGCATCGATAAATGTTTTCAATCTTTGTACTGCAGATTGATTGAAACTAGGAAAAGCACCCGTGGTCAGGATACCTTGCGGCTTGTCTTCGCTGTCGCTCAGTACCGTATCAAGATGATGCAGGCGGACTGCATTGAAACCCAGACTACGTAAGCGTCTGGAAATTTTTGGAGCATCCTCTTCGCGCGGAAAATTCGCTGAACCAGTAAGACTGACGCCAAATAAACGCACACGTTGATCATCTTTCGTTTGCGGCCGGCTATCAGCACCAACTCGATAAAAGTGTGCTCCTTTGACAAACAAACGATCTGTGGGACCTAAGGGGTGATTCAACCCACTAAAATCAGTAATGCTCGCCATCTGATCTTCATTAATGGTAAACGGATACCACTCCATATTCGACGCCCGCGCGTTGCTAGCCGCCAGACTAGCCGTGAACAACAAAGCAAAAAACAAAACGCGCAGAAATTTTCTTGGAAAATAGTTCATGAAATAAGTCGCAGTAGTCAGGCAAGCCATTAGAATATCGTACAAACAATCATCAAATATAGATGTCAATGAAGAATACTGCAATCGCCCTTAAAGATAGCTCGATGAGCGACTACGAAATAATACTTATCCGTGTCATGGTCGTGCTGTTTGCAGTTTTTTCGTTATTGCCTTATGGAATCTCCTGGGACTATTCGGGGTCTTCCGCCCTGACGATGGAAGGCTCGATTACCACCAAACTCGAATGGGGCGGGTTGATTAGTCTTTCAATGATCGTGCTATACCGGCATTTGCCTGTTGCACTGGGAGATTTGCGTAGCCTCAATCCGTTTCTTGTCGCTATCTTGCTATGGTGTTTGTTATCAAGTCTTTGGTCACCTTTGCCGGGAGTAACATTTAAAAGAGCAATTCAGTTGTACGGCCTGGTCATGATCGCGATGGCAATCAACATGGCGCCACGTCCTTTGACGTTACTGCTTAAATATTTGCTATACCCATTGATGGGGATTTTATTATTGTCACTCTTTATGGTGATCACCTCGCCCAGTTTGGGTATCGATTACGCATTAGGTGGCGCGTGGCGCGGGGCCTTATCGCAAAAAAATGAATTGGGTCAGGTTGCTGCAGTATCCATTCTTCTATGGCAAGCGCGTGCGTGCACCGAGAAACTTGATGTCCGGGTTCTTTTGGCAGCAATAGGGTTTAGCTTTTTTATGCTAGTGATGAGTAAAAGCTCAACGAGCTTGCTCATTACGCTCACAACCAGTGCAATTTTTCATGTATTGAGAAAGCGCCGCCTAAGTTCAGATTACCCACTGACGCGGATAATGTTGGCATTTTGTTGTTTGATTCTCATCGCACTTTATCTATTTTTTATACAAGAGTCTCGCTTCCCGACCTGGTCAGAAGTGTCATCACCGATTGCACACATCTTCGGCAAAGGCTCTGACCTCACTGGCCGAACCGATATCTGGGAGCTGGTCATAAGGGAAATTCGCAAACATTGGGTAATGGGGCTGGGCTATGGCGCCTTCTGGCTCGGGCCGGATAGCCTTTCGCAATTTATCATTACTGCACTTAACTGGATTCCCTTGCAGTCACATAATGGCTATCTGGACATTCTGAACGAACAAGGACTCGTAGGGCTGACTTTATGTGTCTTGTGTTTGCTCGCGCAGGCAGTCAGCCTGGTGATTATGGGGCGTAAGGACAGAACTCAAGCCGCATTCTGGGCTGCTATGCTGTTTGTCATTGTAGTAACCAACTTTACGGAAAGTAGTTTATTTCGTGGCTTTGGGTTTCAGAATGTGTTCTTTATCTTTGCTTTGGTTGCCTGCACTTCAGCCAATAGAAGACTGAAACAATAAACCGAAGTCTGAATTAGCAATTTAACTCAAGAGAGTTCTCGCTCAATTCGGTGACCGATTGCAAGAAAGCGTTTTTCGACCAAGCGATAAGAAAGGTCAGCCAGTAACAAAGAACTCGCCATCATGACCGCAATCTTGATAGGCAAAGACCAAGAGGGCATCCACCGAGCCATGAAGCAATAGACCAACCAGTGGTATAGATAAAGCGAATAGCTTATTTTCCCGATGTACACTAATGGGCGCGAACCCAGGACGCGGCTGATCAAACCGTCAACCAATACCAGATTCACGAACATTAAAAACAAAGCGACACCCTGCAAAGAATATCGGAATGATTCGCGAAAATTTTCATCGCGCAAAATCAAAGACAACAACAGCAAAAGCACACCCAACACAAATAGGCTTTTTCGTTGCAGGAAATGGAATACCGAATCATTGCGCGCTAACAGAATTGCTAATGCGGTTCCGTACAAGATCGAATCGGCACGAGTATCAGTCGCTTTATAAATCCGGCTATCTGGTAAAAACTCCAACCCGACGCCATAGACCAGATACATGCGCCAGCCTAGAAACAATATGAATAAGGCGAGGATCACGGATAAAAAACGCTTAGGTGCAGCAATCAGAGAAGCAAATATCAAAGGAAAGAGCATATAAAAGTGCTCTTCCACAGCAAGCGACCAAGTAATAGATAAAGGTGAAGGCAAAGCATTTCCGGTAAAGCCGATAAAAATCCCGAAATAATTCGCAAAATAAAAAAAGACCGACCCCAACTCCACCCAGTGCCAATCCACAGATGCCATATGAATGACGAGCAATGCACAGAAAATGAATACGACCATTGCAGGCATCAAACGAAAAAAACGACGTATATAAAATTTCTTGATACTGACATGACCAGCCCTATCCCACTCAGAGATCATGAGCCGGGTTATGATGAACCCGCTGATAAAGAAAAATATCGTCACACCTAAGCCACCTGGCACAATATGAGCCAGGCCAGCGTGAGACAAGATCACCAATAAAATGGAGATAGCACGCAAACCATCGAGAGCCAGCAATCGATTTTGCGTTTGTACCGTAGACGGTGAAGACGGATCTTCTAAATTCTTCAATTTCATTTCTTTCTATGATTTTTCAATCACCATAGACATGCAAATGTGCACCGAGAAAATGATTGAGTTTACCGAGCTGAGAAGCACATACCCTGGCCCAGGAAAAAGCTTTCACGGGAGACAATGGCAGCAAAACCAAGGCAAGCACAAAAGACATACATAATTGAATAATGGCACGCAATCCCAACCAGAGCGCACGACGCCAACGTCGCGCTTCAGGAAACATCGCCAGTTCAGTCCGCATAAATAATTGCCCGGTTCTGAAAGAACGTTGCAACAACCAGAATGCAGTTGCACGTTCAAGAGGCACAACTTCGGTCACAGGTGCTTCGTCGCACCAGACCATACAAGCGCCAAGGGCGTGCAACCGACGGAATAACATACTATCCTCGCCACCCGTTTTACCAAAAGCCGGATCAAATGGCCCCGCCCCGCTCGTTGTTCGCAATTGATCCAAAAAAGATTTGCGAACCAAAACATTTCCACTACGCGCATCCTTGTCATCGATGCGTGTCCCGGACACCGGACGACGTCGATCAAAAAATTGACCTTTAATAATCCAGGGAGAAACACCTTCGGCGTATTCAGGGACGACTGGCGCAAACACAACATCGGCGTTAAAACTCACCTGTGCAGCAAGGAGACAATTGAGCCAGTTTTGCGCAGGACACTCATCATCATCCACCATGACCACCCATTTTCCGCGAGCAACAGCGATTGCGGCATTGCGGGCCAGAGAAATATTGGATTCACTGAGTTCGAGAACAGTCAATCTGTCATGAAATTGCTTTTTAAACTCGTTGAGAACGGGAATTGCCGAACGGTGAACATCATTATCCACCACGATAACTTCAAGACGCTCTTGATTAGAGTTTTGCGAAAAAACCGCATTCAATAAACGTTTCAATAATAGCGGGCGACGGAAAGTGCAAATGCAAATACTGATATCAATCATGGGCCTAGCCCCGTAAAGATGCAGTTCGTTTTGAGCCGCCAGGTAATCGTTTTTTCACCCAACTCAGCCACTTCCGGGACAACTTGCCAGTCCCATCACCGCTAGCATTCTCATTAAAAATCGTTCCTATTACCTCTGCGCCAGCCGCCTGCATGTCACTTTTCGTTTCACGAAGATCACTCAGCAAGGTCACGTCTCTCATGGCCATCAGCAACACAGAGCCCACCTGATGTGCGACCATTTGCGCGTCAGACGCCAGCGAAGAAGTGTAGGTATCGAGAACAAAAGCGTCAAACTGATCGCCACACGTTGCCAGCAACTCGCGAATCCGGGGGGCTCGCAATATCTCGAGTGGATTGGGTGGACGCGGACCAGATGGCAGAATGTGCAAATTATCCATTAATGGAATCAATGCATCCTGAGCGGCAATCCTACCCGCCAGGACAGACGACAATCCGTCAGGGGTGCCAAGCGAAAACAAGTTATGCAGGTTCCCATTGCGTAAGTCCGCATCGATGAGCAAGGTGCGTCGCCCTACCTGCGATAGCGCGATCGCCAGGCTTGCCGCCATATACGATTTACCTTCTTGCGGACTGGCACTGACCAGAGCAATTTTTATCTTATCCTGAGAACTGAACTTCAACAACAATTCGCTACGCAAACGCCGGATTTCTTCCGCTTCTTTGGAGAAAGGATAATGAAAAAATCGCAGACCAGAATCTGCCTTACCATTGATCAAATCTTTACTACCAAATCCAAACTGCTCACCCAAAGCAGAGTCGATTTCAATTTGACTTAAAAAACCAAGATTTAAAGCTGCATCACCAAAGCGCAATTTTTTTTGTCTTTGCTCTGCAGCAATCAACTCTACCTGAATCTCTGTAAGGAGACCTTTCTGCAAAAACAAATCTCCCAATCGCCCGATTTTCGCGGCCGAATTGGGATCAGTTTTTTCTTTTTCTTGAGAAATCATTTCCATTCCCTTTTGCTTTGTCCGCTAGCTTATCTGGCAACAGAAACAGCTTCATCAAACCCAATATGCGCCATCACGGGAACGTCAAATTCTCGCTCCAGGTCTTCCATGCAACGCACTCTTCTTTGCAGTAGTTCAAGTAAGAAAGCAACGCACAATCCAAACAAAAAGCCGCCAATCAAACCAAATATCAGATTATTACGCAGCAAAGGCTTTGCATGCTTTTCGGGCACTTCAGCCCATTGCATGACTGTGGCATCCGAAATCGCAACGTTACTCGTCATTAAAAGCTCATCGAACTTCTGGATCGCTGCATTGTAAATCTTCTGAACGCTATCTAACTGACGCTGATACGAGCTGATCACATCGCGATGCTTTTTATTTTCAAAGGTCTTTTTCTGATAATTCGCTAATTCAGCTTCAATCACTTTTTCTTGCTGTGCCAAACGCCCTTCCACTGATTGCAAGGAGTCAAATGCAGTCGAGGATTCACGCTTGAGCTTATCCAGCAGTGCCTGACGTTCTTGCATTATCGCGATATAGCGAGGGTGATTTACGCCCAATGTGGTTTGAGCATTGGCTAACTGTGCTTCAACAGCAATCAAGGCCGCTTTCACACCAGATACATTGCCTACACCCGCGATCTCCGGCAAGTCAGAATTCAGATTACCACGCTTCATTAAGCCATCCAGAGATTGCTTCTTGGCTTGTGCTTCGACCCTTTGCAGTTGCACGTCCATCAAACGAGCACTTAATGCATTCATCTGACGCGAATCCAGATCAGTACGTTCATCAGCATCGACGATTTGATATTCTTGCTGGTAACTCGTTAATTTCTTTTGAATATCGTCGATTTGTCTGCTCATGGACTCTAACTGAGCGTTGTATTGATCTTTCCTCGCACGTGCGGGCGCGTTCATCATTTCCAGAGAAAGATCAATATACGATTTGACGATGGCATTGGTAATATCTTTAGCCATTTGCGGACTATTCGATGAATATTGAACCTCAACTACCCGGCTATTTTTATGCGGCGCTACTTCTACGTGCGCAGTAATTGATTCTGCCAATAAACGCAGCCCGCGACGTTCACCATATTTGGCAACGAGTTTGCGACATTCGTCTGTATCTTGTAACCGCAATGCGTCAATGACGCGCTCAGCAACCTGCACACTGCGTATAACGTCAAATTGGGTTTCCAGATAACTCTCATCCTGCAAAGGATTAAATTGGCGACCGTTAATAGGATCGTTGATCCGATAATCGATATAAATATTTGCCGTGGCGATATACGTTTTCGGCAACAACACACTAGCAACGCCCGCAACTGCAACTGCAGCAAAAGTAATATTTAAGATTAATTTTTTCCTGGCGCGCAGCATCGCGCCTATCTGCGTAAATGAGAGAATTAACTCTGTCGGAGAACTTCGCATCGGCAGTCTTAAAAAATGCGTTCGTTAATAAACACGACATCGCCAGGAAGCACGACGTCAGAAATACGGGCTGGAATTTCTTTTAACTCACCATCACCAGACTTGCGGTGAATGATGATACGAGAAGTACTACCACGGTCCGTAACACCTCCGCCGATTGATAAAACGCGCATGACGTTCATATCATCTTCCATCGGATAGGCACCTGGGCGCCGCACTTCCCCGTACACATAAAAATTCTTTTGCTGCCCGACAATGAGCACATCATTGGCAAGAACTTTCCGACTGAACTGTGCGTTATTTTTTTCATCGTCAAAATCAAGACGAACTGTCGCATACTCTGTCAGCTCTGCTTTTCCCTCCTGGCTGTTACGGCGCAAAATTCGTAAATTTTTATCTGCACGCGGCGTTACGCCACCTGCGAGACTCAAAGCATCAAGTACACTGAGATTGCCTTGTAATATAAAACGCCCCGGTCGTACCACTTCGCCAAGTACCGAAAAACTACGGCTGACTTGCGCTGCAACCTTAACCGACACCTTAGGTCTAATAAGATATTGCCCAGCCTCGAGCTTTTTGGCAAAAATTGCGGCGATTTCAGAGCCAGTTTTTCCTCGCACATCAACCGTTCCAACTAAAGGAAGCGTCACTATCCCGTTTGCACCAACGATAATATCTGCGCTCAGATCTGGCTGCCCAAACACCGTGACTAACAACTGATCACCTTCGCCGACTACATCAGCGTTTGCATCAGCAGGGTCGAAATTGCTTGCGGAGAGAGAGGAAACAACTTTATTCGCTAACGGTGTAGGGACCTGTGTCGTAACTGGAATTGCAACCGGAGTATGAACTGTAGCTTTAACTGGAGCAGTCACTGACGTAATAACCGGAGCTAAAACCGGACTAACAACCGGAGGTACCACCTGCTCGATAACAGGAGCGGCGACCGGAACCGGAGCCAAAACCATAGCTGCAGGTGGATTAATAATTGGAGCGGCAACGACCATGGAAACTGGAGCAGCGACTGGTGCCGCGACCGACACAGAAACCGGGGCAACAGCTGCATTAGCAACAACGTCCACTTTCTTTGCAACAACAGGAGCCATCGTCATCCGTTGATCTATCTTAAGTTGCGAAACGGAGTCACTAACAACCTCTTGTGCTGCAAGAGATGTAGAAAACAACAACGACACCGCACCCGCAATAAAAAAAGCAGGCAATTTCAACTTAGACATAGTGGTAAAAACCATTGAAAACCAAGGATGAGAGGAAAACGTCTTATTTTATCTTGCAACAATCGAAAAGGTTGATTTTTTTTGTCATACATACAAAAAAATGCAACTATATCGAAATTACAAAAATAAAGTAGCCATCCATAACAATAATTAACCATTATTAAATTGTCACCCTTGTTAAGCTACGTTAACATTGCTTGATATGAACGAAAGTGGCGCTATGGCAAATAAGCAAGTTGATCAGGAAGAAGTAATAACCCTCACCGTTGGCACAAATCCGATGAAAAAAATTGTTCCTCTTGTCATCATCGCCCCAGTCAGGGACGAAGCCGATTTAATCCGGTTAACGCTGGATTCCATGTCACAACAAACCGTACAACCTGTCGAATGGATTATCGTCGATGACGGCTCTAAAGATAATACGGCAGAAATTGTGCAGGAATACGCAGCCAAATATCCGTTTATTCGCTTAGTGCAGCGACCAGATCGTGGTTTTCGCAAGGTTGGCGGTGGGGTCGTAGCTGCATTCAAATACGGTATTACGCAAATTCAGCATACTGAATATCAATTTATTGCCAAACTCGACGGCGATATGTCGTTTGGACCAAAGTACCTGGAAATCATGTTCAAGCAGTTTGCAAGCGACCCTAAATTAGCGGCAGTCTCTGGCAAAGTTTTTCGCGAAGAAGACGGAAAACGGGTAGAAGAAATTATCATCGATGAACATGTGGCTGGCCAATTCAAACTGTACAGACGGGATGCGTTCGAACAAATTGGCGGCTTTGTAGAAGAAGTGCTTTGGGATGGCATTGACGTCCATACCGCACGCATGAAAGGCTGGAACACCAAAAGCTTTTATGACGATGACGCCATTCTCATGCATCACCGTCTGATGGGCTCATCCGACAAAAATGTCTATCGCGGTCGTTTGCGCTGGGGACGTGGCATCTGGTTTATGGGTTATCACCCTTTGTATGCGCTTGCCTCAGGCATTTTCAGAATGCGCGAAAAACCATTTGTCATCGGCGGACTGTTAATTATCGCAGGGTATCTGGGGGCTGCACTTAAACAAGCACCCCGGTATGACAACCCAGAATTCAGGCAGCATCTGCACAAATGGCAATTAGCCCAGATTAAAGGCTTATTCTTTAAAACAAAAACAAAATAATTTCATCTGAAAAACAAAAGATTATGTTTAACTCCCACTCTTCATCCAGTGCATCACAGCCTGCGCACTTATTATCTGTGCTCACGGGAGTGGCTTTTGGTACCGCCGTATGCCTGACTCTGCTTGGCATTATTCTCAACGTAGAACGCGTAGACGCTGACATCTATGTTATCCGCTTTCTGATCGCGGCAATGACCAGCATTATCGTGTTCTCCAGCCATCGTCTTTTAAATTCCTTACAAGACAAAAATCCGCTTTCCCTCTTCCCCAAACTTACATGGCGCTGGTTTGTTGTCTTTATGGTCGTTTTACTGACCGCCTACATGGACAAAATGTCGGAACAGCTTTCAAGAAAAGTAATGCTGCTCTGGTTGGTCATTACACCATTTTCATTAATGCTCATGGCGCTCATCATTCGCAGAGCCGCGACCGCGTATTACTCCAATCCGGCGAGAAGAAGAAAAGCTGTTTTGATCTGGTCTAATTCTGCTTGCGCGGATTTGGTGGACTCTTTGCGCAACTCACCTTTGGCCGCAGTCGACGTCATCGGATTTTTTGATAATCGCAGCACATCGCGCCCACCAAGCAAGCTCGAACGCCTTGGTGACTTAGCTGACGCAGTTGATTGGATCCTTGATCCAGAAACCGGCAAGATCAAAGTTGACGTGGTCTTCATAGGAATGAACACCAAAGAGCCTGAAGAACTATCAGAAATTTTAGAGATACTTTACGACAGTACCGCCACAACCTACTTCGTACCAGAATCCTTAATTTTTGGCATGCCTGGAATACAACTGCGCGAATTAGCTGGCAAACCAGTCTTAGCATCCGTCGAAACACCGTTTATTGGACTTGCGGCCCTACCAAAAAGAATCGTTGATTTTATCGGCGCATTCATCGGCTTAATCCTTTTATCACCGGTCATGATTGCTATTGCAATTGGCGTCAAACTCAGCTCGCCCGGCCCGATATTTTTCAAGCAAAATCGCTACGGCATCGCAGGCAAAGCGATTAAAGTCTATAAATTTCGCAGCATGAAAATGGCACCAAAAGATTCGCCTGTGATTCAAGCAACAATTGGTGATGCCCGCGTCACAAAATTTGGTAGCTTCATCAGAAAAACCTCACTGGACGAATTACCTCAGCTAATCAATGTACTCACCGGTGACATGAGTCTGGTAGGCCCCCGCCCTCATGCTGTTGCACATAACGAGCTCTACCGAAAATTAGTCACGGGCTATATGTTCCGCCACAAAATAAAACCGGGCATCACGGGCTGGGCACAAGTGAACGGCCTGCGAGGGGAAACCGACACTCTCGAAAAAATGCAGGCGCGCGTCGACTACGATTTATATTACCTACAACACTGGTCTATCTGGCTTGACTTCGTCATTTTATGGCGCACAGTCAAAGTTGTTTTTGGCGACAAGAACGCCTACTAGACACATCTCACGTCAACTTAGCAATGCGTGTGCAACCTATTATTGTTATATCAGTAAATGACAGCACGGGTTGCACCAAACTCAGAAACTAGCTTCAGGACTTTTAGTGAGTTGAATGACTCCGTTGTACCGTTTTACGACTCTTGATCTAAAGTCCGCTTAGTTGTTTTTCGAAACAAACGGCTTTTACATTACCCACATATTTGCCAAAATTTGCAATTCGTTTGTATCCACGTCGCTCGTAAAAACGCACAGCTTGTTCATTTACTAAACGCGTTTCAAGTCGCAATGCGGTAAAGCCAAGATTCTTGGCTTCCACCTCAAGAAATGCAAGAATCGCTGTCCCGACACCAGAGCCATTAAGGCGGGAATACATACGCTTTACTTCTGCAACATCAGATTTCAGTGGTCGGAATGCACCGCAGCCTATTGCATGTCCATCTAAATCTCGGGCAACGACAAACCGAGCGTTTTCAGTACGAACGTCATCTGGATCAAATGAAGACTTGCCACTATTACCCGTTATCTTGGAAAGGATCACAGAAAGTTCTTCCAGAAGAATTGAAGCCGCAAGCGAACTTGGATCTTCAGCTGTAATTGTAATCATGGAATCTTGCCTCGTTCTACTTTACTTTACAGCATAAAAATGGATAACACATATTAAATAGTGTTTTACTACGAGCCTCAATAATCTTGTCAAAAAAACGTTTAGCTGCTGACTTATCGCGCTTGCTATCAGCAGAAAACTACTGTTTTGCCAGGATTGCCACGCCAAACCAGGCAACACCAATCTTGCGTAAGCAACTGTTGATTGATATCAGCATCTATAAGGCTAACGCAACGGTGAGCGAATGGCCGCCCACAAAGTTAATAACTACCAAGCCGCTTCACGGTAAGTCCGATCGACCATCCTGTTAGCGAAAAGATTCATAGTCAAAGCCGAGTACTCGCATGAGCTTTATTCTAACGATATAGAAAAATGCGCAAAAGCACACGCTAGTCGGAAGGAACACAAAAAGCATAGCTTCGTTATCCGTGACATCAAAAATAGCCCGAAAAATTCCTACAACTACAAGCCCCCAGAAACCAGTCGCACCCAATGAGGCACAGATAAATGCAACCCACATTCTGATTCGTTCAAATCGACGACGCCTAGGTGACAAAAATTCGTGATGGTGCATATGTTCGCTAACGTTTGATATGACCGGCGGCATCGCCGCCCGTGTCGATTGATATGTTAAGTTTCACTTACGTCTATGCCCAAGGTGGTCCAACGGAGTAGAACTGATTCACGATTAGCCGTCAACATCTGCGATTGGCATGATAGTGAAGCATTCAGGGTTCGCTACGGCTTTTTCGATCTTCTTTTCTGTCATGTGTCTCTCTGATTTCTGATGTAGAGGGCTAACTTTAATTAGGCGGACAGATGCCGTCCACCTAATTCAACTGGTTGCCACCTAATTCAACCAATTAAATCCTTGGAGAGGCTTGTCACACGGTCATTTGCGCAATTTTCTGCATAAAAACACAGCATTAAATAACCATGAAAAACGTCACTCCCAATGTACAGGCTTCAGACGCGGTTTTAAAACCAAAATTGCTCGATCAGCGCTACGCTGCATACAAGATAAGCGTTATAGTTTAAGCACCGAAGAGGTGCACCTCTATTGGGCACGTTGGTTCATTCATTTTCTCAATTACTGGTGACGCTGAGCAGCGGCTTTGTACCTATAGCACCCAGACGAAGACAAACAGCGATTGTCCGAATTGGCAGCATCACATGGCATACGTTTTGGTGCAACCTGGGTCGATTCTGCTCGAATGCTATTTTTTAGTCAACTATTGGTTCTAGATCATTTGCTTAAGGTCGAATAGCATTTCCCTCATTTGCTTCGCGGAGGCCTTCATCCTCAGCCTCAGCGATGCGATCTCTGAAGGCTTCAAGCGAATTGATTTTGGAGATGTAACGTGCTTCTGATTCTGTAAGAGAGTCGAATCCGTATCCGGTTGTGGATTTAAATTCAGACTCGATGGTTCCATATTTTCCACGTAAGGCCTCCAGTGTATGAATGCTCAGCGATAATTGCGCACTGTACTGTTTGCCGGACAAAACGGCACAGCCGACGACATTCGCTCCATGAGACTCGATAAAATTAATGAGAGAAACAACAGTGCCACCCTGGCTAAGCGTGTCATCGACAATAAAATAATTGCGCCCCGCTTCTACATCGCCGTCGAACGATGGGCGCGTGAAGAGTCGGTCTATTCCATTGGCAGAAGATCGCTGCGAAACGGTCGATTGAACTATCTCCAAACCTTGATCGACGCCAAGAGTGCTTGAGATTTTAACTGACAGCGCCAGCGGTATTTTATTATCGCAGCCCTTCTCCGTCCCAAGGACAGGTTGAATGATGACATCCATGCCCGCAATTACGCGCTGAATCTCATCAATGAATGACACATCATGACTTCCAACGGATAATGCAGTCGTTTAAGAACCTTGTAGAGGGTATTTTTGATGAGGCTTTTGCGAAAATCGTCCATACCAAACTTTACCAGATCCGCTTATTGCGACACAACCGCCTCACCGTGCGCCGCCCGCGACAATTGAATCTCCTTTGCAATTTTAGCCTCTGGTCCCGAGGGACTTAACATCATTGCTGCGGCAGCACCAACCGTAGCAACTACCCCATTCGCCGAGGTTGAGTCAGGCTTTTCGTATCGCCCGTCGACCATACCCGCCAACCAACGAAGATAGCCATTGCTATCTGGGCTCGACGCCTGATTATTATTCACGAAATCATCAAGGAGTCGTCGACCAAACTGCGTCAGGGCACCACCTACACTCAGTTCGCCACAGAACTTCTCTGTGCACTGTTTGTTGCGATTAGGCATCTTTCAACGCGTGAGAAAGAAGTTGCTGCGCAAGCTCTTTATTGCCCAGAATTGAAGATTCCTTCAAATCTTCAATTACATCAAAAAAATAAAAGAAGTCAAAAAGATTTTGATATTGCGAACCTTTCGATTGAAATTCAATTCGTCCTCCCGTCTCCTCGATTGGAAAAAATCCAAGCTCCGAGTTTAGACTCACGGGCTTCTGAGCGTAAATCTCAATGACTTCAGAATCAACGTTGAGCGCTCGCGCGCTACAGAAACCTTCAAATGTTCCACCACTACGAAAATAGGAAACCAGATCGATTAATTTCATAATTATTTACCCCAGATTGAAAACCCACCAAGCCCGTCTGGATGCAAAGTTTCCCAGAAAATGCCCCCCGGAATATTTGGGTGTTGGCTCTTCGGGACAAGTTGCATGACACCGGGCGCAGTGTCATGGTGCCATACCCAGCCCTCTGGTGACTTGCCAAGAATCGAACCCGTTGCCGATTTCGGAACACTAATACCCAGCTCCGTTAGCGCGGGATTCGACGCCAATGCGTCCTCAATGGCAATATTCGCCTCCATGTATCTAGTAACGCCAGGATAAGACTGAGCACTAAGTCTGGTTTCAAATGCGACGCTGTAAAAACGACCATCGGCTACTGCCGCCTTTGCCGCATCAATTCCCGAAAAAATCCCTTTAAGCCAGCTTATCCCTTTAAAAACTGGAGCGGCAATAGAAACCACGTTCACCGCCAGTCCCACCTTTTCTCGCAACTCAACACCTGCATGCCTTGACGCATAATCCGGATCCATAACGCTGCCGGTATCACTTCCAGTTACGAACCCTGACACGCCTGGTGATTTAAATTCTACTCCCGGCGCTAATCCGCCGATGTAATTGCCGCCCGAACCTCCATTGTTTGTGGCAATAGTTGAAACCTAAATTGTAGGTAAATATCGCAATAGCTTCATGCTTTGATTAGGAACTCGTTTTCAAAATCAATTTTTAATTTATTAACATCGCAATCGATTTTTTTCTTCGCTACCAATTGTTCAAGCAAATCGAGTTTCGCCAGAATGGCTCGTTTAAAAAACTGTCTTCTTCCAAGTTCTGATTGGTTAAAGAAATTTTCTGATGTGACAATTATCGGAATTCCGATAGAACATTCCTTTTTTTTGTAATTTCCAATCTCTGTCAAACCATTCAATTCAATTGTTAAAGGATTCAAATAGAATTGAAACAAGATGAGCTTTAGATCGCCAGACCCATAATCAGAGTATTGGAATTTTTTTAAAATATTTTTGATTCCATTTACACCCCAAATATACGACCTAAACAACTCCCCTAAGCCTCGCGAAAATTCTTTACTTGATTGACTATCAGTCGAAAGTACTGAAGGTCCGCTCACAAAACATCCAAGAAAGTCTATACTTTTTTCCATAATAAATTCTCAATTCAATGTGCGTTTAAGTTAAGAGGGCCACGTTGTACGATATTCTGTTGTGCCTCCCAGTCATACGCTGCCGGAACTCCGTGCGCCCCCATATCAAATGAACGCAAGTCTATATCTGTCCTAGCTATAGCTTTCAAGCTAGAGCCTAATTTTATATATCAGCCTACCAGTCAGTATTTAACGTTTTAAATAACGTGAACTCAAGCTGCACGCGTAAAGTCTCCTATCACCACATTCCCACGTTCAATCTGTTCCAAATAATCTGCAAAATGCTGCATCATCTTTTTACGTTCATCCAAAAAATCCTCGCGGTCATAGGAGCCGCCATAGGCCTCACCAGACGCATGGGATAGCTGGCGCTCAATGCGGTCGATTGGGTAGCCGAGGGTTTTCAATGTACCCTTTGCAAGTGCCCTAAAGCCGTGCCCAGTCATTTCGCCGCCATAGCCCATACGCTTTAACGCCTGCAAGATCATCCCATTACTGAGCGGCTTCTCGTGATCCCGACGATTAGGAAAGAGGTATTTGCTACCGCCAGTATATTGATGCAACTCACGCAGAAGCTCCCAGCCTTGACGCGGCAAGAAAGGATGGTGATCAACCATGCGCGGGGACAAACGTTTCTTACCCATCTTCATACGTTGCCAAGGGATGACCCATTGTTCGTTTTCTAGGTCAATCTCGCTCCACGGCGTTTCGATGAGCTCGCTCGTGCGAACAAAGGTCAGTAGCATGAGGCGTAAGCCGATACGGTTCGGTGGGTACATACGGCCTTCATTTTTAGTAATGGCTTTGAGTAAGTCAGGTAATCCTGCGACCTTAATGGCTGCATGATGGCCTTTCACGCGTGGCTTCAGCTCGGTCTTGAGTGCAGCGATGGGGTCATACTCCATCAAACCCTTGACTGTCGCGTATTTGAAGATAGCACTCGCAAGCGAGGCCAAGCGCCTTGTAATCTCTAAAGCGCCCCGCTTCTCGATCTGCTGCAATACGTCTAGCATCAAGGGCGTCTTGATCGTACTAATCGGTAACTTGCCAATGTAGGGGAACAAATCGCGCTCAAGAGAGCGCATGTTCTGCACTGAGGTCTGAGGCTGCCAAGAGCTTTCAGTTTTCCGTTGATGCCATTCGCGTGCGATTTTCTCAAAGGTATTGACTGAGGTGGCATTGGCAACATGCCGTTTCTGATCACGGTCTTTCGCAGGATCAATGTCAGCATCCAAGAGTTTGCGAGCAGCCAGGGTCTTTTCACGCGCATCCTTGAGAGTCACGACCGGATAGACGCCCAGCGCTAGCGTCTTTTGCTTGGTATCAAAACGATATGCGAGACGCCAGTATTTGTTGCCATCTGGATTCACCAGCAGATGCAGGCCACCGCCATCGCTTAATTTGTAAGGTTTATCTTGAGGTTTGGCGTTTTTGACTTTGATGTCATTGAGCGGTGTAGCGAGTTTAGGCATTTTGTTGGTATCTATTTTGTTGGTATTTAATGTACCAACAAGATTACCAACAAAAAGTTTGGATGCCAATGGACACTAAAAAGCATTAGGAAACAAAAAAACCCGCGTATTCACTGGGAAATCGCGGGTTATTTGTACAAACTTGGACAACTTTAAACATGTTCTTGGCGGAAGGTGTGAGATTCGAACTCACGAAGGCTATAACACCTCGCCAGTTTTCAAGACTGGTGCATTCAACCGCTCTGCCAACCTTCCAAGCCTGCTATTATAGCTGGAGTTGCCTGGACGAACAAGTGCCTCGGCTCAATTCACGCAAAAAATGGCTTATTTAACAGGTTTGGTATTTCTGTGGCCTCAACTGGACGTGAGAAAAGGTAGCCCTGAATTTCGTTGCAGCCTGCGTTTTGCAGAAAATCGAGTTGCGCCTGAGTTTCTACACCTTCAGCGACGACATTTAATTTCAATTGATGCGCCATCATGATGATGGCGCCTGCTATCGCACAATCATTGGCGTCATCAGGGATACCCTGCACAAATGAGCGATCGATTTTCAACGAAGAAATGGGAAATCGCTTTAAGTAGGAAAGACTGGAATATCCAGTCCCAAAATCGTCAAGCGCGAGACTCACTCCCAGGGCAACGACTTGCCTCATGATGAAAATCACACTTTCAACGTTTTGCATGAGCATGCTTTCGGTGATTTCCAATTCCAACCACTGAGCAGAAATCTGGTGCTTTTTGAGTGCGGCATCGATTTTTGCGGGCAGTGCTTCGGTAAAATCTTTAGCGGATAAGTTGATGGCGATTTTAAACATCGGCACTCCCTGCCCTTGCCACCGCTTTGCCTGTTTACATGCAGCATCCAGCACCCATGAATCGACTTGTTGTATCAAGCCAGATTCTTCAGCAACGCCAATAAAGCCTGCGGGTGGTATCAAACCTCGCCGGGGGTGGTTCCAGCGCAATAAGGCCTCTACACTAATGATACGTTTAGTGCGGATATCAATTTTTGGCTGATACTGTAGAAAAAATTCTTCCGCGAGCAATGCTTTACGAATTGCTGATTCGAAAAAAAGTTTTTCTGCAATATGAAGATTGATGTTCTGATCATAAAAAGCAAATCCACCAATTTGGCTATCACCTGTTTTTTTTGCCTGATACATTGCTATGTCTGCGCATTGGAGAAGCGCTTCTGCATCCCTACCATCAGTTGGAAAAATACTAACACCTATGCTGGCCGAAATGCGCAATTCATGGCCACCAACGTAAAACGCCTCTTGCAGGCTTTCGATAATTTTTTGGGCAACGGCGCTGGCATCAGAGTGCGTCGCAATCTCTGGCAAGGCAATTGCGAATTCGTCACTACCAAGTCGCGCGATGGTATCCTGATCACGCAGCGCTTGCACCAGTCGCTGTGCAACCAAACTCAAAAGCGCATCACCTACCCGATGACCCAGCATGTCGTTGATGGGTTTAAAGCGGTTTAAATCAACAAACAACAACGCTGCATTCACCTGCTTGCGCTGAGCAATTTGTAAAGTTTGGTCAGCGAGTTGTTTAAAAAGGCTGCGATTAGGGAGATTTGTCAGCACATCAAAATAAGCCAACTGATTGATCTTCTTTTCCGCTTCTTTGCGATGGGTAATATCGCTAAGATAACCAACAATACCTGCGGGTTGACCGTCAACGCCAGTAATAACAGATAAAGTCAGACTTGCCCAAAATACCTCGCCACATTTTTTACGACGCCGCACTTCCATTTCCTGCGCACCGTTGGTCAAAAAGGCATTCAGAAGGTCCCTGTCCTCGTTTTGATCAATTTCTTCATCTTCGTATAAAAACAAAATATTTCTACCAAGCACTTCGTGTGAAGCGTAGCCAAACATTTTTTCTGCACCACGATTCCAACTCAAAATGAATCCGGCCAGGTCCATGATAATCACAGATTCATGAATTTGATCCAGAATCTGTGTTTGCAGCATATGTTCGCGTACACTCAAGGCATGTTGTTGGTCAAGCTTAGTACGGAGTGCAAAAAGCCGCGCCGTCATACCAGCGATATGATTTAATTTTTGCAGATCAGATTCAGTATAGTGACCTTGTTTTCCAGAAAGAAGATAGAAAGTATCCGCTGACACCTGACAACATAAACTATTTTGACAAACTTCTTCTTGCAAACAATTGCGTTCAAAACTCAGATGCGCATCTTCAAAAGCATTTTTGATCAGGTGGTTAATTTGCTGATCCAGTGCAACACCTTGTAAAGCGAATACCGCCTCACTTAATGAAACACCTAAATCAACATCACGCAAATCAGAAACGAGATGCATCGTCAGGCGTCCCGACAGACCTGGTTCACCCACGCGTAAGCTTCTACCAGACATTCCTCAAATACGTCGACATTAATTTCCGCCCGTTGCAGAGCATTTTCTACTTCTGCGCAGTTCGCTCTGTCTGATAGTTCAACCAAATGCAACAAGGCACCGAGCGTACCAGTTCTTCCTATCAGAGCGTCCAGGATTTCTTCTTTCAAAGTGAGCGGTTGTAAAACCTCGGCAAGATTACTGCCGAAAAGTTTATCGAGCAACGAGAACATGCCAACCATAAATGCGGCATCTTGTTCGTCTTTATTACCACCCTGTTTTTGGCAAAGCCCTTCCATCATACTGGCTCGAAATGCAGCCCTGGTCATTAAAGGATTTAACGCACCAGCGTTTTCTTCTGGACGAGCATATAACAATAATTGCAGCCAGCGTTGTAACTGTCTACGTCCGAGCAAAGTAATCGCCTGACCAAAACTGGAAACGCGTACGGTCTGAGCAAATGCTGCGGAGCTCACCAACTTAAACAACATGAAAGACAGACTTGGATCCTGCTTAAACAATTCCTCTAATTCAGGCGAATCGGCATCACGTGAAACCAAGCCCAAGAGCTTTAATAACCGTGTGCGGGCAGAACTATCGGCCGATTTATTGGACGCAGGTGGATTAAATGCATAATCGCCTGACAGCATTTTAAATCCCGATTGCAACGCTTGTTCAAGCACCACAGAATCAGAGATATTTTTTGCCCAATGTTGCCCACTACTCAGCTTGGTGGTCCAGGATTTGGCGTAAAACGGCAACCCAGCTTGAGCATCCATTGCAAAATACTTTGTGTCACCCCAGGCCAGTTCTAATGAAGACACAAAGTTGTCGGCAACGATGCGAAAACCATTGCTGGAAAAATGCTTCAGGCGGCTTTGATTTTCCTTATTGGCACACGCGGATTCAGGTATGCAAAGGCAGATACGGTTTGCCGGCAAACGTGTATGCAGATCGACCGGAATTAATTGTGGATCAGGAAACGAAACTAGCCAGAGATTCTGACTCAATTTATCGAAAAACTCGCTCTCTTTCCAGGACTGCAAAATCTCGATGATTTCGTTCGTTGGTAAATTGCTAAAATCAGGTTGAATTGCCACTAATCGTTGAAGGGCGCTCATGACGGGCATGAACGTAGGAAAACCTGAATCTCGAATCATAAATGCTTTATTTCTAGTTTTACAAGTGACGATGGTCTGACATTTTTTGCTTACAGCAACATAATGTATCGTATTGAGACAGCGATGACAATCACTTCAATAGAAAATACTTTTGATGCTCGCTTGCCGAGGAAACGTAAATTATCGCCGCTTTTTTATCTTACTCATTAATGGAAAAAAGTGACTGTACCAACGTCAGGCAAACATCGAATTTCAACGTATGACCTGCATTGGTTTAGTAAGGAATAACGAATTATAAATTGGCATCGCAAGTTCTGAGCGATCTAGTCAGAATCAGGCAAGAAAATTTCCTGC
Source organism: Undibacterium sp. SXout11W (assembly GCA_049339905.1). Taxonomy (GTDB): domain Bacteria; phylum Pseudomonadota; class Gammaproteobacteria; order Burkholderiales; family Burkholderiaceae_D; genus Undibacterium. The sequence goes on from JBMPPG010000001.1 coordinate 506,859, forward strand.
AGATCGTTCAAAAACAACTTACCCATTGCTGTGGGTACAATCGTTTGATGATCGCGTTGCAAAAGTCCTTTTTTCTCGGCAAGCAATAATTCTTTTTCGATAGAATTAATGATCAGACCGGTACGTTCTTGAAAAAGATTAACTGGAAAACCTTGATTCAAACGCAGTGCATTGAGCATGAATTCAAATGGCAAATCTTTTACATCAATTTCAACCGACTCCTGTACGGCATTACCAGCCCTACTTGCCTCAATAAACGCTTTGGGCTGTTTGAATCTGGCTTGGCGGATAATACGGTGTGGGAACGACAGCTTTGAATGTGCCCCGGCGCCGATACCAAGATAATCACCAAAGTTCCAGTAGTTCTGGTTATGACGTGATTCACGCCCTATTTGCGCATAGGCCGACACTTCGTAATTGCGATAGCCTGCAGCTTCCATCCGACGGTGAATCAGCGCCTGCATTTCTGTACTGAGATCATCATCAGGAATCGCTGGTGGAAACTTTGCAAAATACGTATTCGGCTCTAAAGTCAAATGATACAGAGACAAATGTGGCGGCGAAAACGACAATGCTGCTTCGACGTCATCACGCACTTGATCCAGTGTTTGTCCAGGTAATGCAAACATCAAATCCAGATTGAAATTATCAAAATGCGTGCGCGCAATGTCGATTGCCCGTCTCGCTTCATCCCCATCATGAATACGACCAAGTGCTGCCAGATGCTGCGAATTAAAACTTTGTATGCCGATAGAAAGGCGGTTAATTCCACTTTGTTTATAGGAGCGGAACTTTTCCATCTCAAACGTCCCGGGATTGGCTTCCATGGTAATTTCTGCCGCACCATCAATGGGAAGCAAAGTACGGATATCAGACAGCAGGCGATCAAGCCCAGCAGCTGACATCAGACTTGGCGTGCCGCCACCGATAAAAATTGAATAGATTTTTCTGCCCCAAATCAAAGGCAACGAAGCTTCTAAATCGGCACGCAATGCCTTTAAGTAGGCATCCTCATCAAAACTACCCTTAACTTCATGCGAATTAAAATCACAATATGGGCACTTCTTAACGCACCAAGGAAAGTGGATATACAAAGCCAACGGTGGCAAGACAGTCAGATTCAAACGCCCGGGCGCGAGATATTTGCTCGCGACGTCTTGCGGAACGTGTGATAAATCCGGCGCTTCCTTCGCCGCGACCACAGTCTTAGCATGAATAGAAATTGGCTTAATCGGGATCATTGCTACTTTTTAACTCAACTTTTCAACTAATACACGCAAGGCTTGCCCACGATGCGACATTTGGTTTTTTTCTGCGGAATCTAATTCAGCCACTGTTTTTTGCAAAGCCGGTATCCAGAAATGAGGGTCATAGCCAAAGCCATTTTCACCGCGCGCCTGAGCAATAATCTCACCTTTCCACATACCGTCTGCAATCACTGGCTGTGGATCATCAGCAGAGCGCACCAGAACTAACACACAATAATAGTATGCCGATTTGTCAGCTTGATTTTCGAGCTTAGCAACGAGCTTTTGGTTATTACGTACGTCCGATTTCGGTTCACCCGCAAAACGCGCAGATAGCACGCCTGGCGCACCATCCAGCGCATTAACGCAGATACCAGAATCATCCGCCAGGGCAGGCAAACCAGTGATGCGGGACGCATGCCTCGCTTTTGTCAGTGCATTTTCTACAAAGCTATGAAATGGCTCATCAGCTTCTGGAACCTCAAACTCTGATTGCGCATGCAAACTGATATCCAGAGGTTCAAGTATCTGACGAAACTCTTTGAGCTTACCTTGATTATTCGAGGCCAAAACAATTTTCTTGGTCATGGTCATTTCACTCAGGCTTCCAACAATCCAAGTACTTGCTTTTGTAATGCGATCAGATCGCTAATACCATCTGCTGCCAGATCCAGTAATTGGTTCATGGTCTGACGATCAAATGCGACACCTTCAGCTGTGCCTTGCACTTCAACAAAATGACCATCTTCGGTCATGACAACATTCATATCTGTGTCACAAGCAGAGTCTTCAGGGTAATCAAGATCCAATACTGGCAAGCCTTGATACACCCCTACTGAGATCGCGGCAACAAAATGCTTTACAGGGACGCGCTGGATTAGACCCTTGCTTACCAATTGATTAAACGCATCATAAGCGGCAACCATCGCGCCAGAAATAGAGGCGGTGCGTGTTCCGCCATCGGCTTGAATAACATCGCAATCGATGTGCAACGTACGCTCACCGAATGCTTCGAGATCGAAAGCAGCGCGTAAAGAGCGACCAATTAAACGTTGGATCTCTTGCGTTCTTCCTGATTGCTTACCTTTCGCCGCTTCGCGATCCATGCGCGTATGAGTAGAACGCGGCAACATACCATATTCAGCAGTCATCCAGCCCTGCCCTTTGCCTTTTAGAAAACCTGGTACTTTATCTTCAATACTGGCTGTACAAATCACGCGGGTATCTCCGAACTCGATTAATACCGAGCCCTCAGCATGCTTGGTGAAATGACGGCTAATAACCACCGGGCGTAGCGCATCCGCTGAGCGACCGCTAGGGCGTTGAATATTTGACATATATTTAATTTTTAGTAGTGATACGGGATGATTTATGAATAGCATTGCGGATTTCCGCAATCGCCTTTTCAATTTCCGCGTCGTTGAAAATATCTTGCTCTACGCTTTCAGCAATCACGTCAGCATCAATTGGTGCCTGAATCGTCGTAGTAATCGAGCCAATTGGCAAAGTATTGGTGGAAATAACGGATGAATCATCGAGATGATCGTCGCCTTCCCACATCATTGCCAGTGCAGTAGTGTTGTCGCTATGTTTGCCAGCAATGTTGACCGCAGAGCGGATCAACTCTGGAATGGCACGGACTATCGTATGTTCATGCAATCGCTGCGCCAGCATATGATCTGGCAACATAGACCAGAATCCATCAGAGCACAGCAAAATAATATCGCCAGGTTGCAATGCTGCACGACGTGAGAGTTCTACAATCGGCGAATTTGGCGCACCCAAACAATTGAAAAGTTTGTTTCTATCAGGATGGGTATGGCGTTCAGCAGGATCAACTTTACCTTGTGCAATCAGGGTTTCTAAGCGCGAGTGATCCTTGGTGCGTAGTAATATTTGCCCTTGTCGCATCCAATACAAGCGCGAATCCCCGCAATGCGCCCAATACGCATAACCATTTTGAATCAAACAAGCAACGATAGTCGTACGCGGGGTTTCGGGTAAATTATTAATATTCCGGTAACGATGAATTTCCTGATGGGCAGCTAAAAAACTATCTTCCAGAAAACGTTCAGGACGACCTACTAATGGGTGCGCCTGCTGCTGAAATAATGAGCCTATAGTTTGCATGGCAATTGCCGCGGCCATTTCGCCCATAATATGCCCACCCATACCATCGGCCAATAATAGCAAAATCGCATCACGGGTAAAACTATACCCCATGCGATCTTGATTGACCTTACGGCCACCGATATGACTTTCTTGATAGACAGAAAAACGCATGAACTATTCAGCTTTAAAATTTATATAAATAAAAATTGAAAATGGAAATTCCATTTTCAAACATGATTTAATCATGTCAAAAAATACGCAAACGACACAAGCTGCTTATTAAATACATTAAATTAAATACATTAAATTTGATGTATTTAATACAATTAACACAATTGGCCATTCAATTCTGTGTATTTTCCTGAATCGTCGTATGGTCGCTGACGGCGGGATCGTCTTTTTTGGAAAATAAATTCGCAATCTTTATCTTGGCCTTCTCAAGCATCGTCAATTCTGGTTGCGGCTGAACCTTGGTAGCGAGTGCTTTTTGCAACGCAAACACACTTTGTGGACGTTCCAAAGGATCAAGTTTCAAACACCATCGTACTACTTCGATCAACTCAGCAGAATACATGCCTTCGAGTTTCCTGTAATGCGATTCCATTTTGTCGTTGATCTTGCGCTGATCCGAAGGCTGAGGTGGCGCGCCAATCATACAAGCAAAAATCGATGCGCCGATACTGTAGATATCTGTCCACGGACCAAGATTACCATTCTTCTGATACAACTCAGGAGCAGCAAAACCAGGCGTGTACATTGGATACAGTTTAGGAATATCCGTTTTCAAAGTCTGCCTTGCAGCGCCAAAGTCCAATAAGATAGGTGTACCGTCTAGACGTAAGTAAATATTTGCAGGTTTTAAATCCAAATGCAGCAATTTATTAGTATGGACCTCACGCAAGCCATTCATGACCTGATTAAACATCCGGCGAATAAAACGTTCCGATACTAACGGCTTTTCACCTTTATCACGTCGCCGTAAAATGTGCTCCTGCAAAGAACGACCAGATTCATAGGCCATCACCATATACACAGTTTCATTGGCCCGAAAAAAATTAACGACACTAACAACATTGGGATGAGAAATTCGAGCCAGAGCTCGCCCCTCTTCAAAAAAGCACTTTAAACCGATGCGATAAATTGGTAAATTTTCATTTGAAATTGCCGGCACCAACTCCCCCTGCTGCCTTAAGGCCAGGGAACTCGGCAAATATTCCTTAATTGCAACAGCATTTCCATCTTCATCTGATGCCAGATACACGATACTGAAGCCACCGGACGCAATTTTCTTTACAATGCGATATCCGGCGATCTCCAGCCCATCTGGCAACGGAGCATTATTTTGTGCAGCCATTGATCTTCCAATCTTTTATACAGAAGTGATTGTGTTGATAATTAAGGTATTTGTAAAGAATATCCTGCTCTGGAACAACTTATTCCGCTCTTTTGTGCCAACAGTACCAATGAGCACCACCTTAAAAGGATCTACCTTGAGCATTTATAGCATGACTGGCTACGCGACCAGCACCCACGAGACCGAAGCAGGAACAATGACGATAGAAATAAAAAGCGTCAATTCTCGATTTCTGGATCTGCAATTTCGCATTAATGATGACTTTCGCTCGGTTGAATCACTTTTTCGCGATGCTATCTCACGCAAAATTGTTCGCGGAAAAGTTGAATGCCGCTTTAGCTTTGGAAAAAAAACAGCTGAAAATCATAGCAAAGCGCTCAATACCAAGCTACTTGATCAATTAGTTTCCTTTCAGACTCAACTGATTAGTCAATTTCCCCACGCTAATCCACTAAGCGCGAATGAATTATTGCGCTGGCCAGGCGTCATTGAAGAATCAGAAATAAGTGCCGATAGTCTACAGAGTAGTATACTCGCAACGATCAATAGCACCTTAGATGCTTTTATTATCAGTCGCGAACGCGAAGGTGCAGCACTAGCGCAAATACTCTTCACTTGCGTTGCAGCAATGGAGGAAATTGTAGAAAAGATTAAGCCGTTACTGCCCCAGGTATTGCAACAATTTCAACAAAAGGCAATTACACGTCTTGAAGAAGCATTAGGCTTAACGACCTCTACGTCTGGTCACAACATCGGGCAAACAGTTACCCGCGAAGAAGCCTTAGATAGAATTCGCCAGGAAGTAACAGTTTATGGCATACGCATCGACGTTGCTGAAGAACTCGCACGCCTGTCCGCTCACCTGACCGAAACCCGCCACATCATCCAAAAAGGCGGACAAGTAGGAAAACGTCTTGATTTTATGATGCAAGAATTGAATCGTGAAGCCAACACATTGGGATCTAAAGCAGCACTCAAAGAGTTAGCAGATGCATCAATGGAATTGAAATTATTGATAGAACAAATGAGAGAACAAGTGCAAAACCTTGAATAAGGTGTGACATTTGCTTATACTCCCGCGATATTTTTTTGCGAGTAAAAATGAGTTTGAGTTTGCAAGGTTACATTTGCAACAGCCTTACCCTACATTTACGAGTGAAATTGCGAATTCATCCGCGGTCTCATTTACGACCCCCTATTAATCATTGATACAACTAACCAAACAGAGGCCAGATAATGCTACCCATTACTTCGACAGCAGGTAGTCTTTTCATTGTCGCAGCCCCCTCCGGCGCCGGCAAATCGACTTTGGTGAATGCACTATTAGCACAAGAACCACAGATCAAACTATCAATCTCGTTCACGACACGCCCGCCGCGTCCGGGTGAGCAAGATGGCCGCGAATACCACTTCACCAGTGCCGAAGATTTTTTAAAAAGAAAAGCCCAGGGCGAATTTCTTGAATCAGCAGAAGTTCATGGCAATTACTACGGCACCTCGCGCATTTTAATCGAACAGCAAATGCTCGCTGGTACAGATGTTTTGCTTGAAATTGACTGGCAAGGCGCACAACAAGTTCGCAAACAATTTCCGGGCGCCGTAGGAATTTTTATTCTGCCACCGTCTATTCCTGCATTAGAAGAACGCCTGAAAAAGCGTGGACAGGACGAGCCGCACATCATTACGCGACGGATTTTGGCGGCAGGCGGAGAAATGGCGCACTCTCCAGAGTTCGAGTATGTTATTATTAACCAAGACTTTGCAAGTGCGTTATCAGAACTAAACGCCATCGTCAAAGCAACACGCTGCAGATTTCAGCAGCAGGCAACACGCAATAGCGAACTGTTCGCCCAGCTTGGCATTCATGCCAATCCAAATTAATTCACCATACTATTGTATTTAGGAAAAAACATGGCACGTATTACCATTGAAGATGCATTAAAGCAGATCCCTAACCGTTTTCAATTAACTTTGTGCGCAACTTACCGTGCACGTCAGTTATTGCAAGGCCACACAGCGAAAGTCGAATCTAAAGACAAACCGACAGTGACGGCGTTGCGCGAAATCGCTCAAGGTAAAATTGGTATAGAGATGCTGAAAAAAGTTCCAGTGTAAGTTGCATTGCGACCGAAGCATCAAATTCATCGGCCGGGAGTAGCAGAATGAGTGTCACAGAAACCAATTCATCTCTGAATTTACCCCAATTCGGCACCCCGGCTGAACCCTCCCCAAACCTGCCTGGAAGTTCAACAGGTCAAGCTGGCGCGACCAGCAAAAAAGTAAGCACAAAAAAAATGCAGCCGATCATCCCTGGGGAAGCACATACTGCGCGAAACCCACAGACGAATATCGGGGTTGCATCAACCTCTGGACTCAGTGAGCGACTCGCTCAGTACATGTCTCAAAGCGATCTGAAGCTAGTCAAAGAAGCCTACCGCTTTTCGGACGAAATGCATCTGGGCCAAGTCAGAAAATCTGGCGAACCCTACATTTCTCATCCCATTGCTGTTGCAGAAATTTGCGCTGACTGGAAACTTGACGTCCAAGCGATTATGGCAGCCCTGCTTCACGATGTAATGGAAGATCAGGATGTAAAAAAAGAAGAGTTAATAGAGCGCTTTGGTGCACCAGTCGCAACCCTCGTTGATGGCTTGTCCAAGCTAGAAAAGATTGAATTTCAAAGCCAAATTGAAGCGCAAGCAGAAAATTTCCGCAAAATGCTGCTCGCGATGGCACGAGATGTGCGCGTCATTCTGGTCAAACTGGCTGATCGACTACACAATATGCGAACGCTAGGCGTGATGTCGCCCGAAAAAAAGCGCAGAATTTCGCGAGAGACCATGGACGTTTACGTGCCTATTGCGCACCGTCTTGGACTCAATAATATTTATCGTGAATTGCAAGACCTCGCTTTTTCGCATTTATATCCTATGCGCTACCGCACTTTATCCAAAGCGGTCAAAGCTGCACGCGGAAATCGCCGCGAAGTTGTAAATAAAATATTAGAATCAGTCAAAGAAACATTGAAAGAAGCAGGATTGCAGGCCGAGGTTTACGGGCGTGAAAAAACGCTGTACGGCATTTATCGTAAAATGCACGATAAGCATCTGAGCTTTTCTCAGGTGCTCGACGTTTACGGCTTTAGAGTCGTGGTCGAAAATTTCCGCGAAAGCTATTACGCATTAGGTTCCTTGCATGCTTTGTATAAGCCCATGCCGGGCAAATTTAAAGATTACATTGCCATTCCTAAAACCAATGGCTACCAATCACTACACACGACATTGATTGGCCCCTATGGTACGCCAGTTGAGTTTCAGATTCGCACACAAGATATGCATCGCGTAGCAGAATCTGGTGTCGCGGCGCATTGGCTATATAAGAATGAAGAAGGCAGCCTGACGGATCTGCAGCAGCGCACGCATGCGTGGCTCCAATCTCTGCTTGATATTCAAAAGCAGACCGGTGATTCAGCTGAATTTTTGGAACACGTTAAAGTCGATCTATTCCCAGATTCAGTCTATGTTTTCACGCCGAAATCTAAAATCATTGCACTGCCACGCGGCGCAACCGCTTTGGACTTCGCATACAACATTCACACAGACATTGGTGATCAAGCGATAGCAACACGCATAAATCACGAACCAGTTCCATTACGTTCGGAGTTGAAGAACGGCGATATCGTCGAAATCGTCACCTCTCCAAATTCTCGCCCGACCCCCAACTGGTTATCATACGTCCGCACGGGTAAAGCACGCTCTGCGATCCGCCACTATTTACGCACTATTAACCTCAATGAATCGACTGAGCTAGGCAAGCAATTGTTGGCACAAGCATTGGTTGCGGTAAATCTCAACCCCGAACTACCTCCTCAGTTGATTGATAAATTGCTCAATGAGTCCACCGCAAAATCGATGGATGAAATTTATACCGATATCGGTATCGGCAAACGCATGGCGGCTCTGGTAGCAAGACACATATTGGATCTGGTAGAGGACGACTCCTCCTCAATTCCGTTTCAACAGTATGGCGAAAAACACCATTACAAGCCCGATCCTGTGATCATTTATGGTAGCGAAGGCTTATCTGTACAATTGGCTCCGTGCTGCATGCCCATCCCTGGCGATGGTATTGTGGGGCAACTAAAACGCGATCAAGGATTGGTAGTTCATACCGACGATTGCCAGCACGCCAAACGCCTACACATCAAAGAGCCAGACCGCTGGATTGATGTTAACTGGGGTGATGAGGTCAATCGTAACTTTGATACCCGTATCGAAGTTACAGTCACCAATGAGCGAGGCGCTTTAGCACGTATTGCTGCCGAAATTGGCGAATCTGAAGCTAACATCAGCCACGTAAATATGGAAGACGGTGACGCCAACGATATGACACACATTCATTTCACAATTCAGGTAGAGGATCGCGCTCACTTAGCAAGGATTATGCGCAACATCAAACACCTCAATGGCGTCAATCGTATCGCGCGAGAACGCGGATAACCTCCCGACGACTTGATCGACAGCATAAAAAAAGGAGAGCTTAGCTCTCCTTTTTTTATTTAGATGTAGGGCGAACGCAACCCTGCAATGACAAAAAAGCTGCATTCAACTCACAAAGCTGTGGCAGTATTAAACCGCCTCACCCCATAAATCGTGCGCATCAGCTGCAGTGATACGTACATCAACAAAATCACCCACTTTCAACTTACGATGTGGCTCAAATGGCGGTTTAACGTACACCACACCATCAATTTCCGGCGCATCAGCAGAACTACGGCCCACGCCACCGCTACGATCCAGACTATCGATCAACACACGCACCGTCTTACCAATTTTGGCTTGCAGGCGTTGTTTCGAGATACCTTCCTGCAATTCCATAACACGACGACGGCGATCTTCACGAACTTCATCTGGTAACTGACCTTCGATCTCATTCGCTGTCGCCCCTTCGACAGGAGAATAGGCAAAACAACCCAGACGATCGATCTGCGCTTCCTTCAGGAAATCCAGCATGTATTCAAATTCTTCCTCGGTTTCGCCTGGGAAGCCAGCAATAAAGGTCGAGCGAATTGTAATTTCCGGGCACATTTCGCGCCATGCCTTAATACGCTCAATGTTTTTTTCACCACTAGCAGGACGCTTCATGCGTTTCAAAACATCAGGATGCGCATGCTGGAGAGGCACATCAAGGTATGGCAACACATGACCATTATTCATAAACGGAATGATCTGATCGACGTGTGGATAAGGATATACGTAATGCAAACGCACCCAAGCATCGTATTGCTTAGCTAATTCACCCAACGACTCAACCAATTGTGTCATGTGCGTTTTTACTGGCTTACCATTCCAAAAGCCCATGCGGAACTTTACATCGACGCCGTAAGCACTCGTATCCTGAGAAATTACCAACAACTCTTTAACACCCGCTTTAAACAAATTTTCTGCCTCCAGCATCACATCAGCGATAGGACGCGATACCAGATCCCCACGCATGGATGGGATAATGCAGAAACTGCAACGATGATTACAGCCTTCGGAAATTTTTAAATATGCATAGTGCTTAGGAGTAAGTTTCACACCTTGCGCCGGCACCAGATCGACAAAAGGTTCATGTGGCTTAGGCAAATGCTTATGCACTGCCGCCATAACTTCACCCACAGCGTGCGGCCCAGTAACTTCCAATACTTTAGGATGAATGGCATGAATCATATCCTTACCTTCAGCATCTTTTTTTGCGCCGAGACAACCGGTCACGATGACTTTACCGTTTTCAGCAAGCGCCTCGCCAATGGCGTCCAACGATTCTTGTACCGCAGCATCGATAAACCCACAGGTGTTCACAATCACCAGATCGGCACCGTCATAAGATTTTGCAGTGTCATAGCCTTCTGCCCGCAATTGCGTCAAAATCTGTTCGGAATCAACTAAAGCCTTAGGGCAACCTAGGGAGACTATACCTATACTTTTTCGCTGAGTCGTGTCAATCTTCGTTGTTTTCATAATTTGCTGCACTAAAAATGATTAATTCGAGAGTATACAGCTATCTGCGGTTTTCTGATCCAAAACAAGCAGTCGGTCACAGTATTGAGCGACAGTTGCAGTATGCAGAGCGATGGGCAGCCGAGCGAGGACTGCCACTCGATACATCTCTTTCATTAAGGGATGAGGGGCTTTCAGCTTATCACCAACGCCACGTTAAACAAGGTGCTCTTGGTACATTTTTACTCGCGGTAAGTGAAGGCCGAATACCTTCCGGATCAGTCCTGGTCGTCGAGGGACTGGATCGCTTGAGCCGAGCAGAGCCTATTCAAGCCCAGGCGCAACTTGCTCAAATCATCAATGCTGGCATTACGGTCGTTACAGCGAGTGACGGACGCGAATACAACCGCGAAGGGCTAAAAGCACAGCCTATGGATCTGGTTTATAGCCTGCTGGTGATGATCCGGGCACACGAAGAGTCGGACACCAAATCAAAGCGCGTAAAGGCAGCTATTCGCCGACAATGTGAGGGCTGGATAGCGGGAACCTACAAGGGCATTATTCGCAACGGCAAAGACCCCCAGTGGGTCATTTGGAATGGGAAAGAATTTGAACTTGTGCCGGAACGCGCTGAAGCAGTTAAATTTGCTCTCCAGATGTTCAAAGAAGGATACGGCGGAAGCAAAATTGTAGCAGCGTTGCACGAACGCAACATGCAAGTATTTAAACTCGGATCAACATCGGCCTCTATGTACAAGATGTTTAAACGCCCTGATCTGGTCGGCACTAAAACGCTGACGCTCGATAACGAAGAATATCACTTACACAATTATTATCCTCGGCTGTTATCAGATTCGGAATATGCAGAGCTGCAAGCGATGAACACGACCCGTAAGCGACGCAAAGGCAAAGGTGATATTCCGGGAATCATTACAGGCTTGTCCATCTTGTATTGCGGATATTGCGGTTCTGCTGTCGTTGGCCAGAACATCATGCAACGCAATAGAAAGCCTGACGGTTCAGTGCTTGATGGTCATCGAAGGCTTATTTGCTGTGGCCACAATAGCGGAACCTGCCCGATCAAAGGTAGTTGCAGTGCTGTACCCGTCGAGAAAGCACTCCTATCTTATTGTTCAGATCAGCTTAACCTATCAAGTCTGGTAAGTAAGGATGACCAAGCGAACACGCTACAAGCTCGCCTGGTCGAGATTAAAACAAAGACGATTGAGGCTGAGCGCCAATTGAGCCGGGTGACAGAGGCGCTTTTGTCGGACGATAGCGGCTCTACCCCTTTGGTCTTCGTGAGGAAAGCCAGAGAGCTGGAGAAGCTTATTGCTGACTTGAGGATTGAAGAGAATAGTATCGAGGTATCGCTACGAAAAACGAGCCAACGGCAAGATCCGGATATGGCAGATGCCTGGTCAAAGCTCGTCGAGGGAACATTAAACCAAGACTATGAAACACGTATGCGGTGTCGCCAGCTTGTCGAAGACACCTTTGAGCGAATCGTCATATATCAACGCAGCATGTCTCCAGAAGATACTTCTAGTGCAAAAAAAATTGATTTACTATTAATCGCCAAAGGGGGAAACCCGCGCCTAATTCGTATCGACAGAAAAACTGGTGCCTGGATTCGAGGCGAGGAATTTGACGCCTAAATATAGAATGACAGGTGCATAAAAAAAGCCCAGATTTTCTGGGCTTTTTTTATCATCATTTCACATTTAATTTTAAGGCAGCAGGCCATAAGCGACGGTACCTGATAGAACTTCTATTGCTCGAGCATTAAAGTCCTTGCATGAACGCACTCCAAAAGCAGAACCAGGAATTTCAACATCCTGATTGTCATTCAGCCGTATTTTCGCTCCATATTGATCCGTGCAAACTCTATATAACTTCGGAATTTCACCTGCATAAATAACTGTTCTTTGATTGACCAACACACAACCTTCATCGCAAGCCCCATAAACGTATGGGGAATTGTGTCTTTTTTCTTGATTTTGGGCGGACGCAGGAACTTGAATCATTGATACCAGAGCGGCTGTTATAAATATAATAGATTTCATTTGCAACGATCCTTTATTCAAATTTAGGAAAACTTCGTTAGCTAATCTATCATATTTCCGTGTGGAAATTATAACTCGCGTTATAAATACAACATTTATTTATCAAACGTGAGCCTCTGAATCAGCTTATTGAAGCCTGAAAAACAAAGGCTCAAGTTCCCCTAGTAAGTCAAATTTGTGCAGACGTTTGCACTGCTGGAACGACGAAAGCGTTAGTCAAAGCTGGATCCAAACGACCGACAGAGAGCAAGCCAGATGGACTCCCGATATTACTCAGGGAGGATACTGAACCCGCATCCGCAGCACTACTCGCCGTTTTAAAACTTCCCACTGCACGCAACGCATTCACTGCAGTTGTTGCAAACACCTCCAATTGTGGGACGAACGCCGAAACATCACCGACCAACGTATTCAGCCCAGCAATCACGGCATTAAATTTATCTGCACCGGCAGAGTCCGGCATCAGCTCTTCGACGTTCTTGATCAGGTTCATCGCTGTACCGACCAGCAACTTAAAATCAAGACTACCGCCCCCGCTTGCGGCAGCGATTGCAGTATCCACAGATGTGGCCAATCCCGACAGCGCTGGCAACAACGACGTCACATCACCGACTACTCCCTGGACCCCGACAATAGTTGCTTCGAATTTTTCTTGCGTCGTACTTTGCGGCATCATGCCTGCCAAAGTTTGGAAAAGAGAGATAAAGGTTTGCACAATTAAGAGATAGTTCATGATCATTTCTTCCTTAAAATTTACATTCAGACGAAAAAAAAGCTCCATCGACGGAGCTCAGGTACGCGGCGATATCCTGCCGCAATTCAATTTCCCCGGTATTTTTGTTCCCAGGTTGTATCAATGGCCGAACCGTCAGCAGCTTGACGGAATGACTGCACTGAAGTCGGCTGTCGCGAAGCAGATGCTGCTGGTGTTGCCAATGCCGACACTGGATCTGACTGTCCCGGATCAACCGAGCTAACTGGTTTGGTTGCGATTGCACGCAATAATCCGGCGCGCGCTGAAGTGATAGCGGGGAACACGACGCCAAACAAAGCAACGAGGCCAGAAGCGATGATGCCTGCATTGCTTGCATCAATCTGGATATGCCACCCGAAAAGCGTATTAAGAGTCGCCACCAGAGCAAGTAAGAAAGCTGACACCAAACTCGCATTAATACTACCTTGCTTCCATTTTTCAACATCATTGATCTCCTGCCCCTTACGAAACAAATTTAGTAAAGCCAAGACTTTTTCAAACATCTTTTCCTCCGTTATTGATTAAGACAATTCTTGCTGCTGCATACAAAGCCAGCCGATCTTGCTGGCCATTCAGTCCCCCATTGATACGTTTAGTAATCTCAGTGAACAGCTGATCATCAGCAAGCTCATTAAGCCCATGCGTTTTCCAGAACCAAGCAGCCGATCGCGCTGCGAGTTCCGGCTGCTCCAGTACTTCAGGATGCTCGACGCAATCGACATCGAGGGCGAGCATTGCTGCGACATAGTTGGCTCGGCCGGTAATTTGAATCAAGCCACGTCCCTTAAACCGAATACCATCGCCCTTTTGCGTATTACCTAAATCTGCCCTCCCCTCATACGCCGCACCGCTGGCCAACTCCTGGACATAAAAGAGCTGAGCACTTTCATGCCCAATCTGCGCAAGAAATGCGACTTGTCGCATCGGGGTATTGATTTCAAACTCAACCATCGCCCGATTTAATGGCTCAAGAAACACGGCAGCCTTCGCACCGGCTAATGGGAAAATCTTCCGCAATTGATCGAGGTTCACTTGTGCCACCCTTGACCGGACAAAGCGAGGTAGACCAACCCCGCGAACGCCAACGCCATCAGACCAGAGAGCGTCCACTTTCCAAACGTGGCGAACTGCTTATCAAGCCATTCTTGCAAGGCTTCTTTGACCACATCCTTATCCTTATCCAACATCTGACCTCCCATAAAAAAACCCGCCACAACGACGGGTTACGATTGAACGTACTGCTCTGAAAATTACTTACCTGGTGCGGCTGGTGCGGGCGCTGGCGACGGAGCGGGAGCCGGTGCTGGCACCGGAACCAATGTCGCACCAGCGAACACATTGCTAACTGCTGGCATCATTGGGTGTGCTGGATCTGGCGCAGCCGGAACTGGTGCCGACGCGGTAATCGCTTTGTATGCGAAATCCAGTGGCAAATCGGTATCGCCTGGAACGGCCTGCAACGTCACATTTGTTGAAAGCATTGCTTGCTTACCAGCGTTAAATGCATCGGCGCTGACGTATCCGCTGACTGTGAGCGTCATTGTTTTTGATGTCAGATCAACCGAATACCAGGTGATACGATGAAAGCCGGAAATCGCGCCGGTTGCGTCAACTTCGATTGATTTATTGATTCCTAAATACATAATATTTCCTTTTGAGTAGACGTAAAAAAAGCCCGTAAGGGCTAAAAAAATAATGAATTGTCGATTACTGCCAACCTTGAATAAACGGTCTGGGCGGTACTGTTATCAATGACGAACGATGATGGAGTTTCGTATTCTGAATTTGAAGTAGCAATTCTCCTCACATGTAATTGCGAACCAGTTGACCAATACAAAGACTCAAAATTTAGAATCTGGTACTGATTAATTAGGAGTCCCGTATCAAATTGGGTGTAACTGCCAATTTGATACGGCCAATGGATGATTGCGCGAGAATTTGCACATATTGATTTCCCGCTCATATCAAACGGAACATTAATGATCGCATCGCAAGCAGAATTTCCTTGCGTTCCGTTTGGCACCGCCGCACTCAACGTGACTTCGATATCATACGTATTCGCCGCCAAGCGCAACATTTTGAGATTGCTATCGAATACCAATTGTGACGAGGCATTAAATACCTGCATCCCAAATTGCTGCCCAGACCCAGACGGGTAATTTAGATCGAGCCTGCCAAACACCCTCAGAAACAACCCTAACGATGAATTGGACGGATTAGCGACAGTTAAATAGGCAGTCCATTGATTAGCCCCTGACGAGACCAGCTTTGCCAATGAAACGCCATGCCGCGCAATATATCCTGTCCACCCAATGCTACTACTGCCAGTCGGATCACCTGCAGATACGTTATGGGGAACCCCAAAAAATAACATCGGGTAACCAACGCAGCTAAACGTGACAACAGCAGTTTTTGCGGTATCAGGAATCGCGTACTTTCCCGCGTACACATAGGCTTTTAGATTCTCATCAATATTGAGAACGTTAGAGCCGTTGATTGATTGCATTCCGTAGGTCATTGGCTCGCTCCCGTTGCAAAGACCAGAAGCAAACCATCGCACACTGGCAAACCAGCCTTCACGTTATCGACAAAAACTGTGACCCTCGGAATGCCATTCAAATAACTCACTCGGCAACTCAGGACAGCCCAACCATCAATAGCGCCGTTTTGATACGGGGAAACTAACGACGCACTTATTTTGAGACCCGTATAGCCTGGGTACTGAAATACAACTCCAGTACCCAGGCTATTTCCCGTAATTACCTGCTCATCGAGGATGAATTGAGTAAATTCCAGAGAACTATCAAAGCTCAAAGAGCTATCAGCTCCAAATGATTGAAGGCCACAGCTCATAATGCTAGATTCCCCAGTTTGACGCGCATCGTGCCGTTTTGATCGAAGACTCTAATAACGTTATCTGAAATTTCAGTCCTCGCGCCAGTGGCTGCGGTACGCAAAGTGCCTATCGTTGCGGTGATTGCCGAAAGACTGGTTACCGCCAACTTATCAACGGTAACCGAGTTTGCTTTAATAACACCACCACTGATCTGCGTACCAATACCCGCCGGCGACCAAGGGCTAGGCGCTGTTTGATTGCCTGACATGGCTGCTGCGATCATCGGGCATTGAATCATCATGTAACTGTCTGGCTGGCCAGCATTAGTCGGCAGCTTCCGGAAAAGCAAGCGACAAGTTACCGTTCCGTTTGGCGCTTGTGCGACGATACTGTGACGATAAAATGTCGACAGCGTTGTGCCTGCCGGAACGCCAGTATTATCTGGCATTTTTACGTATGACAATGCATTACCGTTCGCATCACAAAACGCCAAATAGCCACTGACAGTGCATCGATAAGCGCCAGAATAAAACGATGTTTCCATCCACTGCCCCGTACTGCAGGGAACTACGGGAGAATAAACATCGTAATATGCTGATGCATTGCCCTGCCCCGAAGTGCCAGCCTGACACACGACCAGACCACTGATGCCCGGTGGATGATAAAGCGCACCGATTAAATTAACGCCCATAGTCATTTCGGACGGATTAATGATATTTGATCCAGTCGAATACCCGTCTGGATAATTGACACCATTCGACAAATACGTCGCCGCGAAAGCTGAGTTATCAAGCAAATTGTTACCAGCGATACCGCTGCTGAAAATGTTTGCTGATACTGAGCCAGCTTGAATACGATCGCCTGTGATCGAATTGACTGCGATCTGGGTAGAAGTGATCGTGTTCGCCAAAATCTTGTCGGCAGTTACTGCACCTGCCGTCAACTTTGCAGTTGAAATTGCCCCATCTTGAATCAACGTCCCCGGCAATACCTGCTCGATACGAATATCGTTAGCCATCATCCAGCCAGCTGTTCCGTTGTAATTCAAGATCAACATTGGCGATGCCCATGTTTGAGACGAAGATGGTGTGAAATATCCTACATATTGATGCCACACGCTATCCGTGACTGCCGCGACTCCTTCGACCCCAATCGTGTTTTCACCATATGCGCCTGTGCGACTACTTCCGGCATCGACACGCAACCAGAACGTACCATCCGTGTTCACAGTTGATTTAACCCAGGCCGAGACCTTATACAAAGCGCCTGGCGTGACCGGAACGCGGAACGCCCCTCTCACGCTCGTCGTCCATGCCCACGCCAGCATCGCTGATGATCCGGACATAAAATCCCCGGCATTACCACCCCCAAGCCATTGCTGAGGTAGCTGACCCCAATTGCATAGCTGCCACGCGGACGAATCTGCATACGTCGGGTCAATCCAAACGTTTGTCCCTGCCGCACCGATGTACATTTTGCTTGCCGTAATCGCGCCGGCAGCAATTTGATTTGCCGTGACAGCCCCAGCTTGAATTGCTGCAGTTGTAATCGAGTTTGCCGCAATTGCATTAGCAGTGACACTGCCCGCAGCAAGGTTTTGCGCTGTCACAACTCCAGCAGAAAGTGCCGGAGTTGTAATAGCACCTGCCGCAATAGTTCCGGCAGTAACGGCACCTGCTGCCAATGCTGCAGCTGTCACTGAGCCAGCCTGCATATTTCCAGCAGTAATCGTATTAGCTGCGAGACGATCGCCAGTTATGCTGCCAGCGGCAACTTGCGTTGCAGTCACTGCACCGGCAGAAATCGCCGGTGTCGTAATTGCACCCGCCGCAACTGTCGCCGCCGTGACTGCTCCGGCAGCCAGCTGAGATGCAGTAATAGTGTTTGCAACGATCTTGTTGCCACTCAGGTTGCCGATCTGCGCATCCTGGATCGCAGCGTTTGCAATATAAGTCGGTGCGTTTCCAGCGGTGATCTGATCGACACCGGATAAAGCGCCACCAGCAACTGGATTGGTAATACTTGCAGAAGTACTGACTCTGGCACCGGTATCCCAACTAACTTGCCAACCGGTAGCCCATTGATTCTCGTTGATGTTGCTGTACCCAGCAACGAAATCATGCACCTGCACGTTTGGATAACTCCAATTTCCAGAAGGGTCTCCAATCCAAATGCACGCATAATTTCCATCGTGACCGAAATAGACCGGGCGCGCAAACCCCGGCGGTCCGATAAATCTGGCAAAGGCGTTATACCATCGCAAATCGATCGCATAGTTATAGCCACCCACGTCATAACTGGCAGACGCGTTCGTTGAGTATTCGAAAATATCAACTGTGAACCGCAGCATCGTGTTACTAAAACCCTGTGGCAGGCGGATTTTGATCGAACCATTGATCGCACCCGGACCACCGTACCCCGACGCACCTTGCGGCCGCTTGATATGCAGCACACTATTTTGCAGTTGGTTGTTAGCCACCTGCACAGTGGAGCCTGCGCCCTGCAAAACACCGTTGCCGTCAACTGTCACATTGCTATTCAACCACCCTGCTGCTGGAGTGATATTCGAAGCAGTCAGCGGTGTGCCGGCAGCAAAAATAACATTTCCAGCACCATCTCGAATCGTGAGATTTCGCGAATCAATCTGCGATGCGGTGACAGTATTAGCCTGAAGGCGATCGCCAGTGATGCTGCCAGCAGCGATCTGGTTCGCGCCTATCGTATTTGCAGCGAGACGATCGCCAGTTATGCTGCCAGCTTGGATAGCAATCGCCGTCACCGCTCCTGCTGCGATCTGCGTCGCAGTAACTGAGTTGGCGGTGAGGTTGCCACTGCTCGGATCGATGGCAGCCAGCGCAGTTTTTGCAGCTGTAACAGCATTAGCCGCGATCTGCAGACTGCCAACCGCGTTCGGCAGTATCTCGCCGACCATCGGAGCGTAGCCGGTCAGCATATCCCCTTCTGTTAATTGGAAATCATCAAAAATAATATTACCGATAGAAGCAGCCCAGTTCGCTATCGATACACACACTCTTCCAGATGCTTCAACGTTCGCGCCCCACGTGAGTCTAAATGAATAACGCTGCCAGCTAGTGTTCAGCACAGGGTTTTGCAATGCCGTTACGGTTGCCGGAGATATGTTGAAATACAGCCCCAATGTCGTCGCGATGCTGAGATTCGTCGTCGTTGCGTAAAAACTCAGAACATAGGTTTTCCCTGCTTGCCAGCCAGGCGGACAGACTGAACCGTAAATCCCCTTCGTATTACCGTCATTATTGGTAGTCCAGTAAATTTGCTGCGCTACGCCACTAAGACGACCAGGCACCATCGCGCTGTATGCAGCAACGTTGGCACTATTGTTATAAACGTTCCAGCCGGTCGCCAAAGCGCCACCTGCAGGCACGTTCTCGAAACTGCTATTTGGCGTCAGATTACCGCCGCCGAGCACCACACCCAGCTTGTCCGCGGTAATTGCCGCGGACGCAATCTGCGTCGTTACAAGTTGACCGGTGACTTTTACGGCACTGATCGCAGCGAGCTGCGTATCGTTCAACTGCCCCGCGACCTTCGCTGCACTGATCGCAGCGAGCTGCGTATCATTCAATTGACCGGTGACTTTTGCAGCGCTGATCGCGCCAAGTTGTGCATCAGTCAGTTGACCTGACAAATCAGTTGTTGGCACTGCAGAAGTCCAAGCACCACCGACCAGACGATACAGTTTTCCATCAACTGAGTTCGTTACGACTGTTGGCCCCGTATAACCAGAGACCACAGGCAAGCCATTCACCACACCAACTGGCTGTAACCCTGATGCAAACTTTGTCAACGTCAAAGCACCGTCTTTGATCATCGACGCTTGAATTGTATTTGCGTCCGGAGCATTGGCGCTCGGTATAAACTGAACTGCTGTCGAAATCGTCAGAGAGTCTTTGCCGAAAGTATCGTAACCAGCAGCGCGGAAATAGTAATTAGTACCAGCTACCAGCCCCGTACCATCAGCCAATTGATTCAGAGTGACGAATGTGTTCGATCCGTCATAGACCTTGTTAGCATCGATCGGCGGACAATTTGGATCTGTACTTAACCAAACAATGACACCCGCAAAATCATCGTCTGGCGGCGGTGTACACTTGAAGTAACCCGTTTTGATACCCGCTGTCATGCTGACATTGGTCAATGCGCCAATCTGCGGATTACTTGCGAGTATCGTTGCCCAATGCCCGACCGCGCCGGTGATCGAGCGACCTCGAACATTCACAGATAATGCTCTCCACGGACCACCGTCTGCACGCATGTCCTGCGGTGTGTATGTCGTTTGATTACTGACCAAACCAGTCAAGGAACGCACTACTGTTGCAGGTGTACCTGCCAAAAACTGCACATCATACGTCGATGCACCTGGTAGTGAATCCCACGCAATCGAAGCGTTTTTACCACTCGACCACGATGTGGCCATACGCAAATTTTGAACGACACCCAAAGGTGCGCCCACAATCGTGTAGGTCGCAGGCTGAACAGCAGAGATATCCTGCAATCCACCGCCGAAAGCATTAAAGCTGACCAACTTGATATAGATTGTTTTGCCTACCCATTCTTTCGGATAGTCATAAGTGAACAACCCGTCATCAAGACGCACAAAAGGCACCCCAGCTGCATGCGGCACATCGTCGGTACCATAACCACCACGTACCAGGTATGACAGCGAATACGTGTTGACGCCAGTTAAGGTCGCTGTCGCATATGAGATGTATTCACCGTCGACGTAGCAACGAGTGATCATGTCCTGCGCATTCTGCTGCGTACCTGAAGTAAGCACACCCGCAGACACATTCAGATTGACGCCCAAATTGCTGACAGTATCAATTGCAGCGCCACTCGCAATCGCAGTCGTTGTCGTGCCATAGCGCGACTTTTGCTGCATACGGCCTATTTTTTGATAACTCGCGTTATCGGTCGATGCCCAGACATCACAGCCGCCCCAATTGGCGCCACCCGCAACGGCCATCCACACTTGTGGCACGTTGTTAGTCAGCTGCAGCGGCGCTTCAAAAATCACAGGCACTGTCGCATTACCCGGGTCAACGCTGAAATTTGGCGTATAGCCGTTTGTGGTAGGCGGCGATTTTGTTGAGACGCGATTGGTACCGAGCGGATATTCCTCAGCCTTCACCGTCAACATGCCATCTTCGTCTTCGGTAATCTCTGTGATCATCACGACAGTGCCGTTATGCCCCTTGCGCGGATAGTAGATCGCCAGCTGATCCATCGGCTCGAGGTACACAAACTTCCACGGCAAACTGAACTCGTATTCGTTCCTAATATGCAGACTACGATGCAGCAAAAACTCAGCAACTTTCGTCGCTGTGGCTACGTCGCAGATTTCTTTCATCTCAACGACAGGCATGCTGCGGATACCAAAGACCTCGATGTCAGCCTGATCTTTTGCTTCAGCAATGTTGTCGTTGTAATCGTCAGAGCGATCAGAGAAGCGCACCTGCACGTGGTTAAAAGACTCGCTTTGCGCTTTACGGGTCATCAGCAGAGGATCATCACCTACATCTAAAATGTCGTCTTCAGTGATCGCAATCGGCGCAGTCGATGCTGGTATAAAATTACCATAAGCACTGGAAGCAGCTGAGTCGGAATAAGGAACGATATTTAAAACGCCACTAGAACGATAGCAATCCGCAAAGCCGATCTGTAGCAAGTTTTTAATATTCTCGAACGCGGGCTTCTGCTCTTTGTACAATGGGCTAACCCAAATACCGTTCGCGAGACAAAAGTTTGAAAACTGCGTTAGATCTCCTACGCTCGGTGCAGGCATACCTACACCTTGCTCGGTGTCTGTCACGATCGCCTTAATTACATCAGCGGGATTCGCGTCCGGCAAACCGGCTATTCGTGCAGACGTCTGCACTTCAAATGAATGATTGCCGAGTGTCGCGCTATTGCCCAGATCGTATGCACCGGCTGCTACATAGCTGATGCCACGATAACCAAGCGCACGGTCTGGATGCTTGGTTTGCATGTAAGGATATGGCATTTGCGTGGCTGAACCTGTGTACAGATCTAGCACCAATTTACCGAGCGTCGTAACGTCTTTATCTTTCCATGCTCTTGGCACACCGACAATGGGGCCTGATACGAGTGCCATAATTGCTGCGGCGGTATAGGTATAAGTTGTACTGCTTGATGATCCGTGCCCCCCTTTACCACCAGCCGACTGGCTGGATGTATGGGCAATTGCAGTAAAATCTTCGTATTGAATCAAATTAGGCGGTACGCGAACGGTACCAAATGCCCAAGGGATCGATTTACCGTAGCAGGAAGTTTGCAGATTCAGCGTGCCGATGGCTGTTGCATTGTTTTGAGCTGAAGAACCACCACCAAAATATCCCGACATATCTTATCCTTTTAATCTATAAAACCCCCGCAATCGCTCGCTGAAGTCGCTGCTAGTGCTGACATCTGAAAGCACCACCTCACGCTCTTTCCTGAACGCATGCAACACCAGCGGCCAGTCAATGACGATCGCTGCATGTGAAACACAACGACCGAATTGAAACACAGCAATATCGCCTGGCTCCGGAGTCTCCACCGGATCCGCATATTGTTCGACCCACCCCAAATAACGCTCAGCATCTCGATGTAAATGCCAGTCGGGTGGATAGGGTCGCGGGTCAATTTTCGGTATCAATCCGCATGCGTGATAGACCTCCACCAATATCATTGCGCAATCAACGCCCGCCCCCTTGACGTCACCATGATGGTGATAAGGCGTTTGCAGCCAGGTCTTTGCCTCTGCCACGATTTCCGCTTGCTTTTCTGGCGTCATACCATCGTCTCCGGTTTAGGAACGAATGGCGTTCCTTTGTAATTCGCCAGGTTATTTTTTGCGCTACACGCAGCTGGTGTCTTGTCGCAACCCGCAACGATAGTGAAAGCGTCACCCGTTGCCAAATCAAAGACTAAGGGGTTAGACAACTCGACCACGCCGCCTACAAAGCTTTTAATCGAACGTCTCACGCCACTATTCTGGCCACTGTTAAAAGTGATCGAACCGAGTGCATACCATCCATTAGGATCAGGCAAACCGCTTGCAAATTTGATGCGATTAACGACTGCACCGACATTTCCCGTTTTTTGATAAGCAGCTCGTGCAAGCGTGCAACCGGGGCTGTACACGTCGCGGACGCAGCCAGGCTGAAAAGTCAACTTAGGAACCGGCGTATTAAGAAAATCATCATCAGAGACAACGGTCAATGTGACGAGTAATTCACCAACCTGCGAACTCTTCACTTTACCGACGAAGAAGTTAAGTGATTCAGCAGGACTACCCCACGCTGGCAAAAATGCCTTATCGATTTTAATGACCGTACCATCGAGCGCACCGGATCGTGCCGCTACATCCCACGTTACACCACCAAGAAGATCAGTTGGCAAGGCAAGTACGTTCAACGTCAATGTATCGACCTGCAGACCGCGCTGCAGATGGAAATGTGCTCCTGAAATACTAGGGCCACTACTGCTATAAACCTGTCCGTAGCAAGTCACATCGATGTCCGCATCCGTCCAATAGTAAATCTGGCCGGTGATGAGCGTGACAGTAAATAAATTGCACTTGTAATAGATGCTGCTATCGAGCATCGCTTGCAGTGCTGGTGTGCGTGCTTTCATATTTTTAATCCTAACGAGGCGATCATTTCTAGACTTTTACATTCATAAATGAACCGCATCATGCTAGTAAATGGCAGGTTGTCTTTCGTGAAACGAGCGCGGTAATAATACGAACCGCTCCAGGTAATCGAGCCTGCACTTGGCGCTGCAGCAAACATCACCAAGCCGGTTGCGCTTACCGTGTAGTCAGCCCCCAATGCCATTGGGACACCATTGACTTTAACGTTGACTATTTGATTGATGTTTTGTACCGGCTCAGCAAAACCAACCGACAGACCGCGCACTAATTGAAAATTAGTCTGCGTACCAGTTGCCATACCAATAAATTGATCAGTAACCGCACAATCGTCTGGAAAGCTATACAAGAAATTATCAAATGCCCCACGCCGAGCCAAAAAGAAACCAAACAAGGTTTGCAGTTCTTGACGACTTGCACTACGTAAAAACTCATATTTCAGTTTGAATGAGTAGACTGGCGAACTCATCAGTGACGCACGGTACTCTTTGCCAGAAGTCGCAGCCTGCATTTTCGTCTTAAACTGCGGATCCCAATCGGTACCCCAGGTAAGCCCCGGAAGAGCTGGGAAAATCGCGTTACTCATGATTGCTTCCTCTGGAGGTCTTTCAATACGTCCTGAATAAGTTTTGCATTACGACGAATATCACCAGGACTCAGCCTTCCACTGTTGTCATAGTAGTGAACGGTAGGTCCACCACCCCCCATACTTCCAGCGTTATTTCGAAAGTCTTCCGCAAACGTCCTCGGTAAAATCGTCTCGCCTTGATGCACCTGGGCGATCATATCGTGTGGCAAATCCCATGCGCCGACTGCAAAAGAAGGCATGAATGATTTCGCTGCCGCATAGGCAGCCAAACCAGCTCCCGCTGCAATCATCCATCCGGAACCAGGAATCGCCGCTGCAGAAGCAGTTGCCTCTGCACCTGCTACAGCAGAACTAGCCTCAACCTGTGTTACCGCATTACTAATCGTGAGTGACCTCGTTAGCGCTGAATTCATAACCCACTCTGCCGCTGTCTTAGCCAGCATTTCAATCACGGCACCACTTAACATCTGCATCGTTGACTGAAAGATGTTGCTCATTTTTATTGTGCCGTTCATGGTACCGGCGATGATGCGCTGCATACCACCCTCGACAGTGCCATACATGGCCAGACGATTCTTTTGCTCTTCTAGAATCTGCTGTCTTTTAATCTGCCCCAGTTTGGCTTGGTGCAGCTGCTCCATTGCCTCGATCTGCGCATGTATTTGCGCGAGCGCAGTTGGATCCTCATCACTGTTATGCATGGCAGCCTCCTGTTCCTGAAGAGCCTGCATCTTGATTTGATAACGCTTAGCCTCAAATTCTTCTAGCCCCTGAAGCAATTGCGCCTGATTAACCTCATGTAGAGATAACTTAAAAGCGAGGTCTTGCTCTTCTTGATCAATGCCCGCTAGCGCAGCATTTCGCTCAGTCTCTCTAATCACCTTATTAGTAGCAAGAACTTGATCTGCAAATGCCTTATGTTCTTTAAGCACCTCACCATACGCCGCTTTAGCTTCTTTACTTTCTTCGCCATAACGGTCGACGTTGTCTCGGTAAATCTTGACAGCAATTTCAGTACGAGCAATATGGTTGTGCTTGAAATTCTCCATCGAAGCCTTCTCACCGGCAATTTCACTTTCAAATGCCTCCTTACGAATCGCCGCAGTTTCAGCATAGTATTTTTTCTCTACCTGACCGCGCTCCTCCTTACTCATCTTGACCGTGTCAAGAATCTTTTTCCAGTAGTCGCGCTCTTGTGTATGGCTGTATTCTCGCGCCGTTCCTGCAATTGCTTGTTCCTTCGCGAAGCCATCTTTTTCTGCGCCTAGCTTCCCTTCCCACTCATGCATGCGCGACTTGGCTTTGTCTTCTTTACCGTCACTAAAATCATAGGTCGGTCCACCTTCGATTTTTTTATCCTTAATCGGCGTTTCTTTTTTCGATGGTCGCATGATGATGTCATCCATCTTGTCCTTGCCAGCTTCAGCAATTTTGACAAGCTTATCCATATGCCTTTGTTCAACATCTTCAATTTCTTTGGTGCCACTTTCCCAGGCTTTCTTTGCGCCCGCAAAGTCGAGATGCAGCACTCGCTCAGCAACTGCACCAACGCGCATCCACTTAGCCAGACTAATATCAATTATCGCCATTACCGCTTCAAGGGCAACCTGCACCGCAACCTTAAAGCCTACGAAAGCAATTTCAACAACCTTCAATACGTTGACAAAAAATTCCATTGCAGATGGCGCTGTGCCACCCATCACGTCGGAGGTAATCTGACCGATTTGCGAAAACCCATCAGCTACAACATCCCAGACGGACATGACTGTTTCTGAAAGGGTATTGAATATGCCTGTCAAAGATGTGATCGCGGCTCCCATCGCTTTTGCGATAATGGGGCCAACGCCACTTAGCCACGAACCAAGCGAAACAAAAGCGGGAATAACAGCAGCACCGAGCTGCACCTCAAGCGACGTCATAATCAACTTCATATCGTTAATTGATTCTTTGTATTTCTTGGCGTTTGCCACGCCTTCGTCACCAACGACTAAACCCAGCTCTTTGGTTTTTTGTTCTGCGGCTTTGATCTCTTCTGATGTCAAGCGCATGACGCCGCGTACCTCACTCCATGATTTACCGTAGACCTGAGTGCCTGCGATATTCTGTTCGATAGGGTTTTTAATTTCCTTGAGCTTGGCGTTGACCTCTCCCATAATTTCCAGAGACGGTCGATATTGTCCGGTACTATCTTTTACGGCCACACCGAGCTTTTCAAATGCCTGACCGTTAGTTGCGATCTGCTTTGACATCTTGCCAGCTGCGAGTGTAACAACCTCACTATCCATGCCCATATGCCGCATGGCAACCATCATGACGCTGGCACGCTCCGTAGTGATACCCAACTGAACAGAAAGTTTTTTCGCTTCGCCCGTCCACTCATTGGATGCGCCTATCACTTCTTTGAATGCCTTCCCACCAGCCATGACTGCCGTCAATCCGCCAATAACTGCAGTAACCGTTTTGAACATGTTGGCGACTTGTTGCAAGGACGATTCAACAGACTTAAAACTATTACTAATATCTTTTGCTGCTTGCTGCGCTGCTGCAGCGGATTTCTTCATCGCCTCGTCAAATGGCGTGCCGTCAGCGGTCACGCTGTATTCAATGTTTTTATCTGCCATGGAAGCACCATATAAAAAAGCCCGAGCGGCTCATAGAAGACCGTCGGGCGGAGGGAACATACTGAAAAGATCGTCCAAGCTGCCCTGCTGATTGGACTGAATGTTGTTGCGCGGCTCCGGGGCTTCATATCCCATGTAGCCGGCAACCAATTGATGTACTGGCGGATTTACCCGCCAGTAATCGATTTGCGCAAGTAGCGATGGAATATCCCATTCGCTCCAGGCTTGCTGCGGAGTGCAGCCAGTACAGGCGACTACGTGCGCAATCAGGCTTTCAAGCCCTCTGCCTCCATTTTTTCCTGCACCCTCCGCATCATCTCCCCCGCTTGAGCAACCATACCAGTAACGTTAAGCAAGACTTCCCAAATTTTTAGGAAATTGCCGTGGTCAACGTTGAACTCGACATATTCCAGTTTTATACCTGGATAATTGCGCAGCAACGACATATAGGCAAGTTTTGCAACAAGATCCACATCAGGAAGCCTACCAGTAGTTCCCACTTCACTAATCTGCTTCCCATACTGTTTAACTGCTGTCGCATTAAGTGGTGCAAGTATCCACTGGTGCCCACCAATTTCAATTGGCTCACCTGGTATATTCGGTGTATATGTAGCCAATAACTCAGGACTTTGTTGCAATGCCTCCGTAGAGGATGGACAGCGTTCTGGAGGCTTTTGCCCAATCTGCAAAGATACAAGATCATCATCGCCCCCCGCAAAAGCCCAGACAAAAGCCGCCCAAATTCTTGATAGGATTTTCATTCCGAAGCACTCCATTTGAAGACGAAACCGTTATCATCAGCCAGAGCAGACATATCGATTTCAGGAATTAAAAAGTCATCCTGTTTCGTCGACAGTGAGAGTTTGTTACTCACTACTTTCGGAAAACTCAAGGTGAACACTTTGCCGTTGCGCTGCATTGAAAAGTCCAACCGGAAGCTTGGTGCTGTCCCCATTGGCATATTACGCATCGTCAACAATTGACCGGTTGCTCCATTCAACACCTGGTAGTCAATGAACGCCAACTTACCCAAGTCTGCAGCAGCAAACGAGTAACTACCATTACCGTCGGTCGTGTACTGACCTGAGACGGGATTAGCGGCGACACGTATCATTGGTGTGCCGTTCGCGTCTGAACGCACACCCAGGTTTGCGAAGAACGTTTGCCCTGCTCCAGGAACAATAACGGTGGGCTGCGCGGCAATAATCGTCCCATTTAGATCATTGTTAGATGTGATCAGACCGGGTACAGATGGAATGCCAAAGAACGCCGCGCTAAAAGCCAACGCATTAAAGTTTCCAAACTTAGC
The DNA here is from genome assembly GCA_049339905.1 of Undibacterium sp. SXout11W. Classification (GTDB taxonomy): domain Bacteria; phylum Pseudomonadota; class Gammaproteobacteria; order Burkholderiales; family Burkholderiaceae_D; genus Undibacterium. The sequence goes on from JBMPPG010000001.1 coordinate 535,421, forward strand.
TTTCAAACTGACCTTGCCTTTTCCACGTCCCATGTCAACTGGGAACTGACCAGATCCATACATAAATTTTTCATCGAAGGACATATCGATGCCAATGTCCTGCAAGATGCCGAATTGAAACGCTGAAGGCGTCGCATAAGCATTACCAAAAGCGTCGAGACCTTGTGTGCCCCAGGCGACGCCAGAACCGAAGTTACGCATAGTATTTCCTTAGAAAATAAAAATCCCGCGTCTGCGGGATGTTAGTTAATTGAGTACAGATTATTCACACGCGCGACGATCTGTCGTAGATGTTCGACAGGTAGGTCGCCTGATAACGAATCACCTGTTCGCCCGCAGTTTCATCCGCATTTGCGCCGTTATACCGTGAGCCGGTACGCCGGAGGCTATCAGTCAATGCAACAAGTTCCGGACTGAGCATAATCGCTCGATCTGCCAGCTGATCGAGCGGAGCAGCAACGCTATCCCAGACAGAACCGCGAACGAAAATACGCAGTTCAAATCGAAATGTATTACGATCGGTGTTGCCGCCAAAACGCTCGGTGTCCTCCTCGTCTGGCATAACAACAAAAGCTGGCAATTCTTCACGCTGCAAAGCTTCTTCACGTGATCTGAAGACCGATTGCGCCATTCCAGGAATGGTACATAGCACAGCTTTAATGGCTGCAAGGATCTGCTCAGTCACTGGGACAGCCATCATGATTGCACTGAATCTACAATTTCCGATCCACCAGCGTGCTGTTCAACTTGCACAACCGCCCCCTCAGCGTCCTCAATGACGCGCCGCAGACGACTTCCGTACTGCGCCGCAATATCATTGGCCAGCTCAATATGATCTCCAACTGATTTTTTTGATCGATCATCCATGATGAATTCGCCATCGGTAATGATAAAAATTGGCATATTTACTCCTTTGTGAGAGTTGCAAGACGGGTAAAACCGTCTTCGGTATTTTTTGGTGCCTCCCGTACCGTGTAAGGGTTACCATCAACGGTAATCGGGGACTTGTGTTTCAGTCCAGGCAGATCATCAGGGTCAAACTCAATCGCATATTCATTGCTGATCTGCATTGCACCGAGAACATCAGCAGAGGGCTGGGAGAACAACACACGCGCCTGGAATAAGGTGCCGCTGATATCCGTAAATACTGCATCCACACCCGCAAATGCCGTCAAGCGCTTGAAGCCATCTTTGACGGATTGCTGCCATGCGCCGCCAGACATTACGACTGAGCGCCGCTTTGCGACGCATCTGCCTGTTGCGAGCCAGTGGCAGAGCCATTGTCATCGCCACCCGAATTGCCAGCATTACCTGTATCCAACGACGATTGGCCAGCATTGCCAGTATCGAGCGACGGTTGGGAGGTATTACTTGCCGCACGCTTAGCATTAGCTTTTGGCGTTTTGAATGCTGTACCAGGTGCGAGAACTGCAAAACCACGATCAACCAGATCTCGGGCAACATCGTCGTCAACATCAACTTCGACGCCAGCGGGGGAATAGTCGCGACCATCTTGCAGGGTCGTATTAGGAATGATTTTCATAATTTTGTCGCCAAACGTTGCCGTCTGGCGCTCCGATCATTTGGGTTTAAAAGCTTTTATGCGTCAGACTGAGCCTGAGCAATTAAAGAACTGTCGCGGAAAGCGATGCATTTGGCCGCGATGGATAAGGCAGCGGCGCACTTTGCATCAACAAATAGCGGACAGATGGATCATTTTCCACCCAAGATTTGGGATAAAACGGTAATGACTGGAAGCCAGCAGCCTCATCACGAATCGCCGCAAAAGCACGAACGCCTTCGACCTGAGCGCCACACATCAACACCGTGCCTGCTGGAATCATCGGCTTTTCGATATTATCCAATGGGTCGACGTACCAATCGGCATAGACAAAGATATTAAAGCCGTCGATTGAACCCATATAGACGCCGCCCACTTCGGTGACACTATCAAGTGCTAATTTTGCATTATTAGCATTGAGTGAGTTCCAGCGCTTTTGTACAAATGGATTTTCGCGAAACACTTCCCAGACATCCGTCGTCATGATTACATCTCGTGCCATCGCTCCGGAGTTTTTCAAGATCAGACCGAGTGCCCAATCTTGTAAGTCATTGAGTGGATTGACACCCGGATCTGACCATTTAGATCCTGCTATTTTGACGATGGTATGTGCCGGATTACGACCGTAATCCACTACTACTGGGGCATAGCTCTCGCCTGAAACAAGGACCTTGCCAGTCAGTAGTGCTTGCGTGGCCATCCATTCGAGGCGACGAGTGGCAATCGCTATTTGATCCGCCAATTCACTACGCAAATTAATTTGCGTACGCTCTTCTGGCGACAAGGTACCGCCAATTTGCTCACCGATGGAACGTTTGAGAGCTTTAGTCGGGTCAAAAACACGCTTGTCTTTGATATAGGCTGGCTCAAAAGTTTTAGTCGCAAAACCTTTACCTTGAACTACCTTACCCTGCACCAGTGGCGAGACAAATGGAGCCATACGACGTGCGCCGCCTTCAACGTCGAAAGCAATCATTTCTGTTTGACTGCGTTGCTCTTTCTGAAAATAGCGATCGAGAAAAAAAGTTTGTGCTTGCGGAAGATAAGCGACGACGTTCGCCAGCACGATCGAGCTGTAGATATTGAATTGCATGTAATTCTCCGAAATTGGAAAAGAAAACGCCCCGTTATAAAACGAGGCGCTTCATGAGGTTGAATCTGAAAGAAGCGTTAGACGCCGCCAATGGAATCGACGATCATTATCGACAGGCCGCGCAGCGCATCCGTGACCGACAGGGTCGTATGACCAGCACCGAGTATCAAAGAAGCGCTATTGAACGTTCCGCTTAAATAACCCAGTCCCTGAATGTCGCCTGCTGTAGAGTCACAGTCTTGTGCGAGCACGACGCTGGGGTTTTGCGAACCATCATTGGCTGCGGTCTGCGATAGCACGTATTTGCGCGACGCGGTGATCATGCCGAGAACAGCGCCGCGCTGCAGAACCTGACCGGCCAGCACAGTAATGCCTTTCCCAATAATGTCATCCGATGGTCCAGCAATCAAACGATCTGGCGTGTACACATCGGTACGCATGCCAGCTTGTGTATTTAAATCCATGTAAATCCCCTATAGCGAAGAATAAAATGATTGAGTTGAAAAACGACGAACTAAGCTGCTAAACCTTAGTTCACTTTCTTGATAACGCCAGCACCGAGGATTTTTTGCGCTAACAGCTGTGCTTCGGCTTCGGGTGTCAGATCCTGACCGGTTTCAGTTGATGCACCGACTTTTGGGTTCTGCACTGCTGCCATTGCTTGTTGAAAGCTGGTGGAACCAGTTGCAGCATTCGTTGCTACAGGCGATTTCGCGAGCAGCTTTTTTGCGGTGTCGGTATCAAGGTCAGACTCAAGCGCAAAGGTTTGTGCCATTGATTCGCGGCCTTTCGCTTCTTCGCTCTGCATAATCGCACCAATACGGGTACGCTCTTGCGTAGCGCCGGTACGGATGCCTTCGGCACGTGCCTGGTTGATCAATGCCTGAGCTTCCGCGCTGGCGTTTTGTGGGTTCGCTTCTTGAGACATGCGAGTTTCCTTTCTATGTGCGCCAAACGACGCGACTTGGACGGGTTGAGGTTGAACTTCTGCTTCTAACATTTCGATGGTTTCTTGCAGCGTGGCGATACCATCTGCGAAACCTTCATCCACTGCTTGCTGCGGATAAATAACACCGGCTTGCGTTGCTTTCACAACATCAGCCGAAATCGCGCGGTTACGCGCAACGGTGTCAACAAACATGCCGTACAAACGATCAATTTGCGCCTGCAGATCTGTAAGCGCGCTGTCGCTGAGCGGTGAATGGCTGTTGAAATCATTTTTTTTGTCGCCAGAAAAGATGGCCGTATAGCTGTAGCCTTGCGCGGCATCACGTTTGCTCTGGTCGACGTGCATAGCAATCACGCCTATGCTGCCGACTCCGGCGGTGCGCGGCATAAACAGCTTGTCAGCCGCACTGCCGATGGCATAGCAAGCGCTATAAGCCGATTCGTTGGCAACCGCCCATAATGGCTTGACGTTACGCGCGGCATAGATCGAATCAGCGAGGTCGTACAGGCCATTGACTTCGCCACCGGGGCTATCAAGTTCAAGAATGATGCCTTTCACATCGTTATCGTTGAGAGCGGCATTGATCAATCCGGACACGCGAGAATACGAAGTGATGCCGGACATTGCATCGAGGCTGCTGGCACGTTGAACGAGTGTTCCCATGACCGGAATTACGGCGACGCCGCCATCGCTGAGCGAATACGGTTTGTCGCCGCGCGATGATGAATACGTCGCAGCTGCTGGGCGAGGTAGTTCAAGCGCATCTGAGCCTATCGTCCCGGCATAATTACGAAAAACGCTTTCAATAAGCGCCGCCTTATCAGGATGCAGCATCAGCGGCGTGTTATACAAGCGGCTAAATAAGTGCGGATAGCGCATTATTGGTCCTCGTCAGTTTCAGGTTCTTGGAGATTCAATGGGTTGACTTTCATATCGTCTGGTTCGGGTGTATCGCCTGGCGCTTCGCCTGGCGGTGGTTTGGTTCGTACTGGCATCGGCAAACCAAGCTCATTGCGCAATTGCATTTCACGCGCCTGCTGATGTAAAACTTCTTCCCAGTCGAGACCCTGTTCCGCACATTCCGCTTCGAGCGTCGACAAACCTGCATCCATGCGAATTTCTGCGGCCTGCGCTTCTTTGACAGGATCGACCCAGCCGCGACCCGAACCTATCCAACGGCTGCGGCAATATGCAGCCTTATTCTGGTAAAAGTCTGGCGCTTCGACGATACCTGCATTGACCGCCTCTTCCAGCCACAGCTCATACACCGGCTTCGCCCAATAATCAGTCAAACCTTGCCGCTCCGAACGGAAGTAGCGCCAGGCTTCGAGCAAGGCTGCACGAGCGCTGCTGTAGTTCGTTTTACTGAAGTCTTTCAGCAGCAATTCGTACGGCAAGTTCAAACCGGTTGCAATGTGCCGCAAAACAGATTCCATAAACGAAGCAAAACCAGCTGCAGGGCGTCCTGGATTAAAAGCCGATAACTTTTCGCCCGGGTACAACGGAACAATGGCGCCGCTTTTGAGACGCGCCCGGTTCTGAGGCGCAGCCTTAGTGTCCATGTACGGCTTGATTTTTGATTCATCACCGTCGAACATAGCCAGCAGACTTTCATGCTCCATCGGGGTTTCAATAAATGCCGCAATCATGGCATTCACTGTCGCGGCATCGAGCTCAGCACTTGCATAGCGATCGAGCATTTTGAATTGCTGCATAACCGATGAAAAAATCGGCTTACCGCGCGTCTGACCCGGTCGATCTTTCGATGCCCAATGAATGACGCGCTTGCGACCCCACGGGGTTGTTGCTGGGATCTTCTCCCATACGCCTGGTACCATTGATCCGGTAAAGATATCGCCAGGATGTGTGGTACGGATGTTGTAAAACAGTGCCCGACCATATTCATCAATATCAATGCCACCACGTCGCGACTGTGTGTCAAACGAAAAATTCGGGTTACACAGTCGATCAGACTCAAGCACAAATAAGCGCGTAGCGAATTGCTCACCTTGTACCGGTTGCCAAATTGGCAAAGCAAGTGCATCACTATTGAAGAGTCGCGATTTATAAACTAGTGTCGTCAGGCCAGCAAAATTGCGCTCGCGGGCTGCGTCACACCCTGTACCTTCTGCCCACAAACGGAAACGTCGCTCAACATCACGTCCCCACTCAGATGCCCACTCCTGCGTTTTGCCGAGTAGCTTCCATTCAGGAATTGCATTGAGTCGCAAGCCAATTCCAACAACGTTATCGCTTTTTGTTTGAATTGCCCCTGCAGCGATGCCATTATTCCGAGTTAGATCACGGCTACGCGATGTCAGTGCGGGCAGATCCATCAGCGTATCGGTATCCGCTGAACCTAGGTAAGGCTGCCACGATCCAAGTTGCTGGCTGGTACGCGAAGCACCGGTATGCGCCGGAAAATTTCCCAGTGCTCTGGGAACTACAGCCGTTGCACTAGCCATAGTCGATTTTTTCTTATGTCGATTTTTCATAGTTACCACTGCTGATAAATGACACGGCGACGCGAGCCAGATCCATTCAATGCAGCGATCTGGCTACGCAGTTTGGCAATATAGCTTTCAATCTGCGGAACTTGAGCGGGTGTATAGCGAATTTTGGTACCTCCGCGATCAAATTCGACGACCTGCTGGCCAGTCTGCAGGCTGTGCAGGGCAGATTCAGCTGCTGCTAAGTAATTTTGTAGTGTCGAGAGATCAGCCATAATCAGAATCCGTTGATTGGTAAACGACAAATCCCGACGCTTGGTCGGGATTTACTTGTGGTGTTAATACTGTTTTTTGTCGCGTTGGCGGTGGTTCTGGCTCATCCGCCTCAGTTATCGGCACCAGAATTGCAGGAGCCGGTGCAAATATGTCTTGCTGAGATGGATTGATTTTTTCCGCCCGTCGATCCCAGTCCGCCTCACGCCAACGGTGCAAACCCAGAAAATGTGCTGCAGACAGGTTGTAGACCATCAAATCCCATGCTTCATTTCGCGCGGCTTTCGATTTGATCCACTCACTGCGTTTGAAACCTTTGACGTAGCGAGTAATCTTGCGTTCGGCAGTCATTTGTTCAAAGTAATCTGCCGACAAATCATCACTGAAATGAATCGCACCGGGACCGGCTGTAAATTTTAGACGGTTATAGATCCAGTCTTTCGCTGTATCTGTACCAACCATCCACCATTCAGCACCGCGCTCTATTTTTTTACCGCGCTTATTAATATCAACCTTACCCGGACGGCTAGCAATCACAGGTTTATTAGGACGACTTTGCCCTTTAATAGCAATTACATTTCGGTGCCGCTTATTACGCACGAATGAATAGACTTCTTCAACAGAATTACCGTCACCAGAATCGATACAAGCGGCTTCGATTTTCATTTCTCTACCATTACTGCGCATGAGCGGCGTCAGCAGAATCTCATCGAGCTTGTCCCATGTGCTGCGCTCCGCTGGATCGCCAGGGATGACGACGTAATCGACAATCCACGATTCGAGCCAACGCCCCCATCCGACAATTTTTAGTTCTAGACGATTGCCTTGGACATCAACCGCCCCAGTCAATACCAGCGTTTTATCGGGGATGCTGCGCAGGTCGTAACGTTCGGCACGTTTTTTCAGCTCGTCCGCGCTGGTACGCTCTTGCGCCATATCCCAACACAAGCCAAGCCTAGTGTTGTAAAACACTTGCATCGGTTCAGGATCGCCGCGATCTAAAGCGGCTTTCGCTTTATCGTATTGCTTTCCAAGTGCGCCCCAGCTGATCCAGCCAGCCGGTGCATAGAGCGCCGACAGCTGAAAGCCAACTGTTTCGCCATCGCCGGGCGCTTTGGCAACCCATTTTCCGGCCTTCAAAATCGCTGTTTTGTGATGTTCTTCGATGACGCTGTCACACTCAATGCAGATGTAATACGCATAGCTGTAGCCATCATCAGCTGTATATTTCACATTCTCCCAAACCAACTCTTGCATGTGTCCGCAATGCGGGCAAGGCACGAAGTAATACCGCTGGTCGCTGGACTGAAACAAGTCATCGATGCGACTTGCACCTTCCAACGTCGGCGAGCTCGTATAGTAAATTTTAGCATTACGACCGTAGGTACTGGTTCGTGCTTCAGCCAGTTCGATCGGATCACCCTCTTCGTCCACATTAGTGGCCCACCGATCAACTTCGTCGCCGTAGATGTAACGTGCCGGAATTTCTGCCAAGTTTGCTGCACTGCCAGCGGTCGTGATGTAAAGCGTACCGCCCTTGAACTCTTTGGTATCGAGCGTGTTGCGACTATCGCGGCTGCGCGGTGCGGCAACGCAATCCTGCACGACCTGTACAGCCTTGATCGTTTTATCTATACGCCCGCTGACACGCTTAGCCAACCCTAATGACGGCAGCAGCGCGAGCATATTACCGGGAGCATGGTGAATGCTCCCGCAGATCCAGTTCAACGCGACCTGAGTTTTCATCAACTGCGACGCGACCTTAGAAACGACGCGCTTACAAGGGTGCTCAGGCGACAGACATTGCATCACTTCCACAGCGTAGGGAGTTCGATCGCAACTATATTTGCCCGGTTCCGCGCCGTTTTCGGGAGGAATACGCATGTATTCTTCCGCCCACTGGTTGATCCACAATGGAGGATCGGGCTGCAAGCCTGCCGCGTATTGATTGGCATACGCAACCCTGCCATCAAATACGGCATTCATCGGTTTATCCTTTCATTTGTGCAGACGTCTGCACAAATGAAGACATGCCGACGTTATCAGTTCAAGGCGTTTTTCAGATCTTGCTCAGCCATCTTAGCAAGTTCGGAAAGCGTATTACGAATGGCTTCACGTAGTGCTTTCTCCAGCTCCCACGAATCATTGATCGGTGCGAGTAGTGGTGCAATTTTGGTCGGCAACGACATAAAGATGTCTCGCTGCAACCGACCAAGCTTAAACGCAGCAGCCTCGACCTTCTCGCGCTCTACCAAGGAACCGATTTGTTTGTAGTATTCGTTTTCAGCCTGCAATGCGAGGAAATGTTCACGACTCGCACGTGCTTTGTGGTACGGCCCCTGCTCCCCGGTGACAAATACTGCGCTTGTGCTGCCAGGAACAGCGTCGGGAATATCCGGCGCATCGGGTTTTGTGTAACGCCGGACATCGCGCTCGGCTCGCTCACGTTCATGCCTAGCAGCGACGCCCGCCTTGCTCGGGTCCGCGCTCATTTTGAGCAGTGCCTTGGTTGCTGCAACGTTCACGCGCTTGCCGTCTTCGCTTAATACGAGCCGTTTTTGACTACCAAGCTTCGATATATAGGCCGGAGTGCAACCAATACTCTCAGCGAACTCTTTTCGTGTGAGATAGGTCGCTTCTTCCATATTTAACCCATTAGATACGTTGATTTAACCGATTAACCTTTAACCCTTCAAAAGAGGTTAATTTAACTAACTTTCCAGTCCAGCCGCTAACGAAAAAACGGGGTTTGAATTACCCCCATCGAATTGCGACCAAGAAGGACCCGCGATTAATTTTGTGTCATGACTAGACCAGCTGTGCTGCACTTTCCAAATAGCTCCTGACTCTTACCCGGTCAGGTTAGGTGTAGTGGCCGGAGCTGCACTCTTCCAGCTTAGCGACGATAGGCGTGTGTTTTGCGACGCCTCGTTTTACTTCTTGCCCACCCCTCTTACCATACTCATCTGGAGTGGTCCCGCCCGCACCGTATCGCGTTCTACCGAGCAAGTTCTCGTTCGCCTGATTATTGCATCAGCCTGCACATTCACCACACGAATGAGAACTGCCGGAATCCTACCGGATGACCCTACTGAAGCGCTCTAGCCTTGGCCGCACTGTTTTTCGGTCGCAATTCTCATGCGTGTGGTGGCTCTTAGAGTGAGCCAGCCTTGTTAATCATGTTACTTGGCAGCTAAGGCTTGAGTTGGCTCAACACCTTACTGACCGACTCTTGAATGTTCTTATCCATCGTTGCTTTCGCTGTTGATTCGGATACGTAATAGAAGTCGAGGAGCTTTTGATAATGGGCAGACTTCACAAAAATCAGAACTGGTTTGACTGCGCTACCATGCCCTAATTTATAGCGAGCCCAGATACCAAGCGGTAGGCGATCACCGGGTATGCCCGCAAAGTACACAACACCAGCAACACCTTTTTTTGCATTTCCTTTAGCAAGTGCCGCCTTACGCTTATCACTTATATTCGCTTTGTATCCCATTTCGGGAAACGCTTTAAAGTACGACAGCAACTGGACGATCAAACCACGATCGATGTTGCCGTATGCATCAAGTGTCGCCGCCGAACCCGGCACAGCAAAATAGCCAGATGGCATCGCGCCCACTGACTGCAATGCACGTTCGAATCGTTTCTGCTTACGCGGGCCACCATCGATCTGTGCTGCCAAGAACTTGATAGCTGGAGTACCCTTGCCAGCAAAATCTTTAATACCAACACTCGCTGACAATTGCGTTTTACGCGCTGGCTTTACATAAAAGCTCGACAGAGTGTATGGCGTCGGACGATCAAACACATCATTCAATTCGCGAATCTCAGCCTTCTCAATATCCTGCGCTGTCTTTGTCAATGCCTGAGCCATAGCAAACGGCAATTGATTACGCGGGAACTCCGTCATCTTGGCAGTAATTTTATCGACATTCGATTTGATCGAGATTTTCATATTGGGATAAGACCGCCGATGAATCAGAAAAAGAAAAAGGGTAAGCCTTTATCAGACCTACCCTTTCAACGCGCGATTAGCAAATGCCTTGTTCGCCCTGCGAGCTAGAATGTCGTCGGTTTCGCGATAGCACGAATAGCTGCCATGAAGCCTTGCTGCAAATGTGATTTACCAATAGAGAGCCAGCGATGGTCAATCTTAACCTCGGCATCTGTGCCTTCATTCCGAATGCCGATTTTGCTTGTCTTTTCAATCCATTGACCTACCCGTTCAGCAAGCGCCTTACCTTCGTTCATCAGGTCGATTTCATCTTGGCAAAGCTCGCGATAACCTGAAATTTTGCGATGCTGATTTTCCATAAAATTCCTTTCAAAAAGATTAATTTTTAAATTATTAACTGCTGACGCACAAACAATGGTTTGACCACACTCGCATAAAGCAATCTTTTGACCTGATTCAATTCTCGCGAAGGCGGCAATACATAAACATGCTGGTTTTATAGGAACAGTTTTCTGTTTAAACAGCGACCTGACTATTTGTAGAAACATGATTAATCTCAATCTCAAAAACAAAAAGCCCAGACAATCAAATTTGTCAGGGCTTCATTTCCTTTAGACGTGTTTCCGCACCCTTTTGAGGTGAGAAAATCAGGCACGTTTCCGGCGGTTCAAATTGTAGTTAACTTGGTTAATTCGGTTAAGTTCAGGGTTAATTATAACTGGCTTTTTTTCCGATGCAAGGTAACTTTTTAAATTTTCTTTCGATCTCCATAAAATTAAATTCATATTTTTCATGCCACGTAGATTCAAATTCCGACGAATTAAAGCGTCAGGCAACCGATCGACATAGCGCATTTTTAAAATTGTCTTTTGCTGATAATCAGCCAATGAAGACCAGGCTTTTTCAATCAACAAAGCATCATCATGTTCTGCTTCTGAAAACACCTCATTTTCAATTTGCTTTAATACATTTTGTTTTTCAAGAACACCGCACGATATTGCCAATTGCTTTTCACGGTTATTCCGAAACTCCACGTATTTTTGAGCCCAAAAAGTTGACGCCCCACTCGAACCGGAATAAATATTTTTCGGATTTGTAATTCGCCCCCAGTTCCTTAGTCTCATTTCAAAATCAATATCAACCGAATCAATCTCTGAGTTTTTACTCACTGGAGACGTTTCTTCAGTAAAACCCGTTTGCACTAATCCCTTTTCCAAAATTGAAGACCAATTTTTACGCATTGCATTTCGCCTCTCTTAAAATTTTCCGTAACAGCTTTGCTCGTTCTCTTGCTTCTTCATGATTGTTAAAATCTTTTATTTCAATTTCAATACCTCGTAAATTTGCAAATCTTGTCGCATCAATCATCCAATCTGGTTCAGTCCTTTCAGAGATACCTCGCTCGTTTAAGAAATAAGCAGATGTTGAACTAGTGTCTCTGATACCAACCTCAAATCCGTTCTCACTCGCCCAAAACAAACCCGGCTCATTAGTGGTAGCTCGCCTCAACCAAGCATTTGTAACTTCAACGCCCTGCTCTCTACGCAACTGATCAATCATTGCTGCTATTTGTGGCATTTCAGCCCTGAGATTTCTACTCATCCGTCCAACCTCCGAAGTTTGAAAAAGGTGTGACAAAAGGTGTGACGCTCAAAACCCTTATAAACATTGGCTTTGTCCAACGTTCAACCTTGTCTAACCTTTTTTTTGTAGTAGAGAAAATTGATTTAAGGGGAATGCACACGCGTATACGCACGTACGCGCACACGTGTAAGAGAATTCCCAAAATAGGTGGTAAGGTGTGACAAACCCAATTTTTACGGGGCTTGCAGCCGTCACACCTATAAAAATCAAGGTGTGACATAGGTGTGACGTGTGACAGAATTTGACCAGTCTGACCCTTTTCCGCAGCCGCAAAAAGCGACCACGATCTCTGAAGTACAGACATGGTTAATTGACGTGGAAAATCACAGAGGCAGATCGTCATCCTGACCTCCTTTTAAATCAACTATGGTGCGTTCAGGGCGCTCGTAGTATCCCTCTCGCGCTCCGGTCGTCTCTTTTCGTTTAATCCAGCCAAACTTACGCATAATGTTGCCGACACGCGTCGTCTCAGATTTAGCAGAACTGATCTTGCTAATTTCCATGTGCAATGCACGTGTTAATATTTCACGCGTAGTAACGCGCTTAAGCGGCGGATTGAGCGTTGCCTTACCCTCAGAATCGTAAGCTTCTAAGTATTCCCAAACTCGACCCGCCCATTCATCTGATAATTCGCGATCTTCCTGGTGCGGAGTAATCAACCTGCTTTGTTGCTCCGGCGTCGGATACCATTTGACACCTTTGTGCATCAAATGCACTGCTTCACCGATTAACTGTTCACGATCTTCACGAAGACCAGGCAAATCTAAACGACGCGCGTCGACAGGCCAAAAGCGGCGATTACCGGTTGCATCCTTAAAATATTCGTCCTGATTCGTTGTCGCAGCAAACACCGTGCGACGAGGCTGATTTTTCATACGCCGACCATACGGCTCACGATATCGATCTTTCTGCGATGACATAAATGCCTTCACCGCAGTAACTTCAGATCGGTTGAACTGCTCCAGCTCAGCAATCTCATAAATCAAAATTCCCTGAATGGATAAGTAGCCATCTTTTTCACCCATACGAAATGGCGTATCAGCAAACCAATCACCGCCAAGAATCGACAGCGCGGTTGACTTACCCTCACCCTGCTTACCCTCAAACACAGGTGCATAGTCATGCTTAACGCCAGGCACATACGCCCTCTTCGCTAATCCAACAAAGAACATCGTCGAAATAAGCCGCATGTAATCAGATTCAAGCGCACCCCAATACGTGCTAAATGCATTTTCTACACGTGGAACGCCATCCCACTTTGCCTCGCACGCATCAAAGAAATCCGTGACAGGATTAAATCCGTTTTCACGCGCAACCTGAGCCACCGCTTTTTCGATATCACCCACTGACGCAATCACTAAACCGTAGTGATTCGCCAAATACATACCCAGATGGAAATCGTCGCCTTCACTCCATTCACCTGGATCAGAATGCCATGGTGGAGATCGGCGCTTCACTTGCAGCAAAGCGAACTGATCAAGCGCAACCAAGCCCTCTAATGTTGGGTCGTTTTTCAGCGCCGTATAGACGTTTTCGCGACAACCTTTGACACCACCATTACCAGATGAAATCATTTGTGCACGAATCTGCTTGCGAGTCAGCCCCCCAGCTGAAGCGGCACGTGGGGTAGAGTCACCTTCCATCATTGGAATATCATTGACCCATGCAGGGACATCGTCCACTTCATCTTCACCAGGAACAAGAGACATCGGTATTTCATCTACCGCTTGATTTATGCGAGTAACGGAATTAATCCACTGGATAACTTCTTCACGCGTCCCGCCATCATTAATCAAATCCGCCACATCCCAACCATCGACAACCTCGCCGGGCTTCGGTGTATTTACAACATCAACAACGCAGCCGAGCCCAACTAAAATATCGGTAAGCTTACGCATCGTAGAAACACCTGGCTGTTCTTCTTCAGGTTTAATTTCTCCAGCTTTGACATGCTTTTCTGGATAGACTTTCGCATCGCAATCAGGCCACAAAACAACATGCCGTCCCGCGAGATCGCCCCAATATGATTTATCGACCGCCTTACCACCACCAGACCAAGACACCACGTCATACAAATCACCAACCAAGTCGAACGCCGCATCAGTACATTTTTCACCTTCAACCACAAGTACTGATAATTCAGGTCTAAACGCCCCTTTAATGTAAAGCGGCCGTGGATCTCTGAACGAAATCCACCGCCAATCACGCGCCCCCGTTTCTGAATGCTCTGCGTACACGCAGGGCAAAACTTCTTTACCGCCAGACGAGTTAATGAAGCGATAAATTACGCCAAGCAATTGCCCTTGCTGATTTTTGTACTCCCAATGCACTTGTGGACGACCGCGCACAACATGAGCCTTTGGATAGTCACCAGCGTCTTCAGGAACAGGAAGCAGCGGCGACCATGGAGTACGCCGCTTAGCCTCTTCTACCCCCTGTGCCGCTTGCGCAGGCGCAGATTTCTGTGCCGTTTTTTGAGGAACGATAGACTCATTTTTTTTAACTGATTGTGAGCGAGAATCTTCTATGTTAATGCCTAAATGCTCCGCTAACGCGACGCAGGCTTTACCTTGAGTCATTCCTTCTTTAAATGCGTAAAGAGATATGAGGTCGCGTCCTGCCTCTCCTTCTGAAAAGTCAGACCAAACACCTATTTTTTCACCTGAAAGGCGAATGCGTAATGATTGGCCGGCTTCGCCGGAGGAAGAACCTATACAAAACTCCAACCCATTTTTAACGCCGTTAGGAAACCAGTCTTTTAACGTGCTTTCGATAGAAGCATTAAGCGCATCCGCTACGCGGCTGAAATCTTCGAGATTCAATTGCTCGATCCTTTATGAGCAACTCGCTGATTACCCATTAAAGAAGGAATTTCTTTGTAATCATCAGAACCTGGTCGGAATGGCGCAACCGCTCGATGCTTAGCAATATTCAATTCACGCTGTGGATTAAACGTGCGCCCTGGTACCGTTTTTCCTACATATTGCTCATGACATGGCAACGCATCTGACAAATACTGTCCAGCGTAATCTTTGCCCTTCTCTGTCGCTTTGAACGAATACCGTCCATCGCGAGTGATAAAGCCAAAATCCAATAATGGACTAACCACAATTGAATCAAAGTGAACTCTGGACTGATGGCTTGGCGTCAGGTGTGGCGCGATTTGTTGATATGTGGCAGTACCACCAAGATGAACAATATGGCAAATTGCAATGTGCGGCGATGATCCTTTGCGCGGGAGATAGAACTTAGCCATTTTTCACCTCACCAACATGGGTTTCAGCTTTCGTTTTGTGGCAGTAAAACTGCTTCACAACGCTATGAAATTCAATCGTTGTTCGATTGATCCGATCGATAACATCATTAATCCGGATTTGCTCTTTGCCGCTCAGATGATGTGCCTCAACTGCATGACGAAACTCTTTTGAAAGCTCGCCGACTTCCTCGACCAATTCCTGAAACTTTGCGGAAGCAACGTCTTTATTCAATTCGCCGACATGAGGCATAGCCACAAAAACGCCACCAGATTCACTTGCAATAACTTCAGCAAACGCTGTCGAATTTGTAAACGATTGCATCATAAGTGCGGTTTGAACGGTTAAATCTTGACCACGACGCTCGTATATACGATTCTCTAAAGCATCACGCGTCATTCCAAGAGCAGATGCCATCGCATCCCAGCCCCCCGGAAAAGCTTTAATTATTTTGAGATATGCCTGCTTTAAAGTGATCACAACTTTTCTCCCATTCTTGTGTTTTTAAAAATTTTCAAAATCTTTATATGTAAACTGTTGCTAAGCTAAAACCGGAGATCAACATGACTGCGTCCGAACAACGCCACCAGGCGCAACAACAGCTCAATGAGCTACTAAAAAAATCCGACTACCTCAACGCAATCATCGATAGCCACAGAGTTGCCACAGCTGAAACCATTGCAATACTTATCAATGCCCTGGTTAAACACGACCCAACATTGAACGGTGTTATCGCTAACGCCCTAACTCAAGTTGCATCTAGCACGTGGAAAAGCCCTTCTGTAGATGGCGATCGTTCATTGTTGGCCAGATCAATTCGCGCACGACTTCAACAATCAACTGACGCTCATGCATAACCAAATCGTCAAAACTTGTCGAATCGCTTGCCGGCGAAACATCACTTGCAACTACAAGCAGCTGAATTAGATTCATTAGTAATGTCCTTTTTTGTTTGGGTCACATAAGTCCCGCGGATGTATGCCCAGTCGATTTCTGCATTTAATTGCTCACATCGAACTCTTCGATCCGTCAGCTTTTCTATTTTTGGGCAATGGACTGCGGGAACTGGGGCTCCGGTTGTCTTCCAGTGATTTACAGCGCCTTTTGTTACTCCAAGCTTCAAACCCAAAAGTCGCATTGAACCGACTATTTGAATCGCCTGATCAAGTGCTTCTGTTGTCATAAGTCGCCTTACTTTGTAAAGAATTGACAAAGTATAGTTTTTATATACTTCAAAGTAAAGCATTTCTATCCCTTTTTTGTATAGAAGGTCTATACCATGCTGATTATGGAAATGAATATCAATACAGTGATTGCGAACTGGGTTCGCTCCGCGCGGGAACATGCCAAGCTATCGGGCGATCAGCTAGGGGCTAAACTAGCGCTTGAATTGGGAACTGAAAGAGGCAACACTAAGGCAAACATCTCCCATTGGGAGAAAGAGCGACACCAGCCCAGCATGCTGCAGATGCTTGCCATCTCAAAAATTACCGGGCTGAATTTACCTCAAGAATTTACAAATTACCTGGCACAACCGGTCATTGGCGAGAATGAAGTACCAGGAACGCGGTCAGTAGAAATTTATGCGCTGAACTGGAACAACGCTGAGGAAATGGTACTTCTGACCGAATATCGGCAATTGACCGAAGAAGGCAAGTCCCTAATAAAAGATGCCATTAAAGACGCCCCGAAAGAAAAGAGCCGATTGCGTGCAATTGGTTGATTTATTCACGAATGAATAACTATTTAATTCACGAATAGGCAATTTTTGGAGTCAGTAATTTAATGCGCTTATAGTCTGCGCATGAATTTTTCTACAAGATTAGACGAAGCCATGCGAAAAGCTGGCTTCAAGTCACAAAATGCATTGGCACGCGCCTCCGGCGTGTCTCAGTCATCCATTAACCGCATATTGAAGTCGACGGGCATTAGTGGCCCGGAGACAACTACAGTCAGAAAGTTAGCAGACGCATGCGGCGTGAGTTTTGAGTGGCTTAACGATGGAATCATTGGGAAAAGCTCATCAAAGGACAAAGAAATGGAACGCTACGCTCTGGTCTATGTCAATGAAGTTGAACTAAAAATAATTACTCACTACCGCGAAGCAACACTTGCCGGGCAAAGCCTATTAGAAACGATGGCCGAGGACTTACCCAAGGCATCACCCCCTGACGCCGTTAACGACGAGTCGTAACTTTGGTGCAATTGCATCTACCTTCCTATATTTTTCCGCTTGTCGAGAAATAGTTTTAATCAATCCCTCACGAATATCCTCAGGAAGCACATCCATTGCTTCAATTAGCTTCTTTTTATCATCCTCGTTCCACACAACTTCATCCTTTACATTCAGCAGCAATGTATCCACATTTCGTTACAGATAATCATACGGCAAGATATTTTGAAAACCTATTCGTATTTTTAAAAGTATCTTTAGTTTTTTTAAAAAATAATGCTTTGAATTAATTTATTTCCATTTCAAAAAAAATTCAGACCGCTACACTTCGCGTCAAACGGAGTGGCAATGTATAACTTGCTTGATATGAAATTAATGCAGTACGCAAGCGAGGAACTAAATCTCAGCGCTGTGGCCGCCCGCGCCCGACTATCATTGCCTGCCGTTAGTATTAGGCTTTCAAATTTAGAAAAAAGCACAGGAGTACAACTGCTCCACAGAACAGGCCAACTGCGCGTCACGCCTGCTGGGAAAAGATTTTTAGAATCCGCCGCAACAATCCTAAAAGAAGCAGATGCGCTTTCCGCAGACCTTGATCTGATCAAATCTGGAAAAACCGCACGCCTCAGAATTATGTGCAACGCCTCAGTCGCTATCGATGACTTACCATTAGTCATCGATGTTCTTGAAGAGGAGTTCCCGACCTTATACGTGGAAATACTTGAAGGCTCATTCCCTGATATACGGAATGCGGTTATGGATGGAATTGTGGATATCGGCCTTCTATCGTCGGACATGCACATACCAGGTCTACAATTTATCAAATACAAAACCGAAGAACTTGTACTTGTCTGCCCGAAAGACCATCCATTAGCCCAAAACTCAATAAAGCAAGTTTCTTTTGTCGACACCCTAGGTTATGACTTTATAGGAGTCGACCACTCGAAATACATAAGAGCGTTAGCCGACATGATTGCCATCGAAAATAACTTACATATTAAATATCGAGCAATCGTGAGTAATTTTGAGACTCAATGTGTTCTTGTTGGAAAAACGCAACTAGGAATTGCCTTGGTCATGGAAACAGTTGCGAAACGGCATCTCCACACCACCAACACTACCATAATCAAACTAACTGACGACTGGGCAAAGGGTGACTTCATGGTTTGTGTTAGAGACCTTGAAAATTCCCCTCCCCTATTGCAACGATTCACAGAGTTAATGCAAATAAGATATGCATCGATTAAGTAATGAAAACCAATTGCATTTAATATCATTATTGCACCAAATATAATAAAATTTGCAAACCTCTAACTGCACTGGAAAACGCAATGAATTTAATAAGAATAATCGGCCTTATTTTATTTGCTCCCCTAGTAATCTTTGAAGCAAGTAGCATTCTCGAAACTCCCTTGAAGAGCGGAATAGTTATAGCAATTTACTTAATAATCATCTATTTTTGCCTTCAACCACTAAGCAAAAACAGTCGTAAAAAGAAAGAAGCAGAACTTGAAGCGGAAAAACGCTTGAAAGAACAACTCGCCATTCAACTCGAAGCAATCAAGCGCGGCGAAAAGCCTACGATAAAAGTACAATCTGCGATGCTCAGGGAAGGCGAGATTGCCCACTTTTCCACTGAAGGAATCCTCCTTGAAGAAAAAATAACGGGCTACGAAGCAAACAGCACGTCAGTTCGCGTCAAAATTACAAAAGGCGTAAGTGTTGGAAAAGGTGGCACAAAAGGAAAAGCAATAAGAGAAATAGTTGGCGTTTCAAAAGGTGAGCTCGCGATTACAAATGCACGCATTATTTTTGCCGGACAACTAAAGAGTTTCGAAATTCCTTTTTCCAAACTAACAAACTTCCATTCAATTGAGGATGGGTTGATATTTCATGTCGGCAGTAAATCACATATAGTTCGAATACCACGGCTCGCAATTCCCATAGCACAATGTCTACTTGAAAATACTCAGGTTGCGTAGTCAGCAATACTTTAAATTACCGCTTCGGCGGTATTTTTTTTGCCTAAAAATAAAAAAACCAACAAATTAAAAACATTTTGTATAGTTTTTATTTACTTTACGAGTCTAGTAAATCTATACTACGCTTCGTCACCTAACAGACGGAGCAAAAATGAATACTTTTCACGAACGCCTCATCGCTGCAAACAATAAGCAATATCAGGAACGCAAAGAAGAGATCGAACTCATGTCCGATCTGTTAACAGCAGCTCAGCCGGTCATCGCCCTTCTCGAAGACATGGTGGACGATAAACTGCGCACAGACCAAAGTCTGATTAATATCGCAAGACCATACAATCCCATCCACCTTTGCATTAACCGCTTCCACTTGGATACGGCGCTGCATGCGGCTTTGCATTCGCTCGGTTTTATCGAAGCATCTCGGAAAAACTATGCACTTCAATACGACCGCGTTGTCCTTGTCAAAGGCGACATCGCGTTTTCTATCGATACCGCACCTGGCTATCTAAAACACTTCTCCCGCGAAGAGGTGCCAGCATGAGCACATTCATCGTAACGGTTCGTACACCGAACAAGTGTTTTAGCTATACACAAATAGCACACCACAGCTGTGATTGCATCAATTCAGCAATCGACAATTTTGGCATTGTCAACGTGACCGCGAAACTCGCCGAGGCACGCCGTGGCTAAATTCAACTTCCTTGCTCACGCCAAGAAGCCAACCGAAATAATTGATGCTTTCGTTATTCGGATCTGCGAATCAAAATCAGATCCATACAAAGGTCTCTACGGGAACGCTTATATCGCCGCTCGATCTTTACAACCACCAGTCAAAAAAGTGCAGACGTCTGCACATCCAGGAGACTGAAATGCAAAGCATTGACCCCGATCGTCTCACTCTCGAAATCGCGCATAGCCGGTTGAAGATAGTTAAATCATTCGGCGATGCAATGCGTGATCCAACTTACAAAAAATTAATTGAAACCCGGGCGAAAGCTCTAATGAAAAAGCGTGGTTTTGATTCTAAAAAATTTCAAGCAAACGACAAAGACCAATCATGAATATTACTCGCAAAGAATTTTACTTATTCACCATCTTGTTCGCAGCAGCGATCGTTGTCATGGACTTGTTAAGCGAAAAAGGTGCAATACCTTCGCGTTACATCGCACCAGGATTAATCATCTTGATGCCGCTGATTTTTGAGTTCGACATCTTCCTACAAAAATACTTTTCACGCCAAAAAAAGGATGACAAACATGGCTCATAACACTCAAGAAATCCTAAGCATCATTGCTGTAAATCCAGGCATACGCCAGGTAGAAATCGCTGACAAAGTAGACTGCGAAAGAGGTGCGGCATGAACCATTTTTATGACCAACTAGAACCCTTCCAAACCGTTAGCTACAAGATCAATGGCGAATGTTTAATCGGTACTTTTCTAGGCGCCAAGATTGATATAAGCAATGGACAAAAAATGGCTTTGGTTGAGACCAGCGACAATCAAACCACTGCCGTACCAATCGATTCAATCCTATATCAAGTCGCGTATTTAAGCGGCGCGATGAATCCATTCAACGCATCTTGTGACAATCGTCGTTTTACATTAATCAACCCATCCTGAGAGATTAATCATGGTAGCCAAAAAGAAGCCTGCAAATGCACCAATCATACCTAGACGCGAGAATGTGACTGCGATCGACCAAGGAAAATTCGAAATTGTTCCGTTGAATCTCATCAGAATTTCGAAAACGAACCGCAAACATTTTGATCAGCTAAAGCTTACCGAGCTGGCAGCCAGCATCAAAGACATGGGCGTTGCGCAGCCCATTTTGATTCGCCCAGTTACACCAACCGCTGACGAACCAGAAATATACGAGATCGTCGCCGGTGAACGTCGATTCCTCGCATCTAAAATCGCGGAGGTCACAACCATTCCCGCAATGATTCGCAATCTGACCGATTTGCAAGCCGCAAAAATTCAGATCCTTGAGAATTTGCAACGTGAAGATCCGCACGAACTGGAAGAAGCGCTCGGCTATCAGGCATTGATGCTTGCGCATGGTTACAGCGCCGATCAGCTTGTTACAGAGCTGAAAAAGTCGCGCAGCTATATTTACGGACGACTAAAATTATGTTCGCTGGCAGAACCATTACACAATGATTTTCTGAATCACAAATTCAGTGCATCTATCGCTCTATATATCGCACGCATTCCTGTCCCAGCGCTGCAAGTACAGGCAATGCGCCATATCATGGGGGAAGAAGATTCTAGTGAACCAATGTCGTCACGTGACGCAAAGGAGTATCTGGAAACTTACTACACGCTCGATCTAGACGATGCGCCCTTTGATATCAAAGATGCAAAGTTGATCGACTCACCAAGTTGCATTAAGTGCCCGATGCGGACTGGTAACCAGCCAGAAATTTTCACTGATATTGGAAAAAACATCTGCACAAATCCGGACTGTTTTGCAGAAAAAAAGGCAGCAACTCTGAATGCAAAAATCCTTCAATTGGAAAAACAGAACATTCCAGTTTTTCAAGGAAAACTTGCCGAAATCGCTTTGAAAGCTGCAGTAAATGCAACGAGCGCGTATGTCACAAAAAATACTTTTTTGCGCGTTTTTCCACGTGCTAGAGGCACTCTCGAAAACAACACAATCTGGGCACTCATCACAACAGATAAATTCCCGCCAGCTGACGCATATGCAAAAACAGAATCCGGGACACTCGTCGAACTTTACGATACACATAAAATTCAGAATTTACTCGAAGATCTTAGCCTGTGCGCAACCGGAGTTGAAGCATTCAATCGTGGCGCGGCGCGCGCAGAAGCAACCACTAAGACACAAGATGATAACGGTGACAGCGAATCTGCAGATGATATCAACACCGGTCGGGCCACTTTATCAACGACCTATCACGACCCGTATATCGAACGCCTGAAGCGAGAAGACTTAGCGAAAGCAAAAGCCGAGAAAGAAACTAAATTCCGAGTAGCACTATACAAGCGCATCCGCTTAACTGGATTCAACAACCTCACCGTTGAATCATTGCGTGAGCTGACTAAAAATTTACTCGGCTCCTACGCAATTCCTGACGATATGTTGGCTGACCTTTACCCATTCGGAACAAGTGGATCTGACGAGGCTGTAATCGCCTATATCGATCAAGCGAGCAAAGATGCCGTTCTTAATGTCATGCTTGATTTACTCCTGGGTGAAGCATTCAGCGTGTCATGGATGAACCCATCTGACACAAGTGAATACCACACACTCATCGGCATGGCTAACGCTGAGGGCATCGATCTCGAACAGTTTCGCATAGATCTGGATAAGCCGGTTGACGCGACACCAGTTAAGCGGCCGACACTCAGCATCAAAAAGAAAGCACATTCTGCAAACGAAGAAACGGCAGGTGCAGCATGAGCCAATGTACACACAACTGCAACCAGGGACGACGCTGCACGTGTGCGAAGAGTCAGCCTACGGTTAAACGTTGCACGATGAACTGCGGACCTGCATTTGGCGATACGCGCACGCGCAAAGAAATAATGGCGGCGTGTGATGACTAAGTTAGATAAGAAACGCGACGAAGGCCGAAGCGGATGGCAAACAGCTAGTGCTGAAACGTTGACACAAATGCTGATCGAGCATGTTCAAAAAGGTGATCCTGTTGACGTTGCGAACTTCTGCATGATGATTCATCAGAATGGATTCTCGATCTTATCACCAGAATCTATTGATCCTTTGTCCTGGAAATTACCTTGCGATATTAAAGTGGGTCACGGAACAATCGCAAAAGGATGTCGCCTTAGCACCCTAGTTCTACGCATGAAGATTTTGTACAGCATTGCGGTAGATAAAAATGGTGCTGAAGTCGTTAAAGAAATCGGAAGACTACGCGCTGAAAACGAAGGATTAGAAATAGCGTTAGCAGCTGCCACCAAAACAATCGGAGAAATCAAATGAAAAACCAGATTCCGGAAGTGACCCACCAATTAGGAAAGCATTGGGAACAGCCGCAGCGGGAATGCATTCTTATCGACGATCAACACGCACTGCTTTCGCGATCTGACTTCAACAAACTCTCAGAATACTCATCAACTATACCAAGTGGAGTCTATGAGGGAAAAATGTGGAAACGTTTAGATGGCTTATTCGATCCTCTTTGTAAACCATGCAATCGCGAGTGGCTTTTGTGCTGGTTTGGATTTGGCATAGACAAGGGAAGATGTTCCATTAATTTCCGAAAAATTCTTATCGCAGAAGAATTGACAGGTGCAGCATGACGAAATCACGTGACATTTTAAAACGCGTTATCTGGACTGAAGAACAGATCAATATTCTTAAAGCAAGATATCCGAACGAACGCGCGGCAGATATTGCCAGCTCACTTGGAATGAAGCTTCATGTTATTTACGCAAAAGCAAATTCGCTCAGATTAAAAAAATCTGAAGCTTTCTATGCTAGCGATGTATCTGGGCATGGCAATCTCACCAAGGGTGCCGGTACACGCTTTACCAAGGGGCAGCAATCCTGGAATAAAGGAAAAAAAGGTTTGCAGTTTGAAGGGTCGAAAGCGACCCAATTTAAGACTAATAGCGTTCCAGTAAACGTACTCCCTGTTGGTTTTATTAGAACTAATACCGACGGTTACCTTGAAATTAAAACTGCACCTGGCATGCGCAAATGGGTTCCGTTGCACCGTTGGAATTGGAAAAAGGAACATGGCGACTTCCCAGCGAAAAACATGGCTCTAGTTTTTAAAGATGGTAATCGACTCAATTGTGACATTTCAAATCTTGAGCTGATTTCCCGTACCGAGCTAATGAGTAGAAACACCGTGCATAACCTCCCGAAAGAACTTGCCGAACTAGTGCAGTTACGCGGAGCCTTAAATCGTAAGATCAACCGGAGAATTAAAAATGAACAATATTGAGACATTACGCGCACACCTTTTTTCAACTCTCGCGGCATTGAATGACAAAGATAAACCTATGGAGATCGAGCGCGCCAAGGCGATCTCCGAAGTAGCACAGACAATCATTAACAGTGCGAAGGTTGAAGTCGAGTACGCCAAAGCAACTGGGGCGGTCGGCAGCAACTTCTTAGAAATGGCTCCAATCAAAACACCTCCCGGAGGACTTCCTCCTGGTATTACTGGAATCACTACTCACAGACTGCGGGGCTAAAATGATCGGCATACCTGAAACCAATACACTTAGTAACGCAACGATTAGCGGTGTTAGCCATGAGGGACTGACGATTACCCTAAAGAACGGAAAACCCGCAAAGCTGGCAATCATTGATGAAGATGGCCATATCATCGAGGCCGGCCAAGCAGTTGCAAAGGAAGCGTGGAACGTTACACTTGCAGTCTATAAAAATATGATGATAGGTAAAGGGCACCTACGTATATTTAGTTCACCACCGCCAGGCATAGCTAATCCTTCGCATGCGGCATGACGTACCCCACTAAAACAAAAATCCCAGACAAACATCTGGGATTTTTTTTAGGCAGATTCATAAATTGGATCATTGGATGCAGGCTGTCTATTATTTATAGATATTCCTGTATAGCATCCTTTGATACTACAACTACTCCAACTACTCCAATGCTTCCCGCCATCCATGGAAATTTCAAGAACGTCTAAGTTACCCCGAAAAAAAACACCTTGAGATTGCATTTCAAGCCTCTCAATTATCAGCTCATTTGGCGGATTCATTTTCAGAACCAAAGAAATATCACCAAGTCCACGCCTGATTGTTATACGAGGTCCTTCGCAGTCGACGTCCCAATTGTTAGAACCAACAGAAAACTCATTATCTTGAATCTTTAGCGTAACCCTTCCCTTTGAATCCGTAAACTGTCCCGAAAGACGAAATGGCTGCCCAGTTTCAGCTGGTGGTTTTACAGAAAGGATAGGACTTCCGTTCACAACAATTAAATGCGTACAATCAGTAAAAGAAACGCCCGCAAAATTGACCGTCATCGACTCCAAGCCAAAATCAAATAGCTCACTTGAATATCCCTGTTGCTTACATTTAGGATCTGCATTGTGTCTAGCAACAGTCTCAGCAGATAAACGACCTCGCGCACGCTTCTGATTGCATTGAGAACATAGCAAAGTCATTCCCGCTGGGTTGTGCTCAGTTGCTTCTGCAAAATCAGGGTCAAAATGCTCGTAATCATAAAAAGCAAGACCACAAATCACGCACCCAAACCCACAGCGCTGGCGAATTTCCCGTGCAATTGGATCTGGAATTCGTCGTGATAAACCGTATTTATTTTTAGTCGACATTGAAAATTAAGGGCTATTATTTTCTTAACATTATATAGCGCTGCATCCCGTATATTTTCAGTCAGAAAAATAAATACACAAATACACAATTAATTTGCAATTATTTTTTCTGTGTGTATAATTACACACAACATCCGAATACATGGAGGCGAAATGAACTCGAAAGAGCTAATTCGGATGCTGGAAGAAGATGACTGGCGACACGTGCGTACCAGTGGCAGTCATCATCATTTCAAACACCCAACTAAGCCTAACTTGCTGACGGTACCTCACCCGAAGAAAGATTTGCCAATTGGTACAGTTAACAGCATCCTGAAAAAAGCCGGACTCAAATGAGTCTGGTTTTTTTACTAGATTCACTGTTAATTTATTTTATGCACATTTAAACGTAAACATTTTTTAATTCAATTCAATTCAAGTAAATTACATTTTTACATCATTTAAATTAAATTCAATTACATACAATTTGAAAAACATTAGGGTAAAGTAGGCAAAATGTCTTTTCTAGAGAGGCTAAACATGGATATCCCCGTCGTCATACACAAAGAAGATGGGAGCGTATATGGAGTATCTGTTCCCGACATTCCAGGTTGCTATTCACACGGAGAAACTATTGAAGAAGCAATCAACAACACAAAAGAAGCGATTTACGGTCACGTATCAATATTGCTCGAATTAAATGAACCAGTCAGTATTACCGCATCAAAAATTGAGAATTTAATTCAAGACCCAGAATATGCAAATGGGATCTGGGCTGTAGTGGACATTGACATGTCAAAAATCGACACCAAACCAGAGCGAATAAACATTAGCATTCCCCGCTTTGTTCTTAGCAAGATCGATACTTATGTAGAAAAACGCCACGAAACAAGAAGTGGCTTTCTGTCCAGAGCTGCATTGGATGCAATAAGCAAAGAGTCCAAAGAGGAAGTTGCTGCATGATAGCTCTTCGTCAATCAAACAAAAAGCCCATCATTTTGATGGGCTTTTTTTATGAATTTACTACGTCACAGAAGTTTATATAAAACCTCTTACGGGCAACCGAGGGAGACAAATCCTACCTTCGGCGTAGCGGCAGTTTCTTGGCGGCGTATTTCAGTAATAGACATAGAGGGTGCGTATAAACAAAAAAGGTACAAAAGCGAATCCGCTATTGTACCCTTTGCACTGCAAGCTTGCCGCACCTTCAGTGAATTTTCCTGAAAAATCAGCAGCTTAACTTACGCATTTAACTAAATGCACTTCTAAAATATTTACTTTTTATTCACATCATCAGGATTGAATGGGAATACGTTGAAAATATTTTTTGCCTGACTCTGCATTTGCTCTTGCATTTGAACAAACAGGTTTTTACTTTGCTCAATATAATTACCCATCATTCCTTGCATCATCGGTCCCTGGACATTCATAAATTGTGTCCACATCTCCGGACTGAATGGTTTGCCCTCGTAGATGCCTTTTGAATTTTCTGCCAATTTATTCTGGATATCGATAAACGCTTGCACGTTTTTCTCGAGATAGTTACCCATCATACCCTGCATCGCGTGACCGTAGTATCTGATAATTTGGGATAAAACCACACTGGAAAACATCGGTGAACCACCCGCCTCTTCTTCCAGAATGATTTGCAATAAAATACTGCGCGTCAGGTCATCACCTGTTTTCGCGTCAATCACGGCAAAATCGTCATTATCCAACACAAACTGTTTTACATCGACGAGCGTGATGTAGCTACTGGTCTGAGTGTCGTACAAACGTCGATTTGGATATTTTTTAATCAAATGCTGCGTTGTTTTTTTTGCGCTATTCATTGAAATCTCAATTGATCACTTCTACATCTTGTTTTGAACCACTCAGATCCAAAACCCAGACTCATTCAAGCAAATCATGCATTTTCAAAGCTCTTCGAAATGCACTGATTTGATTGTCCCCTTTTTTGCATTGTGCTTGTTTTTATATATTCACAATGTAGATTGTCCATCGGAATGTTTGCCAATCCGATGGACTTATTTTACTGCATTGCAGTAAAAAATAAGCAATCATTGCGTTTTAAATTACTTAAAATCAATATATTGCCGCAAAAAATAGACAACATAAGGATCGCGCGAACCACGCAAAGTTAAACCGTGATCACATTAACCCATGTGCAAACCACCGTTGATTGAGAAGTCCGAACCAGTCGCATAACCGCCTTCATCAGACGCAATCCAAGCAACAATAGATGCAATTTCTTCTGGCTCCGCCAGACGTTTTACCGGAATTCCGCTCACAATTTTTTCCAATACGTCAGGACGAATTGCCTTCACCATATCGGTACCAACATAACCCGGGGACACGGTATTAACTGTCACACCTTTCGTCGCAACTTCTTGAGCCAACGCCATTGTAAAGCCATGAATGCCCGCTTTAGCAGTCGAGTAATTGGTCTGACCAAACTGACCTTTTTGACCATTCACTGACGAGATATTAATGATACGTCCCCAGCCACGGTCAACCATGTTTTCAATCACTTGCTTAGTCACGTTAAACAGTGAATTCAGATTGGTATCCATGACAGCATCCCAATCCGCCTTACTCATTTTACGGAACTGGCCATCGCGAGTAATACCGGCATTGTTAACCAGTACGTCAATTTCTCCAATTTCAGCCTTTACTTTGTCAAAAGCTGCTTTGGTTGATTCCCAGTCAGACACGTTACCTTCGGAAGCATGAATATCAAGACCTTCCGCACGCATGTCTGCCAGCCATTTTTCTCTACGGGCAGAGTTTGGGCCGCAGCCCGCAACAACGGTGTAACCCTCTTTGCACAAACGTCTGCAAATTGGAGTCCCGATTCCACCCATACCGCCAGTTACATACGCAACACGCTTTGCCATACTGATTCTCCTGTTTTTAATAGATAAGCCAAAACAACAAAAATTAATCTGCTCTTACTTTCACGTAACGACCTGGTGCGGACTCGGATGCTGGAAATTCTTTATTCCCGGCACTTGCTGGCACCTTCACCATTTTTCCACCGTGTTCTGCCAAAAATTCTGACCACACAGGCCACCAACTACCCGGGTACTCAGTCGCTCCAGCCATCCAGGCATCAGCATCTTTGCCGACCGCGTCAGGATTGAGCCAGTAGCTTCTCTTTTTCTTTGCAGGTGGATTGACGACACCAGCAATGTGTCCCGAGGCACCCAACACAAAGGTATTTCTATTTTTTTGCTTGAGATTCAATAAGCGCGTAGATGCAAATGCTGCTTGCCATGGCACAATATGATCTTCGCGAGAACCGTAAATAAACACAGGCGTGTCGATTTTACCAAGATCAACCTTATTACCCGCGACGATCAGAGCACCAGGCTGCATCAACTTATTCTCGAGGTAGGTATTTCTCAAATACCAGCAAAACATCGGGCCGGGAAGATTCGTGCTGTCCGCATTCCAGTAGAGCAAATCAAATGGCGGCGGCGCCTCGCCTTTTAAATAGTTGGACTGAACGTAGTTCCAGACCAGATCATTGGCACGCAAGCTAGAGAAAGTACTTGCCAGATCGCGGCCAGGCAATAAGCCGCCAGCGCCAATGGTTTGCTCACGCATGGAAACCTGCATTTCATCGACGAAGACATCGAGAACTCCGGTATTAGAAAAATCAAGTAATGCAGTCAGCAAAGTCAAACTACTCACCGGATGCTCGCCACGATCTGCGAGAACTGCCAGTGCAGTAGAAATAATCGTGCCACCTACACAGAAGCCAAATGCATTGACCTTGTCTTGTTTACTAATAGCACGAGCCACTTCCAATGCTTTTATTGCTCCCAGCTCTACATAGTCATCCCATGTTACATCTGCCATACTTGCGTCAGGATTTGCCCACGAAACCAGGAATACCGTATGTCCTTGTTCGACCGCATAACGGACGACGGAGTTTTCAGGCTGCAAATCAAGGATGTAGAACTTATTGATGCACGGTGGCACCATTAACAGAGGGCGTTGATGTACAGTTTTTGTCAGTGGCGTATATTGAATCAACTGAAACAGGCGATTTTCAAATACCACAACACCTTCAGTTGTCGCGACATTTTTACCAACCTCAAATGCCGACTCATCGGTCTGGCTAATGCGTCCTTTTTGCATGTCGGCAAGCATTTGCGTAATGCCTTTCGCCAGACTTTCACCCTTAGTTTCTATGAGTTTGGCTTGTGCCTCAGGATTGGTAACCAGAAAATTGGCGGGTGACATCGCATCAATCATTTGCTGCACCGCAAAACCAATTTTTTGTTTTATTTTACCTGGCGCTTCAACCGACTCCGCTAATGCCATCAAAAACCGGGCATTTAACAAATAGCTAGCCGCACTATAAGCATGCATCGCATGAGTGTGCCAGTCTGAAGAAGAAAAACGTCTGTCTTTGAGTTCAGGTAATTTAGAGATGGCGAAATTTTGCCAGAGCTGACCAAATTCCTGCATATAGTCCGATTGAAGCTTTGCAAGAACCGCAGGATTGATTGTTGCGCCGGCTTCTTTGAGCATTTCAGGAACAGGCATTTCTGCCACAGAAGCAGAGGGCTTCATCCATTCTTGCCAAGGGGTTTGATTCACTAGCTGTGACATCCATTCGGAGTACATAGCTTGAGGATCGAAAGTCTTCATGCGTGCCTCCTGATTTTCGCGTATCGTTGTGGGTTAATCTTTAGCTTTCATGCTTTAAATTTATCGAAAACTTAATTTTTTCCAACTTACTACCTACTTTTTAGCAACCTGCTATCAACTAATTTATGTACATCGTCGCAATCGCCTGGGTATACGTCGTTTTATTAATGGCAATAACAGAACCGTCAGTCATTGCAGGAATCATGACCTTCATCATGTACTGCGTTTTTCCACTCACGATACTTTTATACCTGATGCGTACACCACAACGCAAGCGCGAACGTCTAGAAAAACCAGTTGCGCTGCAACAAACTCAAGCAAGCATCAATCCAGAATTAACAGACGCAAACACTAAACTGACAAACCATTTGGCAGATCACCCGCAGCAATCCAAATCAAACTAGCCATACGCCCGGTCACTCCATCCCGCCGGTAAGAGTAAAATTTCTGCTTATCGGAGACCGTGCAATATTCACCACCAGAAATATCGCAGACGCCAACGGAACTCAAAATATTTCGCGCCAGCTGATAAATATCAGCGAGATATTTCTGCCCACCCCCTACAATATCATCAGATGTTATTTTAACAAAAGAATGTATCGCATTTTTATCCATACTGGTAAAGACATCATAAACTTCTTGACCTACTTCAAACTTTTCTGGGCCTATGGCTGGGCCCATCCAAGCGAAAATTTCACCAGCCCCTTTTAAACGCATCTCCAGTACAGTATTTTGCAATACGCCTGATGCTAAACCGCGCCAACCAGCATGCGCAGCTGCAACAACACGTCCAGCAGCGTCACTAAATAAAACCGGCAAGCAGTCTGCAGTCAACACAGCACAGACCAATCCAGGTGTACTAGTTACAACAGCATCAGCACATATGCCCGGCAACAGATTTTCAGCATGCACTACTATATTGCCATGAACTTGTGATAAGAATATGACATCAGATGGCAATGATGCATTTAATTTTTCACGATTTGCCACGACCGCTGCGATGTCATCAGAAACATGCTCACCGAGATTCAATCCGCCGGAACCGCGCTCATCACCGTACACACCAACACTACAACCACCAAGTCGTAATGTTGACATTGCTCGAATGTGGCTTGGCACCTCACGCCAATCAGGGCGCAAGAAGTCAAACGAAACAGGCTGCCACTCCTGCGTCATGGCAATGAAATCCCAGCAGCTTTGATCAAGGCCTGAAAATCGTCTGCTACCGGCACTTCCCATTCGATATGTTCACCAGTTTCAGGATGAATCAAACCGAGCTTACGCGCCTGTAAGGCCTGGCGCGGGAAGAATCTTGCCAGGTGCTGTTTGCCGTACAATGGATCACCAACCAGAGGGAAGCCCAAAGAAAGCATATGGACACGAATTTGGTGTGTACGTCCTGTCTCCAACTGGCATGCAACCAGACTATTTGGAAATTTTTCCAGCATTCCTGTCGAAATACGTTGAAAATGGGTCACGGCAGGCTTTGCCAAAATACTGCGGGAAACTGCCATCTTGATACGATCACGTGGGTGCCTTGCCATAGGCGCATCCACGGTTCCCGATACATTCGGCGTACCCCAGACTAAAGCGTAATATTCGCGCTTGACGCTGCGGTCTTGCAATTGACGCACCAAATCAGTATGGGCAATCAAAGTTTTGGCAACCACCATCAAACCAGACGTATCTTTGTCGAGGCGGTGAACGATACCTGCACGTGGAACACCCAATAGTTCCGGCCAACGGAACAAGAGTGCATTGAGCAAGGTGCCAGACCAGTTTCCAGCAGCAGGATGAACTACCATCCCGGCAGCTTTATTGATCACAATGAGTGAACTATCTTCATACACAACATCGAGCGAAATATCTTCCGGCTCATAAGCACCCTCGTCCGGCGCTGCTTGAGGAACAATGACAATTTTCTCATCGCCAAGCATGGTCATTTTTCCACGACCAGGAACCCCATCTACGGTAACATATCCGTCCTCAATCCATTGTTGAATACGACTTCTTGAATATTGGGGAACAAGTTTAGAGATTGTCTTGTCTAAGCGTTCGCCACAGGCAGAAGAAGTCAGTTTTAATTCGATATTTTCGACGTCAGAAGAGAGGTCTTCATCCGCTTCTACGCCCTCGTTCACTATTTCTGCCTCAATGTCAAGGTCAGAATCTGACAAAATCACTGTTGTAGTTGGTTTCACATTTTTTGTCATCGGCTATAATCCGTAAATTGTTTTCATGCTTACGCACAAATTTATGCACATTAAATCTTTGAAATTGCTGGTCTTGGCAGTAACCGCATCCCTTGCTTTAGGGGGCTGCGGCGTGTTTGGTGAAAAAGGTGATGAGACCAAGACCTGGTCAGCATCAAAATTATACGCTGAAGCAAAAGACGAGATGTCTAACGGCGGATATGAAAAAGCAATTCAATACTATGAAAAATTAGAATCGCGCTTTCCATTTGGCACCTACGCACAACAAGCACAAATGGATACTGCCTACGCCTACTATAAACAAGGCGATCAGGCTCAGGCTCTGGCTGCTGTTGAACGATTTATTAAACTGCATCCAAATCACCCGAACGTAGACTACATGTATTATCTGCGAGGACTGATTAATTTCAATGATCAGCTTGGTATTCTTAATTTTATCGCACGTCAGGACATCACGGAACGTGATCCAAAAGCTTCACGCGACTCTTTTGACGCATTTAAGCAATTGGTAACACAATTCCCAGATAGCAAGTATACGCCAGATGCACTGCTCCGTATGAAATACCTAGTGAACGCCCTGGCGCAATATGATGTTCATGTTGCCCGCTATTATATGCGCCGTGGCGCCTATTTAGCTGCTGCTAACCGCGCGCAATCATCGATCAAGGAATATCCAGACGCACCTGCGAACGAAGAAGCGTTGTTTATTCTGGTCAAAGCATATAATGCAATGGGAATGAACGACTTACGAGATGACGCCAACCGCGTGTTCGTCAAGAACTTCCCCAACAGCAGCTATGCTTCAGGGATCGACAAAAATAAAACCTCCTGGTGGAAGTTCTGGTAATCAGTTGAGATCAGCGGTGTTCAGTTAAAACTGATGCAGATCCTGAGCAAAAACCGATCATTTGATCGGTTTTTGCTTTTTAAAACGACAATCTAACCCCAGCCACTCTAATTTAGCTCAACGCGACGCCTGAACACCCAACTTTTAGACGTCGACTCTTCCTCACAATACGCATATTGATCCGCATCGAAGTTTTTGATATCCTCGACATCCAGAATTGAGTGCTCAGCACAATACCTTGCCATCAAACCGCGGGCTCTTTTTGCATAAAAAGAAATAGTCTTATATTTACCATTTTTCCAATCCTGGAAAACAGGGGTAATAATTGTGCCATTAAACAACACTGGCTTCACCACCTTAAAATATTCATCTGAAGCTAAATTCAACAAAATATTCGATCCATTTCGCATGGACAGCGCATTCAAACCATCGGTGATTTTGGCACCCCAAAATGCGTATAAATTCTTTCCATACGGGTTTGTCAACGTCGTTCCCATTTCCAATCGATATGCCTGAAATACGTCCAATGGCCTTAACATGCCATACAAACCAGATAAAATTCTTAAATTAGTCTGCAAATATGCCAATTGTTCAGCATTCAAGCTGCGTGCATTCAAACCGTCATAGACGTCACCATTAAACGCAAAGATAGCCTGTCGCAAATCTTTGCCAACAGGCTTCTTTTTCCATGCTTTAAAGCGCGCTGCATTCAACTGGGCAAGATTCGGCGAAATATCCATTAGAGAACTTAATTGCTCCTGAGATAATTGCTTCGCAATCTCTATCAGCTCAGCTGCCTCATCGAGAAAATCTGCTTTAGTAAAAATAGTTGAATTAACCGGGGTTTCAAAATCCAGACTTTTGGCTGGAGATAATACAATGAGCATAGTTATCGACTTTTATAAAAACAATGAACACTATCATACCCAAGCGTATCGTCATTGACACCAATGTTTGCCTCGACTTATTCGTTTTCCATGATCAACGCTGGAATGAAATCTTAGAAGCATTACAAAAAGGCAGTTTAAAAGCTTATACACGCTCAGAATGCCGGGACGAATGGTTAACAGTACTCAGATATCCGCACCTACCGATCAGAGCAGAAAATCTTCCTGACATTCAATCGCAATTTGATCGGTTAATTGAATGCATTGCACCAACCATGCTCTCCGGGATAAAGCTTCCGGTTTGCAGCGATAAAGATGATCAAAAATTTTTAGAAATAGCACGCGATGCTGATGCTCATTTTTTAATCACAAAGGACAAGGCATTACTCAAATTAGCAAAGCGAATTCGCAAGTTAGGATTATATTCAATTGAGACGCCAGAAAATTTCTTGCGCAATCAAAGCGAAAATTAGTGTGAAATCTGTATTTAATCTCACAAAAGCACGACAATTTTCAAAAGCATAGGTTACTCTTAGAGAAAGTCCTGCTAGTATAGTATGAGATCAAACTTGCACATTCATTGAACTGGAATGGCTCAGGTTGACAAAAATAAATTTCACCAATTCCGTTACTTGCGAGCGAAGAAAGAGAGCTTTTTTCATTTTTTCGCGAAGAACTAACGACAGACCATGATATTTGTGGAAAAATTGCACAAAAGTCACAGCGATTATGGAGAATGAAGAATTATGACCGATTCAGCAGATGATCTGGACGCATTGTTTGAAGAAATGGCAAATCAACGCCAGGAAACAGATGCCCCCCCCGCCGCCGCGATTGCCCCTTCTGCTCCAGAAGCAGTCGCCAATACCTCAGTTCCTGTTGGCGAACCGCTTCCAAAATTAAATCCACACAATACCGATGAAGATGCCAGCAAGCCTATGTTTGACAGGCTCGGCAATGTTGTGCGCATGTTACACGATTCCATGCGCCAACTTGGGTATGACCGCTCTTTATCAGATGTAGCAATTCAAGTTGCCGATGCAAAAGACCGACTTGAATATGTCGCAACGTTGACCGAACAAGCCGCAAACAAAGTATTAAACGCGACCGATCTCGGCATGCCTGAGCAGGATGAGTTGGCAAAAAAAGCCAAAACCATGGATGCACGCTGGAATGATTTGTTTGCAGGCAAAATGAGCGTTGAAGAATTCAAAGAATTGGCGCAAGATTCAAAAACATTTGCCAATGTCGTTCTGACAGCCACGGATGCAGAAAAAGCACGATTGCTCGACATCATGATGGCACAGGATTTCCAGGATTTAACCGGGCAGTTAATTAAGAAAGTTGTTGCAATCAACAAAGCAGTAGAGCGCGAACTGGCGCAAATACTGCTTGATAACGCTCCTTCAGACTTAAAAGAGAAGGCCGTAGAATTGATGGAAGGCCCATCCGTTCCAAATGCGGCACTGGAACAGGATGACGTAGACAATCTTCTTGATAGCTTGGGATTCTAATGGATGACATGCTCAAAGAATTTGTCGTCGAGGCGCTCGATCTGGCGACAAACGTAGAAGAACATCTGCTTTCACTTGAGCGCAACCCCGGCGACATGAACACACTCAATGCAGTGTTCAGGTCTTTTCACACCATCAAAGGCGGTGCCGGTTTTATGAACCTCACCGCAATGGTCTCAGCCTGCCATCTGACAGAAAACCTGTTTGATGCTTTAAGAACTGGCCAGGTTGCGGTAACACCAGAAGCGATTGAAGCAGCACTCGAAGCCAGTGGCTTTGTTGCTGATCAGCTGACTGCACTGAATAACGGCGTCGCTCCGGATCAGCTATCAACGATGCCCAAGTCTTTAGAGGCAATGCTGACGGATGCGATTGAGAGTAAAGGCGTCAGCAAAAAATCTGCCTCAGCGCCAACGGCAGCGGCAGCGCCGAAAGCTGCTCCCGCGACAGTGCCTGCAGCAGCGCCAATTGCCACCCAAAATCAAGATGGTAACATTGATTGGGAAGCCTATTACAGGGCAGTCACTCCTCCAGGTACGTTGCCGGAAGTGGTCTTGGAAACTTATGAGGCACCACAACCCGCAAATATCAGGGAAGAGAACGAGGCGGTTAAATCCTCATTGTCCAACGCTGACATCAAACAAAACGCACCAGCAAAAGAAGAAAGCATCAGGATTGATGCTGTCAAACTCAACGTTCTGCTCGAAGTTGCTGGAGAATCAGTACAAGCGGCAAATCAGGCTGCAGTGCTTTTAGAAAAACTTGGTCAATTTAAATTCGATGGCCAAGCAGCCCCGTTGATGTCTGCACTGACTGAAACACTAACGCGTGCGTCTCGCTATTCGACAGAGTTGCAGCGTGCAACTTTAGCAACACGGATGCAGCCGGTTGGACGCTTATTCCAAAAATTCCCTCGCTTGGTCCGCGAACTGGCACGAGACCTTGGTAAAGACGTTGATCTGAATATTACTGGCGCAGAAACAGAAGTCGACCGTGTCGTCGTTGACAGTTTGTACGATCCACTCGTGCACATGTTACGTAATGCACTGGATCACGGAATTGAAACCTCTCAGGAACGCCTGATCACCAATAAGTCACCACGCGCCACCATCTCTCTCAAAGCATGGCAGGAAGCCAGCAGCGTCATGATTGAAGTTTCTGACGATGGCAAGGGAATGGATGCGCAGCGCCTCAGAGACAAAGCGATTTCCAAAGGTTTGATTAATTCTCACGATGCGCGTACAGATGACGAAGCGTTTCAACTAGTCTTCTTACCAGGCTTCTCGACCAAAGAAGTTGCTTCTAGCGTCTCTGGTCGCGGCGTCGGCATGGACGTCGTTAAAACTGCTGTTGAGCGCCATCGTGGTGCAATTCGTATCGCCTCTGAATTGGGTAAAGGAACCACGTTCCTGATCCGCTTACCGATCGAATTGTCTATCGTGCCGACGATGGTTGTCCGCACCGATGGCGCGTCACTTGCGTTGCCGATGGCCACCGTGCAGCGTGTCGTTGAATTACCCGAGACCTTTGAAAGTGTTGGCGGACAACCTGTATTACGTGATTTAGGACGCCCTTTACCGGTCAAATCTCTAGGTAAAATCCTTGGGTATTCGCCATCTTCCGAGCGCGTTGGTATCGTGATTGCGGCACCAAATCCATATATCTTATCCGTCGACTCTGTAGATGGAACGGCCGATCTCGTGATTAAACCACTGACTTGCATTAGTACACCGGGCATCACCGGCACGGCGCGCTCTGCCGAGGGTGAATTGGTGTTGGTCATCAGCTTGTCGTTCCTGATCGATGGCTGCAAAGTGCGTGAATTAATGACCAGTTAACCTGCTTCTGACAGAGACCACGAATCGAGGGTTTATTTATCTAGGGTTTATTTCTCAACGGAAATGAACCCTTTTTCATTGAACAATCAATGAGCTACATACTTTGAGCTGCAGGCTACTCCACATTGCGTGAACATGAAGTCGCCAAAGAAAAACGTAATTGAACAGACTCTGGCAAAATGAGTGCATTCCATCACCATCCCAGATTCTCATGTCATCATCAACTAATGCGACGCAAAGCCAATATCTGAATGATTTTCTTCAGAACCCATTATTTGCAAATTTACCATCAAACTTTTTTACGCATTTACACCCAACACCCCTACCATCACCATATCTGGTCGCTGTCAGTGAGAAAATGGCAGCCGAACATCCCGGTTTAGTAAATAAATTTCACGATAACGATACCGTAGAAATTTTTACTGGAAACAAGGTCCTATCCACCGCTAACCCTTTAGCTAGCGTGTATTCCGGCCATCAATTTGGCGTCTGGGCGGGCCAACTAGGTGATGGGCGTGCAATTCTGCTTGGTGACACTATCAACAAACATCAGCAACGCCTTGAAGTCCAACTAAAAGGCGCCGGCGCAACACCCTACTCTCGGTCTGGAGATGGGCGAGCCGTGTTGAGATCATCTATCAGGGAATTTTTATGCTCCGAAGCGATGCATGCGCTTCGCATTCCTACCTCAAGAGCCCTATGCATTACCGGATCAGATAAATATGTATTTCGTGAACAACCAGAGAGCACCGCAGTTGTAACCCGTCTGGCGCCAAGCTTTATCCGTTTTGGCTCCTTCGAACACTGGTATTACAACCGACGCCATGAAGATCTTAAAGTTTTGGCTGATTTTGTCATTGAGTTTTATTTTCCGCATTGTCGCGAACAACAAAATCCGTATCAAGCCCTATTGGCTGAAGTTACGCACAGAACCGCTGAACTGATGGCACATTGGCAGTCCGTAGGTTTTATGCATGGAGTCATGAATACTGACAATATGTCTATATTAGGATTAACAATTGATTACGGCCCATTCGGTTTTATGGAAGCATTTGATGAGTCCCACATATGCAATCACACAGATCAGCAAGGACGCTACTCGTACAAAATGCAACCAAGCATAGGTAACTGGAACATGCACGCGCTTGGTCAGGCCATGCTTCCTTTGATAGGCAGTGTCGAAGATACTCAAGCCGCACTGTCCGGATACTCAAGCAACTTTGCCGCAAAATGGGCAAGCTTATTGCGATCTAAGTTTGGCTTCAGTGTAGCGCATGACTCAGACAAGCAACTTGAAGAAGATTTTTTTAGCTTAATGCAGGAAAATCACGCGGATTTTACATTAAGTTTCCGTCAATTAAGTCACCTGAAAAATGATGATTCATCAAAAGATGATGCCTTACTCAACTTATTTATCAATAGAGAATCGGTAAAAGTCTGGCTACAACGCTATCGCGCG
This sequence comes from Undibacterium sp. SXout11W, assembly GCA_049339905.1. Lineage (GTDB taxonomy): Bacteria > Pseudomonadota > Gammaproteobacteria > Burkholderiales > Burkholderiaceae_D > Undibacterium. Next base: position 574,461 of record JBMPPG010000001.1, read on the forward strand.
CGCCTGGCAATAGAAAGCAGCAATGAAGTTGCAAGACAGGAGTTGATGCTAGCAAATAATCCAAAATATGTTTTAAGGAACTATTTAGCCCAAAATGCCATCGAAAAGGCACAGAATAAGGATTTTTCTGAAGTGGCAAAATTATTAAGTATTTTAGAAAATCCATTTGATGAACAAATCGAGCACGAAAAATACGCAAAGCTACCACCCGACTGGGCGAAGGATTTGGAAGTGAGTTGTTCATCGTAGTACAAAAGTAACATCAATAGACGCGGACGCTAAACACGAATAAAGCGTAGAAATGGACAGATACATCACGAGATGACGCACCTGAAGAATTTGTGTAACATCTGCGCCGCCGATGTGGCTTAATGTGATTTTGAATAACAAGCATTGACTCGCTTGCGCCAAGCTATGTATTCCGTAAGTCTGAAATTTAACCCCCTTGCATAAGACTGTTTTTAATGAAATTTCTTTTTGACGTATTTCCAGTTATCTTATTTTTTGTCACTTTCAAATGGGGCGAAGGACATACCGCAACAGCCCAAGCCTACGTTGAAAAATACCTTTCCGGCTTGGTTTCTGGTGGCGTCAGCTCTCCTGAGCTCGCACCAATTATGCTGGCGACTGCAGTCACTTTAGTTGCATCAATTGGCCAGATTTCGTATTTACTCATCCGCAGACAAAAAGTGGACGCGATGCTGTGGATTTCGTTCATCATCATTATGGTATTTGGTGGGGCTACCATTTATTTTCATAGCGACACCTTTATTAAATGGAAACCGTCTATATTATATTGGTGTTATTGCGGCGCTTTCTTACTGGCACAGTTTGTGTTCAAGAAAAATTTGATCCGCACAGCGATGGAATCTCAGGTCAAGCTACCTGAACATATCTGGGGCAAACTGAGCCTCGCCTGGACCGCCTATTTCTTTTTAATGGGGTTACTGAATCTCTGGGTCGCTTTTAACTTTTCGACAGATACCTGGGCGAATTTTAAGTTAATCTCCATGGTAGGAATCATGCCGGCATTTATAATTATTCAAAGTTTATTTTTGTCGAAATATATGACGGAGTCTGAATAATGTCACGATTCGATCAACTGAAAAATCGTCTTACAAATGCTTTACAGCCGGTTGTATGTGAATTACAAGACAATTCCGCCGCTCATGCAGGACATGCTGGCGCAGCTTCAGGAGGGAGCCATTACAATTTGAAAATAATTTCTCATCAATTTGAGGGCTTAAATCGTATTTCACGGCATCGTCTGGTGTATGATGCCATTGGCGATATGATGCACACGGACGTCCACGCACTAGCGATTGTCGCGTTGGCGCCGTCAGAGATAACGACCTAAGCAGTTTACTTATAATCCGTTTTTTTTATTTTGTTATTTAGGAACAGACAATGACTTTTAAACCTGCTCTTTTGCTGGTAGCACTTCTTGCAACTGCTTTGCCAACAATGGCTCAAAATCTCGCCGTAGTAAATGGCAAAGCAATTCCATCCTCACGCGTAGATGCATTAGTAAAACAATTGACGTCCCAAGGACAGCAAGACTCACCAGATTTGCGCGCAAAAGTAAAACAAGAACTGGTCAATCGCGAAGTGTTGATGCAAGAAGCTGAAAAATCAGGTTTGGCATCGAATCCAGAAGTAAAAAATCAGCTGGAAATTGCACGCCAATCGTTGTTGATTCGTGCTTTAATGATTGAATACGTAAAGAAGAATCCAGTCACCGATGCTGAAGTGCAAGCTGAATATGACAAAGCAAAAGCACAAGCTGGCGACAAGGAATACCATGCTTACCATATCCTGGTTGAAAAAGAAGATGACGCAAAAGCGATCATTTCTAAATTGAAGTCTGGCGCCAAATTCGAAGAACTGGCGAAACAGTCTAAAGACACTGGATCAGCATCCAAAGGTGGCGATCTGGATTGGGCGTCTCCAGCGACGTTTGTTCCAGAGTTCTCTAATGCGATGATCGCATTGCAAAAAGGTCAATTTACAGAAACGCCTGTAAAATCCCAGTATGGTTTCCACATCATTAAATTGGAAGACGTGCGTAGTTTGAAATTCCCGACGTTGGAAGAAGTTAAACCGCAAATCGTCGATGGCTTACAACAGCAAAAAGTACAAACTTACCAACAAACATTGGTAAAAAAAGCCAAAATTCAATAAGTTTGACGTAAGCAAAAAAAGGGCGCAAGTATTTTAACTGCGCCCTTTTTTTATTTATCTTTTTTGCTTTATACAATAAACTGAAAGCAAAAATTCCTATAAAAATACTCGGATGATCATTTACGAATCTAATGGTTTAAACAAACCGCTTCTCACCCCACTCCATTTATCACACAGCGCCAATATCTAATGAAAGTGTACTTTTCTTATTTGCAAAAAAAATTGCATTGGAACTATGACACAACGTTAAAAGCAGTATCTGCGCTCTCTTTAAAAACGACTGCCCTATCTTCGCAAGTTTTCTTGGTTGTGCTTTTATTCGTACTATCAAACAAAAGTAATGCCGGACTAGTTGACTTCTCAAATGGTTTATACGAATTCGTGACAAAAAAATTTGGTCAGGAAGCACCGCATCGGCTGCGAGTTATGCAAGTCAACGTGCGTCAAATGAAAGCATCAGCAGGCTCAAATCTCACAACGAATTTACTTAAATCGAAAGATACCCAACTGGAAATGCTTTTGTTAAAAAAAGCAAATGACTTTTATAACCAGGTTCCTTATTTTACCGATTTAGAACATTGGGGCGTGGATGACTACTGGGCAACCCCAGTTGAGTTAGTAGCTTCGTTTGGTGGCGATTGCGAAGATTACGCGATCGCAAAATATATGACGCTAAAAGACTTAGGTATCCCGATTGAACGTCTGAGAATTACGTATGTCAGAGCAATCAAGATAGGTGAAACACACATGATTCTCGCATACTACCCAACACCAGACGCTGATCCTTGGATACTAGACAACTTAATACCAGAAATTAAACGTGGCTCAGAACGCACGGATCTGATACCAGTCTATAGTTTCAACGATGATGATTTATGGCTAGCCAACGGAACAGCTCGTCGAGGCGGTGCCTCGACGGTGCGCTTGTGGCGTAATGTCATTGAAAAAATGGAGAAAGAAAGTAAGCTTTAGATTTTGCGACGAAAAAATACACTCTGCGAGACCAAGTCTATTTTTTAAATCAACCATGATTACCCCTCATACCCGCATAAATCGAGCCCGGACACCATTCACAATTGGGCTAGCGGCGCCAGATAATAACCCTGCCCGTAAAAAATCTTGTCATTCATGAGCAAGTCTTTGATTTTTTCAGACTCCACATTTTGCGCAATGACTTTCACATCAAGCGTATTAGCTAGCTGAATTAACGAACGCAGATGCATTCGAGCACTCTCATTTTCGAGTGCAGCGCCGATAAAACCACCATCAAGCTTAATGTAATCAGGCATGACTTGATGCAAGAGATCAAGCGATCTCGGGGCAAGTCCAAAATGATCCAAACCAACGCGTACTCCTTGCGCTCGCAACAAGGTTACAAAGATCATTGTTGATGGCATATTTTTTTCACATCCGAATTCACTTAACTCAAGTGACAGGCGAGAACCTGATTGCTGTGAATTGACAAGCTTCTCCATCAACCATCCGCGGAATGAAGCACTATCAATAGACTGCGCAGAAACATTTACAGCAACATCAGTATCGAGATAACCGAGGCTGTTCATCTGGTCAATCACCAGACTAATCACGACTTTATCAATTTCCGGCATTAACTGATGACGCATTGCCATAGGCAAAAACAAGGCAGCTGAGATAAAGCTCCCGTTTTGGTCAATAAGTCTGGAAAAAATTTCGTGTTGAAAAACACGCTGATCAGTAAGGTTAAAAACGGGCTGGGCAAATAGTGTAAAACGTTTTTCAGCCAAAGCACGTTGTATGAGTGTGCGCCACCCTAATGAGCCTTCAGTGATCGCAGCTTCATCAGCGAGATTTAAATTGATAGCAATGTTGCGACCATTTTGCCTTGCTGTCTCTAGTGCCAAATCGACCTTGGAAAAAATTTCCATCCGGTTTTTCCCTGCGGAAAATTGCACGCATCCGAGGCTAAATGACAAATTTTTCGCAGAGAAATGATCAAGAAATCCAATAATTTTCCTGTGTAACGCCTTAAACTCAGAGTCAATCACGTTGGTTGGCACATCAAAACCTGCAAATCCGAATGATGTACCACCAATTCGTCCAGAAATAACAATATGAAGTTCAGAACAACTTAAGACAATCTTAATCACGTCAGACAACATTTGATCACCTTCCTGATAACCGTGTACGTGATTGAACTCTTTGAGTCCGTCAAATTCGAGAACTACCAGATAACCGGAATTAAAGCTTCCCTCTTCTGAGAGCATGGTATTCAAACGCAACTCAAATGCCTTGCGATTGTCGAGACCGGTCACTTTATCCGTATATGCTTCCGCGCGAAAAGCTTCAGCTTTAGAGACCTCGGCCGTCAACATCTCTGAAATTTTGCTGGACATTGCATTCATCGCAGATACGACCCGATGAAATTCCCGGGTCTTTGGTAACACGGAAATTTGATTGAATCGTTTATGCTGGATCTCTACTGCCGTAGTTTCAATCATGGTCAAGGGACGCAGGATAATCCTCAAGAGAGCCATTGTGAGAACAAATACCAAGGCATAAACGACCAACATCCATGCTGCTTGCTGTTTAAAAGAGTCCCACAAAAATTGATAAGCAAACGTTGGCTGACTAACCACGACAACTTTTCCTAACTGCCGCCACCCTTCTGAAATAAATGCCTCACCAGCTGGCGTCTGGATTTGCAACAAAGTGGAAAATACCAAAGGGACATTGTCGACCTTGCGCGGTAATTCTTTGGAAATCAGTTTTTTTCCGTAGACATCAAACAAGATAATTTTTTGATAGTAGCCGCGGTCGAACACCGAGCTAAATTGAATTTCAGCCAGCACAAGATCATTATTAGACAACGATGTTGCCAGGTCATGAGACAAACTACCCGCTGCATCTTGTGCGTGCGAAGATAATTGCTGTTGTAAAAAATCTCGGGTCGTCATCACTGACAACACTTGCAGCCCGCTAAAGACCAGCAAAACTAACACGGAAATAGCAACCAGCAACTGTCGTCTTAAACTCATTATTATTTACCAAATTTTTTATTAGTGCATTTAACCGGATAACTTATCGTTCCGACCAACCATTGATAACAAAATTCGTAAGCAGGCATAAACTAAGAGAATTTTTCAAATTGAACAAACAAAATGAACAATCAAACTGGAAGATATATCGCATATTCACATTAAATCACTATTGTTTTCAATGACTTGAGCTACTAATTGAATAAAGATTCATTCATTTGTGCAACAACTAAACGATGAAATTTTCTTGTTCATTTAAACAATCGAAAAATATTTTATCGCTGAGGGCATTGAGATCGACCGAAGCAATTGTTCAATCGATCGAAAAAATACCCTCACATGTTTAAACTCTACAAACCCAATTTTGGCCAGAGTTCATCCACCTTACCTTTGATGTCCTGGCTCATCATGATCGTTGTGCCCCACTCTCTATCTGTCTCGCCGGGCCATTTATTGGTCGCGTCAATACCCATTTTGCTACCCAGTCCACTGACAGGCGATGCGAAGTCGAGATAGTCAATCGGCGTATTATCGACCAAGGTCGTGTCCCGCCCGGGATCGACGCGGGTGGTAATTGCCCAGATCACTTCTTTCCAATCACGGATATTCACATCCTCATCAACCACAATAATAAACTTGGTGTACATGAACTGACGTAGAAAGCTCCAGACGCCGAACATCACACGCTTTGCATGACCGGCATAGGATTTCTTCATTTGCACTACCGCCATCCTATAGCTACAGCCTTCCGGTGGTAAGTAAAAATCGGTGATCTCACTGAACTGCTTTTGCAATAACGGGATAAACACTTCATTCAGTGCCACGCCCAACACCGCAGGCTCATCGGGTGGCTTACCAGTGTAGGTTGAATGATAAATAGGATCGCGACGCATAGTAATGCGATCTATTGTAAACACCGGGAACCAATCCTGCTCATTATAGTAACCAGTATGATCGCCATACGGGCCTTCCAGTGCATGCTCGTACCCGCTGGAATGAGATTCATCTGGATAAATATGACCTTCGAGCACGATTTCGGCTGACGCTGGGACACGTAACTCACTACCGATCGCTTTCACCAATTCCGTACGACTACCGCGTAATAAACCCGCGAACTGATATTCAGACAAGCTGTCAGGAACCGGTGTGACTGCACCTAATATTGTCGCCGGATCAGCTCCCAAGGCCACAGCGATTGGATAAGGTTTGCCTTTATTGACGATGCAATGCTCACGAAAATCCAATGCGCCTCCACGATGGGCAAGCCAACGCATAATCACCTTGTTTCGTCCTAATACTTGTTGGCGATAGATGCCCAGATTCTGGCGCTTTTTATTAGGACCTTTGGTAATCACCAACCCCCAGGTAATCAACGGCGCAACATCGCCAGGCCAGCAGTGCTGAATTGGTAAACGAGATAAATCAACATCGTTTCCCTCCCATACAAGTTCCTGACATTTGGCACCACGCAGTTCCTTCGGAGCCATATCCCATACAGCTTTTACGAGACTGCCCATTCCAAGAATGTCTTTAAAACCTTTCGGTGGTTCTGGTTCTTTTAAGGCAGATAACAGGTGGCCGATTTGGCGTAATTCACTAACGTTATCTGCCCCCATACCGAGCGCGACACGACGTGGTGTACCAAATAAATTTGCCAGAACCGGAATAGTATGTCCGGTCGGTTTATTGAACAAAAGTGCCGGGCCTTCAGCACGCAACGTACGGTCACAAATCTCCGTCATCTCTAAATTAGGAGAAATTTGAATATCTACTTGTTTTAACTCATTTATTTCTTGCAATTGAGAAATAAAATCCCTCAAATCGGAATATTTAATCATTTTTCGCTTTTTTGTATGTCTGAACTAGTTGGTCAAGCTTATTTAGGCAAGTACTTGATTTTATTGGTTTTTGCTGCATTGCAGCGCAATTCTTTAGATTCAAAAGTTATTAAACATAAGTTTGATAGTATTGACTTGATATAAAACCACCCCTACAATTCGCCCAACTTGATGAAGAGACGTAGACGTTTGCCATTTTCGATGCAATGACGATCTCACCAATAACGGTAACATCATTCACGGGGATCGGGCCCCACATGACATTGTAAGGATTGTTTTCAAAAGGCGTCTGCCTTATCCCGAAATAAAGTTATTTATCGCTGGATGCTCCAGTACCAAGTGTGACGAACTTAAACAGATAAATAACTCCGGCGTCTTCCAGTCGCATACTGCGACGAAGGCGATGTTTCTGATTCGTGAAGTAGTTTTATGCATCGTGCTCGAAGTTGGGCTTTTGCACCGCGATGATTCAGGAGGTTACATGATTCAACGTTTTATTTTAGCTGTACAACAAGGTGGTCTATCCACCGAAGAAAAGCGCGCTGCGTTCAATGCAGTCGCGCGTGACACAAGTAGTGGCTTCATCACCATCATCCGCCACTTAATGACAATTTCAGGCATCACCGCTGTCGTCTTGCTGGCGACAATGTTCATCAAACCTGAGCTGGCTGATAAATTTAAGAATTTATCTCCATTTACGACACCAGAACAACTGGTCGAAGCAGAGATTCCACCACCTAGCCTCGCAATGCTTATGGAAGCACCAGGAAAGTCCGCGGCTGGCAATTCCCTGCACAATGCGGCTTATAACGAAGAAGACACAAAATTACTCGGGAACGAACGCCAGCAAAAATGGGTAACTAACTGGCTTTCCAAGCGCTACCGCGTCGCTACTGATGCAACTAACATGCTCGTATCAGCCGCGTATTTGACTGCCAAGGACATCAAATTGGATCCTTTGTTGATTTTATCCGTAATGGCGATCGAATCAGGTTTAAATCCGTTCGCGGAAAGTCCGGTAGGCGCACAAGGACTGATGCAAGTCATGTCCAAGGTGCACCAAGAGAAGTTTGACGAGATGGGTGGCGTTAAAGCCGCTTTAAATCCGGTCGCCAATATCAAAGTTGGTGCGCTGATATTAAAAGACTACGTTTCCCGTGCTGGTTCGGTCGAAGCTGGCTTGAAAATGTATGTTGGCGCAGGTGCTTTTGATAATGATTCTGGATATGGATCCAGAGTAATGACGGAATACAAGCGTTTAAAAGACGTTTCTGCCGGTAAAAACGTTCCTACGGTATTCGCCAATACCATCCCTGCTCCAGCTGCTCGCCAGACTGATGCCGCACTCAAAGCAAAAGAAGATGCGAACGAAGCCAAAGCGAAAGCAGATCCTAAAGATCAGGTTGCAGCTTTATAGTTTAGCGTTACACATTAAGCATTTATTTCGCTTCACTCAACAAAGTTCACAAAAAAACTGCCCCTACGTCAAAATACGGGCAGTTTTTTTAGACGTTAAGCAGGTTGCGCAAGAAATTTTCTCAACCGCACAACCGCTTCTTGCAGATTCTCCATTGAATTCGCATACGACAAACGCACATAGGAGCTTGCCGTTGCTGGCCCAAAATCGAGACCAGGAACGATAACCACACCAGCGTCATTAAGCACTTGTTTAGCAAAGGCATCAGCATCGTTGGTGAATCGCGAACAATCCGCATATACATAAAAAGCACCATCTGGCATGACTGGAACACCGAAGCCCAGTTCCCGCAATGCCGGCACGATATAATCGCGGCGACGTTTAAACTCCGCCTTTCTTTCCTCATAGATAGTCAATGCTTCTGGGCTAAAGCAAGCTAGCGCAGCATGTTGCGCAATAGAGGATGGGCAAATAAACAAATTTTGCGATAGCTTTTCCAACTCAGGCACAATGCGTTCAGGTACAACAAGCCAACCTAAGCGCCATCCTGTCATATTGAAGTATTTGCTAAAACTATTAATGATTACCACATCATCATCCAGAGAAAGCGCAGAAAAAGGCGGAGCATCATATGACAACCCTTGGTAAATTTCATCGACAATCGTAAAGCCGCCGCGCTCTTTGACGCTGGCGATAATTTTTGCCAACTCACCAACCGCTATCGAAGTACCGGTAGGATTCGATGGCGAGGCAAGCAAGACACCCGCAGTATCGGAGGTCCAATGTTCACGTACCATTTGATCGGAAAGTTGGAAGCGGTGCTCTGGACCACTCGCGACCAGTTTGGCCTTACCTTCAAATGCGGCAACAAAATGACGGTTACATGGATAGAAAGGATCTGGCATGAGCACTTCGCGTCCCGCCTCTACCAGCGCCGCGCAAGCCAACAATAAGGCAGCAGATGCGCCTGCGGTCACAATGATGCGCGAAGCGGGAACATTTAAACCAAATTTTTCGGCATAATGGGCGGAAATTGCCTCACGTAATGCCGGCACACCTAGTGCTGACGTATATTGCAAACGACCATCTGCCATCGCCTTCGCAGCAGCGTCAATCACGATTTGTGGTGCCGTAAAATCTGGTTCGCCGATACCCATATGTATCAAGTGGCGACCTTGTGACTCCAGCGCAGCAGCCATCTTCATGAGCTCCATTACATGAAATGGAGCAATTTTATCCAAACGGGACGCGAGATTATTTTCCATATTTACCTGCCAAAGACTTCAGTCAGCAATCATTCTGTCGTAAAAAAACCGCCTGATTTCCAATATAGAAAAAAGGCGGTCAAATTATATTCGTTCATCTGAACTTATTTTGCAGCAACCTCATTCGGGCGCAACTTTACAGCTAGTTTATCCAACACGCCATTGACGTATTTATGGCCATCGATCCCACCAAATGACTTGGTCAATTCAACGGCCTCATTAATTACAACGCGGTAAGGAATCTCGATATGATTTTTTAACTCATACGTGCCGATCAACAAAGCAGCGTGTTCAATCGGTGACAGCTCTTTAATACCGCGATCAATCAAAGGTGCAAACTCTTCACGCAATTCGATGGAATGATTGATAGCGCCATGCAACAGCGCGTCAAAATGTTCACGGTCAGCCTTATCGAAACCGTGCGCCTGACGGATATGGGCGTCAATCACACCGGAATCTTCATTATTGAGCAGCCATTGATACAGGCCTTGCAGCGCAAACTCACGAGCACGGTGGCGCGGAGAGCGGCTTTTACTAGGATTGGCGTGTTGCGTTTTATTATTCATATTCTTCTCTTACTTGATTTTGCTTTTTTGTGCTGTTGATGGCCTGAAATACAATGACCCCAGGCACACTTTGTTTCTTACTATCTTGAAGTTAAGCCTGAACTGGTCGTGGCTTAGCTTCAACTGTGCCTAATCAGGCGTCGTAGTCGACGTCTTCGGTTGCTTCTGCTAACTCTTCGAGAGCCAATGTCAGATTCGCCATCTCAACCGCTACGCGAGCTGCATCTGCACCTTTTTCTTGCATACGGACTTCCGCTTGCTCGTCGTTTTCTGTAGTCAATATCGCATTTGCAATCGGAATGCCTGCATCCAGACCGACGCGGGTGATGCCAGCGCCAGATTCGTTGGAGACCAATTCAAAGTGGTAAGTTTCACCACGGATCACAGCCCCCAAAGCGATCAGCGCATCAAACTGATTGGTTTCAGCCATTTTTTGCAGTGCCAATGGAACTTCCAGAGCACCTGGCACAGTGACGTGCAGAATATCTTCATTCAACACGCCAAGACGTGCCAATTCTGCCAGGCAGGAAGACAACAGGCCATTACCTACTGTTTCGTTAAAACGGGCTTGTACGATACCGACGCGTACGCCAGCGCCATCCAGATTTGATTCATAGTGTCCAACTGTCATGATATTCCCTCTTGCGCCAAGGCGCTCCGTCAATTCTAAAATATTCGATATTATTTGATGCTAGAAATTTTTAAAGCTTAAAAAATTCTCAGCATTTTTCACACGATGTGTTCATTACACTACATTCATGCGACCACACAACAACTTACTTTAAGCTTTATTCTGCGCAGGGTTTATCCAGGTAACCAACAACCTCGAGGTTAAAACCAGTCATGGACGGCATCTTTCTTGGATTTGCCAGAAGTTTCATTTTACCAACGCCTACGTCTTTCAAGATCTGCGCACCGATACCGTAATTGCGTAAATCCATACTTGCAGCACGACCAACAGGGCGTGTTTCCGGTGCATTCAGCGCTTTAAACTGATCAAACATTTGCTCCGCAGTTTCTTCGCAATTCAATAAAACGATAACGCCCGAATCGGCTGCCTGTACCGCTTTCATTGCGGCAGCAACGTTCCATGAATGCGTCGTTGCCTTACTTTCCAGCAAATCCAGGATCGATACCGGTTGATGTACGCGAACCAAGGCTTCTTTTTCCGGCGTAATGTTTCCGTGCACCAAGGCCAAATGCGCAGAGCCACTAGGTTTATCACGATAAACAACCGCCTTAAAGCTGCCATGCACGGTATGCATATCACGTTCCGCAACGCGATCTACGATACTCTCGGTTTGGCTACGATAGTGAATTAAATCGGCAATCGTGCCAATTTTTAAGTTATGTTCTTTGGCGAACTCAAGCAAGTCTGGCAAACGTGCCATCGTGCCATCATCCTTCATAATTTCGCAAATCACGGATGCAGGTGTCAGACCAGCCAACTCCGCCAAATCACAGCCAGCTTCAGTATGCCCTGCACGCATCAGAACGCCACCTTTTTGCGCCTTCAATGGGAACACATGACCTGGTTGAACGATATCGTTAGCAGTTGACTTTTCGCTGACCGCAACCTTCACTGTATGCGCACGGTCCGCCGCTGAAATACCGGTCGTAACACCTTCAGCTGCTTCAATAGAGACCGTAAAATTAGTGCCGTAAGAAGTGCCGTTACGGGTTGTCATCATTGCCAGATTCAACTCGTCGCAACGCTCTTCTGTCAACGTCAGGCAAATCAGGCCACGGCCAAATTTTGCCATAAAATTAATGGCTTCCGGCGTTACAAATTCTGCCGCCATAATCAGATCGCCTTCGTTTTCGCGATCTTCTTCGTCAACCAGGATGACCATGCGGCCAGCACGCAATTCTGCGACGATTTCTAGGGTATTAGACATGCTCATAGGGAGTATCCTGAAGGGTTGGGCTTCGGCGCGTAGCGTAAGCACCACCAACTGCATTTGAATGAAGCCGCTATTTTAAAGGATTTCGCCCTACACTTCCCGAGCTTTCTGCGGTTTTAAAGCGTTTTTCCTAGATTTGGATCACACCACGTCCAATTTCTTGCACCTTACCACCGACTTTAATGGTCATATCTTCAAGTATATCTAAATAGATGTGACTTGGCCTTTGCATTTGCCCACCCTGACTTATGTGCAAACTCGCAGGGACATTTCGCTTGTGCGCGATCCACCAACCACCGAGGTTGGCACATGCAGATCCAGTGGCAGGATCTTCACCTACGCCACCACCCGGACGCGCAAAAAAATAACGAGCTTTTACTTGAACTCGAGTTGTATGTGACCGCCGAATCTGATCAAACGTAAAAAGATAGACGGTCTTACGACCCAGACTATTTTTTGGCCAACCATCAAGCAAAGCACTATTCAACTTAGCACGGAGAAGTGCGCCCTCATTCACCAATGGAACAAGCAATTGATCAGACCCAGTATTGACCCACAGCGGCTCGTCGGAAAAATCCTTCACATCCAATCCGAGAATACGTGCAATTTCTACACTATCTGTCTCACAAGCAGATACTTTTGGCGCTTGTGGAGCTGCAAAAGTCCACACATTCTCATGTAACTGCAAGGGTACGATGCCAGCCTTACATTCCAGTGTGAGGTGCGCCGGGCCTTTGTACAATTCCTGCACCAACTGGGCCGTACCTATGCTTGGATGTCCTGCAAATGCCATTTCTGTATCTGGCGTAAAGATCCGCATTCTTGCAGTCGCCTTATCGGATGGCAAAATAAAACAAGTTTCAGACAAATTAAATTGTAAAGCCAAGGCTTGCATTTCGGCATCCGACAATCCATCAGCATGCTCAAAAACACATAAAGGGTTACCGCCAAAAGTAGACTCTGCGAAGACATTAAAAATACGAAAAGGGTAAGATCTCATAGGACAATAAAAATTTAAGAACCCACTATAAGTATTACGACTATTTCAGAATATTGCGAGGTATTGTTTTGACCTCTGCCTATTCAGAGGCAAAGCCATCCAAGGAATTTTGATCAAAACGGCTCCATTTCGATAAATTTTTTCAATAAGATTTGATCTCGATTACCGACCTTCCCTGTATATCATGCATCAGTGCCAAATTGAATATGAGCGCATTATTTTCTGTGAGTTTGAACGCAGAGCGGCGAGGCTGCAGCGCGGTGTATCAGCTAAAACACGCAAGTAATGCTGTTTAACACAATGTGATTCTCTATTTCTTACGAGCATTTCAACAGGGGTAGAAACAGGGGCAGACACAATAAGCAGGGTAACATCTTGCAAAGACATCAGATCATGCGTACGCTTAGAAAACGAAATCGCTAACTATTCTGTTATGACCTCGCCCCTGTTCGATGACATGATTAAAAACAGCAAAACGTTACGTGAATTTAAAGACGCGTAAGCGGCACAGCACAAACGAAGCCAACTCAGAATAAAGCACACGCATTTTTCATCAATATCAACATACAAATGCCCCATGCCAGAACAAACTCTTAGTCCGCGTCACATTCTGACAGCTAGTATCGTTATTCTTTTGTGGGGTATGAATTTCGTTGTCATCAAGATCGGACTCCAAGGCATACCTCCTTTTTTGCTGGGCGGATTGCGATTTGCAATGGTCGCTATTCCATCGATATTTTTTATACCCAGACCCAAAGTACCCCTACGCCTTTTTATTGCCTACGCAATGACCATCAGTCTTGGGCAGTTCGCATTTTTGTTTTCAGCCATGGCGGTTGGCATGCCAGCCGGACTCGCATCGTTAGTACTGCAAGCACAGGCTTTTTTTACCGTCGGTTTCTCAGCCTTGGTTTTTGGTGAAAAATTTCGGGTAAGTAATCTCATCGGCATGCTCACGGCCAGCCTTGGACTAATTTTACTTGGCAGCGCTAGCATCAATGGCGGCGTAAGTCAGGTCACCCTCGCTGGGTTTGCATTAACAATTTGCGCCGCAGCGTCGTGGGCAACAGGGAACGTGATCAATAAAAAAATAGGTCAAACTGCCGTACTGAGTCTGGTTTCATGGAGCGCCCTGATTCCAATTATTCCGTTCTTTCTTCTCTCAATTTGCTTTGAAGGAATGGACGCCATAAAACATAGCCTGGTCAACATGAGCATATCCTCCGGACTAACGATCGTTTATCTGGCATTTGCTGCAACCTTGATTGGATATACCCTATGGGGGAAATTATTGTCTTCTTTGCCGACGCATACGGTAGCTCCTTTGACTTTGCTTGTACCGGTTGTTGGATTAACTGCGGCATGGATTCTTCTGGGTGAAGCGTTAAAACCACTGCAAATTATCGGTGCCATTGTGGTGATGTGCGGATTATTGATCAATGTTTTCGGTCAAAGAATTTTTCAGAAATTGCGTTTAAGCCTCGCTTGAAATTTGTCCCACACAACAAAAACACGATGCAATAGAAAAGATTAATCTAGAATTAAACGAATAATTAAACGAATAACATCAATAAAACCACATAAACAAACGAGAAAAATCCAACGACCAAAGAGGGATATTGCATGCAAGCCATCAGTTTAAGTCACGATACAGGCAGTACTGAACAACCTTTGATTGAACGAACTCTGGGACAGTTTTTTGATGAAATGGTGACGCGCTTTCCGGACCAGCCAGCACTGGTCTCATGTCACGAAAATATTCGCTGGAATTACCAAGAACTACAAAACGAATCAAATCGCCTCGCAAGCGCTTTACTAGAACTAGGGTTACAGGTCGGAGACCGGCTCGCCATGTGGTCTAACAATAATTCGCAATGGTTACTGACCCAAATTGCTACTGCAAAGATTGGCGTAATACTGGTCAATATTAATCCTGCGTATCGGGTGTCAGAATTGGAATATGCGCTCAACAAAGTCGGCTGCAAAGCACTCATCAGCATGTGCGAATTCAAACGCAGCGATTACCTTGGAATGATCTCTGAACTCGCGCCAGAATTAAACCAATGCCCGCCGGCACAATTAAACTCGTCCAAATTGCCACAGCTTAAAATCGCTATCCATCTGGGCGAACATCAAGTTGCAGGTATGCTGCGCTTCACCGATGTCATGGCGCTTGGACGTGCTGACGATCAGCGTATTACAAGCATAGAACAAGCTCTGCATCAGAACGATGCTATCAATATCCAATTTACCAGCGGTACAACGGGCTTTCCCAAAGGCGCTACACTCACTCACCGCAATATCCTTAACAACGGCTTTTTTGTTGGTGAGGCGATGCACCTGAGTGCTGCAGATCGCTTGTGCATTCCAGTTCCGCTGTACCATTGTTTTGGTATGGTACTGGGCAATCTCGCGTGCCTGACGCACGGCGCTTGCATCGTCTATCCAAATGCCTCATTCGATCCACTGCTAGTGCTTGAGGCAGTACAGAACGAAAAATGTACTGGCTTACACGGTGTGCCGACGATGTTTATTGCTGAACTTGACCATCCACGCTTTGCTGAATTTGATTTAACCAGCTTACGTACCGGAATTATGGCAGGATCACCCTGCCCGATTGAAATCATGAAGCGCGTCGTCCGTGACATGCACATCAGCGAAATCACCATTGCCTACGGCATGACAGAAACGAGCCCAGTTAGTTGTCAGAGCAATACCCAAACCTCATTAGAAAAACGTGTCTCAACAGTTGGTCAGGTGCAACCGCATCTGCAAATAAAAATTGTCGATCCTAATTCTGGCGAGACAGTCTCACGTGGAGAAACGGGTGAACTTTGTACTTTAGGCTATTCCGTAATGAAAGGCTATTGGGCAGATGCCGAAAAAACTGATGAAGCCATTGATACCGAAGGCTGGATGCATACAGGTGATCTGGCAACAATGGATAGCGACGGCTATGTCAATATCGTCGGTCGTATCAAAGACATGGTGATACGTGGCGGCGAAAACGTCTACCCACGTGAGATTGAAGAATTTTTATACCGACACCCCAAAATTCAGGACGTACAAGTCATCGGCGTACCCGATCAAAAGTACGGTGAAGAATTGTGTGCCCTCATCATCATTCGAACAGGGGAACATCTAACAGAGCAAGAAATACGAGATTTTTGCAAGGGTCAGATCGCGCATTACAAGGTGCCACGCTATTTGCGCTTCGTCAGTGAATTTCCAATGACGATAACTGGCAAAGTGCAGAAATTTAAAATGCGGGAAATGATGCGCGAATTGCTGAATTTAGAAGAAAGCAAAACGGCATAAGCTTGCGTTTTTTGCAGGGCGGGTGCAACCCGCGCTGCGATTGCAATTACACGATCTTGGCGGGTTGCACCAGACCCTACCTACCGGCATACACAACACTACTGATTGTTTTCACAAGGGACCACATTTTCCCAGGCCATAGAAAAGGCGCCGGGATGGATCTTGGCGCAAATGTGGCCACCTTGCTGCATGCTGTCATACAACTCACGAGAAACTTTGAATGAGGTATCTCCGGGATACTCCGCATCAGAGCTACTTACATCAAGATAATTTGCCGCACCCTTCCCCGTCGTCATATGTTTACCGATCACAGTTAAACGATAGCTGGTAGATTCTTTGTGGTCCAGTTCAGCATTGAGCAAAACAGAAACACCGCCCGCATAGACGACTAATGGCGGCAGGATAGCAAAAATACCTGCCCACGTGATTTTAGCTCCGCGTGAAAAATTAATCACGAAGAGTGTCAGCAAGATGCCGCAGACCAATGCCAACACCAAAGGCTTTTGCCAATGCAAAGGCAAACTCGCCAGACCTGGGCGAATACCTAGCAATACAGGATAAAAAGCAACCGAGGAAAACATCAATAACGGCTGCAAATTCAGCTTACGCAACAAACTCGCTTTATCTAACTCGATGATCGTGAAATGCCTGGAGTACGCAAGTAGACCAATACATATTAAAGGGCCCGCCATCAGGCAAATGATCAGGATGCTCTTAGACGCAGGCATAAAGAACAGCAGTATGATCACGGCAAAATAACTATACGTCACTACATTGAGCATCTGGCGCCAACGTTTTATTCTGGCAGTACGCTCTTCCGGAGTGGCGCCCAGACTGACGTCTTGTTCAATTTCTTTAGCGGCTGCCAGCTCGTCAATTTCATCCAGATTGCGGAGGCCGTTGAGCCATTCGATGAACTGTGCATCATCCACATACTGTCTGGATACCGTGATCTTTTTTTGTTCAGGGCGATGCGGCAGCAAATCAATCATCGTCGCATTTTTAACTATCCGACGCCGGTAACCTAGAATCTCATGCCGATATAGTGCACGACTGCTAAACAGATGAGCCTGCTCAATTTTATCCTCATACAAAACCAGTTTCGTGCTAAGCACAAAGATTGGCAATAACAAGCCTAGCAATAAAAAAAACAGCCCAAAAGGTATGAGCGACTCAGCACCACCAAACGCTGTTGTGAGCAGCATCGTACTGAGAAAACAAAAGAAGAGTCCAAAGCCCGTAATCAGCAATCGTTGCCACACAGGTGTGCGATATGTTTTAGGGTAAAGGAAATGGTTCATAGCTTTGTCAGAAGGAGGCAAGCAAAAAGTTAAGCGCAGACCCAACATTTATAGGACGGGCGCAACCCGCCAAATCATTGTTGCCGTCATTCATGAAAAAGAGCGAATCGCACCCGCCCTACGCGGTAAGCCAAAACCATCACGGGATAAAATTCACAACCCCGTTTTTTCAGCGATAAATGCCTTCATTTTCGCCACATCTGTCGACATCACTGTAAATCGCTGCGGCAAAGATTCAATGTTTTCAAAACCCACCGGACGCTCAGCATCACGTCCCAGCGCTTCTTTGATTGTCTCGTTAAACTTGGCTGGCAAAGCAGTTTCCAGCACGATCATAGGCACACCTGGTTCAGTGTGTTCTAACGCGACTTTAATACCATCTGCGGTGTGTGTATCAATCGTGATGCTGTAATTTTTTTCTACAGCGCAGATAGTTTTCAAACGATCTGCATGGACCGATTTTCCGGATACAAATCCGAATTGTGCAATTTTTTTGAATTCATCGCCGTCACTGCCCGGCTGACCAGATAAGTCAAATCCGCCTTGGGTTTCCACTTTGTTGAAAAGCGCTTTGACACGAGCAGCGTCACCGTCCAATAAATCAAACACAAAACGTTCAAAATTAGAGGCTTTTGAGATATCCATCGATGGGCTGGTGGTATGCCAGGTTTCTGCCGATTTGCGCACGCGATAAATGCCAGTGCGGAAAAATTCATCAAGCACGTCATTTTCATTGGTTGCCACGACCAATTTTGCAATCGGCAACCCCATCATGCGCGCGATGTGGCCTGCACAAATATTTCCAAAATTGCCGGATGGAACAGTGAATGACACTTTTTGGTCATTACTTGTCGTTGCGCTCAGATAGCCGCGGAAATAGTAGACAACCTGCGCCACAACACGAGCCCAGTTGATGGAATTGACTGTGCCAATTTTTTGTTGCTGTTTATATCCCAAATCATTCGAGACGGCCTTGACCATATCCTGACAATCGTCAAAGACGCCTTCGATTGCGATATTAAAAATATTCGGGTCTTGCAAACTAAACATTTGCGCTGTTTGAAATGCGCTCATTTTTTTATGCGGAGACAGCATGAAAACGCGGATACCTTTTTTGCCACGCATCGCGTATTCAGCGGCGCTACCGGTATCGCCGGAAGTCGCACCGAAAATATTTAACTCAGCATTGTTTTTTGCCAAGGTATATTCAAACAAATTGCCCAACAATTGCATCGCCATGTCTTTAAATGCCAGCGTTGGGCCATTTGATAAAGCCTGCAATAGCAAACTTCTTTGCTCTGATGACTCTAACACGCGCAAAGGTGTTATCTGTGCAGCATCCTCGCCAGTTCGAGCATTGCAATACACGGCTGAGGTATAGGTCTTATCAGTAATTGCTTTTAAATCGACGGCAGGAATATCGGTCGCAAATTTACTCAACACTGCAAAAGCCAGATCGGCATAAGACAATTTACGCCAAGTATTGAGTTCATCAGCGCTGACCTGCGGGTACTCGCAAGGAAGATACAAGCCACCATCCGGCGCCAGCCCACCTAACAGGATTTCAGAAAAAGTTTGTTCTGCGGCATGCCCGCGAGTAGAAGCGTATTGCATAAAATGACAGAAAAAGTTTGAGTAGTTAGACGAATAATCTTTCCATTATATCGCCCTTAACAGCCTCAAACCAACGCTAATTCGGTGAAAACCCAGAATTTTATGAGTTTCGTTCGGCAATCAGGTATTACAACTACATATACACAACAGTAGCGGATTGTAGTGAGATTCTTTACCCTACGACCGAATCTATCGTCATCGAACAGATTCATCTGCCTGAGCCGCATTATCATCGCACACAGAGCGACCCCGACCTGACAAACTCAACAGCAGACGATCGTCATCCTGATGCAATAACACCCATCCCAAGCCACGCTGTCCATCGATTTCTGCGTCACCAAGATATGCCAAACAGCGCATCAGCGTGCTCATTCTGATCTTGAGACGCTTAGCAATAATCAGCGCTGATTGTGGCCGTGAATGGTGATGCAATTCAGTTACGACCATATCAGCAAGCTTTAGCATAGCCAGTTCTGCCTCATCCGGATTGCTTGTCATTGCAATTTCCATCGTTTAAGCCGGACACTCCTCAATATGCGCACTGAGCATGACAGGAATCGATTTGGACGTTGGTGTTCTTGCATTATCTGCAAAACTGGACAATGGCACCAAGCCATTCGTTTCAGGAAAATACGCAGCCAGACACCCAAGAGGAATATTGTACTCAACCAGCATAAAACGCTTTGCCTCACGCCGAGTCCCGTCTTCTGCGAGACTGACTAAGTCTACCCAGTCACCGGCTTGCATAGACAACTGTGCGATATCTTCTTTATTGATAAACAATACTCTGCGCTCACCAAATACGCCGCGATAACGATCATTTAATCCATACACGGTCGTATTGTACTGGTCATGAGAACGTATCGTCGCCAAATTAAAGACTGGTGCGACTTGGGTCTGGCGTGCCTTGTGTATCGGCAAATCGCGTGGCACCTGATAAGCATAAAAATTCGCTTTACCAGTCGCCGTGACCCAGATTCGTTCACTTGCTGTATTACGCAAATGAAAGCCACCCGGCACTTTGACGCGTTGATTAAAATCAGAAAAATCAACAAATACTTCAGCAATTTTTTCGCGGATTTTATCGTAATTAGCAACTAAACCCATCCAGTCAGTTTTTGATTTTTGCTTTAAGGTCGCATGCGCCAAGCGGGCGACTATCATCGGTTCTGACAAAAGATGCGGCGATGCTGGCGGATTAATCCCAGAAGAGAGATGCACCATACTCATAGAGTCTTCAACGCTCACTGCTTGTGGCCCGCTGACCTGAACATCAATTTCAGTCCGCCCAAGACATGGCAAAATTAACGCATCGCGACCACAAATCAGATGACTGCGGTTTAATTTCGTCGTGACATGAACAGTTAATGCACATTGTTTTAAAGCGCGATGGGTTAATTCTGTATCTGGCGTAGCGGTAGCAAAATTTCCGCCCATGGCAAAGAAGACTTTGCTTTTGTCAACGAGCATTGCTTCAATCGCACCAACTGTATCATAGCCATGTTCGACAGGTGGCACAAAATCAAATACCTCGCCCAAGCGTTTCAAAAAGCCGGCGCTCGGTTTTTCGTTAATCCCCATGGTACGGTCACCCTGGACGTTGCTATGTCCACGTACCGGACATGGCCCCGCACCAGGCCGACCTATATTTCCGCGCAACAGTAACAAATTAACGATCATCCGTATCGTGGCAACAGAATGCTTGTGCTGTGTAATACCCATTCCCCAACAGGCAATCACACTCTTTGCCGACATATAGGTGTTAGCCACGGCTTGTAATTGCGTTTTACTCAAACCGGATTCGGTCGTGATCGCATCCCAAGATTCCGCCTCAACATCTGCAGCAAAAACATCGAAGTGCGATGTATGTTCATCGATAAATGCCGCGTCAATGATGCGCGGCAGGCCGTTACGAAGCGCAGTGCTATCGGCCTCTAGTACAGCTTTAATAATTCCTTTGACAGCGGCAAGATCGCCACCAATTTTCAATTGCACGTAATCAGAAGAAATGGAGGTCGCTTGCCCGCTCAACATTTCCCCCATTGCTTGCGGATCCTGAAATTTCTCCAGGCCGCGCTCACGCAATGGATTAAACGACACGATGGCCGCTCCGCGTTTTGATGCGGCTCGCAATTCACCCAGCATGCGTGGATGATTCGTCCCTGGATTTTGTCCAAAGATAAAAATCGCGTCAGTTTTTTGAAAATCGCTTAACAGTACGGTGCCCTTACCTATACCAATCGCCTCTCGCATCGCAAAACCCGATGGTTCATGGCACATATTCGAACAGTCAGGGAAATTATTGGTGCCAAATTCGCGCACAAATAGCTGGTATAAAAACGCCGCTTCATTACTGGTCCGACCGGAAGTATAAAAAATCGCGTCATTTGGTGACGGCAAGGTATTCAAATGTTCAGCGATCAGATCAAACGCAGCATCCCAGGCAATTGGCTTATATTTATCGCTGGCTTTATCGTACTGGAGCGGATGTGTCAGGCGCCCCTGAGCCTCCAACCAATGGTCAGATTTTTCGCTTAGTTGTTGTACCGTGTAATCAGAAAAAAATTCAGGTGTGGCCCGACGAGCGGTAGATTCAGCGGCGACTGCTTTAGCGCCATTCTCACAAAATTCAAAGGTCGACGTATGGTCAGCATCCGGCCACGCACATCCAGGGCAATCGAAACCATCGGGCTGGTTTGCAGACAATAAAGTTCGAGCACCTTTTCCAGGTATTCCTTGCTCAAATATTTGTTGTGCAACACTTTTTAGAGCCCCCCAGCCACCTGCAGGACGATCATAAACCTGAATTACCTTTTTACTCATTACTTCCCCTGCTATTTCTATTGCATTACAACATCATTTACGATCAAAACGGCGAGAGGTGCTGTTGGCTTGACATACACCATCCATACCCAGTTCAACCTACCCGCCACTTTGCCTGTTCTCTGTCTCTATTCCATCTGTGTTCGTTTTAGCATAACAGAGATTTATTTAAACAAAACTTGCGCCTTTTGGAACGTAAGCCAAATACCTATCAACATTGGAATACCCACACCCGCCCACGATAAACTCAATAGGATCGGACTACTTGAAAAAGCTGATTGTGCGCTACCAACTTTAATCTGCGATACAGATTCTTGCGTATGAAGCAATTGACGCTCAGCAGCCAATTCTGACTCACTCATAAATTTATCACTCGCCACAGGTTTGACCAATAAATTACAAATAAATCCCAGCAATAACATACCAGCAAGAATATACATCGTCACATCATAAGCTTGCGCTTTGGCGACGCCATGCGCAATTTGGTATTCGCGAATATAGGTAATAAGCAAGGGGCCCAATACGCCGGCTGTAGCCCAGGCCGTCAATAAGCGCCCGTGGATGGCACCCACCATCTGCGAACCAAACATATCTGCCAGATAGGCAGGAACAGTCGCGAAACCACCGCCATACATTGACAAAATAATGCAGAAAGAAAGAACAAACAACGCGAGATGACCAGCTTTACCAACACTAGGAATCGCAGCATACAAAGCGAAACCGAGTACGAAGAAAATAAAGTATGTCGCTTTTCGTCCCAGGTAATCGGAGCATGAAGCCCAAAAAAAGCGCCCACCAATATTAAATAATGACAAAAGACCAGTAAAGCCAGCAGCAATTGTAGCAACCTGCGCTTTTTGTTCCGTGCTTAAATCATTAAAAGCAAGATCGACCCCTAACAGCTTCCCGGCAAAAATTTCTTGTAACAGTGGCGAAGCCATTCCAAGAATACCGATACCAGCAGAAACGTTCAGACATAATACGCCCCAAATGAGCCAAAACTGCGGAGTCTTCCATGCGGTCGCAAGATCAACATGACGTGAGGAGATCATTGCATTTTTTGACTTAGCAACTGGCGGAATCCATCCTGCAGGAACCCATCCAGCAGGCGGCACACGATAAGCAAAAGCACCGGCCATCATAAAGACGAAGTACACGGCGGCCATACACAAAAACGTTTGCCAGACACCGACCGAGCTTGACGTAGCGAACATTCGCATCAAATAGTCTGCCATTGGTGCACCGACCATCGCGCCACCGCCGAAACCCATGATTGCCATACCCGTTGCCATACCACGACGATCAGGGAACCATTTAATCAGCGTCGACACTGGTGAGATATAACCCAACCCCAAGCCAATACCACCAATGACACCGGAACCTAGCCACATCAGCCACATCTGGTGAATATAAACACCATATGCTGAAAGCACCAATCCTCCACACCAGCAAAGTGCAGAAACCACTCCGGCTTTTCGCGGTCCAGCATGTTCAAGCCATTTGCCGAACAAGGCTGCAGAACTACCCAGAAAAACAAAGAACAGGGTGTAGATCCACGTCAGAGAAGAAATCTTCCAATCGCAATTATTCGCAAACAGCTCCTCTAACAAGCCCATTTCTTTTGGACATGCGAGCGGGTTCTTGATTCCAATCGCCCTTGACAGCGGCAACCAAAAAACTGAAAAGCCATATGCCATACCAATGCACAAATGAATTGCCAGGGCTGCTGGAGGCACTAGCCACCGGTTGAAATGATTGCTCGCAATGGTGCGCTCTTTCGACAACAAACTATACTGAGACATGCGTACTGCCCTTTAAAATAAATCAGGGCCTCTCACAAGAGTTTCAACCGTCTTTTGAAATACCGATTGAAACAATTGCAGACAAGCCCTGGGGGGTCACTAAAATTTAAAACCAATTACCACTGCAAAATGAACTAAAAGAAAAACCAATTTATCTTCAAGATGTAAAAAATTTACAAATAAACATTAACAAAGAATAACTTTCTATTGTGTAAGTATTATTTACAAATTACAACATTTGAAACAACGAAATATGTTCATTAAGCAACAAAAATAGGGAGTTTGACTTCTTTTTTTAGTAAGCAAATGTTTCAAAGGGAAAGTTAATCGCTGGAATTGGCCGCTGAAACAATAGCGAAAAAGCGAAAAACTATGGCGATGTCGAGCACATCGAGAATTTAAAAATTAAATGGAAGGCACAATAGTGAGCGCTAGAGAAACATGCGACCATCCCCGCCGCAATAGGCCAGAATTACATGATGCCTATTTTTATCAGGGATAATTTATTGGGGATAAAATAAGATACAGAAAGTTTTCAGTAAACCCTATCTGTGCCAACTGTTAAGTTAACGATGGATAACAACTAACAAGGCCTTTGCTTCAGTTTTACCGACATTCTTAATCGCATGATTTTTATCGGCGTCGTAGCGGGCAGTTGCCCCTACTTTGACTTTTCTGCGACTCGTCTCTACTTCGACCTCAACGCTGCCATGCAAGACCGTCAAATGCTCACTGGCGCCGGGATCGTGCGAATTTGAGACCAACGCACCGCCTGGAGCCAGCGTGAGTTCATACCATTCATATTTGCCAGCTAATTCCATAGGACCCAATATACGCAAGGTATAGCCAGCATGCTCTCCAGGTAAAGTTGGTGTTTCATGAGATTCCAATAAACGTATCTCGTCTAATTTTGGCCCCTCAGAAGATAATAATTCTGCAATAGAAACACCCAAAGCATTGGCTAAGCGCCAGGTCACAGCAATGGTGGGATTGGCTTTTTCACGTTCTATTTGTGACAACATCGACTTAGAAACACCTGCTGTACGCGACAGATCTTCCAGAGTCAATCCGCGTTCCAGACGCATTTTTTGCAAAGTAGCGCCAACTTCAGGAGGCGTATTCAACAAAACTTTTTTCATACAGACTATTGCACCATTAAAAAAGTACGATTAATATTCGATATATTGAACTTTAGTTCTCAATATCGAAATTTCAAGATGTTTGGGAAATAATTTAGCATAAGTTTAACAGCTTTAGTTTAGCTTCCCTTATATTCCGGAGACAATCATGGGCACCAACACTTCCAGACAACACTTCATCAGCAATCTTGCTGGCAATCTTGACAACTTACGCGAACAAGGCTTGTTCAAAAAAGAACGCATTATTGCTTCACGCCAAGGCGCAGAAGTCGTCTGTGATGATGGTCGCAAACTGATTAACTTATGTGCCAACAACTATTTAGGTTTATCTGGTGATGAATCCATGGTGCAGGCATCGATAGAAGCGACTGAAAAATTTGGCTATGGCCTGTCTTCGGTGCGCTTCATCTGCGGCACACAAACCGTACACAAGCAACTAGAGCAAGCCATTGCCAGCTTCCTCGGTACAGAAGATTGCATTTTGTATGCAGCGGCATTCGATGCCAACGGCGGTGTATTTGAACCTCTGTTCGATGAAAATGACGCGATTATCTCTGACGCATTGAATCATGCGTCCATTATTGATGGCATTCGCTTGTGCAAAGCAGCGCGTTATCGCTATGCGCACAACGACATGGCCGATCTGGAAGTGCAATTACAAGCAGCCGCCGACAAACGTCATCGCATCATCGTGACTGATGGCGTGTTCTCAATGGATGGCACGATTGCCCAGCTCGACAAGATTTGCGAACTGGCAGACAAATATGATGCTTTAGTCATGATCGATGAATGCCACGCGTCTGGCTTCATGGGCGCGACAGGTCGTGGTACGCATGAACATCACAATGTCATCGGCAAAATTGACATCATCACCGGCACGCTGGGCAAAGCATTAGGTGGAGCTATGGGTGGCTTTACTGCTGGCCGCAAAGAAGTGATTGATACGCTGCGCCAAAAATCACGCCCTTACCTGTTTTCGAATACTTTAGCTCCATCCATCGCCGGCGCATCTCTGTCCGTCTTGCAGCGCTTGTCTTCGTCAACAGAATTGCGTGATCGCCTGCATGCCAACACCGAACACTTCCGCCGTGAGATCGTCGCTTTAGGTTTCGCCATCAAACCCGGCACGCATCCAGTTGTTCCAGTAATGCTATTTGACGCACCTGTGGCGCAAAAATTCGCTGCGCGTCTTTATGAGCTCGGTGTTTTTGTCACCGGTTTCTTTTATCCGGTCGTACCAATGGGACAAGCGCGTGTGCGCGTGCAATTGTCCGCAGCACATAGCATAGAACAACTCAATACCGCTCTCGCCGCCTTTGCTCAAGCTGGTCGAGAACTCGGCCTCATTAAGTAAATTCAACTAGATTCGTTATTACAGATTATCAGGAAACACCATGGAAAAAATTTTAGTCATCGGCGCTAACGGCCAAATCGGTAGCGAGCTGGTTGAAGCATTAGCCAACCAACACGGCGCTGCAAATGTAATCGCGGCAGACATCACACCAAACAGCTTGTATGGCGCAGCAATCTACGAAGTAATTGACGTTCTGAACGCGGAACGAATAGCTGAAGTTGTTGAGAAATACGAAGTCACACAGGTCTATCAATTGGCGGCTTTGTTGTCGGCAACTGGTGAAAAAGCGCCATTGAAAGCCTGGGAACTGAATATGAATGGCCTGCTCAATATCCTCGAGTTGGCGCGCATCCGTGGCGAAGCTGGCAAACCATTAAAAGTATTCTGGCCTTCTTCGATCGCTGCATTTGGTCCAAACACACCGGCCGTCAACACACCGCAATACACGGTGATGGATCCTAGCACCATTTACGGCATCAGCAAATTAGCGGGTGAACGTTTGTGCGAATATTATTTTGAAAAATATGGCGTTGATGTACGCAGCATCCGCTATCCAGGCATCATCAGCTTCAAATCTCCTCCTGGCGGTGGAACGACTGATTACGCGATTGCGATCTTCCATTCTGCTCTGCGTGGTGAAGCATACAGTTGCTTCCTGGAAGCGGAAACAACATTGCCTATGATCTACATGCCAGATGCGATTCACGCAACGATTTCTTTGATGGATGCACCGGCCGCCAAACTTTCTATACGTTCTTCGTATAATGTTGCGGGTTTAAGTTTCAATCCACGTGAATTAGCCGCTGCAATCAAACAAAATTTGCCCGCATTTGAAATACACTACGCACCAGACAGCCGCCAGGCAATCGCTGCGTCCTGGCCACAAAGCCTGGACGACAATCAAGCGCGTGCAGACTGGGGCTGGCAAGCAAAGGTAGGCCTACAACACTTAGTAGAAGACATGTTGAAAAACGTGCGCATAGAAACTAAGGAGTTGAATAAGGCAGCATAAATAGCGATACATAATAAATTTAATATTTGAGACAAAGAGGAACAAACGATGGACATGCGTGTATTCGATTTATTTAAAATAGGCGTGGGTCCATCCAGTTCCCATACGGTTGGTCCTATGCTGGCGGCGCGCCGTTTTTTGCTGGAATCAAAAAATCTATTCCAGGCAGAAAAAGTTCAGGTTGCGCTTTACGGCTCTTTAGCCCTAACAGGAACTGGTCATGCCACAGACAAAGCAGTCATGTTGGGTTTGATGGGCGAAACACCGCAAGAAGTCGCACCAGAAAGCGTTGAAGAAAAACTGGCGCAACTCACTAGCACGCATAAAATGCATTTGCTCGGTGAATATCCGGTCACATTCGATCCTGCCGTCGATATTCTCTGGCATAAACAAGAAGTATTGCCCGGTCATCCAAATGGCATGAAGTTCATCCTGACGCACAAAGACGGTAGCGTCGAAGAAAAAGCCTACTACTCAACTGGCGGCGGCTTTATCTATTCAGCAGAAGAATTAGAAAATCCTGATGCGGGTAAAGATGTCGATAGCAAACCTGTACCTTTCCCATTTTCAACGATGGCGGATTTATTGGCACACGGCCAGCGCACTGGACTGTCCATCACGACCATGCTGCGCGGTAATGAAATCGTCCATTGCAGCGACGATGAATTAAATGCAGGCCTGGATAAAATCTGGAATGTCATGAAAGGCTGTATTTCACGCGGCCTGCAACTCACAGGTGAATTGCCCGGTGGCCTGCATGTACAACGCCGCGCCGCCAAATTGTGGCGCACTGCGAATGAAACGACCGACGTGTTGCCACACGATGGCTTGCACCGTGTGAGCTTGTATGCCATGGCAGTCAACGAAGAAAATGCTGCAGGTGGCCGTGTCGTCACAGCACCAACCAACGGTGCAGCAGGGATTATTCCTGCCGTATTGCGCTACTACGCTGAAGACTGCAAACCAAGCAATCCGGAACAAGGAATTCGAAATTTCCTGCTCGCCGCTTCCGCGATTGGCATGCTGTGCAAAAAGAATGCATCTATCTCCGGTGCTGAAATTGGTTGCCAGGGAGAAGTCGGTGTCGCTTGCGCGATGGCAGCTGCCGGATTGACTGCCGCATTAGGTGGCACCAATGAACAAATTGAAGCGGCAGCAGAGATAGGTATCGAGCACCACCTTGGCATGACGTGCGACCCTATCGGTGGATTGGTACAAATTCCCTGCATAGAACGCAATGGCATGGGGGCGGTTAAAGCGATCACTGCAGCATCCTTGTCACTACGCAGTGATGGCACACATAAAGTAACCCTCGATGATGCGATTGAAACCATGCGTCAAACAGGTTACGACATGCAAGCAAAGTATAAAGAAACTTCATTGGGCGGCTTAGCTATTCACGTCGTCACGGTCAATTACGCGGCTTGCTAAACTAAGCTGAGGTTTGATGTGAATGAAAGTGGCTCCCAGGACGAACCGCGGGAGCCATTTAATTCAGATCAATACATACTAAGCTAATTCCCAGCCGGAATAGTTAACCGGCAAACGCACAATCGGTTTGCCTCCGGCAGCTAATAGCGCATTTGCCACGGCAGCAATGATAGATGGCGGCCCTTCCTCGCCAACGCCTGCTATTTCAGTTCCCTGACTCATGACCAGCACGTCGATGGTTGGTGTTTTGGACATCTGCATAAGTCGGTAAGTATCAAAATTCCCCTGCTCAACCATACCATCCTTAAAGCTAATTTCACCGAATAGCACAGCACTCAATCCAAAAAAAGTGCCGCCTTGCATCTGCGCTTCAACCATTTTGGGGTTAGCCACGATTCCCGGATCGATTGCTGCAAATATTTTTGATAATTTGAATTTACCCGGCGCAATTACTTCAATTTCGACGATATGAGCGCTGTATAAATCTTCTCCAGTTCCATTCATTGCAAAACCGCGAAAACTGTTTGGCATCAGCGGTGCATCCCATTTCGCATGCGCGGCGAACTGATTAATAAAACCCAAAGCACGCGGATGATTACGCAATAAACGACGACGATAAGCAATCGAATCTTCCCCAGCGGCACGTGCAGCCAATTCCAAGGTTTGCTCAATGAAAAGCGTGTTCTGAGAATTACCCACCGAGCGCCAATATCCACAAGGCACGCCAAAATCGATGTTATCCCAGCGCGTATCCATTGTAGGAATCGGGTAGGCCAGACCAAACAGCCCCATGATTGTGCTCCAGTCATAACCCTTTATTGCGGGGCCATTAGTCACCTTACTGTAGGCCAATAAGGACGGACTTGCCATATCGGTTCGCAGTGCCATCGGCATAAACTGCTCATCTAAAGCGAGGCGCAAACGTGCTGTCGTCATTGGTCGATAATAACCGGCTCGTGTATCGTTTTCACGCGACCAAATTGTTTTCACAGGTACACCGATGTCTTTTGCAATCAACGCAGCTTCGATTGCAAAATCTTGCTCTAAGCGGCGACCAAAACCGCCACCGACATGTTGCGAATGCAAAGTGACTTGCTCAACCTTCAAACCCAAGGCTTCTGCGATACCGCGTTGTGTATCGGATTGACTTTGTGTGGATATCCATACTTGAGCGCGATTTCGACTCACTTCGATGGTCGCATTCATAGGTTCCATCGTCGCGTGCGCCAAAAACGGCGCCTCAAAAGTTGTATCGATTATATGTGCCGCTTTTGTTAACGCAGCTGCAGTGCCGTCAACGTTTTGTCGACGTGCGCTTGGGAATGGCAAGCCATCCCCCTTCGTTACAGCATCCAACAATGCCGCACTCATTTGTTCAGAATCGAGAACGGGTTTATTGCTTGCACGCCATACCGGTTTCAATAATTTCAAAGCGACAGTTGCCGTCCAATAACTATCCGCCACCACTGCAACTGCGCTAAACAACACGACAACCTTGTGCACACCTTTCAACTTGAGTGCCGGGCGCTGATCAACACCAACAAGACTCTCGCCAAAACGCGGTGCATGTATCACTGCTGCGTAAAGCAAGCCCTGAGGCATAACATCTATACCAAAAATTGCAGAACCATTAACCCGCGAAGGTATGTCCGCACGGGGCGTCGATTTGCCTAACACTTGCCAATCCTTCGGTTCTTTCACTTTAGGTTTTTGGGGCACAGGAAGTGTCGCAGCAATGTCAAAAAGCTGACTAAACGCAAGCAGTCGTCGGGTTGATTGATGATAAACAGTGCCAGATTGCAAAATACATTCTTCAAGTGGCACCTGCCAAAGCTGAGCAGCTGCAAGCAACAACATGTCACGCGCCGCAGCGCAAGCTGATCCAATCGTAATGCGCGCAGCGATGAATCCCCTGCTACCGAAAGTCGTTATACCTGGTGGTACACCACCACGATTTTGATGAAATTCAGCAATCACGGGAGCGTGTTCGACATGAATTTTTTCCATAGACAGCGTCAATTCTTCGGCAACAATTTGTGCGATCGACGTAAAGGTACCCTGTCCTAAACTTGTCACGGTTGTATAGGCAATGACTTCGTCGCTGGCGGTAAATTTCAACCAAAAATCAAACGGCGATTTGACAGGCTCTACCTTTAATTCTTGTGCCTGTGCATCGTTGCTGGCACTTATATTTGACACACCTAAAATCCAGGCGCCAGCTACCACACTGGAGCCGATAAAAAGTCGACGTGACGGCATTGAGGGAGCGTTCATCATGTCCCCTCTGACGTTGTTTGCGCCAAAGCCGCCGCCGCGCTGTGAATTGCTGCACGTATTCTCGTGTATGTACCACACCGACATAGATTAGTCATTGCATCATCGATTTGTGCATCGGTCGGTTGCGAGGTACGCGCCAATAATGCAGCGGCCGCCATGATCATTCCTGATTGACAGTAGCCACACTGTGGCACCTGATGTGCGATCCACGCTTGCCGCACAACATGAGTGCAATCAGGCGAGAGCCCTTCGATGGTGGTAACCTTACGCTTTTGAATTGCTTGCAATGGCAGTACGCAACTTCTGACTGCCTCGCCGTTGATATGCACAGTACATGCACCGCACAAAGCGGCGCCACAACCAAATTTGGTGCCTGTCAAACCCAAATCTTCACGTAAAGCCCACAGCAAAGGTTTATCTGCCGCAGCTTGAATGCGCCGCTCTTTTCCATTGACAATAATAGCAATCATCGTAAGCCGGCTCACATTTTGATTATCAATAAAAATGACTTATTTCGTAGTTGCGGCAGGGATCGCTGCATAATCGACGGGCACCCAAATGTATTTACCACCTAAATCGCGGACTCGGCCTATCCCTGGAAAAGAGAAATGCGCACCACCAATTAAATAAGCTTGTTGTGCTGCCTCGGCAAACAGTTGCTTACGCAGCGCGATACCTTTGGCTGGGTCGGCTTCGCCTGGAGGGATCGCATCTAACAGCTCGAATTGAACCTTATCATTGACAACAAAGTCACCCCAAAATACCATTTTTCGACCTTCACTTTCGAGGGTATAAAAACTGTGCCCCTCAGTATGACCGTGACTTGCAATTGCTCTAAAGCCAGAGAAAAATTCCGTGTCGCCGTCAAAGGTTTGATATTTTTTGGCGTCGATGTATGGTTTCAGCAAGGCGACGACCATTTTTGCGCCTTCGTTACCTTTTTTTGCTAATTTTTCCCATTGCACCAGTTCGCGATAATCAGCGTGCACGATGGCATTTGGAAATGAACGCACTCCGTTTTCTGACAAGCCACCAATATGATCACCATGCATATGGGTAATGTAGATATCATCAACCTGCTCCGGACGATATCCGGCGGCTTTCATATTGTTAAAAAATTGTCCGTAAGTTGGCGCGGAACCACGCCCCCCGGCATCAATCAAAATCAATTTCGTACCTGTGTTAATTAAGTAAGCAATAGTTGAAAAATCATTCTGTGGCTGTAAATGTGTTTTTGCTCGCAACGCTTGCTTTTGCTCCTCACTCAAATCAGGGAACAGGACCTCAAGGCTTTCTGGCCAGGGTGAGTTTTCGTCCAGTAGCGCCGTCACTTCCCACTTTCCTACTATCGTCCGATAAAACGCGGGTGCTTGAGTACGTACCAAGGGCGCCTCAGCATGAGCGACGTCCATGACGCCGACGGCACTGCCTAACACGCCGAGAGCACAAACGATGTTCAAACCAAATCTCATCGATCTAGAAACCTTGTTATTCATTTTGAACCTCAATGATCAGATAAAAATCCCATTATGCAAATTGATCAGAGTCAGGTTAAGCGTGATGTGATGAAGCAGGAAAAGCGTGTGATGAGAGGGTGGAGTTGGCTATATTCAAACCCAATTAGCCACTGCTATACTGCTTCTCGAGCATGGGTGAGTCCATGCACCATGTACCGTTCACCATAACGTCAAACAAATGCCAACATTAACCGCAGTGCCGACAACAAGAATGTCCTTGACACAGATATTCAGTGCGCTTCTCATTAACTTAACGATTTGGTTTGGCATCTGCACCGTAGGTGCTGCCGGCAACTTTCAAGACTTACTTAAAGAGGGGCGAAACTTAGATTTCTATCGCCTATGGCTCAGTTGGGTAGATAACCACGTACCCCTTATCCTGATGAGTAGCATTTTGTTCATCACATTGCGTAATCGTTTGTCGATCATTAATAGTGCGCAAAAAATTGCTCGTCTTTATGTTGCGCTTGCGCTTTGCTTCTACCCTCTGCACATGTTCTACAATGCTGCCTCAAAAACCTTGCGGCAATCTGAAGAATTAAATTTGTACAACTGGATGCAATCGTTGGCCACATATGATCATTTCACTTGGTTTCTCGAATTTGCTTGGTTTACTGGTACTTTTGCGGTCGTAACTGCCATCTGTATATGGCATCAAGGTCAGGAACGTGCTGCAATACTACAGAAGGCGGAAACAGCTAATTTAAATTTACATCTGGCTTTGGAACAACAACGTTTACGTTCGATAAGGCAGCAATTAGAACCGCATTTCATTTTCAATGCGCTCAACGCTATCAGTGCTCTGGTACGTTCAAATGAAAAACCAATAGCACTTTCCGGAATACGACAACTCAGCGATTTACTGCGCTACGCACTCAATGCCAGCAGCAAAGATTGGGTGCGCTTTAGCGATGAATTGCAATTTGTTCGCGACTATCTGGCGCTACAAAATCTGCGCTATGGAGAGCGCTTACAAATGCATATACAAGGAGATAGCGACACCGTCATGCATGGCGATTGCCCCCCACTTCTTTTACAACCCTTGATTGAAAACGCATTGCGTCATGACCTGGATTGCCACGAACAACAATGCAGCATTTTTTTGCAATTCTCACTCAATGGCGAACAGCTACACATACATTTGAAAAACAGCCTGGGACAGCACAGTACGCCAAATCCTGGTTTAGGCATGGGACTGGCACAGACAAAGACACGTTTAGATTTACTGTACGCGAATCAGGCTACACTGCATACAAAAAAAACTCAGGAGTATTTTGAATTGAATATTCATATGCCACTGCAAAAGCCTGAAAGCCTACTATGAACTCATCGGAAAATGCCATACGTACCCTGATAGTCGATGATGAAGAATTGGGTCGTAAGAATCTCTACTATGCACTAGGTGAACATGCCGATTGGCACGTCGTCGCTCAAGCCAGCAATGTTGCCAATGCGCGTTTAGTCTTAGCGACCGAGGAGATCGATGTGATTTTCCTCGATATTCAAATGCCACGTGAATCAGGGCTGGATTTGGCACGCGAATTGGCATCAAAAGAAAAACCCCCCTTGATTATTTTTATTACGGCATTCAATGAGCATGCAATAGAAGCTTTCGATTTGCATGCACTCGACTATTTACTTAAACCGCTAGATGATCACCGCCTGCAACTTGCATTAGAACGTGCGTCGACGATGCTGCAACTCAAGCAACAAGCCACCTATGCCAAATCACTGCGTGCCTATGCAAATAGCGAAGCCGTTCTTACTACCAAGCAAACCAACGATTATTGGCAATTTATCAGCGTACGGTCGATAGGCAGCATCGAGCGTATTGCACTAGAAGACGTGTTCTGGATAGAAGCACAAGGAAATTATATGCAGCTTCACTTGAAGGATAAAAAGACACTATATCGGGCATCAATGAGTTTACTTGAAAAGCATTTGGATCCTGCCATCTTTTTGCGCATACATCGCAGCACTATTATTCGCAAAGATCAAATCATAAAAATGCAAGTAATGCCGGACAACAGCTATAAAATGGCGCTCCGCTGTGGCAACCAAGTCTTGGTCAGTGAACGCTATATCTCGGCTGTTA
The DNA here is from genome assembly GCA_049339905.1 of Undibacterium sp. SXout11W. Taxonomy (GTDB): domain Bacteria; phylum Pseudomonadota; class Gammaproteobacteria; order Burkholderiales; family Burkholderiaceae_D; genus Undibacterium. The sequence continues at coordinate 609,329 of JBMPPG010000001.1, forward strand.
AAAATTGGATCAACGCTTGAGAACAAAAATCGATTATCGCCCAGAGCTTCCGTCCACCGCAAATTAATGGGATACATCACACCAGGACAAGCTTGATCTATGCTCATCCACATTGTTCTTTCCACCGTCCATTTTCAGAACAGATTTAAAATATACACTAAAAATATGCACTAAAAATATACACACTGAACTTCTCAGTTTTCCGAGCAATGTATTAAATCCTGGTCTTACATTAACAATCATTTCTGCCTTAGCGAGGCGATTTCAGTTTCAAGTGCTCTGATCCGTGCATCTTTTTCATCCAAAGCGTTTTTTACCTTCGCGCCGTCAAATCTCACCGGAATGTGTTGCGGACAATTGGCATCCCATGCAACTAGCTTAATGACGATAATCTGCTCAGGCTTTGCGGCGTAGCCCTGTGGCATCAATTTCTGTAGTAATGCAACATCATCCTCAATGACTTTTGCTTCTCCCCAAATTTTAATTCGTTGCCTGTTTGCATAGTCCATTAAAAATAGATGGACCTTGGGATTTTCCGAAAGGTTACCTTGAGAAATAAATTGCTTATTGCCACTAAAATCCGCAAAGGCTAAAGTGTGAGCATCCAGCACTTTAAGAAAGCCCGCAGGTCCACCCCTGTGCTGAATATAGGGTTGACCATCGGCATTCACCGTCGCCATATAAAAACTGGTCTGGACTCCGATGTAGTTTTCGAGTTCAGGGGTAATCATAGACTCCCACGAGCCACTCCGCTCCATTCTCGCATAGGCGTGACGTGAGCCTTTACGCTCTTGTATCGCTTTGACGGCAGCAGTAAACGCCACGTCGCTAATGTATTCGAATTTATTCATACCACTATCCAAGCCTTATATCGTGGAAAACAAGTCGGTCTGCGACAGCGACGCATGATCGTCCCGATTCAATGAAAATGATTGGTATCCAAAGCCTCTAAATACCCGCCTCTTTACGCAAACGCAAAAAGGAAACACCCAATTCACTCGAAGCCTTTGCATAGGATGTTCCTGCGTTCAGCAAGCGATCGGCGAGCTCAAATTGATTAGCATTTACTGCCTTAGCAACCTTACTCACTTCGCTATGGAAAAGTACGTGCTTGTGCACGCAATCAGCATGCGATGACAACTTACCGTAGCTCGCTTTGCCTGGGCCATGCAGCCATAACCCCAACTCGCAACAATCGTCTCTGGACAAGGTAGCCAAGTCCAATTGCTCACGTTTGACAATGGCCGAACGGAGCTTGGTTTTCCACTGGGCGTGGGTTTCAACAGCGTTATCGAGATTCATATTCCCCCCTAAGCAGACTTCGTCAATGTTACGATAAGGAGCGAAATTGACGCTTAAAACAGCGGTTGGTTTCGCTCCGGCTTCAAGCCATTTCTTTATGCTGTTTTTGCGCGCACAACTGGGAAATCGATATCTGTCAGCGCCACGTTGTTAATGTAATTGGTTAAAACATTCACAGCGACATTGGCAACAATCTCAACCACAGCAGCATCATCGAACCCGGCGAGGCGCAAAGTATCCAAATCCGCATCATTCACGCGACCACGGGACTGAGCCACACGTAAAGCAAACTGCAAAGCTGCTTCTGTGCGTGCGTCTTCAGAACGACCATCGCGCGCTGCATCGATTTCAGTGCTTGAGATTTTGGCGACATGACGTCCCAGATAATCGTGCGCCGAAAGGCAGTAATCGCATCCGTTGTATTCAGCAATCACCAATGCAATACGTTCACGCAATTGCACATTCAACGTACCCTTAGCCAATGCCCCATTGAGGGACAAATAGCCCTCTAATGCAGCTGGACTATGACCAACCAGTTTCATCAAATTAGGCGTTACGCCCAATTGTTTTTGTACCGCAGCGAGCAATGGTTTAGATGCTTCGACGGAAGTTTCAACACTAGGGATAGAGATACGTGACATGATAATTTCCTTTATTCGATAAAAAAATAGGTTTAGATGGCTTGGTTAAAAGCATTTTTACCCGGGCTGTCGCTGCGTTTCCAGCGAATGAGTGAACTATATTCAATTAACAGATGATATGGAATAATCGAAAAATTGAATTCACTATTCCATTTTTCGAAATAATAATAATAATAATAATAATAATAATAATAAGATCAATCGTAGCGTCCAGTGTTATTCGCGACTTTCTTCATAAGATTCTTCTCGCGGTCTGCCGATTACTTTTCAACCTAAGCATGTTGAAATGAGCGCTTTAGTCACGAATTGAGCTGATGATTGCACAATAATTACATCTAAAAATTATTGTAATCACTGATAGAATCACTGAATCATTTCATTTATCAGAATAAATTGAGGCGCAATGAGCAAATTTCACCTGATCACTGTTTTTGTCGCCGTGGTGGACACCCATGGTTTTGCAGCTGCAGCGCGCAAACTTAATATGTCACCACCAGCTGTTACCAGAGCCATTAACGATTTAGAGACGCAACTTGGGCTTCGACTTTTGACGCGAACCACTCGCACCATTCGCATCACTGAAGCAGGTGAAAGGTATGTTCAAGATTGCCGTAGAATTCTTGCAGAAATGGCTGAAGCAGACGAATCTGTCAGCGGCATGCACAGCGCCCCCAGAGGTCGGCTCAGCATCACAGCACCGGTCTTGTTCGGCAATAAATACATTACGCCGATCATCACGGAATATTTAAACCTTTATCCCGAAGTCAGTGCCTCATGCCTATTTTTAGATCGCGTTGTAAATCTGTTAGATGAAGGAGTTGATGTGGCAATTCGCATCGGTGATTTACCAGATTCCAGTATGCAAGCAATTCGCGTGGGGCACGTTAGAAGGGTGATTTGCGCAGCACCAGGCTACCTCGCTCGGTATGGGATTCCAAGCTCTCCGGACGATTTGCATCGACACAGCATCATTTCAGCCAGCAGTATTACACCTAATATAGAGTGGCAATTAAACGAAAACGGCGCACTGCGAACCATAAAACTACAGGCGAGAATGACCACCACCACCAATGATTCAGCGATCACCGCGGCCCTCAGCGGATTTGGATTAGCACGCCTGCTCTCCTACCAAGTCGCAGAACATCTGCAATCGGGTAATTTAAAAACGGTGCTACCGGAATTCGAACCGGCCGCATTGCCTGTCCATGTCGTTCACCGCGAAGGACGGCGAGCACCACAGCGCGTGCGTGCATTTTTAGACTTGGCTGTGGAACGCTTGCGTGAAAAAGTGATGCCGTAGTAGATGACTCACACAGATCAGTACATCTCGCCGTCATTGAATATTTTCACGACCAGTTTGATGACCAATCAAAAATATCATCTGGCAGAAGTTTTCTGAGGTCTTAAAGAAAATTCCTGCTCTCCTGTTTGCCATAAAAAGAATGCCCAACGATTCGCTTTTTGCGTAAGCGCGTCGTCCACCGTCGTACTTTGGGCCATTGTTTGCAGCAACACTGGTTTATTTTTATTCGTGCTTAAAATTTGCAAGCCTGCAGCCAATTTGGCTGTCATCCAGATTGGTGCCTTCGTGCTTTTTGCATCTGCCGTCAACAAAATCGCAGGATAGGCAACCTCTGCACGCAATTCCTCGTACGCCGTTCTTGGTGTGTTTGCTTTCGGTTTTATCAGTCCGAATGCTTTTGCCAACTCTTCACTGGCAACATCGTGCGCGGCCACGGCCGTGAACAAATCTGGCTGACGCAACATCGCTTTGACTAGCGTGCTGTTACCGGCTTGCATTTCTTCTGCCACTAATTTTTTAGGTGAAGCGTAGTTCTCCTTGACCAGATAGCGCGCAACAGTCGCGATATCGCTGACAGCATCGACGACTTTTGCAGACTGTGCTCCAGCGACATTGATATTCAGATTTGCTATCACGCCACCCTTCTCTAGCCATGCCATATCCCCAAATTCCGTGGCGACATCCTTGCCAGGCGCAATCCGCAATAAAACCGGATGTTTGGCATTCTTTTCGAAACCACGCAGATAGCTCAGATCCACGCTAAGACTCCGTCCATCCGCAGCAGGAATCAATAAAGGTCTCTTCTCAACCGGATTTCCCTCGTTAACGACTTCGCTTTGCATGGGCAGCGCAGCAGTGACGACTGTGGTTTTTCCCTCCGGCGTCATTGTGTAGGCACCAGCACTCGCGTTTGCAGTTTTCAAATTAAAACTCAGTAATTCAGTATCATTATCCACATGTAATTGTGTCAAAACACCACTTTCTGGCAAAGTGAGCGTAGCACGTGCGCCGTTGGTGAGATCAAGCTTAAACAGTTTGCTTCTGCTATCGTCAGCAGCAAGCGCATGCCAAAACAAATGAGTTTTACTGACAGCAATGTCTTTAATTTCAGTTGCGCTAGCTTTGACCAGCTCTTTAAATTGACTCAACTGCAGCTTGTCACTTGCCTTACTTAAGTCCATTTTGAGTATTTCACCGTTAGGAGATTTTTTATTGGTGAGCAAAAATAACTGCTCACCTTCCTGTATCAGCGACTGAACTTTATCGACGGGCATTGCGAAATTTTTCCAGGGAATCTCTGTTGTTTTTATTTCAGATTGATTGACATAGAAATAGCTACGCTCCTTTCCACCCGCTCTACCCTCTGTTTTTTCCTCAGACTGGGAAATGGAAAGCAATAGTAACGGGGTTCCTGCCAACGCAGTAATCACTGGTACGTCCAGCGAACTCATCTTCAGTTTTTTTGCAAACGTGCCAGTCGCTTGCGCTCCTAAAATGGCTTTGTCTTTTTTTTGTGGCTGACCAATCACATGCTGCCAAATATCCGTTTTATTGAGGCTGCTTGCAGCCAGGCTTTGACTATAAATGAGCGCGCTACTATCAGCGGTCCAGATCATCGATGGTTCTGCGACACTTTCTGCTGACGCACAGAAAATAGGATCGTCTGAGAGTTCGCCATCCGGCATACTGACAACACGGATCAACACTTCACCAGAGGGCTGTTCCAACATGAGCGCAAGGTGTTTAGAATCTGGCGCAGCAGCAACCCGTAACAAATGCTCCTTGGGATTTTCAACATACAGCACACGCTCACTGCCAATTGACTCGTTTCGCATAATGAGCCGGGCGCGTTGGTCTGCAGCAAACTGGGAATAAATTAAAGCCCCCGTAATTTTTAAATCTATCTGTGCCGTTCTTTTTAGCTTAGGTGGGGCGACAACTTTCATCACCAATGATGTAGTCGTTACGTTTTTTGTGGTGTGGGAAGTGACATCAAGATCTCGTAACCGGGTAAGCAACGCGTCACGACCATCAATACGCTCAAATACTTGGCGACTTAAATCGTTTTGCTTTCTAAACCAGGACTGCACCTCCAAATCATCCAGATTTTGCAGGGCGCGCAAGGGATCAATCTGACCCAATTCGCGATGATTTGCCATACCAGCAATTAGAATCGGGCGTGGCACGACCGGATAGTCACCCCAGGCTTGAAGTTGAGCTGACGCCGGAAACGTCATCACTCCCATCAGCAAGCAGCCAAGCAAAGATTTTTTTAGCATTCACATTCCATTTAAAATTCTGCATATCAACAAGCGATTAGTCATCGATTTTATCCGGATGAGCGGACATTTCAGGAGGTATTTAATGAAGTTCATGCCTCAAATCACGCATTTCATCGCAATCTGGTCGCACCCTTGGTTCTTTTTCCCTAAAGTGATGACATCGCAACTGACTTAACACTCACTGAAAGAACATCGGAGAAAATCATGAAAACCTTAAATAAAGCCACACTCAGCCTCGCAACTCTGGCAGCCATTGCTGTTACGGTCATCGCTAGCGCCAACGTCCGCCCATTGAATGCAGCTTCAGTCGCCGCTATCCCAAGCGTGACAATTAGCGCGCACAAGATGTCTGAACAAGAGAAAATCGCCTACGATATCGCGCAATCAGGATTGGCAATGCAAACCGTCGTCATTGAAGCAAAACGCTTAAATCCTGAACAAAAACTTGCAATGAACCAAGTTGATAGTAAAATCTTGCAAAATAAGCTTAACGTACACAAAAAGTCAGCTTTAGTTATTTAATTGATATAATTAAATTTAGCTGCCATTTTATCAATGGTCGGCATTATGATTTTGTCGGGCACGTAAAATTTTTTTGCAGCACACTTATTTGTTGGTCTCACTTAGAATAACAGCAGGCAATCATGTTAAATAAAACTATACTTCGCAGCTTGTTTCCCATCAGCGTTCTGTCCGCCTTAGTGTGCGGCAATGCCTATGCGATGGCGTCTTTGTCGATTCCACAAGGACAACAAGAAAGAGTTCAGCCAGAAAACACCCAAGCCGCACCAGCCAATTCTGACAATGCGCAACTTTCGTCTGTATTGGACAGAAGCGGGGTTGACCGTGCATCCATTCACTTACAAGTTTTAATGCAGTCCAACACGCACTTCTCCGACAATCTGACGCCAAAGAAGCCGACAGATATGGCAAAAAAAAGCCAGGCTAAACCTGCCAGTAATTCTTGAATATCAGATCCGATCCAGTGATTTCTATATTGCACTGCGGTCAATACGCTTGCTCAAAATAATGGATGTCGAGGTCTGACGCACGCCATCCATGGCGCCGATCTGATCCAATAAGCGATCGAGTGTATCTGTCGTATCGCAACGCAAAGTCAACATATAGTCAATGGCACCGCTGACGGCGCATAAAGTCTCAGTTTCCGGCAAATGCTGTAAATACTTAATCAATCCTGCCGCATAGCGCGCCTCTACCGATAGACCTACGTAAGCCCGGACTGCCGGCTGCACCAGTTTTTGACTTAATTTAACGCCATATCCGGCAATGACCCCGCGTTTTTCCAAAGCCGCAATCCGTGCAATAACGGTTGTTCTGGCAATCCCAACTAGCTTTGCAATCGTAGTAACAGGCAAGCGTGCATCATCCATCAGCAATGCCAATACTTTATTATCCACTTCATCGAGTTCTGGTCTCATCTTGTCACTTTGTATTAAATCATGGTCAAATTGTATTACCCTCATGCAGTATGACGATAACTTAGACACTATTATCTGACAAAACTTAAGCCTAGACTTATCTCAGGAACAAAATTAACAACACTTTGAGTGTGAATAAAAATCAGCCCAGCTGCATTTTTTCAAACATCAAATAACCACAACTTTCCGGAGACAAATCATGGCAACGAAACTCATTCTGTTGGGCGCAGGTAAAATCGGTGATGCAATTCTGAATTTATTGTCACACACTGGTGACTATGAAATAACCGTTGCGGACCGTGATCCGGAACGTCTCAAGTACGTAGAACAAGCAGGCTTCCCTCATACCCGTGTAGTCCACGCTGATCTTGGCGACAAAGCTGTAGTGACTGAGTTGATTCGTGGTCACAAAGTGACGTTGTCAGCTTGTCCGTATTTCCTCACTCCAATCATCGCTGGTGCTGCGCGTGAAGCAAATTCACACTATTTTGATCTGACTGAAGACGTAGAAAGCACACGTGTAGTCAAACAGCTTGCTGAAGGTGCAGATTGCGCATTTGTTCCACAATGCGGCTTGGCTCCGGGCTTTATCTCCATCGTAGCGAATGACGTGGCAAAAAAATTCGAAACACTGCGTGATGTCAGTATGCGCGTTGGCGCCCTGCCAACTTTCCCTAACAACGCACTGAAATACAATCTGACCTGGAGCACTGACGGCCTGATCAACGAATACTGCAATCCTTGCGAAGCCATCGTTGATGGTCAGTTACGTGAAACCGCAGCACTGGAAGAAATCGAACACTTCTCCCTCGACGGTATCGACTATGAAGCCTTTAACACGTCTGGCGGTTTAGGCACATTGTGCGAAAGTCTGGAAGGGAAAGTACAAAACCTGAACTATAAAACTGTACGCTACCCTGGCCACCGCGACATCGTGAAAATGCTGATTCGCGATCTGGAATTGGGCAAATTAGAACGCCGCCCTATCCTGAAAGATGTGTTAGAAACCTCGATTCCAATGACCAAACAGGACGTGGTATTGGTTTTCGTCAGCGTTGTCGGTATGCGCGCTGGCCGTCTGGAGCAAGAATCCTACGCGAAAAAAATCTACGCCCAAAACGTTAACGGACAACTGTTATCAGCGATTCAATTGACCACAGCTTCAGGCATCTGCGCGATGGTGGATCTGGTGGTTACTGGCAAATTGCCTCAACATGGCCTTGTACGTCAGGAACAAACCAATTTGTCTGATTTCCTCGCCAATCGCTTTGGGAAATATTACGCCGTATAATTAATCAGTACGTTGACCCGTACTTAAAAGTACTGGAATAGTATTGCCGGCCAAAAGCCAGACTTAGTTAAACCAGTTTTTTTATATTTGTATGGCGGACTCCTTGATGGATCGTATCCGCCATCTCACTTTCCGAAGCGATGATCATGGATAATTCCACACTTCAAACACTACTCGCGAACCTCGGCGTTCAATTAAACGACTATCAGGGTTCCGACATATTCAGTATTTCACCGATTGACGGAAAGACTTTAGCCAGCTTACGCGCCGACAATGCAGAGGAAGTCCAAGCGCGCATTGCGCGTTCTCAAAGTGCATTTCAACACTGGCGCCAAGTGCCTGCGCCACGTCGTGGCGAACTGGTACGCTTGTTCGGCGAAGAACTGCGCACGCACAAAGAAGCGCTGGGCAAAATAGTTACCCTTGAAGCAGGAAAAATTTTACAAGAGGGTTTAGGCGAAGTACAAGAAATGATCGACATCTGCGATTTCGCTGTCGGCCTGTCTCGACAACTCTACGGTCTGACAATCGTCTCCGAACGGCCAGGTCACCGCATGATGGAACAATGGCATCCAATCGGTGTTGTTGGCGTCATTTCTGCATTCAATTTCCCGGTAGCGGTGTGGGCCTGGAATGCAGCACTAGCCTTTGTTTGTGGCAATAGCGTGACCTGGAAGCCGTCTGAAAAAACACCATTGACCGCGATCGCTACCCACGCCCTGTTTATGAAAGCGGTAGCAAAATTTGGCAGCGATGCACCAGCCGGGTTAGCAGAATTGATTATTGGTGGACGCGAAACTGGCGCGCAAATGGTTGAGGATAAACGCGTCGCTCTGATCAGCGCAACTGGATCAACACGTATGGGGCGCCAAGTCGCCGAAGTATGCGCCAAACGCCTTACCCGTACTATCCTTGAACTTGGTGGCAACAATGCGATGATCGTAGCACCAAGTGCCGATCTTGAAATGGCTGTACGGGGAATTACATTCTCAGCGGTCGGTACCGCCGGGCAACGTTGCACAACATTGCGTCGTCTGTTTGTTCACGACAGCATTTACGATACGCTGGTACCACGTCTGAAGAAAATTTATGCTGGCCTTCCAATTGGCAATCCACTCGATAAATCCACTTTGGTCGGACCACTCATCGATAGCGCTTCCTTTGATGCGATGCAGACTGCATTAGCGGCCGCAAGAAATGAACAGGGACAAGTGTTTGGCGGTGAACGCACCAGTGTTTCCGGATGTGAAGCCGGTTATTACGTACGTCCTGCATTAGTTGAAATGCCGACACAGACACAAGCGATGCACCACGAAACCTTTGCACCCATCATGTACATCGTCCGCTACACCGATTTGCAACAAGCGATTGAATGGAACAATGAAGTGCCGCAAGGTTTATCTTCTTCCATTTTCACGACAGATATGCGTGAAGGTGAACGATTTGTTTCTGCTATTGGAAGTGACTGTGGTATCGCCAATGTCAACATTGGCCCTTCCGGCGCAGAAATTGGTGGTGCTTTTGGTGGTGAAAAAGATACGGGTGGTGGTCGCGAGTCGGGTTCCGACGCCTGGAAAGCATATATGCGTCGCGCCACCAATACCTTCAATTACAGCAACGCATTACCGTTAGCACAGGGAATTAGTTTCGATATTTGAAGTAGCCAGACAATCATCTTCATCTACTAGCTGCCAGATCGATCTGGCAGCTTTTTTATTTATCACTCAATCGCATTATTTGTGGCATTTTCAGCTAAAATTCATTTAACATTTTACTGAAACTTGCATACCAGTTACTAATGCCCAAACGTTTTCTGCCATATTGCGTTCTCGTCTTATCATTGTTCATTTTGGGAATGAGTAGCGTCTACAGCAGTGAAACCATCTCCTATCCGCGCTCAACGGCCAAAATAGACCCCCACATTGACTACGTCCTTGACGTGTTAAATGCTGCACTACAAATATTCCCAGGCAAATACCAGCTAACCCCAAGCGGCATCACCTACCCACAAACACGTGCCATCAATGAGACCATTTCTCCAACGGGCGAACTAGATTTAGTTTGGACGATGTCGACCAATGAACGCGAATCCAAGTTAATTCCTATTCGAATTCCTCTCGACAAAGGAATGCTAGGTTGGCGCATCTCATTTGTCAGTAGCAAAAATAAAGATACACTAAAACCAATAAAATCATTGAGTGATTTGAAAAAACTCGACGTCGGCCAGGTACACGATTGGCCAGATACGGATATTTTACAAAGCAACAAGATCAATGTCATCACCTCATCAACCTATGAAGCTCTCTTCAAAATGCTAGAAGTGAATCGCTTTGATTATTTTCCAAGAGCAATATTTGAAATATGGGGTGAGCAGTCCAGTCATGCTGATATGAAGATAGTGATCGATGATCATATCGTCTTACATTACCCAACGGCCTATTACTTTTTTGTTTCGCCGCGCCGACCGGGTCTTGCCAAAGATCTCAAGGCAGGCATGGAACACATCTTAGCAAACGGACAATTTGAAATCATTTTCCAAAAATATCATAAGGAATCGATACGTAAAGCTGATATTCGACACCGAACCGTCATAGAATTAAGCAACCCACTCTTAGATAGCAATAAATTACCACTGAACCGACCAGAGCTTTGGTTCAGGCCATAGAAAACAGAAACAAGAACCATCAAATGCAAAAAAAATCGCTCGACGGCATCACCCTCGAAAACATCCTTATCCAATTAGTTGATCAATATGGGTGGAATGGTTTAGCCGAAAAAATTCAGATCCGCTGCTTCATTTCCGATCCCAGTGTAAAATCCAGCCTGAAATTTTTACGTAAGACGACTTGGGCAAGAGAAAAAGTGGAAAAACTGTATCTTGAATCCGAATAATCAAGATCATTGGTCAACTTCTACACATTCTGAACCGCCTCGATACAGCTCTTTTCCTCTGAAAAATCCAAAATCTGGCAGTACCTGACAAGATCACTCAAGTTTGCTATACTTGACCAAAATGCTCAACAACTCAGGGCATACAGAATTTTGTACCACAGGCACCGGAGCAATAGTATGCGCCTCACCACCAAAGGACGATTTGCCGTTACGGCCATGATTGATCTGGCATTGCGCCAGGACAAAGGGCCAGTCACGCTCGCTGGAATTAGTCAGCGGCAAGATATCTCTTTATCTTATCTGGAACAGTTATTCGGGAAATTGCGCCGCCATGAAATCGTGGAGTCTGTACGCGGACCAGGAGGTGGCTACAATCTCGCCCGCAAAGCGCAAAATGTGACCGTCGCCGATATTATCATCGCTGTTGATGAGCCTCTTGATGCAACGCAATGCGGCGGCAAAGGCAACTGCCACGGCAGTGACCTGAGCAATGGACTGCACTGCATGACCCATGACTTATGGGCTACCCTAAACGCTAAAATGGTTGATTACCTTGATTCAGTGTCACTTCAGGATCTGGTCAATCAACAAAAACAGAAAATCTCGGAAAACCAAGTCATTGTCGTGCATCAGTCGCATGTCAATCACACTGCTTCTTGAAAATTTGGAGTCTTGAATGAACGCACCACTGGAACAAAGTCTGCTGGACACACTGAAGTCACCACACTTCCCTATTTACATGGATTATTCCGCGACAACGCCGGTTGATCCGCGCGTTGCTGACAAAATGATCCCGTTTTTACGCGCACAGTTTGGCAATCCAGCGTCACGCAGTCATATGTACGGTTGGGATGCAGAAGCAGCGGTTGAGGAAGCACGTGGCAATGTCGCAGCGCTGGTTAATGCTGATCCACGCGAAATCATCTGGACTTCCGGCGCCACTGAAAGTAACAACCTGGCACTAAAAGGTGCAGCCAATTTCTATAAGGCTAAAGGCAAGCACATCATCACAGTAAAAACTGAGCACAAAGCAGTGCTCGATACTGTGCGTGAACTCGAACGCCAAGGCTTTGAAGCAACCTATCTGCAACCACAAGACAATGGTCTGATCACGATTGAACAGTTAAAAGAAGCGATTCGCCCTGACACTATTCTGGTTTCCGTCATGTGGGTCAATAACGAGATCGGCGTCATTCAGCCTATCGCTGAAATCGGCGAATTGTGTCGTGAACGCGGCATCGTCTTCCATTCAGACGCAGCGCAAGCAACAGGTAAAGTAGAAATCGATCTGGAAAAAGTAAAAGTTGATCTGGTTTCTTTCTCTGCCCACAAATCTTACGGCCCTAAAGGCATTGGCGCTCTGTACATTCGCCGCAAGCCACGCGTACGCCTGGAAGCGCAAATGCACGGCGGCGGTCATGAACGCGGCTTCCGCTCCGGCACATTGGCTCCACATCAATGCGTGGGCATGGGCGAAGCCTTTCGTCTGGCAAAAGAAGAGATGGAAAGCGAGTTAAGCCACATTCGCGCCATGCGCGATCGTCTGGCGAAGGGCCTCAAAGAAATTGAAGAAACCTATGTCAATGGCGACATGGACCATCGTGTTCCGCATAATTTGAATGTCAGTTTCAACTATGTTGAAGGTGAATCACTGATCATGGCAATTAAAGACATCGCTGTTTCTTCTGGATCTGCATGTACTTCTGCCAGTTTGGAACCGTCGTACGTTTTACGTGCTTTAGGTCGCAGTGATGAATTAGCCCATAGCTCCATTCGCTTCACGATTGGCCGTTTCACAACAGAAGAAGACATCGACTTCTCCATCAATTTATTAAAGACTAAAGTCGAGAAATTGCGCGCTTTATCGCCACTGTGGGATATGTATAAAGACGGCATCGATATTTCCACAATTCAGTGGGCGGCACATTAATTAATTTCTGACTGAAAATTCATTCATCAGACTGCACAGAGCACAATTATTCAGGAGCATCAAAATGGCATACTCAGATAAAGTTTTAGATCACTACGAAAATCCACGTAATGTCGGCGCATTTGAAAAAGGTGACGACAGCGTCGGCACAGGCATGGTTGGCGCTCCAGCTTGCGGCGACGTCATGAAATTGCAGATCAAGGTTGGCGCAGATGGCGTGATTGAAGACGCTAAATTTAAAACTTACGGCTGCGGTTCAGCGATTGCATCCTCTTCTTTAGTAACTGAATGGGTCAAAGGCAAAACGCTGGATCAAGCACTGGAAATAAAAAACACAGCTATCGCTGAGGAATTGGCATTGCCACCGGTCAAAATCCACTGCTCTATTCTGGCAGAAGATGCGATCAAAGCAGCTGTACTCGATTACAAAAACAAACATAGCGCAGCGTAAAAACACTGCGAAGAATTGACGCAGTAAAGATGGGGAGCAGCATGGCAATTACACTCACAGAAAAAGCAGCAAAACACGTGACTCGTTACATGGAACGTCGCGGCAAAGGCATAGGCCTGCGCTTTGGCGTACGTACCACAGGCTGCTCCGGCATGGCGTATAAGCTCGAATATGTGGACGAAGTAGGAACAGATGATTCGGTTTTTGAATCACATGGCGTCAAGGTATTCGTTGATCCTAAAAGTTTGCCATACATTGACGGCACCGAACTCGACTTCGCACGCGAAGGGTTGAATGAAGGTTTTAAATTTTACAACCCTAATGTCAAAGACGAATGCGGCTGCGGCGAAAGTTTCCGTATCTAGCCCGTCAGAATATTGTCATGCAAAACCATTTTGAGCTATTCCAGTTACCTCAACAATTTTCGCTGGACATGAATCAGCTCGATCGTGCGTATCACGAAGTGCAAAATCAAGTTCATCCAGACAAATTTGTACAAGCGAGTGATGCAGAAAAGCGGGTTGCCATGCAATGGGCAACCCGTGCTAACGAAGCCTATCAGACACTCAAAAAACCACTCAAGCGCGCGACATACTTGTGCGAATTGCAAGGCGTGGATTTGCAGACCGAATCCAATACCAGCATGCCTGCGAGTTTTTTGATGCAGCAGATGGAATGGCGTGAGGCCTTTGATGACGCACGTCAAGCAAATGATCTCGATGCGCTCTTTGCACTAGAGAAAGAACTGCGTAACGCATTGAAAGCAAAATTATTGGATGTGGAAAGCACGCTAAACCAGCCAGATTTGGGTGCTGCCGCACAAGAGATTCGTACCTGCATGTTCTTAGAAAAATTCATTGCTGATATCGCTGCACTGGAAGAGTAATTTCGATTAACCTTGCGCATCTTTTTGCGCCCATTTGATGGTTCGCCATCCTCCTCAGATACCATGGCTTTATTGCAGATTTCCGAACCAGGCATGTCCACCGCACCTCACCAACATCGTTTGGCGGTAGGCATAGATCTGGGCACGACCAATTCATTAGTTGCGACCGTACGCAATAGCATCCCCGAAGTTTTGAACGACGAAGAGGGCCGCCCACTATTGCCTTCAGTCGTTCGCTATTTACCGAATGGCCATGCACATATCGGCTTTAAAGCTCAGGCAGAGCAAAGCAACGATCCAAAAAACACCATTGTGTCCGTCAAACGTTTTATGGGGCGCGGCTTAAAAGATATCGCTTACACTGAGAATCTGCCTTACGATTTTCATGATGAGCCTGGTATGGTGCAGTTAAAAACGATTGCCGGCATCAAGAGCCCGGTAGAAATTTCCGCTCAAATTTTGGCGACGCTACGCCAGCAAGCAGAAGACGCGCTTGGCGACGATTTGGTCGGCGCGGTTATCACCGTTCCTGCTTATTTTGACGATGCACAGCGCCAGGCGACTAAAGACGCTGCCAAACTCGCTGGACTCAATGTACTACGTTTGCTCAATGAACCTACGGCCGCGGCGATTGCCTATGGTTTGGACAACGCCTCTGAGGGCACTTATGCAGTTTATGATTTAGGTGGCGGTACCTTTGATATCTCCATCTTAAAAATGAGCAAAGGTGTATTTGAGGTTCTATCCACTGGTGGCGACTCCGCTTTGGGCGGCGACGATTTTGACCATCGTCTGTTTTGTTGGATATTACAAGAATCCAAATTAGCACCACTGTCCGACGAAGATACTAGCCTACTAATGGTCAAAGCACGTGAAGCCAAGGAAATTTTATCCAGCAAACCAAGCACCTTCATTGATGCCAAGCTCAATTCCGGTGAAACAGTGCATTTGCAAATTACTGCCAGCGTATTCGCAGAAATGACGCAGAATCTGGTCGTCAAAACCATTACGCCATGCCGCAAAGCCTTACGCGACACAGGGTTGTCGAGCGATGATATTGATGGCGTAGTTCTGGTTGGTGGTGCCACACGTATGCCTCACGTGCGTAAAGCAGTTGGCGAATTCTTTGAAACCACCCCGCTCGCCAATATCGATCCAGATAAAGTCGTCGCACTTGGCGCAGCAATTCAAGCCAACCTATTGGCCGGGAACCGCGCCCCGGGCGACGATTGGTTATTGTTAGATGTAATTCCACTTTCACTTGGCGTAGAAACCATGGGTGGATTAGTGGAAAAAGTTATTCCACGCAATTCAACAATTCCCTGTGCCCGTGCCCAGGAATTTACCACCTTCAAAGATGGTCAGACAGCAATGGCAATTCATGTGGTTCAGGGTGAACGGGAGTTAGTCAGCGATTGCCGCTCGTTAGCACGCTTTGAACTGCGCGGCATTCCAGCAATGGCCGCAGGTGCTGCACGTATCCGCATTACCTATCAGGTGGATGCCGATGGCTTGCTTTCTGTCTCGGCAAGGGAACTGCGTTCCGGGGTTGAAGCGACAATTAATGTCAAACCATCTTACGGCCTGGCCGATGACGATATCACGCGGATGCTGCAAGACTCATTTAGTTCAGCGGATGCCGACATGCAAATGCGTGCGCTGCGCGAAGAACAAGTCGAAGCAGAAAGAATATTACTCGCCACACAATCTGCGCTCGACGCCGACCGTCACTTGGTTTCAGAGGTGGAATTTGCAGCGATTGCCCAGCTCATGCAAACAGTCAGAATACAAATGCAGCAAGACAACCATGAGATGCTACACACTGCCATTTCCGATTTGGCAAGCGGCACAGAAGAATTTGCTGCTCGCCGCATGGATCAGAGTGTCCGTAGCGCGTTGGCAGGAAAGAAATTGGATGACATTGCTTAATCAGCAAAAACAAGTACCGTTAAATCACAGACAAATATCCAGGTACGTGCAGTCTTGATCTGGGTATAAAAATACGTAAATAGACAAAAATCGAGAATAGCATGCCAAAAATTATCGTTCTACCCCACGCTCAGCTTTGCCCCGAAGGCGCGATTATTGAAGCTGATGAAGGAAAATCCTTATGCGAAGCCTTGGTTGAAAACGACGTGGAAATAGAACATGCGTGCGAAATGTCGTGCGCTTGCACCACCTGCCACGTCGTCATACGCGAAGGATTTCGCTCTCTGAATGAATCAACGGACGATGAAGAAGATTTGCTTGATGCTGCCTGGGGACTAGAAGCGACATCCAGATTATCTTGTCAGGCTAAATTGGGTCAGCAAGATATCACCATCGAAATTCCGAAGTACACTATCAACCATGCGCGGGAAAATCACTAAAAAGTGAATTTCCTGGATTGACCAAGCTGCAAACAAGGCAGTGGTCTGACATTCATGAAATCGCAACATCATTGTGAGACAAAAATCCGGATATCAATCCACTTCGTATGCGTTTTACTGATTCGAACAATTGGGTTAATGATCTGGATGGTTTTGACGACGATCTCAAGCGAGGCGGAGAAAAAGTTTTAGAGGCGATACAAATGGCGTGGATAGACGAAGCAAACTAAACTTTGTTGTTCCTTGTAAGTGCGCTGACAATCATCTCCTTGCTCAAAATAAGAAAAACTCTTAGTATTTCTAGATTATCTACGCATTTACACCTAAGATGACCACCAATTTTGCCAATATTGCAAATTTCAGACTAGACAAGTAGAAACTAAGCGCATAGCTTGCCTTTAAGCAGCACCCCACAGAACAGCGACGCACAAGGATATTGCAATGCGGTTTAGATACATATTTTCTGCCATTCGCAGTCGTATCACTCTCAGACTGGCCATCATTTTAGCGGTGGTTTTTGGTCTCACCGTCCCTGCCACTTTCTTAATCCCCTATCATATCAACAGCATAGAAATTGCTGCACGCGCAAGAAACGCAGAGGATCACAATCGCCTGGTAGAAATTCTTTCCGTCATTTTGAGCGAACCCTTGTGGCAAATTACCCCTGAAATCGCCAATATTTCTAGCGAAGTGGTTTACTCAGATCCACGTGTAGCAACAATTGAAGTCATCACACTTCCCGACAGAAAAGAGTTTATTAAAAATAGCGTACGACGCCAGACCCAAAAAGGGCCGTTTACTACGATGGCGCGCGAAATAAAACATGGCGGACAGGTCATCGGCGAAGTTCGCCTGACACTGGCAGAAGATCTACTACAAGAAAGTTTACGTTCAGACTTCCGGCGTTATGTAACGACTGCCGTTCTGTCATTATTCATGGCAATTTTCTTCATTTTGTTGGTTCTTCAGTGGCGCTTGGTGCAACCGGTCAGAATGCTCATGGATGAATCCGATCGTCTCGCCAATGGTGAGCTAAATGACCCTATTGCGCTCAATCGAGAAGATGAACTCGGGCACCTTGCAAACAGTTTGGAAGCAACCCGGCAAGCATTAAAGCGCTCGTTTGGTGAACTTGAGGTAAAAAATCATCAGTTGCTCGAATACTCTGGCACTCTGGAGTCCAAAGTTCGCCAACGTACACAAGAGCTCGAAAGCGTAAATCAAAACCTGGAAGCCGCCCTCAACAACGTCAATTCCGCTCAGGCCGAACTGGCTCGCGTAGAGCGCATGGCCGCTTTAGGCTCCATGGTTGCTGGTGTTGCCCACGAACTTAATACTCCTCTTGGCAACTGCTTACTGGTCGCCAGCACACTGGAAGAAGAAACACGCCACCTACTGCAAATGGTAGAAGGTGGACAAATTCGACGCTCTGATCTCACACGCTATGCAGTCACCGCTCTCGATTCGACCAAATTATTGCTGCGTGGTCTGCAACAATCAGCGCATCTGGTTGGCGACTTTAAACAGGTTGCGGTCGATCAGTCGAGCGCCCAAAGGCGCACTTTCGGTCTGCTCGTCATGCTTCAAGAGCTCACGGCTCTGCTCCATTCGAGCCTGCGCAAAACACCATTCACACTTGAGCTGGACATCCCGGAAGATATCCAGCTCGATAGCTACCCAGGCTTACTAGGTCAGGTATTCACCAATCTGGTTAACAACTCTGTTATTCACGGCCTTGAAGGACGTTCAGAGGGACACATGCTTTGCACTGCCGAAAAAATGGGCGAATATGTAATGGTCGTCTTTACAGACGATGGCAAAGGCATTCCACCAGAAATTATTAATAGAATTTTTGAGCCATTCTTTACGACTAAATTCGGTCAAGGTGGAAGCGGGCTGGGCTTGAGCATTACGTTTAACATCATCACTAATGTCCTCGGTGGAAGCATCCATGTTTCTAGCGTACCAGATCGCGGCTCACGATTCGAAATCAAACTGCCATTGGTTGCGCCAGGCGAACGAGACAGCAAGGATCCACTGCTAAATGAGAGATAACTAACCTCTCTAAAACTTTGCATTTAACACCATGCAAGGTAGTAAAATTGTGGCGCCCTTCCTTCGATACAACAAACAACATAGACGCCCGTGGCCAAATTTCAAAATATACTCAACACATCAGCAACAATAATTGCGCACTGCAAAAAAAAGGCATAAAAGTAGTGGTTTTTATGACCGATACAACAAGATGAAGGTCTGCTTACGGTATACTTACGCCTCTTTTCTTTTGCAACATCTTCAATACCTCATTCACCATGCGCCAATACCTCGACTTTATGCGTCACGTCCAAGAACACGGGACAAAAAAAACTGACCGTACTGGCACGGGCACGGTATCCGTTTTTGGATACCAGATGCGCTTTGACCTTAACGAGGGTTTTCCTCTGGTCACCACCAAGAAATTGCACTTAAAGTCCATCGTTCACGAATTGATCTGGTTTTTAGCTGGTTCAACCAACATCAAGTACCTGAAAGACAATGGCGTATCAATTTGGGACGATTGGGCAGACGAAAACGGCGACTTAGGCCCTGTTTACGGTTCACAATGGCGAAACTGGCCTACGCCGGATGGCAAGCACATCGATCAGATCACTCAACTAGTCGAGCAAATTAAGGCAAATCCAGATTCACGCCGCTTAATCGTCTCTGCCTGGAATGTCGCAGATATCCCACAAATGAAGCTACCACCATGTCACGCTTTGTTTCAGTTTTACGTAGCCGAGGGCAAACTTTCTTGCCAGCTTTATCAACGTAGTGCTGATATCTTCCTTGGCGTACCTTTCAATATCGCTTCGTATGCCTTATTGACGCATATGATCGCTCAACAAACTGGCCTTGGTGTTGGTGAGTTCATCTGGACTGGTGGAGATTGTCATTTATACTCGAATCACATGGAACAAGTCGCTGAGCAACTAGCACGTGAGCCGCTCCCATTACCTAAATTGATCATAAAACGTCAGCCCGCAAGCTTATATGACTACCAATTTGATGATTTCGAATTTAGCGATTACCAATTCCATCCGCACATCAAAGCACCCGTTGCAGTTTGAAATAAGGGATTCACTATAATGTCATCATTAAGCATTATCGTTGCCATAGATAGACATCGTGGCATAGGAGTTAACAATTCCCTCCCCTGGCACTTACCAGAGGATTTGGCGCACTTTAAAAAAAATACGAGTGGCCATCCAATTATTATGGGTAGAAATACCTATGAATCTATCGGAAGGCCATTGCCGAACAGACGCAACATTGTGATCACCAGAAATCCAGAATGGCATCATGACGGCATTGAAATAGTGAACTCTTTAGAGCAAGCACGATCTTTGGTGAAAAACGAAGACGCATTTATCATCGGTGGCGCGCAGATTTATCGTCAATCAATGGCAGTGGCGAGTCGTTTAGTAGTGACGGAAATTGAACAGGAATATGCGTGCGATGCTTTCTTCCCGGTCATAGACAAACAACTGTGGCAAGAAGTGGCAAGAGAAAAACATTATTCAGAAACACAAAATTTGCATTACGCATTTGTAACTTATAAGAAAATTTAGGATTTTTATGTCTAGCGATGAATTTCACGTACACGGTCCACACGATCACGAAGTTGAACATGCAGCAGCACATGGCAACGATCAATTTGCCAGTCGCATTGCTGTAATGACAGCAATATTGGCGACAATTGGCGCATTATTCGGCTATGAAGGCGGTGCCACACAAAACAATGCGGCGATGTATAAAAATGAAGCTGCTATCAAAAAAACGGAAGCTTCAAATCAATGGAATTTTTATCAATCCAAGTCGAACAAGCAGAATCTGGCCGAGTTAGCAATAAGCTTACCTGGCACAGATGCCGAAAAATATAAAACAGAAGTCGCTCGCTACAAGTCCGAAAAAGAAGAAATTAAGAAAAAAGCGGAAGAGTTAGAAGCTGAATCTAGCAAATGGGAAGAAGCCTCTGAATTGGAATTGCACCAGCACCATCGCTGGGCTCAAGCAATGACAGCCGTGCAGATAGCAATATCGCTTGCTGCGATCACCCTACTCACCAAGAAAAAATGGCTGAACTTCGCCTCTTTCGGTGTTGCAGGCGTTGGTGTAATATTAGCTGCACTTGCTTGGTTTCATATTTAAAATAAGAAAGAGAAATCAAAATGAAAAAGCTTTTAGGACTCGTCCTTCTTGCATGCAGTTGCGCATCGTCTGCACAAACATCTGAATTTGTGCAAACGATCCCTGAATTTTATCTGCCGAAAGACGTTAATTTTTCTTTAGGCGGCATTGTGCTATTTACACCAAAATATGCCGGTTCTGACGAGCGCAAAGCAAAAGTCTATCCTTGGCTGGATGCACAATGGAAAAATGGAGCGTTTTTCAGCAGCATTAACGGCTTGGGTTATAACTTTTCCAAAGATCCGACCATTCAATATGGCCTACGATTAGGCGTGGAACCAGCGCGGGACGAGTCAACTTCGTCCAAGCTACAAGGCTTAGGTGATGTAGATACCGCTATTGAACCTGGTGCATTTCTTAACTACAACATCAATCAAAATTATTCTCTGCTTTCATCTATCCGCTATGGTTCAGGCACAAACCACAATGGATTACAAACCAGTTTGGGTGCTCGAGTCACGACAGCCATCAGTGACCAACACCGATTGACAGCAACGATCAGAGCAAATTGGGCTAATGCTTCATACATGCAGTCCTATTTTGGCATTAACGATCAACAGTCTATCAACAGCGGCTATTTACCATACACACCAAACTCAGGCTTGACTGATGTGAAATTAAGCACCAGCTGGCACTGGACTATCGATGCGAACTGGTCGTTAACTACAGGCGCCTCGATTAGCCGATATTCATCTGAAGTAACAAAGAGCCCATTTGTATTTCAAAAAAACCCGGTGACAGTTTTTTCTGCAGCGAGCTACCGCTTCTGATGCTGGATAAAAATATGGTCTGACTTTAGCCTCTACCCCAATAAAAATGAGCGCATCTTGCGCTCATTTTTATTTTTACTTACTGAAACGTTTAATTTTCAAACAAAATTATATTCGCTTGAATTTAGATTTTGCGATGCAACATACGATGAGATTGTTCACTTAATGACATTCACATGAAATTGCATCACGAATGAAGAAAATGGCCAATTTTTTTCACATAAGCTACTACTTATCTGAGAGAATTCGGTACTTTTAGGACGGGCGTAAAATTCTTAGAAAGCAATTTTACGCAGACACTATTTTGAATTTTTCGGCGCGCAAGCGGTTGACTAAACTTGCCCAGGCGTCTCCCCCGTACCAAGTCTTTTGGAGACCACCATGAAATTCCGCTTCCCCATCGTCATTATCGACGAAGATTTCCGCTCAGAAAACACTTCCGGCCTGGGCATTCGTGCGCTGGCTGATGCCATCGAAACCGAAGGCATGGAAGTTTTAGGCGTTACCAGCTACGGCGATTTATCGCAGTTTGCCCAACAACAATCACGTGCATCTGCATTTATTTTATCCATCGACGATGAAGAGTTCGGTGCTGGCACATCCGAAGAGACAGATTACGCTCTAAAATCATTACGCGCTTTTGTGGAAGAGATTCGCTACAAAAATGCGGACATTCCAATCTACCTGTACGGTGAAACCCGCACTTCGCGCCACATCCCGAACGACATCTTGCGCGAACTGCATGGATTTATTCACATGTTCGAAGATACCCCGGAATTTGTGGCACGCCATATCATTCGCGAGGCACGTTCGTACTTGGATAGTCTGGCACCACCATTCTTCCGGGCGCTAGTTCATTACGCTAACGATGGCTCGTACTCTTGGCACTGCCCTGGACACTCAGGCGGCGTCGCATTCCTGAAGTCACCCATTGGTCAGATGTTCCACCAATTCTTTGGTGAAAACATGCTGCGTGCCGACGTTTGTAACGCAGTAGAGGAGCTCGGTCAATTATTGGATCACACTGGCCCGGTTGCGGCATCTGAACGCAATGCTGCTCGGATTTTCAATGCAGATCACTGCTACTTTGTCACCAACGGCACATCCACATCAAACAAAATGGTGTGGCACTCAACCGTTGCGCCGGGTGATATCGTGGTGGTTGATCGCAACTGCCACAAATCGATTTTGCACTCAATTATCATGTGTGGAGCGATTCCGGTATTTCTGATGCCGACGCGAAATCATCTCGGTATTATTGGCCCTATCCCGCTGGAAGAATTCAGCATGGAAAGCATTCAAAAGAAAATTGAAGCCAACCCATTTGCCCGTGAAGCAAAAAATAAAAAACCACGCATTTTGACGATCACGCAGTCCACTTACGACGGTGTTTTGTACAACGTCGAAGTATTAAAGGATTTGTTGGATGGTCAAATCGACACATTACATTTTGATGAGGCATGGTTGCCGCATGCAACGTTCCATGACTTCTACAAAGATATGCACGCTATCGGCAAAGACCGTCCACGTGCAAAAGAGTCGATGATTTTCTCTACCCAATCAACCCACAAGTTATTGGCTGGCATTTCACAAGCATCGCAAATTCTGGTGCGCGAATCAGAGACGCGAAAACTCGACAAGGATAGCTTCAATGAAGCTTATCTGATGCACACGTCAACTTCACCACAATATTCGATCATCGCTTCTTGCGACGTTGCAGCTGCCATGATGGAAGCACCTGGCGGCACTGCACTGGTTGAAGAATCTATCCTCGAAGCACTGGACTTCCGTCGTGCAATGCGTAAAGTTGACCAGGAATGGGGTAAAGATTGGTGGTTCCAGGTATGGGGTCCTGAGGAATTTGCTGAAGACGGCATTGGTTCGCGCGAAGACTGGATTATTCGTGCCGAAGACGATTGGCATGGTTTTGGCAAATTAGCCGCTGGCTTCAACATGCTCGACCCGATCAAAGCCACCATCGTGACTCCGGGCTTGTCACTCGAAGGTAAATTTGGCGAAACCGGCATTCCCGCATCGATCGTTACTAAATATCTGGCGGAACACGGCGTTATTGTTGAAAAATGCGGTCTATACTCATTCTTCATCATGTTCACGATTGGCATTACAAAAGGTCGCTGGAATACTTTGTTGACCGCGCTTCAGCAGTTCAAAGATGACTACGACAAAAATCAGCCAATCTGGCGCATTTTGCCAGAGTTTGCAGCGGCCAATCCACGTTATGAAGGTGCTGGCTTGAAAGATTTATGTCAAGGCATCCACGAAGCTTACAAAGGCCACGACGTAGCACGCCTGACAACAGAAATGTATTTATCAGACATGCAGCCAGCAATGAAACCATCGGATGCTTTTGCGATGATGGCGCACCGTGAAATTGAACGCGTTTCAATCGATGAATTAGAGGGTCGTGTTACTGCGATCTTGTTGACGCCATACCCACCAGGCATTCCACTCTTGATTCCTGGCGAACGCTTCAACCGTACCATTGTTGACTACTTGCGTTTTGTGCGCGATTTCAATGAGAAATTCCCTGGTTTTGAAACCGACTGCCATGGCCTGGTCAAGGCCGAAGTGGATGGCAAACGTGGCTATTTTGTTGATTGCGTAAAGACAACCGCGACAAATAATAAATAAATACGTTCGCCGTGACGATTTAATGTTGCAAAAAAGACCTGAAAACAAAGAGTTTTCAGGTCTTTTTTATTTTAACCAGCAAGAAAAATCCACATAATCTATTATTCAAAAACATAGACAATGTAGACTTTGTTAATTTTGCGTCATTTTGGAGTAAGATCCACTCAGAACAAAAATGTCTCACACATAAAAATGGAAATAAAAAATGGGTGAAGTGCAAGGATTAATGCCTCTTAAGCATGCAGAGATCAGCGTCGGGCAAACCATCGATTGGACAATATATAATCAGGATGGAAAGGTGTTATTTGATGCTGGCGTCCACGTTGAAGACCAACAACAACTCAATCATCTGATGGAAGTTGGCTACTGTGAAGCGGATAAACTTTGGGACAGCATTCCCTCTAAAGTCGTTGTGCCAGAAAAACCGGCGCAAGAAGTTACCCAACAAAAAGCACCAGAGGAACTCAATAAAGAATCAGTCATTGAGCTAGATAGTGTACGTTGGACGGTTGGCGAAGTATTTTACTTACAAACCCATGATCAGGCTGCAACCCGCTATACAGTAAGACTGATCGGCTACGTCAAAGGTAAATCGTTAATGGTGACTGCACCAATGGCTCATGGTCAGGCAGTCATAATACGCGAAGGTCAAACCTTTATTATTCGTGCATTTCCAGGCAAAAAAGCCTATGCATTTACGGCATCCCTAGTGAAATATGTATATTCGCCGCACGATTATTTACATCTGAGCTACCCCAAACAAGTCAGAGCAACCACAATACGTCAGGGCGCACGCGCCACGGTGAAAATTATCGCTTCGGTGACCGTTGGCGATCCCGAGCAAACCGCTGCAGCCACGTTAGGCGATTTAAGCATGGGTGGAACTTCGGGTATCATCAAAAGACAATTAGGAAAAAAAGGCGATACGGGCATTATCAAATTCAAAGTCAATGCCGCCGGAACGGATGAGTATTTAACTTTGAAAACAATACTACGCTCGATTGCACCAACTGAAAACAGTACAGAGTTTCGGCACGGATTTGAATTTATCGAGGTAACACCGCAAGCGAAACTAATTTTATCCGCGTTCGTGCATCAAACTTTAGCCGAAATGGACTAATTCCTGAGTACCAAAACTTACCCGGGGCAGCGGTGTTTACTCGTCTTTGTCCTTCGACATACTTTGTTGCGCAGCAAGAACCCTCAACTTATCTTTTTTGCTCGGGCGACGGCCTTTGACGCCACCGTTTACATCCGAAACCTTCGCCGCCTGAACAGGAGACTCCTGCGCCTCAAAACCAGGAATCGATTCCAACCTGACATCCACTCCCTGCTTACGCCCGATCAAAGAAAAATGTGAATGAGCATCAGCAGTAACGAAACTCAATGCCAAGCCACTTGCACCAGCCCGTCCTGTGCGCCCTATCCTATGCGTGTAATCGTCACTGGATCGTGGCAAGTCAAAATTGACGACGACCGGTAAGTCTTCGATATCAATTCCGCGCGCAGCAACGTCCGTTGCAACCACTACTTTAACTCGGGACGCCTTAAAATCGGCCAACACCTGCGTTCGCTTACCTTGACTCAATTCACCATGAAACGGCTCGGCAGAAATATCTAATCTTCGTAATTTGGTGGCGATTAACTCCGCAGAGTATTTAGTCGCCACAAATACCAACACCCTTTTCCAGCCTTCCATCTTGATCAAATGTCGTAGCAACTGCGTACGACGCGACGCATCTACCGAAATTGCTCGCTGAAGAATATCAGGCTTAGCCATTTCTGTTGCCGGAACCTGAATGCGTACCGGCGAGTGACATAGTTTTGTCGCCAACTCGTTCAGTAGTGGCGCAAATGTGGCTGAGAATAAGAGATTCTGGCGTGCGACGGGCAACAGATTTAATATACGTTGCAACTCTTCTGCAAAACCCAATTCCAATAAACGATCCGCCTCATCCAACACCAAGGAGCGGACGAAAGACAATGACAGCGCATTGTGATCGATTAAATCAAGTAAGCGCCCTGGTGTCGCAATCACAATATCTGCACCACCACGCAAATGCAGCATTTGCGGATTGATTGAGACCCCACCAAACAAGACTGCTAATTTGACAGATGGCGTACTATTTTTAATTAAGGCTTCCAACGTTGCGGCAACTTGTGTCGCTAACTCTCTGGTTGGCACCAAAATCAAATGCTGAATCACTCTCGGCCGTACCGATTTCTTCAAAGACTGTACCAACGGAGCACAGAACGCTAAAGTCTTACCAGAACCAGTTTGCGCTTCAGCAATGACGTCATGCCCTTGGAGGATATGTGGAATCGCCGCACTTTGAATAGGCGTAGGATCAGAGTAGTGTTGCCCACCAATAGCGAGCAATATTTCGGGCGAAAGCCCCAGGGTAGAAAATGACATGGAAAAAAACTTTACTGGAGGAGAGCGATATTATGCCGCATTCCATAGTGAGGACCCCGACTCACCAACATGGCAAATCGACCAAACAGAAACGAACTTTTTATTTAGACGGACTATCGAAATTGTATGCGACGTCACATGACTTATCGATTATTGGGAATCTCCGTCTATGCATCTGCGATTACTTTGCTTGTTTTTGAGCCGTTTCTCGATCACGCTCCATCACTTTGAGCAAACGCTGCAAAGCCCGAGACTCCAAAGAAATACGTTGCAGTGTCGGCAAATATTCTCTTCGCTCAATCTTTATCCGCTTTAGGCAATCATTCACAAAGAAGGTGTTATAACAGTGATGTTCTGCAACCACGTACCAATTTTCCAGACGATTCTCTGCTGACTGACTTTCCTTGATGGCAATCTCTGCTACTTCATTACTTTGAATACTACCCGCAGGATAACGTTCATCGAGTGCATGAACCTGTTGCGCAATTTCAACCAACTCCTGTTTACCATCTTCTGCGAGTGCATTTGCACTGGCGTTGAGCATGCCTATGGCCAATAAACATCTGGCCATATTATTATAAGAAATTTTTGAAAGTATTTTCATCAAGTCAATGAGTCAGTGAATCAGCAAGTTGGCGTTGATCGGCATCCATATACTCTTTGGATTGCATCTCAATAATGCGCGATACAGTTCGGTGAAATTCGTTAGATAAGGTACCTTGAGTATATAACAACTCCGGTGCTACTTCAGCCGACATAATTAGTTTTACTTTATTATCGTAAAACACGTCAATCAACCAGGTAAAACGGCGTGCTTCAGATGACATCGCTGCCGACATCGCTGGTATCGAAGATAAAATAACAGTATGAAAACGGCTGGAGATTTCCAGGTAATCATTTTGCGAACGTGGGCCACCGCATAAAGTGTGAAAGTCAAACCAAATAACACCTCCAGCACGTCTTAAAGACTTTAAATTGCGGCCTTCAATATCGACGAGTGGATCTTCATCTTTAGTGTCAGCAATGCGTGCAAAACTGTCACGCAGTGCTTTGTCCGTCGCAGCATTAAGTGGCGTCAGATAAGCCTGTACCTGTTCCAAAGCGCGCTTGCGATAGTCATTCCCCGAATCAACGTTCAAAATATCAAGACGCTCGTTGAGCAATGCAATCGTCGGCAACATGCGATCACGATGCAAACCCTCGGGGTATAAAGTCTCAGGTTGATAATTAGAGGTCATCACAAAGGAGACACCATTATCAAATAAGGCTTTAAGTAAGTTATAGAGCAACATCGCATCAGCTACGTCTGAGACATGGAACTCGTCAAAGCATATCAGGCGATATTTTTTTGCAATTTGACGCGCCACTTCGTCAAGTGGATTGGCAACACCTTTCAACTCATCTAATTGACGGTGAACCGAGCGCATAAACTCATGAAAATGCAGACGCGTTTTACGAACCACCGGCACTACAGAATAAAAGCTATCCATCAAGAATGACTTGCCGCGCCCCACCCCACCCCACATATAAACGCCACGGGGAACTTCCGGACGGGTAATCATGCGCGTCAGTTTATTGGCACGCTTTCCTTTGTAATACACCCAATCCTCATAGGATTTTTGCAGGCGATCAACGGCACGTTTCTGCGCCTCATCGGCTGTGAAACCGCGTTGTGTTAACGCATCCTGATAAAACTCTTGAACATCCATAGTCTGTTTTTTCAAGTTACCTTGACGAGCGAACAATGCCGATCGCTTCAGGTCTCATTATTCTGCGCAAAGCGCGTAATTTTACTTAAGCCACTTTAACTAATTACAGTGGCAATGGTGAATCATTTCAAGCACTTAATCGACGCTATCGAAGATCCGTTCTCGGGCTAATGGCTTTGAAACAAAAATGGACGAGTACCCGACTCGTCCATTTCGCTAAGGCTTACTTACGCGCACTCAGCATATATTGCCACATTAAATCAGAAATTCAATGAACGCTTATCGACGGCCAAAGCTGCTTCTTTCGTCGCTTCAGACAACGATGGATGTGCGTGGCAAATACGTGCGATATCTTCTGAAGATGCACGGAATTCCATTGCAACCACTGCTTCGGAAATCAATTCAGAAGCCATTGGACCAACAATATGTACGCCCAAAATTTCATCGGTTGTCGCATCAGCCAGGAATTTCACCATACCAGAGGTATCGCCCAAAGCACGTGCACGACCATTTGCCATGAATGGGAAAGTGCCTGCTTTGTATGCAACGCCATCAGCCTTCAATTGCTGTTCAGTACGACCAACCCAAGCGATTTCAGGAGAAGTGTAAATTACCCAAGGAATCGTGTTGAAATTCACATGACCGTGTTGACCAGCAATACGCTCAGCAACCGCAACGCCTTCTTCTTCAGCTTTGTGTGCCAACATAGGGCCGCGTACCACGTCACCCACCGCCCAAACGTTAGGCAGATTTGTTTTGCAATCACCATCAACAGCAATGAAACCACGCTCGTCCAGTGCCAAACCAACGCCTTCGGCATTTAAGCCGTTTGTGTTTGGTGTACGACCGATGGAGATAATCAGCTTATCGAACACCGCTTTGTGTTCAGCGCCTTTATCATCGGTATAATTAACAGTGACGTCTTTACCGCTATTAACGATTTCGCCGATTTTCACGCCAAGGTTGATGGACAAACCTTGTTTCACAAACAGTTTGTGCGCTTCTTTAGCAATTTGTTCATCGACTGCGCCCAGGAAAGTTGGCAGAGCTTCGAGGACTGTCACTTCGGAACCCAAACGACGCCATACGCTACCCATTTCCAGACCGATAACGCCCGCGCCAATCACGCCGAGTTTTTTCGGTGTTTCAGCAATATTCAGCGCGCCCTCGTTGGACAACACGTTGACCTCATCAAACGGTGTACCTGGCAGAGCACGTGCGTTAGAACCAGTCGCAACGATGATGTGCTTACCTGTAATTGTTTCTTCGGTTTTGCCAGCAACTTTGATTTCGTAACCGTTAGCATCGGCCTTAACGAAAGAACCGTGACCATGAAAGAAAGTCACTTTATTCTTTTTGAACAAGAACAAAATACCGTCATTGTTTTGCTTAACGATGGTGTTCTTGCGACCCAACATTTTCGCCACGTCCATGCCCAAACCGGAAACCTGAATACCGTGATCAGCAAATGCATGACCAGCGTGCTCAAAGTGTTCGGAAGATTGCAACAATGCTTTTGATGGAATGCAACCTACGTTGGTGCAAGTACCACCAGGTGCCGGACCACCTTTTTCGTTAGTCCACGCATCGATACATGCAGTAGAAAAACCGAGTTGTGCAGCACGAATTGCCGCAATATAGCCACCAGGACCACCGCCGATAACGACGACATCAAATTGTTTACTCATGAAATTTTCCTGAATTTATTTATAGCCGACTATCTTTACATGTAGATCTTCAGCAAATATCACTCTTCTTCGGGCACAAAAATCCATGCCAGTATGTAAGCCAGAACACCTGAGCCTACAAACATCGCGAAGAACACAAAAATCAAACGCCAGATCCAGGAATCAAGACCCGTAAATTTCCCCAGACCGCCACAAATACCACCTAACCATTTATCGCTCGTAGAACGGCGAAAACGATTCAATTGATTCAGCGCATCATCTGCGCCAGAGAAAGAAGCAGATTTAAAAGAAGATTCGGTTTGATTGGAAGAAGTGCCCGACCCTACTATGTCGAGCAGCTTCGCCTTGGCTTGCGCGAACTCTGCATCAGACAGAGCGCCTGACTGATGCAGTTCGTGCAAACGTTGAATTTCGTCAGCGATATTCACGTTGATAGCCGTTGTTCAATGATTACAGATCTAACAACAGACGTGAAGGATCTTCCAACGCATCTTTCATCGCAACCAGAGCCAATACAGCTTCACGACCATCAATGATACGGTGATCGTAAGACATTGCCAGGTAGTTCATTGGACGGATAACGATCTGACCATTTTCAACTACTGCGCGATCTTTGGTTGCGTGTACGCCCAGAATTGCTGATTGTGGTGGATTAATGATCGGTGTCGACAACATAGAACCGAAAGTACCACCGTTAGAGATGGAGAACGTACCGCCGGACAGATCGTCCAAAGTCAACTTACCGTCTTTCGCTTTAGCACCGAATTCACCGATTTTCTTTTCGATATCAGCGATAGACATTTGGTCTGCATTGCGCAAAATAGGCACGACCAGACCACGTGGCGAACCAACAGCAATACCGATATCAAAGTAACCGTGGTAGACGATGTCATTACCATCAACTGATGCATTAACGATTGGGTATTTCTTCAATGCAGCAACGGCAGCTTTAACGAAGAAAGACATGAAACCTAATTTAACGCCGTGCTCTTTTTCAAATTTGTCTTTGTACTTGTTGCGCAATTCCATGACTGGGGCCATGTTGACTTCATTAAATGTCGTCAAGATCGCGTTAGTAGACTGAGATTGAACCAGACGTTCGGCGATACGTGCACGCAAACGGCTCATAGGAACACGTTCTTCAGGACGATCACCGAGGCTCGCCAGGGTTGGTGCTGCCACTTGTTGTAGTGCTGGCTTAGACGCGACTGGCGCTGCCAATGGTGCCACGACCGGCGCTGCTTTACCAGCAACTGCTGCCAGTGCATCGCCCTTAGTAACACGGCCATCTTTGCCAGAACCATCTACCTGACCAGCGGACAAACCGTTCTCAGCCAAAATTTTGGCAGCGGCTGGCATGGCAATGCCAGCGGAAGATTTTGCATCAGCCACCGCTGGTGCTGCTGTGGCTGCAACAGCTACTGGTGCAGCAGAAACTTCCATTGGGCTTACTTTCGCGCTGGCATCCGTGTCGATGATGGCGATGATTTCACCAGCCACGACGGTGCTTCCATCGCCTTTAATAATTTGTGTGATCACACCAGCTTCAGGTGCTGGCAATTCCAGCACAACTTTGTCTGTTTCGACGTCGATCATATTTTCGTCACGAGTGACAGATTGACCAACTTTTTTATGCCAGGCCAACAAGGTCGCTTCTGCAACGGACTCAGATAACTGAGGAACTTTTACTTCGATAATTGCCATTTTTTACTCTCCGATTCGGGTAGCCAAATGCTGCATCAGTTTCTGACGCAGCATCGCGTCATTTATTTAGTGAGGACAAAGCCTTTGAGTTTGGAAAATGCAGTTTCCAACAATGCTTTTTGTTGTGCATAGTGCTTGTCGTAGTAACCGACAGCTGGTGACGCACTTGCTGGACGACCTGCGTAAGCCAATTTCTGGCCTTCTTCCAGGCTTTCAAAAATATTGTGCTGGATCTGGAACCATGGACCCTGATTTTGCGGCTCATCTTGCGCCCAAACCAATTCAACCATGTTAGGGAATTTTTTCAGCTCTGCAACAAAGCTCTTATGTGGGAATGGGTACAACTGTTCCACACGGATAATCGCTGTATCGGACTGAGCACGTTCTTTACGTGCATTCACTAAATCGTAGTAGACCTTACCGGAGCAAGCAATAACGCGTTTCACTTTCTTCGCGTCGATTTTCTCATCAACTTCACCGATGACTGTGTGGAAGCTGCCTTTCGACAATTCCGACAATGGTGAGCCAGCATCTTTATTACGCAGCAAAGATTTTGGTGTCATGATGACCAAAGGTTTGCGGAACTGACGAATCATCTGACGACGCAACAGATGGAAAATCTGCGACGCAGTTGTCGGCTGAACCACTTGCATATTGTTGTCTGCACACAATTGCAGGAAGCGTTCTGGACGAGCGGATGAGTGCTCTGGACCTTGACCTTCATAGCCGTGCGGCAACATCATTACCAGACCAGAAGCACGACCCCACTTCACTTCGCCGGAGCTGATGAATTGGT
Organism: Undibacterium sp. SXout11W; assembly: GCA_049339905.1. Taxonomy (GTDB): domain Bacteria; phylum Pseudomonadota; class Gammaproteobacteria; order Burkholderiales; family Burkholderiaceae_D; genus Undibacterium. The sequence continues at coordinate 642,077 of JBMPPG010000001.1, forward strand.
CGATAACCACTTGCGCACCGTTAGCGAAATCGCCGAACTGAGCTTCCCAGATTGTCAGTGTGTTTGGTTCTGCTGTTGAGTAACCGTATTCAAAACCCAATACCGCTTCTTCAGACAAAACAGAGTCAATCACCGTGAACGGTGCTTGGTTGTCGGAGATGTTTTGCAGAGGAATGTAAGTACCAGAATCCCAACGTTCGCGGTTTTGATCATGCAATACTGCGTGACGGTGAACGAAAGTACCACGACCAGCATCTTGACCTGTCAGACGAATTGCATAGCCTGAAGAAACCAGAGATGCATAGGCCAGATGTTCACCCATACCCCAGTCCAGATTCATTTCGCCACGACCCATCGTTGCGCGGTCACCCAGAACTTTTTCAACCAGGCTATGCGGCTTGAAGCCTGCAGGCACTGTGGTAATACGTTCAGCCAGGCGCTTCAATTCTGTCGCTGGCACAGCGGTATCTGCGGCATCAGTCCATTTGCGGTTGAGGAAAGGGATCCAATCTACAGCGTATTTGTTTTTGAAGTTAGAGATAACCGGATCGTGTGTATGCTTACCTGCATCCATCGCATCACGGAACTCTTTCACCATTGCATCGCCGCCATCGGCTGGGATCGTACCTTGTGCAGATAACTTATCTGCATACATCTTACGAGTACCAGGATGTTGCGCAATTTTTTTGTACATCAACGGTTGCGTCAATGCTGGCGTATCTTGCTCGTTGTGACCCAATTTACGGTAGCAAATGATGTCAACGACGACGTCTTTTTTGAATTCCATACGGTAGTCAAGCGCGATCTGCGTCGCCAAAACAACCGCTTCTGGATCATCTGCATTGACGTGCAGCACCGGCGCTTCGATCATCTTCACAACGTCGGAGCAGTACAAAGTTGAACGTGAATCGCGTGGATCAGAGGTAGTGAATCCAATCTGATTATTGATCACGATATGTACTGTACCACCAGTACCGTAGCCACGTGTTTGCGCCAGGTTCAGTGTTTCCATAACCACGCCCTGCCCTGCAAACGCAGCATCACCGTGTACCAGTATAGGCAATACTTGAGAGCCATCCTTGTCGCCACGACGATCCATACGTGCTTTAACTGAACCCTCAACCACTGGATTCACAATTTCCAAGTGTGAAGGGTTAAATGCGAGAGATAGATGAACTGGACCGCCTGGCGTAGATACGTCAGAAGAAAAACCTTGATGGTATTTAACGTCACCTGCTGGCAAATCATCGCCGTGTTTGCCTTCGAACTCAGCAAACAAATCTTGCGGCATTTTGCCCAGGGTATTGACCAACACATTCAAACGGCCACGATGTGCCATACCGATTACGATTTCTTGCACGCCGCGCTCACCAGCACGTTGGATAGTCTCATCCATCGAAGCGATAAAGCTTTCGCCACCTTCGAGTGAGAAACGCTTCTGACCTACGTAACGTGTATGCAGATAACGTTCCAAGCCTTCCGCCGCTGTCAAGCGGTCAAGAATGTGCTTTTTCTTTTCTGGTGTGAAGTTTGGTGTAGAACGGATAGATTCGAGCTTTTGTTGCAACCAACGCTTCTCAGTCGGATCGCTGATGTACATGAACTCTGCACCGATAGAACGGCAGTAGGTATCACGTAAAGAATTGACTAAATCGCGCAGAGAGGCTGTTTCTGCACCAAAATAAGTGTTACTGATATTGAATTGAATATCCATATCAGCGTCAGTGAAGCCATAAAAACTTGGCTCCAACTCTGGCAAGCTTGGGCGTTCCTGGCGTTGCAATGGATCCAAATTAGCCCAATGGCTACCTAGGAAGCGATACGCTGCGATCAACTGTTGCGCTGCGACTCGCTTACGACCCATTTCCGCATCAGCAGTGGCGCTGATCGTACGGATTGGCCCCTGTTTCGCACGTTCTGCAAACGAAGCAATCACTGGTGCATGAGCGACGTCTGGCTTAGAAGAACCATCGACTGCTGGCACATGCTGCATCGCGTCGAAATAGGCGCGCCAGTTTTCAGGTACAGAACCAGGATTATTGAGGTAGGCTTCGTAAAGTTCTTCTACGTACGGCGCATTGCCGCCGAACAAGTACGAGTTAGCGTTATATTGTTGCATCATCTTGCTCACCTTTCTTCGCGTTTCGCGAGATTAGCGGGTTAATCTAACCTTCCGCGACACGGCCTGACCGGTTAGCGGATTGCACATCAAGTTGTGGGGAAGGGCTTGTTTCAAACTATTCTCGCATCAGAATCAAAACACACATCAGAAACAATATACTTTTTGAATCTAAAACGAAAAAACATCTAAAATTTACTATCGAGCCGAAGCATAGCATATTTAATGAAGAAAAAAAAAGCGAGTCGTCATGACTCGCTCTTTTTCAATGCTGCAGTGCGCACATAAATACAACCAGGCATGACGGCAGCAACGTTTTTTAACGCTTATCGATTGCTACGACGTCACGTTTCGCTGCACCAACAAACAATTGACGTGGGCGACCAATTTTTTGCTCTGGATCGGAGATCATTTCTTTCCATTGAGCAATCCAACCCACTGTACGTGCCAGTGCGAAAATGCCTGTAAACAATGCTGTAGGAATGCCCAAAGCACGTTGTACGATACCAGAGTAGAAATCAACGTTCGGATACAGCTTACGGCTAACGAAGTATTCGTCTTCCAGAGCGATTTTTTCCAACGCCATAGCCAACTTGAACAATGGATCATCTTGCAAACCGAGTTCTTGCAGAACTTCGTAGCAAGTTTCACGCATCAATTTAGCGCGTGGATCGTAGTTTTTATAAACACGGTGACCAAAGCCCATCAGTTTCACGCCTGAGTTTTTGTCTTTTACTTGAGCGATAAACTCCGGAATATTGTCAACACTGCCAATTTCTTCCAACATGCTTAACGCTGCTTCGTTAGCACCACCGTGCGCAGGACCCCACAAACAAGCAATACCAGCAGCGATACACGCGAACGGATTGGCACCTGAAGAACCAGCCAGACGAACAGTTGATGTAGACGCATTTTGCTCGTGATCTGCGTGCAAAATCAAAATACGATCCAAAGCACGTACCAATACTTCATTCACTTTGTACTCTTCGCATGGCGTAGAGAACATCATGTGCATGAAGTTTGCACTGTAAGACAAGTCGTTACGTGGGTACACGAAAGGCTGACCGATGGAATATTTGTAGGCCATCGCAACCAGCGTAGGCATTTTCGCAATCAGGCGAATGGCAGACACTTCGCGGTGATGCGGATCGTTAATATCCAGTGAATCGTGGTAGAACGATGACAACGCACCAACAGTACCAACCAACACAGACATCGGATGCGCATCACGACGGAATCCACGGAAGAAGAATTGCATCTGCTCATGAACCATTGTGTGTTTAGTCACAGTGGAAACAAATTCAGCTTTTTCAGTTGCATTTGGCAATTCACCATTCAACAACAAGTAACATGTTTCGAGAAAGTCGCCGCCATTCACAGCCAATTGCTCAATAGGATAACCACGATACAGCAACTCGCCTTTATCGCCATCAATGTAAGTAATTGAAGAATTACATGCCGCGGTCGACATAAAACCCGGATCGTAAGTGAACATGCCAGTCGCACCGTACAATTTACGAATATCAATCACGTCAGGACCGATAGATCCCTTGTAAATTGGCATCTCTAAGGATTGGGAACCATCAGAGAATGAGAGGGTTGCTTTTATTTCAGAATTAGTCATGGCTCTTCCTTCAGATAAGAGGTGAGTCGTTAATCAAAAAAACACAAAAAAAAACGTTTATTGTCAGGCTACGCGCAGACGGGTAAGCAAAGCGTGCACATGAGGTAAATCCACCTCCCCCTCAGGCTCTTTCTTCGCCATAATCAAATCCATCAGGATATTGTCAGACAACTCCATCAGGCGACTAAAAGCATCCACTTCTTCGTCAGTCAGGATCTCTTCATTGGCATCCAGAAACCGCGTTAATATCAGATCATTTTCCAACAAGCCGCGACGCGCGCGCCAGCGCAAACGAGCACGCTTGACCGGATCACTTTGATGAGACTCTTCTACCAGCTTAGACATATTACTTTCTCTTTTAATGCTTTCTATTTCATGCAGCTCTTCAACACTGACGAAGAACTGCATGAAATAGAAACGGTGCTTACCAGTACCGTTTCTATTTTAATTACACTGCGCGGCGAACCATGAGTTCTTTGATTTTGCCGATTGCACGGGTTGGATTCAAACCCTTCGGACATACATCAACGCAATTCATGATGGTATGGCAACGGAACAAGCGATATGGATCTTCCAGGTTATCCAAACGTGCGCCAGTTGCCTGATCGCGAGAATCGGCAATAAAACGATACGCTTGCAACAAACCCGCAGGGCCAACGAACTTGTCTGGATTCCACCAGAATGATGGGCATGATGTAGAGCAGCAAGCGCACAAAATACACTCATACAAACCATCCAGCTCTTCACGTTCCGCAGGGGATTGCAGGCGCTCTTTTTCCGGAGGAATGGAATCATTCATCAGGTATGGCTTGATCGAGTCATATTGCTTAAAGAACTGCGTCATATCGACGATCAGATCACGAATGACTGGCAAACCAGGCAAAGGACGCAATACGATAGGTTCTGTCAACTCATTTAAATTCGTTGTACATGCAAGACCATTTTTACCATTGATGTTCATCGCATCTGAGCCGCAAACACCTTCACGGCAGGAACGGCGCAACGCCAGAGAGTCATCAACGTCTGCTTTGATACGCTGCAACGCGTCCAGCAACATTTTATCCGTATCCTTAAGCTCAACCGTCAGGTCTTGCATGTAAGGCTTGGCATCCTTGTCCGGATCATATCGATAAATTTTAAATTTCAGTGTACGTGCCATGATATCTTCCTTGTGCACCACCCGGGGCGCACGATAAATTGACTGCCCAGCCTTGCCAGGCAGTACATCTTCTCAATTTAGAATGTACGAGCTTTAGGCTTGAACGTTTCAACTGTCAGCGGTTTAGTGACAACAGGTTTGTAGTCAAGTCGATTACCTTCGGAATACCACAGAGTGTGCTTCATCCAGTTTTCATCATCACGCTTTTCATAGTCGCGATGAGCATGCGCACCACGTGATTCTTTACGTGCTGCAGCAGAAGTAATGGTAGCCTTCGCAGTTTCAATCAGATTATCCAATTCCAATGCCTCAACGCGGGCAGTGTTAAATACTTTGGATTTATCTTTGAAAGAAACATGCTTACGACGCTCATCGAGCTCCATGATTTCTTTGTAGCCCTCTTGCAGCAATTCATCCGTACGGAACACGCCACAGTGATGCTGCATTGTTTTACGAATCGCATTAGCGACATCCTGAACGCGCTCAGAGCCTGTGCTTGTTTCAAGTTTAGACAAACGAGACAAGGCGAGATCAGCCGCGTCAGCAGGCAAATCTTTATTACTACGTGCTTTGAGATTGCTTGCAACAATATGATTACCAGCCGCACGACCAAACACCAGCAGGTCCAACAATGAGTTTGTTCCCAAACGATTAGCACCGTGCACAGATACGCAAGCACACTCACCGATCGCATACAAGCCATTCACGATTTCGCTACTACCATTTTTCGGAGCAACTACCTGACCATAGATATTGGTCGGAATACCACCCATCTGGTAGTGAATTGTCGGAACGACTGGAATTGGCTCTTTAGTCGCATCAACGTTAGCGAATTTATGCGCAATTTCCAGAATCGACGGCAAACGTTTTTGAATTGTGTCAGCACCGATGTGACGCAAATCGAGCATCACGTGATCTTTATTTGGACCGCAACCGCGACCTTCTTTAATTTCCTGATCCATAGAGCGAGAAACAAAATCACGTGGCGCCAAATCTTTCAAAGTAGGCGCGTAGCGCTCCATGAAACGCTCACCCTGGCTATTGACCAGAATACCACCTTCACCGCGCACACCTTCGGTAATCAACACACCAGCACCAGCCACGCCGGTTGGGTGGAACTGCCAGAATTCCATATCTTCCAATGGCAAACCAGCACGTGCAGCCATACCCATACCGTCACCAGTATTGATAAATGCATTTGTGGAAGCTGCCCAGATACGACCAGCACCACCGGTCGCGAAAATCGTCTGCTTCGCTTCCAGCATCATCACTTCGCCGGTTTCCATTTCCAGGGCAACGACACCCAAAACATCACCTTCGGCATCACGAATCAGATCGATCGCCATCCATTCAACGAAGAAGTGTGTGCGAGCACGAACGTTACGCTGATACAGGGTATGCAACAGAGCATGACCAGTACGATCGGCAGCAGCACATGCACGCTGAACTGGCTTTTCACCGAAGTTAGCTGTATGACCGCCGAACGGACGCTGGTAAATCGTACCATCGGCATTACGATCAAACGGCATACCAAAATGCTCTAATTCATAGACCACTTTTGGTGCTTCGCGACACATAAATTCAATTGCATCCTGATCACCGAGGTAATCAGAGCCCTTAACTGTGTCGAACATGTGCCAGTACCAGTTATCTTCGGACATATTACCGAGAGATGCACCAATACCACCTTGAGCGGCAACAGTGTGTGAACGGGTAGGGAAAACTTTGGACAGCACAGCGACGTTCAAGCCAGCTTCAGCCAATTGCAGCGAAGCACGCATACCAGAACCACCTGCACCAACGATTACCGCATCAAAACGACGGGTAGGAATTGTGGATTTAATTGCAGCCACTTTTATACTCTCCACAAAATCTGTGCGGCATAGCCAGCACTAGCAACCAGCCACAAAATGGTGGCAACCTGAAATACCAAACGCAAAACCACGCTGTGCGTTACATAGTCCATCCAGACATCACGCATACCAACCCAGGCGTGATACAGCAGACAAACGACCACCGAAAATGTAGCCAATTTAAACCACTGATGAGAGAAAATACCTGCCCAACCCTCGTAGTTAAAATTATGTCCAGTCAAAAACATAACCAGTAACAAGACAGTGTAGAGCGCCATCACGATGGCGGTAACGCGCTGCGCCAACCAGTCACGCAAACCGTAGTGCGCACCAACAACCAGGCGCTTAGGTCCAATATTGTTATTTGTCATTTAGAATACTCCGAACAATTTCAAACCTACCAGCGCAGCCAGTGCAACGCTGACAGTCAAAACACTTGCTGCAGATTTACGTGCAGTATGCTTATCAAGACCGTAGTGAAGATCCATAATTAAGTGACGAACACCAGCACAAAAATGATGCAAAAATGCCCAGATCAATGCCAGGATCACCAGCTTCACAAATATACCGGACGTGAAGGCTTGCAACTCAGCGAATGAAACTTCCGATGTCAGGCTCTTGTCCAACAAAAACAAAATGAAGGGCAACAACAAAAACATCAACATTCCGCTGATACGGTGCAAGATAGATACGACGCCAGCCAACGGCAATCGGTATCCGGTTGCATCAATCAGGCGCATCACACCGTAGCGTGGCCTGTTTTTCACTACTTCAGACATAAATAATCTCCCCATTAACTAGTCTGTACACAAAATCATGCAATTTTCGCTCATTTTGGTGCATTGCACCAACATTATTGAGCCTGTTTTTTCAAAATACCGTCATCTTAATACCAAAAATGAATATGTGCTGACCAACGAAACGCAAAACCTTATTCAAATCAGGCTAAAAAATTAAAAACGCCTTTTTAATAAGCAGCAACATGTGCAAACGCACATAGAACGCCAAAAATCAACTTAACTCATTACGATAGTGATGATGAGATGTCAGATACAAACCGCGCCGCAACTCCACCGGCTTATCACCGTAAGTGAAAGAAACTCGCTCAACATTCAATAGAGGCGTCCCAGCCGCAATACTCAACAATTCAGATACCACCTCATCTGCACAAACTGCCCTGATCTGCTCAGAAGCACGTATCATGTGCGTGCCGAATTCTGTTTCAAACAAGCCGTACATCGGCCCTTTATATTCATTCAAGCGCTCAGCGGTCAGACCTTTAAAGATCGCGCCAGGCAACCATAAATCATCCAGAATAGTCGGAACACCCGAAAACGATTGCACCCTGCGGATAAAAACCACGGAATCACCAGATTTAATTTCCAGCAGTCGCGCCACCTCAGCAGGCGCACGTAAGCGCCGCACTTCAATGATTTTATTCTCCGGGTAATGAGGAACGCCCTCATCAGGCGCCAGCCGCAAAAAACGAAATTGAGACCGTGCTTCATGATGAGTCGCAACAAACGTCCCCTTCCCTTGGCGACGCACCACTAAATTTTCAGCCGACAATTCATCGATCGCCTTGCGCACCGTACCCTGACTTACCTTAAAACGAGCAGCCAATTCCATCTCACTCGGGATGAGCTCACCCGGCTTCCACTCGCCTGACTGCAAACTTTGCGTAATCAAGGATTTTATCTGTTGATACAGGGGGCTAAATGTGGGCGATGAATTAGCGACGGCACCAGCAACACCGGAGCCAGAACTCACAGAGTTCAAGGATGAGATATTTGCATTTGGCGTGTTTGAAGTCATAGTTCGCAATTTCACCACAAAAACACCTGCGCCGTCTACAACAAACTGCTAAGTAATATGTCTTATATAAGACATAAGATAGTCATTGACACTTCACATTACAGCACCTAAACTTCCGGAAAATTATTCTTGAGCATGTAAGTTGATTAGTTGAGCGACTCACATAAAGCTACTTACACAAGCAATATAGCGTGAACGCATACAATGTAAAGTTCAAATCGCGACTTAATGCGATTTAAGCGAAAAATGCCCGCAAATTTGGCTGACGAGCGCTGAGTTAGGCGGTATCATTGAATATTCGTAAGCTGATGTACAAGCAACACCTCGTAGATCAGCAAGTTTGAACATCGTTTTTTACCTCACTTCGGAGATGCATCATGGCGAAATCCCCTATGCGCGTAGCTGTTACCGGCGCCGCTGGCCAAATCGGTTACTCACTGTTGTTCCGCATTGCTAATGGCGACATGCTTGGCAAAGATCAACCAGTGATTTTGCAATTGCTTGAAATTCCAGACGAAAAAGCACAAAAAGCGCTCAAAGGCGTGATGATGGAAATCGACGATTGCGCATTCCCATTGCTGGCTGGCATGACAGCACATAGCGACCCGATGACTGCATTCAAAGACATCGACGTAGCGTTGCTGGTTGGTGCACGTCCACGCGGCCCAGGCATGGAACGTAAAGATTTGCTGGAAGCCAATGCGCAGATTTTCACTGTCCAAGGTAAAGCATTGGATGCAGTGGCATCTCGCAATGTTAAAGTATTGGTGGTTGGTAATCCAGCTAATACCAACGCGTATATCGCAATGAAGTCAGCACCATCCCTGCCAGCGAAAAATTTCACTGCGATGTTGCGTCTCGATCATAACCGCGCTCTGTCTCAAGTTTCTGCAAAAATTGGCAAACCAGTTTCTGCTATCGAAAAACTGTGCGTTTGGGGCAATCACTCTCCGACCATGTATGCTGATTACCGTTTCGCAACAGCTGACGGCGCAGCAGTAAAAGATTTGATTAATGATCAAGTATGGAACAAAGACGTATTCCTGCCAACAGTTGGCAAACGCGGCGCAGCAATCATTGAAGCGCGCGGCCTTTCTTCTGCAGCTTCTGCAGCAAATGCGGCAATTGATCACGTTCGTGACTGGGTTCTGGGCACTAACGGCAAATGGACAACAATGGGCGTACCTTCCGATGGCTCTTATGGCATCCCAGAAGGCACTATGTTTGGCTTCCCGGTAACAACTGAAAACGGCGAATACACGATCGTTCAAGGCTTGGAAATCGACGAATTCTCACGTGAACGCATCAATATCACTCTCAAAGAATTACAAGAAGAGCGTGATGGCGTAAAACACCTGGTAGGCTAAGCAATATCAGGCCGGGGCGGCATTGATCAACGATACCGCCCTTCCCACCCCGCAAAAAAAGAACTGATGCATCCATCCCGCGCCTTATTTCAGGATCAGTTAACACCGGTGTTTTTACCGGTTTGCGATCACTATGCAGGCTCAGAAAAGTTAATGCGCAAATCCATGGCACTCCAGCAAAAACTGGGGCCAATTTTTGACATTACTTTTGACTGTGAAGATGGCGCAGCAACTGGTGACGAAGCAAATCACGCCAAATTAGTTTGCACATTGCTTAATAGCAGTGACAATCAGCACCAACGCATTGGCGTCAGAGTGCATGATATTAACCATGAAGCTTTCGATCAGGATTTGTCCCTCATCATCCCATCGGCCGCCAAAAAGATTGCCTATATAGTTTTGCCCAAAGTCAGCTCAGCAACTCAGGTAGCAAATGCGATAGAACAGATCAATAACTATGCATTTACTGCAGGCCGAAACCATTTGCCAATTCACGTATTAATTGAGACACACGAAGCACTTGCCGACGTCATGGCAATTGCCGCCCTTCCACAGGTCGAATGCTTATCGTTCGGCATCATGGATTTTGTCTCTTCGCATTACGGCGCAATTCCATCAGCGTCAATGCACTCGCCTGGGCAATTCGAGCATCCGCTGGTTGCCCGCGCAAAAATTGAAATCGCAGCAGCGTGTCACCGCTTTGGCAAAGTACCTTCACACAGCGTTACAACCGAAATCAAGAATTTGTCGGTGGTAGAAAATGACGCATTTCGTGCAAAACATGAATTTGCATACACCCGGATGTGGAGCATACATCCTGACCAGATTGCACCCATTGTACAAACGATGGCACCGCAGCATAAAGAAATATGCGAAGCTACTGACATTTTGGTCGCAGCGCAAAAGAATCATTGGGCACCTATTCAATATGCCGGAAAATTACATGATCGCGCCAGTTACCGCTATTTCTGGTCGATATTGAAACGCGCAAAATCAAGCGCAATAACACTGCCAGAAATGGCATATGCTTTACTTGAAGGAGACTCCGAATGAACCAACTTTTATCCCGCATCGCAGGCTTGATGATCGCTAGCAGCTTTGTTTTTGCCCCCCTCTCCGCGCAAGCAGAAAATGCTCCTGCTAAAACTAAGGTAAGCAGCAAAGCTAAAAAAGCTGCACCAGCCCCAGTTGAACAAGATCCGGATGAGATTGAACCTGACGTGAAGGAGGATAAAAACTACGAGTACACGTGCGAACTCGGCAACTCTCTGACAATGTACACTCACGGCGACAACATCGATAACATCGCAATGCGCTGGAAAAAACGCCTTTACGTATTGCACCGTGTAGACACAACAACCGGTGCTTATCGGTTTGAAAATACCAAAGCAGGATTTGTCTGGATTGGTATTCCGGCAAAAGGTTTGTTGCTCGATTCACGTAAGGGCCAGCAACTCGCTAATGAATGTCATAGCACAGTACCAATGGTGGCAGACGCAACGCCAGCAGTTGCACCAGCCGATGCGGCAGGCGCACCAGCAGTAACGAAATAAGTCTCACCGGGCAAAGGAACTCGCTTCACATCAGGAGTTGTTTGAATCGGTGGAGTGACACATTGCTCAATATAAAAGCAGTAAGCATATTTTTGATCATTGATTTTTGTAAATAAGGAACAGCCATGAGCCAAAATGCGTATCAAGATGCATTCAAAACCCTGAAAGACTTTAAAATTTCAGAAACAAAGAAAGGCAAATTCTTTTCTTTGCCAGCACTGGAAAAAAATCTGGGCGTAAAAATTTCTCGCTTGCCAGTGTCTATTCGCGTAGTTCTGGAATCTGTTCTGCGTAACTGCGACGGCAAAAAAGTTACTGAAGAACACGTAAAGCAATTGGCTAACTGGGGCGCAACTGCAACCCGTACCGATGAAATTCCTTTCGTTGTTTCTCGCGTTGTTCTGCAAGATTTTACTGGTGTTCCACTGCTGGCTGATCTGGCTGCAATGCGTAACGTTGCTGCGAAACAAGGCAAAAACCCAAAAAACATCGAGCCATTGGTTCCTGTTGATCTGGTTGTTGACCATTCTGTACAAATCGATCATTTCCGTGAAAAGAAAGCCCTCGATCTGAACATGAAACTGGAATTTGAACGCAATAATGAGCGTTACCAGTTCATGAAATGGGGTATGCAAGCGTTCGATACATTCGGCGTTGTTCCTCCAGGCTTTGGTATCGTTCACCAGGTCAATCTGGAATACCTTGCACGCGGCGTTCACAAAGTAAAAGACGCGAAGAAAAACGAAGTTTACTATCCAGACACACTGGTAGGTACTGACTCCCACACCACCATGATCAACGGTATTGGCGTTGTAGGCTGGGGTGTTGGCGGTATCGAAGCAGAAGCTGGCATGCTCGGTCAACCAGTTTACTTCCTGACACCTGACGTCGTTGGTGTGAACCTGACTGGCGCACTGCGCGAAGGTTGTACAGCAACGGATCTGGTTCTGACGATTACTGAATTGCTGCGTAAAGCGAAAGTCGTTGGTAAGTTTGTTGAATTCTTCGGCGAAGGCACACGCTCCCTGTCTCTGACAGATCGCGCAACGATCGCCAACATGGCACCAGAATACGGCGCAACAATGGGCTTCTTCCCAGTTGACGAAGCAACCATCGACTATTTCAAAGGCACTGGCCGCACTAAAGCAGAAATCGACGCATTCGAAGGCTACTTCAAAGCCCAAAAAATGTTCGGTATTCCGAAAAAAGGCGACATCGACTACACCACAGAAATCTCTCTGGATCTGTCCACTGTTGCTCCATCTTTAGCTGGTCCTAAACGTCCACAAGATCGTATCGAAATCGGCCACGTTAAATCAACTTTTGCTGATCTGTTCTCCAAACCAACATCCGAAAACGGCTTCAACAAAAAAGCTGAAGATCTGGAAGCGGTCTACGTCAACAGCGACAACGTTAAAGTAAAAAATGGCGACGTGCTGATCGCTGCAATTACTTCTTGCACCAACACTTCCAACCCTAGCGTATTGCTGGCTGCTGGTTTGCTGGCGAAGAAAGCGGTTGAAGCAGGCCTGAAAGTAGCACCGCACATCAAAACATCCCTGGCTCCTGGCTCCCGCGTTGTGACTAAGTACCTGGAAGCAGCTGGTCTCTTGCCATACCTGGAAAAACTCGGCTTCGGCGTGACTGCTTACGGCTGTACCACTTGTATCGGTAATGCTGGTGACTTGACTCCAGCAATGAACGAAGCAATCGTTGCAAACGACATCGTGGCATCTGCCGTCTTGTCTGGTAACCGTAACTTTGAAGCCCGTATTCACCCGAACATTCGCTCTAACTTCCTGGCTTCTCCTCCGTTGGTCGTTGCTTATGCTATCGCTGGCAACATGACTAAAGATCTGATGACAGAACCAGTTGGTCGCGTTAAAGGTAAAGACATTTTCCTGGGCGACATCTGGCCAACCAGCGCAGAAATCCAAAAACTGATGAAGTTCGCGATGAACTCCAAAACGTTCAAAGACAACTACGCTGACGTTAAAGGCGCACCAGGCAAACTGTGGGAAAACATCAAAGGCGTAGCGGAAGGCGAAGTCTACAACTGGCCAACATCTACTTACATTGCTGAACCACCGTTCTTTGCAGACTTCACAATGGAGCCAAAAGCAGCGGCGACTGGCATCACTGGCGCACGCGCATTGGGTGTGTTCGGTGACTCCATCACAACTGACCATATTTCTCCAGCTGGTTCAATCAAAGAATCCAGCCCAGCAGGTAAATGGTTGAAAGAAAATGGCGTTTTGAAAGCAGATTTCAACTCCTACGGCTCACGTCGTGGTAACCACGAAATCATGATGCGCGGTACTTTCGCGAACGTTCGTATCAAAAACCTGATGATCCCAGCGAAGGAAGATGGTTCCCGTGTTGAAGGCGGTGAAACATTGTTCCAACCAACTGGCGAACAAATGGCCATCTACGACGCAGCGATGAAATACGTTGCTGAAGGAACACCAACCATGATCTTCGGTGGCGAAGAATATGGTACTGGTTCTTCACGTGACTGGGCTGCTAAAGGCACACAACTGTTGGGCGTAAAAGCAGTCATCGCTAAGTCCTTCGAGCGTATCCACCGTTCCAACCTGGTTGGCATGGGCGTGTTGCCACTGCAATTCATTGGTACTGACAGCGTTGACTCTTTAGGTATCACAGGTAATGAATCTTTCGACCTGAAAGGTATCGAAAACGAAATCAAACCACAACAAGAAGTCACACTGGTGATTCACCGTGCAAACGGCGAAACACAAGACGTTAAAGTCCTGTTGCGTATCGATACACCAATCGAAGTTGACTACTACAAACATGGCGGCATCCTGCCATTCGTATTGCGTCAATTGTTGTCAGCTTAATCGAGTGTTTGCTGCGCGATATTTCGAGTGGCAAACAGTTGAGCAGTTGTTAGGCTAAAACATGCAAAAAAAAGGGGGAACTGATCAAACAGTTCCCCCTTTTTTCATTCTGGTGACAATGAGCTTAATACGATTACCTCATCTCAAAAACAGAAATACATTTTCAGTACCTCGTTCTTGCTCTATCATTAAATCGCACACTAAATAAATAAATAACAAAGTGCTCACCTGAAATTTCACTCGACCCGTAATATCTGATCACATACTTTCAAATGAGAATCATCGCAATCTTTGTCAGCCTGCTTTTGACATGCACATGTGGACTGACGAACGCTGCGGTTTTGAATGCCTGCGGAGGAGACAATAACTGGCCTCCAATGTCGTACGTGACAAATCAAACTCAGTTCGTGAAAGGAATTTCTGCAGAAATATTAAGAAATATATTTCCGAATAAAATTAATATTAAGCTTCTCCCATGGGCGCGTTGCCTCTATCAGGCGCAGTCGCAACTTGATGTCGACATTGTGATGTCGGTATTCAGAACGCCAGACCGTGAACAAACTTTCTTGTTCTCTAAACCCTATATGAGCCTGACCCCATCCTATTTATACTCAAAAAAACGCTTTTCGTCCCCGCCATTGAAAATCTTGAGCGACTTAAATAATTACAAAATATGCGCCTTGCATGGTGCCTCAACCCTTTACACCAACCTCCCTCCCCAAAAGATTGACAGCGGCGCAACAAATTACACAAGCCTGCTCAAAAAAATCGACAGGAGCTACTGTGATATCGTGGTCGACATGCGAGAAGTTTTTGCTGGTTTTTCAGCGCTAGAACTATTGCAAATTGATGAGCGGCAGTATCAAATACTCCGTATCCCTGAAACCAACAAATACGCTCTGCAATTTGCTGTGAGCAAAACGCACCCGCAAGCAGAAGAAATCATCGATCGCCTTAATCAAGGCTTAAACCAGCTAATAAAAAGCGGGGGTCTCAACAACCTCATTGAACGTGAGGGAATTCAATAAAATTCCCTCACTTTTTGAAAATATCGCTGACCTACAATTGCAGCAGTGCCTGCTCGATATCTGCAATCAAATCATCAGCATCTTCGAGTCCGATATTAAATCGCACCAAAACGCCTTTGTCAGTCCAGTTACCGCGCATTTTCTCTATGCGATAAGGAACACACAAACTATGCGCCCCACCCCAGCTAAAACCAATCTTAAACAACTTCAGATGATCGACAAAATGATCTGTTTGCTGCTCTGAATAACGGGCATCAAACAGCACAGAAAATAAACCGCCAGCGCCAGTAAAATCACGTTTCCACACATCATGCCCCGGGCAATCAGGCAAAGCCGGATGTAAGACCTTCGCAATCTCAGGGCGTTGCGACAACCATCTCGCCACCTTACGTGCGGCACTATCATGTGCATCAAAACGTAATTTCAGCGTTGGCAGATTGCGCAACACCAGATAAGCATCGTCCATCCCCACACCCAAACCCAAACGCATATGAGCGGTCAACAATAGCGCATTTAACTCTTTACGCCTGGTGATGACCGCACCCATCAAAACGTCCGATCCGCCGCTTTGATATTTGGTCAAGGCTTGCATCACAATATCTACGCCATGATCAAACGCAGAAAATGCGACGCCTGCCGCCCACGTATTATCCAGAGCGACTAACACGCCTTTTTCCCGGGCAGCAGCACAGATGGCAGGAATATCTGGCACCTCCATTGAGACAGATCCAGGTGCTTCAGTCCAGATCAATTTGGTATTACTCTGAATCAGATCCGCAATATCCGCACCTATCAGCGGATCATAAAATCTGGCACTGATACCAAAACTTCCGCTGAGCCAATTTGCCAATTCACGATTCGGGCCATAGGCGTTATCTGGGATTAAAACATCATCACCACTTTGTAAAAAAGCCAGATCAATTAAGGTAATCGCTGCCAGACCGCTTGGCGCTAACAAGCAATAATTGCCACCTTCAATTTGAGCTAATCTCGCTTCCAAGGTAAAGCTGGTTGGCGTGCCGTGCAGCCCATATGTATATGAGGATTTTTCTAACCAGGTTCTTGCGCGCATCGCTGCAACGTTGTCAAACAGCACCGTCGATGCATGATGAATAGGCACTGTAAATGCCGCGAACCCAGCTGGAGCCTGATATTCATCATGAATAATTTGTGTATTGAAACCAGATGCTTTTTTGCCATTACGTTCCATGATCATGTCCCATTGTTTAACAGTGTTTAAGCATATTTCATGTAAGATACCAGAAGGCTATCATACAGAGTTGGGCAGCATTGTTTAACAAACCTTGTCTTTCGTCATCAACATGACATAAGTTACAGGCAGGATGCCGCACTGGAAGAAACATCAATGTGATTAAATATCGACTCAACATCAACAGGCAAAACCCATTTGATTTTTAGTTAAATTTAATAAATAAACTATTAAACTATTAGCTCAAAAATATCCAGGATATTTTTATCAAAAATAAATCTATGGATATGTTTTAACATGATTGCATTAAGCAGATTTCTAAAGATAACCTTGATCTTGCTGGTGTTCGCCAACCCATCGCTTGTATTGGCTACGACGACCAGAGTTACCTATCCTGCTGGCGAAATAGAAAATGATACGCGCTTCAATGACGTCATCGAGATTCTGCGCACAGCTCTGGAAAAAACACGCGCAAAATACGGTGATTTTGAGTGTGGGCCAAGCAGCAGTTTCGTCCCTAAAAAGCGCTCAGTAGAAGATTTAGAACGTGACGATCACAGCATCAATGTCATCTGGAATCCTACCTCTGAAGAATTAGAGCGAAAATTTTTAGTTATTCGTATTCCTTTGCGTAAAGGCTTACTCGGATACCGGATTCCTTTAATTCGAAAAGAAGATCAAAGCAAATTTGACCAGATCAAGACTGAAGAAGACTTAAAGAAATTTACGGTCGGTCAAGGCATCGATTGGAATGATATCCCTGTCTATAAGGCACATGGGATTGAGGTTATTCAGGCTCCTTACGCTCAACTAAGCAAAATGCTCGCTGGTCGCCGTTTTGATATGTTCCCCAGAGGCGTTGGCGAGCTGCTGGGAGAATATGAGCGCTACCACGAAATCTATCCAGAAATCGCAATAGAAAAAAATTTAGCTTTTTATTACCAATTTCCGGTTTATTTCTTTTTCAATCTCAAAGATCAACAACTTAAAGAGCGCATTGAGACAGGTTTGCAACTCATGCGAAAAGATGGCAGCTTTGACAGCATTTTCAATAAATACAATATGAATGCGATTGAAAAGCTGAACTTAAAAGGTAGACGATTGATAAGACTAAGCAATCCGGTTCTACCCAAAAATACGCCATTAAACGACGCCAGCCTTTGGTATAGCCCGCCAAAACAATAAGCAGTTATTTTATGAGCTAATACAGCTAAATCAATTCAGCTTCATTTCATCCATGCAGAAAATGGCTTGATGTCGGTACCAGCTTCAACATACCACGCCTTTCTCGCCATATCAAATCGAGCCCCAAGTCCTTTAGCAATATCTTTTTCGTGAAAAGGCACTTTCAGATACTGTCGCCCGGCAACTGTTGAAGTTTCTCGCGATGCATTTCTGGCCACCGCTTTATTTGCCTCAGCTTTAAAGGAATCCAGATTCATCGCTGCAATGAAAGGACTGCGCAAAGACTCCTGTTCAGGCATAAGCAAGCTAAGGCGCGACTTAGTACGAGTTGCAGCGACATAGAAGAGATGTCTTTCATCCTTCGCATCCGACAATGGGTGAGGAAAAACTTTGCTTTCCATGCGAGGAATAATCACGTGTTCAAATTCACGCCCCTTCACATTCGCCACCGTATCAAGCATGACAAAGTCTTTCTCTCGTTTGCGAGTAGCAAAGGTCTCAGCTTCATTCAACAACTGCGCGAAATCCTTGAGATTCAAACCTGATTGTTTAGCCACATCAATAAAGCCGGCAATGGATTTTTCAACGACACTCGCATCATAGGCGCGGATAAATAAGCGCCGCGCAATCCCCTGCAGATTCAAGCGAATCACAATATCATTTAAGACGTCTGCAGCATTTGTATCGGGACCTGATTGCTTTATATCTGCAATTATGCTTGCCAAAAGTTTAATATGTAGCGCATTCGCATCCTGTATAAATTTTTTGAAAAAATCAAAAATTAATTCGGGATTTTTTGCGACCGTATATTTACCGCTTTCCAATTCAGACGCAGGAATTCTCAAATCACCAAAGGTTGCCAATGCGTCCAACACTCCGCTACGCACTTCATAACTTTTTATCGATGAAAGATCATTGAGCACAATTGCCATGATTCCGCGCAAAAAAAGTACCTCTTCCCATTGCAAATAACTCGCCATGGCTGGGGTTTTATAATCAATCTTTGCAATTCGCAGCGCATTTTCGATCTCAATTGATTGATCGCGATTGCGCAATAATATCGCGCATCCCTCCAGGGAGTTTCCATCCTTCTCCCATTTTTTTAGCGCAACAATCAACGTTTTACTGGCTGATTCGGAAAGTTCGCCGTAATTTAAAAGCTGTATTTCTGTGCGCTTAGTGACAAAAGACTCAATAGATTTTCCCGCAAATTCACGCATTGCATACGCCAGGTGCGGGCCGTGGCGATAGGTGATCGTAAGCGGAAGATGTTTTAGAGCTGGAAATGCGGCTTTGAAACGGGTCTCCAAAAATTCACGGCTCGCTCCCAACGTCGCATGAATCACCTGATGCTCATCCCCCGCACCGACAAAATAACACCGTCTCTCTGTTGCGATCAGCTTACTTAATATGCAAAAAGCAGCTTCATTTAAATCATGCAATTCATCGCAAATTACTAAACGATAATCAGGTAAATGCTGCTCTATACCTGGATACGCGAGCAGGTATTGAGCCAAATCGTAGGTGGCATCAAATTCTGCCCGGAAAAGCGGACTGTCTTTTTTCCCGCGGCGGATGCGCTCATATTCGATGGCGGTCAGATACTCGGTCGGGGTGATGCCCCAAAGGCTGAACACATTTTCAATTTCATCCAGATCAAAATATGGATCCAGAACCATCATCGCTTTTAATCTAAGTTGCGCCTCCAGAAACTGGGCGATCGCGATGTTGTGGGTTTCTATCTGCAAAAAATCGAATTTTTGTCCATATTGTTGCGCTACGTGATCCAAGGCCTGCAACGCAAACAACTTGAGATTCCTTGTCTGAGCGATCTGTTTTACCTCCTCGCCTTCTATGATCAGCAAGACCTTTTGAGAAAATTCTTCAAATGTTAATATTTGAATCTCATTGACTATCTTATAGTTTACCCCGAGCTCAATAAGTCGTGAACGCATCACTTCACGCGCAGCATCAGTAAAGGTCAAGGCCAGAATTTTTTCAGGTGACACATTATTCGCTAAAGCTTCACCGATCCGTAGTGCCAACGTGGTTGTTTTTGCTGCCCCGGCATTTGCCTGCACTAAAACGACACGATGTTTTGCTATCTGTATGTCGATCTGTTCTTGGTTTCTGACTATTTTTTTTGGGAAAAACTTAGAAACTACGTTATCGCTCATAGCTGACCGTTAATTGCGTTGGGAAAATGCGACAAGTCTACCTTAGACGATCAAATCAAGGCGCTATTTGAGCAAAGTAATTTGATAATTAATTTAAAAGAATCTTCATTGGTTCGCCTATAATGTGCGCCAAAAATGAATAGAACAAATACGTTTATTTCAATCTCAATTGAATCAGTCAGAAATCATCTTATTTGTTGTTTTGGATTGTCCGTGAATGATAAAGGTGGCAATTTTCTCCGTTACTTCAGACTTTTACTCACTTACGTCTTACGATTTATGTCATCACCAAGTAAATTAAGTCCCTTACATTAACGACAAAATGTGAATTTTTACCATCTCGCCCCGCACGTGGCAGATAGCCGATTTCAGCGACTCAATGTCATTTTGTCCTGATGCGACAGAGAATGACAATGAAGTTAAGTACTCAACCAGGAGCAATTGCATGCGCAATACTGCAATCAAAACCATAAAAACAACCATATCCTTACTCCGCGCGCATCCCCGTCAAACCTACCTAAAAGTTGCCACCCTCGCAGCTTTACCAGTATTAGCAATGTGTGCGATATTCGCGGTCTCATCGGCAAATGCGGATAACAATAAAGGTAGTACCCCTGAGCCCATGTTGGTACGCTCTGGTGAAAAGCTGATCGTTCCAGAAAAATCTCCTTTTCGCACCCGTCTAAAAGTGGCGACGGTAGCGATGACTGACGTCCCTCACATATTAAATTTTCCCGCTGTAGTAGAAGCCAACCCAAGTAAAACAGTCAATGTATTGCCGCCTCTGACTGGGCGCCTGTTGGAACTCAAGGTGAAGTTGGGTGACTCCGTTAAACAAGGGCAATTACTTGCCGTTATCAGTTCAGGCGATTTGGCGCAAGCTTATTCTGACTACGATAAAGCCAAAGATGCTTTAGAACTGGCACGCCAGGCGTTGACCCGTGGTAAGGGCGTGAACGCTGCCGGCGCGAACGCAGCCAAAGATTTAGAACAATTACAAAGTAACTACTCCCAAGCGGCCGCGGAAGAAAAGCGCGCTGGTAACAGATTAAACACGCTAGGCGTTGATAAAACAGGTGAAAAGTCCCGCGCATTAAATATTGCAGCACCTGTTTCAGGCACAATCACCGCGCTTAACAATGCACCCGGCGCTTACATCAACGATGCAACCGCCGTCATTATGACGATCTCTAACCTTGAGACGGTTTGGGTGACTGCCAGCGTTCCAGAGTCACAATTGCAATCGATTTCAAAAGGTCAGGCGACTGATATTCGACTCGCTGCCTACCCTAACAAAGTCTTTAAGGGCAAAGTAGATGTTGTCAGTTCCATTCTAGAGCCGGATACGCGCCGCAATAAGACACGTATTGAAGCCAACAATAAAGACGGAATGTTAAAACCAAATATGTTTGCAACTGTCTCGGTTTCCATACCTCAGGCTAAGCAAATCCGCGTTCCTACATCTGCGCTGTTAATGAACAACGATAGCATCACGGTATTTGTTGAAGTGGCACCATGGACCTTCGTTCGCAAAACCGTCACGCTCGGCAATGAAGAATCAGACTCAGCGGCGATTTTAAGTGGACTAAATCAAGGCGATAAAATTGTCGTCAGTGGCGGAGTGCTGCTCAATGATTAATCAGTTAATCGCTTTATGTTTCAGACGGCGTCATCTGGCATGGGTTATCGCCATATTGGTGAGTATCTACGGCTATTTGTCCTGGACAAAAATGGCCGTTGAAGCCTATCCGGACATTAGTGACGTCACCGTACAGGTCACGACACAAGTGCCGGGATTAGCAGCGGAAGAAATTGAACAGCAAATTACAATACCGCTAGAACGAGCATTGAGCAATACGCCGGGAGTAACTGCCACACGCTCGAGCAGCACTTTCGCCCTCTCACTCATTACCTTAGTTTTTCAGGATGGCGTTGAAGATTATTTTGCCCGACAACGTGTAAATGAGAGAATTGGTCAGGTAACTTTACCTCCTGGCGTCCAAGCCTCTCTCGCTCCTGTATCAAGTCCAGCAGGCGAAATATTTCGCTATACATTAGAATCCGATACAAAAAACCTGATGGAACTATCCGAGGTGCAAAAATGGATAGTCACACCTGCATTTAAACAAGTTCCTGGCATTGCAGATGTGAACAATTTTGGTGGTTTCACCAAAGAATTTCAGCTTGAACTTGATCCTCGCCAACTGCAGCGATATAACGTCGTTCTCAATGATGTCGTGACTGCGATCAACGCAAACACCTCTAATGCCGGTGGTGGACGCATCTCTCGTGGCGAGCAGAGTTATGTCGTTCGCGGCATTGGTCAAGTGCATTCTCTGGATGATTTGGGCTCCGTCGTCGTCACGCAAAGTAACGGCGTGCCGGTCTCAATTCGTGACTTAGGCAAACTCCAATTTGGACATCAGGAGCGCGAAGGTATTTTAGGAAAAGATACTAACCCAGACACGATCGAAGGCATCGTTTTGATGCTCAAGTATGAGAACCCTTCCAAGGTTCTGGAAAAGGTTCATGCCAAATTCGAAGAATTGCAAAAGCGTCTGACGCCAATGGGCATCAAAATTGTGCCGTACATTGATCGCGATGATCTGGTTAAATTAACGGTACACAAAGTCTCGCATACAGTGATTGAAGGGATAGGCTTAGTTTGCATCGTCTTGATTCTCTTCCTTGGCAGCCCTCGCAGCGCCGTCGTTGCTGCCGTGGCGATTCCAATTGCATTGGTGACGGTATTTATCATCATGTACGCAACCAAAATGCCAGCTAACTTGTTCTCATTAGGGGCAATCGACTTCGGTATTATTGTCGATGGTGCGATTGTCGTGATGGAAGCAATTTTGCGGCGTCGTGAGGAAGCACCCGACGTAGAACTCAATGAAGAAGATATTTTAGAAACCGTGAGTCAGGTTGCCAGCCCGATTTTTTTTGCAACACTGATTATCATCACCGCATATTTGCCGTTGTTTGCATTCCAACGTGCTGAGGGTAAGTTATTTACGCCGATGGCATACACAGTTGGTTATGCGCTATTAGGTGCTTTAATATGCTCTCTCGTACTGATCCCGGGTTTGGCTTTTGCTGCACTACGCAAACCGCAAAAAATTTTCCATAATCGTCCATTAGTCTGGCTCACAGATAAATATAGTTCGATACTGGATCATCTATTACATCACCCTTTTATTGCATACAGTGCTGCTGCTATTGCGCTGGTGGCAGTCGTCATTTTGGGTGCGAGTGCAGGTCGCGAATTTTTACCTGAATTGGATGAAGGTGCCTTATGGTTACAAGTTCAACTTCCTTCTGGCATTTCATTGGACAAAGCCAATGAAATGGCAACTGAATTGCGGCGCACCATACATGAATTTCCGGAAGTTTCGTATGTCGTGACTCAGCTAGGTCGAAGTGACGGAGGCACAGACCCTTGGACACCTTCACATATTGAAGTTCCGGTGGGATTGAAGCCCTATGACGAATGGCCTGATCATGAAAGTAAGGCGGAGTTAATCGAAAGACTCACCAAACGATTTGAACAGATGCCCGGCTTTTCTATCGGTATTAGCCAACCTATTATTGATGGCGTCAACGACGCCATCGGTGGTGCTCATAGCCCATTGGTACTGCGGGTTTATGGAACAGATCTCAAAGAGAATCGTCGAATTGGCAACCAGATTGTCGATATTTTGCAATCAATCAGGGGTACCGCTTCTGCTTCTTTGTTTCAGGAGCCACCAATTCCGCAGTTAGCAATCAAGGTCAATCGCGAAGCTGCCGCTCGATTTGGTATCAATGTACAAGACATTTCTGCGCTGATTCAAACTGGCATTGGAGGAGCGCCTGTTACGCCAGTATTTGTGGAAGATCGAACATATAACGTCACAGTCAGATTCCCCAAAGAGAGCAAAGCGAATATTGAGTCTCTGGGTAATTTGTTTTTGAATAGTTCCAGCGGAGCAAAAATTCCCCTTTCACAATTAGCAACGATACAAATGCAAACTGGTGAAAGTACTATTTCGCATGAATTTAACGAACGACAAGTGACCGTCCGCATTGACAATCGTGGTCGAGATTTAACTTCTTATTTAGCAGAAGCGCAAAAACGGATCGATGCTGAGGTGAAATTCAATAAGGAAAAAGTCCACCTTGAGTGGGCAGGTCAATTCGAAAACCAACGACGTGCACAGGAAAGACTGACCGTCATTCTAGGGATCGTTTTACTGGTGATGGGTGTACTGTTGTTCTTCCAGTTTGGCAAATTGCGCCAAGCGATCCTGGTGCTAGGCGTAGTTCCACTCGCTGCTCTCGGTGGTCTGATTGCGATTCACCTGACCGGAGAAACACTAAACGTTGCAACTGCGGTTGGCTTCATTGCCCTGTTTGGTGTCTCTGTTCAAAACGGTATTATCATGGTAGCTAACTTCCGCCGCGTTCGTGGTAGTGGTCTCAACTTGCATAACACCGTCATCAAAGGTGCCGCTGAACGTTTGCGCCCTGTGTTAATGACAGCCACGGTCGCATCCTTTGGTATGTTGCCAGCAGCCTTAGCAACGGGCGTTGGTACTGACGTGCAACGTGATCTGGCAACTGTCGTTGTTGGCGGCTTGATTATCTCCACCCTATTGACCTTATTCATTTTGCCAACGTTTTATTTTGCGCTAGAGCGCTTTGTCGAAAGCAGAGAACATAAAAACTTAAGGCAGAGCCGATAATGAAGACGACATCTTTATCTTTCATGAAATTGAAGCGCACCCCGCTCAACCTGGCTTTGGTCGTAACAATTGTGGCTGGCTTGGGTAACTTAGGTGGGTGCACAGTCGGGCCGGACTACCAACGTCCGTCTCAAGCACTACCGGAGACCTACCTGGTAAAAACCGCACACTCAGATGCCAAAGTCACTAGTGAGGTCAATCGCAACTATATGGTGGAAAGCCAAAAACTTGTTGAGGGACGCGACATTCCTGCTGAATGGTGGGAGTTATTCCACAACCAATCCCTCAATGAATTGGTAGCGGCGAGTTTAAAAAACAACCCTACAATAGAGGCAGCGCAAGCTGCTTTGCGTGGCGCAAAAGAAGCAACTGCAGCGCAAGAGGCGGCGTTTTTTCCTAGCGTTTCAGCATCGTACTCCCCCACTCGTCAACGGGTAGCAAAGCCACTGGCAAGTCCAGCAGCATCCGGTGCAACCTACTATGATGTACAAACGGCTTCAGTTTCGGTGTCGTACACAATAGATGTATTCGGCGGCACCAGGCGTCAAGTGGAATCAGGTACTGCTCAAGAGCAAAATCAACGTTTCCAATTGGAAGCAGCTTATTTGACACTGGCTAGCAACGTAACAAACGCAGCGATTCAAGAAGCGATGTTGCGTGGTCAAATACGTTCAACGCAGGAAGTCATTCGCAACCAAAAGCAATTACTGCAAATGTTTGAACGCCAGCTGGCATTAGGTCAGGTTGGACAAGCAGACGTCGCTGCACAAGAAGCAGCACTCGCTGCCAGCGAAGCATTACTTCCGCCATTAGAAAAGCAACTGTCGGTTCAACGCGATCTGATCCTCGCACTCGCGGGACGCTATCCTAATGACACTGGCGTCGCAACATTTGAGTTAAATGACCTGCAATTGCCGTCTGAGTTGCCGCTGATTTTGCCGTCTAAACTCATTGAGCAACGCCCGGACGTCCGTGCTGCAGAAGAACAAATGCATGCAGCCAGTGCAGCGATTGGGATAGCGACTGCCAATCGTTTGCCGAACGTTACTATTGGTGCGACCAGCTATGGTACGGCTGCTGAGAACTTCTCTGATTTGTTCAAGGCTAGCGGTGCATTTTGGAATCTGGCCGCTAACATTACCCAGCCACTTTTTGACGGCGGTGCACTTAAACATAAACAAGCTGCTGCGCAGGCCGCCTACGATCAGGCAGCAGCGCAATACCGCTCTACTGTCTTGGGGGCATTTCAAAACGTTGCGGATTCACTGCAAGCGATCCAGCATGATACCAATGCCTATGCAGCGGCGTATAAATCGGAACAAGCAAGCTTAAAGAGCGTTACCATTTCACGCAAGCAGTTTGCGCTGGGCGACATTAGTACAGCAAGCTTATTGGTCGCTGAACAAGCCTATCAACAAGCCAAATCAACTTTGGTACAGGCACAAGCAAATCGCTTATCTGATACCGTAGCACTGATTCAATCGCTTGGCGGTGGATGGATGAGTAAAAATGAGACGCCCGAAAAATCAAAAACAGCATCCTGATATACTCAGAATAACGGAGAGCAAATGAAAATCGTCAGACATGACATTGGACCACGTTTCAGCGAGATGACTGCCGTCTATCTGGGTCAGGCAAAGTTACTCTATTTATCGGGACAAGTCGCTGAAAATACCTCGCTGGATATCACTGGCCAGACACGGGAAATTTTAATGTTCATCGATCGTTTATTAGAAAAAGAAGGTGCTGACAAGACTGCAATTGTCTCTGCCAGAATCTTTTTAGCTTCTGTCGGTGACTATGCCGCAATGAATTCTGTTTGGGATGACTGGGTTCCACAAGGTCATACCCCGTCAAGAACAACGGTGGGTGCGAAATTGATCAGACCAGAATACAAAATTGAAATTGAAATACAAGCAATCGTTAAAGATCCTGCAAACACATCAGCGAACACGTGAATGGATGCAACAGATATCAATAGTAAATCCAAGATAAATTGGGATTTCCCACAACCGTTCACGCTGCAACGTATTCCAGCTCTACAAGACATCGATGGACTGAATCACACCAACAATGCGGTTTATGTGCAGTGGTGTGAAACCATAGGATGGGCGCATTCTGAATCTTTAGGATTAAGCCTGACTGACTACAAACGGCTGGACAGAGCGATGGCGATACGTCAGGCCGAATATGACTATTTACTACCCTCCACGCTCGGTGAAAAACTCATTTTGGCGACGTGGCTGACTGATAGCGATGAGAAACTGAGCATGCAACGGCGTTTTCAATTAGTCAGAGAATCCGACCACGCTGTGATTTTCCGCGCAAAGTGGCATTTGGTATGCATAGAAGTAAGCACCGGCAAAGCACGCCGAATGCCACCTGAATTTTGTCAAAAATACGGTTCAGCATTGGCCGTAGTGCTATCAGTAATCGAGACTTAGCACTCCCCTTCTAGGTTTCATTCGAAAGCGCCAGCTCGACATCGCTCAAATGGACTATATGAGTTCGATCCCAAAGCGCCTGACAACCAATGCAAACACAACAAAACACACGATAGTAATGGCGATACAAGAGAGCAAAGTTGCCCAAAACCCTATCCGTGGAAGCAGAACAGGAAATGCCAAAAACATCGGCAATGTGGGAACCACGTACCAAAACGTGTACCAGGCGTGATTAGCAATTTTTGCTTGCGATTGATTTTCTAATTGCAACCAGATCAAAGCAAGCAGAGTCACCAAAGGTAAAGCCGCGACCAGACCACCTATTTTATCGCTCCGTTTTGCCAATTCTGAAACCGCAACGACAACCGCCGAAGTGAGTAAATATTTAATTATAAGCCAAACCATTCCCACTCCGGATTAGGCGTAAAGAATGCAGTCACCTGGCATACCTTATTTTTTTAAATTTACGAACTACAATAAATACGTAGCTCTTCCTCTTGTTTTATTTTAACTATTCAAATTATATAAAAATATTCTTTTGCATTAATTTAAAGAACCTATACTGCCAAATTGGGAGTCACTATAGAAGAAAACGTACTACAAAGCCAATTAGTACAATAACCTGCAAATTAATGATATAAATGATTTTCGCAGCTCCGTCATTGAATAACAAGCGGGAGCAAATGCGTCGACTCTAAAAAAATGTACCCGTACTGACAAAATTATTGCATTTAAAGCTCGACAAAATATCAACAATATCAATGTTTCGGGGAAGAGCTCATCATGAACGATAAAGTTTATAACGTCTTATTTTTATGTAGCGGCAATACAGCACGCAGCCTCATGGCGGAAGCATTGTTGACGACCATGGGCCATGGCAAATTTCGCGCCTACTCCGCAGGTAATGCCCCAACTGGTAAGGTTCACCCACTGGCGCTTGAACAAATCAAAACGACTGACTATCCCATAGATCAATTGCGCAGCAAAACTTGGGATGAATTTGCAACTCCGGACGCACCCCATATGGATTTCATTATTACCGTTTGCGCTGATACAGCGGAGGAAGCATGTCCTTACTGGCCTGGGCATCCGTTAGCTGCGCATTGGACATTTGAAGACCCAAGCAGGTTAAGTGGAACAGACGAAGAACAACGAAAAATATTTCACAAGATATTTCGCGACATAATGGCGAACATTCATTACTTCGTTAACCTGCCAACTCATTTACTAGAAAAAAATGCTTTGCATGATGAAATCAAAGCACTAGGAAAATCAACGACCTAATAAAAAGTCTCGTGACCTGATGAAATAACAAATCACCAAGTATCCAATGGAGCGACATTATTTAGCAAAACCTAGTACGTACCGCCCCGTCTTCGATCTACGCGTTTTTACGCCAACCAATTTACAGCCTGCTGAATCACGATGACAGCACATACCCATAGACCACCTAGGTCAGGCTGGTTAAGGACAGCAGTTTTAGGCGCAAATAATGGCCTCTTATCAATTTTCAGTTTATTGTTGGGTGTTACTGCAGCCTACGTCAGCAATGAAAGTTTTATCGTTGCTGGATTTGCTGGTCTCATTGGAGGGGCACTGGCACTCACGTTTACAGCTGCGGCAGGTAAAATTTTTGGCATTGCCATGCAATAATATTATCTCTCTCCGTGGCGTCTGACTCCGGCTGTCAGAGTGAACCAAAACGTTGTCCCTTGCCCTTCAATACTCTCAAAACCTATATTGCCGCCCATCTTTTCTACAAATGTTTTGGAGATATTCAAACCAAGACCGGTGCCGCCTTGCTTTCTGGTATTACCACCATCCGCCTGCGCAAATTTCATAAATACACGGTCATGAAATTCTTTTGGAATACCGTGACCTTTGTCTTCCACTTCAATTCTGAACATATCCGACTGATCAATGATACGAATGTCAACCACACCATTGGGATGGGAAAATTTTGCAGCATTTGACATCAGATTTGCATAAACCTGCATGACCCTGTCTGCGTCACAAATCCCCCACGCATTGGCTGGAAAGGAGACAAATTCGTATTTCACACCAAACTGTTGCGCATAAGGTGCATTGGCTTCAATCGCCTGCTGAGTCAGTTTGATTAAGTCTATCCTATTCATGCTGATATCCATTTTTCCGGAGACCAGTTTTTCGATGTCCAATAAATCGTTGACGAGCGTACCTAGTCTTTGACTATTTTTATGTGCAATTTTTAATAACTGCATTAATTTCGGCGGAAAATCTGCCCCAACACTATGCTCAAGCAAGCCGAGTGCACCACGAATCGATGTTAAGGGTGTGCGCAATTCGTGACTAACAACAGCAATAAATTCCGACTTGATTTTATCGGCTTTTTTTTGTTCAGTTAAGTCAAGAACAAATCCCACCCATTCATCATCTGATCCTTCCAGACGTGCCATGCCAAGCATCACTGGAATCAGGCCACCGTTACTATTTATCAACTCAGTTTCAAATGGCTGCGCCTGTGAATTTAGAGCGATTTCATCTAAGGCTAAACGGTAATCGTGGTGATAAATGCTCGGAATCATAGAATAAAAATTCAGCGTGCCGGACTCAAGAGCTTCACGCGGATATCCAAGCAGGTGTAATAGTACGTCATTGGCTTCAACCAATTGCCCAGAGTTGTCACCCTCTATAATTCCAACCAGACTGGAATTAACTAAACGCCGCAAACGTGACTCACTGATGCGTACTGCGTCCAGCATCCGGGTTTTTTCCTGATTGGCGAGTTCTGCCACGTCGCGCATCTGGGTTAAATTATTTTCCACCGTCTTCATGTCCGTAATATCCCGCACACTAAATACACGGCCAATTAATTGATCACGATAAAATTCAGGCTTGGAAACCACATCAAAATATCGCCCATCGAGAATGGATACCTGATCCGCAGTCTCGGCTTCAGATTCCGCCTTATAGCGCAACAGATTACTCGAAAAATTAATTGTGTCGTCACAGCGTGCTTGCATGCAAGCGACAATGGCATCTACTTGCCGCCCCATTAACACTTCTTCGGGTATATTCCACATTGCAATGAATCTTCGGTTCAAATTAATTACATTTCCACGCAAATCAATAGATAAGATTCCTTCCGCAGTCGCCTCTAATGAACTCTGCAATTGCGAGGCAAGATGAATTTGCTCCTCTGAAACCTGGCGCTTGTTAGTGATATCTTCTGCATGAATCACCCAGAAAATGTCAGTGTGATTTTTGAAACTACTGACCCGTTTTTCGATAGGCAGGACACGTCCATCACTGGTTAGCCATTCACTTTCAGCAGTTCTTGAATCAATAAACTCCGGTGCTTGTCGAATATCGTCCCAGAAAAATAAGTCCTGCAACGAGCACTCTACCGTTGAAAGATGTGCGCCGATCAACTCTTCACGTGAGCGACCGAGCATGGAGCAGGTTTTTTGAGCAACATCGCAAATTGTCAAATCGCCTGATGAGACTACAATAACTGCATCACGGGAGTAATTAATAATGTGCTGGAGCAAGCCAGCGCCTAGCAATGTCGTGACTTCCGAACGCGGCAGATTCTCAGACATGACGAGCTCTCATCGTTTTCATTGTGGTTTCGATGTTGAAGCACCGCCAGCAGCAGGCTTATTTTTAGACTCGAAATAATAATTCACATGCTTACGAGGATTCAGATAATCAAATATCGCCCTCGGCAGCAATCCTGGACGTATGCTGCCACTGATATTGATATCTTTTGCCTCATCGGACAAATCAAGAATTATCGCGGATTCTTTTGGAATTTCTGAGTCGTAAACCAGTACGCACGGGCGCAATGGCTTACCAACGTTGACGTTCATCACCAAGCCAATTACCTCATTCGATAATTTAACGATGGTACCGGGTGGATATACTCCCAGACTTTTCACCATGGTTGCCATCACAGAGGGATCAAATTGTCCGCGCTTATGTGCATACATTACCGACAATGCCTCATGCGGTGTGAGCGCAGTACGCAGATCAACCGGATTGCACAGGTTATCGTACACATTTGCCACCGCTATAATGCGCGTTGGCATACTCAGGGCATTGCCTTTAAGCCGTTGCGGATAACCGCTACCATCCATTAACTCATGATGATTAGCGATGACCTCTAGCGTCGTAGCTGACAAACCAGCCGTTTTACCGACTTCAATACCGTACTGCGGATGTAACTCAAAAAAATTTTGCTCTGGCTTGGTCAGTGGTTCCGTTTTGGTCAAAATCTTATCCGGCACATTCACTTTGCCTATATCGTGAAACAAAGCAGCGATACCTATTTCTTTAATCTGACTCTCGCTACATTTCATTTCACTTGCAAGCATCATCGCCAAAACCGAAACATTGAGCGTATGAAAATAAACGTCTTCATTATTGCCCGCCTGCTGTATCAAATGCATGACGGTATCGTTCGCATTTAAAAACACCTCAGCAATGCTATCAACCAACTTATTGGCTTCAGCAATTGTTTCTTTAGGACGAGAAAAAATCAGTTTATTGATACCTTTGACTACCGTTGCTGCTCGAACGAATTTTTCTTCACACAGTGCAATTTCAGCTCGTTGTTTTACTAATTTTTCATAACGAGCATGCTTGGCTTCGATAATACTGTCATAGACCTTAACTTGATACTCTTTATTGGATGAAGTTTGTACCGGTGCGGGCACTTTTTGCTCTTTTGCAGATTGAGCCAAATCCGATTTAGACGGAATATAACGTATGTGCTTGAGCTTCAAAGCCAATAGATCGTGGATTTGTTGTTGATTAGTAATTTTGAACGAACTCATGGGAAACGAGTGTTCAAACCAACTCAAATCAAGTTTCACAAACATCCCAATCTGGACTTTGTCGATTGCAATTAACTGGATATCATCTGACATAGTCAATAGGTTCAGTAAAAGGACAAGCTATAAGTGTTAGTGGCAATTTGCATGTTAAGCGTATCCGATAATGTACTATTTACTTTATCGGTCTCCAGATGACAACGCAAGCATTTACTTATTTCATTGCCAATCAAATTCCTACCGTCCTTCAATAAAAACACTTTATGCCACACAAACCGCTATTAACCGTCAACAAACTAAGTTTTCACTACTCTGAAAACAAATTATTTACTGATTGGTCTGCAACAATTTATCCCGGAATCGCACTGATACATGGTGAAGATGGATGCGGAAAAACGACCCTTCTAAAGTTATTGACCGGAAGATTGCCAATGTCAACCGGTGAATTGTGCATAGCTGGGATAGATTCAAAGCAGCAAGAGGTAAGCTATCGCAAACAAGCGTTTTGGGTCGATGCACAAAGCCAGAAATTCGAGAGCATAAGGGTAGACACTTTTTTTTCAAGCCTGAGGGAAAACTACGAACACTTTAGTCAGGAAAATCTGCAACATGCCGTTGACGGGCTAAGCCTTACTCCACATTTGGAAAAACAGTTTTTTATGTTATCAACCGGTACCAGGCGCAAAGTTTGGTTGGCTGCGGCATTATCTGCAGAATGCCCAGTCATTGCGCTTGACGATCCTTTTGCAGGAATCGATAAACTTTCTATGCAATTTTTTAGCAAGGCCTTGGAGCAGCGATTAGAGAAACAGCATCAAGTATGGATCATCGCCACCTACATTAAGCTTGAAACGGTGTGTCAACCGCAGATCATACAATTAACCTAGCACGAGATAAGCCGCCAATACGTAAAAACTTAAGCGCATTGGCGGTATATAAAAAACGAGCGTAGTTATTAAGAAATCTCAGCACATCTTAACCGAAATTTCATCCACCGACTGCCGTTCGCATTGCATCGTCATTACCCTGTTTGCCGCCATGGATCCTCAATACCATCACAGCAGCGACCATGCAGGCAATACCCATCATGATAGACGAAGCCGTATAAGTACCGAGGCTGTTGCGCATATACCCTGCCAATAAAGCGGCACTTGCCGCGCCCAATTGGTGTCCGACTACTACCCATCCAAAAATGATAGGCGCTGCAGCTCTTCCGAACACGTCATTAGCCAATCTGACGGTCGGCGGCACAGTGGCAATCCAATCTAAGCCATAGATAATGGCAAAAATTGGCAAGCCAAAATAGCTGAGGCCAAACGCCTGAGGCAGAAAAATCAAGGCCACGCCACGTAAGCCGTAATACCAGAACAAAAGTACACGCGCGTTGTAGCGATCTGATAGCCAGCCAGACATAGTTGTCCCAACCAAATCCAACACGCCCATTGTGGCAAGAATACTCGCCCCGCCGACAGCCAATATGCCGTAGTCACTGCACATAGCGATAAAATGCGCGCCGATGTAACCATTGGTACTCATACCGCAAACAAAAAAACTGAAAAACAACAGCCAAAAATCGCGGATACCGACCGCGCGCTTCAACGCCTGGAAAGCCGCCTTGAATGGATTGCCGCCAGTCATTGCAGTTTGCGTCGTATCGTCAACTTGGCCGTAACGCTTCATGCCTACATCCTCCGGACGCTCAGGCAATAGCAAAGCCACCATAGGAATCGCGAGCGCCGCCACAGCAGACACCATCAATGCCACTGCACGCCAGCCCACATGATCAACCATATACGCCATCAAGGGCAAAAATACCATTTGTCCAGTCGCTGCACTGGCAGTCAAAAGCCCCATCGCCAGACCACGCCTCGTTTCAAACCAACGCCCGACGATCGTTGCGGCTAAGGTATTTGCAACGACACCACTACCGGCACCAACCACCACACCCCATGCGAGCATCATATGCCACGGCAATTTCATGAACGTACTAAAAAACGTCCCAATGGCGAGCAACCCTAATGCCCCCAGAATCATGCGCCGAATGCCATAGCTTTGCATGGCGGCAGCAGAAAAAGGACCGATTAATCCATACAAGGCAATATTGATCGAAATGACCAAAGAAATCGTTGTACGGCTCCAGCCAAATTCATGCTCCAAAGGAAGGATCATAATCGCTGGCGTCGCCCGGATACCTGCCCCGGAAAGCAAAACCAGAAAAATAATCCCAACAATAATCCACACATAACTAAATCGGAAACGAGCAGCAATGACCTTCACTATTTCATTCATACCAATATTTCCATATCTTAAAATCCATCGAGATGACAGTGTAGGCCACACTAGCCTAGATCTTTATTGCAAATAAACACTATTTGCGTCAAACGAACACTAATGAACTAAATTTCCGTTAATTTTCGTAAATTAACACAGTTGAAAAATAACAGCAGAACACGATTTTTTTAATTCTTGCTTTTTACCAGTTACTTAAAAAACCGATACAAATCTTTTTTCAGATTTTCAGAAAAAAACGCATAAAAAGCTAAAGTCGGACAATAAGTTGCCGATAATTTAGGCAGACAAGGGGGATTGTATATGTCAATTTCATCCATACCCACAACGCCACTCGCCAGCGCCAGCACGGGTGCTTCGGGTGCGCCTACGGCGACGACACCCAGCACGACGACGAGTACTGTCACCAATAATGCGCCTGCGGCAATCTCGTCGACGGCAAATGCGGGCTTAGTGAATTCCGCAGTCACGTTAGCTTCAGAGTCGAGCATTGTCTCCCTTCTTAACGGAAATCAGTCGTCCAATGACACCTACAGTGCATCTGGATTATTGAGCTCATTTGTGAATGCAGGTATAAACACCTCAAAATCAAGCTCGAACTCAACGAACACAAATAGCAATTCTTCAACCCAAACATCTCTTCAAGCGGCACAAAATCAGGCAATTTTGGCAAGCATCAGCACTCCAGTAAATACGAACAACCCAAATGCCGCCTTATACGCAACCATTGGACAATCGCAAAACAATAGTTCGATTGACACAACGACCAATTGGGCAAATGCCCTTAAAAATAACCCTGCCGCGGCAGCCACTTTGACACAGGACAACCTCAACCTCTCCATCGTCAGCAATATCTCAACAACTGCCTGACAAAGGGACAAAGGGACAAAGGGGTTTGATTTAATCCACTGTTATCTGAGTCGTGTTTTTTGTGTCATTCTTGTTGCCTGTCAAAAAAACTCAGGCACACGCAAAATTGTCGCCCTTGAGCACGTAAAAATAATTTATCTAATGATGCGTGAGAACCTTGCAATGTTTGTTAAGCATTTGCATTGACCTCACCATGATAGGAAAATGAACAATGAGCGCCCTTTTCTCCCCAATTTCACTGGGAAATCTTAAATTAAAAAACCGCATCGTGATTGCCCCGATGTGCCAATATTCAGCGGTCGATGGCAAAGCCACCGATTGGCATTTGATCCATCTCGGCGGCTTGGCACTTTCTGGTGCCGGCCTGCTCATTATTGAAGCAACTGCCGTAGAACCAATAGGCAGAATTTCTCCTGCAGATTTAGGTTTATGGTCGGATGAAACCGAAGCAGCATTTGCGAAAATACTCGCGTCGATTCGGCAATATTCATCCATGCCCATCGCGATTCAACTCGCCCATGCAGGTCGCAAGGCATCAAGCCAGGCGCCATGGGATGGTGGACAATTAATCTCTCCCGGTCATGGCGGCTGGGAAACCGTAGCTCCTTCGCCAATTCCGCATGGGCCAACTGAAACGCCACCCTTGGCCTTAAATAAAACAGGGTTGGAACGGGTCAAGCAAGCATTTGTCGATGCTGCAATTCGTGCACATCGCCTTGGTATCGACGCCATAGAGCTGCACGCTGCACATGGCTACCTGATGCACGAATTTTTATCTCCATTATCCAACCAACGTGACGATGAATACGGCGGCAGTTTAGAAAATCGCCTGCGTTTTCCGTTAGAAGTTTTTGATGCTGTAAAAGCTGCACTGCCAGAAAATTACACGCTAGGCATTCGTATTTCAGCGAGCGACTGGGTCACAGGTGGCTGGGATGTTGAGCAAAGTATCGTGCTGACGAAAGCATTAGAACAACGTGGATGCTCATTCATCCATGTATCAAGTGGTGGCGTATCGCCTTTACAGCAAATTCCTTTAGTACCTGGCTACCAGGTTGAATTTGCCGACAAGATCAAACAAACCACCTCGATGCCGGTCATCGCTGTCGGATTGATTACCGAGGCCGAACAAGCCGAAAGCATCGTCGCCAATGGTCAGGCAGATATGATAGGCATAGCCCGTGGAATTTTGTACGATCCGCACTGGCCTTGGCATGCTGCCGCCAAACTTGGCGCATCAGTAGACGCACCAAAACAATACTGGCGCTCTCAACCGCGTGATCAAAAAGCCTTATTTGGCGAAACGAAAATCGGCGCGCGATAAAATGAATTAGTTAGATACGGCCACAGATAACATGTACGACGCTATATAACTGAGTGCTTAAAAACTGGATAGAAATACGTTTTTTCCTGATTTTTGCGCTATAAAGTTGCAAGAAAAATTCTCCGATAAATCGTCAATTTGATATGCTACTTTGTCGCAATTTCAAGCGTCGATCTATAACTGCCACTACTGCTAAGTACTTCTAAAACACTCGTAGTGAATACAAAAAAGCGGCTCCAGAAATTTCTGGCGCCGCTCTTCTTATATCAAAATCAGATCAACTGAATATTTGAAGGCGTTAGCTAACTCGCTTTGGTGCCTCAACGACACCACCTTTTTGAGACTTAGCGACTTGCATTGCCGTTGCGATTAATCCGCTCATATCACCCAGATTTGCAGGAACGATGATCGAATTATTGGTCTTCGCTAAATTCGCAAAAGCAGCAACATATTGTTCAGCCACCTTCAAATTCACTGCATCTTCACCACCGGGAGATTGAATCGCTGCTGCTGTTTTACGTATCGCTTCAGCACTTGCTTCAGCAATCGATAAAATTGCCGCTGCCTGACCTTGAGCACGATTAATCGAGGCTTGTTTTTCACCTTCTGATTTGGCAATTGAAGCTTCGCGCTCACCGGTGGCGATATTAATTTGTTCCTGTTTTCGGCCTTCAGACGCTGCAATCAAAGCACGTTTTTCGCGTTCAGCCGTAATTTGCGCCTGCATCGCATGCAAAATTTCTTTTGGTGGTGTCAGATCTTTGATTTCATAACGCAAAACTTTGACACCCCAGTTTGCTGCTGACTCATCAATTGCACTAACAATCGTGGTATTAATATGATCGCGCTCTTCAAAAGTTTTATCCAATTCCATTTTACCGATCACAGAACGCAACGTCGTCTGTGCTAATTGCGTAATCGCAGCGATGTAATTCGATGAGCCGTAAGAGGCGCGCATCGCATCGGTTATCTGGAAATATAAAATACCATCGACCTGCAATTGCGTATTATCTCGGGTGATACACACTTGCGGTGGCACATCAAGAGGGATCTCTTTCAAGATATGTTTATAAGCAATACGATCAATAAACGGCACCACGATATTCAAACCAGGACCTAAGGTGCTGTGATATTTACCCAATCGTTCAACCACCCAGGCGTGCTGTTGCGGCACGACGTTAATCGTTTTAAAGACAAAAACGACGGCCAACACAAACAGCACCAGAGCAACGCTACCAATACTTTCCATATATCCACCTTATTGTTATTTGAAATTTATACCAAGCACGACCAAATTCTTACTTCAAAAAAGAACCTATCTTGTTGATAGCTTGACGATCAATTTACTACCTTGCACTTCCTGAATCACATATTGTCCAGGTTCACCACTTCCATGATGCATTTCCACGTCCCACATTGCTCCGCGGTAGGACGCCCGCGCCGTAAAATTCCCATTTCCTTGTTCATTCCATTGCGGCACTTCGATAATCTGACCTATATCCATATTCACATTCGGATCTCGCGTCGCATCGACATTCCCTTTCCAGCCATATTTACTAGAGTGCAAAGCGATCGTCGCCACTGATCCTACAATGCCAGCCATGACCAGTTGAACTGAAGTGCCAAAACCAATCAGGGCAGATAATGCCCCAGCGATCATGCCCAATGAAATCATTAACAGATAAAAAGTTCCGCTAAATAATTCCAAGATAACGACCACACCAGCCAGCACCGCCCAGGTCATCCATCCGCTCATACCCTGCCCCTTATCATTATATTTAATGCATTACATTATGATCCCTAACGGGACTGAAGTCATCGGTTATATTTTGAAAATTTAGCCGTGATCGTCAGATTATCAGGACTAAACAGTACTGAGCATTTCAATGCAAACATGCCCGCTGTGCACGACCACGCGATCAAAAATAGACGACTGAAAACAAAAAAAGCCTGCAAATTCAGATTTGCAGGCTTATCTCATTTAAGAAAGAACAATGAAGAATCTAAAGCTAACCCAACGCCACAATCAACACTTTCAGTCAGGCGCTCGTACTAAAAAGACTTCCTATCGAAACACTTCCTTCAACATTGGCGGCAACCAATTTCAAAAAGGACTGAAGGTCAGCTTGATGAGGATTGCCACCACTGCTCTTCACAAGACTATTGAAAGAGCTTTGTAATGCTGATGCTGAGGAGCCAGATGAATCATTGCTTGCTCCAAACAAGCTATCAGAAGAACCGCCGCCATTTCCTAAATTCGTAATCAATTGCTGAATGCTTGATTGCAGACTAAAAGTCGGACTGGACTTATCTAACTTGACCGGTGCTGGCGCCGAAGAAGACTGTCCGGAAGACAAACCAAGTAACTGTGCGAGATTGGCCCCACTGGCGCTATCAGTACTACCCGACGAAGTACCAAGCAAAGCCGACAGATCAGTATTACCTGAATTTTGTTTAGTTAACCCCGGTAGAGCGTTCAGTAGGCTGCTGGTAAAGTTAGACGAAGATTGCTGGCCGCTCGACGACAATAAAGTCGTCAAATCAATATTTGGATTAATTTGTGATAAAGCTTGCGCAATTGCCGCAGACAAAGCACTGCCGTTTGCAGTTGACGTTGCCGACGTTGAGGCTGCGCTATCAGAGGACGCGGGCGAGACAGGGGCAGTCGATACAGTGTTGGTTGCTGTCCCTAAAGCCCCGACGGTCTGGTAATTTCCGGTACCCAATGAAGAAATGGACACTTTGTACTCCTAATTTGTAAGGCAATCATATGACGCTTTTCTTCATTTTCTATGTAGTACGTCGAAAATGAAATGGCATATTGCCTATTTTTTACACAGTTATACAAAATTCAGAAAAAATAGCAAAAAAAGTGCCGTTAACGACGAAACTACAAGTGTTACCGGATTAAAGCGCAAGATGCTCTAAAAAATATTTTGCATGGAGCGCGGTTTGGCGCGGATCCTCCATTATTGGCACGTGCCCTATTCCCGGCAATATAATTTTATGACTTCCTGTTAAATGTCGATTTAAATAATCTGCGTCGGCAACATTCAAAATCTGATCCTGATCACCCCAAATAATGAGCGCTGGAACCTTGATACTATCAAGATGTCCACTCTGGTCAATATCTGCTGCGATATCGGCAAATATTTTTTTATCGATGTCAAAACGTGCGATTTTTTTATCTGCAAGCAAATTAAAAAATGGCCTGGGCACATACGGCGGCTTACTCATACAAAATTCTATTAAGCGTTGAAAATCTTCCTTATTTTTAACATCCACCAAAGGATTCAGATCGCGGCTATCAATGATGTTTTCCAAGACACCAGGCTTGATTTCAGCGCCAGCGGCACTGATTAAGACCAACGAAGAGACGATCTCTGGATATAGATGAGCGAGGCGCAAAGCGATTGCTCCGCCCATAGAATGACCAACAATATGAACCTTGCTCACATTTAGAGCCTGCAGTAACTTATGCACACGGTTGGCCTGGCTATGAACCGAATAATCGATCTCAAAATCCTGATCATTTTCCCCATGACCGGGCAAATCTGGAATCAATATCGGCAGTGAGGTCGCCAAATGTCGGGCAAAACCAGACCAGATGTCTTTTTCCGCGCCAAACCCGTGTAACATCAACAGCACGCCACCAGATTGATTTACGAGAGAGACAGTAATACTACATAAGTAAGATATATCACCACCTTCAAGCGCAATGTTTTTCTTTATCAGACCAGCTTTTTGATATTCAATACGAATAGCATCATCAAAAATCTTTGTCAGAAATCGCCTAAATGCTTGTTTAATGAGAGTAAACATAAAATATATTTCCACTAAAAATAAAACGTGAATATCCTCTTTGAGATAAAAGCTTCAGACTTATACAAGCTACTATGCACTGATTGGTGCAAAAAATATAGCCAATATGGCATCTTTTATCAGATGGGTTAACATTTGCGCCCACCAACAGTCAATGAAAGCCAATTAAAACGGCGCACAAGTAATAAGTATTCATGTCAAAACAATTAAAGAACACCGATTTATTTGCAGATGCAGATTGGCTAGCCTGGTTCGATGGATCAGCAAAACCCAATCCAGGTACATGCCATCTGGCTTGTATCTTAAAAGGAAAAAACGGCGAACATTTTAGCCGCACCCAACACATAGGCTACGGAGACAGCAGTGATGCAGAATACCAAGCCCTGATTGCCGCCTTGACACTCATTAAGCAACATGTCACCCCGTCGCAAGCAGAAAGCGTGTTATTGAGAGGTGATAGTCAAGTTGTAATCCATGATGTTTTAGGACCAGAAGCAAAGGCTTCGGCACGACTCGTTGAGTACAGGCAGAAGGCGCAGACATTGCTCTCGCTGCTTCCGGCAGTGCGGCTCAAATGGATACCGCGCCATAAAAACACGGAAGTTGACGCACTCATGCGTAACAATATTGATATCAATAACTGAAAAGCATTCACGTATTACGAAATAAATTAGGTTTTTCATCACAGCTGTGAGCAAATTCTTACGCAAGCGTTTGATTATTCAGCATAAATTCTTCATACAGCAAGCAAGGCTAGCGGCTTT
Organism: Undibacterium sp. SXout11W; assembly: GCA_049339905.1. Classification (GTDB taxonomy): domain Bacteria; phylum Pseudomonadota; class Gammaproteobacteria; order Burkholderiales; family Burkholderiaceae_D; genus Undibacterium. Next base: position 683,079 of record JBMPPG010000001.1, read on the forward strand.
CCGGTAAAATCGCGCCCATGAATCCTTTGCCAAAAAATCTTTTCTCTTTCCCGCGCTTCCGCTCTGATGTCGGCGGGAGCAACACAGCCCCATTTTTACCTATGTCACGCGCCGAAATGGACAAGCTGGGCTGGGATAGTTGCGACGTTATTTTAGTCACGGGTGACGCCTACATCGATCACCCTAGCTTCGGTATGGCCTTGATCGGTCGCTTGCTTGAACATCATGGCTTTAGAGTTGGTATTATCAGCCAGCCTGATTGGCAATCTGCCGATGCCTTCCGCGTCCTCGGTAAGCCAAATTTATATTTTGGCGTCACGGCGGGCAATATGGATTCCATGGTAAATCGCTATACGGCTGACCGCAAAATCCGCTCCGAAGACGCCTACACTCCCGATGGTGATCGCACCAAGCGCCCTGACCGTGCGTTGGTGGTTTACGCACAACGCGCACGTGAGGCCTTCCCTGATGCAAATGTCGTCATAGGTAGTATTGAAGCGAGCCTGCGCCGTATTGCGCACTACGATTACTGGTCAGACAAAGTTCGCCGTTCTGTGCTGCCTGATTCTAAAGCGGACATTCTCTTATTCGGCAATGCAGAACGTGCTTTGATTGATCTGACACATCGTCTTGCCCAAGGCGAAGCAATCAAAGACATCCGCGATTTACGTGGCACTGCATTCATGGTACCGCGTGGCTGGTTGCCAGATGACGATTGGACTGAAATCAATTCGGTCAAAATCGATACGCCAGGCAAACTCGAAGCGCATACCGACCCCTATGCAATGACGCCAGAAAAAGACGCGAAGTGCGCAACTGGTGATGATGCCAAAATAGTAACGTCTGAAGCCCCGGCGGTCAACGTAGTGCAACAGCAAGCCATTCGCATCATGAGCCGTGAAGAACGACAACTGATGCTCAAGAACAAGCAACATAAGTCAGTAATCCGCCTGCCTTCGTTTGATGAAGTCAAAGACGACGCTGTGATGTATGCCCATGCCTCCAGAGTATTCCATCTGGAAGCCAATCCGGGCAATGCCAAGGCGCTGGTGCAAGGACACGGCGACCGTGATGTCTGGCTCAACCCGCCGCCGCTGCCATTAGCAATGGATGAAATGGATGGGGTGTATGACCGCGCCTATGCACGTGCACCACATCCGGCGTATGGCAAAGCCCGCATTCCTGCGTGGGAAATGATCCGCTTCTCAATCAACATCATGCGTGGCTGCTTTGGTGGATGTACGTTTTGCTCGATTACTGAGCACGAAGGTCGCATCATTCAAAGCCGCTCTGAACCGTCAATTTTGCGTGAGATTGAAGAAATCCGCGATAAAGTCAAAGGCTTTACCGGCACCATTTCGGATCTGGGCGGCCCAACAGCCAACATGTACCGTCTGGCCTGCAAAGACAAAAAAATCGAAGAATCATGCCGTCGTTTGTCTTGCGTCTATCCATCAATTTGCTCCAATCTCGGCACTGATCACAGTAAATTGATTTCGATTTACCGCAAAGCGCGCGCCATTCCTGGTGTGAAGAAAATCCTGATCAGCTCAGGCTTACGCTACGACCTTGCCGTCAGATCACCAGAATACGTGAAAGAACTAGTGACCCACCACGTCGGTGGTTTGCTGAAAATCGCACCAGAACATACTGAATCCGATACTTTGTCGAAAATGATGAAACCCGGCATCGGCAGCTACGATGAATTCAAACAAATGTTTGAAAAGTACTCCAAAGAAGCGAACAAAGAACAGTATCTAATCCCATACTTCATTGCCGCTCATCCTGGTTCGACGGATGAAGATATGGTCAATCTGGCGATTTGGCTGAAGAAAAATGATTTTAAACTGGATCAGGTGCAAACCTTCATGCCGACCCCAATGGCATTGGCGACCACCATGTACCATACACGCAAGAACCCGCTCAAGAAAGTGACAGCAGATTCAGAGGTAGTAGAAACAGCGCGTTCGGGCAAAATTCGTAAATTACACAAAGCCTTGCTACGTTATCATGCGCCAGAAAACTGGGAAATCATCCACGAAGCGCTGGTACGCATGGGGCGCCGCGATTTGATAGGCAGCGGCCCACGCCATTTGATTCCGGCACGTCAACCAGTGATTCCAATCACGATTGAAGAAAGTGGTGTTGCCAATGGCCGCAGGGTAGCTGCGCCAAAGATCAATACTTTTGGTAAAAAGCCGGTCACCCACGGCAAGACGCCAGCGGCAGCAAAGTCAGTCACAGCACCCGCCCGCCCAGGTCTGGCTTACAAATCAGCAAAGCCCAAAGCGGCACCAGCAAAATCCGGGCGTCGTTAATGATTCACTAACGCGTTCTGAGTAAAATGTAAAACACCATGAAAAGCTGCGCATTCGACGCAGCTTTTTTTATAAGCACAGATATTTCATCCGCTTTGCTGATGTAAAATCAACCGATCGGTTTATACGCATTTTTTTACACCTACCACCTGGAGGCAGTATGAAACACATGAAAACCGTTTTGATTTTAGAGCATACCGAAGAAGTTTTCGATAAGCTTACCTGCGATGTCTGTGGAGCCGAGTCCTTATGGGATGAAAACTGGAGCGACAAAGAACACGAAAAAATCAACACCACTATCTCGATGGAAGAGGAAGAATCCCTTCCCAGCGGCGGTTCCGCCAAAATCACGCAATACCATATCTGCCCTTCCTGCTTTAAAACGCATTTAGCAAAATGGCTAGAAAGTCATCGAAAAGCTCAACCAACTGTAGCCAGTTCGCTCTGGTAAAGCACAATCTCGCCCCTTTTTAAGAATAGGGCAGCGCGTATTGACAAAGTATAGGCAAAAGTATCGGCAACTACCTTGCGCCTGAGGTTATAATGCAAGGTTTTATTGCATTAGAAAAGCGACATTATGGAAGCCGAACGCCTCAATAGCCTGTCCTCCCTGCTTGCCGACCTGACGGTCCGCGAAGCCGAACTTCGGAGGTATCTTTGACTTCGATATCAAGTCAGAGAAACTAGAACAAGTTAACGCCGAATTAGAAGATCCTAAAGTTTGGGATGACCCTAAACGCGCCCAAGATCTTGGTAAAGAAAAAAAATCCTTAGAAGCGATTGTTGATACGCTCAACAAAGCCAATGCCGGCTTACGCGATGCCAACGATTTATTCGAGATGGCACGTGAAGAAGCGGATGACGATACTTTAGAAGCAATCGAAATCGACGCCCAAGATTTGCGCGGCTTGGTTGAAGGTATGGAATTCCGCCGGATGTTTAACAATCCTATGGATCCAAACAACTGCTTTATCGATATTCAAGCTGGTGCGGGCGGTACTGAGGCCCAAGATTGGGCATCCATGTTGCTGCGCCAATACCTGCGCTATTGCGAACGCAAAGGCTTTAAAGTTGAGATCCTGGAACAATCCGATGGCGACGTTGCCGGTATCAAAACCGCGACCTTAAAAGTAGAAGGCGAATACGCCTATGGCTTCCTGCGCACAGAAACGGGCGTTCATCGTCTGGTGCGTAAGTCACCATTTGACTCTAACAATGGCCGTCATACCTCATTCTCCAGCTTGTTTGTGTATCCAGAAGTGGATGACTCGTTCGAGATCGATATTAACCCTGCCGACGTGCGTACCGATACCTATCGCGCTTCTGGTGCTGGTGGTCAGCATATTAATAAGACCGACTCCGCGGTGCGTTTAACGCATGGTCCGTCCGGTATTGTTGTGCAATGCCAGAATGACCGCAGTCAACATCGCAACCGTGCAGAAGCATGGGAAATGTTGAAAGCTAAGCTGTTCGAACTGGAATTGCGCAAACGCATGAGCGAAAAACAAAATCTGGAAGATTCAAAAACCGACGTCGGTTGGGGTCATCAGATTCGTTCTTATGTGCTCGATCAATCACGCATTAAAGATTTGCGTACTGGTTTTGAAACAGGCAATACCAAAGCGGTATTAGATGGTGATATTGATGAATTTATCGCCGCATCGTTAAAGCAAGGCGTCTGATCTACCTTTTCGTGAGCGCACTGCCAAATCAGTCAGTATGAGAAACATCGTTGCGACAGGCGCGCTCACCAGCAACAATAATCGATGGGCAAGCTGCCCAATAAACTGAGAAACTGAGAGAAATCTTATGTCAGAAATAAACAATCAAAGCACTGCCAGCGAATTGCCGGTTGATGAAAACTCCATCATCGCGGAACGTCGTGCAAAGCTAGACGCCATTCGCGCCAAAGGCATTGCTTTCCCGAACGACTTCCGCCCCACGCATAAAGCTGCAGACTTGCAAGCGCAATACGGCGAAATAGGTCGCGAAGAATTAGAAGCATTAAACGTGCAGGTCAGCGTCGGCGGCCGCATGATGCTCAAACGTGAAGCAGGCAAAAAGGCCGCTTTCGCGACATTACAAGACGCCTCCGGCATCCGTGCTGATGGTCGCATTCAACTCTACGTCACGACCGACAAGACTGGCGAAGCGGAAATGGAAGCCTTCCGCCACTACGATCTGGGCGATATCCTCGGTATCGAAGGCGTTTTGTTTAAAACTAAAACGGATGAGCTGACGATCAAAGTCACGACTTTGCGTTTACTGACCAAATCCTTGCGCCCTTTGCCAGACAAATTCCACGGTCTGGCAAATCAGGAGACCAAATACCGCCAGCGTTACGTCGACCTGATCATGAGCGAAGACACCCGTCGCACATTCAAGGCACGTACTGCGGCGATGAGTTCCATCCGTAACTTCATGGCCAGCCATGAATTTATGGAAGTAGAAACACCGATGTTGCACGTCATCCCTGGCGGCGCTGCTGCAAAACCATTCATTACGCACCACAATGCGTTAGACATGGAAATGTACCTGCGTATCGCCCCAGAGTTGTATCTGAAGCGCCTGGTGGTCGGTGGCTTTAATCGTGTATTTGAAGTCAATCGCAACTTCCGCAATGAAGGTGTCTCACCACGCCACAATCCTGAATTCACGATGATGGAATTCTATGCAGCCTATGTTGATTACAAATGGCTGATGGACTTCACTGAACAAGTCATTCGTAAAGCAGCGGAAGATGCGCACGGCACTGCTGTATTAACGTATCAAGGTAAAGAGCTGGATTTATCCAAGCCATTTGAACGCCTGACGATCGTTGGTGCGATCAACAAATATGCGCCAGACTACACCAATGAACAATTGCACGATGCAGAATTCATCAAAACAGAATTGTTGAAATTTGGCGTGAAACCATTCGCCACAGCAGGTCTGGGCGCATTGCAATTGGCCCTGTTTGAAGAAACTGCTGAAGCACAATTGTGGAACCCAACCTACATCATCGATTACCCAGTTGAAGTGTCGCCACTGGCCCGTGCATCTGACACAACACCAGGCATTACAGAGCGCTTTGAATTGTTCATGACAGGCCGCGAAATTGCGAACGGATTCTCAGAGTTGAACGACGCAGAAGATCAGGCAGCACGCTTCCAGGCACAAGTGGCCGCAAAAGAAGCAGGCGATGATGAAGCGATGTTCTACGACGCCGACTACATCCGCGCCCTCGAATATGGCCTGCCTCCAACCGGCGGTTGCGGTATCGGCATTGACCGCTTGATGATGTTGATCACCGACTCACCAAATATCCGTGACGTGATCCTGTTCCCACATCTGCGCCGCGAAGACTAAGCTAAATCCGCAGAAAATAGGTAGGGAAAAACATACTCCTACCCTGTATTAAAAAATGCCCACATGATCTCTATGACGTGTGGGCATTTTCTTAAAAATCAGGGGGAGTATGTATTCGTCAGCGGCAAGGTCAATCTGATATATAGACTAATGTATAGGCTAGTCAGCTCACCCAACATCAAGACTTGTTTGCTGCAGCAAAGTATTAGTCACGGTAGAATCCACCCTCCCCCCCCACCCTTCCAACATACCAATAAGAATCTTCATCTGCCCACTATGCCACCAACCCACCCACTGAAAAAACTTCTTCACTACGCGAAGCAATATCGTTCCGACTTTCGTCTTGCAGCACTGTATTCGGTGTTGAATAAATTTTTCGATATCCTGCCAGAAGTCCTGATTGGCGTTGCGGTGGATATTGTCGTCAATGGCGATAAAAGTTTTTTAGCAAAACGTGTACTAGGCGGATTCGGCATAGTCGACACATGGCATCAATTGATTTTTCTGGGACTCGTCAACGCTCTGATATGGGGTGGCGAATCGTGGTTTGAGTATCTACTGTCATTAAAATGGCGAAAACTCGCACAAAATCTACAGCACGACTTGCGACTAGACACTTACGACCATGTGCAGAAATTAGAAATGGCGTACTTTGAAAATCAACGTACCGGGAATTTAATGTCAGTGTTAAACGAAGACATCAACCAAATGGAACGTTTTTTAAATGGCGGCGCAAATCAAATCATTCAGGTCGTCTGTTCTTCCATTATGGTGAGTGCCGTATTCTTTGCACTGCAGCCGTCACTGGCAGTAATTTCCTTGTTGCCAGTACCGGTTATTTTGGTTGGTGCATTCTGGTTTCAAAAGCGCTTAGCGCCTCGCTATGCGGAAGTGCGTGAAGCGGCGGGCGATGTCAGTGCCAGACTCAATAATAATTTGCTCGGCCTGGCTACGATCAAAGCATTTGCGACAGAAGATTTTGAAAAAAATCATATCGCCGAAGCCAGCAATAACTATCGCGAAGCCAATGCCAGAGCCATCGCTATTAGCTCTGCAATCACACCTGTCATTCGCATGGCGATTTTGGCTGGCTTTACCGCTACGCTGGTCTATGGCGGCTGGCTGACTCTGCACGGCGATTTAGCTGTAGGCGCGTATTCTGTTCTGGTGTACCTGACGCAACGTTTATTGTGGCCAATGACAGGACTGGCAGATGTAGCCGATATGTATCAACGGTCCATGTCTGCGATAGACCGCGCTATGAATTTGCTCGATACCAAGATCAGCATCAGTTATGAAGGCCAACACCTGACTCCAGCAACGGTCAAAGGCGAACTGCGATTTGAAAATGTTGGCTTTTCTTACGGTGACCAAATCACGTTACAAGACATCAATTTACGCATCCCCGCTGGTAAAACAGTTGCCTTTGTTGGCTCCACTGGCTCGGGTAAATCAACGCTGGTGAAGTTACTACTGCGGTTTTACACACCACAACATGGACGCGTTTTGCTTGATGGCATACCGACCGATAGCTTGAACTTACAAGATTTACGGCGCGTGATTGGTTATGTCGCCCAAGATAGCTTTTTAACCGATGGGACGATTGCTGACAATATTGCTTACGGCATGGACAACGTCAGCGACGAAGCAATTGCCGCTGCGGCACAAGCTGCCGAAGCGAGCGAATTCATCAACAAATTGCCATTGGGTTTTGCGACCCGGATTGGGGAGCGTGGGCAAAAATTGTCTGGCGGTCAGCGTCAGCGTTTAGCGTTAGCGCGGGCCATACTCAAAAATCCGCCAATTCTGATATTGGATGAAGCAACCAGTGCGGTTGATAATGAAACAGAAGCAGCGATACAACGCAGTCTGGACGTAGTTAGTCGCAATCGCACAACGATCATCATTGCGCACCGCCTATCGACAGTTCGGCAGGCCGATTGCATTCACTTACTAGAAGCAGGTCGCATCGTGGAAAGCGGCACACACGAGGAGTTATTGGCACTCAATACTGGCTATACAAGCTTATGGAGACTCCAAACCGGCGAGAAACAGTAGAAAAAAATTAAATCTTACGCTACCATACACGCCTCATACATTTCGTTACATTGCACATGAAAACCAGAATTAAAGCAGCAATTGGTGGCGGCATTATAACTTTATCGGGATTTATCGCCTACGAAGCAATTCGACATGTCTCGAAAATGCCTGCGCCAAGCTCGGAATCAGTAAAGCTGCACCTAAAGCCATTTCATGTTGATCCAACCTGGATAAAATCTGGCACTCCGAACTTCAGGGCGAATGAATTTTTTAAATCCAGCGATGCGACAATCAGTTCCGGCATATTTGAGTGCGATGCTTCAACGTTTGAATGGCATTACCAATTTGACGAGGCGGTCTACATTCTTGATGGCAGCGTTCACCTCAACTACCAAGGCAAAGAATTTACCGTCAATGCAGGAGAAACTGTACTATTCCGCGCTGGAACGGTTGCTGTTTGGAATGTCCCTGATCATGTTCGTAAAAGCTGGACTATCTACGATGCTGGCAAGTCCGCACGCGGGCTTGCCAAGATTTTGCAATAAAAATTTAACGAAATTAAAATTAGCTAACCGTTTTAGCTAACGCCAAGGCACTAAGGAAGGCATTTTCAACCCGACCACTACCTTCCAGCCCTGCTGCGAACCAGTCACCACAGACGCCGACTTTGCGCTTAGCATCCCACATGCAGTCTTGAGGCAATGGATGTTCAGCTTGCGCAAAACGCCAGCGATGTACGACAGCATGGATAGGCTGTATCCAGGAGCCAGTTGCCTCGTGAAAAGCTTTAAGCAATTTTTCTTTAGCACGCTCCGGATCTTCTTCCAGATGCTCAATGCTCCAGGCTTGTGATGCATGAGCAACCCATCGCTCCCCTGCTCTGTGCTCAGGTTTTGACGTATCTCTGGCAATCCATGACAAACGAGATTGGTTGACCCACGCACCGCCATAGGGCAAGTCGAGCGATGTCTGAAAACCCAACATCAGCGCCCAACACGGTGCCAACTTCGCTTTATTTGCTTGCGCTTCAAACTTTGGAAACTCATGCAACAAAGCTGCGGCCTGATCAGCAGGAATTGCCAGAATTACTGCATCAAATGGACCTGCAGAAGCAGGAATGCAAACGGTATCTGCCTGCACTTTCAGAAGCCACTGATCGCCATAAGCTTCTAAAGCCATGATTTGCTGCTCTTTTCTGACATCCAGACCATACGCAAGATGTTTGCCCAACGCATTCATGCCTGGTGTCGCAACGTAGCGTGTTGCTGATTTACCTGCAGGCTTTACGGTTCCATGATCAAGAGAAACTAATTTCTCATCCCAGGCTGTGACCCAGCCAGATTTTTTCCAATCGCTAATTTCTTTCTTAAATCGATCTGTACTTGCCGTGAAATATTGTGCACCATGATCAAATCCACCTAACTCAGTTTGGCGCGTACTCATACGACCACTTACTCCAGCGCTTTTTTCATAGACGGTCACATGGTGACCTTGCGATTGTAATTGGCGTACTGCGGTTAAGCCCGATAATCCTGCCCCTACGACGGCGATATGCATATGTAATTCCTCATTTGAGACAATAAAAAACGCCCGCGACAATCTCTGTGCGGGCGTTATGTTCAATTAAAAAACATTGTTTGCTTACTCTTCATTCTGTTCTGCTGGCCAATCACGAATGTAGGCTTTGAGCATTTTATTTTCGAAACTTTGCGCTTCAAGCACTGCTTTGGCGACGTCATAAAATGAAATCACGCCCAGTAAGGTTTTAGCATCCATGACAGGCAAATAGCGTGAGTGCTTTTCCAGCATCATACGGCGTACTTCGTTGACTTCGGTCTCGGGCGTGACTGTAATCGGATGATCATCCATGTATTTACGCACAGTACCAGTCCCCAGCGCGCCATTATTGGAGTGAATCGCACGGATCACCTCACGGAAGGTCAAAATACCGGCGAGATCACCGTACTCCATGACAACCAGAGAGCCTATATCTTTTTCTTCCATCACACTCACGGCTTCAGTGATCGGCGTGTCCGGTGTAATAGTAAAAAGAATATTGCCCTTTACCTGGAGTATTTCAGAAACTTTCATGGCATGCTCCTCCTGTTTTCTGTGTTTTATGAAACTGTATTCCAATGTATCGTAAGCGATGCAAAAAATCCAGCATGTTCACACTTTTTCCTACTGAAAACACAATTTCATTTTGCGACGTTGATGGTAGCATTGCGGCATCACAATTTGGAGATACCAGTTTATGAGCGGCCCACACTATCCCGGCTTTGATACCCTGTCCTTGCACGCAGGTGCAGCACCTGACCCTGCTACTGGAGCGAGAGCAACGCCAATTTATCTTACGTCTTCTTACGTGTTCAAGGATTCAGATCAGGCCGCATCGCTATTCAATATGGAACGTGCTGGCCATGTGTATTCGCGCATTTCCAATCCAACTAACGCCGTACTGGAAGAACGCATTGCAGCATTAGAAGGCGGTGTCGCCGGGATTTCAGTTGCCAGCGGACAGGCAGCCATGCATCTCGGTCTGTCAACCATAGCTGGAGCAGGCTCACATATTGTTGCCTCACGTGCTTTGTATGGTGGCTCACAAAATTTGTTGGCTTACACCATGAAACGTTTCGGCATAGAAACTACGTTCGTCGATCCGCGTGATATGGACGCGTGGCGCAATGCAATTCGCCCGAATACCAAGGCATTGTTCGCTGAGACGTTAGGTAACCCAGGATTAGATGTGTTGAATATTCCTGCCGTTGCTGCCATCGCACATGAAAACTATCTGCCACTGATGGTTGACTCGACGTTTACGACACCGTACTTACTGCGTCCTTTTGATCTTGGTGCGGATCTGGTATTTCATTCTGCAACCAAATTTTTGTGCGGTCATGGTACGGCCATTGGTGGCTTGCTAGTCGACGGCGGTACCTTTGACTGGCAACAAGCCCATGAAAAGACCGGCCGCTTTAGTGAATTATGCGAGCCCTACGACGGTTTCCACGGCATGGTATTTACTGAAGAATCAACCGTAGCAGCGTTTTCTTTACGGGCGCGCCGTGAAGGCTTGCGTGACTTTGGTGCGTGTATGAGCCCACACAATGCTTTTGCGATTTTACAAGGCATAGAAACCTTAGGTTTGCGCATGGACAGACATGTCGCAAATACCCGCAAAGTGGTCGATTTCTTAGCTTCCCACCCAGCAGTGGCGTCGGTATCCTATCCAGAATTGCCTTCCCATCCTGATTACGAACTGGCGAAAACCTTGTTACCAAAAGGTTGTGGCGCGGTATTTTCATTTAACCTCAAAGGTGACCGCGCCGCAGGTCAGCGCTTTGTCGAATCGCTCAATGTTTTCTCGCATCTGGCGAATGTTGGCGATGCCAAATCACTGGTCATCCACCCCGCCTCTACCACCCATTTCCGTGTCCCACCAGAGCAACTCAGTGCTTCAGGCATTGCAGAAGGTACCATGCGCCTGTCCGTCGGCCTGGAAAATGTAGACGATTTGATTGAAGATTTGACCCGTGGCTTGAAAGCAGCCCAGAAAGGAGCCTGAGATGTTATTTCAATTCAATCAGCACGATGCTTATTGCTATACCGGCGGCAAATCCCTGAATCCAGAACTACCAACCGTTGTCTTCATTCATGGCGCCCAAAATGACCACTCGGTCTGGGCACTGCAAAGCCGTTATTTTGCAAATCATGGCTATAATGTCCTTGCAGTTGATTTGCCTGGACATGGCCGAAGCAAAGGCGCTGCCCTGACTTCCGTCGAGCAGATGGCAGACTGGTTGATCGCTTTCTTAGATGCAGCACACATCCCTGAGGCAACCTTGATCGGGCATAGCATGGGATCATTGATTGCTCTGGAAACCTGCGCCAGAGCGAAAGATCGCGTAAAACGCTTGTGTTTGTTGGGAACAGCCTATCCAATGAAAGTCTCTGATACCCTACTCAATGCAGCGCGTGACGAGGAGCAGACAGCGATCGATATGGTCAACATCTGGTCACACACTTCTATTGCACACAAGCCTTCATTTCCCGGCCCAGGTTTTTCTGTGCTCGGCGGCAGTCAGCGACTGATGCAAAGAATGTCCAAAATCAATCCTGACAAACTGTTTTATACCGATTTCTTCGCCTGCAACGCCTACACAAATGGCGAAACAGCAGCACAAACCGTGCAATGTCCGACCTTATTTTTGATCGGCAAAAAAGACATGATGACGCCACCCAAAGCAACAGGCACGCTGACCAAGATCATCACCCACGGCAAAACTGTGATGCTGGATAACTGTGGACACTCAATGATGTCTGAGCAAGCAGAAGCGGTACTCAATACCTTACTCCAATTTGTAAAGGCGTAAGCGGATGGCGATGACATTTGAAAGTTGGGCGCTATTCACCGTCACCGAAGCAGCGATGTCCTTATCACCAGGACCAGCGGTGATGATGGTGGTGGCGTATGGTATTGCGCGTGGATGGCAAAAGTCATTATTTGTGACGCTGGGTATTCTGGTCGGCAACGCAATTTTTTTCACTCTCTCGGCGACCGGTCTAGGTGGCGCGTTATTGGCATCTCCGTATATCTTCATGGGGATTAAATACCTTGGCGCGGCCTATCTGGTGTATCTGGGTTTATCGGCGATTTTTGGCAGGCCATCGCCAATCACCCTCTCTCGTATCGACGATCAGCCCGAATCGGGAAAGACGATTTTTGGCAAGGCCTTGATGCTGCAGCTGACCAATCCCAAAAGCATGCTGACGTTTGTCGCGATTTTGCCGCAATTTATCGATCCCTTAAAACCTATCGGCCTACAAATGCTGATCCTCGCTGCGTGTTCGATTATTCCAGAATTTTTTATCTTACTCGGATACGGCATGTTGGCAAGTAAGGCGAGTCATCTGGCTACGCAGGAAAAATACGCTTTAATCACCGAGCGTATCGCTGGCAGTTTAGTGCTGACAGCGGGAGTTCTTATCGCTGTAGTTTGATCTTCCGCGCCTCAGAACTATTTAATTCTGAGGCGCATTAAAGTAATAATGGTGATTAATTATTCCTTAAACGCAATTGTGTCAGATAATCAGCGCGGAATTGCCGCAACACAAAGTCTTTAAAATTATTTTCCTTCAGGCTAGCCCATGCTTGCAAACGTGTAGCGGCTGAATGTTCTTTTGCCGCTGAGACCATCCCCTCTGTTACTTGAATCTTAGCTTCGGTCATCATTTCGTATCCATACAAGTCCATAAAATCACGGCACAAGTATTCGATAATTTCGATCTCCTGCATGCTCAATTGTTGTTTGAATTTATCTTTATTCGCCATCACTGGCGGAAAACTATTGGTTTCCCATAATGCTGATAACTGCGAAATTTGTTGCGCTTCCATTGAATGTGATACGTCGAGCATTTCTGGCAAAAAGTCGATACCGAAAAACAAACAAATCCGGCGTAGTACGATTTCCTGGTTATTTAAAAAATCCTCATAACGTATCGTTAGAACGCGATCAGGATAATGAACTACCAATTGTCGCGCGATTGTATGTGCCTCCACCCATGTCAAAGCATTCAATGTTGAATCATAATCATGAATAATGGCACGATTCATCGATGCAACCTGAGCACGAGGATCGCGTACCACATTGAGAAACAGCATGTCAGGAAAGAGACGGAGTAATTCATCGGCATAGCGAACACTGTCCAAAGACTTATCCATCACCACCGAGGCACCATGTTGCTCACCAGCCTTAAGCAACAACTCTCCCAATATGCGATGAACGCTACGTTGTTCATGTTGAATTTTTTCGAAAATTTCTACTGGATCGAAGACAATATCCTTCCACTTCACCATACTAACGGATTGCAAGCCAATGACATCGACGATAAGTTGAAAATATTGACGATCAACGGAAAGATCGCCGTACTTTGCCAACAAAGGCATGAAATCGACAATATGCAAAGGATAGGGAGAATAAAATTGCGGGCTGTTATTGAGACGCAAACGTAGAGCATGACTACCGCAGCGACGCAGCGGTATCATCAAAACTGGCCGTGGTCTTTTTTGTTGGCTCGCAGTCTCCGGGTGACGAGTAATAACTTCTGCATCAAGCATGGCTAACTCCGTTATATGTTGTAGTGAAACGAAAGCACAGCCAGCTATCTGTCTCAGCAGCCTGTACTAAATGTCTTCGAAATACTCAAAGAAACGCCTGAAAAACTGTTCAACCTCAGCTACCTCTAAATGATTAATTCCCGCCGCTAATTGGCGCCCCCCGCCTTGCGGGAAAGAAGAACAAAATTCACTGGCAGGCTTCGCTTCGGGATGAGCGGAACGCACGCTCACAACGTAACCTCCAGTTGTTTTAGGAGTCAGCACCGCAAAAGAGAATTCTCTCTGTTCCTCGTGCAGTTTATTCGCCAGCAAACCTGAAATTCTTCTGGACCAGGACGCGTCTGGCAAAATATAAATAATGCTTTGCTTTCTGACCTCGACCGGATGTAAATCATTCAGATAAGTCAGCTCTTCTGCATACGCAAATTGCAACGCTAAAAAATGCGGAGAGCTGCGGATAAAATCGAATGGATTTGCAAACCGATGCACTTCGCGATACAACTCTGCTGGGTGTACGTGCAAATCGGCAAGTTGCTCGCCGTAAGCATTGTAATTAAGTAATTTACCTAGTTCCTGCAATTGCCCCCGATCGACCCAGGACAACCCCTGTTGCATACACATGCCATTTGCAGTGTGAATCAGGTTATCGCCAAATGCAGCAACAATGGCCCACATCACATAACGATCTTCCAGAAAACGACTGACCAAAATGCTGGTACAAACATCTCTTGCTGCACTCCAATGCATTTCCAGACGTGGATGCTGAAAAGCCAACTTTGCTTCATGGTGATCAAAATAAGTAACGAAGGCACCAGCATCTAAATGTCGGCGTAAGGCATCCACATTGGTATCGAGTGAAATATCAAGTACTGTCAGGTGATCACCCGCACGCACCTGAATTTTTTCTAGCAAAGCGATATCACGTTTGACACCGGTAACCTCAATAGCTTCTTGCGGAAATGCCATGCGCAATTGATGCAAGGCACAAATCCCATCTGCATCACCATTGAAAATGTCATAACAAACTGGCTTAGGTTCAGAATTACTGTCCATGATAGGCGTGCTCCACTACTTGAGATAAGCTTGCCCCACAAGAAAGTTAAACAGTTGTTCAGCCGCGGCTTCAATAGTCGTGTTTTCGGTGTTAATTTCTAATGCAGGAGCCTGCGGTTCTTCGTAGGGAGCAGAAATTCCGGTAAATTCAGGAATTTTGCCTTGCCGCGCTTTGACGTACAAACCTTTAGGATCCCGTTCCTCACATTTAGAAACCGACGCCCTGACATACACTTCCAGAAATCGCTGCTCACCAATAATCGCTCGGGCCATCTCGCGATCCGCCTTATGCGGGGAAATTAAAGCGGTGATAGCTATCATGCCAGCTTCATTAAATAAATGTGCGACTTCTGCCGTACGCCGGATATTTTCCCGTCTGTCTGTGGCTGAAAAGCCTAAATCACTGTTTAGATGATGTCGCAGATTATCGCCATCCAGGACGGCACTATGATAGCCGCGACCTGTCAATAAGACATCTAAAGCACAAGCAATGCTCGATTTGCCAGCAGCACTTAGGCCTGTCAACCACAAGGTCACCGATACCTGTTGCAATGCACTTTGCTTGACGTCCGATGGCACGGTTGAATGATGCCAGGTGATATTTTCTGTATGCGTATTGGTTTTAGTCACAAAGCGACCAAAACTTTCACGCTTTACATCGGCAGTTTTTGCTTCGGTAAAAACATTGGCGAATTTAAGAGATGCTTGCATGGCTTGGTACTCCAGTCAATTTCTTGAAACTGCATTGCTACACCATTAACACTGACATTTCACTCAGACGAAGAAAATTTTCCATTCGTTGAAGCCCTACTTAATAGTCTTACTTAAAACTCGTTCCAATCTTCCATCACTTGATTGTGTGAACCAGATGCCTTTGTGTTGGCAAGACGTTTCATTTGTTTCACCGGTGTTGCACTGTTTACTTTTGGCTCAGCTTTTTTAACTAAAGGAACGACTTTCCGTACCTCGGCTTTGTGAACTGCTTCATGCATGGTAGCTGTAGGCTTCGATCCATGCTGATTACCAGCCAACTGGAAGGTGCTGACCAAATCACTTAAATTATCAGCCTGATCCTGTAGAGCTGTTGCTGCCGCTGCGGCCTCTTCGACCAAGGACGCATTTTGCTGCGTAACGTCATCCATCTGCACAATGGCTTCATTAATTTGTTCTATACCCGCCGTTTGCTCCTGCGTCGCCAACATGATTTCACTCATAATGCCAGTCACTTTTTGAATACTGTTGACGATTTCTTCCATGGTGGCGCCTGCTTCATCGACAAGTTTTGTACCGGTTGCCACTTTATTGACCGAGTCATCAATGAGTTTTTTAATTTCTCTTGCTGCTTCAGCGGAACGTTGCGCCAGACTGCGGACTTCAGAAGCAACGACGGCAAAACCACGTCCTTGCTCACCTGCTCTGGCAGCTTCTACTGCCGCATTTAATGCCAGAATGTTGGTCTGAAAGGCAATACCATCAATAACCCCAATAATGTCAACAATTTTGTGTGAAGAATCATTGATAGATCCCATCGTTTGAACGACTTCACTTACCACCTGACCACCTTTGACCGCCACATCAGATGCCGACAAAGCCAATTGATTTGCCTGGCGTGCACTGTCAGCATTTTGTTTAACAGTAGAGGTTAATTCTTCCATAGAAGAAGCGGTTTCTTCCAGTGATCCGGCTTGTTGCTCCGAGCGGGACGACAAATCCATATTGCCAGAAGCAATCTGTTTAGAAGCGGTAGCAATTGTTTCCGTACCAGTACGTACCATGCCCACAATATCAGATAAGCCATTGCGCATCGCATTCATGGCATGCATCAGACTATGTTCATCACCGTGGTCCAAACGGATTTGCATGCTCAAATCACCAGCTGCAATTTTTTCTGCAATTTGCACTGCGTACCGTGGTTCGCCACCTAATTGTTTAAGCAAGCTACGAACGATCAGCCATGCACCGAAACTACCAACCAGCAGAGCCAACAGACCTAATGTCACCATCGTGTTTCTGGTAGCAACATATTGTTCCTCAGCTTCTTTGACGGCTACCTTGTTTTGACTTTCTTCGTCATCAATAAACGCGTTCATCTGATCCCACCATTTTTTTTGCACTGGCCGGTATTGGTAACGCAGATACGTATACGCTTCTTCAGACTGCCCATTCAGAGCGAGTTCCATACCTTTTGCGATGTATGGCTCGGACAAAGCAGCTTGCTCTTTTATCTCCTTAAGCAAACCCAATTGCAACGCACTAGGCTCCGGATCTTTCTTCAATATGACTTCCAGTTGATCAGCCGCATCATGATATTTTTTTTGTTGGGTCAGGATGCGTTCATGCTCAATTTTTTTTCCTTCTTCCTCTTTCAGCAAAATTAAATTGCGCAGAGCAAGCGCCCGCTCTGTCACAGTGAGGTACATGACACGCGCTAATCTCGTCTCTTCATCATTGAATTTGACAATTTGATCCATACGCTCGTGCATTCGTTGTAAATTCAGAACACCTAAACCAAGTACTAACAACAGAAAGCCGAGGACGAGCCCAAAACCTGCAATGAGGCGGGTCGACACTTTTGTATCTTCGATTTTCATGATTAATCCTAAGGCAGAAGAAGTAAGACAAAGAATACTAAGTAATTCAATTCAAACAAATGAGCATTCATTTTCCACATCAAAAAACTATGACCTAAACGAGAGACGCAACTATAAGTGCAAATTTGTTTCAAATAAGAATAGTGAATTTAATAATACTAAAATTTTATATAACAACAATATTTAATTAACAACATCGTTACAAAAATTCAAATTAATTTATCTAGCATTCAAAGCGCTTCTTCTATCCACATTCAACAAGCAATTAATTTTTCTTCGATGACGTTCAATACCAAAAAGAATCTTTCCCAATAACAATAGTTCACGAAGACACAGTGTTCAACATTCTTATATCAATATTACGAATTTGAATATGGAATGACCAAAAAGAGGAAAAAATGTCGTTACGAGGGCTTGGTCTAGCCAGAACTGAGAATGAATTAACATTCAAACTGAAGGTGATTTTGAATTCAAGGACGCCGTAATTTCTCGTGTAAACGTGAAGACGTCAGACATTCTTTTCGCCAGATATAAACATAGAAAGGACAGATGAACTGCTGGTCAATCTGACATTCCCCAAAGAAAAGCGAGAGATACATCAGATCAACCCTAGAGATTTGAACCAGCTTGATTATTTGAACTGATGCGCCATGCATATATGGGCGATACCTGCTTCCATGAAAATCTCTCCATCGCGCACAAAACCTTCTTTGGCATAAAACTTCTCGGCAGTTTGTTGTGCGTTCAAACGCACTGACGCATCACCGCGCTTTTTTGCCTGCTCCATCAACAGCCGAAGAATGTCTGCGCCAACCCCTAAATTACGGGCATTTCCCAAGACCGCCATTCTGCCAATATGTCCGTCTGGCAATAAACGTCCAGTACCTATGGCTTGTTGCTGTGCATCATAGGCTACGGCATGCAAACATTGAGCGTCCATCACATCCCATTCCAACTCGGCGGGTATTTTTTGTTCCACAACAAAAACGGCATATCTCACAGCCTGCGCATCTTTTTGCAGCGTATTCCAATCCCCAAGGACGATGTGAATGTTTGAATTCAAAGCTGTCATGTCAATGTTCTCCTGAGGGTTTGATGATTTCCAGACCTAGTATTATCTCACGCCAGGCATCTGGAACAGCAACGCCTTTTCGCAGATTGGTATCAGCATAAACATACACCAACTCACCAGAAATCAAATGTTGATTTCCGCGAAATATCTCAACGACAAATTGCATCGAAGTACGCCCCAGTTTGCTGCACCTGACACCAAGGTCGAGAATATCGTCGAAATGCGCCGGAGATAAATATTCCACGCCTGCTTTTCTGGCAAAAAGTTCCCTTCCATCTGCCGCCTGAGCAACTGCGTTTGGCAACCCGGTTGCACGCCAGTATTCGGTGAAAGCAACATCAAAGTAGTTGAGATAATTACCATTGAAAACAATTGCTTGCATATCCACTTCTGACCAGCGCACACGGAGCGTGTGAAAAAATGCAAAATCTTGTCTTGCCATAACCAACTTTCACACTGCGTATTTAATCGTTCAAAAATTGGCGTATCAAACGATTGATACGTTCTGGCTGTTCATGCACCACCCAATGTGAGCCTTCAGTAATACGCTGAATCTTGACGTCATCAACAAAATTTTCAATGCCATCTAACAAGCTTTTGGGTAACGCTTTATCGTTCTCCCCCCAAATAATCCGGGTCGGTACTTTGACGTGAAAATCTTCCGGATTAAGAGAAAGTTGTAAGGGGCCACGATTGCTTGGCGTTGCAGGATGCAGGGGAGACGCACGATAGTAATTGACGCCACCACTTAACCCTCGCGCCCAACATGCATGATACGCCGCACGGGTTGCCGCGTTAAACCACGCTGCCTCCCCCTGCCCCATTCCATTAAAGAAGCCATCCATTAATGCGAAATTGTCTTTAGCCAACGCATCTTCAGAACCAGGATTCCGAAGCCAGTTCATATATTCACTGGCTGTTTGCTGCGCAGGGTCATGCGCCAATGCTTGCATAAACAAATACGGGTGCGGTGAATTAATAATGATCAGTTTTTGTACAATTTCTGGCAAGGCAATCGCTAAATTCCAACACACCGCACCACCCCAGTCATGCGCGACGATTGTTGCCTGCTCATAGCCCAGATGGGCAATCAGCAAGCGCAGATCATCGACAATGTGCCTGGCTTTATAAGCACTCAGATCAGTAGGCATATCAGATAAATTAAACCCGCGTAAATCTGGCGCAACGGCGAAATGATCCTCCCCAAAGTCTGGTAACTGTGCAGACCATTCGTACCAAAATTCGGGAAAACCATGTACAAATAAAATTAACGGCCGCCCCACCTCACCAGCACTGACGTAATGCAATTTTGTGCCGTTATCCAGCTTCGCGAATTGACCAACATTGATTTTGGCTGCCATTCCAACTCCGTTTGAAAGACGTTACGCAAAAAATTTCGACCCAACTTCAGGGCTTACGTTTTTAATTTAGTGCGCAACATTTCACGAATATGCGGCGTCGCTTTGTACGGATCACCGGGATTTCTTTGCAAGATAATATCTTCCATGTGCTCTTGAACATTTCCCAGGGCACCTGGGTGAGAGAAGATATAAAACTGTTTATCACTAATTGCTTTAAAGGTTTTTTCAGCAACCTCTTGCGCCGTCACTTTACCTGAGCTTACAGCCTTATCGGAGATTGCCTGCGCAGCACGCTGACTCGAAGTTGGCACGTCGCCTTTGACATCTTCGGGACGATTGCGATGTGACTGCGATATACCTGTCGGTACAAAATATGGGCACAACACAGAAGCACCAATTGGCGCATCTACTAAATCCAAGTCCTGATATAAAGTCTCCGTCAAAGAAACAACAGCATGCTTAGAAACATTGTAGACGCCCATCGCTGGCGCATTCAGCAGGCCAGCCATCGATGCTGTATTGACGATATGCCCTTCAAATTGTGGATCGTTTTTTGCGCATTCGAACATCAGGTTAGTGAAAATTCTGGTGCCATGAATCACGCCCCACAAGTTAACGCCCAACACCCATTCCCAGTCGGCCTGCGTATTTTCCCAAATCAAACCACCTGAGCCAACACCCGCGTTATTAAAGACCAGATGAACTGCGCCAAATCGTTCCATTGCCGCATCTGCCAATGCTTGCACTTGCTCCGCATGACGCACATCACACAACTTCGCCAACACTTGTGCTCCTTGCTGCTCTAGCTCTGCTTTGGTTTTATCCAAAGCATCTTGCTGCACATCAGCAAGCACCAATTTCATGCCAAGGCGTGCACCAATCAAAGCGAACTCACGTCCAAAGCCACTGGCCGCACCAGTGATCACTGCAACTCTGTCTTTAAATACTTGCATTGCGTCTCCTGTTTGATTTTATTGTCGTGCTGATCTACTTCCTTTTACCTTAAAACCTTTGCTTATCACACCTGATAGGTCAGATTAAATCGATATTACTAAATCAGTTTCACTAACTGCTTGCCGAAATTTTTACCTTTGAGCAATCCGATAAATGCCTCAGGAGCACTATCAATTCCTTCTGCAACTGATTCTCTGAATTTCAATTTTCCACTTGCCACTTGCGCACCTAATTCCTGCAATCCTTGCGGCCACAGATCCATATGTTCGGACACGATAAAGCCGCGTAACGTCAAACGCATGGTCAAAAAGGTTCGCGCATTGTTGATGCTGATTTGCTCGCCGTTATAGCCGGAAATCATGCCGCACAAAGCAATGCGACCAAACGGATTCATACGCGCCAGACTGGCATCAAAAATCTCTCCGCCAACATTTTCAAAAACGGCGTCTATGCCATCTGGTGTTGCCACCGTCAGATCAGCGTGCAATTGGCCCGCTTTATAATCAACGCAGGCATCAAAACCTAATTCATTGACTACATAGGCGCATTTTTCCGCGCCACCGGCAATGCCAACCACGCGGCAACCCATTTGTTTGGCGAGTTGACCGACGACGCTACCCACCGCACCACTGGCCGCTGAGACAACGACGGTTTCACCTGATTTGGGTTGCATGATCTGCGTTAATCCGTACCATGCCGTCAGACCCGGCATGCCAACCGCGCCAAGGTAAGCTGACAGCGGAATATGGGTCGTGTCTAACTTACGCAGTAACACACCATCAGAAACCCCGACTTCGGTCCAGCCCAACATACCCAGAACTTTATCACCAACGGCAAAGCGTGGATTTTTACTCGCAATGATTTCACCGACTGTGCCACCTATCATGGTTTCATCAATCGCTTGCGGTGCCGCATAACTCTTTGCGTCTTCCATGCGACCACGCATGTATGGATCAAGTGACAAATAGTGATTACGAATGAGTACTTCACCATCTTTAATCTCGGGAGTTGTCAGTGTTTCCAGACGAAAATTAGTTGGCATGACATTGCCTTGTGGGCGCGAAGCCAGGACGATACGTTGATACTGAGTCATAGATAATTTCTCATTTCATTAAATAATTCGCGACGGCAGAAAAAGCGCGATAAGTGATCGCATCACTGGCGCCGTTAGCGGCAATAGGATGCGACGAAAATTTGACGACCACCATCTCGGCGACCGGATCAATATAAATGCGTTGGCCGTGGATGCCACGTGCTTCGTAGGTTTGATGTGGATTGTGAGAGACCCACCACATGTCTTTATACGAATAGCCATTCAAGGTCGTAAATCCGGCTTTGGCGAATTTAGCAGGATCACCTCCGTGACGGATTTCTTGAATCACAGCGGAAGGAACAACTTGTTGATGATTGTATTGACCATTTAAGCGCATCATTTCGCCAAATCGGGCCATATCTCGCAAGGTCAGATTTAAGCCACCTCCACCCTGCTCAGTACCGATCCGATCGACCGAAAAGTAAGCGTCATTTTCAGTACCTAATTTTTGCCAGATTCGCTCTGACATCAAATCGGATAATGATTTACCTGATGCGCGTCTGACTATCCAACCCAACACTTCGGCATTAACGGTTTTATACGCAAACGCCTCATCATGCTGCCCTTCTTTTTGCAGCTTTACCAAAAAATCGTAGTAAGTACGGGGTCCCTGATAATCAGGCGCAGTGGGCAGCAAACCCCCAGCACGCGCATAGTCCCAAATTTCCGCTTTTGGATCAGCATAGGTTTCGGAATATTTCACACCTATCGTCATATCCATCACTTGCCGCACCGTCGCATCGCCATAGGCGGAGTCTCTCAACTCAGGTATGTATTTGGTAACGAGTGCAGATGGATCAAGCTTTCCATCCGCCACCAACATTGCAGCCATTGTACCTACAAACGATTTGGTCACAGACATCGCGATATGCGGTAAGTACGGTTTACTTATTCCGAAATATTTTTCATAGACCACCTTGCCTTTGTGCATCACCAGCACGCTATCGGTATAGGTGACATTCAGCATATCAGCCCAGGTCGTTTCTTTGCCATGTTCATCCTGAAAGCCTACTCCATCAAGTTCGTGCCCCACAGACGGCAACACCGACACATTAGCAGTACCATGCCAGACATTTGCCGTGGGACCGAGCTCACGTCCGTGTGAAAACGCCCAGCGAGTTTTCGGGAATTGATAATTGCTGCCGTTAGCAAATTGAATAATCTTGTCGGGTGGCGGCGGGAAGCCTTGCATCCAACCCAGTTGTCGCGGATCGGTTGCCGCCGGATCGGGGAGTGTCGTTTGGGTTTGGGCTTGTGTGATTGAGACGAACATCGCAGAAAGAAAAATGGATACTTTACTGATCTTACGAATTCGCGAAGAATGCCTAAAAGAAACCAATTTATCATGCTGCATGTTGTCTCCTAATTTTGTATTTTTTAATAAAATTTCAGATGAAACATCAAAGCAAATACGTTAATACTTACCAACCTGGCGATCAAAATTTCATCAACGTTCAATCACTACCGTAGAGTTTTTTCATGTTCTCACCCGACTTCAAACGACGCAGGTATTTAAACGTGCCCATGGCTTTGGCGATTAAGCGACTGCCATTCCAGACTTCACCTTCACAAAAACACATCGTCGTCGATTGATAAAATGCTTTACCACGAGCTTCAATACGACCGCCGGCAACACCACCCGGTTGCAGGAAGCTGGTTTTCATTTCAACAGTGACGACACCTTTCAAATCTTCATGCAAAGATCGACCTGCCATCGCCATGACAACATCAAGCAAAGTCATGATGACACCACCATGAGTAATTTGCCAACTATTCATGTGTTTTTCTGTGAGATCCAGCGACAATCTTGCGGTGCCATTTTCCATTTCCAGAAATTCGACGCCCATATCATGCAAGAAAGGATTCAGAATTGGAGATGGCTGTTGCAAATCAGCCTGCACAGTCTTGGTCGATTCCATCATTACACCGCCGACACACCGCCATCAATCGCCAGCGCCTGACCAGTAATATGTTTGCCAGCGTCAGAGGCAAACAATAAGGCTGCGCCTTTCAAATCTTCGTCGTCGCCGATGCGTTGTAGCGGCGCTTCTTTGGCGAGCTTCTCTTCGCCCAGATGATCGAGTATGCCTTTGGTCATCTTGGACGGGAAAAATCCCGGTGCAATGGCGTTCACGGTGATGCCATGCACACCCCATTCACCCGCCAGTGCGCGGGTGAAGTTAATGACTGCCGCCTTCGATGTGTTGTAAGCAATGGTCTGCATGGTACCTGGTGGGTTGCCGCCCAAACCAGCGATCGATGCAATATTGATGATACGGCCAGAGCGGCGTGGAATCATCGAACGTTTACCAACTGCCTGAGACAATAAAAAGATGCTGCGGACATTGAGATTCATGACTTTATCCCAGGCTTCAACAGGATGATCTTCAGCGGGGGCACCCCAGGTTGCGCCCGCATTGTTGATCAGGATATCTATGTGTCCAAGTTTTTCCAGTGCCGCATCGACTAAGCTGGTTACTGCTGCTTCTTTCGACAAATCAGCGGCGATCGCGCTCGCTTCTATTCCACGACTTTGCAAGTGTGCAACCGCTTCATCCAACTCAGCTTGCTTGCGAGAAGAAATCACGATTTTTGCACCCTGCTCACCTAAAGCTTCTGCCATTTGCAAACCCAGACCGCGCGAGCCGCCTGTAATCAATGCAGTCTTGCCACTGAGATTAAATAATTCCTGAACTGTACGTACTGCTTTCATTCTTGTTCTCCGATTGTTATTGTGAAGAGACGAAGCTAAGTGAGTTTTTGACTTAATTGAGTTTTTGACTTAATTAATACGTTTAAAACCAGTTGTCTTGCATTTCATACGTCGTGGTATCGATATTGCCGAGCAAATCGAGTAATGGGTGCACCTTAGGCAACTCCCAATGGAAGAAGTATTTACAAGCTTGCAGTTTGCCTGCATAAAAATCCGCATCGTGATGATGTTCTTTGCCTATGCACAATAACGCTTGTTCCAGCCAGATCCAGGCGACCACCGCATGCCCAAACACTTCCAGGTAGGCTGATGCATTGGCTAAGGTTTTATTTGTGTCACCACAGGCATGTAATTGTTTGGTGACTTGCGCCAAACGCTGCAAAGCTCGCGCCAGCGCTTTACCGTACGCAACCAGTTCCGGCTGATTAGCGGCGCGCATCAACGTCTTATGCATCAATTCGCCAATCGCCTCGAGTGCGGCACCATCTTGCATGACGACTTTACGTCCCAGCAAATCCAGCCCTTGTATTCCATGCGTGCCTTCATGAATCGGATTAAGGCGATTATCCCGATAGAATTGCTCTACGTTGTATTCACGTGTATAGCCATAACCGCCATGCACCTGAATCGCCAGATTATTCGCTTCCAAGCACCATTGTGAAGGCCATGATTTGGCAATCGGGGTAAGAATTTCAAGAATCATCGCTGCATGCTGACGCGCTTCTGACGTCGTCGCTGTACGTTCTTCGTCGACCAATCTGGCGCAATACAAAGTCAATGCCAGACCGCCTTCGACATAGGATTTTTGCGCTAACAACATGCGCTTGACGTCAGTATGTTGAATAATTGGAATTTGAGGTGCAGACGGATCTTTATTCAACGGTGAACGTCCCTGCGGACGATTGCGTGCGTAGTCCAGCGCATGCAAATAGCCTGTATATCCCAGCATCACGGCACCTAATCCAACACCAATACGCGCTTCGTTCATCATATGGAACATATTGCCGAGGCCACGATGCAACGTTCCCACCAGATAACCTACCGCACCAGCTTTGCCTAAGGGCTTAAACTTACCTTCGCCAAAATTGAGCAAACAATTTGTCGTGCCACGGTATCCCATTTTATGGTTCAATCCAGCTAATACGACATCGTTACGTTCGCCGCTGGAACCATCGAGATTGAGCAAATATTTGGGGACGATGAATAACGAAATTCCTTTCACCCCTGCGATTAATTGACCATTTTCATCGGGAACTTTGGCCAGGACGAGATGAACGATATTTTCTGATAATTCATGATCACCGGCCGAAATCCACATCTTGTTGCCGGTGAGTCGATACGTACCATCTTCTTGCGGTTCAGCACGCGTAACAATATCCGACAGGCTAGAGCCCGCTTGCGGTTCAGACAAACACATGGTGCCGAAAAAGCGACCTTCCAGCATCGGTTTGACAAACGAATTAATTTGCTCCGGCGTACCGCATTTAAGCAAGGTATTGGCATTACCTATCGTCAAAAATGGGTAAGAAGCCGTACCAACGTTGGCACCTTTAAAATAAGCAAACCCGGCTTTTTCTACAACGCACGGTAATTGCATGCCGCCATATTCAAAATCCTGCCCTGCCGCCAACAAACCTGCGTCGCGAAACGCGTTCAATGCTTGCTTTACATCAGGAATCATATGCACGACCTCGCCATCGAAATGCGGCTCGTTCTGATCGTTTTTCTTGTTGTGCGTCGCAAACAATTCAGTTGCAATTTGCTCGCAAGTATCTAAAGCAGCATTAAACGTTTCGCGATTGTGATCTTCAAAACGTGTACGCTGGTTTAATGCTTCAACATCCAACCATTCATACAGTAAAAATTCTAAGTCGCGGCGGGAAAGGATTTTTGATTGCATGGCATTATTGAGAAAATAACAAACCTGTAAAAAGATTCATACAAGACGAAATGACCACCCGCCATTGCATGAACCTGCCAAAACCAACATGTCAGCTAAGTTTAGCGGAATGTAATCAGACGACCTCAAATAAGCCAGCGGCACCCTGCCCGCCACCGATACACATGGTAACGACCACATATTTAACGCCACGGCGCTTACCTTCAATCAAAGCATGACCTGTCAGACGCGCGCCAGACACGCCGTAAGGATGCCCAACGGCAATGGCGCCGCCATTCACGTTCAGTCTATCCATAGGAATACCAAGCTTATCTGCACAGTACAAGACCTGCACTGCAAAGGCTTCATTTAATTCCCACAAGCCAATGTCTTCGACTTTTAAACCAGCTTTTTTCAATAACTTCGGAATCGCAAATACTGGGCCGATACCCATTTCGTCCGGTTCGCAGCCTGCAATCGCAAAACCTCTGAAAATACCCAAAGGTTGCAAACCTTTCGCTTCTGCCAGCTTGCTATTCATCACCACGGCAACCGACGCACCGTCCGAAAACTGACTCGCATTTCCAGCGGAAATCACGCCACCAGGAACCGCCGAGCGAATCTTTGCAACCGCCTCCAAAGTGGTGTCAGCACGTATTCCTTCATCTGACGAAATGGTCACTTCACGTGTCATCAGCATACCACTGGATTTGTCTGCGACACCCATGACTGTGGTCATTGGCACGATTTCCGCATCAAACAATCCTTGCGCTTGTGCGGCAGCAGCGCGGAGCTGACTTCTGACACCATACTCATCCTGGCGCTCGCGCGAAATGTTATAGCGCTTAGCAACCGTTTCTGCAGTTTGCAGCATAGGCCAATAAACTTCTGGCTTGTGTTGCTTGAGCCAAGTCTCAACTAACATATGCGTATTGGCTTCATTTTGCACACAGGAGATTGATTCGACGCCGCCCGCAGCGTAAACATCCCCCTCACCAGCGATAATGCGCTGCGCTGCCAAAGCGATGGTTTGCAAACCGGATGAGCAAAAACGATTGACCGTCATACCAGCAGTGGTCACAGGGCATCCGGCACGCAAAGAGATCTGACGCGCGATATTGCTGCCGGTCGCTCCTTCAGGTGTAGCGCAACCCATAATCACATCTTCAACCTCACCAGCCTCTATCCCGGCGCGACTAATCGCTGCGGCCAGCACATGCCCGCCCAGAGTGGCGCCATGTGTCATGTTAAAAGCACCTTTCCAGGATTTTGCCAGGCCAGTACGCGCGGTAGAAACAATGACAGCATCAGACATGTGGGTCTCCAATCTTAGTATGTGTAAATTAAAAAAGCAGAAAAGCACCTTCGCCAACGAATCATCCAACTGATTCTGGACTTAAAAACATAATATAGCACGACCGTTCGAAAATATTTTATTTTTTTATTCGAGTTCAAAAATACCGTGTAGACACAAACGTTCGTCGTTTCATTGCCACATTGTAAGTTTCTGTAAGTTTCAAGACAGTATCGCGTAAGTTTCAACTCGCACACTCAGACTGTGCAAAAACTGTGACAACTAAATTTTATAAGCACGCTTTGCCAACATACTTTAAAACATAATCAGGAGACAAGCATGGCGACAGCACCTATCGCAACGTCAGGCGGCATGACCTCAGAGGAACGCAAAGTAATTTTTGCCTCTTCTTTAGGCACCGTTTTTGAATGGTACGACTTTTATCTCTACGGCTCTTTAGCAGCCATTATTGCCAAACAATTCTTTGCTGGCACCGATCCTAATACAGCATTCATTTTTGCTTTGCTGGCTTTCGCTGCTGGTTTTATTGTGCGACCGTTTGGCGCATTGGTGTTTGGACGTTTAGGTGACATGATAGGTCGCAAATACACGTTCCTGGTGACGATCCTGATCATGGGCGGCTCAACCTTCTGCGTCGGCTTGTTGCCGAACTTTGAAACAATCGGCATGGCCGCACCGGTGATTCTGGTGTCGCTGCGTATTTTGCAAGGTCTGGCACTAGGTGGCGAATACGGTGGTGCAGCCACTTACGTCGCAGAACATGCCCCACATGGCAAACGTGGCGCATACACTGCCTGGATCCAGACCACAGCGACGCTGGGTTTGTTTTTGTCACTGCTGGTCATCCTGGGTACACGCCAGGCTATTGGTGAAGAAGCATTCTCTGCGTGGGGATGGCGCATACCATTCTTAGTCTCGGTATTCTTGCTGGCTGTATCCGTATGGATCCGTCTTTCCATGCATGAGTCACCTGCTTTTGCAAAAATGAAAGCTGAAGGCAAAACCTCTAAAGCACCTTTGACCGAATCGTTCGGCCAATGGAAAAACCTGAAAATCGTTATTCTGGCTTTGGTTGGTTTAACTGCAGGTCAAGCTGTGGTTTGGTACACAGGCCAATTTTATGCATTGTTCTTTTTACAGCAGACATTAAAAGTCGATGGCGCTACCGCTAACTTATTGATCGCAGCTTCTCT
This sequence comes from Undibacterium sp. SXout11W, assembly GCA_049339905.1. Lineage (GTDB taxonomy): Bacteria > Pseudomonadota > Gammaproteobacteria > Burkholderiales > Burkholderiaceae_D > Undibacterium. The sequence continues at coordinate 712,127 of JBMPPG010000001.1, forward strand.
GGTCATCGGTACACCATTCTTTATTATCTTTGGTACCTTGTCTGACAAAATAGGTCGCAAACCTATCATTCTGGCGGGTTGCCTGATTGCTGCAGTCACTTACTTCCCGATTTTCAGTGCACTGACACACTATGCAAATCCAGCATTGGAATCAGCATTGAAAAATGCACCGGTTGTGGTTACTGCTGATCCTGCAGATTGCCAATTCCAGTTCAATCCAACCGGAACCAAGAAGTTCAACTCTTCCTGTGACATCGTCAAAGCTAAACTGGCAGCAGCATCAGTCAACTATTCCAACGAAGTAGCACCAGCTGGAACCCCTGCAACAGTCAAAGTTGGCGACAAAGTTTTCACTTCGTATAGTTCCGCTGGTTTATCTAAAGAAGACGCAGCAGCAAAAGATAAAGCATTCTCAAAAGAGCTTGCAGATGCGATTAAAGCGGCTGGGTATCCACCAAAAGCAGACTCAGAGCAAATCAACAAACCGATGGTGCTATTGCTCCTGACCATCCTTGTGATCTATGTCACGATGGTGTACGGTCCGATCGCAGCGATGCTGGTAGAAATGTTCCCGACCCGTATCCGCTACACATCCATGTCTTTACCATACCATATTGGTAATGGCTGGTTTGGTGGTTTATTGCCAACTACTGCCTTTGCTCTGGTCGCATTTAAAGGCGACATTTACTATGGCCTGTGGTATCCAATCGTGATTGCCTTAACAACTTTCGTGATTGGTGCTTTGTTTATCCGCGAAACCAAAGACAATGATATTTATGCTGGTGACTAATCCCGCAAAATAATTTAGCCTCAAATTAAAAGCCGCTTGCAGATAAAATGCAAGCGGCTTTTTAATACAGTTCAACTTCAGGATTACCAGCTGCCACCGATTGCAGCAATGAATGCGACGCTGTTAGCGTACTGGCGATTTCTGACGTTCCACAAACTTGCTTCAGCAGTGATACGTGTGGTTTGCGCTGTCAAAACGTTGATGTAACTCACAGTCCCCGCGGCATATTGGTTTTTGGTAATCAGCTCAGAGCGTTGTGCTGCTTGCAGAGCTTCGTTTTGCAAACGCTCTTCTTGCTCAAGTGAACTTTGTGCAACCAGATTATCTTCGACATTCTGAAACGCTGCCAGCACTGTCAGCTTGTAACTAGCAACACTCTGATCGTAGGCAGCAACTGCTTGCGCAGTTTTGGATTTAGTGACACCTGCATCAAAAATGGTACCAACCAATTGCGGCCCCAACGACCAGATACGATTGGGAGCGCTAATCAAATCAGAAAATGCATTGCCGTTATAGCCGCCGCTGGCAGATAAGCTAATTGTCGGGAAATAAGCTGCCTTAGCAATACCAATTTGCGCATTTGAAACTGCCATGTTACGTTCGGCCACAGCAATATCAGGACGTCGTTCCAAAAGCTGCGATGGCAATACTGAAGGTAACTGTGGTAAATGGGGCGTCGACTTGGATACATCCAACGCAAAGTTAGCCGGCGGTTTGCCAAGCGCAACGGCAATTGCATGCTCCAACTGAGAGCGCGTGAGTTGCTTATCGATTGTCGCCACTTGAGCCGTTTTTAATTGACTCTCCGCCAACGCAACATTGGCGTCAGAAACGATTCCAACCTTAAACTGATTACGGGTCAAAGTCAGCGCCTCATTCAATGCGTTTTCACTATCGCGCAATTGCTTCAACTGAACATCGGCAACCACTAACTGCAAATAGGCCGTCACTAATTGCGCCTGACTACTTAATTTAATCGCTGCCAATTGCGCGACGCTTCCCTCTTCTTTGGCCTGGCCAGCCTCAATTGCGCGTCGCACACTACCCCAGAGATCAATTTGCCAGCTTGCAGCAACGCCAACTGAATACTGTTTTGTCACTGGGGCATCGCCAGCATTGACGCCGCGCTTTGCCCCGGCATTACCAGTAATTTGCGGAAATAAACTTGACTCAGCCTGATTCAACAACTCTTTGGTCTGACGATATTGTGCTTCAGCTTGAGCAATACCCGGACTTTGTTCATTTAAAATGTTGATCAAGCTATTGAGTTGCTCATCCTGATACACCTCCCACCAGGCACCGCGAGGGATGACATCCATTGGTTGCGCAGTTTTCCAACGCCCGTCCTCTTTAAAACTTATAGGTGTATCAATGGTTGGCTTTACGTAATCAGGACCAATTGCACATGCTGACAAACCTAGTACTAACAGGGTGGCCATCAATTTAGGTTTAAGCATGGCTCTACACATTTTTTTCGACATAACAATCAATCCTAATATTTTTCAACGACGACTTGCCCGCCGCGACGGAAAGACAAACACCAGAGACGGAAGCGATCTAAATACAGATAAACCACCGGCGTCGTGTACAAAGTGAGCAATTGACTCAGAATCAAACCGCCGACGATCGAGACGCCTAAAGGTGTACGCATTTCCGAACCGTCGCCATGCCCCAATGCAAGCGGCAAAGCACCGAACAGTGCCGCGAGTGTCGTCATCATAATTGGTCTGAAACGCAATAAACAAGCTTGCAGGATCGCTTCCTCAGGAGGTAATTTCTGTTCGCGCTCCGCCGTCAAGGCGACATCGATCATCATAATCGCATTTTTTTTAACAATACCAATCAAAAGCAAAATGCCGATCAAAGCGATAATATTAAATTCTGAATCGACTGCCATCAAAGCCAGCAGTGCACCAACACCAGCCGAAGGCAAGGTCGACAAAATCGTTAAAGGATGCACGACACTTTCATACAACATGCCGAGCACAATGTAGACTGCAACCAAGGCAGTCAAAATCAAAAATGGCTGACTGCTGAGTGAATCTTGAAAACCCTTAGCACTCCCCTGAAAACTACCTTGCACCGATGTTGGCATACCTATTTCTGCCAGTGCACCATCAATTGCCTTGGTCGCATCCGACAAAGAAGTTCCGGGCGGCAGATTAAATGAAATAGTCGTCGCAGCAAACTGACTCTGATGATTAACTGACAGTGACGTTGTGGTTGGCTCCCATCGAGCAAACGCAGAAATCGGAATCGGTTGACCGCCTGGTGTCTGCATATAAATGCTTTTGAGACCTTCCGAATTTTGCCAATATTCAGGTGCCACTTCCAGCACCACGTGATATTGATTCAGCGCATTGTAAATCGTCGACACCTGACGCTGACCAAAAGCATCATTGAGTACAGAATCAACCTGATTTTGCGTTAGTCCCAGACGCGCCATGGCATCACGATCAAACACCAAACTCGTTTGCAAGCCCTTGGTTTGCTGATCAGTATTCACATCGACCAACATCGGCAACTTGCGCATTGCCGCTTCCACCTTAGGAGCCCATACCCGAAGCTCATCCAGACTGTCGCCTTGTAACGTATATTGATATTGCGCATTGCTGGCACGACCACCAATACGAATATCTTGTACCGACTGCAAGAACAAACTCGCACCAGGCTCTTTCGATAAGGTCTTACGCAAACGTGCAATCACCTGATCGGCCGTTTCCGTTCTCTGGGTCAGTGGCTTTAGCGCAACAAACATATTTGCCGTATTTCTTTGTCCACCACCGGTAAATCCGATGACTTTATCAACAGCAGGGTCAGCACCAACGACATCAATAAAACGTTTCAACTTTACCTGCATAGCCTGAAACGAAATACTTTGATCCGCTTGTATCATACCGTTAAGGCGCCCGGTATCTTGCTGTGGAAAAAAGCCTTTAGGAACGATAATGTAAAGGTAAACGTTCAACGCTATCGTTGCAAACAAGAGCACCATCATAACGGGACCGTGCTTTAGTGCCCAATTCAAGGAACGGTGGTATACCGACAGCATCGAATCAAATACGCGCTCACTAAACTGAAATACTTTTCCGTGCTTCGCTTCACTATGCGGTCTGAGCCACAGCGCACTCAACATTGGTGTCGTCGTCAAAGAAACGATGAGTGACACCAGAATCGCCACCGACAAAGTCACCGCGAATTCTCTGAACAAGCGACCAATAATCCCACCCATCAACAGAATAGGAATAAACACCGCGATCAGAGAAATGCTCATCGACAAAACAGTAAAACCGACTTCTTTCGCACCCTTAATCGCCGCTTGAAATGGACTCAAACCATTTTCAATATGACGACTAATATTCTCCAGAACAACAATCGTATCGTCGACTACAAATCCGGTCGCAATAGTCAACGCCATTAAGCTCAGATTATTCAACGAGAACCCAGCCATATACATGACCGCAAACGTACCAACCAAAGACACGGGGACAGTAATTGCCGGAATCGCTGTAGCCCTTCCATTTCGTAAAAACAAAAATACCACCAGAATTACCAAGCCAATCGAAATCACCAGTGACCGCTCCACCTCAAACAAGGAGGCACGAATCGTCGGTGTCCTATCCATCACCACATCCATATTAATTGCGGCGGGAATAGAGGCTTTCAGACTAGGCAGCAATGCACTAACACGATCGACGGTTTCAATAATATTCGCGCCAGGTTGACGGAACAAAATCAGCATAACCGCCGGTTGCTTACCGTAAAGACCTGCATTCCTGACGTCCAACACAGAGTCATTAACGGCAGCAATATCGGATATACGAACCGGATTACCTTTTTTGTAGCTAACGATCAAAGGCAAATAATCCTTCGCTAATTTAGCCTGATCGTTTGCCTGTATCTGCCAATGATGCGTCTCATCTTCAATAAAACCTTTTGGCCGATTGGCATTGGTGGTAGTAATCGCGGCCCGCACCGACTCCATACCTATGCCGTAGTGATTTAATTGTAAAGGATTGACTGCCACCCGCACTGCAGGTTGCGACCCCCCACCAACAATGACGTTACCGACACCACTCACCTGAGCTAGCTTTTGTCCAAGTATCGTATCTGCCGCATCGTACATCTGACCACGTGTCATGGAATCTGATGTCAACGCAATGATCATGATAGGCGCATCAGCAGGATTCACCTTCCGGTACGTAGGGTTGGCTGGCATACCAGTCGGCAATAAAGAACGTGCTGCATTAATCGCCGCTTGCACGTCTCGCGCAGCACCGTTGATGTCACGGTCCAAATCAAACTGCAAAGTAACATTCGTCGAGCCGAGTGAACTGGAGGAGGTAATCTCCGTCACGCCGGCAATTCGCCCCAAGGCACGTTCTAACGGCGTCGCCACCGTTGCAGCCATCGTCTCAGGGCTCGCGCCAGGCAGTCGCGCATTTACCGAGATTGTTGGAAAATCAACCTGTGGCAATGGAGAAACTGGTAACAACCTGAATGCCAACATCCCCGCCAAAAAAATCGCCAGCGTTAACAGTGTGGTGGCGATTGGACGTCGAATAAACTGTCCTGATGACATCATACTTCGACCTCGTCACCGACAACAGGTGCCGAGACCTTACCAAACCGACGCGCCAAGCGATCAAATGCCAGATAAATAACGGGGGTCGTAAATAGTGTCAGCACTTGACTAACCATCAATCCACCAACCATCGTGATACCCAGTGGCGCACGCAATTCAGACCCCATACCACCACCCAACATCAGCGGCAAGGCGCCAAGCAATGCTGCCATCGTCGTCATCAGAATCGGTCTGAAACGCAACAAGCAAGCCTGATAAATGGCTTCTCGAGGTTCCATTCCGTGATCACGCTCGGCTTCAAGAGCGAAATCGATCATCATAATCGCATTTTTCTTGACGATACCAATCAACAAAATAATACCAATAATCGCAATCACACTCAGTTCAGTGCCGCTGACCAACAACGCCAGCAAGGCACCAATACCTGCGGATGGCAAAGTCGACAAAATGGTGATCGGATGAATGTAGCTTTCATATAGCACACCCAACACGATATACATCGTAATAATCGCCGCCAAAATCAACCAAAGCGTATTGCTGAGAGAAGCCTGAAACGCCATTGCAGCCCCCTGGAAGCGCGTTTCAATACTTGCTGACATACCCAACTGCGCTTCGGCCTGATGAATTGCTTCTACCGCTTCACCCAAGGATGCGCCTTTTGCTAAATTAAATGAAATCGTTGCAGTGGGAAATTGCCCCAAATGATTGATAGTCAACGAAGTTGAGCGTTCTTCAATGGTCACCACAGTATCCAAAGGAACAGGACCACCGGTCAACGTCGGAACGTAAATGCCTTTCAATGACAAAGGTCCTTTTTGCGCGGCAGGATCAGCCTCCAACACGACCCGATATTGATTGGTCTGGGTGAAGATGGTGGAGATCAAACGCTGACCAAAAGCGTCATACAAAGCATTATCAATCGCTGCCGTCGTCACACCTAAACGTGAAGCCGTATCACGGTTGATCTTCACATAGGCTTGCAAACCCTTGTCTTGCAAATCGCTGGCGACATCTGCCAAAGCTGGCAATTTCTGCAAAGTTTCAATGAGTTTCGGTGTCCAGGTGGATAAATCTTCTGGGTTCGTTGCTTGTAAGGTGAATTGATACTGCGTCCTGCTAACCCGTGCATCAATACTCAAGTCTTGCACTGGTTGCAAATACAAAGACATGCCTGGTATGTCACTGACTACTTTTTGCAACCTGTCATTGACTGTCCGGATATTGTCACGGCTTTCCTTAGGTTTCAGATTGATAAGTAAACGACCACTATTCAAAGAGGCATTTGCACCATCAACGCCAATAAAAGACGACAAGCTTTCCACCGCTGGATCTTGCAGAATTTTCTTTGCCAGAGCCTCTTGCTGCGCTGCCATAGCAGGGAACGAAATGGATTGCGATGCCTCGCTAATACCTTGAATTGCGCCCGTATCTTGCAACGGGAAGAAACCTTTCGGTACCCACATGTACAACACCGCAGTCAATACCAAGGTGCCCAACGCTACCAACAAGGTCAACGCTTGACGATTCAATACCCACTGCAACATTTTGCCGTAGTACGCAATGATGTTATCGAAAAACTGTCCGCTTGCATGGTAAAAACGTCCCTGTTTTTCTTCCGGTACATGCTTGAGCAAACGTGCGCACATCATTGGTGTGAGCGTCAAAGAAATGAACGCCGAGATCAAAATCGACACTGCCAGCGTAATCGCAAATTCACGGAACAGGCGTCCTACCACATCACCCATAAACAGAAGCGGAATCAAAACGGCAATGAGAGAAAATGTCAGCGAAATAATCGTAAAGCCAATTTGCCTGGAGCCTTTCAAAGCAGCCGCCATCGGCGCTTCGCCCTCTTCGATGTAACGCGCAATGTTTTCAATCATCACAATTGCATCATCGACCACAAAACCTGTCGCAATCGTCAATGCCATCAAGGTCAGGTTATTGATCGAGAAACCAGTGAGGTACATGACACCAAACGTACCTATCAATGACAGCGGCACCGCAACGGCAGGAATAATTGTTGCAGGAATATTGCGCAAGAAAATGTAAATCACCATGACGACCAGCGCGACCGATAGCATCAATTCAAATTCCACGTCTTCAACCGATGCGCGTATCGTGAGTGTGCGATCGGTCAGTACTTCCACGTCAACAGCACCAGGCATACCAGCTTTCAACTGAGGTAATAAGGCCTTGATCTTATCCGTTACTTTAATAACGTTAGCACCTGGCTGACGTTGAATATTCAAAATGATCGCTGGTGTCGAGCCAGCCCATGCTGCAAGGTGGACGTTTTCTGCTGACTCCACCACCTTTGCCACATCGCGCAATCTCACTGGAGATCCATTCTGGTATGCCACGACGACATCTTTATATTCTTCCGCCGACTTCAACTGGTCATTGCCATCCACAGTCGAGGCTTGCAAAGGACCATCGAAGCTACCTTTCGCCTGATTGACGTTGGCGTTGGCGATTGCAGTACGAATATCTTCCAGAGTTAATCCACGATAAGCCAAGGCTTGGGTATTTGTCTGCACCCGCACCGCAGGCCGCTGACCGCCACTGATACTGACCAAACCAACACCGGGCACCTGTGAAATTTTTTGTGCCAGACGGGTATCAACCAAATCTTCAACTTTAGTTAATGGCAGTGTCGGCGAACTGATAGAAATCGCCATGATAGGCGTATCTGCCGGATTAACCTTATTGTAGATCGGTGGATTCGGCAAATCGTTCGGCAACAAATTACTTGCGGCATTGATGGCGGCCTGCACTTCTTGTTCTGCCACATCCAGCGTCAAATCAAGACCAAATTGCAAGGTAATGACTGAGGCGCCACCGGAACTGGACGACGACATTTGAGACAAACCAGGCATCTGACCAAATTGTCGCTCCAAAGGTGCCGTAACAGAAGAAGTAATCACGTCCGGGCTGGCGCCTGGATAGAGAGTAACAACCTGGATCGTCGGATAGTCAACTTCGGGAAGCGCTGAGACGGGCAACAAACGCCAGGCCAGCAAGCCTGTCAACATAATCGCGATCATCAATAAAGTGGTCGCGACTGGCCGCAAAATAAACGGGCGGGACGGATTCATGCAATTTCCTTGCGTTTAATTTGTGGCTGGGGCTGATGCTGCAAATGATCCGGTTTTGGATGCCGAAGATGCTGAAACAGACGCAGACGAACCAGCAGCATTGGCACCACCTTTACGATTTTTTCCATGCCCATGAGATGCATCATCACCGCCTGCCTCAGGCTTGGCATTGCGATCAACCAGCTTCACTTTGGCGCCTTCTCGCAGTTTATCCAGACCGTCGATTACGACTTTTTGACCTGCCTGTAAACCGCTTTCGATAATCGTGTTATCTCCTGAAACGGGACCAGTATCAATTTTACTGATGCTCACCGTGGAATCTTCGTTGACGATATAAACATAGCTACCAACTTTACCAAGTTGTATTGCCGGCGTTGGCACTGTGAGAACGTTTGTTCTGGCGCCTAACTGCAAATGCACATTGACAAACTGATTTGGAAACAGGCTTTGTTTTTCATTTGAAAATTTCGCCTTCAGATTCACCGTGCCAGTTGCAGTATTAAGCTGATTATCGATCGCTAATAACATTCCTTCAGCAATTTTGTGTTTATTGTCTCTGTCCCATACTTCCACTTTCAATTGCCCATTTGCCTCTTGTGACGCAGCCAGAACATTGCTCAGACTTGTTTCCGGGACTGAGAACAAAACATTGATAGGATCGATTTGTGTGATCACAACCACACCATTCGCGTCACTAGAATGAACAATATTGCCGGGATCCACCTGGCGCAAACCAACGCGGCCAGTTACAGGCGCGGTAATGCGGCTATAACTTAATTGCAATTTAGCATTTTCGACAATACCTTGGTCGTTTTTGACCGTCCCCTGATATTGCTGTTCCAAAGCTTCTTGCGTATCGACCTGTTGCTTAGCGATCGAATTTTGCGCCAATAACTGACGATAACGTTGCAAATCCAATTGGGCATTTTTCAATAAGGCCTGATCACGCAGCAACTGCCCCTCCGCCTGCATCAACGCTGCCTGGTATGGACGCGCATCTAACTCAGCAAGCAGCTGCCCTTGCTTAACTAACTGCCCTTCAACAAAATGAACTTTTTCCAACTGCCCATCCACGCGACTCCGAACTGTGACCGTGTAAGTTGAATTTACTGTGCCCAACGCCGCCATTTGCAAAGGCGCATCTTGTTTGACTACCGTTGCTATACCAACTGCAACTGGCATCCCGCCTTTTCCCTGCCAACCACCAGCGGTGGCTGGCTGCTTATGCGTAATCCACCAGATACCCGACACAACTCCAGCAATCACGACCGCAGTAACGGCATAACGCATGCCCCGAGAAAATTTATTATTAGAGTCTGACATGATTATTTTTTCAGAAAAAGTAGATTTCATTTTTTACAACAAAATGAGCAAATAGCAGATAAATAGCAGATATTAAGAGCGTTTTTTTGCAATCTCGAATAGCACACAAGCAAAACGGCGCGGCACAATAAAGGGCTTATATCATAGGGGAGGCATTAATCGAAAAGCAACCGTCCCTTTGTATAGAGTTGTTTCAAGAAAATCATGTGACAGCATCAAACGCCAGCAAAAAAATTGTTGATCATAAACATTGAGGGCATATGCAAAATATCAATGATTTTGCATATGCCCTCAAACAAACATGAGTTACCAGCCTGAGATAGTCAAGCAAGTAAAAAGTTCAAAATAAATATTGCATTGTTAGTGTCGCTTTTTCTTGCTCAACTTGCAGGGTCACATCACTGCCAACTACCAGGCTGGCATGATCGCGAATATGTCCAAATGGAAGACCGGTCAATACCGGGATAGAAAGAATACTGCGTACATACTTTAACATTTCAGCAAAGTCATAGCCATTGTCATGAGGTGCCAACCGATAACCAGAAAAATCACCAAGAACGATTGCCTTCTGTTTTGCCAGAACACCAGCAAAATGCAATTGCAACAGCATGCGCTCTACTCTGTAGGGGTGCTCGCCGACATCTTCCAGAAATAAAATCCCGTCTTCCAGTTGCGTCCAATATGGCGTACCCAGGGTATGCACCAACATCGCCAGATTACCGCCCCATAAGCGCCCTTGGATTTGCAGGTCGGGCGTACCCTCACTCACAAATTCAACGCTATGTTGAGTACCAGATAAACAGGCAAAAAACTGGCTTACCGTATAGTCGGACACATTATCAGAATGACTAAAATCACCCAGCATAGGCCCTGCGACACTTTTCACGCCGCGCGCCAACATCGCCTGATGCATTAATGTGAAATCGCTATAACCAACAAATTTCTTCCCGCTTTTTGCCAACAAATCCAGATCGAGATACGGCAGTATGCGTGAAAAGCCATAACTACCACGCAAAGCGATCACCACATCCACATCAGGATTTGAGGCGGCCACATGCATCTGCTCAACACGCAGTTGATCGCTGGCTGCAAAACGTTGAAATTTTTCTTCGGGGTGATAGTAACTATGAACTTGATGTCCACGCTGGCGCAAAAAAGTGATGCCCCGGATAACCGCATCTTCATCAAGAGGCGCACCACTTGGCGCAACAATGGCAATTTTTAAATGAGAAATAGGAGTCGCTGCTGTTGCAATCGTGGTTTGCATGGAGAAAATTCAAATAGATGGAATTTCGGATTTAGCCTGACGTTTTTTTTCTGCGACTTCACGACGTCGGCTAGCAAAAAAATCTTTTAGTAATTGCGCACATTCATCAGCCAAAACGCCGCCGCTGACCTGCGTGTGATGATTCAATTGTGATTGCTCAAAAATATTCAGCACAGATCCCGCAACACCCGTTTTGGCATCAGTCGCGCCAAATACGACGCGCGCCAATCGCGCATGCATCATTGCGCCGGCACACATCACACATGGTTCCAATGTGACATACAGTTCGCAACCAGGTAAGCGATAATTGCCCAAAACTTCGGCAGCGCGGCGCAAAGCCATAATTTCAGCGTGCGCTGTCGGATCATGATCAACGATGGGTCTATTGTAACCAGTAGCGATAACAATACCATCTTTCACGACCACCGCGCCAACAGGAACCTCGCCTTCATTCCACGCCAACTGTGCCTGTTCACAAGCGGCGCGCATAAAAAAAATATCTGAAGCTGCCTGATCAGCATGACCAACATGACCAGGAACAGCATTCAGATTATTGTCTTGCATCACAAAATTATCCGTCGATCTCAGCCCAGCAATTGGGCGTTTCATAGAGCGTTACTTTAGCCAGCTTCAGGCTACGCCCAAAGTGATCTTGATACACGTCTTTCAAAATATCAAAAGCAATCTTTGCCAGATTTTCGACAGTTGGAACGCGATCGATCACAACAGTTTTATGACCAGGCAATTTCTCTAAGAAATTTTTAATGATGTAATCCTTCTCATAGACGATGAAGGAATGGTCCCATAAATTGACGAGGTGTTTATTGGCGAGTGCCTTGATGTCACCAAAATCCATAATCATGCCATTATCGGACTCACCATCCTGCTGCACCACTTCACCGGTCAAGGTAATTTGCAAGGTATAGCGGTGACCGTGCAAATTACGACACTGGCTGCTGTGATCGGGAATACGATGACCTGCATCGAATTCCATTTTTCGGGTAATCGTTAACATGAAAAGCTTACGGAATTTGTAAAAGTTTATGTGTCTGCAAACTCAGCTTCCATTGTGGATGCTGTTTGCAGAAGTCAATTGCACGACGCAGATTATCATCCCTCAAAGGACCATCCATTGCCTGTACAAAGTAATGTTCAAAATCAAGATTAGCATATGCTGCCATATCCTGACCAAATTGCGGGATAACGACTTTAATCTCATTACCCTTGTGCACAACAAGCTGCGAGCCCATCTTAGGACTGACGCAAACCCAATCAACCCCTTCAGGTACTGGCAAAGTGCCATTCGTTTCAATGGCAATTTCAAAGCCAACTGCGTGCATGGCATCAATCAGCGCTGCATCCAATTGCAACAGCGGCTCACCACCAGTGAATACCACGTATTTACTAGCAGGATACGATTGTGGCCACAAAGCATTGATAGTCGCCGCAAGCTCTTGCGCCTGCTTAAATTTGCCACCACCCTCACCGTCAGTGCCGACAAAATCGGTATCACAAAACTGACACACCGCCGACGAACGATCTTCTTCACGCCCGGTCCATAAATTACAACCAGAAAAACGACAAAACACAGCCGGACGCCCGGCATGATTGCCCTCGCCTTGCAACGTATAAAAAATTTCTTTGACGCTATAGGTCACGTCTTATTCCCAGGAATCTAATGGCCCACAAGACCGTCCAGGCTCACCAATACGATAAATCAATGCTGTTTTGCTATGCAAACCGGAATAATTTGGATGATGAATGCCAGATGAAATAATTTATGCCAGAAAACTACATAAATTACGCTGAACCGTGAATGATACCACAGCCGCAGAACAAACTTGCCTACTTCTTCTATTTGTGCTGTTTAAGCATTCCATCGCCAACGTTTTAATCAAGCGTTTTTTTGCCACTTTCAAAGTTAGCAAATCAAATTTTATATTTCAACAATCGACACTACCCCATCCAAGCCGCATAAACCTTTTGCACTGACAATTGCAAAAGATGATTGCACAATCACTGAATTAACATTTCTCCACTTTCATTTTACATTCCCTGTGACATATTGATATACAGCAACATGACGCAAGCAGTGTCGCGAAATGCAGATCGTAAGTTGCTAACGACCAACTTAATTCAATGGCGGCAAAAATAAAATTCTCAGCCTTGACAGTCAAAGCAAAAATGATCACTGGATACGCTTCAGTCCTTGGGCTTTTAGCGATCATTTCAGCCCTCGGACTTTATGGAATGTCCGTCACCAATGATAAATTAAAACATGTCACTGAAGTCAATGCCGTCAAAATGGCATTACTTGAAGACATGTCCAATTCTGTTCATGTTGTGTCACGCGTCATCAGATCACTGGCACTGATTTCCGAACAGACCACTTACGATCACGAGTTCGCTAAAATCGGTGCCGCCAGAGAAGAATACAACAAAGCATTTGACGATTTAAAGAAAATGCCACTGGATCAAAAAGGTCTGGACTTCGTTGCTGATATAGAGCGCGACATGAATGACGCCAGACCAAAAAATAATCACTTTCTTGAACTCGCAAAACAAGACAAACAAGCTGGCGTCGACTTCTTATTAAAAGTCGCTAATCCAGCAACCGGCATGTGGCAAGATCACATTCACCAATTTATCACTTTACAACGTGAGAAAAATAAAAATGATGAATTAGCTGCGGCAGAGGCCTACGCCAATTTGCGCTCACTCATCCTGCTACTGTCGTTTGCAGCCATCGGATGCGCAGCCATCATAGGCACCTTAATCACGCGCTCTTTGTTAAGCCAACTTGGCGCAGAACCAAACTATGTCAGCAAAGTGGCTGCACAGATTGCCACTGGCGATCTGACAGTAGAAATTGATGTCAGTAAAGCACAAACAAACAGTCTCATTTACGCCATCAACACCATGCGCGACAACTTCGCTGACATTGTGGGCAAAGTCGCTCGCGGCGCAGAAACAATAGCCAATGCGTCAGCCGAAATTTCTACTGGAAATATGGAATTATCGTCACGCTCTGAGTTACAAGCCAGCTCACTGGAAGAAACCGCCTCATCAATGGAAGAATTAACCAGCACCGTAAAACAAAATGCCGAGAATTCACTCCAGGCAAATCAACTTGCCAGCAATGCGTCTGAAGTCGCCGGCAAAGGTGGAAAAATGGTGGGCGACGTCATCGCAACCATGGGCGCTATCAATGACTCATCAAAAAAAATCGTCGACATTATTAGCGTCATCGACGGCATTGCATTCCAGACTAATATCCTCGCACTAAATGCCGCCGTAGAGGCTGCACGAGCAGGTGAGCAAGGCCGCGGCTTTGCAGTCGTCGCCAGTGAAGTCCGCAACCTGGCACAACGCAGCGCCACTGCCGCCAAAGAAATTAAAACCTTAATTTCAGACACCGTCGAGAAAGTAGCCAATGGCGCGAAAATGGTTGATGAAGCTGGCGCCACGATACAAGAAGTTGTCATCAGCGTCCAACGTGTATCAGCTGTGATTAGTGAAATTACGAATGCCAGCCAGGAACAGACCAGCGGCATCGATCAGATCCATATGGCAATTGCCCAAATTGACGAAACCACACAGCAAAATGCAGCTTTAGTCGAAGAAGCTGCAGCAGCGTCACAATCACTCAATGAACAAGCCGCTGAACTCGAAAAACTGGTGCATTCATTTAAAATCAACCATGATCCGGATAGAAATCCCAAAAGCCAACAACCTCTAAAACTAAAAAAAGCGGTAGCAATTAAACCAGCCAGCACTCCAAATCAAAGAAAGCTCAAAATGGTGCCCGCCCTGCCACCAAAGAAAAGAGAAAAAATGGCAAACACTGACAAGGACTGGGTTGAGTTTTAAACCAACGTAAATCAACATAACACGTCAAACACAAAAAGCCCGCAACGATGCGGGCTTCTGGGGTGTCTCTGCCAATCAATACCTGGTGTTGCCAGACATCAAATCACTCCCACTTAGTCATCAATAGAGCCGGAAAACAATATGAAATTAAGCAACTAGCATTTGCGCTGCGTGTCAATACCATACAAAATGCCATGCTAAGAAACCCTCTAAGCTATACAGCTCGCGCAGCTCGACGAAAAGCGTTTTTCGAGTGACCGCTTACGCCCCTAAGCCGACATTGCTAATCGGAAAATGGGCACGGTTTTTTTCGAATGCTTTCGAAATGATGCACTCGACAAAAGACGCTGTATTGAATTGCTCCGCGCCCGCAATCTTGAATTCGACATGGGTTTGAAATGTTCTCTTCCCCCAATTCGTCGTAAAATTTTCGGTCAAAATTCATCATTGCGACATCAGGAGGAGGTGGAGCCGGCGCGCCTGGCCTCGGAAGGAAGGCATCAAAGCGCCAATAATAAACAAATGACTCGAGCTCCAGCGCTGGCCCTGATTTTGGCTCTAGATGCTTTGCCCAACGTAGACAATCTTCAATTGTGGACGTATCAAGTCCCTCGATGCCAAAACCAGCGGTACGCGCCTTTGAAGGAATACCGTCGAAATCATCTTCGAAGTCGTCGTCCATCACCAACAAACACTCAGTGTCCAAAGTCGGATCTAAGTTCTCGCGAAAATAGATCCAGCCAGCGCACATATTTTCCGCTTTTACCCTTGCGAACAACTGCCTAAGTTGTAAAAGCATAATAATTTTTCAAAAAAAAGAATCAAACGATTAGCGCTGAATATCTGCGTGTGGCCGAAATTGGCCGCTACACGTCATAGCTAAATGCAGTCACCTGCCAGTTAGGTTCCAACCGGAGGCGAAAGCCATAAGGGGCCGGGTCAGTAATATCGTAACGCCCAACGAATAAATTGGCCGCTGCAAACTCGATAAATTTACCATCCTTACCGGTAACCACTCTCGCGCCCGGACTACCTAAGAGATTCAAGAATATTACCGGCTCTGTGACTCCCCCACATCGAATAGCTAGCTCAACGTCACCCGACATCGGCCAAATGGTGAGAGCTAAATTTAACGGGAGGCGTTCGACGGAATAGCTATAGGAAATGCCATACTCCTCAACTACCGGTACGACGCCTAGGGCTTCAAGAAAATCTAGCGGTTCCCAAGAAAATTCTGGCATTCAATTTCCAATAAATTGTTGAAGGTCCGGTGTTGGCCGTTATCGGCATTGAGCTTCGATATCCTGAACAAAGCTGGGAAATTCTGCCCGCGCGTCTTGCAGCACCCGCGCGGCAGTGCGGAAGGGTGCTGAATTCTTCAATGCAAACGACTCCAGTGCGGGCTGTGCTACACGCGGGGTATCAGGAAATGACGCCACTTCGCATGGACCCACTCCAGCAGCAAGAAGCCAAAGGTAATCATAAAAATTGCGAGCCAAAATCGCGGCCTCACCTTCGGATCCCATGAACACAATTGGCTGCGCCAACAAATCAGCATTATTTCGCACGATCCAGAACGCGGCGTAACCACCGGTGCAGTCTTGGCCAAACACTCGGAATTTTGATGCATCCGCATTTGGATTGCCAGTCCAAGCCTTGAACCAATCGGCCGTTTCGTCGGCCGATAGAAACGTATCATACGGTTCAAATTCAATGCCATCACCATCGGCATATTCATATGGCAGCTGATTAACTTGACTCACCAACTCGGGCAAGGAAATTTTCTCACTCAACGACATTAATGCTCCAATTTAACTTCGGGTCTTTCGCGACAGGCTGCTTCTGGCCGATTGCACCGGTTGCCGCTCTCTCATGAAAATGAGCGCCTAACTATTCTTGACGGGTTGCCAGTCAGCCTCATGGGAATTCGAGATGTTTCGGTCATATGAAACCAGAAATTCATTTAGCGTGCTCGCTCTGCTCCAGAGTCCAGAAATATACGAAAATTCGTCCTCAAAGGGTTTTTCATAGAAATCCATATCTGTTGCGTACTCGCAATTTCTGGCTAGCATTGCAAGCCACGAAGGTTGGTTCAGCCGATTAAAAATTTTCCAGAATTTTTGTTCAAGCGTTTCAATGCTTTCGGACTTACTGAGATAAGCAGTATGCAGCTCCACAATGTATTTTCCAGCCGCTACATCGTCACTTATCTGCGCGCCATCAAGGTATCGAGATACTATAGCTGACACTAATGGCCAAACCTCCTCAACTTTTGTTGCAGCGGCAAGCATAACGACGTCCAGGTCATCTCCCTCATCGTCGCGCTGCAAACGCTCGATTGCCCAGTCGACGCAAGACTGCCAATCATCAAAGCCGAGACGATGTTGAAGGTAGCATCTCCGTAAGCGTGCGATCTCTTCCATAATTGAACTGCTCAAATTGGTAACGATTTGACGAATGCTGCCACATAAAAATTGCCAGAGCAATATCAGGGGAGAACAAGGCGCGAATGACCGCAGTTGGCCGTTAGTGATCATCTAGAGTCTTTGACATCTTTATACACTCCAGTGAAAAACCACGTGGTGAGATGAACAGTGATGGGGAATCAACAGCAAACCCCAACTTCGTATAGAACGGCATAGCATTCAAGGTCGCCTCAAGGTGCAGCGTCGCGGTTGATCCACTTTCGATGGCGACTTCTTCTAGGAATTGCATCACCGTTCTTCCTATCCCGCTGCCAGCGTGATCTGGATCCACGAAAACAGCGTCGATCTTGCCGTCAATCAGACTTACGGCTCCAAAACCGACTATTCGGTCGGAAGATTCGGCAACATATATCAATTGACT
>JBMPPG010000002.1:0-501214 GCA_049339905.1 Undibacterium sp. SXout11W
CAGCCAGAAGTCCACCTGCGTCCGAATGCAGTCGTACCGTACAAATCGGTCGCTGCTGTGATGGCTTCCGCTCAACGTCTGGGCGTAACCAAAATCGGTATGGTCGGGAACGAGCAGTTCTTGAAGTAACTCAAGCGCTTAGCTAAAGCAAAAATGGCAGGGTTTTCCCTGCCATTTTTTTGTCCAAAATCTTTAAAGAAAATTTATTTATTCTGGTAGCGGCATCGCCATCTTGCTGGCAGTGTCTAAGCTACGGCTGACGCTGCGAATGATGATATATTGCTTGCGAAACTCCAGTCCACGCTGTGGCCAGGCTTCTGCATACTGAACCAGTGGTGCAACTGCCGCCTGAAAGTCTTCACCATTGACCCGGCAATCCGCTGCCAAGATACCTTGATTATCGCGTGATGCAAATAAACGCACGCCAACAAACCGATCACTTTGTAGCACATCATGAAAAGCTGCGATGCTTTCGGTAAACAAGCAGCAAGGACAAAATGGATGCTCTTCTTTTTTCTTGGGCGCAGCCAGGCTTGCTAAGTGAGCTACCGGCCCTAAGATAACCTGACGAAAGTGTGCCGTCGCATTTGTCTCATCGGCTGCCGTATTCATCTCTATTACGGTGCAATTGACTGGTACATCAAGGGTAGCATCCAGCAAGACCTGTAAATCCATGTTGATCCATTGCTTAAAACCATCAACGAATGCGGCTTCTTCCGTCGCAGCTAAAGCATGCTGAAATTCAAAAATGCCTTGCGGGAAATACGTCGGATGCCAGGCATGAATTTTTGTACAAGTCCGTACTCTATCCTCTCCTAATGCCACGCTTTCAATCTGTTGCACTGCAAATATCAGACCTTCGGGCGTCAAAAGGTGCGATTCTGTTTGCTCAAAAGTCTGCGATGCTTGCGTGAGCGTGTCGCCAAGCAACGTCAGCAAAACAGGATCACTCGCGATTAACACTGGAGCTACTTGGCCAACCGCATTGTCTGACGCTGAACTGTTTTTGAATTTGCCAGTGAGCGATTTAAAAGCTTGAATCAGAGACATAAAAAACCGATAAAAATGGGAATGTGCCGATTGCAACGTATGTGCGATTCATACGAACATACTGCAGCCTAGCAATAAACTACCATTGTACGTTTTTACGGCGTGAAGTGGGGTTCAGACTGGAATATTAAGCTTCGTGGGGAGTCGCCATATTTGTCATCGAACACAAATAATTAATTGATCTTAATCAA
Source organism: Undibacterium sp. SXout11W (assembly GCA_049339905.1). Classification (GTDB taxonomy): domain Bacteria; phylum Pseudomonadota; class Gammaproteobacteria; order Burkholderiales; family Burkholderiaceae_D; genus Undibacterium. The sequence goes on from JBMPPG010000002.1 coordinate 1,242, forward strand.
GATCAATTAAGGCAACACCACAAACGAACATCTGCGTGGTTGTTTATGGCAAAGCAGGGTAGTAAGATGCTTGCTCTTCAGATAGCTTGACATCCATGACGCCAAGGTATGGGGTGGCATCGGGGAAGTATCAGCCTGTTGTCTCGCAAGCTATCCTTGCAGGAAGCAAATTTCCCTACGATAAACAGACAAAAAAATCGGCTTTTACACTGGGCGGTATGTGTTTTGCCCGATTTAATTGATTTTTTGTTTATGATAGTGGGTCGTCACCAATCTATGCTTCAAGGAAACGGAATCCATCATGTCTTCAGCTTTACCCGAAGAGCAGCAAGCTGCGTCACCGGAACTATCGAAGGTAGATACGTTGATGCAGACCGTGCAGATGAAAGCTGCACGGTTTTATATTGCCCTCAATGCCAAGGGCTTGGGATTGATCGCTGCTTTAATCGGCGTGGCATGGATATTTTCAGGTATCTATAAAGTTCAACCGGAAGAGCAAGGCGTGGTTCTGCGTTTTGGCAAATGGATAGATACCACCGAATCTGGCCTGCATTACCATTTGCCGTATCCGTTTGATTCCGTACTTTTTCCGAAAGTGACACAGGTCAATGAATTAAAGTTGGGACGTACACGCGCAAGTTCTGCCGATAGTTCAAATTCGCATGACGATCAGATGCTGACTGGCGATGAAAATATCGTCGAAGCCGATTGCGTGGTTTTTTGGAAAGTCAAAGATGCTGGGCGCTATTTATTCCAGATCAAAAATCCCGAACAAGCGATCAAGATTGCTGCCGAAAGCGCTTTGCGTGAGGTGATTGGACGTACCCCGATTCAGGCAGCAATGTCTGACAAGCGTCAGCAAATTGCAGATGAAACCAAACAGCTATTGCAGGTTCTGCTTGATAACGAGCTCTCTGGTATTTACGTCACGCAGGTGCAATTGCAAAGAGTCGATCCACCCGTTGCGGTCATCGATGCATTCAACGATGTGCAACGTGCACGCGCCGATCAGGAGCGCGCGCGTAATGAAGCTGAAGCCTATCACAATGACATTTTGCCGCGCGCACGTGGTGAGGCTTCTCATATCATTCAGGATGCCGAAGCCTATAAAACCCAGGCCGTCAATTTAGCCGAAGGTGAAGCGAAAAGTTTCTTGTCGGTTTATCAGAGTTACGCCCAGGCTAAAGATGTCACTTCCTGGCGCTTGTATCTGCAGAGTGTAGACGCGGTATTGAAAAAATCCGGCAAGGTGATCATTGATTCTTCAGGTAAAGGTGTTTCTGGCGTTGTGCCTTATATGTCAGTGTCGGAAAAAAATGCGAATAGCACGACGAATGCAAACAATACTGCAACCAATGGCGAGGCTAAAAAATGAATAAAAATACGCTCAGACTCGGTGTTGCTTTCTCGGTATTGCTTGGCTTGTCATTGTTATCTTCGGCGTTTTATACCGTTGGTGAAGATCAGCAAGCTCTGGTTGTTCGCCTCGGTGCGCCGCTGGGGGCCGTCAGTGAGCCGGGGTTGAAAACTAAGATTCCTATGCTCGATACGGTGATCTACTATGATCGTCGTTTGCAGACGCTGACGCCGCGTTCGGAACAAGTTATTTTGGGCGATCAAAAACGGATCGAAGTCGAAACCTATACCCATTTCCGTATTGTGAATCCGCTGCGTTTTTATCAGTCGGTACGTACTTTTGATCAGGCCGGTACGCAATTATCTCAATTGGTGAGCTCGTCGCTACGTCGCGAATTGGGGCAGGTCGTGCTGCCCTCATTGCTCTCAAAAGAACGTCCTAAGATCGTTGAACGTATCCAAAAAGAAGTCATAGAAAAAGCTAAACCCCTGGGTATAGAAGTGACGGAAGTACGTTTTCATCGCGCCGATTTGCCTTTGGAAACGAGTCAGGCGATTTATGACCGGATGAAATCTGAACGTGAACGTGAAGCCAAAGAATTGCGTGCGCAAGGTTTTGAATGGGCGCAGCAAATTCAGGCATCCGCAGATCGTGAACGAGCAATCATTTTGTCGGAAGCGCAACGTCAAAGTAATATCACACGTGGTGAAGCCGATGCACAGGCGAATCAGATTTTTGCGGCAGCATTTGGTAAAGACCCTAAGTTTTATAAACTCTATCGATCTTTGCAAACCTATCGCACGTCATTGGCTGACTCTGCTCCAACATTGGTGTTGTCGCCAGATGCGGAATTCTTACGCGATTTCAAAACTGGCCCGGTAGAGGCGCCGAATGCGAAGCGTTAATCAATAGCAGGGCATTAACGTTTTTTATTTTTCCGGCTTTCCCTTTTTAACAGGTCAGATGTCAACTCAAGCTAGTCTCAGCAAACGCTTTTTACGCATCGCCATGACGGTCGGACCCGGCTTGGTGGTCATGTTCGCTGACGCCGATGCAGGTAGCTTGATCACCGCAGCACAAAGCGGTGCCGAGTGGGGTTATCGTTTGCTATTGATGCAAGTGGTGCTGATTCCTCTGCTTTACATTGCGCAAGAATTATCGATCAGGTTGGCATTGGGAACGGGTAAAGGCTACGGCGAGCTAATTCGTCAACGCTTTGGACGTGGAATGGCTTTTCTGTCTTTGTCGACGCTGATTATTAGTTGTTTTGGTGCTTTGTTGACGCAGATGAGTGGGTTGGCTGGGGCAGGACAGTTGTTAAACATTCCGATCTGGCAAACCATTTCTATTGTGGTGGTGTTGATCTTTACGATGATGTGGACGGGCTCGTACCGCTCCGTTGAAAAAATTGCGATTTTGTTCGGCTTGTTTGGCCTGGCATTTTTGTTGGTGGCGTGGAAAGCCCATCCGGATATGACGTTACTGGTACAGCAAATGCAAGAAATGCCGATGCGAGATAACCGATTTCTATATTTAATGGCGGCCAATCTGGGCACCAGCATCATGCCCTGGACCTTGATTTATCAGCAATCTGCGCTGCTTGATAAGGGCTTGTCATTATCGCATTTGAAAATCGCCAGAGCAGAAACCGCGATCGGCGCAACATTGTGCCAGTTAGTACAAGCGTCGGTACTGGTGGCAGCAGCTGCGTCTTTTGGTCAGCATGGTGTGACACTGGAAACCGTCCCGCAAATTGCCGACGCTTTTACGGCGGTGCTGGGACATACGGTCGGGCATATTGTATTCGTGATTGGTATGACTGGCAGCGCCATGGTCGCTACCATCGTTGTGTGCCTGACGGCAGCATGGTCGGTCGGTGAAGTGATTGGTGTGCGCCACTCTTTGGAACAACATCCAAGGGAGGCACCATGGTTTTACGTGGCATTTGCTGTCATGTTAGTCGCTGGCGGCTTACTGGTTTGTTCTGGCATTAATTTGATTCATTTATCGATTGCGACAGGTGTGATCAATGCACTCTTGTTGCCGATCGTACTAGGATTTTTGTATTCTCTGGCGCGTACAGAGCTACCGCAAGCGTTGCGCTTACAAGGGTTTTACGCAAAACTGGTGGCGGTACTTTTTGTCTTGACCGCAGGTTTTGGGCTCTATGCCGGGATAGCAGGAATTTTTACATGAGACATGTTTTGATGATGGCAATCCAAAGGAGAAATGATGGGATTTGATGGCATCATGCACGCGATAGCGATGACGCTACAGGTGTTCTTTCTCGATCTGGTATTGAGCGGTGATAATGCTGTGTTGATTGCACTCGCGTGTCGCCGCTTGCCGCAAAAACAAATGCGTCAGGTGATTCTGCTCGGAACTGGGTTTGCGTTTTTCTTGCGAGTGGTTCTGACCACGGTCGTCAGCTTCTTGTTACAGGTGCCTTCTTTACGCCTGATCGGTGGCGTCGCGCTGGTGTATATCGCGCTCAAGTTGCTGGTGGATGACGAGCAAAATCGCCTGGATGGTGAAACCTGCAATCATGAATCTGAACAAGATGCGACAAATCGCTTATGGTCTACGGTTGGCATTGTGGTGGTTGCTGATCTGGTGATGAGCATGGATAACGTGGTCGCGCTGGCTGCGGTAGCACAAGATAATGTCTCATTTTTAGTGTTCGGTTTGTTGTTGAGTATCCCCTTATTGATGTATGGCAGCCTGTTTGTTACTGGTTTATTGAACCGTTACCCGATCTTGGTTCCAGCTGTGGCTGCTTTATTAGGTTGGATCGCAGGCGATATTGCGGTTGCTGATCCATTGATTGCAGACTGGATCAATACCCAATCACCGGGGCTGACCGTCGTCATGCCTTTACTGTGCGCTGTATTCGTACTCATGCAAAGTCGCATTGTGAAAGAGCTGAGGCAGACATGGGGCATCAATTTGGACAGCCATAAAAAAACAGACATATCAGCACGAATTTTAGCGATGACGCACACGCCAGTTGTAGTCGAACATCCAGAAGTAGGACAACCAGAAGCTGAATCTAAAATCATTGAAGCACAGCAAGCTGCCAACCTTGAAAGGGTGACAGAATTACCCGTAGCCGCCTCAGCAGTTGTTGTCGCAGATCATAGTGTTACCAATCTGAATGCTGGAAAATCACAAGATCAAGCGCCTCCTGCACCAGCAACTCTCGCAAAGACTGACGCTGAACAGAATGACGAAGAAGAGTCTGAAGATGGTGAATATGAAGACAATAACGAATCGACAGAAGATCAATCAGGCGGTGCAGGGTGGTTACAAAAATTGCGTGAAAATGGCCTGCTGATCGGCGGCTTATGTCTAACAGGTTTAATGATTTTTGTGTTCACGCATTTTGGTAAGAGTTTTATTCCGGCACCAGCACCGATGACGCAATTTGAATGTCCTGGTTATACCGGGAAGTTTTCTCTTTACTACAAACATGGCGGAGAAAAAATTCAGATTCGTACAGCAGGGCGCGTGATCAATGGCTCCGTCAACTATGGCAAATTGCAATGGGAAAACTACCCCGACATCAGCACGAGTATAGGCTTTAGCTTACCAGTGGAAATTGTCTCTGACTCTGGTCGCTCCGTGCAAATCAATGGAGGCAGTTTCCGGCAAATTAGCTGTTCACGAATTGATTAACTGTATAACTGTTTAACTGTAGCAGTGTCAGCGGCCCCTGCCATGTCCCCGTTCTTCATGATCGAATGCTGGATCTGGGCCGTTCTCTAATTTTCTGACGATACCGTTACTGTCAAAATACACCGCCATCAAAGAATTCCATGCGCCGTCTTGTTTGAACGGATAAGACCAGGCTTCCAGTCCTGTTCTGGAGTAGAAATTAGTCAGACTAGGTGCGCCGATGAGTCTTAATACGGCGTCTTTATCGGATACATCAACGGTAATTTTCGAAAAGTTTTCTATCGTTAACACCTGTTGGTAAGAGATGAGCTTACCATCTGTACCAAAGATCGCCATGTAGGTCGCTTGCCCCATTCTGCCTCGCATATATTCCAACAGATGTTGGTCACCATTACTGTAAATATGGGTGGGCTGCCCTAATTGCGAGATCACTTCCGCTTCAGTTTGTCCAGGTGGAACAGCGCCGGTGCCCCAGGTCTGGCAAGCACATAAGCCAGAGAGAAGTGCAGCAATCGTCACCAATTGATAGCGTGTTTTGCCAGACATAGAACTCTCCTGGATGAAGGTTGCAAAAAAGCATTACTGTTAGAGGATTGTGCAGGTCTATTCTATGCCGAGTTTCGTCATTGTATAGGTTGTATATTTTCATTGATGCGCTATTCTGATGCTTGCTACTTTTCTAGCTTTATTTCTCCGTATTTGGATGAATCTTCAGGTACCAGAACTTGATGGCGGGATGCAGTTTTTGCAGTGCACATTAACGTGTGAAAAGAAATGTTTCCCAATAACATAAGCGTGATTATAATATTGTCAATTTCATGCCATCTTTCGCTTTTCTCGTTCCATCACCTATTTATTATTAACTATCATGGCTAACAATTTCTATCGCTCAGCGATTATCGTGCTCTCCGCCACTGCTACCCTACTACTCGGCGCCTGCGAAAGTATGAGTCCTGAGCAATGCAAGGTGGCAGATTGGGCGCGTACAGGACGAGAAGATGGTGCCAGAGGGGAATCAAGATCCAATCTGGCGGATTACACCAAAGATTGCGCTAAAGTGGGTGTAACGCCTAGTCCAAGTGCCTATTACTATGGATGGGATCAGGGTATAGCGACTTTCTGCACGCCACAACGTGGTTGGCGTGAAGGTATGGATGGCAACGGTTTTAAGCGTGATGCCTGCGCTGGACAAGTTGGTGAACCTGGCTTTGTGATGGCGTTTGACCGTGCGTATCAGATCTACAATATCAACAGACAATTGAGTAATATTGCTTCGACTTCCCGGGATCTTGAGAGAAGATTATCCGAAGCCAAAACCGATGACGAACGTAACAGTTTGCGTCGACAATTGCGCGACCAGGATAAAGCCGCAGAAAATTTGCGCTTTAATTTGCAATTGATGAATACCGTTCAACCTTAATTTTTTTTCTTCACCATCAACTGAGCGAACCATGCGCTCAGTTCGTTTCGCTGTCGCTTTCGCCTTAAAAGTTGTTCGCTCGCATTTGCTGTTTCTTTTGCTGTTTTTTTTGCTGTTTTTGCGGTCCAAGATATTGATCAGTACTTCGCTCAAAAAAAGGAGAATCGCATGCATCACCGTTTATTCCGGTTTGGCTTATTGTCGTTAGTTGTATTGAGCAGTGAAGCTTTTGCTCTCAGCAATTCGGTTGGCATTTCTCGTCAGCAGTATGGTGAGTCAATCGCTTATGACATGAATGCATCCGGTCAGATTGCTGCCGTCCGTCATCAAAGAAAAAAATGGTACGCCGCATGCTGTTTTCTATGACAAAGGTCAGTTAATCAAGCTAGAGCTTCCTGGTGAAACAGAAAGCGAAGCCAAGCACATCAACGACCGCGGTGAGGTCATTGGCTATTCAAAAATCGGTAACATCGCCAGCGCATTTATCCGTGATCGTAACCATCATCAGCAAGAGATCGGCACATTAGGCGGCCCAAACAGCTACGGTGTTGCCATTAATAACGAGGGTATTGCCACAGGATTTGCTGACACCGTCGATGGCGATTGGCACGCTTTTTTGTACACACCAGGAGAGGCTTTAAAAGATCTGGGCACCCTGGGTGGTAAAGTGAGCTATGCAGGTGGAATCAATAATCAGGGGCAGGTAGCTGGTACAGCAACGACTGAAGATGGATCACGCCATGCGTTTTTATACGACAAAACGATCGGAATGAAAGACCTTGGAACTCTAGGTGGCCGTTATAGTTCTGCCACCGCAGTCAATGATCAGGGCGTCGTCGTTGGAACAGCAGAAACCAAGGATCGTCGTTGGCATGCGTTTGTTCATGATGGCAAGCAGATGATCGACCTCGGCGAAAAAATTGGCTATGGCGATAGTTTTGCCACTGGCATCAATAAAGAAGGCCATGTCGTTGGTATTGTTGATCTTGCCGATATACGTTATACCTTTGTCTGGCGAGACAATAAAATTACCATGCATCCCAGTGGTAAAAGCCTTTACCTGACCAACGCGATTAATAATGCTGGTCAAGTGATTGGTGCCAGTTATGATCATGGCCTCAATGCCGCGACCATGCCTTCCAACGCAATTCCCTTTGTTGATCTTGGCGGTAGCAAAATTCTTGGCTTCAACCTGCTTGTTGTATTCATGGCGCTGCTGATGGCGATTTATCGCAAGCGTTTGAAAGGATTATTTTTTCAGGATCGACCATTTTTTGGAGCATGATCCGTATCAATAAGAGAGTTAAAAAGCCCGGCGCTCAATAAGTAGCGCTGGGCTTTTTTAATGCGTTCCGTGTTTTAAAGCGAGCGTCAGGATTTAAATATTAGTCGTCACTGCCGATAAATTTGTAGATCAACCCACCGAGCACTGCACCAATGATAGGTGCAACCCAGAACATCCATAATTGCGAAACAGCCCAATCACCCACATACAACGCGACTGCGGTGCTGCGTGCAGGGTTGACGGAGGTATTTGTCACCGGGATACTGATCAAGTGAATCAAGGTCAGACCCAAACCGATTGCCAGCGGTGCAAAACCCGCTGGCGCACGCTTATCTGTCGCGCCAAGAATGATGAACAAGAACATCATAGTCATCACCACTTCGCAGATAAAGCCCGCAACCATCGTGTATTGACCCGGGGAGTGTTCACCAAAGCCATTTGATGCAAAACCGCCAGCCACATCAAAACCAGCTTTGCCGCTGGCGATTAAATACAGAACGCCGCCCGCCGCCAGACCACCAATGACTTGTGCAACGATGTAAGGGATCACTTGCTTAGCCGGAAAACGACCGCCTACCCAAAGTCCAACGGATACCGCCGGATTCAAATGGCAACCAGATATGTGGCCAATCGCATATGCCATCGTCAATACCGTGAGACCAAACGCCAACGATACGCCGACAAAACCAATGCCCAAACCAGGAAAGCCAGCCGCCAGAACAGCGCTGCCGCAACCGCCTAGCACTAACCAAAAGGTCCCAATAAATTCTGCTCCGTATGCTTTCATAGTGTTTGCCTTAAATTCAAATTTGAAAAATGTGAAATTTCATCCATTGTCATCGAGACAATGGTCGGCAGTATATATCAGATTTTTTTGTAAAATAAATTCCAATAAAGAATTTAACAATGTTTGATCGTGAGAGAAATATTTGTGTAATAACAACCACAGACAGGATCGCCACCTGTGGTTTTTTGAAAAAATAGACGGCTATTTATCAGATCTTTTCTCATCAGAGCTTTTCTATCTGCTGCTTCGCATAGGTCGCAGAGGGTGAATTGGGGTTTAATTCCAGATAGGTCTGATACGCTTTTTTCGCTTTGGCGTTATCCCCCACATGGAAGTAGGAATCGCCCAAATTCAGATACGCAATCGCACGCGACGGATCGATTTTGACGGTGTTTTCAAACCAGCGTGCCGCCTCGGCGTATTTTTCGCGCTTGTAATAAACAAAGCCCAGATTGTTGGCGGCAAGGGCAAAGTCAGGGCGCAGTTTTAATGCTTCCGTAAATTGTGCTTCGGCTTCATCGTAGTGCTTTTCTTTGTAAAACTGCAGCCCACGATCATTCGCATGCTGTGCCATTTGCCGGGCAGAGACAGGGATGGCAACCGGTGTGGCGATGGTTTGCACCGTGCCCTGTAAATCTTTAATCTTGACGACTGGCGCTGATTTCGCACCAGTGTTTTTGCTGTCAGCAATGGCTTCAGGTCTGCTTGAATCGAGTTTGCTATTGAGCGCAATCGCGTCATTGGACAGTTGTGCCGTAGAGGTATTGAGGTATTCCGTTTCAATTGGTAGTTCAAATACAAAATCCCCACCTTCAGATCCTGGCAAGCTACCAAAAGCAGGCGTTTGTTTTGACACCGCCGCTACTGCTGGCGCCACGTAAGCGGCAAGCTCGGTTGCTGTGATAATGCCATCACCATTCAAATCTGCTTTACCAGACAAGCCCTGCATCAAGGTCCAGGTAAATACCGAATGACCATTGGGCCCGCCGTCTGCCACCATTTGATCGGTGCCGCCTGCTGTCAACATCTGGCGACCAATACGCTTGGCGTTATCGCGCAGGTAGTTAGAAGCCCCGCCACGGGTTAATCCCAGCCCGCTGTAACACGCATCCATCACAAAGAGCACATGCTTCGAGGTCAGGCTTTCTGAGATATTTTGAATCTCCGTCATCGGAATCGCATCAGCGGCAAATTCATTCGGATCAGAATCCACCGGAACAATATAGCCAAGATCACGCCCAGAACTTAACTTACGAGTCGCCCCATGACCCGCAAAAAAGACAAAAATCCGGTCATTTTTTTGAATACTAGAATTCGCCAGCCGATCATGGAAGGCCGCCAAAATTCCGTTACGTGTCGCCTCACCATTTTGGAGCGAGAACACATGATCAGCAGGGAAGCCAAGTTTCTCAATCAGAATCTGACGCACACCCTGCGCATCTTGTACCGCATATTGCAGCTTAGGCCATTTCGCGTAGTCATTAATGCCAATCACCATCGCCCAGGAGTTGCTATAACCTGCGCTGACAGAGACTTTTTCTGGGGCTGCTTTATCACTTTTAGCGACCGTAAATGTGCTGCCATCCCAGCCGGCAAACTTATAGCCATCAGCGACCAATTTGTCCATAATCACAGGCAGCGCCTTGACGGCGCGGTCATGAATATCGTGGAACAGAATGATGCCGTGGCCTTGCTTCTCCACTGCTTTTAAAACACGATCCGCAATCGAACTAGGAATGGGGTCAGCCCAGTCCAGCGAATCAATATTCCACATCACCGATTGCAGATGCGCTTTTTCCAGAGCTTGCAGACCTTCCTGATTGTGTGCGCCATACGGAAAGCGGAAGAGCGGCGAGCGATTTGTATCCATGCTCTTCAACAAGGCATCCGTATTAAAAATTTCTTTGTTCAGCGAGTCGCCGCTTAATTTGGATAACTGGGCATGAGAGAAACTATGATTGCCAATGACAAAGCCTGCATCACGTAGCTTCTGACTGATCTTGGCTGTTGCTGCCAGCGTCGCGGTGCCATCCGCATTGACCGTACCCAGATTTTGACCAACATTAAAGAAGACCGCTGGCGCCTCATATTGTTTAAGAATCGCAGCGATTTCTTCGGTGTATTGCTTGTGCGGGCCATCATCAAAAGTCAGTGCGATCGTTTTTGGTGGCAGCTTGTCGCCGAAGATTTCACGTTCAGCCTTTTTGCTGTCAGCGTCAGTATGGTCGTCTTTGATAGGGGCAGGGAGCACCGTGCCGTAGTCCTTGAGGATTTTCTCACGCGAATATTGCTCCTTCAGATGCGCAACATAAGCGTCCCATTTTTCACGTTTCAGAACGATCCCGCGCTGATCAAAATGGCCGAAAATCTGTCCCAATTCTTTTTCGTAATTGCGCTCGATTTCATTTAACGCATCCAGATCCTCAGAAATGCGCTTATGCATCTTGATCGCCGTCAGCGAGCTATCTTTAGTCACCGAGCTTTGCAGCGAAGTCAGCACTTCTTTAAACGCAAGGCGATCAGCGTCAAACAAGCTGCTGTCAGACTCAACGTAATCCAGCAAACGATTGATGGCCTCAAAACGCTTGGCATCAGCGGACGTAAAGAGCTTATCCAGCGCGTTTTTCAGGACAGTTATTTTGTCCTGATTCTCATGAAACACTTGCTGACCGACGCTGACACTCGCCGCCAATTCCGGCTTAGACATCTTCTCCTCGTCCGCCACCAGAACAATGATCTTGCGGTAGTTGGCGAGGACCTCTTTCAATTGATTCTCAAGTACCACATCATTCGATGACGCAACGACGGAACCCTCAGGCACGTTTGCTGTCTCGCCCCGATAATAAAACGCCGCTCCAGCGGCAATCGAAATCAAGAACAGAGTTATTGCACTTATTTTAATAATTTTCACGATGGAGCCACGAGATGAGATGGGATATGGAACCGAAGATATGGAACCGAAATTTATCAGTTCTGAATAGACGCAATTTTATCGTGAAATTATAAAATACTAATAAATGCCTTCATGTTCGCCTCATCTTGCAACCAGAATGCAACAAAGTGAAAAGTCACAGTACATTAAAAATCTATGTGAGTCATAGCTTTATCAAGTAAAGACATGGATCATTACTTATTGCATTTGATGGTGATAACGAAGATGCATGTTTTATGCGTTTTTTTAGATAATGATTAATAATATATTTTGGGGAACTAATAGATGACGGAAATTAATAAAAATCTAAACGAGCTATTGGATATCTCTAAGAATTCAAAAAGGTGTTGGCGCTGATTCCCCCGCCTATCTGTTTTGACGGTATGACAAGATACCGTCAAATATACCGTCAAATATACCGTCAAATATACCGTCAAAAGTTGCGGATTTCAACGAACGTTAAGACACCGTAGAGAACAAAAAACCCGCTGTAGCCTAAGCTAGAAGCGGGTTCTTTGTACGTCACAGGATGTCCTGAAACGAAATTCTGGTGGTGATAGGTGGACTTGAACCACCGACCCCAGCATTATGAGTGCTGTGCTCTAACCAACTGAGCTATATCACCAAGAAGCCTGAGATTATGGCAGGATGCGCTTATCGTGTCAATACTGAGGGTAATCTTTTTGCTGAAAACGCCTGCGAATATTTAAAAAGACAAGCTTTATCTCTGATTTATTTCGTTGTTGGCAGGTCAAGTTGCTGTTGCGCTAATTGCAAAATCTGCGCTGGTGGATTGGGGCTCAGGCAGTCGATGACGATGCGTTCTGGCATGGAACGTAGCCAGGTGAGCTGACGTTTGGCCAGTTGGCGGGTGGCGATGATGCCGCGTTCGCGCATGTCGTCGTAGCTGATCAGTTGGTCGAGATAGTCCCAGGCCTGGCGATAACCGACGCAGCGTATGGATGGCAAATTGGCGTGTAGCTCTGGCCGTTGCTTGAGCATTTTCACTTCATCGATAAAGCCGTTTTGAAGCATCAGATCAAAGCGTAGCGCGATACGCTGGTGTAAGACGCTGCGATCAGAAGGTTCTAAGGATACGGCGAGCATATCGAAGGCGGGGCCTGCTTTGGTTTGGCGGGCGAACAAGCTCGACATGGTTTCGCCGGAGATGGCATAGATTTCTAAGGCGCGTTGTATGCGCTGGCTATCGTTGGGTTTTAAGCGTGCCGCGGTGTCGGGATCGATTTCTGCAAGGCGGGCATGCAGGCCGGGTACGCCTATGCGTTCGGCTTCGGCATCGAGTTCGGCGCGGATTGCCGGGTCGGCTCCGGGTAAGTCGTCCAGGCCATTTTTCAAGGCATTGAAATACATCATGGTGCCGCCGACTAAGATGGGCAACTTGCCACGGGATTGTATGTCCTGGACTAAGCGTTCGGTATCTTTACGAAATTGCGCGACGGAATACGATTCTGCAGGATCGATGATGTCGATCAAATGATGTGGTGCGCTGGCCAGTTCTTCGGCACTGGGTTTGGCGGTGCCTATATTCATATCGCGATACACCAATGCCGAATCCACCGAGATAATTTCGGATGGAATATGCTTGGCGATTTCTAAGGCGGCAGCGGTTTTACCCGATGCGGTAGGGCCCATGATGGCGATGACTTTGGCCTTGTTCATGATGCGGACTTTCTGTATGAAACTGCCACCCTGCATTAACGGTGCAGGGCGGCGTGAAGGTGCTAACGTGGTGATTTACTGCCCACGTAAAAACATTTTATCGAGGTCATTCATACCCAATTGCACCCAGGTTGGGCGACCGTGATTGCATTGGTCGGCGCGTTCGGTGTGTTCCATCTGGCGCAACAGGGCGTTCATTTCTGGCACGGTGAGGCTGCGATTGGCGCGCACGGCGGTATGGCAGGCGAGGGTGCCAAGCAATTCATTGCGGCGGTCAATCAACACCCGCGAGCCGCCAAATTCGCGCACTTCGCGCAGGACATCGCGTGCCAGTGATTGGGCGTCGGCGTTTTTGAGTAAAGCGGGTACGGCACGCACTGCCAATGTGGTGGGCGAAATGGCGCTCATATCAAAGCCCAGAGTTTTGAGGGTCTCCTGATGCTCTTCAACGGTGCCAACTTCAACGGCATCGGCATAAAACGTGACCGGAATCAGCATGGGTTGAACGGGCATGGCGTTCTCATCGAGCGCGTTTTTGAGTTGCTCGTACAAGATACGCTCATGTGCCGCATGCATGTCCACCAACACCAAGCCTTTGCTGTTTTGTGCCAGCACATAGACGCCATGCAACTGTGCCAGTGCAAAGCCGAGTGGATGATCATCTTCTGGCAAAGTGCTGGTTGGTGCTAATGGCGCTGAAGGAGCATCAAAGGCGTTATTGGTGTTGTCACTCTTGAAAAACGCACCATAGCTTTGCAAGCTTTGGGCGACGCCATGTTCATTCTTGCTGCCAAAATGATTGTAGTTTTGACTGCCACCAAAGCCGGATCCATTATTGCCCGCATACGGTGAAGGTGTCGCAAATTGGCTGGCGAATGTGGTTTGCTCACCAGCAATCCACGGTGTTTTACCTGACAGGACGGCAGTTGCAGATGCCGCCGTGGCTGGCGCAGGTACTGTACCAAATGCCGTGGCCGAGGTTTGCGCTAATGCACGGCTGACGGCATGAAATACAAACTGATGCACGGCGCGACTATCACGAAAACGTACTTCAATTTTAGAGGGGTGCACATTGACGTCCACCAATGCCGGATCTAAATCGAGCGCCAATACATAGGATGGGTAGCGGTCGCCATGTAGCACATCCTGATAGGCAGCGCGTACGGCGTGGGTTAACAATTTATCGCGAACAAAACGGCCATTGACATAAAAAAACTGGGCATCGGCGCGCCCACGTGAGGCCGTTGGCAAACCGACAAAGCCATGTACACGTAAAGGGCCAGCGCTTTCATCAAGTGGCAGACGGGCGCTGGAAAACGCATCGCCCAGAATCTGCGCGCTACGCTTATCAATCGCGCTGACATTCCAGTGGTCGACGGCTTTGCCATTGTGGGTCAATGAAAACGAGACATCTGGTCGTGCTAAGGCAATACGACGCACAACTTCGGCACAATGACCAAATTCAGTTTGTTCTGATTTTAAAAATTTACGCCGTGCCGGGGTGTTGTAGTACAGGTCTTGTACGTCAACGGTGGTGCCAATAGCACCAGATGCAGGCGAAATTTTACCGGCTTCGATTTGCCACGCATGCGGCGCGTCGGCGGTGCGCGTCGTCAGTGTGAGCAACGACACCGAGGCGATCGACGCCAACGCCTCACCACGAAAACCTAAGGTGGCGACATTTTCTAATTCAGTCAGCGACGATATTTTGGAGGTGGCATGACGCGCTACTGCCAATGGCAATTGCTCTGGCGGTATGCCGCGCCCGTTGTCGCAAATGGCGATGCGTTTGACACCGCCTTCTTCAAGGCGAATGGTGATGTTGGTCGCACCGGCATCCAAGGCGTTTTCTAAAACTTCTTTGACCACGGCAGACGGGCGTTCAACCACTTCGCCTGCGGCGATTTGGGAAATCAGGGTGTCGGGCAGGGCCTGGATAGCCCGGTAGGCAGGTAAATTCGTATTCATCCCCCGATTATACCTGTCTGTGCTTGCGCGTAATACCGCATAGTGTATGATTGCGTCGGCTTCATTGACTAGGATGATAATGGATTTAATGCAACTATTTGACATGATCTTGCATGTCGACAAAATGCTGGATGCGGTAATCAAGCAATATGGGACGTTGGTCTACTTTGTCTTATTTGCAATTATTTTTTGTGAAACGGCGTTTGTTATTTTTCCGTTTTTACCTGGTGATTCTTTATTGTTCATCGCCGGCACCTTTAGTGCTACAGGTTCTTTGAACGTCTGGGGCATCATTGTTTTATTCTTACTTGCGTCAATTTTAGGCAATACGGTCAATTATTGGATAGGTAGTCTGATTGGCCATAAAATTCTGGAAAAGAATTACAGTTGGCTAGATAAAAACGCCCTGATGAAGACGCATGAATTTTATGAAAAGCATGGCGGTAAAACCGTGGTACTGGCGCGTTTTATTCCTATCGTCAGAACGTTTGCGCCGTTTGTTGCCGGCATTTCTGATATGACGCACAAAACTTTCCAGACATTCAATGTGCTTGGCGCTTTGTTGTGGATTTTTTCTTTGGTCTTGTGCGGCTATTTCTTTGGCAATATCCCAATGATTCGTGATCATTTGAATACCATCGTTTTATTTGGTGTCGGTGTGGCGATTATTCCGGTGGTGCTTGGTGCGTTATGGAAACTGTTGACAGGATTTCGTCGGACCTCCTGAGGTTGTATGTAGTTCATCTGTACTTTTCCATTGTCTGTCGGGCACAGATGACAAGCGTCGGGGTGAATGTCCCGGCTCAGGCTCACACTTGGCTTACTGATACAAAATGTGATCGTTTTATATATTGAAAATGGTCGCCATCACAATACATGAGGGTTGATGTGGTTTGATGTGGTTTTGCCAGAAAAACAGTATCTGTCGATTATTGTTTCTTCTGGCGAAAACCCTCATGCAATTTGTTACTCAATGTCCCGCTTTACGTACCTCGGTCACCAGTGTTGGTAAATCCCAGGCACCGCCAGGAGCGACCAATTTGCACATGCCTGAAGTGGCGGCAGATGTTGGTACAAAATTTTTGCCGTCCCAAGTTCGGGTTTCGCTACTCCAACAATCACCCAGGCCACGACCTTTTTGGGCGAAGCTGATTTTGCCATCCCCATAGTCGCTTGCATCGGTTGTAAGCAATTCAGCTGTGTACGGTGCTTTATCGTCGACTATCCAAAACGCATTGCCCTGGTTGTATGCTCCCGTCCAGCAGACGGTAGAAATGAGAACTTTATTTTTACTGAGTCGGTTGATTGATAAGCTATCTTCTTTGAAGTGATTTTCTGCAATTTCACTGCAATCATCTTTGATGCTTGCCAGTAGTGCTGCCTGCAGTGTTTTATTCTTTAATAGCTTCTTATCGTCTGGTTTGTCAGCAAATACAGTGGCTGCAAACACAACTGGCATAGCAAGTGCCGGTGCAACTTTATCTTCGTTCAACGTCCCTTTTTTGTGGAGGGCGCCAGTGGTGCCTAATCGCTTTTGGAATTCGTCCATTTTCAGCAGCACTGCCGCCGCACCTTTGTCCGACAATTTCCAGCTTGTCTTGCCGATGCTCCAGACAATCTCACTATCTTGATGCAAAGCAGTGATCAGCGCGTCTGTCTGTTGCTGATTTAATCTGGTTTCCAGATTGCTTTTATCAATGTTCAGGGTTCCCAGCACTTGCTGGTTGACGCGCATCGATACTTTGAATTTGGATGGGAGTTTTTGTAGTGCTTCGTTGTCGCCGTATTCGCCTATTTTTAGCGTGGCGATGACTGCTTGACTCGGACCAGCCTGACGCGTGAGTAGCACGGAAACCGCCATGTCGTCGCCATCTGCGTTATATCCAGCAGCTCTGCAGGTACGCGTGTTGTCACAGGCAAGTTCCCAATCGTTATGCGAAAAACTCACACCTTGTGTTTCTGCTGCGAGCGAGGTCGTACTCATGACGAAGCACGTGATACCGGAAAGTAGTGGTAAAGCTATGCGAAGTTGATTCATGTGATTTAGAAGTGGCGTTTATCGGTTTAGGCTGAATAATTTCTGAATAAAAATTTCCGCGAAACATCGGCAACGAGGTGGGAGATGCTATTGAAAAAATGAATTGATTTAACCATGATAAGCATAGAAGCTTCAACAACTGCGATCAAATTACTTTCAAGCGTGTTTCTTTTGATTGAGAGTTCAAAATAAAAGTGGCAAAACAAAGACGGACAACGCCGCCTTCATTCGTTTCATTGTTGTGCTGAAAGAGAAGAGAAAAAGCTAACATAGCGATTATTTTGAACAGTCCCAATTGCGCACATAGGTTGGTGTTTCAACCGTGATTCCATCCTCGGCCACTGGTGTTGTTTGCAGCTGCGTCAGCGGTAAAACTCCCGCCCATACTGGAATGCTTAAATCTTCCACATCGTCGACAGGGCCGCCGGTGCGAACTTTTGCAGCCACTTCATCAAGCGCAATGCGTAACACGCTGGTGGCCGCAAATTCTTTGTCATTCCCCGGGCGAACCTCGCTACCGCGTCCCGAAGCCAATTTATTCATAAAAACATCTAAGGCTGCACGTTTGTCTGCTTCATTCGACACTCTTTCGAAGCTGCCGTAAATGGCGACAGACCGGTAATTCATGGAATGATTGAATGCGGAGCGTGCGAGAACCAATCCGTCAAGGTGGGTAATAGTGATACAGACCTGGGTACCACCGGACAGTAACTTTACTAATCGTCCACCGTTAGAACCATGTATATAAAGATGGGTATCTTCGCGCCAGCAGGCCATGGGAATGCAGTGCGTTCCTTTTTCGTCGATGAATGCAATATGACACAGGTAGGCCGCGTCAATAATGGCGTATGCCGTGTCACGTTCATAATTGGCCAGTTCCGCAACGCGACGGACTCTGGTGCGATCAGTGGGAGGTATTTGAGCTTGAGAAGTCATTATTAATTTTTGTGGAGGAGGTAAAGATGCGGAATATAATGCATATATGGTTCTATAAATAGATCCATGAATAGTATAATTTTTAGAGCCACAATAGAATTGTCATCAAATGGACTACGCATTACTTCTTACAGATTTCTCAAAAAATCACTGCGGTTGGTCGCAACAACGCTTATTGCATGAGTGCCTCAGGTCAGCGATCAAAACTGGCAAACTCAACAGCGGCACTCGCATGCTCGCGACCAGGCAATTGGCATCAGACCTGGGAATCGCACGTAATACAGTGTTGTATGCATATGAACAGTTAGCGACCGAGGGGTATGTACGTTCCGACCGCCGTGGCACTTTCGTTGCTGATATCAAGCTTGCTAAAGTACGAGATGAACATGTGTCGCAGCTTTTGCATCCGGGTTTATCGCAGCGAGCACAGGTTATGCCATCAAGACAGCCTGAAACTTCACTGACTACAGCATTTACCCCCGGAATACCGTCGCTTGTTGATTTTCCAATCCATTTGTGGCGGCGACTCCTTGAACGAGCCTGGCGTTCAACAACAGCAACACAATTAAGTTACGGCGACGCCGCTGGAGAGCCACTTTTGCGGGAAGCAATTGCAGATCATTTGCGCGCTTCGCGTGGCGTTATTTGCGAACCATCGCAGGTATTTATTACCGATGGTACTCAAAGCAGCCTCGACTTATGTGCACATGCGTTTGCTGACAAGGGTGATGTTGTCTGGATGGAAAGTCCAGGTTACCGTGGGGCTTTAAATGCATTTCATGCAGCCGAATTACGGATACACCCGATTGCAGTTGATCTGGATGGTATCGCACCATCAGTAGACGATTGGCATAAATCGTCGCCCAAGCTCATTTACGTTACACCATCACATCAATTTCCGTTGGGTGGCGTATTAACACTTGAACGTCGGATCGCGCTCATCGAACAAGCGAGAACGGCGGGTGCATTGCTCATTGAGGATGATTACGACAGTGAGTTTCGGTACGACGGTCCTCCACTGCCGGCGATGCAGGGGCTCATGCCGAATGCGCCGGTGATATACCTTGGCACGTTTAGTAAAACAATGTTCCCCGCGTTGCGGATCGGGTTCATGATCGTCCCTCAAGGGTTTGTAGCCGCGATCAATGATTTAGTGTCTCAATCAGTGTCACGTGGTAGAACCACCGATCAATTGGCGTTGGCAGATTTTTTAAGCAGCGGGCAGTTCGCCACGCACTTACGTCGCATGCGACGTCTTTACCGACAACGACGCGATTGCATGAAGGCTGCACTGGAGCGTCATACTAGCGCTTTCGGCAAAGTATATGGCATATCTTCTGGCATGCATCTTGTTTTGGCTTTAGACGAATCGATATCAGACATGAAAGTCAGCGCAAACGCGCTGGAGCAAGGTATTGTGGCGCATGCTGTGAGCGCACATGTCATCGGGGAAGTCAATGCGATCAGGAACGGACTGGTTTTAGGCTATGCGCAAGTACCCATTGAGCAAATCGACGAGGCTGTCAGAAAATTGAGCGAAATCATAAAAAGCGCGAAAAGCTTTTGATTTTTTTCTTCACAATTTTGGATTTATGTTCGTTTCGCCTTGTTTCGTTTTGGAAGAAATGATTGTCACGAGAAGGAGGGCTTAGGATTGACTTGGATAGCAGTATCAACAGGTATTGAAAATCGCTGTTGATTGAAGTTTGAGCTGGCGTAAAAAAAGGCGAACAACGCCGCCTTTTTTTGCTTGCTTGTTTCAATACCGTAATGTTTAACCGTTCAACACTTTCATACTCGCCTCCGGATAGCGTTCACCTGCCACAGCGTCAGGCGGGAAGATGTCGTTCAGCGCTTGTAGGTCGCTGGCAGACAATTGCAGCTTGAGTGCGCCCCAGTTTTCTTCGAGATAGCGACGACGTTTGGTGCCCGGGATAGGGACGATATGCGGGTCCTGGGCCAGTACCCATGCCAAAGCCAATTGTGATGCAGTACAACCGTAGTCTTTCGCAAGTTGTTCTACTTTGTACACCAGTTGTAAGTTCTTATTGAAATTCTCTCCCTGAAAACGTGGGCTGAAGCGGCGGTAGTCGTCTTCGGCAAATTGCTCAGGGCTGGTCAAAGCACCAGTTAAGAAACCACGACCCAGTGGACTATAAGGTACAAAACCGATACCCAGACGGCGGCAGGTTGCCAGCACATCTTGTTCCGGATCGCGGGTCCATAGCGAGTATTCGCTTTGAATGGCTGTGATAGGGTGGACTTGATGGGCGCGTTCTATAGTGGCAGCCGCAGGTTCAGACAAGCCGATATAGCGAATTTTTCCTGCCTTGACCAAATCTGCCAGAGCCCCGACGCTTTCTTCAATCGGCGTATTCGGGTCAATACGGTGTTGATAGTACAAATCGATATGGTCAACGCCAAGACGCTTGAGGCTACCTTCGACGGATTGCCTGATGTAATCCGGGCTGCCATTGATGCCACGTGCCTGAGGATTGCTCAGATCGCGGACGATGCCAAATTTGGTCGCGATAAAGACTTGATCGCGTTTGCCTTTGATGGCTTTGCCGAGTAGCTCTTCATTTGTATACGGGCCATACATATCCGCCGTATCGAATAGGGTGATTCCCAATTCGATGGCGCGATGGATGGTGGCGATCGATTCAGCATCATCGCGGTTGGCGTAGAAATCACTCATTCCCATACAGCCAAGACCCAGGGTAGAAACGACTGGGCCGTTCGTACCTAAGCGGCGGGTATGTCCTGTTTCAGATGTGTGTGTTTGCGAGTTGTTGACTGCTTGCATGTTGAATTTCCTCTTTCGATGAAGTCTGATGAGTGCCAGCGGCAGCTTGCAATTCTTCGTACATCACGATTTTTTTGTGCAGTACGTCGAGATTGCCTTGCAATTCCGCGATGGTTTCTTCCACGCTGCGCGTATGCTGTTCCAGCAAGGCTTTGCGTGCAGCCACACTAGCGGGCGTATTGCCCTGACGACGCAATTCTGCGTAACGCAACATGTCGCGTACCGGCAAACCGGTGCGACGAAGCTTGAGCAAAAACTCTATCCAGCGGATATCGTCTTCACGAAACAGTCGATGCGTATTGTCGCGACGTGTTACAGGATCGAGTAAGCCAATACGCTCGTAATAGCGAAGCGTATGGACACTTAAGCCAGTAGCGACCGAAGCTTGTTGTATCGTCATTGAGGTGGTCATGGTTTGCAGTCTAGAAGTTGGAGTGCACTCTAAGTCAAGCCCATTATTGTTCATTTTTTGAAAATTTTCCAATAATGAATGTTATTAAAAAAATAATAAAAATGGCATTAAATGAGGATAATTTCTGCAATGCCATAGCAGAGATTGGTAAGAATACGACTGTTTTCTACCAGTAAGCCTCAAGTGATGCTAAATTGCGGTTAGCATTTCAATAAAGCCCAGCTATTGAGGTACGAGTTGCGTAATATTTGATGCATTTTAAGAAAAATCGCCCGACTGACGACGTGAAATAAAAATGGCAAGGTATTCGGGCGCAAATCTTATCGTTAAAAAAAGTTAATCTTAGGTTTTAAAACACGGAACACTGCATACTAAGCAAGTGAGCAGTTTCCAGTGATTCTCTTTCAATGTTTGCCATTGCTGTCAGTTTCACCGTCTTTATCTTTGCAACTCTGCTGTGCAATTTAACGGGAGCGTCAGAATGAATTCAGCCAATTTCTCAGAAAAATTTAGTTGCCCGGAATTCTTAGCGATGGAACGTACCATCATTGATGATTTCGTCGATTGCACGCGCGAATGTTGTGCCGAGGTGGAGGTCTGCGTTAAAGCCCTCAATAAACAGGGTGGGCCAGAGTATATCCATCGCATGTTTCGCTCTATGCATTCCTTGAAAGGGAATTGTCAGATGGTCGGCCTGGGGCCGTTGAATGCTTTATTGCACCGGATAGAAGAAGTTTTCTCTCGTGCCCGCGCCCACCCTGAGCAGTATCTTCCTGAGCTTGGTGAATTTTTGCTGCTGGCAACTGATGAAATCGAGGAACTGCTGTCAGAATTAATTGCCAAAGGGGAAGCCGACGAAGTCAAACGAAAAAGACTTTCTGATGTCTGCGAAGCACTTCAAAAAAACACTGTGAATGGTCTCAATGCCGCCGTATTCAGAGAGGCAATTACTAGCCTTGGTGGCAGAGTGTTTGATAAGAATATATTGCAAAAAAATTCTAAAGTTGAACTGAGCATTCCAGATGATCTGAGTTTTATGCGTACTCTTGCAGAGCATCTGGATACCCTGAGTATTTTTAGAAAAAATCGTAGTGAGCAAACTTTAGAGTTGGTAAATTCTTTAAACGAGGCATTGGGATTTCCCGCAGATAAAAAACAACTAGAAGCCGCCGCATGGATGCACGATGTTGGCATGAGTTTGATACCGCAGGCCATTTTTAATAAAGAAGGGGCGCTCTCAAGAGAAGAACAAAAAATAATCCAGGAACATGTGCAAATTGCGAGTCAGCTATTAATGCGATTTGGTGGTTGGGACGATGCTGCACGTATGGTGCTGGATCATCATGAATTTTTTGACGGTTCCGGTTATCCCAACGGTATTGTCGGTCACAATATTCATCCCGGGAGCAGAATGTTAGCAATCGTCGATACATTTTGCTCTATCACGACCGAACGCTCCGACCGCGGGTATAAAAAAAGTTTGATGCAGGCGGTTTCAGAAATTAATGCCAATATTCATGTGCAATTTGATCCTGATATGGTGACGGTATTTAATGATGTAGTCCGAAACCTAATGATGAAGCAATAAGATTTTGGCAAAACCTCATGAGTACTGCGTGTTACTACGCTAGTCGATTAAAGGTCGCCAAAGTAAAAATGGAACATGCCACAGACATATTCCATTTTTACTTTGCGGGGAAGCTTAATGCGATTAACGCAAACCAGTCACATTCGCATCTTTAGGGTAACTGATGGTGTAGTCTGCGCCAAGCTTGATTTGCTGACCAGGGTTGAGTTTCATGTCCCAAGAAATAATTCCCGGTTGTTTGTGCCAGCTTTGTTGTGTCGGCGCAGTGCTAAACTGGCTGCTGACCTTGATATCTTCATTTTCTGGCTTCGGTGTTGGTTCTACCACCTCTAGTTTTACTGCAGTTTTATGTTGGTTCGTTATGCGGTAATTGTGAGCGATTTTTTTCTCAATACGGCTGCCGATAAAGCCTTTTGTGCTTGCATCTTTTTGTTCAGGTTCGACTTCGACTTGCACCATGTTGTCACGACCAAAGAATAGTTCAACTTTTTCTTCGCTGCCGAAACGTAATTGATTCTGACCGATGAAATCCCCGTCTCTGAATAATTGCAGATTGCCAGCAGGCCAGGAACCTGCGGGTCGCGTCGCCTCAGCTAACAAATAAGCTTGCGCTTCTTGTTGTGGCTGGATACGTACGCGCAGGTCCGCATCAATCAGTTGAGAACCTAAGGCAAAGCCTATTTTCTTGCCATTTCCGGTCAGGCTGACTTTTCCTGGCACTCCAAATTCAGCAGCGTATTCACCTTGGAAAACGCTGACATCAAAACTAACGGCAGGGCTTGGGGCTTCCGGGCGAACGTTAGAAACTGCGGTGGTAAATTTAGCTTGTGGCTGACTTCTATAGGCCACTTCAGGTGGTGGTATAAAAGCTGGTGGTGGCGCTGCAATATCAAGCACCCACGGTGATGGCGGGTAGATTTTGTTTGCTTGATTCGGTTGCACTGTGGATAGCTTCAAATTCACATCATTCCAGTCTTCACCGCTACTCTGCGCGACTTGTGCATGCCGCTCAAGTTTGACTTGCCCCGTGCTGCTGTTCAGATAAGCACGATAAACGGGTGTCCAACCA
The DNA here is from genome assembly GCA_049339905.1 of Undibacterium sp. SXout11W. Lineage (GTDB taxonomy): Bacteria > Pseudomonadota > Gammaproteobacteria > Burkholderiales > Burkholderiaceae_D > Undibacterium. The sequence continues at coordinate 25,195 of JBMPPG010000002.1, forward strand.
GCTTGCGTCATGCGATACGATACATGTAACTCAGCGTCTTGCTGTGCTGTCACGCGGATGGTGACTTTTCTGATTTGTGGATTGGCTTGAACCTGGGTGTTCAATTCTGCGCGTAACGGGGTCAGTAATTTATCGATTTCTTCCAGGCGGCGTTGCGTCTGGTGTTGACGTTGCAGGGTGTCTTGACCGCTTTTTCGTAGCTGTTCTATGGTCGTATTCATAGGGCTGGCACTGGCTTGTCGCTCAGTGCCGACATTTTTCAAATAGCCTAAGACTAAATCTTGTGCACCTGCTTCGCTGGCAATCGCCGCGCGTTGTTCTTCCAGATCACGAATGCGTTTGTCCAAAGCAGTATTTGCACACTCTGGTGCCCTCACACGATCAAGCGTCTCCACACTGATGTCGCCCACCTGGATACCGTTGTCTGCATGCACGGATAATGAATCGGTATCAAAGCGGGCGGACAAGCAATTTAGTACAAGCTCTTTCATTCCTGCATTCACTTTGGCGACACGCTCGACGGTTGCACCACCCGGGTACACTAATACATTACTGATGTTAGACGGCGTAGCCGCTTGCGCCAGACACAACTGTGGCAGCACTGCACTGAGGGTAAGCAAAGACTTTCGCATGATTTTTCCTAAAAACAGATCGTATGAGGTCGTAAGATTGGAGTCTGGTAGCTTTGCCAGTATCGCAGAGTTTGTAATAAAACAAAATATCTTCCAGGACGCTTCAAAGACACTTGATTGATCAGCTTCTCAAAAAGCCCATGTCGCAGATGTATAAAAAATCTTACTTTGTGGAATCTGTGCAAACACAGCTGTCGCTGGCCCGCCATAGATGCGAATCCCTGCATCGATGTGCCAACGATCACCCTGCCAGTCAATGCTGGCACTGGTCGCATGACCTTTGTCCTCTGGTGTGTAGAGGGTATCGATGGCAGTTTCCCATGCACCGCTTTTTTTGCTCCAGCGTGCAAACAAATTTTTTCTTCGTAGATTATTGGCGGCAGCGAGCAAGTTGCTTTGCCATGCGAGGTTATAGGCAACTGGTGTTTGCAGCGATGGCATTGCGCTGGCTAATTGTCCTAAAGCCAGATTACGTTGACTCCATTGACCCCATTGAGCATTTGACGGAGCTGCACCGTCCCACCAGGCTTCGACGATAAAGCTATGCTGATCCTCCGTTGTATATGTCATTCCTAATGCTGCTTGTTGAATGTTGTTAGTCAACGGCGCTTGCCACGGCGATGTTCTGGCGAGCAATGCTGGAGGAGGTACCAAGGTCAACATCGCCATTTTTTGGCTATAACGGTAAGATGCATGTAATTCCAGCGATTCAGTAGCGACCCAGGCGGCAGCACTACCCAGGCTGGTACCAGTTTCCTGGCCATATCGGGCAAAACCGTACATATCCAGACTTCCGGCATGATGGTAAGCCCTTGCTACAAAGGCTTGCTCTACCGTTGCATCAGTGCTGGCGCCGTGGTTCGGATTAACCCAAACCAAAGCCAGAGAACTATCGGCATTAAAATATTCTGCCATGGCGACGGGTCTGCCGATCAGGGTACTGGTGATAAATGTCTGGCGTTTCTCTTGCTGGATCATGTCGTTGGGACGAAATCCATAGGCGACATCCCAACTGACAATTTTTTTACCGATACTAAATTGCCATTCATCTTTACCCAAGCCGGTATAGAGTTCATTGAGCCATCCGGTAGCGCTGGTATGACCCTGATCAACAGCATGCCCCTGTACTGTGGCTATTGCGGTAACGCCGCGTGCGCTTGCATGTAATTCTGCCTCAACACTGGCATCGTTGTTATATTCAGGTATCAGACCTGGCACCAATTGATTTGCTTTGGATACTGGGTCGTGGATATTATTTTCTGTGGACGTCCAAAGATTGCGTATTTGTCCGCTGAACTGAAAATCGTCTGCAAGGGCGTTGTTGCTCAGCGCCATATTACTGAGCAAAGACAGTATGAATGCCACCCCCCGCAAGCCGGGACGTTTTAAAAACTTAGTTGTAGCGGCGCTATGCATGGCTTACTCCAGATTAGGATTTTTTGCCAGGAACATGGGGTTCAACCATTGGTCAGGAATTGCTTTTGGCTTTCTGCTGACATATTGCACACGGGTTTCTTTATGACTGCTTAATTGATCAAGTAATATCATCTGATCAACGGCAGTTGGTGCTTGTGCTTTGTCCATCATAAAACTTGCTTGTTTAGCGAGCTTTTCAGATTGCACATACAAATCTGCTTTCAATGGCTCGTGCAAGGTTTTACCCAACCATAATTCTACGTGTTGGTAAGCGACTGATTTGCGAGTGGCATTTAAACTCAGGTGCAGACAAGCTCGCTTGTCGCATTGTTCTTCACCGACGATTTTTCCTTCATAGTCTTGCTCCCAGGCAGTGGTTGCGATATCACCGATGGAGGCATCACCGAGCAATTTCTGCATCGGCGTAATCCGCAAAGGGCGCTGGCTGCCGGGCAATAACATCCAAAAATCATCACCGGACATCAGTACCTTCTGACCTTTTTCCGAAGGACTTTGCATCAATACTAAGGACTGACGATTGGGACGGCTATAGACCAGATAGGCACGTTCTTTCTCTTTTGCACCATCGTGATTGAAGGTGGTGATGAGCGTTTCGACTTGCATGCTTTCATCACCCAACCGGAAATGATCTGCGGTTTTCAATAAATTTTTGAGTTCATCAGCGTGGGCGACTCCACCGATCGTAGCGAGGCTTAAAATCAGGCTGGAAATAAGGTGTTTGTTTTTGATAGACATACTATTTCTTTCTCTTGTTTTAATTGTGTGCCAAGGCATCAACGATAGGCTGCTGCAGAGTTTTACGGGCAATTACTCCTGATGACAGCATGGATAAGGCGATCATTCCGAATAAAGTCGTTGCATACATTGCTACATCGATAGTGATAAGCAGTGGGTAGCCCGTAGAGCGTCCTGGTGGTGGCGGCATTTCAACCGGAAATATCAGCAGCAATACAGCAATCCCCATGGCAATCACCGCTCCTGTGATGGCACCGGTCGCGCCAAGAAACATGCCTTCAAAAGTGAAGCTGCGTATCAGTTCTGCTGGCAACGTTCCCATGGCCCGCAGGCTGCCGATTTCTCGGGTGCGTTCGATAATTGCCATCGCCATTGCGTTGGCAACGACAAACACAACGATGACACTGATAATCAAACCAAGGGCGCCAAAAATGCGGTTGTACAACTCTCGCACTGATTTATAAAAGAAAGCTTCGTCTAACCATGTTTCCACTTTCATCGTTGGCACAGCATGGCCAATCCGCTGTTGCGCAGAATCTGTCGCATCCATGCTATTTAAGAATACGCCGAGGCTGGAGACTTTTTGTGTGTTCAGAATTTTTTGTGCGGTCTTGATATCGGTGTATACCAGGCGCTTATCGATGTCTGGAATTCCAGTTGAAACGACCCCTTTGACTTTAACGTCCATCGCATTCAATGCGCCATCAACGGTACTGACCATGAGCGTTAAGTCACTGCCGGTTTTAGCTTTTAAGCTTTTGGCTAAGGCTTCACCCAACATGATTTCAGTATCTTTGGCATTGGCTTGCAAAATCTCCCCTTCTTTGACTGTCAGAAAAGGGCCTTTGACGGCAAATTCTGCTTCTGGATCTATCCCGATTGCCAGCATGATTGTGGATTTGTCTCCGTTACTAATGAGTCCGCTAAAATCGACGCGAGGAAGCACATAGCGTACGGCCGGATCACTGAGCAATTGCTGTTGTAATGCAGCAGAATTATCAATGCCAAATTGTAGTGGTACATCTTCTTCGGTACCGAAATGTGCTGGTGTGCCGACAATCAGATGACCGGTCGTACGCGCTGCGGCTTGTGACAAGCCTTGATACGTAGAGTAGGCAAAACCACCTGCAAGCAAAATTGCCGCAGTACCCAAAGCTGCAATGGTCACGGTAACAAGTGAACGGCGGCGGTTACGCAAGCTGTTATGAAACGCAAATTTCATCCAGGTGATATTGTCGGTGACGAGTTTCATTGCAATCTCCCATCCAGTAAAGAAACGATGCGATCGGTACGGCGGGTCAGGCGCTCATCGTGGCTGGCAATAATGAATGCCGCTCCTTCGGCATGACCGCGTTCACGCATCAGATCCAGCACCTGATCTGCGGTGTGCGAATCCAGGCTTGCCGTGGGTTCATCGGCAATCACGATGGAAGGGCGCTTAATCAGCGCACGGGCAATAGCTACCCGTTGACGCTGACCGCCTGATAGTGCATCTGGCAAGTGTTGCGCGTGTTCGTCCAGACCTACGGCTTTGAGCTGCGCTGCCACACGTTGTTTGCGTTCTGCTGCTGAGACGCCGTTTAAAAACAAGGGATAGTCAACGTTTTCAGCGACCGTCATTACTGGAACCAGATTGAAACTCTGAAAGATAAAGCCTATGGTGTCGCGTCTTTGGATTGTCAGTTGCTTTTCGCTGAGCGTGCGGGTATCGATGCCATTGATGAGTACATCGCCGGCATCTGCACGATCAATCAAACCGCATAAATTTAAGATCGTGCTTTTACCACTGCCTGAGGGGCCGGTTAATGCCAGCAATTCACCGCGCTGCACCTTGAGGTCAACACCACGAAGTGCCTGCACCAGATGTTCACCGAGGCGGTAAGACTTATGGACGCCACGTAATTCCATGATCGCAGCGTGGCTCATGATGGAATACCTTTCAATAAGCTGTTGGCGTTAGTTGCTTGCGGCGCATTGGCTTGAATTACCGCATTCAAATAGGTCTTAGCCAATTCAGGATGTTTTTGATCGATCGCCAGATTGGCTGCACGCATCCACACTGCACCACGGAAATCAACAGCAGTGCTGGAAAATAACGGATGCTGCAAAATCTCGTTCAGTAGCTTTTGTCCTTGGCTACCACGATTCATAAAGCCAGGAACGGCAAGAAACGTGTTGGCTGCGACAAATTTGGCTTCCAATGCCACTGGCACTGTGCCGTGCATAGCCGCCGCAGCGTTGGTATTTGATGATAATTGCAGTGCTTTATCGAGCATCGCAAGGCCATCTTCGGAGTAAGACATCTTTTTCCATGGGAATATGGTTGTGGTAGCAAGTTTGGTTGTTGCTGCACCGGCATACGCCATTAAGAGTGGGTTAGCAGGCTCGGCTTTGAGCATTTCCTGAAATCCAGTGGCAGCTTTTTCGGCATCAGCATCGTTTTTGGCTTGCGTAAAGCTTTTAAAATTCATCTGGAAGTCAGATTCGGAAAAAGCGTTTGCAGAGTTAGCCGCGCAAATCAAAGTGCTGCTCAGTATGACTGCACTGACGAGGGATAGCTTATTTATTGCTTTCATGTTGATCTCCTGTTGTTGGTGGCGTTTCGGGGTGCGCTAAGGGGGCGACATCTGCAGAATAAATTTGATCGTTGTAAGATGCGACAGGAATGCGACTGGTGGTCGTAGTCTGGTGTGAAATGCCTGAAATTTGGCGTGAATAGCAGTACAACTAACCGAATGTGAGAGTTGTAATTTTTATTATAATTAACCCACGGCTTGACGTTCCCAACTTGAATCATCGTTTGGGGCGTGATCAGGTCACGGTCTCTTTATTACTTCATTTTTTCTGGGAAATAAATTATGCCTCTTGTTACGATCACGGTACGACGTCCGAAAACCTCAGAATTTAAAACTAAGGTGAGACTAGCCTTAATGCTTCGCAACGACGCTTGCTGATCAATTGTTTTATGTGATACTGGTGAAAGGCGGACAGCCTCGCGGTTTCATAAAAATGGAAATTTCATTTTTCGACTTAGAAGTAATGACACGCCTGAATAATCGTAGCGACTTTCACACAGGATTTTATGATGACAAATCAAGGGTTGGAATTCATCGTTCAACGTGATCAACTCACGCATTGCAAAAGCAGAAAATTAGATTTTCCTGATCAACAAACACTGGCGACGGGACAAGTGCTGCTGAAAATTGATCATTTTGCCTTTACCTCAAATAACGTCACGTATGCTGCGTTTGGCACGGCGATGAAGTATTGGAATTTTTTTCCGACAGAAACCGGGTGGGGCAATATTCCAGTCTGGGGTTTTGCTGATGTATTGTTGTCTAACGTTGATGGCATAGAGCCAGGTGAACGCTTCTATGGTTATTACCCAATGGCAAGCCATTTATTGGTTACGCCAAGTCGCATTAATGTGAATGGATTTAGCGACAGTGCAACGCACCGACAAGAAATGCATCCTTTGTACAACCAATATTTGCGCACCACCACTGATCCTGCGTATCAAAAAGATACAGAAGCGTTGCAGATGTTGTTACGGCCTTTATTCATTACCTCATTAATGATCGATGATTTTTTGGACGACAATCAGTTTTTTGGTGCGAAGAACGTCATCATATCGAGTGCTTCCAGTAAAACGGCGTATGGTCTTGCATTCGCCTTGAGTCAAAGGGCAGCGAGAGATTATCAGATCATTGGTTTAACATCGGAAGCCAATCGCCAATTTGTAACCAACCTTGGGATTTACGATCAGGTATTGAACTATGAGCAATGTGGGCAATTGGATGCCAGCGTCGCCAGCGTCTATGTCGATATGGCTGGTAGCGCGTCATTGCGTAGCGAGATTCATCATCATTTATCGGATAATGTCGTTTACAGCTGTGCGGTAGGCGGCACGCATTGGGAAAATTTGGGCAGTGGACAACATCTACCCGGTGCCAGACCCAGCTTGTTTTTTGCCCCGGCGCAAATTAAAAAACGCCTGGCCGATTGGGGACCTGCGGGTTTGCAAAGTAAGTTGGCGGACGCCTGGCAAAAATTGATTTTGCGAATAACGGATGCCCAACATCCGTGGTTGCAAGTGAGCCATAGTTATGGTGCCGATGCTAGCAATCAATTGGTGTTGAAGATGCTATCTGGCAAGGTCGCCGCACAAGAAGGGCATATTCTCAGCCTGAGCAGGTCTGCCTGATAGCCAGACTTAGTAATTTACCTGGCTACCTGGTCCTGGCTGTTACGACCTCTTGGTGTTTGAGATGGAGGTCTCATCCATTTTTTATGAAAGAAAGTTTTGCACGATGCGTACTACCCGTTTAGAAGCGTTTAGCGATGGTGTGATCGCGATTTTGATCACCATTATGGTACTGGAAATGAAAGTGCCACATGGCGTCGAACTTTCAGTCTTATGGCCTTTATTCCCGGTCTTTCTCAGCTATGTACTGAGCTTTATCTATGTCGGCATCTATTGGAATAATCACCATCACATGCTGCATACCTGCCGCAAAGTGACTGGTGGTATTTTGTGGGCGAACCTGCATTTACTGTTCTGGTTGTCCTTGATACCGTTTGCGACCGGTTGGGTGGGAGAGAATCACTTCACTGCCAGCCCCACAGCTTTGTATGGATTTGTGTTGTTGATGTCCGCGATTGCTTATTTCATTTTGCAACAAACGATTATTGCCAGTCAGGGACCGGATTCTGTTTTGAAAAAAGCAGTGGGTAATGACTGGAAAGGAAAAATTTCTCCGGTGATTTATTTTAGCGCCATGGTCATCGCCTATCTCGAACCTTGGCTGTCGATGGCTTTATACGTGATTGCTGCATTAATGTGGTTTGTACCAGATCGTCGTATTGAACATGTTTTACATGAGTAAAAATCAGACATTTGCTGTTAATGGGATTAAGTCGTAAGCGCAGTGAGCAAAAATGACGAGAAGACCTGGGACGTACAACTCGTACCCAGGTTTTTTATTTTGCAGTGCAACTTGAGTCACTGATGTATTTTGATGCAAATCAATTGCCATTTTGGTCTTTGCTGTCTTAGTATGAAGCTGCAGCTTAAGTATTTGTTTCGTCAAGAAGGTTCCATGAATAAAATAAGAATGGAGACAAGATGGCAGATTCAGCGCAAGGCAGAGATGGTGACAGTGCGCCACCGGATATTAAAACCATTATCGATGAGCAATCGGTGTTTCCGCCGATACGCAGGGTGGGGATGTTGAGACCGTTTGTCTGGTTACGCTTAGGGTGGGACGATTTTCGAGCATCAGGTGGAACTAGTTTTTTTTATGGTGCCTGCTTCGCTGCTATGGGGCTACTGTTGAATCTGGTGTTGCACAATGCACCGGAATATGTGTCAGCCTTGAGTTGCGGGTTTTTATTGGTAGGACCTTTACTTGCCTTGGGTTTATACGATATCAGCCGTCGCATAGAAAATGTGCGTTCTGGCATGTTGGGCAGCGTTTTTTCTATGCGTGGGCGTTGGAGCAATATCGGCGTGCTGGCTTTGGTACTAGCGGTCGTGTTAATGGTGTGGGCACGCGCTTCTTTGGTGATTTTTGCTCTGTTCTACAATAAAGGCATGCCGACCATGCATGGCTTTTTGCAGCAGTTATTTTCTCTCGAACATCTGGAATTCGTGTTGGTTTATGCTTGCATCGGCTTTATTTTTGCAAGCATCGTGTTCGCCATCAGTTGGGTTTCTATACCTTTAATGCTGGATCGCGATACTGATGCTATTACAGCCATGATTATTAGCTGTGTTTCTTTGTTTATTAACGTGCCGGCGACGATCGTATGGGCGCTGCTGATTGTTGCCAGCGTAGTGGTGGGATTTTTGAGCTGGAATCTTGGCTTCCTGATCCTGATGCCAGTGATAGGGCATGCGACCTGGCACGCCTATAAAGAAGTGGTTGGGACGGCGCAAGACCGGAGTAGCAATTAATCAGATTGCCGTCCCATCAATCCTTCAATTATGGGTTTAATGGAGCGGGGTCTCAAGATGTAAATGTTCGAGACAGATTGCTAGTGTCGATTCATAGGAATTGGCGGTGTCGACATTTTCTTCATTGAACTGTAGCTGACTCAGACTCAAATGACTGCTTTCATAAGGGCTTGGCAATTGTACCAAAACTCGGTGGGCATTCAGCAAGCGTAGTTTTACGTCTGCTAATAACAGTGCACTTTGTTTCTCTTCTTTGACAGGTGAGGTACTGACGACACAGACGACAGAAACACTTTCTGCCTTGGCTCCTGGTGGTGGTGACGCACAGTCTGCGAGTGAAATATGACGTGCGTCTATATTATGATGCCGTAAAACACGTACCAGAATCTCGGTCGCTAATTCATTTCCGGCTTCGCCCAGTCCTACGCACAGTACCACGCTACCCGGTGGAACATCAAACGAACCTTGCCGCGAACCAGTCAATTTTTCACGTTGCGCGCGTAGGTGTCGACCGAGTGACATATCTTGCAAGAAGGTTGCGTGTTCGGCTTTTTTCCAGGTATGTGTTTTACCATCGAGACTCTCTATCACGGTGCCCACTGCCATACCCAGACGTAGCTTCTCTTCTGGATTAATTTTTCCTTCTTCCAGATCATGTCCTGCGAGATGCAAGGCAGGCATCAGCACGCTGTCGCAATAACTCGCAAAGGATTTTCGTTTCATATATGCCCTTGCTGCAGCGATGATTTCAGTCGCATCGCCAGACAAAGCACGTTGATAAAAATTTTGCGCTAAGGTGAGGGCTCTGACTTCACCAAATAATATTTCCAGAATTTGTAGTGCCGGTACATAGCGTCCCGCCACCACCAGACACAAAGTCAATGGCGTCGATACGACGAGGCCTACTGGTCCCCAGACCCAGCTCCAGAAGATCGCTGCAATTACGACTGAAAGTGGTGATAAACCAGTAGAGTGACCGTATAACTGCGGTTCAACCAGTTGCGCGACGATCATTTCGATGGAAAAAAAAGTCACAAACGCCATGATCGCCAGACTCCAGCCCGGATCAATTGCTGCTGCAAGCACTGTGGCAAACAAGGCTGCTAACCAGACGCCGACATAAGGCACAAAGCGTAATATCCCAGCCAGTGTTCCAAACAAAATCGCATGTGGTAAACCGATCGCCCATAAGCCGGCAAAGACCAGAAAGCCAACTGCAAAATTAACCGCAAATTGCGAGATAAAGAATCGTGATAAACGCTCGCCGGCGTCATTCACGGCGATCGTTGTCGCACGCAAATCATTGCTGCCGATTAGTCTGATCAGACGATCACGCAAGGACTCATGTTCCATCAACACAAAAATCAGCACCATCAAAACGATGCCCGCCATTTCTATCGGTGGCCAGACAGAAGCCATAATTTTTTGCAGCAATTGCAAAGGGCGTAATGCTGGTTCCTGTATCTCTACTAACACCGGTGCTTCGGGATTATTATTGACAGCATTTTGCATTTTGTCTTGCTGTGTCCGGTTGTCAGTTGGTGATTTGTTGAGCTCATTCATCACCTTACCCGCGTGACTTGTCAGACTATCAAACTGCGTGTTGCCCAGTTCGCGCATGGTCGCGAGCTTGTCCCGTATGGTTTCTTCATACTCTGGCATGCTGCTGGCAAGTTTGACCAATTGTGAGCCTATCACCGTTCCGGCGGCGGCAATGCCAAGAGACAGTAACATGACCGCTACCCAGACGGAGGCAGTTTGGCCAATACCGATTTTTCGCATCGCACGTATCATCGGCGCGACCAGAAAGCTCAGCAAAATCGCCAATGTAATTGGAATCAGGACATCACGTCCAAAATACAATAAGGCGAGTACCACCGCAGTACCAACAATCCCAGCAAGACTATTGGAGGTTGATGGGGTCACGTTCTTCATTTTTTCAGGAGAATCGGAATAGGGCATAGCAGCCTTTGATTGTAATGAGTAAGCCAAGGAAATCGCGCAGACAGCACCAGCGTTGCTGCAAGGGCTGATACTAGCGCAGATTCTAATGGAGTGACCGTCAGATGGTCAACGGAATTGCTTGCGAGAAAAACATCCCCTGTCTTACTTCACCAGGGGATGTGGAAGTGGCGTATAGAAAAAGCTTATTTGAGTGGCGGAAAGGCGTGTGGAATCAGGGGTTTGACCGGTTCAGATTGCAGCTTCTCTTGCAAAATTCTGATTGCTGTCTCCAATTGTTGGTCCTGTCCCTTAAATGTCGCGTGCGGCAAGTTGTCCACTTCGATATCTGGTGTTACGCCTACACCTTCGACTAACCAATGGCCATCGACACTAAATTGGGCATTTTCAGCTGCCCGTATCATACCGTTATCTGTCAATGAATTGTTGTCCGATAACCAGACGCCGGCACCAGCGGTACGTTTGCCAACCAAAGGTGCGAGCTTGAGCGCTTTAATGCCTGCGGCGAAAGTTTCGCCATCGGAATAAGTCAGTTCATCGACCAGCACTACCAGATGGCCACGGAAGGTTTGCTGCATATTGGTGCTAGGTGCTGAGGATGGATTCGACCAGAAGGCCCAGGCTTTGCGTAACAGTTTTTCGATAATCCAGCTATCAATATTACCGCCACGATTGCGACGGACATCGATGATCAGACCATCGCGATTGATATTGCTATAAAAATCGCGGGCAAACGAATTAATATCATCTGGCCCCATCGCACGTAAATGCAGATAACCGATTTTACCTTTTGATGCCTGGCTAACCCGTTCACTTCTGCTTTGTTCCCAATCGCTATAACGCAGGTCGGCATGTTTTTTCATACTCACCGGCGTAACGATCACTTCATGAGGGGCTTGCTTGTCACGCTTGATTTGTAATAAAACTTGTTTATCAGCCTGATTGATCAATAAGTCAGAAATGTCGCGCGCTGTCTTGGTTGGATGACCATTGACGCTCAAAATCTGATCACCTTCTTTGACGTCGAGATCTGTTTGTGCCAGTGGTCCGTGTTCATTTGGTAGTTCAGTTTCGGTGCGATAAATATGTTCGATCATGACACCTTCAGCACTGCGGGTTAATACCGCACCCAAAGAGGCGGGCGTTCCTTCAGGCGGAGCTTTGCGTATATCGCCGGGGCGGAATTGTGAATGCAGCGCACCGACTTCACTTGCCATCTGTGCCAACACGTCATTGAGTTCCGCACGGTCACTAACGCGGTCTACCAAAGGCGCATATTTGCTGCGTATTGCATTCCAGTCTGTGCCCCGCATTTTGTCATCGTAAAAATAATCTCTGTGCATACGCCATGCATCGCCAAACATTTCACGCCATTCCTGACGCGGATCAACGATGAAACTCCAATCATTGATGCTGACTTTAGCCTGACTGATATCGCCTGGTGCTTTGGCACCCGCATCGACAATGATAAAGTCGCCATTCCCGGCACCGGCCGGTGTTGCTGTCCGATAGAACACATGTTTTTTATCGTTGGACAGATTAAAGTCACGAACACCACTGGCAAATACGTCAGGTTTAGGACTTGTGTTGCTGATTGCGAGTGTTTTAAGTTCACCTTTCTCTTCATTCGCTTCTTGCTCAATGAAATACAGGCGCTTGTCGTCAATTGCAAGGTTGCGATAGTTTCCCGCTGCCAGTGGTACCTGATACAAACGTTGCGCTAATCCTTGATATTCAATCGTGGGCAAGCCAGGCTTCGTTGTTTTTTCCTTGCTTGCAGCTTCTGCTTTGTTGGCTTCAACTTTTTCTGGAACAGGTGGCACATGTAATTCATCGACTGCTTTGTAGGGGAAGCGTAGCTTGGCTTGTAAAGCAATGGCATACACGCCGGTACGCTTATCAAAACCCGGCCCTAGGTTGCGGTCACCCCATGGTGCGTTGTTACCCACTTTAAAGCTGCGATCAGATAAGAAATAGAGCCAATGTCCATCGCCAGAAAATACCGGTGAACGTGATTCGTAATGGTCGCTGGTCACAAAACGCATTTGCTTGTCGGCAAGCGAATATAAGCCAATTTGTGTGCGCTGTACGTCAGTGTTTGGTCGCGTCACTGCAATAGTCTGGCTATCTGGAGACCAGACGATATTATCAAATTCCGGGACACCAATTTTTCCGGCATTATCAATCAGCTGATTTGTTTTTGTGGCGAGATCCAGTAGCCATAAACGTCCCCGTTTATCGGTATGTGCGAGCCATTTCCCATCTGGCGATGGGAAAAGATTGAAGCGATGAACAGTGCCATCCGTCGTCAGCACTTCAGGTTTTCCTATGCCATTGGCGGGAAACTTCCAGATCTCGTTTTCACCCGTGGTGTCGACAATCGCATACACCGATTTTTGATCAGCAGAAAATACTGCCGAACGGGCGCGTGCATCAGCAGGTATCGGTAAATCGATGCGACGTTGTTTGCCAAGTCCTACATTCGTCACATGGCCACGCGCCGTCAACAATAAGCGGTCTCCTTTGCCGGACAAATCACTATAGGTCAAATATTCGAGCGGGTTCTTAATAAGGTGTTGACGTTCCTGATCAAAGTCAGAAACCAGGTTGATATTTAGCGTCTTATCGGACTGATCACGCAGGTCCAACAGATGCAGGTCGGCACCGAGTTGATACGTGATTTTGCCATCGCCGAGTGCCGCATTTCTTACTTCCCATTCTTGCTGATGAGTCAGGGCCTGGGCTGCGCTGCCATCTGGATTGGCGCTCCAGATGTTGAACGTACCATCACGGTCACTCATAAAATACAAACGTCCTTGCCACCACATAGGACGTTTGTTGTTACTCTTATCTTGTGGGAAAAGATTGATTGCTTCGGCTTTTCCCTCCAGATCGTAACGCCATAGTTGAGCGTTAGCGCCACCGCGATAATGCTTGGCGTTGTCATTCGTCATCTGCAAGCCAAAGCGGGTGAAATACAAATATCTGCCACTATCGTCGAGCGCCGCTTCATTGGCATCCGCAACTGGGAACATGCGGCGCACCATGGTTTTCGGATCAATGGCTGCGATAATTCTATGTGCACCGGGGCCGGTACTATTTTGTGTGCTGATCAGCACTTCTCCTCGTGCTGTCCAGCCAAGGACATTCACGACATCGTTTTCGAAGCTGATTCGTTTTGGCAGGCCGCCGTTGATTGGCATCACATATGCCTCGGTCGCTCCCTCATAAACAGCTGAAAATGCCAGCCATTGCCCATCTTGTGAGATCGTTGGATATAGCTCTGTTCCCGGATGCGAGGTCAAACGTTGTGCCTGACCGCCATTGATACCGACTTTCCAGATATCGCCTTCAGCGGTAAAAACGACGTTCCCAGCTCTGACACTGGGGAAACGATAATAGGCTGAGCCATCGGCTGCGATAGCTGATTGTTGGTGACTGATTCCTAAGCTAAGACTGATCAACAGGGCAAGTCTGGTCAATTTCATGGGCGTCTCAATAGAATAATTAGTTGTTAGGGTTGAATGTTAATAGTAAGGATATTTGTTGTGATTTGATATTGCTTAAATTGCATTAAATAACTTTTTAATAAGGTAAATATTGTATTTTTTAACTCAAAATCCAGATAAGTGTTACCGAATTGTAAGATTTGTTGAAATCGGGAAAGTATTAGCATAAAACGACACTCGCCAATAAATATTTCCATGTGGAAATATTTATATCAGCAGTAATTCGTTATGTTCGTTCCAGGAGAATTCAATGAGACCCTCTACTATCGCCAAAGTTCTTGCAATATGCAGTATGTCAGCAGAATTTTCTTTATCGCAAGCACAGAGTGTGACTTTTAGCATTGATACGCAGTCGCAGCGCAACAACATCAGCCCGTTGATTTATGGCTATAACGCTTACGCCGATGGTACTGGTCGCGCTGGCTGGGACAATCAGGGTGGGCAAGCTAATCTCCAAGCCCTGAATCTGACTTCACGCCGTATGGGTGGCAATAATATGACCAGTTATAACTGGGAAAATGGTGTCAGCAATTCGGGTATGGACTGGTGTAATTCGTCCAATGCAGGCGTTACATACGCCACTGGAGCGGGCGAACCCAACAATAATGCTGGTCTGGCCTATTACGCACCAGGTGCTGCGATCAAAACGTTTCACAGCCAGTCTTTGACCTTGGGAACGTATTCATTATTGCAATTGCCAGCAGCGGGAAAGCTACCTAAGGACATCGTGAACCTGAATCCGCCAGGGATGTGCAATGGCTCGCAGCTGTGGCAAAGTGCGCCCGGTGCGTCAAATGTTGATCTGGCACGTTGGGTCACTATCGTCAACGATAAACCAGCGAGTGCGGGTCCACTGAGTCTGACGCCTGCGATCGGTGATGGTGTGGTCTATATTGATGAAGAGATCAATTTTTTATTGAAAAATTTTGGCAAAGCCTCAGCAGCCAAAGGCGTCAAGGCATACGAGCTGGATAATGAACCAGACTTGTGGCACTTGTGGCCATCTCAATATGGCGAAGGTACCCATCCTTTGCTGTATCCGAATCTGACAACAGTCGCAGATGTGATGCAAAAAAATGTCAGCCTGGCTGCTACGGTAAAACGGATGGATAGTACGGCAGAAACGTACGGACCAGCCGTCAGCGGTTATTTAGGATTGTTTAGTTTGTGGGCGGTATGGGATGGTTCACAATCACGCCAACCGAGTGATTGGAATACCTATAACGTTGAGCCTTATCTGACCAATAAAACGGGTGATCGTTATCGCTATAACGGCATGACGTTTGCCAATGTGTATTTGGATAAAATGCGTAAAGCGTCTGCCAGCGCAGGTCACCGTTTGTTAGACACGCTGTCATTCCATTACTACCCGCAGGCCTCCAGCAACCCAAGTGATAGAGTCCAGGCTGCACGTAGTTTATGGGATGCTAATTACGTTGAGCCGACCTGGATAACCCAACCAGGCTATGGTTTTACCGATGGTCGTGGTTTGCAACTGATTCCAAAATTAAAGCAATCTGTCGCTGACTTTTATCCAGGTACAAAGCTAGCGGTGACAGAATATGATTTTGGTGGAAAAACCGATGTCACTGGAGCGATTGCACAAGCCGATGCTTTGGGTGCTTTTGGCCAGCAAGGCGTGTATATGGCAAGTTATTTTGGTGATGTTGAAGGATATATCGCTGCCGGTTTTAAACTGTACCGTAACTATGACGGTAAAAAATCAGTTTTCCCTGAAGTGTCCGTCAAAGCCGTGTCGACAAATAACGGCAATGGAACGGTGTATGCGGCTGTGAGTAAGAAAGATCCGAATACACTGCACGTGATTGCAATTAATCGTTTGAATACGCCACTATCAGCCAGCGTGCAAATTAAAAACCCCGTGGCGTTTAAAAATGTTCAAACCTGGGGCGTTGATGCAAGTAGCCCGAACGTTACGCCACGTAATGGTGTCGGGGCTGTGACCAACAACACATTTAGTTATACCTTGCCTGCACAATCAGTGATGCACTTTGTGTTGAAATCTTGATGAAATAAAAAATAAAACAGCCGCAGTAGGTGACTACTGCGGCTGTTTTATTTTAAGACGAGAAAGTGAAAGAAAATGTGATTATTTCTTTGTATATTTCAACTTATTTTTTACTTATTTTTTACTTATTTTTTACTTGCTTCAATACGGTACGCAACATACTCAACATCAGATCCAACTCTTCTTTCGTCACATTCAAGGCTGGCATAAAACGCAATAAGTCTGGACGTGGAGAATTGAGCAGCAAGCCAACTGGCTCCATATTGCGCGCTACTTCAACGATTTCTGCACCGATATTGCTACCGAGTTTTAAGGCGCGCAACAAGCCCTCGCCACGTTCACCTTGCAGACCAAATTCCTCGGACAGTTTATTCAATTCATCGCTCAGATATTGGGCTTTTTCTTTGACTGAATTCAGGAAACCCGGCTTGGTCAATTCTTTCAATACCGCGATGCCAACTGCCGTCATCAATGGTGCGCCATTGTAGGTTCCGCCTTGATCACCTGGTACAAAACAAGCAACTGCTTCCGTGGACAGCAGCGCACCCAATGGAACGCCACCGCCTATGCCTTTGGCCAGTGTCATGATGTCAGGTGTTATGCCAGACAACTGGTAAGCAAATAATTCGCCAGTGCGACCCATGCCAGACTGCACTTCATCAACGATCAACAAGATGCCGTGTTTTTTGGTTAATGCACGTAACTCATGCATGAATTCACGGTTGGCTGGAATGACGCCACCTTCGCCCTGAATTGGTTCCAACATCACAGCAACTGTCTTGTCGGTGATTAATTTTTCGACCGATGCGATATCGTTCAGATCGGCTTTTGGGAAGCCAGAAACTTGTGGTGCAAAGAGTTTGTCCCAGCCTGGTTTACCGGAGGCTGACATGGTTGCCAGAGTACGGCCGTGGAAACCATGATCAAAAGTGATGATTTCAAACGCGCCATTTTTGTTGAGCTGGCCCCATTTACGCGCGAGTTTGATCGCGCCTTCATTGGCTTCAGCACCGCTATTGGTGAAGAACACGCGGTCAAAGCAAGAGTTTTGCGTCAACAACGTTGCCAGTTCTACCATCGGTGCATTGTAAAAAGCCGGAGAAGGATTGAGCAATTTTTTCGACTGCGCAATCAAGGCATCGGAAATCACCGCCGGGCTATGACCCAGGCAATTAACAGCCCAACCTTGCAGATAATCGAGGTAACGTTTGCCATTATTATCCGTCAGCCACATACCGCTACCTTCGGTAAATACGATTTCCGGGCGTGGTGTGATGTACATCAGAGAATTAACGTTGTACTGACTGAATTCCATTTCGAGACTCCTAAGGTCATTCCAGAGGTGGATAAAAAACAAACGAAAAAATAAAAATTAAAACGTAAAAAAGCAAAAAGCCACAGGAGTTGGCCTGTGGCTTAGGTCTGGTGCTGCGGTCTCATCTGACGCGCAGGTACACTAACACATCCGCCCAGGCTCGTTCAACGAGCGGCGACGTCGCACGATATTTGGTGAAGACATGTCAGGAAAATTTTTCATAGACCGGATAGTAGGACTTTTTGCGCAGTGCGTCAAAATAAATTTTAATCCGGACATAAAAAAATTTCCTCGTGAAACCAAACGTAAGCAGAAGTATTAATTTGCTAAATCAGCTTCTGAAGTAAATGAGTCTGCATAAAATTCTTCCGCTGGCAATTGACGTTGTGCCACGAAATCGCGCTGAGCAGATTCCACCACGATAGGTGCGCCACAAGCGTAGACTTGATGCGCAGACAAATCAGCAAAATCAGCGAGTACTGCTTGATGCACAAATCCGGTACGACCATTCCATTTATCTTCAGGCAAGGCAGCAGAGACCACAGGAACATATTTAAAGTTTGGCAATTTGGCAGCCCATTCTTCACATAATGCCCCCATGTATAAATCAGCTGGACGACGTCCACCCCAATACAAACTGACCGAGCGGGTCGATTCTGTGTAAATCAGGTGTTCTACCAAGGCTTTGATCGGCGCGAAACCTGTTCCTGAAGCGAGCAGAACGATAGGTTTGTCGCTGTCTTCCCGCAAGAAGAAAGTGCCATGTGGGCCTTCAAAACGCAAAATATCGCGCTCTTTCATGGTTGAAAAAACCTGGTCGGTGAATAAGCCGCCTGGCATATGGCGCACATGCAAAGTAATCTGCTCATCCAAATGCGGCGCATTTGCCATGCTATAGCTGCGACGTTTGCCATCGCGCAACATAAATTCGATGTACTGACCGGCGCGATATTGCAGGCGTTCATTGGCTGGTAATTGTAAAGCGATTAACATCACATCGTCAGACAGTTTTTCCAGTTTGGCGACGCGAGTCGGCATTTTTTTGACCGGAAATTCACCGCTGGCGGCAATTTCGCGCGCTTCTATGGTCAGATCAGATTGCGGTTTGGCGCAGCAAAACAAGGACAAACCTTGCGCTTCTTCGGTGTCTGGCAGTGCACGTTGTTGATGGTTGCCGTGTACAACGTTACCGCTGGTGATCTTGCCTTTGCAGGAACCACAGGCACCATTCTTACAGCCGTAAGGTAATCCAACACCCGCGCGCAAAGCAGCGGATAATACGGTTTCGTCTGCTTCGCAGCTAAATTGATGGCCACTAGGGGTCACAGTTACTTGAAAAGTCATACAATCCTGAGCATGAAAAAACAGTTTAAAAAAATGGGCAAACCGCGCTTGCTGATCATCGGTTGTGGCGATGTTGGCATGCGTTTGTTACCTTTGTTGCGTGCGCGGTTCCGAATTTTTGCTCTCACTAGTCAACCCGCGCGGTGCGCTGAATTGCGAGAGGCCGGAGCGATACCGATCGTCGCCAATCTGGATAATGCTGCCAGTCTGGCAAAATTAGCCGGACTAGCGCCATATTGTGTACATCTGGCACCGCCACGGTCGGAAGGTGAATCGGATATCCGCACGCAAAATCTGACCGCCATTTTACCTGACAAGAGCCGGCTTGTTTATATCAGTACCACCGGTGTGTATGGCGACTGTGGCGGAGCCTCATTTGATGAGACCCGCACGGTGCGCCCACAAAATGCGCGTGCGGTACGCCGCGTTGCGGCTGAGCAAGCATTGCGCGCATGGGCAAAACGTAGTTGTTCCAGTCTGTCGATTTTACGTGTGCCAGGCATTTATGCTGCGGATCGCTTACCCATTGAACGTTTGCAAAAAGGCACACCAGCGTTAGCGGATGCAGATGATGTCTATACCAACCACATTCATGCCGACGATCTGGCACAAATAATTATGCTGGCACTGTTTCGTGCTAAGCCGCAAAGGGTGTATCACGCTGTCGATGATAGCGATTTGAAAATGGCGGCGTACTTTGATCTGGTCGCCGATGCCTTCCAATTGCCGCACCCGCCACGTTTGCCAAGACATGAACTGGCTCAACAAGTATCGCCAATGTTGTTGTCGTTTATGTCTGAATCCCGACGTATGCAAAATCAGCGTATCAAGAAAGAATTGGGCATGCGGTTTCTATATCCGACCGTAACGCAGGGCGTGGATGCAGCGTTAGATTCAGCGCTACAACATCATCGTTTCAAAGATAACAATTAGATTAGTGATGATGTGACTTTTAACACTTCATCAGCGGTTGTCACACCTTCCATAATTTTCTCAGCACCTGCGATGCGTAAAGGTTTCATGCCGTCCTTGATACTTTGTACGCGCAACGCATGGATGTCGGATTCTTTGGTAATGAGTTTGCTAAACGGTTGTGTGACAGTCAGTAACTCGTATAAGCCGGTACGTCCTAGGAAGCCGGTTTGACGACATTCAGGGCAACCTACCGGACGATAGATCGTAGTTGGTTTTGGTAATGCCCATTCTTCGGACAAACTTTGCCAGACCGGATCAGGCAGCTCGCCATCAGGTGTTTTGCAATGTTTGCACAAAGTACGTACCAGACGTTGCGCCAGAATGCCAATAATCGTTGCTTCCAGCAGATAGTAAGGAACGCCTAGTTCCAGCAAACGCATAATCGCTGATGGAGCATCATTGGTATGTAATGTGGATAAAACCAGATGCCCCGTCAATGCAGCTTGCACTGCCATTTCAGCAGTTTCCAGATCACGGATCTCACCCACCATGATGATGTCAGGATCTTGCCGCATCAATGCCCGTATACCGTCAGCAAAACCAAGCTCAATCGATGATTGCACCTGCATTTGGTTGAATGAAGCTTCGACCATCTCAATCGGATCTTCCACCGTACACACGTTGACTTCTGCGGTCGCCAGCGATTTTAGGGTGGTGTAGAGCGTCGTGGTTTTGCCTGAGCCTGTTGGGCCTGTCACCAGAATAATGCCATGCGGTTTTTTGGTCAGCGTATCCCAACGGTCTGCATCTTTTGGTGGGAAACCGAGTTCTGGTAATGTTTTGACGACCACTTCCGGATCGAAAATACGCATGACCATTTTTTCGCCAAAGACGGTCGGCAAGGTGGATAAACGTAACTCTATCTCCTGTCCATCGGCAGTACGGGTTTTGATACGACCATCTTGTGGACGACGTTTTTCTATCACATCTATTCGCCCAAGCAATTTAATGCGTGCAATCATAGCGATCATGATGCTGGCTGGTAACTGATAAACTTGATGTAGTACGCCATCGATACGGAAACGAATTGCTGCCATATCGCGCTTCGGTTCCAGATGAATATCAGAAGCACGTTGGTCAAATGCAAATTGCCACAACCAGTCGACGATATTGACGATATGTTGATCGTTGGCGTCGAGTTGTTTATTGGATTTACCCAACTCAACGAGTTGCTCCAGATTTTGGCGCAGGCCAAGATCGTGCGTATTGACCTTGCGCGCATCCTTAATCGATTTTGCTAAGGAAAAAAACTGGACGATGTATTGGGAAATCTCCAGAGGATTGGCGAGAACAAGGCGTATTTCTTTGCGTGATATACGGCTGATTTCTTCTTGCCATTCGTGATTGAAAGGATCGGTCGTCGCGACGACCACCGTATTGCCGGTGGTTTCAACAGGGAGGATGTTAAAGCGTGTCGCATATTTTGCGGACATGACATCTGATACTGAAGTAAAGTCGATTTTTAACGGGTCAATCCGATAAAAAGGCAGACTAACTTTGCGCGCCGTCCATTCCGTAAGCCAGTCCAGTGTCAGCAAATGGTGAGGTGTTTTTGCAGATTGTAATTTGCACTGTGCAGCAGCTGTTAGCGGATGCATGCTGGCTGGACCATTTTTTAAAAGTCCGTGCGCTTCATTGTATTTAATTTTGGCATCTTCTTTTTTGAGTATGCCATCCTCCATCAACCAGGTAAAAATCTGTTGCAGGTTAAGGCTGCGTTTCGAGGTTGTGTTCATTTTCTTCTGGTTGGTGGATGGTGAAGGTCACCAGTTTTAAATAGGAAAGCGCATGTATTGATCAGGAATTGATCAGGAAAAAATTATCTTTTTTCTTTTCTATTCTGGATCGCAAGCCGCTTTCAAGCCATTGACCCATGATTTTGCCGGAAGTTTAGTCTGCGTTTTAATTTCATTTGCACGTTCATACAACGCAGGAAAGTCCATGCCTTGCTTTTGTTTGAATGCAATTGCCACGACATTGCCGTCATGCACCTCTGGCAGACACAATACCTCAGCAAAAGCAAAGCGCAAAGCCTTTAAGTTTTTTGCATAACTAGGGTGGTCGCCAAATAGATTGACCGTCAACATGCCGTCTTCTTTCAGGCAGGCTGCACATGCCTGATAAAATTCTGGCGTATCGAGCACCGGGCCTTTGGCTGTCGCATCATATAAATCGACCTGTAATGCGTCGATCGTGTCGTAATTGACTTCGTCCATGACAAAATCCATGGCATCCATTTCGCGCACTTGCAGACGATCGTCGTTCAGCGGTAATTTGAACATGCTCTCACAGATACTAATGACAGACGGATTGAGTTCTATCGTTGTGACGCGTGCATCTTCAAACTGGCGGTAGCAGAATTTGGTCAGGGCTCCGGTGCCGAGGCCAAGTTGGGCAATATGTTCTGGTGCCGTTTTAAACAACATCCAGATCATCATTTGTTGCGCATATTCTAGCTCGATACTATCTGGTTTGCGCAGGCGCATTGCGCCTTGCACCCATTCTGTACCGAAATGCAAAAAGCGCACCCCATCAAGTTCCGACAATGTGACTGGAGCGAATTTGGGTTTGCGCGGCGATTTTTGGGCAGAAGCTGCCTTTGGGCCGGTGCGATGATTCGCTTCGGCTTCTATGGATTTACGTTTGATTAGCATGCGCTTATTTTACCTTTTGCCCCAAGCTAAAGCAAAACACAAGGATGGGGACATGAACATTGATAGCTTGCCCTGTGTTTTTGAGCAAACTATTGATCGTTTTCTAGCCGGATTTTCTGCCAAATGAGTAATTTTTGTTCAAAAGTTAGCATAGCATTGGCGGGCGACGAAGAGGGTAAAACCAATGTCTCATATGCATGCTCATTAAAATAGGCTTGTATTTTTGCGGCAGTTTTCCCGTTAAAACAGATACGCCGTAGTCGTGGATACTGATGTTTTAACGTGACAAAGTCATTGAGCTCGCCATCACGGATCGCTGAATCCAGGCTTCCTTGTCGCTGACAACTCTTAAAGACGTCCCACAAACCTACGCCTGCCGATAGTAATTGGTCTAATTTATGCCTATATTCAAGTGCCTGCAAATCTTCTCCTATCACCGCGGACATCAGGCGCCAGAATTGATTGTGACGAAAACCATAATATTGTTGCGATTCGAGCGAGGCAATTCCAGGGAAACTTCCTAAAATAAGAGTATGCGTACTCTCGTCAATGACGGGGGAGAAGCCTGACAAGTTGGATTTATTTCCCATGTTTTTTTGTTCTTTGTTTGCAGTTTGAGACATGGTTGGTATTTAATTAATAGTAAATTAAGCAATATATAAGGCGATGTAATTGCAATGAAATTTTATATGTCATTCGAAAAAAGGAATGAGAATTCGATAATAGATCGTTTTCAGGAGGAACGAATCAGAGCTGCAAAAAGCCTGTCAAATGTCGCAGTATGATAAGAAACGCTACAAAAAAGAGGAACTTTTTGTTTAATATGGGATCATAAGTTAGTATTAAATACATGCGGATGCATTATTTTTAAATGCTTGAAACAAGGAGATAGCGATGAAGAAATTATTGATGGTAGTACCGATTGCTGCCGTTGCACTGTTGAGTGCGTGTTCGACGCCATCGAATTCTGGTAGCGTTTATCGCGCCAGCCAAACGCAGACCGAACAAACTGTTCGCATGGGTTATGTTGACTCCATACGTAACGTGACAATTGAGAAAGGGCAGACGGGTGTTGGTACATTGGCTGGTGCTGCCTTGGGTGGCATTGCGGCTGGTTCAAACATCGGTGGTGGGAATGGTGCTATTGCTGCTGGTATTGTTGGCGCTGTTGCAGGTGGTCTCGTGGGACAGAAAGTTGAAAGTAACCTGAACCACAAACCAGGCTTTGAAATTACTGTCCGCCTCGATAACGGGGATATCAAAGCAATTACCCAGGATGCGGATGAAGCATTTAATGTTGGTGATCGTGTGCGTTTGTTGTCCAATGGCAGAACAACGCGTGTTACTCACTAATTAGTCAGGCTGGCGTGGGTGGTTATGAACAGCCAGTACGTCTGGCTGTTTTATTTTGTAGTTTCTGTCAAGGTGTTGTTCGCTAAGACTATGTTTGCGGCAGGAGCGAGTAAATAAGGAGAGCTGAAATGAAAAATTTTTTTCTTGCATTGGTCGTCTCAGGTGTTGGATTATTGAGCGGTGTTGCAGATGCTGGCGAAGTCAAAGTGACTTGGCAAGATCCGGATAAATATGCCGATATCCGCCCCGGAAATGAAAGTCGCGACAATTTTCGTGCACAAGTTTTTAAGGAACTCGGGCAAGTCTTCACAGATCTTGCAAAAAAGTTGCCGGACGATGTTCAGTGGAGTGTTACTGTGACGGACCTTGACCTCGCAGGGGACGTTCGTCCAATGATGCGTGCCGGTGGCAATGAGATTCGTATCATTAAGGATATTTATTGGCCACGTATGTCGTTTAATTACACCATGACTAACGCCACTGGTCAAACTATCGCTGAGTCATCGGAAAATATCTCCGATATGGGTTTTATGATGAGCCGGCCACTCAATGTTGGCAATGGTAGTTTCCCATACGAAAGCAGGATGATAGAAGACTGGTTTCAAAAACAGTTGAAAAGCAATAAGTTTCCCGCTAAGTAACGTTGGTTAGTGTCAACTTGTAAGAATAAGAGGCGAACTGTTATTCAGCTCGCCTTGAGAATTTAAAACTTACATCAAACCGTCTCAGTGACGTTATGGTTCTTAGTCTGATAAATGTATTCCCTTCTTCATCACTATTCCTTACGCGAACATTTTTGCGAACGTTCTCAATATTTTATTTATTGAAAATTATTTGTGTAAAGTGTGGTTTTAAATGCAATTCACTCATCTTTTTTAAGTAAAAGCCTTTATATTCAATAAGTTGAAAGTAAATATATTTGAGAAATCAAAGCAGACCTATCCTTTTCTCAATCCACAATAAAAAAAATGGAGACTTAAGAAATGAACGACATTGTTTTTCGGTGCGGGAAAAGCTTCCAGGAAGTGGAGCGGATTTTTGTAAAAAATATTTACTCAGGTTTTCTTGAGGGTGTTGCAGATCAAAAAATAAATCAACACCTGGTTCAGCAATTTGTGAAAGATGTCGAAGATAGTTCGGTGAATCAAAAACCCCATTTATTTTTACAAAAAAGCAAATCCGGTGATGAATGTTCTGCGCTACCAGCATATGCATGTGCGCTGAGTTTGCGTAGTAATGAGCCCGCCAACAATCCAAACTACCTGATGTCAGTCGCGACTTTGGTCTGGTTTCAGCATCAGAATCCGCTGAGCGATGGTTTTGAAATCGTTGATCTGGCTAAAACCTTGTGCTGGAAAGATGTGGCGAAAGATTTGAATTGGTAGCTGCTGTTGTCTGATACGAAATATTTCAATTGAATGCTTCGAGATCTCATCTGATCATACTTCGTAGTACCAAGCCGCGCGTGGTCGCATACGAGAGGGCGGGTGCAACCCCCGCTGAGCTTACGGTTTGAGCAAAATTGGCGGGTTGCACCCGCCTTACGAATCATAAAATTACGGTTTAATCTTATTCAATAACACGTCGATCATGGCCGCGGTTTGTGCATCGGGTGTGCCGTCAAATTTTTCCGGACGATATTTCATTTGAAAAGCAATAATCACGTTCTTCGTTGCGTCGTCCAAAATGCCGGTTTGCGGGATTTTATAGCCAATTTTAGCTAGCTTTTGTTGAAACAATTTAACTTCAGGTAATTGCTGCTCATATAGTGGTTGCAAAGCTAAAACTTCATCTGCGTTAGGCCATGGGATCAAACCGGCATCGGCAAGTTGTTTCCATGGGAAGAGCGGTCCCGGATCAGGTTTGCGTTGAGGTGCGATATCCGAGTGCGCGAGGATGTATTGTGGACGGATGTGATAACGGGCAGAGATGTCTTTGACCAATGCAATTACGCGATCAATTTGTGCTTGTGGAAACGGAAAGTAAGCTCGTCCTTCGGGCGTGTCTTTGTAACCGAGATTGACGATTTCAATACCGATAGAACTGGCGTTTAAGCGACTGAAATCACGCCAGTCACTGTAACCTGCATGATAGGCCATGCGGCTTTCATCGACCAATTGCCAGACCTTGATCGGGCTCTCATTGCCGACTAGATAGTGGGCGCTGACATCTTGTGTGCTGAGGACGCGTAATGAGGTTGCCTGATCAATGGCTGTGTAATGCAGGATGATAAACTGCACCCGGTCTTCCTGTCCTTTAGCAGCAATCGTTTTGTCTATTATTCTGTTTTCGCCGGTAGTGGCGCAGCCACTGAGCAACGCGGCAAAGAATCCGAGTAGTAAAAGTTTTTTCATGGAAGCGTTGTTGGTTAATTTGCGATATGGTGGGTCATAAAGACAGCGATTGTAACTGCCTTGCAGCCAATCGTGCTGCGGAAAAATGTGCTTGGCAAGTGCTCTGTCTGAAACTGATCTCTGGCGGTAAATGTTG
Organism: Undibacterium sp. SXout11W; assembly: GCA_049339905.1. Taxonomy (GTDB): domain Bacteria; phylum Pseudomonadota; class Gammaproteobacteria; order Burkholderiales; family Burkholderiaceae_D; genus Undibacterium. Next base: position 51,586 of record JBMPPG010000002.1, read on the forward strand.
CTTCAGTGATTCAGCGATAATGGGGTGCAGTTCTTGTACTCTGCCACTGAGAGCTATAGGCTTATTGCCAAAGCGTTTGCACATGGCGATGCCAAGGCGAGCCAGTTCCTCTCCGGCGCGCTTCAAAATATCCAATGCAACTTCATCGTTTTCTGCAGCACTGGCGACCGCCAACGCAAGTTTTCCTATGTCGCCACGGCTGCGCTGGTAAATGAATTCTCTGGATTGATTCCATTCGTGCCCCCCGATGAGCTGAAAAACGTTGCGTCCCAGGGGGGATTCGCGCCATAGTTCAGGCTGCTCATCTTCCAGGCGCCAGATGTGTCGTAAGGCTTCGCGCGCGATCCAGAATCCGCCGCCACCATCATCCAATAAATAACCTCTGCCACCTGCGCGATGGAATTTGGCATGCTCATCAATATAAGCAGCGATAGAACCCGTCCCTGCATAAATCAAGTAACCGGTGCCAGGGCGGAAAATATCGAGGTAGGCAATTTCTATATCGTTGCCGACACGAATATGGTGTTCAGGTAAATCAAAAATTTTTGCCAGCATACTTTGTAGATTGGCGACGTCACCGCCAAAGCCGGTGATCCCTGCTCGTACAGTTTGCAAAATACCATGTGTTCCAGCAGTTGCTGCCAGACCAGAGAAAACTTGTTGAAACGTGTTTTTTCCTTCGAGACTATTAAAGTGCAATGCGCTTAAGCCTTCAGCTGTGCCGCTGGCAATAATTTCCTCGTCCACGCCGGCCAGTGCCCACCGGGTTTGCGTTCCACCGGTATCGATGCCCAGACCTAAGTGCGCCGGCTGATTTATTTCCCGGATTGGTACGGGTTGTGGATGATGGGTAGAGTTCATTCCGGAAAATAAAAGCCGAAAAATTAATTGTTGATTGAAAGTGGAAAGAATTTGTTTAGCAGATTGTTGACTCCAGCCAACTTTACGTTGATTCCTGCTTATTTCCGTTTATTATAGGGCGCATTCTGAAATGCGGTAAGAAGCACAGAGACTAATATTGTTGATTTATAGAAATTCAATGAACCTGTCTCTACTTTATCCGGCACACTGAGCGCCAACGGCTGCATTAATTCTGAAAAACTAACAATACTAGTAATAACTCGAAGAAAAATTGCTCATGAGCAGAGAAGTACCAAATTCAGTCAATCTCATCACCCCGCCTGCCACTCAGCCCTGGTGCTGGATACCTTCTTTGTATTTCGGACAGGGAATCCCTTATGTCGTCGTGATGACCTTATCGGTCATTATGTATAAAAACATGGGAATGTCGAATACAGACATCGCTTTATATACCAGTTGGCTGTATTTGCCATTTGTGATCAAACCCTTGTGGTCACCATTGGTCGAGTTGTTTAAAACCAAGCGCTACTGGATCATCAGTACGGAATTGCTGATCGGCAGTTTGTTTGGCCTGGTTGTCCTGACGATACCGATGGCAGGTTTTTTTCAGGCAAGTTTATTGATCTTCTGGTTGATTGCATTTAGTGCGGCGACCCATGACATCAGTGTCGATGGATTTTATATGCTGGCGCTGGAGCAGCATCAGCAAGCGGCATTTGCAGGTGTGCGAAGTATGTTTTACCGGATCGCGATGTTGACCGGGCAAGGTGCATTAGTGTATCTCGCCGGGAGTCTGAAAGACATCACAGGAAAGGTCGAGTTTGGCTGGTCTGTGGTGTTCGGATTGCTCGCCGTCTTGTTCGTTGCTCTGGCGTGGTATCACAAAGTCATTTTGCCACGACCGTCCGAAGATCAGGCGCGCGAGTCCACGAACAACATGTTTAAACAATTTGTCACTGTTTTTGGTGAATTTTTTAAAAAGAAGAATCTCGTTTTGAGCATTGCTTTTTTGCTGTTTTATCGTTTTGGCGAAGCGCAGTTAATAAAAATGGCACCGCCATTTTTATTAGATGAAATGGCAAAAGGTGGGTTAGGTTTGTCGACCCAGGCAGTGGGTATTATCTATGGCACGGTCGGCATGTTGGCGCTGACTGCTGGTGGCTTGCTGGGTGGGACGGTGATTTCACGTTTTGGTTTGAAAGCCTGTTTGTGGCCAATGGCGCTGGCGATTAATGTGCCGCATCTGGTGTATGTGTATCTGGCGCTGGTTCAGCCACAAAATCTTCTGCTCGTTGGCTCCGCTGTGGCGGTAGAACAAATGGGTTATGGCTTTGGTTTTGCCGCTTACATCTTGTATATGATTATGTTTGCTGATGGAGAGCACAAGACCGCCCATTACGCGATCTGCACTGGCTTTATGGCCTTGAGTATGATGCTGCCTGGTATGTACAGTGGTGCTTTGCAGAATATGCTCGGTTATTCGCACTTTTTTATCTGGATCTGTTTATCAGCAATACCAACATTTATCGTCACTGCATTGATCAAAATCGATCCGCTGTTTGGCCGGAAAATGCAGTGAGCCTGATAAAAGAACTCGCTTGATGATGAAAGCAGTCGTTTTCAGAATAGATTAAATTGGCACGTTATACAGCGTGTCTGGATGGGACAACAGAATGAAATTTCGGGTTTTATGTTTGCAGGGTTTCGCTGCGCTAACTTTAGTCAGTGCCGCGCTGGCAGCTACGGCAGCGCCGCTCAAAACCTTACATGTGCTGTTAACTAAGCAGGAAAGCGTAATGGATCCGGCAGTGGCTTCTGACATTACGACAGCCAGTATCAATGAAAATATCTTTGAACCGATGCTGACTTACGAGTATCTGGCTCGCCCAGTCAAATTAAAAGCCAATACCTTGACGGCAATGCCGACCATCAGCGATGGCGGCAAAACCTATACCATGCATTTGCAACATGGCATCCTGTTCACGCCAGATCCAGCATTTCATGGGCAACCACGTGAATTGGTTGCGGAAGATTATGTGTACGCCATCAAGCGCTTGTATGATCCAGGTCTGAAATCGCCTTGGTTGTTTATGTTTGAAGGTAAGTTACTTGGTGATGAAAAGCTGCGCGCTGATAAGCTTCCTGCTGGGAAGAAATTTGATATTCACACATCGATTTCAGGCATCCAGGCCATAGATAAATACACCTTGCGCATTCGTTTGAATGTTCCGGATACGAATTTTTTATTCATATTAGCGACAACGGCGAGTAGTGCTGTCGCCAAGGAAGTGATAGAAGCGTACGGCAATCAGGCTGGCAATCATCCGATAGGAACCGGGCCATTCGTGCTCAGCGAGTGGCAACGCAGTTTTCAAATCGTATTGAGTAAAAATTCGCAATATCGTACAACCGTTTTTTCTGAAACGGCAGGTAGTGATTCCGTCGCACAAAGCGTCGCGGCAAGTTTAAAAGGTAAAAGTGTACCTTTGGTCGACAAGGTCGAAATCAATATTGTTGAAGAAAATCAGGCAAGGATTTTAGGTTTTCTGAATCGTCAGTTTGACGTTTTAGAACAAGTACCTGCACCACTGGCGGAAATGGTACTCAAAGATGGTAAGCTCAAGCCAGAATTGCAGCAGCAAGGCATACGACTCAACATGTTTCCGACATTGCAGACCTACTACATGTGGATGAACATGGACGACCCTGTGATAGGCGGTTACACGCCAGAAAAAATTGCCTTACGACGTGCCATTGCGCTGTCGTACAACAGTAAAGAAGACATTAGTCTGATTGAAAAAGGCCTTGCGATACAGGCACAAACACCATTGCCGCCGAGTGTACTTGGTTACGATGCGAGTTTCGTCAGCCCCGTGCAATATGATATTCAACTGGCGAATGCATTATTGGATAAATTCGGCTACCAACGCGGAACAGATCACTACCGTACACTGCCAGATGGCAAACCTTTGCAATTGCAGATGCATTCGGAAGCCAATGCTGCCGGGCGTTTACGCGAAGAAGTATGGCGTAAAAATATGGATGCGCTTGGCATACGGATACAGTTCAAAGCCGATAAGCATTCTGAAATTATCCACGCCGCACGGTTAGGTAAAGTGCAAATGAATGAGTTAGATTGGATAGCTGATTTTCCCGATGGAGAGAATTTTTATCAGCTTTTATACGGACGCAATATCGGTCGCGCAAACTATGCACGTTTTAATTTGCCAGCGTTTAATCAACTCTATGAACAATCGCAAACCATGGCTGATTCGCCTGAGCGCCGAAAGATTTATCAACAAATGGCCTTGTTTTTACATGCCTACAATCCATGGGTATTGCGTACACATCCTTTGTCGGCGGACGTAATACAGCCATGGCTGCAAAATTATATGCGTCATCCTGTCAATTATACGAATTGGCGTTATCTGGATATAGCACCTGATGCCAGACAGAACAGTAAGAAATAGAACTTATTATTGGAATAAATTTATCAAAAAAATCCATCCTCAAATTTTGTGGTCTGAGGATGGATTATTAACTAACTTAGGAGTGAAACTTTACTACGACCAACTTAGTCTGCAGCAACCAGACTGACGCCACTAAATGTGGCATAGGCGTTCAGCAATACATAATAAGTGCCTGCTGCTGGACGACTGATGGTGATGGTTTCAGTGGTTGTTGAACCATCGGATTTTTTCAAATACGATGTTGTGGTGGGGGCTGATCCCAATTTAACGTAGATATCGGCATCACCCGTACCGCCACTGGTTTTGATCGTCAAAGTGGAGCGGCCAGCTGGTACAACAAATGTGTATACTTTGGAGTTGCCAGTTGTCAGTGCTAAACCAGTTACTGGGACACCATTTGTAAGGACATTACCTGGCGGCGGTGGAGTAACGCCACCTTTGCCAATGACTGCTGCAAAGTTTGCCACGTTCAGACTACCAAAACCGCTTGCATAATCCCAACCTGAGCTCGCGCTATAACCACCATTGCTTCCGGTTGTCACGTCGTGGAACATAGCTGGATTCGCTGCCGCGTTTTGGTAAATAGCGCTCGCCGGAAATGGCAGACTATTGTTGTTAGCTGATTGAACGCGTGCCCAGAAGCCTGTGAACAAAGGTGCTGCCAAACTGGTACCACCAATTTGTTGGTTGGAACCATTGACCAAGACCAAAGCACCGCTGCTAGGATCAGCATCAAATGAAATGTCAGGAGTGCCACGTTTTGTCGAACCGCGCAGTACACCAGAGTTGATTTGCCAGCTAGGAGCGTTTTCTGTCAGGCTTGGCCCACCACCCGCACCACCGCTTGCACTTTGTTGGCAGCTAGAAGCGTCAGTGCAGGACCAAACGGATTCAGAAGAATAAGCACCATTGGTAGTGTTGACCCGTGTGCCGCCAACGGAGATCACGTAAGGCGATACGGATGGGTAGCTTTGGGATGTGCCTGGCCCACCACATTCATAGGCGCCAGAGTCACCGGATGACACTGAGAAGGTTTGTCCTTGTGCTACCGCCGATTGGAAAATCTGATCATTACTTGCCATGATGCCTGAGGATTGCGCATCGGTTTCGCATTCACCCAAGGACACGTTGATGGCTTGCGCTTTGTTGTCGCTGATGACGCGGTTGTAGGCAGATGTTAAATCTGCGTCGCTCAATGTGTTTGCTGTGTACAGCAACATTTGCTTGATCGTACCACCAGCAGCTGCGAGGGCATCCTGCGTGTCCATGTTCCATTCGCCGACGCCAGATGTATCAGAGCTTGGAGAACCGATAGTCACTGTGGAGATGTTCACTCGTGGGTATCCGGCTTTTGAAGTGAACGTGTTCAAGTCGGCGATAGTTTGGGTCATATCACCCTGAGTAATGATACCGATAGTCGCATTAGTGGCGCTTGGCAGGCTGGTGGCGTTGTAGATGCCAGCGAACTCAGTTGGACTATGGCCGACAGTGCTCATCGTATGTGCCATTGTCTTAGCATCCGCTTTAACCAGCGTCGTGTGATGCAAGTGCACGGTTTGCAAACCATGTACTGCTAAAACGACGTTGCTCAGAGATTGTGGCACCATGACATCATTGACGTTGGCATGTGCCGTACGACCGTTAACGTTATAGGTATGCAAGTCGGTATTGAATGCATTCTTAACGGAAGCGGAGGAACCATCGGCGCTCACCAGCAGATTGTTTTCTGAAACGCTGATGTTAGTGAAGCCATTTTGCTTCAGGTGATTGATCACCGCTTGCACTTGGTCTTGCGTTGGTGCATGGCGATACATAAATTCGCTACTGCTGAGCTTCTGAACGTTTCTTCCACCCATGATGTTGTTGGTCAGAGCATCCAGTTCAGCTTTGTTACGCAGCTTTAAAGACACGACGACATGTGTCAGGTTACCTGCCTGCATTGCAGCGATGTGACTTGCTTTGGTCGCAGGAACGGCGGTTGCTTTAGTCGCAGTTGACGCCCAGTTTTCTGCTTGTGCTGAAATGCTTGTCGCAGCCATCAACATTGCTGCAATCGGAAGCAGGTTAAATTTACGGCAGTGTTTCATACTTCTCTCCAGATGAATAAAGTAAAAGTGGTCGTCACCAAGGTGTTGGCGTTGACCGGCTTAGGTGAAACAAGCCCTTTAAAAGATTGTGTCTTCCAAAGGATTTTGGCAAATCTCTACCCCACCGCACTCAAATTGAGCGAAGTATCGATGAGCCTGCAGCAACCACAAGGTCAGGGTGTGTGACCTTGCAGTGATGTGGTTTACATTTTTTTGTTGCTAAGAGACGGACCAGAAATTTTGCAATTGGTCACAGGAAAGGCTTTCATTGGTGAAAGCTAAGCGGGTAGTACAGATGTTTTTGAAAAGCATTTTTTCTCCCCTGAAACAATATTTTTTAGAGCCACGTAACATCGTTTCAAGGATGACAGAAACGTCAGGCCAGGCCTGTATCCGGTCGCTTATCGCTGAATTGATCTTATGTAAGCTTTACGCTTTTTTGAGCTTATTTTTTTCTTCCAGTAGGCGCTTTATATTTTGTTTCCTTAGGTTGTCAGATGATGCTCTAAGCTACCTTGCGTTACTTGGATTTGTTTGATTATAGGAATCTCAATTTCGAAAAATCAATCGATTTATGAAAGCAAATGTTTGGGGATGTAACAGAATTTAACAATTAAATATATTTATTTTATTCTTAATTGTTAAATTTAATTGAATTTTAAGATCGTATTTAAATAGAAAAATGGAGTTCAAGTAATTGTTTTTATTTATTATTTTTTACTTCTGCGGCAAGTTTAGCAGCATCTTTTTTTTGAAGGGAAATGTGATAAAAGTGAAAAATAGAAATCAAACTCTATTTCCCTTTTTTTGAAACGGATTTGTCACCAAAAACAACAAAATAATTTTCACTGGTATTGCTCCAGCTGATAAATTAATTTCAAAAAGGATGTTTTACCAAATCACTGTCATGAACCTATTTTTTAATCGAGTTGATCGATATGCTGACAAAGAGCATTCGAAAATTACTTTTGTATTCGCTATTAAAATTCTTTTTGATCGAGTGAGGGAAGGGCGACGAGCGCGATCTGGCATATGTGTTGGTACTCTATCGCCCAAAGATATGTGTTTGGTCTGATCAGGGCAACTGAATGTTGCCTTTCATGCTTTCCTGACCGGAGCGACTGATCGCCATGACGCTGATCTGACGCAATTGCGCATTCGATGTTTCAGAATTGGTATTAATGCTTAATTTACTTGCTGGTTGTACGGAAAACAGCCATTGTTGATCAGTGCGCTTCCAGATGGCCAGCCAGCGGGTATTCACGGGATCGGCCAGTTTGACATCTAAGGTTTTTTTATCATCCGACAGGGTCAGCTGTGGTGGCGCGATATTGGTATTTTCCAGCCACGGCGTCGCTGGTACCAGAGCTTGTGACGTATATTTTTCTACGCCTAGCCGCTGAGCGATATTTTTGCGATTTTGTTTTAAGCTGACCATGCTGAAATGCACGTGTCCATCACCGCCTTGCTCGCGTAAGGCATCAACCTGATTCAAGATCTCATCTGCACTCCAGGAACGATCTGAGTTATCGATGCGGCTGGTGTATAAGCCCGGCCAGATATGGCGTTGCTGAACATTTTTTGATTGCCAGTATGCGTGCAATATCTTGAACGCTTGTGGGGTCTGATTGATGGGCCAGTATAACTGTGGCGATAAATAATCCAGCCAGCCATTCGCCAGCCAGAATTCAACGTCGGCATACAGTTTGTCGTATTGACTAAATCCCGTGATGCCAGCCGGAATTTTATCTGGGCGGCCAATACCGAAGGGGCTGATGCCGAACTTGACCCAGCTTTTCTCTTCGTGCACAACTTGACTAATGGCAGCGACCAAATGATTGACGTTTGATCGTCGCCACTCGGCGCGGTTCATGGTGCCGCCGGTACTTAAATATTTTTGCCAGGAATTTTCATCCGGAAAATCCAATTCAGCGCCATTCGTGCCTTTGATTGGATATGGATAAAAATAGTCGTCAATATGAATGCCATCAACATCATAGCGATGCAGGACATCGCTGATCACTGCGAGCGTCTGTTGCATGGCGGCTGGCTCACCCGGATCCATCCAGGATAAGTCACCGTATTGCTTGACCGCTTCAGGCATGGTTTTGCTGACGTGATTTTTAGCAGCATTGCCTTTCGACACCGCGGTTCTGGCGCGAAATGGATTGAACCATGCATGCAGTTCCAGGCCACGCGCATGCGCTTGTTCTATCCAGAATTGCAGTGGATCATAGTACGGAGACGGCGGGCGACCTTGTTCTCCGGTCAAAAACTCAGACCACGGTTCTATTGCAGAGGGGTAAATTGCATCGGCAGCAGGGCGTACTTGTAAGACGATGGCATTTAATTTCATCTGCACTGCCTGGTCGAGAATCGCGACGACTTCGGTCTTTTGTTTGTCGCTATTTAAATCCCGACGGCTGGGCCAATCGATATTAGCTACCGTGGAAACCCAGACTGCCCGGAATTCACGCGGCGTAGGTGGTGTTTCTTTGCCTGGTGGCTGAGTCGGTGGCGGCGCGTTGGCAATGATATTCGATACTGGTGGAGTGGCGATTGCTGTCACTGAGGTGCCGGTATCAGGTTTCTTAACGCCGTTTGAACTACATGCAGCAAGTGTTAGTACGACGCTTGCCAGCGTAAGTTGTAAGCCATGGCGTAGCGTGTTGCCGGCGCGTTGTTGACTGGTCGTTGACGTAGTGAATGAACTCGTCAGGAATGTCGAAGAGGTAAAAGACTTCACTAAAGCTGAAAGCAAAAACATGCGTCTAAGGTCGCTGGAATAAGGAAAGAGCTGAGATGCTACTGTATAACACTTTGGCAAACCAGCCTTTCTTTTGACACACGTCGTATTCTGGTTCGTTGAGTTGCCGGTTTTTTTATATACTCCCTACCTGTTTTGAAATTTCATACCAATTGTCATTGGTACGTATAGGGGGGGGTGTAGTACTGCCCGTAGTATGTTTTTTATTTCTGATTTGTCTGGCAACGAAATAAGCAAAATAGGCCGTATTTCGTTTAGCGACACCATACTGCCGTCATCACAAAGGTGGCGGTCAGCGCGAGTATGGTTGTGCAACTGGTACCGATAAAACTGAAATAGTTGATCGGGTAACCTTGGCGACGATTATCGGCAAAGATGATCAGCTCGCCGACGGTCATGACTGCGCTGAGCAAGGCGACAAACATCACGATCAGCATCGCCAGTGCTTCCTTATCGTTTAAATTTCTGCAGCTTTGTGAATACAAATGAGAAATTTGAAACGTATGATCAAAACCCAGCATTTCAAACAAGACAGACACAATGATCACCGCGATGGTGATGAGGGGGATGAACCAGGTAAGAAAATATTTGTCGGTGAACGCAACAACAATAATCTTGATCCAGCTTTTCAGAAACGCGAGCATACCCACCTTCTTTATAAGACATCCACAGCGATCTCACGAATAGACCTCGTTAGCATATAGCTGCACCATGAAGTATATGTTAGTTGCCTTCAACTACAAGTTGATGATTTGAGCTCGCTTTTTTGGTTTACGTTACCGTTACGCAACATGTTTCTACAGCACCTTGATGAAACCCAGTACAAACCTGCTTGTATTGTTTGCTTTTATCATGAATCGCTTCTGAGCCTCGCTTGAATTAAGCTAAGTTGGCTGCCGCTAAAGCGCGATCCCATTCAGGAACAGGTTGGTACTCTTCCACCAGAAAATCAATCAAGGCGCGGATTTTTGGCGCTACCTTGCGGGTCGATGGATAGAGGGCGGTCAAATTGTTTAAGGGCAAAGCCCAGTGCCGCAAAACCGGAACTAGTTTGCCATCGAGCAGATCACGCCATGCCAGAAACGTGGTGTCGTACACGATTCCGGCACCTCGCAATGCCGCCTGATGCAAGACTTTGCCATTATTAGAGCTAAAGCTAGGCACAATATCCACCATCAATTCTTCAGTTTGATTCTCATGCAAGCGGCTAAAACGCCAACTGGCACCTTGCGTCAGATGGCTGAAGTGCAGACAACGGTGTTGGCGTAAATCGGAAGGATGGAGCGGTGTACCATGTTGCGCCAGATAAGCGGGACTCGCACACAAAATGCCCCGGCATGGTGCTAAGGGGCGCATTTGCAAACCACGACTGTCGGGGATGCCACCGACTCGTATGCTGAGGTCAAAGCCGTGTCTGAATGGATCGAGCAAGTTATCGTCGACGTGTAAACTGGCTTGCAGCTTAGGATGCAGCATAGTAAAGCGTGCCAGCGCATCGGCCAGCCATTCACTCCCAAAGCTGGTCGGTGCTTGTATGCGCAAAGCACCTGCGAGTTCGCTACCAGATTGAGTAATTGCTTGCCGTGCCAGTTTTGCTTGTTCAACGCTGGCGCTGCAAGGTTCCAGATAGGCGATGCCAGACTCTGTCAGGCTGACTTCGCGCGTAGAGCGATGTAGCAGACGTGTCCCCAGTTCCGCTTCAAGCTGAAGAATCATCTTACTGACCAGGGCGCGACTGATACCCAATTGCTTGCCGGCAGCACTAAAGCTGCGCTGACGCGCGACTTCGACAAAAATTTCCATTGCTTTTAATTGATCCATCGTTCTATTGTCAATAAATCGAAGACAATGTGTCAACCACTATTTGTATTGTAGTGTCGACCTTGATGTCATTAAACTTGCGCTGAATCAAAGTGCTAAGGTAAAACACTCTGCTAACGCGCTTAGTTGAAAATGTATCAAATTCATATGTCAAATCAGGGAGATAATATGTTAAGCCAAGAACAAATCGCACAATTTCATCAGGATGGTTATGTGATCATTCCCGATTTCAAATCGGCGGAAGAGATTGCTGCCTTGCGCGAACGCGCAGCGATGATTGTCAACGATTTTGATCCGGCGTCTTCCGCATCGATCTTCACGACCAAAGAACAAGAAAAAAAGATAGACCATTATTTTTTGAATTCAGCCAATAACATCAGCTGTTTTTTTGAAGAAGAAGCGTTTGATGCCAACGGCAATCTGGGACAAGATAAATCGTTGTCGATCAACAAAATTGGTCACGCCATGCATGACCTCGATCCGGTATTCAGCACATTTTCACGCGGGCCGGCATTGGCAACGGTCGCGCAGCAATTAGGTCTGAAGAAGCCAGAAATCTGGCAATCCATGTATATCTTCAAACAGCCAGGCATCGGTGGCGAAGTGCGTTGGCATCAGGATGCAACGTATTTTGAAACTGATCCGGTCAGCGTCACTACGTTCTGGTTTGCACTGGAAGACGCGACCTTAGAAAACGGCTGTTTATGGGCTGAGCCAGGTGGTCATAAAACCCCAATGCGCGAACGCTTTGTACGTCATGGGGATATCGTGACGGTGGAAAAACTGTCAGATATGCCTTGGCCTGGTGATGCTACAGCCGTGCCGCTGGAAGTCAAAGCCGGAACGCTGGTATGCTTTCACGGTTTGTTGCCACACTACAGCGCACCAAATCGCTCACCGATTTCACGCCACGCCTATACGCTACACGTGACTGACGGTGCGACCCGCTATTCACCGTTGAACTGGATACAGCGCGATGCCAGCTTCCCGGTCAGTGGGTTTTGATTAGCAGATCATTAGAACGAAAGTAAAGATGACCCAACAAATTTTAATATTTGCCCCGCACTGGGGCAGTGCCCATCTGAGCCGCGACACTTTTATTCGTAAAGTCAGCGACGCCGGATTTGATGGCATAGAAATGTCGCTCCCCATGGATGTCGTTGAGCGCGATGCGTGGGTAAAGGCGATTGCCGATGCAGGTTTGCAATTGATTGCACAGCAATGGGAGACCGTGTTCCACAGTAATTTTAAAGCGCATAAACAAGCGCTGGCTGAATTGCTGCTCAACGCGTGTACAGCGCAACCTCTGTTTGTGAATACACACACAGGTAAGGATTTTTACAGCTTTGCGCAAAACAATGAATTGCTCGATTTAGCCGATAGTATCAGCATTGAAACGGGTATTCCTATCGTGCATGAAATCCATCGCAGTCGCTTTAGCGGGCATCCGATGTTGCTGATGCCGTATTTGCAGCAACGCCAGGCTTTGCACCTGAACGCGGATTTGTCGCATTGGTGTTGTGCATGTGAATCTTTATTGGACGATCAGGCTGAAACTCTGGAAAAAGTGTTCCCACACGTAAGGCACATTCACGCACGCGTAGGTCATAGTCAAGGGCCACAAGTCAATGATTTCCGCGCGCCGGAACATGCTGCCGCGTTACAACAACATCTTTCATGGTGGGATGCGATTGTGGCTTTGCGCCATGCTGAAGGTGCTGAACAAATCACGATGACACCGGAATTTGGCCCAGGTCCGTACACGCAAACCTTACCCTACACCAATCAAGTCGTCAGCGATGCATGGGAATTGAATGTGGCGATGATGCAGTTATTGCGAGCGCGTTATTCTGCATAACCCTGCTCATCAAATTCCTCTTGGGATTTGTCTGGTTAATGATTATCCTTAGCAGAAGTTATTCATCTGACGTTGAATAACTTTGAGGTTGATAACATAACAAGCCCAACAGGAGTGGATATGAGTAAGCCGCAACAAAAAAATGGCGCACGGCGTCACTTTCTAAGAACCGCTGGTGCCGCCGCCGCTGGGTTTGCTACTCAGCCATTATCTGCTCTGGCAGCCGACACCGAACAACAAGCGTTTGAAAACGGTACGCGTGATCTGGTTCGCTATCCGCAAAAGCGTCCACTAATGTTAATCACGACCAGACCACCGCATCTGGAAACACCGTTCAGTGTGTTTGATGAATCCGTTCTTACACCAAATGACGCCTTTTTTGTGCGTTACCATCTGGCAAATATGCCGATGGCGATTGAGCCAGGTAGTTATCGTCTTAATATCGCTGGCAAAGTAAAGACACCTTTATCCTTATCGCTGGTGGAGCTGAAAGCTTTAGCACCTGCTGTCGATGTCGTTGCTGTCAATCAATGCTCTGGCAATAGCAGGGGGTATTCCGAGCCTCGCGTCTTTGGTGCACAATTGGGAAATGGTTCTATGGGGAATGCCAAATGGACCGGCATCCCGCTCAAAGCTGTGCTTGAAAAAGCGGGTATTCTCGATGGCGCTCGGCAAGTGACTTTCAAGGGATTGGATGAACCCGTCTTGCCTACCACGCCAAAGTTCATTAAAGCACTCGACATCGACCAAGCGATGAATGGCGAACCCATCATTGCTTGGGCGATGAATGGTGAGGACTTACCATTTTTAAATGGCTATCCTTTAAAACTCATCGTTCCTGGCTATTTTGGTACTTACTGGGTCAAACATCTGAGCCAGATTGACGTGCTGGATCACGTCTTTGACGGCTTCTTTATGAGCACCGCTTACCGATTGCCGGACAATCCTTGTGAATGCGTAGCGCCTGGCACCGCACCGGCTAAAACGCATCCTATTGGCAAATTAAAAATCCGTTCCTTCATTACGAACCTCGCTGATAAGGTGCAGGTAACCCACGGCAAACCACTCAAGTTGCAAGGCATCGCCTTTGATGGTGGGGCTGGCATTAAAACGGTAGAACTATCTCTGGATCGTGGCAAAACATGGCAAAACACCACATTGGCCAAAGATCTGGGTAACTATTCTTTCAGGCAATGGACGCATACGCTTGTTCCAAAACAGAAAGGCGAATTGCAAATTTTGGTCCGTGCGACCAGCCATGCCGGAGAAACGCAACCGACCGAACAAAGCTGGAATCCGGGCGGTTATATGCGCAATGTGATTGAATCCAAAACCGTGATAGTCGCTTAGGAGCCTGCCATGAAATTACGCTATCTGATCCCGGTTGCATGCAGTCTTTTGGTCTCTAGTTTGACCCAGTCTGCTCCACTCGAAATTCAATTGCCGCCAGAAACTGCACAACTCAAACCTTCCAACCATCCTGGACGCGTCATCGCCAGTCAAAAATGCGCAATTTGCCACTCCGTCGATTACATCAATTTACAGCCAGGAACCATGTCCTTGAAGCAGTGGACCGCCGAAGTCACCAAGATGCAACGTGTCTATGGTGCGCCAATTGATGAGGCCGAAATCGCTCAAATTAGCGCATTTCTGGCAACCACTTACGGTACCGAACCAGCGGGAACTGTTGCAACTGCCAGTGCAGCAAGCGCTCCAGCAAGCAGTGCCAAAGCCACCGACGCAATGAGCTTACTCAATGCCAATGCCTGTCTGGGTTGCCATGCGATTCAAAACAAAATTGTTGGCCCTGCTTATCAAGAGGTCGCTAAGCATTACAAGGATGATGCGCAAGCGTTAAGCAAAGTGAGCGCCAATATTCGTCAAGGTGGATCAGGCCGATGGGGCGCAGTCCCTATGCCAGGTTATGCCGGTTTGTCGGATGAAGAAATTCATACCCTGGCTGCGTTTATTTTGAAGCAGTAAACTAACAAAGCAACAAAGCAATTAGGCATCTAAGCAGGGCGGGTGCAACCCGCGCTGCTCTTGCGTTTGGCAAGAGGCGTCGGGTTTCACCCTACGGTCATCTCTCTTACCAGTTATACGCCGCTTTCGCATAGTAATAACGACCATCAAATCCATACGGTGAGAACGTGCTGTACGGCAGCGTTCCACCAGTGTTCAGGTTGCCTGCAGAAGTCACCTGATCGGGATATTTGTTGGTCACATTATTCACGCCACCCGTTACCGTCCATTTGCCAATGTGGTAGCTGGCTGCCACGTCCAGCAAAGTGTTGGCGCTATAAGTCTGATCCAGAGCCGGATTGTTTTGCGGCGATATGAAACTGCCATAGCGGGTAACTTGTGCGTGTGTGCTCCATTGATTCAGGACGTAATCAGCAGCAAGTGTCAGCTTGTCTTTAGGTGCTGTGGAGGTGGCACGCAAAATGGATTGGCGGTCTATCAGCGTCAGGTTATTTGCTGCCAGAACGGCTGGATTGGCGGCGGTATTACTGACGGAGGTATTGTTGTGATTGTAGCCCAAGGTCAACAATACTTTATCACTGCCAGAAATCGAGAATTGATAATTGCCCACCACATCCACACCACGGGTTTTGGTATCCATTGCGTTCGTGAAGTAACGCGCAGCACCGACCAGAACACCTTGATTTGCCAGAACGCTTTGCAAGCTCGATGGCAGAACTAAGTTACCGGAATATAAGATGCGATTGTTAATATCGATTTCATACGCATCAATACTCAACGATGCATTTTTACTTGGTTGAAATACGCCACCAAAGCTGAAGTTTTTAGATTTTTCTGGATCTAATGGTTTCGCACCCAGTGCTTTAGCAGCTGCGGTGGCAACGCCAAAAGTGCCAGTATCAACCAATTGAGAACTACCGTTGATGGTAATTAAATTGGTGCTGGTAATCGTGTAGTTTTGTTGTGCCAGTGACGGCGCACGGAAACCATTGGAAGCGGCTGCACGTAAAGAAAATTCTTTGGTCACTTCCAAGCGCGCTGATAATTTACCCGAGGTGACATTCCCAAAATCGCTGTACTCTTCATGACGTATAGCCGCTGTGACACTCAATTGTTTTGTTAATTCAGTCTCAATGTCAGCATAAATCGCCGTACTGTGGCGCTGGAAGTCACCAGAGTTGGACGGTTGAAAACCAGAGAAGCCTTGCGCACCGCTGCCTGAGTACGAATTAGGGTTGCCCGGGCTGATTTGATATTGATCGCGACGATATTCTGCACCAAACGCAAACGTGACTGGGTTACTCAGGGATGCAAATTCAAATTCTTTGGCGGCATCAACATTGAGCAGCGTTTGTATATTTTTTAGTTGACCATCGTAAAAACTGGTCGGGCTATTGGCTCCCAGGCTGAGATTGGCGGTGTTTTTTACATTCAGGCTAAATTGGTTGTAGCCATAATTGAGGCTGGTATCCCAACGCCAGCCATCAGTGCGACCGCGGATGCCAACGACGCTGGACGCATCAATATTTCGCGCGGCTTCAATAGGCAAAAAGCCGACTGGATACAAAGGAGAGCGCAAAGTCGTGCCGCTGGTATATGCCGTACGCCATGTCGCCGCAGCATCGGTATTACGCTGGCTGATATTGGCGAATGTGTAGAGTTCGATGTCGCTATTCAATGGCAATACCGCATTCACGCCGACATTCGTTTGCGCGAGTTGAGGGTCGCCTTGTTGCTGTGTTACTTGACCGTAAAGAGGTTCTTTCGGGTTTCGGAAATCAGCACCCGCGCGATTGGTAGCGCCTTGATTTTTTTGTTCAGCAGTAAATCGTGCCCAACCTTTTTCGCCGAGCGGAATGCCAAAGTTCGCGCTTAAATTGGTTTGCGTGCCGTCACCTTCGCTGTAACGGCCACCACCAAATGCAATCTCACCACCAGTTGCACCCTTTTTGAGGATGATATTGATCACGCCAGCAATCGCATCAGAGCCATATTGTGCTGCTGCGCCATCGCGTAAAACTTCGATGTGATCAATGGACGATAATGGAATCGTGTTTAAGTCGGCGGGAGAAGACCCGCGCCCGACTGTACCATTGACGTTGACCACAGCGGTGGTGTGCCAGCGTTTGCCATTCACCAATACCAAGGTTTGATCAGGAGACAAACCGCGTAACTGTGCTGGACGGTTCGCCGATGTCGCATCAGCAACCGCAGGGCTTGGGAAATTGAAGGATGGCAATAAGCGATTTAAGGCTGTGCCAATATCGGTGGCGCCAGTCGCTTGCAAGTCTTTATTGCTCAAGACATCGATCGGTGCTTCTGAGTCGGTGACGCTACGATTGATGCTGCGGGTACCTGTAACGATGACGGCTTGTGCTGCTTCGCCAGCGTTATTGGCTTCTTGAGCATAGACCATTGGTGCCATGCTGCTGGCGAACAAAGTGGCGATCAGAACGGATAAGCGTCGTCGTGCTGGCGGTGTGAGCAAAGAAGCTGGCATAGTATTTTCCATTTTAAATTGAATGCTGAAGAAAGTAATCGGTGGTGCGTAAGGATCGTGAAGTCTATCCTTAGCTTGATGGCTCCGATCATACGTGTCCGTCGGTGCAAACCCAACGAAGCTTTCGCAATTTGAAAAGATGAAAATAATATATAGAAAGCGCTTCCTTGCCCTTTATTCTTAAACTCTACCCACTTCTACCCCGAATTACTCGTTGCTTGTCATGGTGTTATTTGCAGCATCATCACGCCCACTGGCGACCCAATTAATTAGCGTATCTAGCGCTGTTCTTGCTTTGCCTGCGGCATCAGTATTGATCATCGCAACGACGACCCAGTTTTGGCTATTGACGTCGCGTACGTAACCGGCAATCGCTACGCTGTCTTTGAGCGTACCGGTTTTGATACGCGCATTTTGTGCGGCAGGGCTGTCTTTCAGGCGTTTGCGCATGGTGCCATCCATGCCTGCAACCGGCAGGCTGCTGGCAAATTCGGGGTACCAATTGCTACGTGCTCCAGCCAGCAATAAAGCGGCCATTTGTTTTGCACTGATTTGTTCAGCACGTGATAAGCCAGACCCATTTTCCAGAACAATACCTGCATCATTGATGCCATGTCTGAACAACCAGGCGCGTATGCGGGCATCGGCGGCTTGTGCGCTATTGGCGTTGAGCAGAGGATTGCTTTCTGTTCCCAGACTCAGGTAAATGCTGCGTGCCATTGCGTTATCAGAATGTTTGTTGACGATGCGTATGGTGTCAGCCAGAGTTTCTGATTGATGTTCGAGTAACAGATTGGCGCTGGAAGGTGTTTTGCCATCAACAATTTTCCCTTGCCAGCTCCCGCCTAGCTCTTGCCATAAACCACGAATTAAATGGGCAATGTACTGATTGCGATCCAGTATATTTAAGTGTTGCGTGATCTTGCAATGACGTGGAAAGCTGCTATTCAAGGTGATGCTGATCGCTGCGTTATCAGAGACCGACACATCGGGGGCTTGCCAGGTTTGTTCCCATGTTGCACAGGGCTTTTTGTTTAAGCGTAATTGATTGATGATGAGCGTGTTGTCCAGAGGTGTGAGTAAACGTGTCTCAACATTGTCATTGCCAGACTCGACGGTAATCGAACTGATATTGCTGTGAACGAGCAACGCATCCGGAACCACGTTGTAATACGCGTCGGGATGTTCGTCAAAAGGCAGCATCTTGACGTCAACGCGCTCTGGTTGAAAGTAGCTGCGATCCAAAACAATGTTACCGTTGATAGAACGTATGCCTTGATTGCGAAGATCGCGCAGAATCGCCTGGAATTTTTGTATATTCAAATCGGGATCGCCGCCGCCGCGTAAATACAGATTTCCAACCAATACTTCAGTTGCGACTGGTGCATCGGAGAGAATTTGCGTTTTCCAACGGAAATTGGGTCCCAGTTCTTCTAAAGCCACCAAGGTCGTCAGCAATTTCATGGTGGACGCCGGATGCATCGCCAGGTCAGCATTTTGCGCCAGGACCGCAGCGTCGGGAGTACTTGCATTGACGGGCAGTACCATCACACTGATGGCACTCGCTGGCACGCCCGCTTTTTGTAAGCTGGTCGCCAATTTAACCGGTAGAACAGTTTGTGCGATCGCGTCAGAAGGCACGAGAGCGATGCATAAACTGCTTGTGCAGATGGTCAGAAGCAGTTGGCGAAAGCGTAAAGAAAGCATAAGTGAGCGCGTAAAAAGTGATTGGTATGAACAGTGATCAGGCTTGTTCTGGAGAAGGTTCTATGAAGTCGAATTGTAGATGAAATTACATTTTTATCTGGCATTCGTCAAAAAATACGTGCTCCAGCGGCAGCTAATCGCAAGTTAACCGCAAAGACTTTGCAGATTGACATTGGTATTTGCTGGACTTGAACTAAAAAGCACAATGAAAGTCGCCGCAGTCAGGACATAAGCCTTTGATTTCGTTATAATTTCGCCCTTTCCTCGTTACACTGGTCATCGCCATGAGCTTGCTCGTCAATCAAACTGAACTTCTGTCTCCCGCTAAAAATATTGAGATAGGCAAAGAAGCGATCCTGCATGGTGCTGACGCAGTGTATATCGGTGGCCCGTCTTTTGGTGCGCGCCACAATGCCAGCAATGAGATCAGCGAGATTTCAGAGCTCGTGCAATTTGCCCATCGCTATCATGCGCGTATCTTTGTGACCATGAACACGATTTTGCATGAGTCTGAATTAGAGCCCGCACGCAAACAAATTCGCCAGCTGTACGATGCAGGTGTTGACGCGCTGATTGTGCAGGACATGGGGATATTGGAATTGGATATTCCTCCGATTCAGTTACATGCCAGTACACAGTGCGATATTCGTGGCGTTGAGAAAGCTAAATTTTTAGGGGATGTGGGTTTCTCACAATTGGTGTTGGCACGCGAGCTGACGATAGAACAAATCAAGGCGATTAAAGCCGAAGTGAAAACGCCATTAGAATATTTTGTTCATGGCGCTCTGTGCGTGGCGTTTTCGGGTCAATGCTATATTTCACACGCTGACAACGGTCGCAGTGCAAATCGTGGCGATTGTTCACAAGCATGTCGCTTGCCTTACACCTTGACCGATGGTGAAGGGCGCGTTGTCGCTTACGAAAAACATTTATTGTCGATGAAAGACAATGACCAGAGTCGCAACCTCGAAGCATTGCTTGATGCTGGTGTGCAGTCCTTGAAGATTGAAGGCCGCTACAAAGATATGGGTTACGTTAAAAATATCACGGCCCATTACCGCATGCTGCTCGACGAAATTTTAGAGCGCAGACCAGAATTTACACGTGCATCCAGCGGTCGCAGCCAGATCGCCTTCACGCCAAATGTCGATAAAAACTTCCATCGTGGTCATACCGATTATTTTGCCAATGGGCGTTTGGATAATATCGGCGCGTTTGATTCGCCTAAATACGTTGGTTTACATCTTGGTTACGTGACGCGCATCGGTACCACCTGGTTTGAAATGGAAACCAACGAGCCGATGGCCAATGGTGATGGTTTGAACTACATGCTCAAACGCGAAGTCATGGGTATTCAGGCCAATACCGTAGAACACATGGGCAAGAGTGAAAATGGCGATCTGTGGCGCGTTTCACCTAACGAAAAAGTCAGTGAATTGACTGGCCTTAAAGTTGGTATGCTGATCAATCGCAACCGTGATCAACGCTGGGAACACGCATTAACCAAAAAATCAGCAGAACGCCGGATTCCAGTCTGGCTGACCTTATCTGATGATGAACAAGGTTTGCGTTTGGCGGTGACCGATGAAGACGGTGTGCATTCTGAAGTTGCTGTCGCGATAGCCTTGCAAGCAGCGCAACAGACTGATAAAGCCGAAGCCGGTTTGCGCGACAGTCTGGCCAAATTGGGTAACACCATGTTTGAGTCTGCGAATGTTGATTTGCGGTTGCGCCAAGCTTGGTTTGTGCCATCTTCTGTTATCAATGCCTTACGCCGCGATGCCGTTGCCGCACATGAACTGGCGCGCTCGCAAGCGTGGTTGCGCCCAGAGCGCACGCCAGCCGTGGAGCCGCCGGTCGCTTATCCAGAAACGACACTCAGTTACCTGGCCAATGTCTACAACAGCAAAGCTCGTGAATTCTACAAAAAGCACAGCGTACAATTGATTGCGGCTGCTTACGAGGCGCATGAAGAGCCAGGCGAAGTATCCTTAATGATCACCAAGCATTGCCTGCGCTTCTCTTTCAATCTTTGCCCTAAACAAGCCAAAGGTGTTAAAGGCGTACAAGGCCAGGTGAAAGCGGAACCAATGACCTTGGTCACCGGAGAAGAAAAGTATACCTTGAGGTTCGATTGCAAGCCATGTGAGATGCATATTGTTGGGGCGATGAAGAAACACATTTTGCAAGCACCACCACCATCCTCTGTGCCATATAGCCCGCTGGTATTTCATAAGACGCGTCCGGCGCAATAATTCTGTAGATATGTTGTCCTTAAAAATAAAAAAACTCGCTTTAAAAGCGAGTTTTTTTATCGAAAAATTCAATCAGAAAACATGCGTAAATAACCAGTACAAAGAACCCGACAACAACATCGCCGCTGGCATTGTCAGTACCCATGCCATCGCCAGGTTGCGGATAGTGGACATTTGCAAGCCAGAGCGATTTGCTGCCATTGTACCGGCTACACCCGAAGACAAAACGTGTGTCGTAGACACTGGTAAGCCATACATATCCGCCGCACCAATCGTCAACATTGCGACCAATTCAGCAGAAGCACCCTGGGCATAAGACAAATGTGTTTTGCCGATTTTTTCACCCACGGTAACAACGATACGTTTCCAGCCAACCATGGTGCCGAGGCCAAGTGCGATCGCAACCGCAATTTTTACCCACAGAGGAATGAACTTGGTTGCATCATCAATCTGATGTTTAAACGCATTCAGATTCTCTTTGGTATCTGTATCAAAATTCAAGCTGGTATCTTTTGTCAGCAAGCGAATTGCTTCTGAAGCCAGGAACATGTCGTTACGGACATTGGATACGAGTGCCGTTGGAACTTTTGCCAGCGTGCCGTGTTCTTTTATTTGTTGAGCAATATTACCCGTTGTTTTTGCAAGCGCAGGTAATACTTCGGCGGTCAATTGCTTGGTACGTACATAGTTTGCCAAAATTTTACGTGGTTCCACTGGCGCATCTTGCACGATGTATTTGTGCAGGGATTGTTCAGTCACCTGAGCGACTGCAATAAATTGCGTCATATGATCGACGGGCATGGCGCGGTTCAGTGCATAGGCCATCGGTGCTGTACCAACCAGAATGAGCATGATTAAACCCATACCTTTTTGACCGTCATTTGAACCGTGGGCGAAAGAAACGCCGGTGCAAGTCAACACTAATAAACCACGTATCCACCATGGTGGCGGCGTGTTGGTGTCAGGTTCCTCGTAAAGTTCTTTTGCTTTCACCAGTTTGCGCAACACCAGCAACAACATGGCAGCAAAGAAGAAGCCAACCAATGGTGACAGTAACAAGGAATAACCAACTTTGGTTGCCTGTGCCCAATCAACGCCTGTTGTACCATCACGGCCGTGCATCATCGCATTTGCAACGCCTACACCGATGATAGAACCGATCAGCGTATGTGAAGAGGATGCTGGCAAACCTAACCACCAAGTTCCAAGGTTCCACAAGATCGCAGCGATCAAGAGAGCGAATACCATTGCAAAACCGGCGGACGAACCAACTTGCAAAATCAATTCGACCGGTAACAAAGAAATAATACCGAACGCCACCGCGCCGCTAGATAACAACACACCAAGGAAGTTGAAAAAGCCTGACCACATCACAGCAAAGTTGGGTGGTAAGGAATTGGTATAAATCACGGTCGCCACGGCATTGGCGGTATCGTGGAAACCATTCACAAATTCAAAGCCGAGAGCAATCAACAAGGCAACGCCCAGCAAAATGTAAGGTACCAGCGTGGTATCGCCAAAGTTCACGTCGTTCATGTCGGAAGCCAGGCTGTAGCAGGTGAATACAATACCGGCGATCAATAAAGTAGCAAAGATGATCAGCGTAACAGGGCCTGTTTTATGATCCTTCAAGGTCTTTTTTGCAGGCCGTTCTGGTACATCAGGAACGGCAACATTGGTGATGGTCATACGGTGAATCTCCAGTTAAATTAAAGCGATATCCATTGTGGCAAATTAAATAAATTCAGGATTGTGTAAAACTTGGTCAATAGACTTTGGGAACGATAATTTCTGCCGGAACTGGATTGCGCAGATAATCCTCGTGTCTTTCACGCTGCGGTAATTCAATCGTGGGATGTGGCACTTCCTGATAGGGCATCTGATTTAGCAGATGATGGATGCAATTAAGGCGAGCTTTTTTCTTATCATCGGCTTCGACAACCCACCATGGTGCCTCAGGGATATGTGTACGCTCAAGCATGATCTCTTTGGCCTTGGTGTAATCTTCCCAGCGGCGACGAGACTCGAGATCCATAGGACTTAATTTCCATTGTTTCAGCGGATCGTGAATACGTCCCAAAAAACGCGCTCGTTGCTCATCGTCAGAAATGGAGAACCAGTATTTGATTAGTTGAATGCCGGAGCTGACCAACATACGTTCAAATTCCGGCGTTGTCCGGAAAAATTCTTCATATTGATCGTCAGTACAAAATCCCATCACCTTCTCTACGCCAGCACGGTTATACCAGCTACGATCAAACAAAACGATTTCGCCACCAGCTGGTAAATGCGATACATAACGTTGAAAGTACCATTGTGTGCGTTCACGATCATTTGGTGCTGGCAATGCCGCGACCCGACAAACGCGTGGATTCAAACGTTGGGTGATGCGTTTTATGACGCCCCCTTTACCAGCGGCATCGCGTCCTTCAAATAAGATCACAACCTTATGTTTAGTGGCGACCACCCAATCTTGCAATTTGACCAGCTCTGCTTGCAACCGGAATAACTCACGGAAGTACAAACGGCGTTGTTCTTTTTCAAAATCGCTTAATGCGATGGCCTCTGCGCCATTTTCATAGTGACGATCTTCAATTTCGAGTTCAAACTCTTCATCGTAACCGTCGAGTAAATCACGACGGATATGTTCGCTGAGTTCTTGGTTGCTGATTTGGGTGTTAAGCATCACAGAATCACCTAAAGGATAAAATAACAATAATCTTTCAACTATAAGCAGTCGATGTGACTCATCTATGACATAGATCAAAATGCCATTTCCGATCGGAAATAAATGCACATCTGTGTCTTGTCTGTTCTTGCTTAACGAATTGCCACGCGAACCAAAAATGATGAAGGATGAGACTTTGTTTGCGCCAGTTTGATTGACCCATACCTCAGGTGGCAGTACCCTAGTGGCTGGGATCGACAGGTAGGGTGGGTGCAACCCGCCAATACCCATCAAATGTCAGCGCGGCGTAGCTTGCACTCGTCCTGCTTATTGGCAATGCAATTGAACACTGCAACACTTATTTGGAATCGGGCATGAAAAAAATCGTTGTAAAATTTGGCGGATCAAATTTACGTCAGCCACAGGATATTGATCGAGTCGTCAACGTGGTACAAGCGTATCAACGACCACTGGTATTGGTGGTGTCGGCATTTTATGGCATTACCAACGCCTTAATCGACTGCGTTCAAGCAGCAAAAGAGGGTGCTGGTACTAAAGCTGCATTGGCTGAAAGTCAAAATTACACCCAGACTTTACGCGCGTTGAAACGCGAGATTCTGGAAGCGAATATCAGCGATGTCGCCCATCGCGACAGAACCGAAAAAGCATTAGGTGAGCGACTCGATCAATTAGATCGTTACCTGACTGGCATTCATTGCATAGGCGATGTGCCGACGTTTGTGAATGACGCGATTCTCAGTTATGGCGAACGTTTATCGAGCTTGTTGCTGACAGAAGTACTATTGAGCCGCGGTATCGCTGCGCGTGAAGCTTTACCGGAAGATATCGGTCTGGTGACTGATGGTGTGTTCGGCAATTCTGCTTGCGATTTTGAGGCGAGCACTACGCCAGTATCACAAGCACTGGCTGATGATGTTGTGTACGTGGTGCCGGGTTTTTACGGCGTTGATAAAAATGGCAAAACCACTTTATTTGGCCGTGGTGGCTCAGACTATTCAGCGGCTTCGATTGCTGCCTGTATCGGTGCCGAATCGCTGGATGTCTGGAAAGACGTGGATGGCTTCTTAAGCGCTGATCCAGGTACGGTCAGCGCGCCACGTTCGATTTCTCAATTAAATTATCTGGAAGCGGCGGAATTGTCGTATTTCGGGGCAAAAATTTTACATCCACGCACCGTAGAGCCGCTATTTGACCGCGAGATTCCTATCCGGATTTTGAATATCACTCGTCCGGAACGTGGCTTGAAACCTTATACGATCATTGATGGACAACGCAAAGTAACCAGTGATGTGGTCAAAAGCGTCAGCTCTACCGAGGATGTGGCGATACTGAAATTGCACGGTCCTGGTGTCGGTTTTAAATCAGGTATTCTGGCGCAAGTAACGAATACCCTCGATCAGCATGGTATCAATATTAAGAGCGTCTTGACGGCGCAAACAGCGATCAATATTTTACTGGCACGTGATCATTTAGATGCCGCGTATGAAGCTTTGAGCGAACACCATTTGGCTGGTGTGGTTGAGGTGAGTCGGAACGATGCGGTGGCGATCGTTGCTGTCGTTGGGGACGGCGTACTTGATGCATCCGATGTGGGTAGCGCGATTGCCAGTCGGGCGCTGTCAGCGGCATTGGCCGGAGGTGCTCGCGTGACGCTTGCCGCTGCAGGCGCTAGTGAAGTTGCAGCTTATATGCTGGTCCAACAAGAGGATCGCAAGCTTGCATTAAGACTGGTGCATGAAGAGTTTTTTGGTCAATAAAACGCAGCATTCAGCAAAACTGCGCCATTTTTTGAATGACGCAGTTTAAAGTGTTTGCAAGCACTAATTTGTTGGCGTGGTGGGATGGATTCCGTGACTAAAGTATTGCACGCCGTCAGGCCATGCACCTGCATGCCCCTGAAAAGCATGGCGTGCATCCCAATCGTTGCGGTTATGCGCTCCGGCTTGTGTGACTTGTGGGCCATCCTGATCAAGTTGCGATTGTGTCTTTAAAGACGGACGGACAATCGCAATATGACCCGGCTTTTTGGGATTAGGACTTTGATAAACAATCACCACCAGTTCACCAAGGTTAGCTTGGTTTTGCGCTGCTTTGGCATCGTCCAATCTGATCCAACCGTCCTTCGTTGCCGCCCGGCTTGATAACCACGCGGTTTGCGCGTTTGCCAATAAAATCTGACTATGCGCAGGCGGTCTGAGCAAATAGACGCCGACATGCTGCCCTACGGCGGCAGCAAACGCACTGCAATGCGTGGCTTTTCCTGGCCCCTCATAGTCCGCATCACGATCGGCAATACCCGTTTCCCAATTCACATGTTGGTGGGCAAGCCATAAATGTTCAACATCCATGCTGTCCAATGTTTGCAACATGTGTTGTCCCGCCGGAGCAAGCACGCCGCAACATGGCTGCTGTGTTTGATTTGATGTTGCTTGTGCACTAGCGTTACTGGCGATGAAAAGCAAGCTAATTAGTTGAATGATAAAGATGCAGGTAAGACGGTAACTAATCTGATCAATGATTCTGGAGGTATGGGCTTTATCGCGTTTCACGCTGGCACTTTCTATCGATAATATTTAAGGATGCCTATTTTTGCTTAAACATTTCTAAGATATTCAGGAAATTTTTACTCGCACCGTCTAGCGTAGCAATTGGTCTATGAGCAATGCCGATGTGGCGCGGTAAAGCAGGACGTAAAGGGCGCAATTGGATTTGCGGTCGGACTTCAGATAATTCTGGATGTTCAAACGGTAGTATCGCAGCACCGTAGGCGGCAGCCACCAGACTCTTCATCGCTTCGGTATAGTTGAGTTCGATCTTTGCTCGCGGAGAAAATCCTGCTTGCGCAAACCAGGCCATCGTCAGTTGATACATATGGGTGCTTGGTTCATTAAATATCAGCGGCTGCTGAGCTAACCATTCTGGCGTCACGACTTTCGGTACTTTCCAGCGCAGTGGTAAATACGCCATCATGGGATCGGTACGCCAGTGTGTAATGACGATGTCTTTCGCTGGTGTTTGTGGCATGGCGACGATGCCTATATCCAGACTTCCCTGTTGCAAGCCATTCATGGTGTCGGAAGAGCCCAGAATATTGACCTCAATATCGATTTTTTGATAGGTCTTTTCCAGCGTTTCCATCACTTGCGGTAGTTGATGAACCAGGATGCCACTTGATGCACCGAGCCTGACCCTGCCAGTAATACCCGCTACCTGGCGCTCGACTGCTGCCACCGCTTCATCGGCATCACGCAATAAACGCCTGCCGCTGTCAGCCAGACAAGCCCCGGCAGGTGTCGCAAGTACTCGCTTGCCGCCGCGTACCAGTAACGGTGTCTGAAAACGACTTTCCAGTTCATTGATGTGCAGGCTGACCGTTGGCTGCGACAAGTGTAAAGCCTGCGCAGCCGCTGAAAAAGTCCCGAGATCAATGATGCAAATCAGTGTCTTGAGTTGGTCGAGGCTGAGTTCTCTCATCAGTTTTCCTGATAGATGTGATCATAAAATGTCATTTTACTGATTGTACCGCAAGTTGCATGATGTGAGCTCTTCAACGTTAATTGCGGTTATCCTATTAAGGAGCTCATCATGCAAGTATCCCTCATACAAGTTGTCATCAGTCGCTTTGCTGATCGTTTGCAAAGGATATGGGACAAAGTGTATTCGCCGTCTCAAGGAGAGTTGTCAGAGTTGTCTAAGATGAGTGAGTTGGAACTCAGAGATCTGGGAATAGGGCGCAGTGAAATTCCAGGCTTTCGGGAACGCCAGTGTCAGCACGGCAATCACGCAGACACCGGGTTATTGCGACAGAGCGCACCATTAATAATCCCCGACTATCCAACCACGAACAAATGAAAAATATTCGCGCAACCAACTGTTATAGCGCAAGCTCAAAGGTGTCTCAGCACCCGCACTGGCAAGATTGTTGAATCCTGCCTTGAGTGCAATCTGCCGCGAACGTACGCTATGAAAATCGCTGGTGATGATGAGCAATCCATCGGTAGTGCTGATGCCGTGTTCAGACATGATTTGTTTGCTGAAGGCCAGGTTTTCAAATGTGTTCGTACTCATGCCCTCTTGTAACAGGCGATTCTCTGGTAATCCGCGCTGATGCAGATAGTTAGCCATGACTTGTGCTTCGGTGCATTGTTCACCCGGATCCTGGCCGCCGCTCACGACAAGTTTGGTGTCAGGCAAGCGTTGTGCCCATTCAAAAGCCAGATCCAAACGTTCAGCCAGAGTGGGTCTTGGAAGGCAGTCTCTGGTGCCTCCGCCCAACACTAAAATCGTTCGTACGGGCTGACGAATTGTGTGAATGTCGATATCGTGCCCAGCCTGAATGAAATAGAAAAAAGCCGCTACGGTGGATAGCCAGATTAACGCTCCCGCCCAAAACAGCCGCCACAATAGTAGCCTGTGTTTTCTTTGATTTAACCACGCATGCAATCTTTGCCATCGCCACGCAATACTTAATAAACCTATGCCGACACAAAACGGAAAGGTCACACCAAATCCAAAGTTGTGTCGCGTCATAAGAATAGTGGAGTCAATCGTCAGTGTTACGCCCACCAAAAAGCATAAAAATACGAGAGGTTTTTTATATGGTGAAGTATTCAACATGGGTTTTTTATATTTCAAAACGAAAGACGTTATCGTGGCATTTGGAGGATTATTCCAGACGCTGCAATTTATATATATGCATGGATATCGGCCTCATCAATTTGCTCCGGAGACAAATACTGATGTGCGTATTCAAGATAAACGCCAGAACGCAAGAATACCGCAAACAGATCAGCATCAATATGCTGATCTTGCTTCATGAAGTTCATAATTTTGAGCGTTTCTGATAAGGTTTTTCCTTTTTTGTACGGACGATCGGATGCCGTCAAGGCTTCAAAAATATCGGCAATTGCCATCATTTTTTCCGGTGCTTGCATATCTTTGTCATGCAGACCTTTGGGGTAGCCCGTGCCATCGAGTTTTTCATGATGGCCACCTGCGATTTCTGGCACGCGACTTAAGTGACGTGGAAACGGCAATTGCGTCAACATCTTGATCGTCTGCACCATATGTTCATTAATCTTATAGCGTTCTTCTTCCGAAAGAGTGCCACGTTTTACCCTGAGATTATAAAGTTCACCGCGGTTATATAGATGTTCCGGTACTTTGATATTAAAACCCCATGGATTATCAGGGGCAATTTTGTCCTGTTCTTCGCGGATGAAAATATGTTCTGGCTTGTCATCTAATAGTTTCTCCATGACAGGTAACAGAGGCTCTGGTGTCTGATCTTTTCTTTCCTTCTCCAATGAAGAAATGCCGATGCGGTCAGATAAACTACGTTGCCATTTTCTTTCTGCAATATTGTCAAGACGTTCAATTTTCTCTTCACTCATAAACTCGCCACCGACATTGCACTCGGCGACAAAGGCAAAATCATTATCGATCGTAGCAATGGCTTGATCGCGCTGTTGCCGCAGTTTTTCAGGATCGCCACCTTCCGCGATCGCCTTCCAATAATCGATTTGCACATCTCGTTTGATCACTTCAAAGCGCATGCGCACTTCATGAATGCGGTCATACAGCGTCTCTAATTTGGTGGCTTTATCGACGATATATTCGGGGGTAGTCACTTTGCCGCAATCGTGTAGCCAGGCAGCGATATGTAATTCTTCCCATTCTGCTTCACTCAAACGGAAATCAGCAAAGGTGCCAGAGGTTTCGTTGCAAGCAGCTCGTGCCAGGCTCTTGGTTAATATGGGGACACGTTGGCAGTGTCCGCCTGTATAAGGACTCTTGGCGTCAATTGCGCCCGCTAAGAGTTGAATAAAGGCTTCTAAGAGGGCTTTCTGCTCTTGTATTAGCCGTTGATTTTCTATCGCGATCGCCGCCGTTCCTGAGACTGCAACAGCCATAGAGTGCCTGCCAATATCGATATTGCTTGCGTTAATCAACAAGGCAATGGCGCCAACTAATTGATTGTTTCTATCACGTAAAGGAATGGCGATTAAGGTGCAATCGTGTTGGTATTCAGCAATGACGCCAAAGTATTCTTTCAGCTCATCGACGCTGAGACGCATTACAGATGATTCACTATGACAGACTTGTGCCACTGGATGTTGCTGGGTGATCGGAATAATTTGTTGTGCGACATCGGCAACTTCATGATCCATATACACTTGCGCCGATTCCAAAGTCGATTTTTTAGGTTCATATAAATATAAAACGGCGGTATCTGCTATTGTGATTTCTGACAGTTCTCGCAAAACAGATGCTAATAACCTGTCGAAGTTGGTTTCGCCAGCGAGATCACGGGCAATGCCCAAAAAAGACTGTATGGTTGCCTTCATGCCCTGCATAGAACTCGCCAGTTCAGAAATTTCTTTGATCGCAGAATCGATCTCGACTGTGCTTTGGAAATCAAAATGTGCGATTTTGTTAGCCTCTTCTGCGAGTTTGATGATCGGCGCTGTAACTCGTTTTGAAAAGGACACGGTAATTAAAAATGCAAGGGCAAACAGCAGACCGAAAATCAGCATGCTTTGTTTTTTCATTGCGATAATTTCTTCTAACAACTCTTTATGCGGGCTGGCGATGAGCAAGGTCAATGGTCCGCCACCAGGTGTCTCGATATGTTGCTTAAAGGTTGCCCAGGATTCTCCGTCTATGTCTATCGATTGGCTAAAGACATCTTGGGCTGATTCAAGTTTAAACACCGTATTAAGGATAGGCGCATCCTGTTCCATTAAATTTGGCATCCGATGCGTTCCATCTTTTTCAGTAATAATTTCGGGCCGGAATGGCACTTGATTGCCGTGTACCATCGCCAAAATCTGTGCATTCTCTCCAAGTAAAGCGATTCTGCTAGAAGGGGTGAGACCACTATTTTCTATCGTTTGTAATATTGTCGGTAATTCAATATCGATACCTACGACAGCATCTGTATCATCAATTTTTTGTGAATAGGTAACGCCAATTTGGTGATTGGTATAGAAATAATAGGGTTTGGTCACATTGATCTTACCAGGGGCCGCCATTGCTGCTTTGTACCAAAGCGTTTCGCGTGGTTCGAAATTTCTGCGTGGGATTTTTTGACGACTAGTTTCTTCTAATTTTGTATTGAAACTGACGATGTGTTCGACCAGCTTTTTGCGCTTCAGACTCGTGCTCTGAACTATCCATGCGGTGTCATCCGGAACGTTAAACAAGGATTTTTTACTTGAATTTTTATCGTATTTACGAAGCAGGAAAAACTCCCCATCAGCATAACCTATAAAGCTAGATGTAGCTGAGGGAACGCTAGAGATAGATTTTGCCAGATACGCCAGATGTTCCAGACGTTCGTCTAAGGTGTCACCTGGGATGGGCATTGCTTCCGCCAGGATCTCGGTTTGATTTCTGGCTGGCGTATAAATTGCCTGAACATCTTTGGCAACTTGTCTGCCAGTGCGCTCATAATCGCGATTAGCTTCATGCAAAATGATTTGCCCCATCTGATTAAACTGAGCAATGACTATCACTAGCGCGACGACTAAGCCTGCTAAGCAGAATGAAATATAAATCTGAAATGGTAACTTCTTAGAAGCCTGCATTACGATGCCCTTTCTTGACCAAGTTCAGCCTGACGAGAAAGTATATTTCATAAAAAAACAAAAGTACTAGTAAAAAAATTAAATTTTTTTTAAGACAATTTGATCATTCATATGATTGTCGGCTCTGCGCCAAAACTTTGATTTTTAAAAAGATATGAGGATAGCGTGGGTTTGATTGTCGAGGTTGATGGAGTGTCGCCAAACCGTTAAAGGCTTACGCCAGCAGTTGGCTTGGGCGAGATTTCACTCCATGATGCTCTCTCGCTACAATCGCTATATTGGGTTACATTCGGTGATGCAACATGTCAGGGTTGTTTATGTTCCAGACGTAGGCCGATCGCAGTGCGGGCCTGAAAACCCTTCCAATACGTATGGTCATTATTGTAGCTGCCATCTTTGGCGACCGACCATTTACCGTCTTTAGCGTTTTCAAGGAGATTCAGATAAGCATCTTTGCTGGCATCATTCTTTAAATATTTATCTAAAAATGCAGTCGCAAAATGTTGAGAAATATTATTCATGCGAACGTTATCCCAGGTCGCATCAAGGTAATGTTCTGCGGGAATGAAGTGTAGCTTTTCTGAATACTTCCACGTTTCTTTGGGCGCGGGAATGGGGGCGCCTGCATTGTGATTCGCGTTTTCAAACGTCAGCAAATAATGCGGCGCATTGACGGTGTTTTCATAAATATTTCTGACGCCTGGCGCATAACCTGAGACATCATCAGCGCTACCGGCAATATATAAAATCGGCGTTGTGATTCCTGCCAATCCTTGCTTGTCCCATACTCCCAGATTCCAACCCCAAGGGGCAAAAGCGACTGCTGCTTTGATGCGTTTGTCCATGCTTGCGAGATAGCTAGCATTTCCGGATTGACGTATCATCAATCCACCATCTGGCACACCTAGTGGTGATTTCACCGCTGCTTCACTGAGACCACCACCGATCGTATTGACGACACCGTAGCCACCCATCGAATATCCGATTAATCCCGTGTTTTCTGCATTAATCATACCCTTGAAACCAGTGTGCGCATCCGTATTCAATTTTGCCATTTCGTTGAGGACAAACAACTGATCTAAAGAACGATTCAGTAAAGTGCTGGCAAAGCTGCTTTGGTCTTGATAAGTGCTATCAGTATGATCAATCGATGCGACCACATAACCTTTGCTAGCGAGATTTTCTGCCAGATGGCTCAGCAAAAAGCGATTGCCAGGATAACCATGAGAGATAATTAACAATGGGTAGGGGCCAGCAGAAAAATTTGTTTGTGCGTCACGTACCGCTTGCCCCCAAAGTTTGACTTCTGTTACGCCGTCTCGTGTTAGCGCGTGCAATGGGGTGCTGCCTGGTTTCTGATCAGCCGTCAAAGCGGCGGGGTACCATACTTCGACAGTCAGTGGTCGCTTATAGACGGGGATTTTTTCACCCGCTTTCGCTTTCACAATATCAAGTTGATTGTCATGTACAAAATGCAGTGTCTTTACGCCAGTCTGATATGCACCATAATGAGCGAGTTGCGGGGCATCAGGACGTATGGTATCGATGCGATTTTCTTCTGCAATAGCGAGATGGGAATAAATTGCTAAGCATGTCGCAATGAGCATTATGGAAAATTTATTCATAGTTATTATTCGCTGTGTGAATGTTGAGAGGAAATCCATCAGTTCCGCTATTCTCTTGTGGTGAGCGTGGTAATAGCAAGGCATTTAGTATGTGAGCTCGGTATTTTTTGGGAAATCGACGTTTTCTATTTATTGTCTATTCCATGTCATTTCTGTGTCATTTAAATCAAATACGATCGTCACTTTTTTTATTTTCATTCAGATATTTTGTCCGAGGTTTTTTTACTATGTTCATCCTGGAATTATGGAAGTAGAAACGTACGTCGGAAAACAGGAAAAAAGCCGCTTATGCTTCAGCTGCTTTTAAAGTTCGTCTACCTTTTTTTTGCTGCAGAGTAGTACTTGATCATATCTGCATTGATAGTGCCACCAGCTTGCGGAACGCCGGTCACTTCAAGCCGATTATCGATATTTTTCAAACCTACCTGTAACGCAACAATGTCGGCTGGGGGAATGATGCCAACAGGTTTGACAGTAACGTGGTCGTTAGCTCGATCAGCCTGATAAACCTGTGTTGCTGGACTGATCAATGCGCTGACACAGACTATCAGTGATTGGGTGTCATCAGTTTTGATACTGAGAGCATAATTATTACCAGCACCAAATTATTGCCAGTAGCAGATTTTGTCATCAGACTAATTGCAATCTGATTATTTGGAATCGTTTGTGGCATCAAAATAACGTATCGTTCTATGTAACTCATCAAAATCAGCAATCGTTTGAAATTTGTGTTCGAGAATGGACATTTTTAATTCATCAATGTCGCTCTGATCCGGCAGTTGTTGTAGCTTGCTGATCAGTGTATTGATCTTGATATGTTGTGAAATGAGAATGCTAAATAAAATGAAAATAGCAAGCGTAGACAGGAAAAAGAACAGATCAACTTTTGAGGCAAATTGTGGTGTCATGAGAACTACCAGTTAGTGTTGTTAGGTAAAACTTGCATGCGAGGTATCTCTTTTCGGTCGAAAGCCTACCCGCAATATTTTTTTATTCAATAGCTCAACTCTGTATTCATACTGTAGGAAGTAGTGAGGTGGAATTGAAGTTTTAGGCTGGAGCCATATCGATGCATAGATTTTTTTAACTTAGCCAACGACATATCAACTGATCCATGAACGTGCTTTGCAGATGCTCAGTTGACAGCTGTAAAGTAACGTATTTTGCACAAATGTAAGGGATTGAAAGTTGCAGGTTTTATCCAGCTTGCGCGAGATTAGCCAGAATTCTTAAAAGAAAAAGCATGCGTAGTTTGAAAATGGATGGAAGCGTGTTGTTGAAACTGAAATTTAGTGTATCCGTGGTGGAACAGGGGGCGATATTCCAATGCAATAATTTTTTGTTTGGGCAATACATGTTTATTCACAGCACTATAATGTAATGAGTTAATTAATCCTTGAATAAAATTAACGACATTGTCGAATTAGAAGAGGCGAGACCAGGATAGTATTTTTCTCAGATCAGATTAACCGATGCAAATTTTTAGCATTCAAGTTTTGAAACGATTTGAGAAAGTGAGATGCAATAGTTAGAAAAATAGTAATTGCAAAAAATATGGTTTTGCGTTTTTCCACAGTTTTTAATCAACATCCAGTGCAAGAAAATTTTCGCTCACCAGAAATGTTGGATTAAATAATGCATTTTTTGCGGTTCACTCACGGTTTGAAATTCAGGATCATTGTTGTTGGTCTGGTATTTATTTTTTTCGGCAGCATTATCCGGTACAACATTGCGGCAAATATCGTCCGCACCAACATGTTGGAAGTTGTTTCTGATCAACAACTATCTCTTGCTACTTACGTTGCCCAGGATATTAATGAAAAAGTGCTTCTGCGCCAGCAACTTCTGGAAAAGATTGCTACGACTTTTCCTTTGCGACTATTAAATCGCCCTCATCAATTAGAAGCGTGGCTGCAACAGCGGCAAGATTTTTCACCCTTATTTTCGCAAGGACTCGTGGTAATACCGAAAGATGGAAAAGGCATTATTGCTGATTACCCGCAGATCATTGCCAGGGCGCAACTAGACTTTAGTGAGAGAGATTGGTTTATTGCCGCGCGGGACGGTGCTGATTTTTACATAGGAAAACCAGGAATTAGCAGAGCTACCCATCGCGGTGTGGTGAATATGAGTGTGCCAGTGAGAGATGATAAGGGACATGTTGTTGCGATTTTGATGGGAAGTACTGAGCTCGGTATGCCAGGATTTTTAGAGCTCTTGGAAAAAATCCATCTAGGTAAAACCGGGGACTTTATTTTATTTTCACCACGCGACCAGTTATTTGTTTCTTCCTCACGACCTGAATTGCGCTTGCAACGAGCGCCTGAAATTGGTCGCGATGCGTTTCATGACAGGGTCATGTTAGGGTGGCGTGGTGCTGGTGTTAGCACTAACTCATCAGGTATAGAAATGCTGGCAGTCGCGACCAATGTTCCTGCTGCACAATGGATTTTATTAGCGGAGATTCCTAGTGATGAAGCATTAAGTCCGGTAAGTTTGATATGGAATTCATTCGTACGGAACAGTGTAGTTTCGGCACTCATATTGGTACTGATATTGGTCGCTTTTATGGAATATGCTTTTCGCCCTTTACGAGCTTCAACGAAGCTGATGAAAGAAATGGCGCAGGGTGATAAAAAATTGAGCCCGATAGTTGTCACCAGAAAAGACGAAGTTGGTGAAATGTTGGAGAGCTTTAATTTGTTGGTCGAAAAACTGATAAAAACTGAAGTTCAGATGAATTATCTCGCGCATCATGATGGACTTACTGGCTTGCCGAATCGTCGCTCTTTTATGATCAACATGCGTCAGAGCATGGCTTTAGCGGAGCGTCAGTCTCATAAATTTGCGCTATTTTTTATTGATCTGGATGGTTTTAAACTGGTGAATGACAGATATGGTCATGCAGTCGGTGATCAGTTGTTAAAGCATGTTGCCGAACGTCTCAGAGAAAGCGTGCGCTTATCGGACATGGTAGGTCGCTTTGGTGGGGATGAGTTTGTCGTACTCGTAACGGAGTGTAATGATAAAGCAACAGCTGCTTTAATTGCCAGCAAGTTGGTCGCCAATTTATCAGAGGCTTTTTACGTTGGCGATCTGGTGTTGTCTGTCGGCGCGAGCATAGGAATTGCCATGTTTCCAGATCAATCAGCCGATCTCGAAACACTGATTACCTCAGCGGATAAGGCAATGTACAGAGCCAAAAAAGATGGCAGAAATTGTTATAAATTCGCGTTAGATTCTGAAACTCACGAGAGTGCGTTACAAAGAATGCTAAATAAAGATGAATAAAGACGAATAAAGACGAATAAAGAAAAACAAAACGAACAAGTCAAATAAGTCGAATAGGTCGAATAAGAGAGGGGACTGGATGATTCCGTCCCGTCTTCTTCAATATGAATGGGAAAACTTTGCCAGTACAGCGAATGAGATTATTTTGACTTGTGCACGGATTCTGGCGTTGAATACATGTGAATAACTTTTTCTACACCGGAACTGCACACGTCACAAAACTTATCGCTACGATCAAACATAATGCATTGCATTGCAGGACGGTAGTAACCGTTCGATTCGTAATTAGCGCCTTCAAATGCACCATTTATGTGCTCAAACTTAGCCTCAGAAAACAGTTTTTTGCTGTAGGTGAGATCATCTTTGAACAAGGCGCTCATTTCTGATTCGGGACGATTTTTTGCGCGCAGTTCCGCCCGAATTTTTTGATACTGTTTTGCGTGCTCATCGTAAGCTTGTTTTGGCCATGGTGTCGGTACTGGTGTGTCGACGGCAACTTTATCTTTCCATTTTAAGTTCGCAGGATCGAGCAATGCCGTCGCATTCGGTTCCCAAGGTTCGATTTTGGTGGCACTCGGTTGATAGGCAACAGGCGAGGTGTAGTACTCGTCGGCGAGGCCTGCAAAATGATGTCCGAATTCATGCACAAATAAATAATTAGACCAATCACTCTTGGCTGCTGCGGTGCTGAATTGACCAAAAATGCCACCACCGCCATAGGTTTCGTTATTGACTAAAATTTCAATGAATTCGTAGGGTGCATATTGCGCAATATCACGTAAGGCACGATTATCTGTGGTAAGCACATAGCGTTCACTGCCAAAGATGTCATAGCGGGTACCTAAAGCTGATGCATGGTGAACACCGGTTGATGGGCGTGATACGCCAGATTCTTGCGTAGGAACAGCCATGGCCCAGACGTTGAAATCGTTTGCATGCTCTTTGAAAGGCGACACCTCAAACAAATGCTTACTCAATCTGGTCGCGTCAGCTTTGAATTTTGACATTTGTGCTGCGGTATAACCATCACCTAAAATCAGCAAGTCGACTTTGTCCGCCGAGGCACCAGATACATGAATTGGTATTGGCTTGACAGAACCTGGCACTTGTTTGCGAATCACATCTTGCGCATCCGTATCAACGTCAACGCTCCAGGATGGTACAAAAGCGTTGTTTGCATCGCGTTTAAAAATACTGACTTTGACCGGATGTTCTGGTTTAGGAAAACGCACAGACTCTTGAAAACCGCGACTGATTTTACCGGCTTCATCAGTGCTGCGCCACTCACCAAATACCGTAGAAAAACCACGTGAATATAGTAATTTCCCTGTGGTCAGATCGGTAACTTCAACTTTATTGTTGCCGAGATTGGAATTATCGATGGCCTGGTTCATATTTCCCGGCCACGGTAATGGTTCTACCAAGACTCGTTCCAGCGCATATTGCTCTGCGGCAGCATTGCCACTATGCATGTAGTCAACACGTATTGTTGCTGGCTGGGCGGCGTAGGCGAGTTGCGATAAACCCAGTAGTGCTGCGCCAAAAAAGGCGTAAGGTGAGTAGGTCATTAGTGCTCCGGATAATAGATATTGTTTTACCAAAATACAATTGTAAACCCGGAAGCTAGCTCGGTGCACTACCAAAACGAATAAGTCATCTTAAGAAATGATTTAGAGATGAAAAATGAACTTACGTGTACATTGCTAACTCGCCCGAGTAACAACGCTGACCCGGGAGAGGCTTGAGTGTGCTTCGGCCACTGCTTGCAAGCGATCACGTAGATAGTCGCTCAATTGTGGTTGCTGACTAAAGGCGACGTTGAAACGAATATGTCTGTCAGGCGTGTCATTGGCCGAGAACGCCGCGCCGCGCATGAGCAAAATTTTGTTGCGATAGGCATCTTGCACCAGTAGGTCGATATCGAGTCCCTCTGGCATGGTTCCCCACAGGAAAATACCTGCTTCGCCCGGCTGTTCGAATAGCACACCCGCCTCGCTCAATTGCCGCGTGCTGGTGTTACGAGCCGCCATGATCTTTCGTTGCAAACGGTCCAGATGTTTACGTAAATTTCCGGCCTTGAGTACTTCTAACAGAACATATTCATTGAGTGCTGGCATGGTCATGACAGAATGAATTTTGGTTCTCATGAGCACTTTTAATAAATTTGGAGTGGCTGCGAGGTATCCCATGCGTAAGGCCGGGCTGAGCGCTTTGCAAAAACTAGAATAATAAATCACACCATTTAATCCGGACAGTGAAGCCAGACGCGTGGCGTATCCTTGTTGAAAATGACCGTGCACATCGTCTTCTGCGATCAAAAATCCATACTGCTGTGCCAACATGAGCACCTTGTGTAAATTGGACGCGCTGCTGCTCCAACCGGTGGGATTATGCAAAGCCGTTTGTACAAACAGCAGGCGCGGCCGATGTTCGTGGCAGGCCGCCTCCAATTCATCCAGATCAAGACCATCGACCTTACGTTTGATGGGGATGAGACGTATGCCATCCTGACGCAATCGCCCAAACATCAGAAAATAACCAGGGTCTTCCACCAACACGGTGTCGCCAGCCTGTAAGAAGCTACGGCAAATCAGGTCGATCGCATGGGTGCCGCCGAAAGTGGTGAGTATGTGGCTTGCATCAGCAGAAATGCCAATGCCGCG
Source organism: Undibacterium sp. SXout11W (assembly GCA_049339905.1). Lineage (GTDB taxonomy): Bacteria > Pseudomonadota > Gammaproteobacteria > Burkholderiales > Burkholderiaceae_D > Undibacterium. Next base: position 90,752 of record JBMPPG010000002.1, read on the forward strand.
CAATAGCTGGGCGATATGTTCGCGCAGTTCTGGCAACCCTTGGGGTGGGCAACGCGAGGCCATTCCGGCCGCGCTATGAGTTAAGGCTCTTTGCACTGCGGTACCCGGTACCGCATCTTGTAGCCAGGTTGGTGGCAGGGTACCACTACTGGCTAGGAGAATTCCCGCGCGTTGATCATTGGCTTGTTGCGCTAGCCATACCGGTTCTTGTTGTTCGCCTGCTTCCAGCGCAATTTCATCGGGACTAACTCTGTTTGCATCGCTAGTTGAACAGACAAAAAAACCAGCAGTGCCGTGAGAGTTAATCACACCGCCAGCCACCAGCCTGTCATAAGCGACCACGACGGTATTGGTGCTGACCGCCAGATGCGTGGCAAGCTGTCGTATCGACATCAACTTGGCACCACCAGGCAGCGCCCGACTTTCGACCAAACGGCGCAAATTATCCTCGATCTGGTTCGATAGGGGGATGCTTGATAGACGGTCGATAGAGAACATGACGGAAGTCTAACGCAAAAATAGAATGGCGAGCGTAAGTAGTATCGCTCCCATGGTTAAATTGAAAGCACGCTGCTTACGTGGATCTTTGAGCAGGTTGCGAATTGATACGCCAAACAAAGCCCACATAATGTTGCAGGGCGTACCAATCAACGTTCCAATGATCGCCAGCATTAAGGCCTCATTGATAGCATTGGCTCCGGCAGGCATAAATACCGATGCCAAAGTAACGGCTTTGACCCAACTCTTGGGATTGAGCGCCTGAAAAATAGCGGCTTGCGTAAAAGATACCTGTTGCGGTGCGTGTGCTGCGCTTATTGATGCGCCGCTGAGCTTATAGGCTAGATACATCAAATACAAGGAACCCGCGATGCGGAGTATTTGTTGTGTGATGGGATAGGCAACGAAAATACTACCGAGTCCGAGACAGGTGACGACCGTTTGTACGAACACGCCGAATTGAATGCCAAAAATCGCGGGTTGCGCACCACGATATCCAAAATTGGCACCAGAGGTAGCGAGCATGACATTGTTCGGTCCCGGGGTACCTGACATCACAAGGCAATAGCTCATCAAAGGGAGTAATTCTGTCATTGAGTGCAATCGGTAAATTAGAGGTGTAACTAGTCTAAAACCGCGGTAAAAAAGCGGCAAGATACAAGGTATAGAATACAAACATACTCTGTATCAATGCAGTTACCCCTACAGTTACCTGACTTTTCTAGTTCTTCAAATTTTTTAACTGGAATGATGTGAATGGCAATTGAAATTCAGCGGTCACTTAAGCCTGATTTTTGATGCCACCGCTTGCACGGATTTTTCCGGTGACAGATGTCTCATTTGGCTGCCCTGTTTTTTTTATAGATCCATTTCGCTATATCCGTTGATCTTCAATTCGAAAGTATATCGACGATTTTTGTAAAAACATTTTTGCGCCAAAAGTTGGCATTGCAGTCGATTTCATTGATCTCAGACTTTGTCTTGTGTTTGTTTGTCGGGTGTAGCACTCATCTCAAGAATATTTAACAAATTAAATTCAATATTTCTTACAAATTTTACTCGTATTTCTCATTAGATATGAACCACCCATCTGATCCTGATGTGGTAAGATTTTTCTGTTCTTTTAGAATATATCGTTTAATATTTTTATTACGCGATACCTATTACCACGAACGAGGATAGCCATGACGCAAATCTCTCGCCGACAGTTTCTCAAGATAACCGGCTCTACGGTTGCAGGCTCCAGCCTGGCTCTGCTCGGATTCATGCCGACAGCAGCGCTTGCAGAAGTGCGGCAATACAAGCTCTCCCGCACCACCGAAACGCGCAATACATGTCCGTATTGCTCAGTTGGTTGCGGCATTCTGATGTACGGGCTCGGCGATGGCGCAAAAAACGCGACCGCCAGCATTATTCATATCGAGGGTGATGCCGATCATCCTGTCAATCGCGGCACCTTGTGTCCTAAGGGTGCTAGTCTGATCGATTTCATTCACAGTCCTAATCGCTTGCTGGTACCGGAATACCGTGCCCCAGGCACGAATGCATGGCAAAAGATGTCATGGGACGATGCCTTGGATCGTATTGCCAAGCTGATGAAGCAGGATCGCGATGCCAACTTTATTGAAAAAACGGCCGATGGAAAAACCGTCAATCGCTGGTTGACGACTGGCATGTTGGCAGCATCAGCGTCGAGCAATGAAACCGGTTATCTGACGCATAAAACTATGCGTAGTCTGGGGATGCTGGCATTTGATAATCAGGCGCGTGTATGACATGGTCCGACGGTGGCAGGTCTTGCCCCGACGTTTGGCCGTGGAGCGATGACGAATCATTGGGTAGACATCAAAAATGCTGATGTAATCCTTGTCATGGGTGGCAATGCCGCCGAAGCGCATCCTTGTGGCTTTAAATGGGTCACAGAAGCAAAAGCGCATAATAAAGCGAAGCTGATGGTGGTCGATCCGCGTTTTACGCGTACCGCATCGGTTGCCGATTATTATGTGGCAACGCGCACAGGAACGGATATCGTTTTTCTGGGTGCGATTATTAACTACCTGCTTACTAACAACAAGATTCAGCACGAGTATGTCAAGAACTACACTGACATGCCGTTCATCGTGCGCGAAGACTTTGCGTTAAATGACGGTCTTTATTCTGGTTACGATGAAAAAGCGGGTAAGTACACTGATAAATCGTCCTGGAGCTACGAAATTGGCCCGGATGGTTACGCATTGGTGGATCCGACGCTGAACCATCCGCGTTGCGTGTACCAGTTGATGAAGAAGCACTATTCCCGCTATACGCCCGAATTGGTGACTCGCGTCTGTGGCGTACCAGCAGAAAAATTCACCCACGTTGCTGAAACGCTGGCATCGACCGCTGTACCTGGTCGTGCGGCGACAATACTGTATGCGCTTGGCTGGACGCATCACAGTACCGGTGCGCAAACGATCCGTACTGGTGCGATGGTGCAACTGTTGCTCGGAAATATTGGTATTGCCGGCGGAGGTATGAATGCCTTGCGTGGGCATTCGAATATTCAGGGCTTGACCGATCTGGGGCTGATGTCTAATTTGCTGCCGGGCTATATGACTTTACCGTCCGAGAGTGAACAGGATTTTGAAGCGTATATCGGCGTTCGTGCGAAAAAGCCGTTACGTCCAAATCAGCTCAGTTACTGGAAAAACTATCGCGCATTCCACGTTAGTCTCATGAAGACCTGGTGGGGCGACGCTGCCAAAGCGGACAACAACTGGGGCTATGATTATTTGCCTAAGTTGGATAAGCCTTACGACATGATGCAAGCCATAGAATTGATGCATCAAGGTAAGATGAACGGCTACATCACGCAAGGCTTTAATATTCTGGCGTCCGCGCCGAATAAGAAAAAAGTCTCCGAAGGTTTATCTAAACTGAAGTTCTTAGTGGTGATGGATCCATTGGCGGTCGAAACTGCAGAGTTCTGGAAACCTTACGGTGAATTTAATGATGTTGATCCATCAAAAATCCAGACCGAGGTTTTCCGCTTGCCGACGACTTGTTTTGCTGAAGAAAACGGCTCTCTGGTGAGTTCTTCGCGCGTATTGCAATGGCATTGGCAAGGTGCAGAACCACCGGGCGAGGCACGCAGCGATATCGATATCATGTCTGGTCTCTTTTTACGTTTGCGTTCGATGTATAAAAAAGACGGTGGTAAATTCCCTGATCCGATTGTCAACCTGTCCTGGCCTTACGCAAAACCGTATGCACCACGTCCGGAAGAATTGGCGAAAGAGTTTAACGGTCGCGCTTTGGCGGACGTGACAGATCCAAAAGATCCAACCAAGGTATTGGTTAAAAAAGGTGAGCAGTTACCATCGTTTGCCATGTTGCGTGATGATGGTACGACAACCAGTGGTTGCTGGATTTTTGCTGGTTCGTGGACGCAAGTTGGTAATAACATGGCGCGTCGAGATAATAGCGACCCGACTGGCATCGGTCAGACCCTCAACTGGGCGTGGGCGTGGCCAGCCAACCGTCGCGTATTGTACAACCGTGCATCGTGTGACGTCAGCGGCAAGCCGTTTGATCCAACGCGCAAATTAATTGCTTGGAATGGTACTAGCTGGGGCGGTGCTGACGTACCGGATTTTAAAGCTGATGAGCCGCCAGAAAATGGAATGGGACCATTCATTATGGCACCCGAAGGCGTAGCGTGTTTCTTTGCCTCCAAAGCAATGAATGAAGGGCCCTTCCCCGAGCATTACGAACCGTTTGAAAACCCGCTGGGCTACAACCCCTTGCATCCTAAAAATGCACGCGCTACCAGCAATCCAGCTGCACGGATTTTTGCGGGTGATCGTGAGCAGCTAGGTACGCATGACGAGTATCCGCATGTGGCAACCAGCTACCGTTTGACCGAGCACTTCCATTATTGGACCAAACATGCACGTTTGAATTCGATTATTCAACCGGAACAGTTTGTTGAAATAGGCGAAGAATTGGCCAAACAAGTCGGTGTCAAAGCAGGCGAAAAAATCAAAGTGAGCTCCAAGCGCGGCCACATTATTGCCAAAGCGGTTGTCACGAAGCGTATCAAGCCATTGATGATTGAAGGTAAAACGGTGCAAACCGTGGGACTGCCTATCCATTGGGGATTTACAGGTGTAGCCAAACCAGGCTATTTGGTCAACACACTGACACCAGAAGTAGGTGACGCGAATTCCCAGACACCGGAATTCAAATCATTCCTGGTGAAAGTTGAAAAAGCCTAGGAGGATATATGCCACTTCAATCTCTCGATATCAAACGTATGTCAGCCACGACCGTACAGCCTCCTTCTGTACGGGAGCCAGTCACCGGTACCGTGGCTAAGCTGATTGATACCACAAAATGTATAGGCTGCAAGGCATGTCAGACCGCCTGTATGGAATGGAATGACTTACGTGACGAAGTGGGTGAAACCCACGGCACGTATGACAATCCACGCGACATGTCCGAGCATTCCTGGACCGTCATGCGTTTTTCTGAATACGAAAATCCGAACGGCAACCTCGAATGGCTGATCCGCAAAGATGGCTGTATGCATTGTGAAGATCCAGGTTGCCTTAAGGCTTGCCCGGCTCCTGGAGCCATTGTTCAGTACACCAACGGCATTGTTGATTTTCAGGAAGAAAACTGTATCGGTTGTGGCTACTGCGTCAGCGGTTGTCCGTTCGACGTGCCTCGCATCTCTAAGCAAGATAACCGTGCTTACAAATGTACTTTGTGTTCAGACCGTGTGGCAGTTGGTCAGGAGCCGGCATGCGTTAAATCATGTCCGACCGGGGCGATTGTGTTCGGTACCAAAGAAGACATGAAGCACCATGCCGAAGAACGGATTACCGATCTGAAATCACGCGGCTTCGATCAGGCTGGTTTGTATGATCCAGCAGGTGTTGGTGGAACACACGTCATGTATGTTTTACATCATGCTGATAATCCATCGCTGTACCATGGCCTACCAAACAAACCGCGCATCTCGCCGATGATCAGTGTCTGGAAGGGCTTATCCAAGCCGTTAGCGGTTGCCAGTATGGCGGCGGCGGCTCTGGTTGGCTTCTTCCATTACACCCGCATCGGTCCAAACGAGGTAAGTGAGAAGGACGAGCAGGAAGCCAAAGAAGCAAAAGAAGCGGCAGAGGAGGTGCATCATGAGTGAGCATAAAGATAACTCGCAGATTGAACGATATACCGCCGATGATCGTAGCTTCCATTGGGCGACCGCTATCAGTTTTATTTTGCTGGCGATTTCTGGCTTAGCACTGTTTCATCCATCTTTGTTCTGGCTCAGTAATGTGCTGGGCGGTGGGCAATGGACGCGCATTTTGCATCCATTTATCGGCTTATTGATGTTTGGTTTGTTTGCGGTGTTGGTGTATCGCTTCTGGCATCACAATGTGCTTGAACCAGTTGATAAGCAATGGATGAAGCAGTTTAAGGATGTTCTCAATAATCGTGAAGAAAAACTTCCTCACATAGGTCGTTATAACGCGGGACAGAAAACGTTGTTTTTTGTTCTGGTTGGCTGTATGGTGGGCTTGTTGTTGTCCGGTTTGGTGATCTGGCGAGCGTATTTTTCGTGGGTATTTCCGATCGAATTGATCCGTTTTTCTGCATTGCTGCATGCTTTTTGCGCCTTTGTGCTTATCGTCAGCATTATTGTGCATGTCTATGCGGCGATTTGGGTCAAGGGATCGATTGGTGCAATGGTGCGTGGCACCGTGAGTTTAGGCTGGGCGCGTAAACATCATCGACTGTGGTTTGACGAAGTGATGAAGGCATCGAAAGATAAGAAGTAATTATTGTTAATTGATTAATTGATTGACTAATTTTGTTCTGCTTTGCATCTGTCAGACGGTAGGGTAAAAGAAATCAGGATGATATGCATCAAACCAGAAGCCGACGCATAGCAACAGCGTCGGCTTTATTTTTTAAACTAGTCTAAAATAGGTCTGATCCCTGTGGCGGCTACCCAACGTATTTTGCTCTGTTATTGGAAAAATCTTGGTACAAAGAATCATAGAACGTGGCGAGATTGAATCGCTAGATCACACAGCGCTACCGCGTTTGTTGTTACCTGAGACAGCTGCGACCGTTTTTACAACGCGCGCAACCCGCTTGCGTGATTTGGCAGAGGGCAAAGTCGCTGGCATCGCGTTTAACCCAGCCATGAGTGGCTACCTCGAATTCATCCGCGAAGTGGCATTAACGCAAGCAGAGATCACCACATCATTAAGCGAAATTGATCTTGCTATGCCTGATCAACAATCGCTTAATCTGGCGCTGGATCACATGATGCCGCCTTTGGCCGCGCAGTTGAAGCGACCACCTGTCTGGCGCACCATTCTCAATCAGCTCATTGACACCTTGGCGGGTAAAAATAATCCTGAACGTGCAGAACTCAATACTGTTCTCAATAGCATACGTGAATTGAATGACGTCGATCTGGAAGATCAGGCGAGTGCCGTCTTAGCGCAACGCCATGAAGATGTGAATCCGGCACAAGCACCATTTATTGCTGCTGCTTTGCAAGTGCTTTGGACAGCACGCGCCTCTCAACTCAAGCAACAACAAGTCCCGATGCTGGAAACGTTTGCCTTGTGTCCCGTGTGCGGTTCACATCCGGTGGCCAGCCTGATTCGCATCGGTGGACAATCACAGGGTTATCGATATCTCCAATGCGGTATGTGCGCAAGTCAATGGCATATGGTCAGGGTCAAATGCGCAAGCTGCGAACAAAATGGGAAAATTTCATACCAAAGCTTAGACCCCATTGATGCGCCTGAGCCTGCAGCGGCACCAGTTAACAAAGCCAACGACCCACGCAAATATGCACGTGCCGAAACCTGCGGTGATTGCCATTGCTACACCAAGATTTTTAATCAGGAACACGATTACAACGCGGAACCGTTTGCCGATGATCTGGCTAGCCTGACTTTGGATATTCTGGTGAGCGAAGCAGGTTATACCCGTGGCAATATCAATCCACTGCTGTGGTTTGGAGAAACAGAATGACATCCGCACTTCCGGACACACCTGCAAATACGCTTCATCGCAGAGCTGTGTATTTGCCTTCGGTGGATAAGGTCTTGCAAGAAGCTGACCCATTGATAGAACACCATGGCCGTAGCCGGATTTTGCGTGCGGTGCAATCCTTGTTGAGTGAATTGCGCACTGCCGCTTTGACTCACAATGAAGCAAAAGACGAAGATGCTCCCTGTATCAATGACATACTGAAACAGGTAGAAGTACGTCTGGCGCAGCAAGATAGCTCTAAATTGAAGAAGATGTTCAATCTGACTGGCACCGTCTTGCATACGAATCTGGGGCGCGCTTTATTGCCCGATGTGGCGGTCCAAGCGGTGGTTGACGCCATGACCTCAGCCAGCAATCTGGAATTTGATTTAGAGACTGGTAAGCGCGGTGATCGCGATGATCTGGTGGAAGAACTCCTGTGCGAATTGACTGGTGCCGAGGCCGCCACCATCGTCAACAATAATGCGGCAGCGGTTTTGCTGTTGTTAAACACGATGGCGATGGGCAAAGAGGTCATCGTATCGCGCGGTGAATTGGTCGAAATCGGTGGTGCGTTTCGTATCCCTGACATTATGCAACGTGCTGGCGCTACATTGCGTGAAACCGGCTCGACCAATCGCACGCATCTAGCCGATTACCGTAACGCGATTCAAGCAGATACTGCGCTGTTGATGAAAGTTCATTGCAGCAATTATGTGATTACCGGTTTTACCAAAAGTGTCGAGTTAAATGAAATCACCGCGTTAGGACGCGAACGTAATATTCCGACGGCGGTCGATCTCGGCAGCGGAACGCTGATTGATCTGGAGCAGTTTGGGATGGTGCGTGAACCAACGGTGCGTGAAGCGATAGAAGCGGGGGCGGATTTGGTCACGTTTAGCGGTGACAAACTTCTGGGCGGCCCGCAGGCTGGGATCATCGTTGGTCGTGCTGATTTGATTGCGCAGATCAAACGCAATCCATTAAAGCGTGCTTTGCGCGTCGGCAAAATTACGCTCGCTGCACTGGAACCCGTACTTGCGCTGTACCGTTCACCGGAGTTGCTGACACAACGTCTGACAACCATGCGGTTGTTGACACGACCAAGAACAGAAATGCAACAGCAAGCGGAAACGCTCATCCCTTTAGTCCAACTGGCACTTGGTGACGCGTATCAGGTGCAAGCTGCGGAAATGTCGAGTCAGGTTGGTAGTGGTGCCTTACCCGTTGATCAACTACCTAGCTTTGGTATCAAAATCAACGCCAATCCAGCGCATAAGCTGAGCAACCCATTAGGGCGGCTCGAAAAAGCATTCAGGCAATTACCACGTCCTGTCGTGGGTAGAATAGCAAATGAAACTTTTTTACTCGATCTGCGCTGCCTCGATAGCGATCAGCAAGAATTCATTGAACAACTGGCGTTTTTAAAACCATGATCGTTGGTACCGCCGGACATATTGATCATGGTAAGACCACGCTGAGCCGCGCCTTGACGGGCGTTGATACTGATCGCCTGAAGGAAGAAAAAGCACGGGGTATTTCAATAGAACTGGGCTACGCTTACACACCGCTGCCCAATGGCGATGTGCTCGGTTTGGTTGATGTTCCTGGTCACGAAAAACTGATTCACACCATGGCGGCAGGGGCGAGCGGCATTGATTACGCGTTGTTAGTGATTGCTGCTGATGACGGCGTCATGCCGCAAACGCGCGAGCATTTGACGATACTTGAATTACTTGGCATCCAGCGCGGTGTCGTGGCACTGACCAAGATTGATCGCGTTGATGCTGAGCGTATCGCAACAGTCAAAACAGAAATTCAACATTTGCTGGCAACATCGTCTTTCGCCGATGCGACTATTTTTTGTACCCAGGCGCATAGTGACAATGATCCCGGCGTGGCAGAACTCAAAGCGCATCTGATGACGGTGGCACAAGCCCTAACCCAAAAAGAACATCAGCGTTTATTTCGATTAGCAATTGACCGGGTTTTTAATCTGAGCGGTAAAGGTTTGTTTATTGCTGGTACTGCTTCGGCTGGCACGGTGGCGATTGGTGATACGATCACCTTAGCGCCATCTGGAAAAACTGTCAGGGTGCGAAGTATTCATGCGCAAAACCGGCCGGTTGATATTGCTTATGCGGGACAACGCCTGGCGATGAATATTGTTGGCGTTGAAAAAGAGGACATTGAGCGCGGTCATTGGGCGACTGCTACCGCGATGGCAGAGTGTTCAGAACGCATCGACGTTGATTTGCAATTACTCGACAATGCTGGCTTAAGTTTAAAACCTTGGTCGCAAGTCCATGTGCACCTGGGTGCTTCGCATCGTATTGCACGTGTCTTAATGCTTGATGGTGACAGCATCGAACCAGGGTGCCAGGCACGGGCACAATTAGTGTTCGAGGTGCCGGTACATTCTGTGCCTGGTGACCGCTTTGTTATTCGCAATGCCCAAGCGCAACGCACAATAGGCGGCGGCCGTGTTTTGGACCCGTTTGGACCGGCTCGAAAACGCCGCAGTCTGGAACGAAAACAATGGTTGGATGCACTGAGTAATTATCTCGATACCAATGATCACAATGCCTTGGTTGACGGCAGCGCGATGGGCATACGGCGCTCTTTGCTGACCCGATTGACGCAGTTGCCCGTTGAACAATTGCAATATCACGATGACGTTATTCAAATTGCCTTGCGTGGTGACGATGCGATCATTTTGTCGCACGCCGTATTGATAGCTTTGCGAGAGAAAATAGTCGTTGCTTTGCGTGCGTTTCATACAAATTTTCCGGATGAAACCGGACCGCAAAATCCACGTTTAAAACGTATCGTTGCGCCAGAAATAGATGAGATGGTATGGCGTACGGTGATTGATCAACTCGTTCAGACAGAAGTATTGATTGCACAAGGACCATGGCTGCGACTGCCAGAACACAGCATTGAATTGGAACCCGAACAGCAGCGCTTGGCAGACGTGTTGCTCAATGCCTTGCTCGCATCCCAATTTGATCCACCGTGGGTGCGTGATCTGGCGAAAGCGCATCAGTTGAACGAAGAAACTGTTCGCAGCTTATTGCGTAAGCTGGCCTTGCGCGGTCAGGTATATCAGATCGTGCGCGATCTCTACTGTCATCCACAACGCATCGCCGAGTTGGCGAAGTTAGCAGAAACCGTTGCCAGCACGTTGGAATTAAATAGTCCTTACCGCCAGATCAGTGCCGCCGCTTTTCGGGATGCCAGTGGGATGGGACGAAAACGAGCAATTCAGTTTCTGGAATTCTTCGACCGCGTAGGCTATACTCGCCGCCTGCGTGATGTGCATGTGTTGCGAACTGATAGTCTTTGGCAGGCCGCAAACATGCAGTGATATGATAGATGCAGCAAAAATGGAAGGCACACGTATCCGGTGGTGCGGGCGGGCTTCAAACCCGTCAGGGGATGTCAATCATTCTCTCGTAAGTTCGACTCTTACTGTCTTCCGCCAATTCTCAAGAATAAATATCCGGGCAGTGATTTATCTAAACGTAGTCTGGCTGGTTGCTGCTTTGTTGAGATATACAAAATACCTCGCCTCTTTGAAAGAAGAGTGCATCACGCAATCTTTGCTCCATTGAAATATAAAGGAAGTTTCAAATGAAGGTTTTTGGCATTACTGGTCATTCCGGAATGGGTAAAACGACCTTATTAGAACGCCTTATTCCCGAATTGCAACAGCGCGGATTGCGGGTTTCACTGATCAAACACAGTCATAAAAATATCGATATTGATCACCCGGGAAAAGATTCGTATCGCCTGCGCGAAGCAGGCTGCCAGGAAGTTTTATTGATGGGGAACCGTCGCTGGGCCTTGATGCATGAGCTGACCGAACAAGCTGAGCCATCTTTAGCGTATCTGCTAACCCGCTTGCACGACTGCGACCTGGTGCTGATCGAGGGTTTTAAATCAGAGCAATTTCCAAAGTTGGAAGTGTGGCGTCCATCGATTGGCCGGTCACAATTAGGTGCAGACTGGCCGGGGATTAAAGCGATAGCTTCAGATGCAGAAGTCACGAATGCGATTTTCCCTGTACTTGATCTGAGCGATATATCAACAATCGCAGATTTTGTAGTACAGCATGCAAGTGAATTTGCAGAGTAAAAAAGTTTTAACAATAAAGAAGCAACGTCGCAACAATGCTGTAGCTAAGAAATTAAAGTCACGGCGTTGAAAAATTCGTATATTCAACAAAACCATTCTGACGACAAAAACTCACGAGCTTTAAACCCGCTTTGTTGGCAATATCAATTGCCAGACAAGTCGGCGCTGAAATCGTAGCGAGCATAGGAATCCCTAAACGCGCCGTCTTACGCACCAATTCATAGCTGGCGCGACTGGACATGAATACAAATCCAGCACGTAAATCCTGCTGTTTCATGACAAGATGGCCGATCAGCTTGTCTAATCCATTGTGCCGACCCACGTCTTCAAAAACCTTGAGCACAGCACCATCAAAATCACACCAGGCGGCAGCATGCACGCCACCAGTTTCTGACATCAAGAATTGATTCTGGCTCAATTCGTTCACAGCACGCGCAATCACTGGCGACAATAATTCTGGCAACGCCGTTTTCTGCATAGGCTCAGGTTCCAGATCCAGTAACGCCAGACTCTCAATGCCACAGACACCGCATCCAGTTCTGCCAGAGAGCGAACGGCGGCGCTCTTTGAGTTTGATAAATGCGCTTTGTGCAATCGTCAGCTCTACTTCTGCTGAAGCAGGAAACGGATGTACGGCAATATCGTAAATTTCTGATTTGGACTGGACGATACCCTCAGTCAGCGCAAAACCTATTGCCAACTCTTCCAGGTCTAGCGGTGTCGCCATCATCACTGCGTGAGAGATGCCATTAAACACTAGTGCCACCGGTGTTTCTTCCGCTACCTTATCGGTGGTCATTTGACGCTCAGTTCCCCGTTGTCTCAGAATGGGGCGCTGTTGATAACCAACAGGGAGGTCAAATTTTTCGGAATCCATGTGCATCTCACTTTGCTTAAATCAGTTGGAACGGATCATAGGTTTTCTTTAATAGTGCGCTGACATCGCCGCTATAGCATGGATTATAAACGCCATCCTCCAAGCTTGGATCTGGAGCGATCATTTCTAGCTTCCAGCTGGTATGCTTTTTGAATTTATGTTCGGCAATCATTTCTTGGAGCGGCAACCAGACAACGCCAGGCGCTCGCGTGTTGGAAAAATAGTAGGTAGCGCTGTTGTGGTCCGCAATGGTTTGCCATACGGTATGTGAGCCAAGGCTACCATCAGCCTTCATATTGCCAGCAGGGACGGCGCAAATTGAAGCGATGCCTTTTGATTGTGCCAGTGATTCTTGCATACTAACCGCTGCTCTGACATGTGCAAGGTAGTACGTTGCCCGTTGAAAATGTGCAACCGAAGATGGTCCGCCAAGTAGCGCGCTTTTATCTAGATTGCTGAAATGCTTGTCCTGCCATTCCCACGCTTGTGTCAGATTGAGTTGCGTCGGCAAATCCGGTTCATTGGTCATAATTCTATAATTGGAACTGACATAACAAACAACGCGTTGATTGCGAAACTCAACGATGGCTGAATTACCTTTGCTATCCGACAGCGACAGGTGAGGGCGGGCTTGTTTGTCACTACCCGGCACGATAGACTGAATAATGCGCAGTTGATTTTTTTCTAAAAAGGCGGTCGCTTCAATCACGCTCTCATACATATCAAGCAAATATTGCCCTAAGCGCTTCAGATCGATCCAATACGGCAGCGCTTCCTCATTTGGTAAAGATGCCTCACCTTCCCATAAAACATTCACCATTAAACCAGCAGAATTGACGCCGTCACATACGCCGTAGCCAACGTTTTGCTCTCCAGCGTTTTCATCGCTATCCGTTCCTATCATTGCCACGACACTGCTAAATTTTGAGTGCCATTTCAATGTGTTTTTTGTGACGTCTTTGGTTCCCTGTTTGTCTAGCCCCTTATCAAAAGCAAACAAGCTGGTTGGAAGCTGCGCAGGCCAATCGAAATTCCGTGACGTGCTCAGAAATTGACTGTGATTATTGTAGACGCGTGTGCACATAATAGTTTCTCAGTGAGTTGAAGCTCAGGTGAATTGATTTTAATTAGTTGCTGCGAATATAGTCAGAACCCATGACGCGGTTTCGTCCTGAGTTTTTTGCCGTATAAAGCCGTTGGTCAGCGACTTTGTACAATTGCGATAGGCCAGCACCATCCATAGGCCAATTCGCGACGCCAATGCTGGCAGTGACCCGCAATTGATGCTCACCTACGTTGACCAAAGTCGCCGCAATACTTTCACGTAGCCGTTCTGCAATTTGGATTGCCATTTCTGACGATACCCCTGGAATGAGTAAGCAAAATTCTTCTCCTCCGAAACGAAATGCCCAATCGCCTCCCCGGCATATGTCTGTCATGAGTGTTGATACGGTCATGAGCACTTGATCGCCTGCATCATGACCATAGCTGTCATTAATGGTTTTAAATTTATCAAGGTCGAGCAACAACATGCCAATCAATGTTGGCTGACCGCGCTGCCCTTTGGTTAATTGCTGAAAGATAGAGTCCAGATGCAGGCGATTGTGCAATCCTGTCAGCGAGTCCGTCTCCGCCAATTTTTGCAGCCTGCCGACCATGGATGCTCGTTTTGCTTCAAACACATGCGACATCGCCCAAATACTGGCGGCACAAGAGCCAAGATTGATCAGCGCATTCCGTGTTACGTCGGGAGCTGGCAGATATAGACGCCAAATTAACAGCCCCATTCCAGCCACTAAATAAACGAAACTAAAAATAAATCCGGTACGTAGGCCCATGAGCAAATAGGACAGCACCGGAATGAAACATAACCAATTAAATAAAAAGCTGCGGGTGGTTTGAATAACAATGCCGATCAGAATCGTATTGAAGCAAAAGAACAGCAGCACGGCAGACCACCTTGTCAGGTGGGGTGTTTTTTGATGAATGAAAAGTAGACCAATTGCCATGCAGACCAACGCCACTTCTAAGATGCCGTAGTAAAGGTTGCCGGTTTTGAAATGACTGTTAGATGCTAAAGTGCAAAAGAGAATAATAACGATCAATAGCACCCGCAATATAGTACGCCGATACTGTAATTCTTCTTCCCACAGTTTAGGTTTATTCATCGTGATATGAGCTCCATATTGGGCGCCAGTATTGAATAAGAACGAATGCAATGGCATTCCCTCGCCCTACGCTTGCTAAGCTAAGCGCACTAGAGTTCAACAGCTATTTTTCTTTTCGATAAGTTGGAATGTAACCGTAATGCTGCTTAAGAACAAACCACAAATGAAGAGAATGAAAATTTACCGCGCAAGCATTATGGGTCTTGCAATTAGTTTGCGTCAAGCAAGAAACTAGATATATATTTGCAATGCACTTTTATCATGTAACTCCTCAGGCGGCAATAGTATTTTTAGGCATAAAAAGACTTATTTCATATGCCAGCTGCATCTGCGAATTCTTGTAATCACACACATTGACCAATCAAAAGCAGAAAATTCCTCGTTGTCTTGATTTGCGGAGTATTTGCAAGTTTGTATGACTCGATTTGCGAACGAAGCTTAAGTTAATATTGGAACAAGTAATGACTGCTTGAAAAATTAAGCTATTTTTTTCGGCAATCATTGCCAGTTCAAGCTTGGATACTCAAGAGTAACAAATGAATGCTTTTAGTTTCGTTGCACCTGTGCAACGAAAATTTGTTACTGAACTTAAGCTGTATCCACATTTTTTTATATTCAAAATCATCGTTTCAGGTGTCAAGGAGTCGACGAAGATTGAACTTTCGTTGCACTGAACCGAGTCATCCATTGCATAAATTTTGCACCCGGAAAATTCTCAAAAGCGATGGACTGAATAGGTGTTAAGGGATTTTTTTCTCAATAAAAAATTTGCAAATAACATTAATCGACTCCGAAGGAGTTTCATTTTTCAGCGCGAAAAGTGCAATTTCAGGAAATAGAACGCAACATTGTAAAAAATGAAAGATGTATTTAACTGGTATTGCTGAGTGCAGTCATATCTGTGAGGTTACGCAAGTACTTTGCGCCTCGCCAGTTTGTTTGAATTGATGAAAATTGAAACGTCGAACATCATTCGATATGTTGATTTCTGGATTTTTGAACATATGATTTCAATACAAGCTTTTATATCGATGCCAAAAACTGTTGCTGACAGGTGGTGGTATTGACTTAAAAAAATAATCATCACCAGCTTAACGAAAATGGTGGTCGCATTTGATCTCATTTTGACTGAAAAATATTCATAGAAGAGTTTTTTAAAATCTCACTATTTGAAGATGAATCGACGATCATAAATGCATTTAATTTTCCCATTTTTCGATTTCATAAAAGTCTCTCAATAATCTTTTTCTTGAATTAAAAGTCCGTTTTTTTTGAAAAGTTCGAAATCAATATTTCTATACTTTTTTGAATATTTATTTTAAGTGAAGCAAAAAGTAGCGATGGCTTTTACTTACAACTATTCGAATTTTGATACAAACGGCGCTGAATGCCTTTTCAAAATTCGACTATCTTCCACTTCAATAAATTTTTTGATGATTCTAAAAAAATGACCAAAATTTTTTGATAAATATCTCCCGATAGCCATGTAGTCGACGCATTACAAAACGAACTTGCAACTGACATTTTAGTTGCTTGGGGGCGCGTTTCATCCGCAAAAAAAATAGAGAGATTTTTAGCGTCGAAAATTGGAATGCTTGATTGATGAATTTAATTTTTTTCAAAAAAACAGCGCGTAGCTTCTTCATCGTATTTCGGTTTTTATGTACGAAGATTTTCAGTGTTTTTCCAGAAAAATTTTTTAGTACAAGTTCAAATCAGAATTTATTTTTTGAGAAGTCAATCAAAGACGTGTTTAACAACGCTTAAGTTAAGGGGAGCCAAATCAGAAAAAATTTGAAAATAAGGATAAGACATTCGAGCAGTATTTCAAATGTTATGCAAATCAAAAACGCTATTTTGTGAGGACCTACTAATGAAGTTGATTACTAAAGCTGTATTTGTACTAGGAAGTTGTGCTGTGGCCGGATGCGGAGGGGCAGGATCGGGCGTTACTTCTACCGGTCAAAGTACACCTACATCGTCAGTTCCTGCTGCACCCATTTCTTCTACACAACCTGACAAAGTCAGTGCTGGGGGGATTTTACTGTCGGCTATAAAAGTAAATACGACAGGCTGCAGCCCAGCTTGGGTTGATGGCAGTACGTATACCGCAGGCACACAAGTAAGCTATAACGGTGCAAACTACAGTGCCCTCGTTACACAAACTGACTATCTAGGTGCTGGTTGGAATCCGAGTGTAGGGAGCCTCTGGTCTTTAGTCGGCGTGTGCTCAAGTGGCGAACTTCCGCCAACAACGACGCCACCGATAACGACGCCACCGACAACGACACCGCCTACGACAACACCGCCTACGACAACACCGCCTACGACAACACCGCCAGTTGGTGGAAGCTGCAATGTAAGTTGGAACGCATCAACGGCCTATAATGGCGGCGCAAAAGTAAGTTATTCCGGGATCAATTACCAGGCAAATTGGTGGACCCAGGGGGATAATCCAGCGACCAGAAGTGGAGTAACTGGTAGTGGTTTGCCATGGGCAGTATTGGGAAGCTGCAATGGTGGAACTCCACCAACGACGCCACCAACGACGCCACCAACGACGCCACCAACGACGCCACCAACGACGCCACCAACGACGCCACCAACGACGCCACCAACGACGCCACCGACAACGCCACCGACAACGCCACCGACAACGCCACCATCAACAGCAACACCGGGTTTCGTTTTTAGCCCATATAAAGACGCCACCATCA
Source organism: Undibacterium sp. SXout11W (assembly GCA_049339905.1). Lineage (GTDB taxonomy): Bacteria > Pseudomonadota > Gammaproteobacteria > Burkholderiales > Burkholderiaceae_D > Undibacterium. The sequence continues at coordinate 108,187 of JBMPPG010000002.1, forward strand.
ATCTTAATTGGAACTCAAATGTATTAACAACAGCAGTAACGGGCAAAGCACAGCCATTGTTAAACGTCATTCCAAATAAACTGGGTGCATTGACGTTAGCCTTTGCGACGGGGGAATGCGGTGCAGAATCTTGGGGTGGCCTCAGTGGAGATACGTTGGCGCAAGCTAATATTCCTGCACTGGTTGCTGCCGGAAAAAAATATATTATTTCAACCGGTGGCGCAGCTGGAGCATTTACATGTGCGACAGATAGCGGATTTACCCAATTTATCAATCGATACAATAGTGCCAATCTGGTTGGTATCGACTTTGATATTGAAGCAGGACAATCTAACGATGTCATTAATAACTTAATCAACCGAGTCAAGGCTGCCCAGGTTAAATTCCCATCACTACGCTTCTCATTCACCATTGCTACACTGGGTTCAAATAGTGGGCAAGACCTGGGCAGCGCCGGTATCACTGTGATGAATGCCATTAAAGCCGCTGGTCTGAGTAACTATTACATCAACCTGATGGTCATGGATTATGGTTCGTCGTTGGCGTCTAATTGCGTATTAGGACCCAATGGAAAATGTGACATGGGGCAGTCAGCAATTGCTGCGGCAATCAATTTGCATAACAATTGGGGCGTGCCATTCAGTCAGATTGAACTCACTCCCATGATCGGTGGTAACGATACTACTGATGAGGTTTTCAGCATTGCCAATGTCACGACAGTATCGCAGTTCGCATTGCAGAACAAGTTAGCAGGTGTTCACTTTTGGTCTATAGACAGAGATGTCGATTGCGCACCTGGTTATGCTTCTCCTGTATGTAATAGCTATGGACAAGCTGGCACGTTTGGATTTACTAACGCATTTATAAGTAATTTAGGACTGTGAAGTTAGCGTAGGACTGTGAAGTAATGAGACAGAGCATCAACATGCTCTGTCTCATTTTACCCGGGGTCTGTAAAACCAAGCGTCATCATGATTTTGAACGAGCACATTTTGTCGTTCAGTTTTCCGAAATTTTTACCTTAGTTTTCATAAGAAATTCGGTGGTTTCAAGCGTATTACGTTGAATGAAATCACAGTTTTTCTTAAAAATTCTAGCTATGTATGGCTTGATCTTACGGGAGGGTTACAACTGGATTGTTGTTTATTGCACATGTTTAACAATATCTCAAATAAATATGTTTTAAATAATTGATGTGGTATATGATGCAATTTCTGCGTCATATCAATGAGAGCAGTAAATATCAAATAGCAATTCAGGTTTGCAATTTTAAGAAGTTAATGTTCGCCGTTCCTTAAAAGAATCGAGGCAATTAATGAATAAAATCAGCACCAGAAATATCAATCCCGCGCACATTTGGCAAAACTGGGGACAATCAGTCACTGCTACCCCGGAAAAAATTTATACCCCTCATTCTATTGCTGAAGTCATCACTATCGTCAATGATGCGCGCCAAGCAGGAAAAACTATCCGTGTCGTAGGAACAGGGCATAGCTGGAGTCCCTTAGTACCAACGAATGACATCCTGATTTCGATGTCAAAATTCAATACTATATTTGTGGCACCAGACCGTAGTCAGGTAACGATCGGTCCTGGAGTTACCGTGGATCAACTCACGCCTATCCTGATCGAAAATTCAGTCTGCCTGCCATCGGATGTAGGACAAGGTGTCGGTGAGGCCACCTATGGCGGCATTGTCTCTACCGGCTGCCATGGATCTGGCATCAATATGCTGACCACGTCAGACTATGTTGTAGCGCTCGAAGTTATCACGTCTCATGGAGAGGTGGCTCGCTTTGATGAGACCGATCCCGCTTTATTGAATGCTGCTAAACTGGCATTAGGGATGTTTGGAATTATCGTCAACATTACCTTTAAGGTACAGCCTGCATTCAATGTACAAGTTAATGAATTCAAGTGTTCAATTGTCGACTGCCTAAAAGAGCTGAAGTCCTTTGTATTAGATAATGACTACGCAGAAGTATCCTGGTTTCCATTTAATGATCAGGTCTTTATGCAGAAGGCTAACAAAACGACCTTATCTGTCACACGTGTCGGCCCCGCACCACCAAGCTCTGCTTTTGATGTGACGTTAAATGCTGCGATCGGCGCAACTTCATTGAGCGCATTAGAAACGGATCCGACACAAACTCCCGATATCATCAGAGCTGGTTTTCGTATGATGAGCTTGTACGACTATGTCTGCAATATCACCGACTACCTACATAATACCGATTACAGCCCGATACTCCCGTACAAAATATTGGATATTGAATTTGCCTTCAATATTGATGAAGAGTTCAACGATGTACGCAAGGCATTTCGCATTTGTATTGAGCGCGTTGAGAAATGGCAGCAAGCTGGTCTTTATCCAATCAATGGTGCAATGGGATTTCGGTTTACAAAAAATAGCGAGGCAACACTCTCGCCGGCCAAAGGAAATACCTATACAGCATGGATGGAATTTAACAGTTTTTATAAAACTGATATGTTCACTGAGTTCGCCGGCCAATTAGTACAAGACCTGCTCCATGAGTTGCCACAGGCTCGGCCACATTGGGCAAAAGGTTTTCAATTTATGCCGGAAACCTTACCCAATATGAAACACGCTTTCGGAGCGCAGCTGAACGAATTCAATACGTTAAAAGCAAAAGCTGGCGTTGATCCTGAGGGCGTCTTTGTCAATCAATATTTGAAGTCCCTCTTTTTTACCTGATGTAGACGTATTGGCTGGGCGGGAATACCTCTGGCCACATTGTTTGGCGGCGCTTTCTTTGTAATGGCAGCATCCACTTTTCTACACCGGGAAATAATGATGACAACCGAATATATAGATACCATCCAATTCACCAAATGGTGGTTAAAAAATCCTCAGGGCAACGAGCAGGTTATGGCAGCATTTCGTGAGTTTGTGAAGCAAATAAACGAAACCGAACCGGGCACTTTTACTTATTTGATGTACACGCCTAATCTGCAAGTCGCAAATCAACCATCCCAGGTCCCAACAGAACTATTTTTCATCGAAAGCTATGCTAGCCCAGCGGCTTTTTCCACGCACATCGATGCGTTCGTAAAGGCAATTAGTGATCCATATAAAAATAGCTTTTATCCCTATGCCATGAACACTGCAGAGCCTTTGGTGTTGACAGATTGCTGTGCACGCTTTCGTCCCACATCAGGAGGTGCACCCTGTGGATTTATCCGCCCGGATGGATTTAAGCGTGCCCAGATTACACAAAATGCGAGATGGTGGGTAAAGCCAGAAAAAAACAAGCATGAGCTTCTCAACGCCCTTTATGAATTTTCGTTATGGGTGAAAAAAAATGAGCCAGGAACGTTGATGTACTTCTTTACAAATCCAGAGCAAGGTAAGACTGCTCCTCCAGCACCGGAAGGTGAAATCAATTTCATCGCGGCTTATCAAAATGAGCAAGCACAGACAGAACACTACGCCAATTGGAATGCACGATTTCTCAGCAAGTACAAAGACTATTTTGTCGCGTCATGTAATGACCCATCCGTGCCTTTTATTGAAGAACAAAATTTGCGCTTCTTTGATGGATTTATTCGCCAAAAAAACTGGGATTAAATATGGTTACGATGAAACTTATCGATGAATTAAAAAGCATTATCGGCGGCACCGTCGCATTGCCAAACGAATCGGCCTACCTGCATGCCATCACTCTAGACAATGGAAGAGCCCAAAGAGAACCAGCGGCGGTTATTTTTCCGATCAATGCAAAAGACATTGCCAATGTTTTAAAGTTCTCCAAACAGCATAAAATCACCGTCACCGTTCGTGGCGGTGGGCACAGTGCTAATGGGTATTGCTTGAATAATAGTGGTTTTGTTATCGATATGTGCAACTTGGTGGCCAAACATATCGATACAGAACAAAGCACCTTACGTATGCAGGCAGGTGTTTCCTGGTTAGATGTCTATCAATTTCTTGGTGCGAGTAATACCGGACTGATACCGGTTGGTGGTGCCTGCTCAACCGTAGGTGTCGGTGGTTTTATTTTGGGAGGCGGCTTAAGTTGGGTTTCACGCTCTTTGGGTATGGCCATTGATAGCTTACTTGAAATAATGATTGTTACTGCTGATGGCGACATAAAAACGATACAACGCGACGCCTACAAGTCGAAAGAAGACGAAGATTTGTTTTGGGCTTGCCAAGGCGGTGGCGGCGGCAATTTCGGTATTATCGTTGAAATGAAAATTCAACTTCATAAAACAAATACACCAACTATCTTTGGTGGCTCATTAAGTTTTCCGATAGAACAAATCCAAGAGATACTTTCCTTTTACAATGAATGGATTCTCACCGTTCCAGATACCTTAGCAGTCTATGGTTATTTGGGAATGACGCCACCAGAAGCAGGGCAACAGGTTCAAGCCTTGTGTTTGACCGCAGTTTATAACGGCAGCTACGAAGAGGGATTTGAGTTAATTTCTCCACTGCTTAAATTCAAGCCTATCTACACCAACATCTACAATACCAGCCTGATTGACTATGAAATCGCCAATGGAAAATTTACCTTGGTCGAAAATCGAGATGCCTATATTCGCTCAGCGGTCTTTGCACCAGGTGCATTGACGCCAGAGGTGGCAGAAATATTCAAACGAAATATGCTCTCAGCACCGTCGTCGGAAAGCTTTGCGACGTGGATGCATACGGGTGGGCGTATCAAAGCCAAACGTCCGGACGAGACGGCCTATCCTCACCGTGAAGCAGAGTTTGTCTTCCAGCTAAAGACCATCTGGGACGATCCTACTACTGCTTTTTCGAACGTCGCATGGGGCTATCAATTCGTCGAGGAATTGCTCGTTCATGCGAATGGTGGCTATGTTAATTATATTGACCCGCTACTACATGATTGGAAAGTGCAATATTACGGGCCAAATATAGAGCGTTTGGAAAAAATCAAAAAGCACGTTGATCCAGAAAACGTATTCCATTTCCAACAGGCCGTGAATTCAGATTTTAATCCTGAAAAACTTGATTTCAGTCGACCAGAAACTGTTGATTTAAGTCCGCTTAATCGAACTAATTTTAAATAATCATAGCAAATAATACATGATTCAGGATGCTGATTTACCGTCTAAAAATTGCTTCAAAAAGCCGCTTATAAACAATGTAATTCAACTATTTTAAAATTATGAATACACACAAAAGTAATGCAGATTTATTTCTGACTATTTCAGTTTGGCTAACCGGTTTTGATGAAGTTGAACTACAAGGTACAGGAATGGTTGACACGTATTTTCAAACGATCATCACCAAGAATACGGCGTCATGCATCGACCATTTTTTTCAAGCTGTCTGGACTGTTCTGGCTGAGGGCGGGGGCGATGAAGAAAAAACGAACGCACTCATATCGCGCTTATTATTTCCAACTTCCTGCTATAACAATCTGGCGCAGAATATCATCAACATGTGGTACAACGGCGCGTGGATGCCCGATGTCAATGCGCCGAATGCCAATATTGCGCAAGTCAGCAATATCAGTCCCGAGGCCTATGTACAAAGTCTTGTTTGGCCGGCATCTGAGACTCATCCACCAGGGGCCAAGCAACCCGGATATGGATCGTGGGCGGTCCCTCCGGTTCAGATTTCAAAGTAACGAGTTAGTAAATATCTCAATTCAGATAATGCATCAACTCAGCGATTAAAAGCAGGCATTTTCCATTGCACCTAAGCTGCATTTGAAAATGTAATTCATGGATCAACGGCAAAGAAAACTATGACTCAAGAATTCGATGTGGTGATTGTAGGTACCGGCATTGCTGGCGCCATTATGGCTAAAACACTGACCCAAGCAGGTAAGTCGGTCCTTATGTTAGAGGCAGGATTGGAAGTTGGCATAGCCATGGATCGTGATATTGCGTACAAAAATTACCAACAATATCTCACGACCTTTTACAGTAAAACAAACAAAGCGACCAACGGCCCTTATCCAGATTTGACCGATGCACAATCAGTAGACGTATTACAAATTCAAGCAAAAACACCTTACAACTCGGGCTATTTAGTTCAGATGGGGCCGCTACCCTTTGCCAGTGATTGTTTACGGGGGCCTGGCGGTACGACACTGCATTGGCTAGGAAGCGTACCACGCATGTTGCCTCGTGACTTTCAATTAAAGACACTCTATGGTCAAGGGGTGGACTGGCCTATTTCATATGATGATCTAAAACCATATTATGAAATGGCAGAAAATGAGATCGGCGTCGCCGGTGATGTCGCATCTCAAATTGGACCAGATATGAGTCCAGCGAATTATGGCAAAGATTACGTTTTTCCGATGTTGGAAATTCCGCCGACTTATCAGGATCAGATGTGGAAGAAAAATACAGAAAATCTGACAGTCAATCTGTATGGAAAACAATATACCTTATCCTGTCTGACCATCCCTCAAGGTCGAAACTCTGTTCCGAATCCTCAATATCGTTATGGAGATGTCGTGTGGGATCCTTCTACTCAAAAACTTAAATTACTTAGTAACAAGCTCACCTATCAGGTGGTAGGGTCTATTTGGAGTCCTTACACAGGAGAACGATGTGAAGGCAATGCAAGTTGCACACCTATTTGCCCCGTACAGGCAAAATACAATGCGCTCAAAACACTCAAAAAATCTGATCGCACAAAACTAAAAATTATCACTCAAGCGGTTGCCTCAACATTAAATATTGACGATAAAACCAAGGAAATTACAGGTATTGTTTATAAAATGTATGACCAACCCGATTCCACGTATTACACAACAGCGGTAGCAACCGGCAAGATTTATATTCTGGCGGCGAGTGGGTTTGAGAATGCAAAAATTTTATTGGCATCCAATGCGGCCAATTCCAGCGACCAGGTCGGACGTAATATCATGGACCATTTGGTCATGCTGACCTGGGGACTTTTTCCTGAAAAAGTCTATCCGTATCGTGGCCCAGGTTGTACAAGTTATATACCAACCTTCCGCGATGGTGAGTTCCGTAAAGATTTTGCTAGCTGGATTTCCCCCTTTGATAATTGGGGCTGGGCATGGCCAACTTTTGCCCCGGGTACCGATGTTAGTAATGCTCTCGCTGCTGGTAAATTTGGCAAAGCATTGCGACAACATTTGAATTCAACGGTGACCCGACAAGCTTTATTGCACTTTGAATGTGAACAACTTCCTGAGCCAACAAACCGAATGACAATTGATCCTAATTATATGGATCAACTCAACAACTACAGACCTGTTATTCAATATGATGCTTCGGACTATATGCGCAAGTCTTTTGCTGCAGCAAAGATCGTATCTGATCAAATCTTTGCTGCAAATAATATTGAAGATCATACGCAATATAACCCTACCGATCCCGATTATGTGACATGGGAGGATCGTGGTTATACATTTTGGGGTGCTGGCCATATTGTTGGTACGCACCGTATGGGTTCATGCAAAGAAGATTCCGTTGTTAACTCTTCACAACGCACCTGGGATCATGACAATCTGTATTTGATTGGTTGTGGAAACATGCCCACATTAGGGACATCCAACCCAACCCTTACCATGGCTGCAATGACATTTATGGCAGCCGAAGCGGTCATTAAACAATTGGAGGAGATCAAAAAATGAACAAGCACCCATCCCCAGATCAAATGCCACGACGTCGCCAGCAGTTGTTGTTCGTAGAGACCGATTTTAAAATATGTGGAAGCATCACCTCAATTGACAAGCTGCGTAGTCACCTGCAAACGGCGATAGAAATCGAGCACTCAACGATTCCGACCTACCTTTGTGCGCTGTATTCTATCAATGCCCAAAGTAATTCATTTGCTTATCAAACGATACAAAGCATTGTCATGGAAGAAATGCTACACATGATTCTGGCAGCGAATATCCTTAATGCAATCGGCGGCAGTCCGGCCATCAACAAACCTGAATTCATTCCAGAATATCCAACGTATTTGCCGCACAGCGACAAAGCATTTTTAGTGCCCTTACAAAAACTCTCCAAAGATACATTGACCATATTCTTGGATATTGAAAAACCAAAAAAGCGTCTCGCACCGCCAGAAGCAGATAACTATAAAACGATTGGACAGTTTTATGATGCGATCAAACATGCACTTCGCTACTTTGACTTCATCACTCCGGGTGGCATTTTTACTGGAAAAAAAGAGCGCCAGGTTTCCTCTCACCACTACTACGGTGGTGGTGGAAAACTTATTCCCATTTTTGGTCTTTCCGACGCCATAGAAGCGATCAATGAAATTATTGGACAAGGTGAAGGAATGAATGGTTCGATCATTGATCCTGACCACAAATTTTTTGATGAAGAAATTGAATACGCACATTATTTCCGTTTTAACGAAATTATGCTCGCGCGTCGTTACCAACCAACGGATGCGCCGCAAGATCCACCGAGCGGCTCCCCAGTGCAAGTTAACTGGGATGATGTTCTGAATATGCAACCAAATCCAAAAATGAAGGATTACCCAAAGGGAAGCGAACTTTGGAATAAAACTTATGAATTCAATCGCACCTATATAACGTTATTAACCAGCATTCATGATGCATGCAATGGTAATCCTGAGTTATTAATGAAAGCTATTCCACTTATGTACGATTTGAAATATAAAGCACTGGATTTGATGAATACACCAATCGGCAATGGCAAAACAGCAGGACCCAGCTTTGAGTATGTACCGTTGTAGATGTAAATTCACAGGCCATTGATTTTGGTGATGGGCACATTGCTGGAAGTTAAATTTCTTTGGAGTATAAACCATGAACTTTTTTTCCTTTTTTGCAGGCGTATTACTTTTTTGCGTTTCAAGTATTACGTGTGCCCAAAACTTACCACCACTTAACAGTAATGCGTGGAATTTTATTTTTGTTCAGAATTTCGAATCAAATCCAGAAACTAACAATTTATCTGTTCAAGGCTTTAATCATGCCAATTTATATGGGCAATTGCTAAGTACAGCAACTGCTGGAAAATTAAAAGATATCAGAAAAATTTACGCCTTCGATCTGCAATCTAAAGCTAGCAACATGAAGTCGGTAGAAAGTATAGAACCCTTCGGCATATTGAGTAACCTTGGCATCACACGTAGTATCGTCAACGCCGGTGATCGCACCACTTATAATTCTCCGTCCTACATTATCAGCAATATTCTCGCCAATCACCCCCATGGAAATTATGTTGTTTCTATGCCGGTCGAGTTAATCAATAGTACCGTCAGTGAAATCCTTAATTCACCAACTCCAGCTCCTGTCATTAGCAATGGCAATTACAATCAATATATTGTTTTATCGATCGAGAACGGCATTAATTCTGCAATTGTGTACGATGACAACATTGTTTCTGGTAAAACTTACCCCTCTCTGAAGTTAAAAGGTGGCGAAGCCTGCAGTCAGGCAGCGGTAAAATTTCATGCCGATAAACCCATCGCATCGCCATTCGCTTTTAACAAAAATCAGATCGTACATTTGCTCAGACATGTCGAAGCACACCCTACTTCAACGTTTGAGAATGGAAATTTAGTTTGCCAAGGTGCATGGCGTGCGATCGGAGTGACTGAAATTTTAAAACGTAAAATTGGCGTTCCGGCTCACTTTTTCACTTCCAATCCCAACAATATTATTTCTTGTGATTCTACGTGCTCCTATATCAGGCCATCACTTACCATTGCCCCGTTTGCTATTGAGGAGAATAAGCAGTTGGAACTAGCATCGTTTCAGTGGAATGATCCAGCGTCATTGGCAACTGCTTTATTTACTCGTAATGCGCCATATGGCGGTAGGTTTGATCAATCAAGTGTATTGGTGGGATGGGAGCATGGAAATATTGAGAGCGCGGTGACTTATTTATTCAACACAATTTACAACAATTCCGCTGCAGCAAAACTGATACCAAAATGGAATTTCGACGACTATGACACTATTTGGACTATCAGCATTGATGAAAGAGGGGGCGCTACATTTTCTAATTCATGTGAAGGTGTGCCAACAGAATCGCTGCCATCAACATGTCCTGCCTTTATGCCAAATGCAAGGTAAATTTTGCAATAGAGCTATTTAACGTTTTGTCGCATAAGTGTTGGTGCGCACTCAATTTTTTTTGGGCGACAATTTCTTGGACTGATTTATGTTGTTAGACCTAGATTCTCTCACTATTCTCTCGGTACTCGATCGGGCCGAGAGAGCCGAGAGAGCCGAGAGAGCCGAGAGACATTTTAATCCGTTTTTTGTTATACCAGCGAATATAGGCGTCAAGTGCTTCAATGAATTGTGCAATTGTCGTCGAACGCCATTCCCGTGGATAAATCATTTCGGTCTTCAGTCTTCCAAAGAATCCCTCACACGCAGCATTATCTGGCGAGTGCGCTTTGCGTGACACGGATCGAATCATGCTCGCCTTCTCAACCCGCGATAGCCAGCCAGGCCAGCAGTAGTGGCCGCCTCGGTCAGCATTGATGATTGGCTTTTCAGTTTCATTGTTAACTGTCTCGATGGCCGCATCCTGCATCACATTCACCAGCTCAGCATCTCGGCTCGCTCCAATCGACCAACTCACGACCATACCGTGAGCACCCGGTCAACACAGGTTGACCGATCATTAGATTGATGATCGGATTTATTGAGCAGGCTTCCAGTTGTGCGGAAGTAGTTAACCGATGCGGTTGAATGGTTGCAATGGTAGTCTTTCGAATACATCCTTCATATATCCGTAGGGATCGTGAGCGTTGAGCCGGGCTGAATGGGGCAGACTCATGATCGCCGCAGCACGTTTGCCTGCGCACAGGATAGGTGCTTATCTCCAAGGATTTCAATCAATAACTTGCAGGTACGTCGATGATCTCCAATGCCTTGTTCGTTGATTCTGTCGCCCACTTCGCGGTTAGCGTTAATGCTTTGAATGTAGTCCTCAACGTACGAGGATAAACGCTTTGTCGTTGGCTTTGCCTCAATCGCGGGCATTACGGAACCGGAAGGTGAGGATAAGCCGCTGACTTGCTTGGAAGTGGCTGAGCGGGCGATTCTATCCATCATGTTCTCTATCGATTCCGAGTGATGACGCTGTAGACGTTGCAATTCCTCGGCATGTCTTTGTTTTATCTGCGATTGCTCTACATCCAAATTAGCGATGAGCTGTTCTTTTTGGGCGATCTCCGCCGCTTGCTCTTGCGCGGCGACTTGCAATCCGGCCAATTTGATTCTGAGCCGTAGGTCAGGCAATTGGATGAAATCATTCCACGTCTCAGCAGACGTTTTTGTTTTTTCGTTCATAGGTTGACTCCGCAATTCTTTAAACAAGTGCTTGGCTTTGAGTGCCATTGTTTGAACTGCGTCGGACGCCAGTCGGATGCTGGAAGTACGCAAGCTGCGGTAAATGACTTTGGTCTCAAAGTAGCCGTGTAGATCTTTCGGAATATTGAGACGAAAGTACAAAACACCATGTCTGTTACGGTGTAAATTGGAAGGTAATTTGATGCCCATTTTGTGCGATATGTGACACTCATATGTGACACTTGACAAAAACAGGGCGTAAAAACCAAAAAAGCCCTTGAAAAATCAAGAGCTTAGTATCTGGTTGGTGCGAGAGCCGGAATCGAACCGGCACGCCTTGCGGCGCGGGATTTTGAGGGACGTATTTTTTATAATACCAACTCGCTGGAAACCCGCACTGGCTATATGTCTACAAATAAATTAAACGAATTTTCCGCTGTTTATAAAACAAAATAGCACAAAAGGCTTTTTATTTAGCGTCTTTTTTGTTTTCTTTTGGTTATCTATCTCATTGGGAATGCCAATAATTTGGTAACTACCACTTCCAGGCTGCACCTGTGTCATTGAACGATCATCTACAAGAGAGACGGTCAATTATGACAAAATACTTTGAGACTGGTCTGCATCATAATAAGTATGAAATAAGCAATCATTCGCTATGCATATGCTATGCGGCTTTTGCTCTATATTCTCTCCAGATCGTCTCCACATCAATACCTCCTTCAAGTGCTTCCTTTATTTTGTTCCGGGCATTGTCTGAAAATTGGAAGAATTTACTTTGACCAAATTCGAAGATATGCAAGCATTTTTCATCCTCATCAATACCTAATTTCCACCGTAATGCCTTTGCTTTGGCTGTTGTAAGACGCAAATTTTCAGCGAGTGCCGAAGCACTAAAGTGAAATTTTTTGCGCAAATCAACCTCACGGATTGCGGCCGCCGCCGCTGGGTCATCTCCACCGACAAATCGTACTGGAGCGCCATCCTTTTTGGTAAAGTGAACTTTTAGCGTAACGCCCTCACCACTGAGGTTAGTTGAAATAGTTGTTAGCCTGGGGAAAACCTTATCAATCGTATCGCCAGCTTTGATTGCTTTCTCAATCCGATTGACGTCCTTTTCACTCAGTTGAACCTCATCAGCAACGACAGCTTCCATTGCAAGCAAGGAGCGAATGCGAGCTTGAGCTTCGTCTCTGTGACGTTTACCTGGCGCCAATAAGTCCTTGATAAGTGCAAACTCTTTGTCTACCAGAAAGATAAGGTCTCCAGGAGGTTTTGTTGAAACTGGAAGTACCCTTGTCGGGATGTGACTATGCAGATTTGTTTCTAGGCACCGCAGAAGATAAGCATCAAATACAGTTACTAACGCACGAATATGCATGTATAGCAAGTCTTCTGATATAAAAATGAACCAGTGCTGACTAGCATCCCTAAGCGCATCAACAGCACGCATTACACCTGCCTCATCGATGGTTAGTCCGGCATGTTGAATGCAAAGCCGTAGACATTTTTCAAAACCTATCGACATGCCTGTTTGTTTGTCAAATACATGTACTCGTTCTTGAACGAGTACTGCCTTTAGCAGCATTTCGCATGCGTGTTGAAAATGGAGGAGCACCGAGCAAATTCGTCCTTCTTCTTCATATGAATTAAATGCCATCATAGCTATCTTTAGGGAGGCTATAGCTTTGGACTGGAGAGTGCGTGCGTCGCGCTGAAGTTTCATACTTGCTTTCTACTTAGGAGCTCCAGCCTAAAAGAGAGGGGGAGGCAGATGAGAAATATATCGATAAATATCGCTCATATAAACTCAACGAATATTAAGTTGATAAAAATCATTATTTATCACATTGTCACTACGTGATTTTAGTGTCAATATGCTCAAATTACCGATGTTTTGAATTCAGTTGATAAATATTTAATCTGAAATATTGGAAAATATTTAGGGATGTAACGCACTTAATTTGGAGAATTTATGCCGTTGATAAACTGCCGAACTTGCGATCGTAAAGTGTCAGAGAACGCTGAGTCGTGCCCAGGCTGTGGAAATACAGATCCCACTGGTAAAAAAGCTAAAACTAGAATGTTTCAGAGAATGTTTGGAGCGCTTGTAGTAATTGTTGCGTTAAGTTACCTCTGGTTTGTTCAAATACCAGATATTAGGGCGCATGGGCTTTTCCCTCAAACGCTTCAAAAATAGCGCAACATAAGTGTAGTGTTAATACTTGAGCTTAAAAAGGCGAAAGCCGGTCATGGACCGGCTTCCTAATCGCTTACCGGAATACAAGTACGCCGGAGCTCACACAACACTGGGAAATAAAACCTAGTCTTACTCCCTGAATGTTTTAACTCTACTATATTTTAATATAACCGTCAACTTCGATGCCAGTTAACTACAGCCAAATCAGTGCAGGTTTATCAACAACAAAGCTACAGACCTTTAAAAGTGGACTAGGCTACACATCTAACGCAAACGCAGTAAAAGCATATTTTTTACTTCAGGATATATCACAGCATCTGTATACACCGTTGCAACTTGTTGAGTTGACGCTAAGAAATAGTATATACGAAGCTACAAAATCAAAATTTACAGATCCGATTTGGTTTGACACCATACCTCAACAGGCAGAATCAATTAAGAATGTAAATACTGCGAGATCAAAGGCAAGTCTAGAGATAACTAATCGTCCAGTGATTCCCGGTGATATTGTCAGTAGGTTAATGCTTGGTTTCTGGGTGTCAATGATGGATCCGCAGTATCGACACACAGCTACTCCAAATTTATATATCTGGGACACTAACACGAGAAATACAGTTTTCCCTAATGTTCCAGCTGGGACAACAATTGCAGCTATCGCAAGTAGAATTAGGGAGATAAATCGCTTTCGTAATCGACTATTTCATCATGAACCAGTATGGAAATCTAATACTGTTAATAGCTTAGACAAAGCAATAAACAAGCTAAAGCAACATCATAATGTCTTATATGAAACTCTTTGGTGGATGTCGCCTGAAAAACATGCTCTTCTACATGCTTGGGGTTTTCCAGGTCGCTTTTACCTTGCCTGTGATCAGCAAAGATTCGATAGAAATCTTTGGTAAAAAATGAAAAGTAAGGATAGATAGAAGGACTACATTCCGAGCATCTAGAGTACCCGAAAACGGCGGTCAAGCTGTGCAGTCGATAAGGCCGCGCACATGCTCACGCAATTTGAGGCCAAGTGGGGCAAGGATTACTAGGCTATCGGTATCTCCTGGCGACATAACTGGGCGCGCACTACGCCGTTCTTTGACGACGCGCCAGAAATCCGTAAAGCCATTTAAACCACCAACGCCATTGAATCGATTAATATGAGTCTGCGCAAAGTGATCAAAACCCGCAGTTCATTCCCGACTGACGAGGCCGTCAGCAAGTTGTTTTACCTGGAGCTCAACAACATCAGCAAGAAATGGACGATGTCGTTGCGGGACTCGAAAGGGGCACTCAACCGCTTCACAATTCAGCTTTGTTCAATTTTTACATCTTCAGGTGTTTTGAGTCTACTTAATGTGTAAACTTTGCGTGGTACTCGATTCCGCTCACGAATTTCACGAGTTTTTATTTCGACCCTCCATGTGTGAGTCGTAATCGTGCGAACATCAACGGCTGGTTCGCTGAAATCTTGCTCTCCAGAAAGTTGCTTTAAAACTTCTGGCCCAACGCTTCCTTTTAAAACAGTTTTTTCTCCATTAATTTGAGTGAAAAAATCGAAACGGCGAGATTGCGGTAGAAGGAATAGCGTCCCAACAAATTCATCTCCATGCTCGTCTATTTCAAGTTCTTGAATTCGAGTTCTTGCCAATGAGATAGCATTGCGATCCAAAAGAAAATCTCTGTCGCCGCTTACGATTCTTAAAGTCGCCTGTTCATCATCTAATCTTAGAAATAATTGTTTTAATGTCACCAGCATGCGCGAATCTAACTCTGATGCAGCTTCTTCAAAAACAGCTTCTTCTATTGCTCCAGCTCGCAGTAGTATGTCTGAAACTTCATCAACAATCTCTTTCAGCGGAGTATCGATAATCTCTTCGGTATCACCAGATTCTTCGAGAATAAAACCAAATGATCCTCGCATAACATCAGTTACTATCATTTGAGAATGATCTGCCAAAGGCAAACGGCCACGTTGCTTTAAGGCACCATTTTCTCTTTCAGAAAATCGTTTGGATATTAATGCTTGGAAATCATCTAGAGTTTTCCCCGCAAAATCAGCATTGATTCCGCGTGAACCTTGAACTGGGCCACCACCAAAAAAAACACCAAGTTCGGCATGTTTAATTTGCCTGTTTACTACTTGTGAAATTTTTTCTTGAATATTCTTTAAACGAGACGAGAACTGAAAATAACCAATTGGATCATCTTCCTTAGTTCTAGAATCAAGTAAAGACTGGACTGTTCCTAGGTCGGCGTTAAGGACATCTAACTCAAGCTTCTTAAGCATTTATAGCTCCTTGCTGCGCTAACTCATTTAGCTTCAGCATAGCATCTGTATCGTCAGCATCAATATTTACCTGAAGCATGCCTTTCCAAAGTGATGTTTCTCGTTGATGTGAAAATAAGCCAAACCAGTATCGTGTATCGTCAACAATCAAATCTGGTCTTTTTCCTAAATCAATAAAATATGCATCGCAATGAAAATTGTTTGAAGTGTAATCTGGGTCAAACAAATTACTATGCTGATTAAACCATTGTTGATCTTGAGCCGGATCCAGAAATTTTGGTCTGTGTGCAATTGATACGATGTCGATATCTTTTGGCGGGCGTTTGCGGGAGACCTCTACGTTTTCTACAAAACTACCGTCTAACCATTGAAAGCCAATTTTTATGCCCGCTGCAACTAGCGCTGCGCGATAGCTGATTAATCCATTGAGAATAGCGATTCTATCTGGTGAAATAGCAAATCTTTCGACAATTTGAAGCATAGTAACTTTGTACGGCGACATGCCCGCCCTGGTCGTTGGATCTGCTCCAATAAATGGCGGCAATACCATAGAGGCATTGAAAGATGGGATCACTGATTCTCTCCAAAAGAGGATTTTTATTTGTTAATTATTTCATAATTGACAAAATTAATCAAAAGCATTATTGGTATTTTTAGAAAATACGATAATCCTATCAAAGGACCAATATGTCCTTAAATCGTCACTTAACCACTTTCATACGTTATCAAGATTTTCATCTGGAGTATCAACTACAGTACTTCTGGCAATGTACGCATAGCGATTTGCCTTAGCATCATTGAGTGCGTGATGCTCTTTCAGGTGGTTATCAATCAAGAACATTTGATATGCTACCGGGTCGATATTTGGATACACGTTCTTTCCTTTTATCCAAAGGGGAACTTCGTAATTCAAGGCCTGGCTGAATAACTGCCAGTCCCCATAAAAGTCATAACCAATCACAATAGGTGCAGGCTCCGAAAACTGATAAAGCCATCGCATCAGTCGATCTCGAAGTTCAGTAATAGAACATTGCGCGTCAGGAACCTTACCGAGCTGTGGTAATACAGTAGCGATCACAAAATCACTGCAACGGCTAAGATTAACTGGTAGCTCGGCATAAAAATCATGCTGGCCATCACCCGTTACAAGTCCAATGCTGATGAGTTCTGTGTTTTTGAAGTCAGTGAATTCAGTGTCGATGAAGATTAGCATATGACCAACTCAATTCTTTCGAAAATGGATGCAGTATTTAACATAATCAGCATACCTTGATTCGCAAAGTTTGAAATATCTTGCAGCTAAAAAGTCAAATCATCTGCGGAACCTCACACCTGATTTCTTTCCGTAAGTCTTAATCTCAACTCATTCACAACAACATCATGAAGACCTATTCGTGAATCGCACCTCACCAAATTCGGCAAAAATGGCTTAAACCAATATGCCTTGTCATCAATTGCGACCCATTGCTCCCACGGCCGGCCAGACGACCGCAACCATCCCTCTATCTCAACCTGGCGCACGTAGGTGTGCCCGATGGTGTCCAGCAAGTCGGGTAAGTCGCGCCAGTTCGGTGTTACGCCAACAATCCGAACTGCAATATCCGGGCTGAAATAGGCTCTTAACTCATCCAAGGTGCGAGTCGCACGCCAGGTACTGCTAATCACAACTTGTACCTCTGGAAAATCCCTCAAGACCGATTCCAGCCGAGGTAAATGGCAAAGCAGCATGTCGGCGTCAGCACAGGGATCCGGATGAAGCACTCCATCAAAGTCAAGAAATAGAATCATCGAACGCCCCATTGACGAGAACCCTCCCCTGTAAATCCATAATTTCGCGAAAACCGACACCAAACGAATCTACACCACGGGCCTGGCTTTGATTTCGGTAATCAAATCGCTCGTGATGGTGCCCATGGAAAGACTTGCCGGCACCAAGGTCGCAGGCAAGGTCATCGATCACACCAAAGCCGTGCGCATGAAAACTCGGAGCTTCGTGAGTCACCAGCACATCGGCGCGTTGTCCACGCAGTTGGAGAAAATCCTCTGGAAAAATCGAACTATGATGTTTTCGAACCAGACCTCCGCGCCACCGATTTCCTTTCCCGGATCTCCGAATAAATTCATCTGCAGATGAATAATTCGCTTGAGCTGGAGGCATCCAGATCTGACCACGGAACACACCGCCCAGGCCGGCAATTTTCACGCCGGCTACGTCGACCACTCTGCCGTGGAGATTCCGATCTGCCAATGACGAGCCGAAGAGATTATCGTAGTCTTGATCAGAGTCCGTATCATGATTTCCATGAATGAACCAGACTTCGGTTTGATGAAGAATATCGGCCAGCTCGATTTCAAGCGGTCGCCGCGCTTGTAAATCACCCAAGAGGACAATACCCGCCGGACGATGACGCTTTACTGCAATTACAATGTGCTGAAAGTCACCATGAGCATCACCGCAAAAAAAGATAGTCATGTACGCCTCGACAGCAAATAATCAATCCATTCGAGAATTAATGGCAGCATACGATCGCCCATAAACCCAACGCTCCCAATCCCACACGTATGCCAGGTCTCCTTCACCTTCGAACGCTGGACACTGACTACCAAATAGAGCCTTTAAAAACTGCGCTCGCCACGGATCCGGAATGTCAGCGATACGAACAAAAAACGGCCGGCCGTTGTATTCATGGACGGGAACGCAGTGGAGTAACTCTTCACGATACATTTTGATAACTAGATTCAAGATTAGACTCGGATGCTCGATCAAGCTTCTGAGCTAGATTTTTTGCTTTTAAATGCGTGTAATTGCGCAGCATCGCAAGCGTCTTATGCCCATTGACAGAGGCGACTTCCATAAGGTCCAGGCCATGCTCAAACAACCGACTGGTTCCTTCGTGTCGTAGATCGTGCCATCTTAAATCAGTGATATATCCACTCTGCGGGATGATACTTTTCTCGTTGCAATCAGCAATATACTGATCACGAGCACGTTTCTTTGCTGCTCCCCAAGCAGACGTGACCGAATTTTTCGACAAATTGAATACTTTAGAGCTAGTTGTTCGCTTCAATGAAAGCAGAACGCTGATTGCGGATCTGCTTAACGGGATGATCCGCGTCTCCGAATTCTTTGTATCGCGAAGAACTGCGGTTTGATTCTCGATATCTATATCTTTCCAAAGCAATTTAAGCAGCTCGCTACGCCTACACGTCGTTTCTATCGATAGGGTGATAAGTTCTTTGATCGGATGGCTTGATCTGATTTTCTCAACGATGCGATCAAGCTCGCCTGGTTCCACTCGACGCTCGCGCGGCTTCCCGTTACCTGGAATTTCTATTTCACGGATTGGGTTATTTAACGATATTCCCCAGCGCCTCTTAGCTGTCGTGAAAACAGCGCTCAGCACCATAAGATATTTTCTAACCGTGCTGTTTGAAATTTCCCGCTTACGAATTTGAGAAATGAAGTGCAACACGACATCGCGATTGACTAGCTCAATTGGAAACGTCGCAATGCTGAGGCGTGAAATTATTCCGATTCGAATTTGTTCTGAATGCGGAGCCTTCTTAAATACAGTAATTTCATTTTCATAGCGCGTAAGCATCATACCGAGCGTGAGTGTTTTAATTTCTTCTTTCTTTTGGCGAGATTGAAGTACCTGCCGATGAGTCGGATCCATCGTTGCATCTGCTAACATCCGGTCACGGTATGCGCGTGCGTCTTCAATCGTATCGAATGTCGCTTGAATGGGAACGCCGTGCAATCTCATGCGCACCCAAAATGACCGCCCTTCATAGCGTGTTGTGATGTATCGATTACGAGCCTTCTCGGCCTTAGTTATTTCTGGCGACTTGGATTTTGGTGTCGATTTCTTTTCAGCCATGGGAACTCCCTGGCTGTGGTTGACGCAAAACTCGCAGCAACTGGGATTCGAATGAATCAGCACAACTGAGTTCTCTACACACGTTGCACTCATTTTCATGTTTCAGGAAAACTCGCGAAAAATACTCCTGCTGCCGAGTGGATAGGACGCTACGCAAGCGTCGAACAATTCTTTGATTTAAAGAGGTCATAAATATCCGTAAAAATTTTCATCTGCTGAAAATCAAAATACAGGAAAAAATGACCGTGTCAAATTCAGGGGGATGAGTGCCGGGTGTTTTCCTCCTCATCTGGAAGCAGTTCAGTCGCGAATTTTGAGAGGTTTGCTCTTACATTCCCAGATACGAATTGTGACGTCGACACGGATTGATCCGCATTCGGTCGTTTAGTCAGCGTCTGCATATATTGCTGCAACTCTGGGTTTGAAATTCGAATACCTTGTCGAATGGCCTCGGCGATCGCTATTTTTTTGAATTCTGCAGATCCTGATAGCTTGATGGTTTTCCAACCCTTTTGATGCGCCAGTTCAAGCATAGCCGTGATTTTGGCAGCGGTAGATTTACCGATTACTTGGACAGCTGATCCGCTGTCAAAAAATGCTGCGCTACCGTTTTGCCAACGGTATTCGATACCATTTTGATGGCGTTTTTGGTTTAAGAATTTAATTAAATAGAAGGCATATGATCCTTCTATCGTGTCGATGTTTTGATCTGATTCGACCTCAGATTTTGATTTATATGCTGCCAGACCAGCCACGTCAACCGCAGGATCAAACGTCAATCCACGCTTCAACAAACTGGACCATTTGTATTTATCGCCGAGTTTCGATCCGGAAAATGCCACGCCATCTAGCGAAAAAGAGAATCCATTCATTTTCCCTGTCGCAGCAATGTTGGCCGTGACCTTTACTCCTTTACCAGTTAAGAACTGAGCAAATTGCGATGCATTTGGATTGCGCTCAAGGGCCGCATCTATCAAGATTTGAAGTCGTTCGCGTGGTGGTTCAACACCTGTTCGCAATGATTTTTCGCGTTCTTTTTTCTTTATTCTTTTTGTCGCCGGCATCGATGTCATAGCTTTTTCTCTCGTTCTATCTACGCCTTTAGTAACTACGAGAGCATGCTTTTTTTCGAGTTTTTCAATTATTTTTGTCGATTTTAAGTTCTCGTTTTGACCGAGATATAACGCGCCTGACAGGTCAATTCTTGAAGCCACAATGTGAATATGCTGCCCGTTTTTATCATCATGCATAACGTATACGCGAGGATGGGAATCATCAAATCCCATCGCCTGCATATAGTTGTCAGCAATCTGATTCCACTGCAAATCATTGAGCTTTTCACCAGCTGGTAGGCGGAGGGAATTGTGCCAGACTGGCTTTTTAATTTCAGGACGCAATCGCCTAATCGCTCCAAATTCTTTCGCCAGGTCTTGGGGACTGTTTGCGGATAGATTTCCGCCGATGAGCCTTCCATTCTCTTTTCCGGCTTCACGGTTTAATACGTACGCTAGTACGCCGAGAAATCCACTTCCCCGCGAAATTCTTTGCATGCCTTTCATTAAAAATCACTTCCGTCGAAATTATTGGCACCCACTAATTTATTACGAAATTCTGCCAATTCATTTTGAATCAAGCGAATATCTATCAGGTCACCACGATTCATGTTGGCCGCAATCTGGTTAAGGTTCGACGCTGCACGCGACAACTCAACCCAAGCTTTTTGATTGAGGCCAGGAATAGTTGGCGGCAAGTGGTCTAATGCTGACATTCTCAGCCATTCACCGCGCATTAACTTCCCGCGCTTTTGCTCAAGCATGGCCAGCTCAGAATCATTTAAGCGAACTGAAACACAGTTGGTCCGGCAATCTGATTTATCCAATTTGGGATGGCCGCGACGCGATTTTCTTTTTTCATTTAGTAGCATACACAACTCCTGGCAAAGCGCTTTTGCAACCCCCTGACCGTAGGGAACGGGGGCGAGCCGGGAGGCGAGGGTAACGTTTAAGCGAAGCTAAACTTAGCCCTTGCTTCTCTGCCTTTTTTGGAAAAACAAAATAAAAATCGTCAAACATAAAATTTTTCTGGTCAGCTATGAATTCGGGATAATAGTAAATATGCAAGCCAGCCTGCCAGGACAAAACCAATGGTTGCGCCAACCATTAGGAAGCCCCACCTCTGATATCTAAGTTCATCAACACGCTCGCTTAAGGCCTTCCATTTAAATTTACTCTCTGCCTCTCGCTGGTCAGCACTGCTCATCCATTTTTTCCAAATCTCGTACTTCTCAGAAAATATAATTGCACACTCCTCGCAAGTTTTTTTGGAAGATGCATATTCATGTGCAATCCTGTATGACCAATCGAACGCAGCAACAAGATCACTTTCGTCCTGGATGTCATAAAGTTTTATGGAGTGCCAGATATTTGATTCGGCGGCATCTGCTCGCAGATGCATCATCAAATTTAATGCGAAGAATACCGCATCATGTCCATGGCCTGACGCTAACCTATGAGCGCATTCATGCATATAGATTGCCAATATGTTGCGCTTTTTTGGCCGATAAATATGTTCTTCGATCCAGGCGATATTCATTTCAATTTCGCCGGATTCAGTTAACTCTGGATCAGAACAACATCCACTCCATTTTCCATCTGGCGGATATTTTTTGAAAAGAACATTAATGGGCCGCATTTTCAGTATCGCAAAAAATGAAGGTGTTACTGCCTCACTAAATGCAACCGGCGACTTTATAGGTTGCTGTCGATACGTAACCAAGTCCATGACGGCACCATTCATGTCAGAAATTTGCACAACTCAGAATTGCATATCGCTGACGTGACTCAAATATGCCATATACATATGCCTGCGCAATCTCTGTCGGTGCTTCAAAATGTGCCTGCTCAATTGTCGATCGGTCACAGAGATAGAGGTCTGTATTTTCTACATACAATTCGTACCAATCAGTATTTTTTACATTGTGCAAAGGATCGTTATTCAGCATTTTTCATTCTCCGTTTTTAAAAATGATTGGATCAATAAAAACTAATGGCGTCATCGAAAGTAATTCATTTTGAATTTCGCGCTGCCGCCGCTTTTTCTTTTTCAGTTTTTCCTCAAATAAAAATTTTTTAGTATTGAAATTTATTGGGTCTGACATCGGTGCCTGGCTCAATATTTTTATTTGCTCTACCAAAAAAATGTTCTGAGGCTCCGTCCCCTCCAACTTTGCATTAAATTGATGGGCATACGCCTTCCATGCAGATGCCCCGTTTTCAAATTCAAGACTAATTGCAGCACTCATCAATTCTTTGCTTGCTTCATCCAGATCGTCCATTTCTGTATCCATTCAGAGTATGTGTAGAGCATATTTAGCGTATGTTTGGTGCATAAAGATGCGCTAAAAAATCATCTGTAAATCAGACAGTGAAAAACAGAACATATTTAGATTCCAAATGGAGTACAAACAGGATCTAAATAGATCATCTTTAGGCGATCAGGCATGAGAATTCTCAACTTTTTCGATCGACTGATTTCTTAAAATTTCAGTCATTTCACGATCCGCGATTGCTAACGAAATTTCGATCGCTTCAGAACAAATCTCACTAATGTTTAGAGTGTAGCCGTGCCTTTCCATTTCTTTTTTTTGTGCATCAAATTTAGAAATTAAATCGATCGGAATGGTGACACTAATCTGTTTTGTTTCTTTTCCTTTTATCTTTTTCACGACACTTTTTAAATTTAAATTCTGCTTTTTGTTACTCATATTTACCTCGATTTTTTTTCCGAAAGAAAACTGTTTAGCAGCCTAAATTTAGATGATAAAACTGGGGTTAGCAACATTGCTTTTAAATTTATTTTTACTCCGTCGATCAACTAAATCTAAATTTTTTCAGTACATATAGGTACGTATAAAATGAAACTAATTAATATCTTTCTTCTCGCGTTAACAATGCTTATTTCTATTGTTTGCAACGCTCAAATTAAGTCGAATATTTCAGCATGCACACCGTCAGTTTTTAACAACTATGTGCCATGTGATGCTGGTTACTCAGGAAAAAAATATACGACGACGACTGTCACCTGTCCGGCCGAATGGCTTTCCGGTGTGGTGACTACCACTCCGACCTTTAACACTAGTCAGTGTGTGAAAATTCCGGCGTCACCACCAGTCGACCGCACATGCGAACTGACGCCGGCCGCATGTGCGCCACAACCCAATTCGCCTGGTTGTCCGGCTGGCAAACATTGGACACTAACTGGTTCAACGGTCGCGCATTGTGTTGACAACGATTCGACGTGCCCGCATGGAACATCACTAACACATGACGGCCGCGGTAATCCTAGTTGCGTGGCGAATACGTGTCTGTCAAATCAGTTATTGCAATCTGACGGCATTTCGTGCGCGTGCCCAGTTGGCACCAACTGGAATGGAGGGAGCTGTGTTCTTCTGCCACCGGCATGCACACCAAGCGTTAACAATGGCGATAAGATTATGTGCGATGTCGGCTATACAGGATTCAAGTTTGGTGTTACCACGACGGCCTGTCCGGGTAACACTGTGACATTCAAATGGGACACGAGCGGCTGTACGCCGACATGCTCCCCAAGCATTGTGGTCGGTAGTAATGTCGCGTGCGATTCAGGGTTTACTGGCTTCAAGCATTTAGTGACGACGACCACATGTCCGGGTAACACATCATCGTCGTATTGGGACACGAGTGCTTGTGTGCCTATTCCACCGCCATCGGTCTGTCCTGCAGCAACAACGACAACTACACCTTGTCCGGCCGGCTATACAGGAAATACCACAACTACGACTACATACAGTGGCGCAAGCTGTACGCCAACATCTACAACTTCGATTACTTGTTCGCCTGTAATTACTTCAATTTGTTCAAACGGTGCAACGAACTGGCCGACCTGCTCTCTGTCATGCGCAAACGGCTCATCGGATTATCCGACTTGCTCCGTGACCTATATTTGCATGTCCAATCCGTGGTCTTACGCTAAAACCAATACTCCAAATACGATCTATGTCGATGCAGAGTCGAATAACACGATCTTCACAATGGCTCAAAAAAACGCCGGAGGGATTATCTTAACCCCGGGTCAATTGGGTATTCGTGAAGGGTGGGCATATGAGCAAACCTGGCTGCCGGATGGTTCATACGACTATGCGTATGTTTGCACGCGACCAGGCAGCTAACAAAAAAGGCGGGAAAACCCGCCTTTTTTTATGATTAGTAATTTTTAATTACAAAGCACCACCACCAATATTGAGTGAGCTTCCTGTTGTAAAACTCCATGTTTTATTCACTGGAGTTCCATTCACTGCCCCCACAAAATTCACCACGTATTTGGTATTGGCTAAGAACGGAGCATTTCCAACTATATGCGCGACATTCGGTTGAACGTCTTTGTTTGGATCACTCGCTGTCGTCAGCAGGCGTACGCTCAATGGTGAAGTCTGACCAGCTGGAGTGACCGTAAACGTCGTCACGCTTAATGTTGTTCCATTGGCAGAGTAAAATGTAATTGGTGAACTCGTCTTTGTAGCATAGTCGGTGTAGCTTAACTCAGGAAATGGATTCGGAATTTCACCTACCATTGCCAGTGGCAAGTTAGTTTGGCCGTCAAACGGATAGTTTGTGGTGAAATTCGACGCATTCGCTTGGGATAGCGTAGCGCCAAAATCGATGACAAGCGGCGTATAAATACCACTATTAAAGCTAATACCTACATCTGTGAACATTTGAAAAGCCAACAGATCGCGGTGATAGATGGAATTAATAAGGCCGCGAATACCAGATGGTGCGGCACCAACACCAACAACTTCGCCACCATATGTTCCCAATTTATAGCCTGCAAAGGCGACACGATCTTGCGGATAAATACCGGTAAAGCCAGGTTTTGCACCATCTTCCACGTGGCCAAAAATTTGATTTGTGGCGATGTAGTTTGCGTGATTTTTAGCGGCGTTATCCAACGTCAAACTCTGAGCCAGAAGTCCTAATCCCAAAGCTTTGCGGAACCCGTTCAATTCATTAAACGTGATCAGTTCATCCGACGTGGCAGCGTAGGTAGGAGTAGCGACGCTGGTTTGCAGCGCGACTGTATTGCACGTCGGATAGTTTATTGCACCATTAGAGCAAGTATTGGCAACCGGAGTAGTTGGGCTGGATGTTGGACTACCACCACCGCCACCACTACATGCTGTCAATGACGCTGCAATCAAAACAGCAGATATTTTTGAGAAGAATTTTGTGAACATGATTTTCCTTTTTTTTGCTTTGAATTTTTGAAGACTTCAAATCAAAAATACAGGAAAAAATGAGCGTGTCAAATTTCAGGATTTATTCAAGTCGTTTAAATTTGAATTTTCAAACCTTGGGCGCTGCCCAAACCCGCTCTCGCTTGCGAGGCGGCGAGTGCAGGAGTGAAAAGCACACACCTGCCTCTTGCCTTAGCGTTTTTTCGCTACGATATTTGTCAAGTGACTTTCGCGGCATAAACGTGGCGATCAAACTGCCACATTTATTCCACGTTCACTTGACAAAATCTTCGCTCCAGTCGAGCTGGGAAAATCAACGCGGACTGCTATTTTGCGCTATCACAAGTAAAATCAATGAACTAGGATTGCCTCATCATTTCTGGTTCTGTCTCAATTTCTGCAGGTTTTTCACAGCCAGCTTCGACACCGAATCGCATGAAATATCGTACAAAACTTGGCGTGCTAAAATTCACCTATATATTGCGTTCCAATACATGAACATATGGAGACCATATCATGACATCACCAGAAACCGGATTGTGGTTGAACCAACTTGCATCAACAAATCGCGCCAACTCTAATGCGGCCACTTGGGAAGAAAATGCAAAAGAGTGGCAGGCATACGCGAAGCAGATGGAAGCTAAGCTTGACTGGGTGACTGATCAAAAAAATGGTGTCAACGCAGTCAGACTTGCTTTGATTGAAGAGTTGACTGCTCGCGCCCCTGAAAGCTCTTTGACAAATGTAGAAAATCGCTTGGCTGTTTTCTTTGCCGGCGTAAATAAAGAACGCCAACAACGGGGTTTGAAGCAATACACCTTTGATGAGTTTAAAGCGAAGAAATTTGTTGGATAATACTCGTTTGGGCATACCTGGTCAGTAGATCAGGTATGTAACGCCGCCAGATCATCAAGAGCCGTTTGCGCGGCACCTCATTTTTCCCCAATACTTTGAAATTTTAGATTTGAAGTCATTGAGCTAAAAAAATGTAAGCAGATTTCATAGCCCTGTTTTCAAAACATTGCCTTTGTTTGCAAGCCTGCATGGACGGGGCTGATGAGCCGCAGCAAGGCGATTTGAGTCTGCTCGGCGCTACGCGCCGATTCTCCGAGGGCGCAGCCCGTAGAGAGAACCGAATGGGCAGATCGCGCCTTTAGGCGCGACCTTGCCGCTTCTCGATGCGCCTCAAGCGCGTCGCGGGTTGGTGGTTGGGTAAGCTCGGCATAGTCTTTTTTCTTGTGCGCCGGCAGGCGCAGTCTGAAAAAAAACATCTGTGAAACCTCACGCTTTTTTTATGCTTTTCGGCTACGTGTATACACACTACCTGAAATACTAAATGCAAAACTACCTGCCGGCGGTAGGGCTTCGCCGGAAAGCCAATAACGACGCTGCTTCTGAGCGAATACACGTCGTTAAAATCTGAGTGAATACACGCGCGTATCTGAGTGAATACACGTGGATTTCTGAGTGAATGCACGTGCATTTCTGAGTGAATGCACGTAGGCACGTGTGAGGTTTGGCAGATGGTCATAAAAAGCTGCCCCTCCTAACTATCAGCTCTACCTTTTTGTTTGTTTTTGGTTTTTGGGGGATATGTAGTGCGCATGGATACAGTTTCAGACATCTCTTTTGCTTATCATCTTCGACTGCTTCTCGTGCTTCCTCGTAGTAATTAAGGACTACCCGAAGTTGTTTTATGAAGTTAGTTTTAAAACTGTAAATATCGGCATATCCACTACCAAATTGCATTTGCAATCCACGCCATGGAATAAAAACAAAAGGCTTTCCTGATCGATTTAGAAGAAATATCCTATAGCTTAGCCAGCAGTAAACGTCCATCGCTAGGGGCGATCTGAGCGAGCGATAAATATTTAAATTAAACGGCACTGGCGTTGTTAAAATTTCGTCAAAAAAATTCTGAGATAATTCGACCTCACCCGTCCAAATTGCATTTGCATCGGCTTGTTGCGGTTGCCAAAGCACAAAAGATTGGTCGCTAACAAGTAGACGTCGCGACTGTTCGCCGTGACGTAGATCTGAATTCTCAATGCTGATCACGCTGTTGAAGAGGCGCAGGGATTGTTCCCTAAATCGTGGAATATCTCGACCGTCATTATTGAGCGAAAGCTTTTCCAAAAATTTTGCCTGACACTCGCCGAGTGAAAGCACTCTCTGCCTAGTATTCAAAACTTCAGTAGAAATCCAAGCCAATAAAAGTCTCGGCACGGTTCCATATGGAATACCAAAGCGTGGGCTAGTGGGAGAAATTGTGAGTGTGAATTTACCGTTTTGGCGTTGGTAAAATGCGCCGGGCGGCAGATCTGGCTTTTTGTGCGGTAAAGTCGCTTGCACAAGTGCGGAGGGTAAATATCCGTGAGCAAAACTAAAAACTTTTTCTGCTTCAGTATCGGTTTGGTCGATTTCAGAGGCATCCGAAATCAGATGTCTCTGCTTTTTTTGAGGGATACCGTCACGCATAGCAGCCTCCTTGCGCTGACGCGTTTTGCTTGTGTTTTGCGTGTGCTTTTGCAGCCTTAACCTCTGGTGAATCGGGACGGCGTCCGCGTTTCACCATTGGTTTTGGCGATGTAAATACGGATAAATCTCTCTGGCCCACATCAGCTTTTTGCGTAACTTTTCCATACGTCAAAAATTCCGCCAGATCGTTTATGCGAATGAATGAGCGTGTACCATTTTTGATGATGTGAAATTGAAATTCGCCACGGCCACGGTAAATCCGGTTATAAACGGTTTGCAGTGAAAGCCCGAGTAGATGGCTTGCAATTTTCAAACTGACTAGATGAGCGCCGTGCGTAAAACTCAGAATTTTTTTAAAATTTTCGTCGTAAATATTGTGCATTTTCCTTGCGCACTGCATTGCTGCAGCACGTCCTGAAATTTTTTGAGACGCGAATAAAAATTCGCGAGCGAAAAAAGTCAGGCAGAAAAACGTGGCGGACGGAGATCTGGGGCGCGTGCGCGCAAAAAGATTGGAGTGATATTGCGATAGAAGACGATTTCATTCTTTTTAAAGAACGAAAGTTTTTGCCTCATTTGTTTCTTATATGTGTTAACCAATTTCACTACAAAGAAAATCAGCAGCGAAAATAAACACATGACTGAAGTAGCACAGATTGCAGCACCAATATAACCAGAAAAAAATACGGCGAATATTCCGGCAATCAACATCCCTAATGCAAATATGCATCGCACATATTTAGCAACCAACAAAGAATGAGCATCCCAAGCCGCACTTGCAGCTTTTCGATTCATCTTTTTGAAGGTCGATTGGAAAGGTAACATGCGGTAAATCTACCATATGTTTTTTTGCCGTCAAGCAAATATGTGACAAACCTGATTTATGAAACGATCAACGAATTTTGAAACGTATTTTTGAAACGATTGACGTAGCAATGGCGCAACACTTGCGTAAATAGTGTCACAAATGGTGTGAGGTTTTGCAGATGATATGTGCGCAGAGGCTGGCTTGCTTGTCGGTACCCCAGAGATAGTTTGGCGTTACTTGTTGAGGTACCGACAAGTGCATCTCGGTTCTGTACGATGTGGCGAATTAGATCAATTAAGGACGGAGCATGAGTTCATCTCACCCAAAAAGCACGCAGCAAACCTGTGAAACCCTTCTTCAAGAGGAAAAACGCTATAACTTTGAGCACCACATCCTGCCAAGCGAAAATGCGATTGCAGATCGATTGTTGAGGCGTGGAATCGAATTGCGAGATGCCTACGAAGAATTGTATGACAAACTTCACACGCATCAGTCAGCGCTTAAAATATTTCTCGGCCTGGTGTTGAATACCGCTGCGTTTTGGAACCCGGAGAAAGCCCTTGAGGCGCGTGCCGTGCGCAGTGATCTTGCTAACGTCAATCAGCAGATTGCCAGGAAGGCTGAGGAACTGGCGACGCTGCTAGAACAGCGCTCCGATCTACACAACACGTCTGGCTTCAGCAGCGACACCCACTACCATGTCTGCGGTGTAATCGAGGCAGCATCTCAGCACAACTATCTGTTCCAGTCTTACGTCCAAGAAAAGCTGAAGGACCTTCGTAGGCAGTTCGATCTGAAATACTGGCCCTCGCTGAGCGAATGCCTGCAGGAGTTGGCATCCGACGCTGAAAAGTCTGTGATGGAGGCGACAGATCCGTTGACGGCTGCGGCGACAGCGGCATCACGCCCGTCACGTGCAGACTTCTTTAAGGCGCTGTTCGCTGCTATCGACGAGAACAGCGCGGAGAATTACGGCCAACTGCCAAAGGACTTCAAGCTTACCGATCGGACGCTGGCCTCGCTCGCAAACTGCGCCTTAGATCTGGGGCCGGACGATCTGGTCGACGATGCATACATGAAGCGGCTTCGCCAACGTGAACGCAACGGGATCAGGTAATAGTGTGGCGGGTACCGATACGTGAGGTAAAAAGCACAGATCTAAATAGCACAAAAGGAGAGGTAATAAGAGGCAGGATAAGGTAAGAACGAGAGTCAAGAGCAATTTTTTACGGCAAACCGAATCGAGATTTTTTAGTTGGAATTTTTTCGATTTTGGAAATAAAAAACCCTGTAAAGCCTTGATTTTATTAGCTTTACAGGGTTCTCTAATTTGCGAATAACATATTAATATTATTGGTGCCGAGAGCCGGAATCGAACCGGCACGCCTTGCGGCGCGGGATTTTGAGTCCCGTGCGTCTACCTATTCCGCCATCTCGGCAACGCATAAACGAGATTATGACAGGACTGGCTTGATTTTGCAAGTGGGGCGGGTGCCTGGGTATCGGCGGTGCTTGTGATAAATCTTTTGTATGATATTTTTCAGTAAATTTTTCAGTATATTTTTTAGTCTATTTTTGGCCTGAGGCTTCGGCTTGATATTGCTTTTGAAATTGATGTTGGACACGCTGTAAGTAGAGCCATAGAAATAGTGCCACCAGAGCGATGCTTAGACTGTTGGCGAGCCAGAAGCCTGCGGCGCCGCGTATTTGTTCTGGGATGATGTGCCGCGGGTCCAGGCCTATGAAGTAGCCGCCGCCTAAACCGCAGCCCCATAAGGCGACCGCGTATAGGATTGTTGGAATGACAGCGATTTTATAGGCACGCAGGATGAAGGCTGCCACGACCTGGATGGCGTCAAACATTTGATAAAAAGAGATGAAGAAAAATAAGGGCAGGGCGGCGGCGATGATGGCTTCATTGTTGGTGTAGGCATGCAATATCCACGATCTGGTGACCCAGATCAGAACACCGATAGGGATAGCGCACCCCGCGGCTAAGGCGATGCCAGCCTGACTTATCCTTTTTGCGTGCGGCAAATCGTTGGCGCCGATGGCTTGCGCCACCAGCGTGCTGGTAGAGCTGGCGATAGAGAGTGGCAGCATATATAAAATCGTGCCGAAGTTAGCGGTTAATTGATGGCCTGACACAGCGACCTCGCCCAAGCGTGCAATAAACAATGCCATGAAAGCGTAGGCGGTAACTTCAATGAGATAGCTCAGTCCCATCGGGATGCCGAGGTGCAGCAAGGCTTTTAAGGTTTGCCATTGCGGCATCACAAAACCAGTACCGAATAATTTAAAAATTTTGTAGTACTCAACGCGGTGCAAGATGATCCAACCTGCAAATAGCATGAGCCAGGCGATGACGGTGGTCGCAATGGCACAGCCTGGTCCACCCATGGCGGGTATGCCTAAGCCTCCAAAAATAAATAAAGTATTGAGCGGAATTTTTAAGGCCAGCGAAGCGAGTTGGATTGCCATCACCATCTTGGGGCGGGCTACGGCATTGTTGAGTGCGCTATAAATCCTGAAGCCCAGCGTTGCCGGTAAGGCGAGTGCCAGAATTTGCAAATAGAGGCGGGATTTTTCTGAGAGGGCGGGGGATGCTTCGGCGATATTGAGCAGGGGCTGCGGGAATAGAAGTATGGTGCAGCCCACGCAGGATAAGAAAAGTGCTAACCAAACGCCTTGTTTTATTTTTGCGCCGATTTGAGGATAATCACGCGCCCCAAATAATTGGCCTACGGTTGGGGAAATGGCTTGCAGTACGCCATTGAGTCCGACAAAGATACTGATGTAAATCGAGATGCCGATGGATAGTGCGGCCAGATCAGTCGCTGAAAAACGCGATGTCATTGCAGTATCGATGACGCCATTGGCAACGACCGCTAACTGGCCGATCAGCATGGGCCAGGCGATGGCGGCAATGCGGGTGATGTTGCCGATTAAGCCTGACTCTGATGCAGATTTCATTGCTCTTTGCGGCGATACAAGGTCAGCAATTCGTCTTTATCGTAAGCGCGGTGCCCACTCCAGATACGTTGCCATTGCTTGAGTTGATACTGCGATGGTAACTGCGGTTCTTCTGATTGTTTGCGATTGTGTTGCAGCATTAAAAATTCGCAATTCTGATCAGAGAATCCTGCAAAATGAACATTGCCAAAATACGCCAATGAACTCCGTTGTGACGGACCGATATAAGCCTCAACGCAATAGTCTTTGGCGGGTAATTGCAGGGCAACTTCTTTTGCCACAGTGGCATAAGAAATGCGTTGATTGATCCACGGCAGCCATAAGCTGAGCAACAACAACCAGCACAAAATCACACCACCACTAGAGAGCACTACCGCACGCCATAATACTGATGGGCGGCGCGAGATGCGCCAGTACACCAACAAAAACCAGGCAATCGTCGCTGTCAGTGCAATTGCAAAGACGAATGGGTTGAAGCTAGGTTGAAAGCCTGGCGCCAGATGTACAATTTTTGCGCTCAACTTGTTTGGCCAGCCTGTTTGTTCTGCGATCCAACCCAACCAGATAAAGCCTGCGGTGCCAGTCAATACTAACACTGCAAACCAGTCGACGGCGTTGATGGCGCTGCGTTTCATCGTTGGTAAGCCAAACGCGGCGAGGATGGCGAGCGGTGGCAAAATAGGAAGCAGCAAACTTTCTTCAGAAGAGGGGTTCAGGAAGCTGAGCACCACAAAACAAATGAAGAACATCGTTGGCAGGGAAATATGCAATGCCTTTTCTTGTCGGCGCCATGCATAAATTGCCCAACCTGCAAATGGCCACGCGGGCCACGCGAACCAGATACTGTATTTGAAGAAGTAGCTGACACTGTCCACGCTTGGCCAGTTGAACTGATGATAATTCCATGACATCCAAGCTGGGAATGGAGTGCTGTCGTAGGGGTGTACTAAACGAATCGCCAATAACCATAAGGCTGGCAATATCAGTGCTACCGGCAAAGCTGCAATGATGAATTTAATTTGTCTGGTTTGCTGGCGATACAAGCACAAGACACTCAGTCCAATGACCAGGCTAAGCGGTATTACCCAGCCTCTGGTTAGCGCAAGTAACCCCAGGCAAATACCTAACTGTATGACCAGACGTCGTTTGGGAAAGTCGAGTAATCGCACACATAGATACAGGCAAAATGCAATTAAGGAAATTTGTAAAGTTTCAACGCTGGTTTCATGGCTACGTACCAATAAGCCCAGACAGCCAAGATAGATTAGCAGGGCACCATCGGCGAGCGTGCGGCCAAAGTCCTGAGGTTCTGGTTGACCACCGAATGCCAACTTCAACGGTTGAGCTTCCGAGCGTCGGCCCAGCAAATATGTGGCGTACCACACTGAGACTGAACCAATAATGAAAAAAATCCCGGTCGACAAACGCGCTGCCATTGGTTCACCAACAATGCCGCCAAATAACTTGATGCAGATCGCACCCAGCCAGTAGGTTAGCGGGCCTTTCTCTGGCATAGGCAGGCCAACAATGTGCGGCCATAACCAGTCAGAGATCGTGCCGTGCGCCATTGTCCACATCACACCAAAACTGGTGGCGTCATCACCTTTCCACGGGTCGCGACCGATCAGGCCTGGCAGAATGTACAACAAGCAAAGGGCAAAAATGCCCCAGCGTGGAAGGGCGATAGTGGCGGCGGCAGGAAGTCGGACTGGCTTCATATGTGATTCTTTTGGTTACCGTGTCGGTGGTGAATGCGTGCATGTACTCTGCAAGTGCATCCATATTTTGCTCGCGCACAAGCAGCGGCAAAACAAAAAATATTATAAGACTGATGCAAAATGGTTCTGATCTGAGGTCTTGCTTGCGCATTTCCAGTGCTTGCGCTCTGTTTGGTCGCATTCAGTATCGCAGTGCCAGCAAAGCTAGAAACCTTGCAATTCAGAACAATTTGGCGTCAACCCTGCATTTTAAATATTTTTTAAAACGCGTACTTAAATATCTACTTCGATATTTACTTAAAGATCTATTTAAATATTGTAAGGACATGCTTAGCAAAAAAGGCAGCCTGAGCTGCCTTTTTTATAAAAACCGTTGTACTGATTAGTTTGCAACAGAAGTTTTGGAACCAACGGTACCGAACTTTTTGCG
This sequence comes from Undibacterium sp. SXout11W, assembly GCA_049339905.1. Taxonomy (GTDB): domain Bacteria; phylum Pseudomonadota; class Gammaproteobacteria; order Burkholderiales; family Burkholderiaceae_D; genus Undibacterium. The sequence goes on from JBMPPG010000002.1 coordinate 142,503, forward strand.
GAACTTGTCAACACGACCAGCGGTGTCAACGATTTTATGTTTGCCAGTGTAGAAAGGATGGGATTCTGCAGAAACCTCGATCTTTACCAGTGGGTATTCTTTGCCTTCAAATTCTGCTTTATCTTTTGTGGAGATAGTAGAGCGTGTGATGAATTTGAAATCGTTAGAAACGTCGTGGAACAACACTTCGCGATAATTTGGGTGGATGCCGTCTTTCATGCTTGCCTCAGTATATAAAGTAGGTAGCCAATATGCACTTCGTCGATCGCACAGCTTCTTGATCCGATTGCGTATCACTTGCCAGAGTTGAATAAATTGGGATTTTGCAACAAACAAAATGCCAAGCCCATGATTATACAATGATTTTTTTAATTCTGGATAGCAGACTGTGACTCAAAATGGTGTGGAACCTAAGCTTATTGCAAAGAAATCTTAATTTTTGCATCTCCTTGAGCGGCTTTGAGCGTTTCACGGTGGGACTTGAAGGTAAAATTGCGGCTTAAAAATGAGTAATTTACATTAGGGTAAGTATGGCAAGTAGTTATATTGGCATGAATGCAATGTTGCACACCGCCGAGGTGCTGGGGGTGCTCGCATTCGCTGGTTCTGGTTTCATTGAGGCACGTCGCAAACGTATGGATGCGGTTGGTTGTTTTACGGTCGCGTTTATCACGGCGTTTGGTGGCGGTACATTACGCGACCTGTTGTTGGATCGCCGACCCTTGTTTTGGGTGGAAAATCAAGAATATCCGATACTTATTTTTGTTTTGTCATTACTTGCTATTCCCTTGTTGCGTCATTTGCGTCACGCTTTAACCGAAAGTGCGTTGGAATGGGCTGATGCACTGGGATTGGGCCTGTTCAGTGTGACCGGAACATCGCTGGCGCAAGAAGCGGATATGCCTCTGTTTGTGTGTGCCATGATGGGGGTTATTACCGGAATCTTTGGTGGGGTATTACGAGACGTGATTTGTAATGAAATACCGCTGGTGTTTCGCCGTAGCCAGTTGTACGCCACCTGTGCCTTTGCCGGATGCTGGGTTTATTTGTTACTGAATTGGACGGATGCGTCTGAGGCAGTCGCTTTGCTGGCGGGCACGTCGACCACCTTTGCGATGCGCATGTTGGCTGTCAAATTTAATTGGAAGCTACCGGCATAGGTTTTTTGAGCGGTGGACACCTCAACAATCCCGCCAAAAACATATCGATCATGCTCTCGGCATGCGCAATCATGCAGTAAGCCGAGGTGTCTTCCAGCCATTCATGCACTATGCCAACCAGGAACGCATGGTTGGCTTGCATGGCGATCCAGGTGTCAGTGTCGGCGTGTAATTTGCCCTGCGTTACGGCACTTTTGATAATCGCCTCGACTTTGGCCATGCATTCTGCGCGTTGACGTTTTTCGTTTTCAAAAAAAGGCAGATCTGGATTTTTTTCGCAACGATGGAAAATAATGTCGAATACTTTACGTTGGCGTTTGTCACCAGAGACCAACTGCAAAAAATGAATATCAAGTTGCTTTAAGGCGCTGATAGGGTCTTTGTCTGGCGTTTCAATAATCTCATTCAACAAGGCTTCCATAGGCAGAAAAGCGCGGTCGCACATCGCTTGTACCAAGGCATTTTTGTCTTTAAAGTGCCAGTAGATAGCGCCGCGCGTCATGCCTGCGGCAACAGCGACATCGTTGAGTGTGGTGTTGGTTACGCCTTTTTGCGAAAACACTTGTTCCGCCGCGTCCAAGAGGGCGGAATAGGTTTCTTGCGCTTCTTCTTTCGTCTTTCTGACCATATCAATTCCTTGGCTAGCCACCTCAATCGGTTTGCTGGGGCTCGCTGTTACTACTTGTTTTGTTACTGGTTTTGCTGCGTGCTTTACGACTTCTGTTAATGCCAGTGGCTACTTACTGAGCACTGGCAGGTATTGTTACTCGCCTTTGATCATTTTACGGCTAGAGCTGTTGCATGCCTTGCATCTCTCAGATATTTATCAGATTCTCACCAGAAAGTCGGTGCTGTAGAAGTCGTTTCAGGCTTGCATGTTAAAAGCCACCGGTAGAATCCGCAATCCTTACATGTATTTTCGAATAATTGTAGGTAATTTCATTGATAGACAACACAAAAAAGCCTTATTTCGCGTAAAACATCATCAAAAGAAATGTCAAAATGAAAGTAAAAATATCAAATTGAAATTTAAATTGAACTTTTTATTGTCAAATAGCATCAACGTCCATTCTTTTGTTGCAGCAAGAATTGGTACGAGAATCTCGTTTTCTCGCCAACTTCCCGCAACTTCCAGCCATTTTCGGGAAAGATTTCATCTTTTCTCTTTGATTTTCTAATGTGAACCCTGTTGCTTGGTAGGGTTGTTAGGCGACATTATATACAAACATGATTGTATGTATATAATGTCGTCCTGTCCTTCAATTAAGCAGAAAGAATTCTTTATGCGTTTTTCAGACTCATCATCATCCTCCGCTTCTCTGTCTAATCAGCTATCAAGTCAAGTTAAGCAGATTTACCAACATCCGGCGTTTAGGGCTATTGCCTTGAGTTTGCCCTTACTCACTCTTGCCGCTTGTGGCAAAGAAGAAACCGCGCATGCTGCACCTGGCAATATGCCACCACCAGAAGTCAATGTCGTGACGGTAGAAAACCGCGATTTGGCTTTGGATTTCGAGTATGTTGGTCAAACTGCAGGCTCACGTGAGACGGAAGTGCGAGCGCGTGTCGCCGGTATTTTGGAAAATCGTCTTTACGAAGAAGGCTCACGCGTAAAAGCGGGTGACGTCTTGTTCCAAATCGACCCAGGCACATACAAAACACAACTGGCATCAGCTGAAGCCGCAGCGGGTGTGAGCGAAGCGAAATTGAATCAGGCGAAACGTGAATATGCACGTTTGTCCCCATTGGCCGCAGAAAAGGCGATTAGCCAAAAAGAATTTGATGATGCGAAATCAAATTTAGAAACGGCCGAAGCCAGTTACAAGCAAGTGCTGGCACAAGTGAATGAAGCCAAACTCAATCTTGGTTATACCAAAGTCGTTGCTCCCATCGGCGGCGTGACAGGTATTGCAAATAAATCCAATGGTAGTCTGGTGACAGCCGCTGATAGTTTATTGACGACGATTGTTCAAACCGATCCTGTGTATATCAATTTCAGCATTCCGGAAGCAGATTACCTGAAAGTCGCTAAAGAAGTGGGTAGCGGCAAAGTCGCATTGCCAGGCAAACGTGCAAGTAATGGCAGCCTGGCTTTTGACGTGCAACTTAAATTGGCCGATGGCAGCATGTTCCCAACGTCAGGCAAGATGAATTTTGTGAGCGAAAAAGTCAATTCGGCAACAGGCGGCTTTGATGCACGCGCGCAGGTTGCTAACCCAGATGGCAATTTGCGTCCAGGTCAATTTGTGCGTGTGATTTTGGCAGGTGCAAAACGTAGTGCTGCTCTGGCTGTACCACAACGCGCGGTGATCGATGGTCCTATGGGCAAGATGGTGTTTACCGTATCGCCTGACAACAAACTGGTACCTAAACCAGTTGAGTTAGATGGCTGGTCGCATGGCGAATGGGTGGTGACGAAAGGCTTGAAAAACGGTGAACGTGTGTTGGTCGATGGCATCATCAAAGCGCATGATCCAGGCATGACCGTGACGCCAATTGTTGTGAGCGCGAAAGTGGCTGCGGCAACAGGTGCAGACAGCATCGCCCCAAAAGCGAACAGCGCAGCAGCGTCCAAACCAGCCGCTACTAAATCTGTCGCTACTAAATCTGCCGAATAAGAACCCGATCAGCTTCCTTTATTGAATTTAGTGCTGCATCGTCAGCAAAGGCAAACAGGAATAATTCATGTTTTCAAAATTTTTTATTAACCGGCCGATTTTCGCGACAGTCTTGTCGTTGATCATTGTGCTGGCAGGCTTGGCTGCTTTGCGTGTCTTGCCGATTTCTCGTTACCCCGAGATTTCACCACCGGTCGTCAATGTGACGGCATTTTATCCAGGCGCTTCGGCTGAAGTGGTAGAACGTACCGTGGCGGCTCCGATTGAAGAACAAATCAACGGCGTCGAACACATGTTGTACATGAACTCAGTGTCGTCTGCTGATGGCCGTGTATCAATCGATGTGACGTTTGAAGTCGGCACCAATCTCGATATCGCTGCGGTGAACGTCAATAACCGTGTGCGTCAGGCGGATGCTAAATTACCACAAGAAGTCCGTCGTCAGGGCGTAACGGTCTCTAAAAGTTCATCAAACTTCTTGGTCGTTGCAGCCTTGTATTCGCCAGATAATCGCTACGATGCGTTGTACTTGTCTAACTATGCCACGCAGAACGTGTTGGATGCACTGAAGCGCGTTCCTGGCACAACCAATATTCAGATTTTTGGCGCCAAAGACTATGCAATGCGGATCTGGATGCGTCCGGATCGCATGGCGCAATTGGGCGTGACGGTGAGCGATATTTCAAACGCCATTTCTGAACAAAATGCGCAATACGCTGCTGGTAAAGTGGGTGCCCCACCAAACAATACCGAAGAACTGACGATGACCGTAACGGCCAAAGGTCGTTTGTTGGAGCCAGAAGAGTTTGCCAATATCATCGTCAAATCCGATAAGAGCGGTGCAACGATACGCATTAAAGATGTGGCGCGGGTCGAATTAGGTTCTAAAGATTACAACTTGTATGGTCGCGTGAATGGTCATCCTTCTGCCAACATTGGTGTGTTTTTGCAAACCGGTGCGAATGCCTTAGAGACACGCAAAGCAGTTGAAAAAACCTTGCAAGATCTGAAGGCGAAATTCCCCGAAGGCATGACTTATTCGACACCGTATGACACCACGCCGTTTGTCACTGAGTCGATTGCAGAGGTTTTAAAAACACTGGCAGAAGCGATGGTCTTGGTGTTTATTGTTGTGTACCTGTTTTTGCAAAGCTGGCGTGCAACGATCATTCCAACGCTCGCCGTTCCGGTGTCATTGATTGGTACGATGGCAGGTTTGCACTTGCTTGGTTACAGCATAAATACGCTGACTTTATTCGGTATGGTGTTAGCGATTGGTATCGTGGTGGATGATGCGATCGTCGTGTTAGAAAACGTCGAACGCCTAATGAATGAAGAGGGCATGTCGCCGAAAGATGCTGCGATTGAAGCGATGCATGAAGTGACTGGACCAGTCATTGCGATTGTGCTGGTGCTGGTAGCGGCATTTGGTCCGATTGCTTTCCTTGGTGGTTTGGCAGGTGAGTTATATCGCCAATTCTCGGTCACGATTTCTATCGCTGTTGTGTTGTCTGGTCTGGTTGCGTTGACTTTGACACCCGCTTTGTGCGCGATTTTGTTGAAACCAGGTGCGGAAAATCATAATCGCTTTTTTACCTGGTTTAACGCGGCGTTTTTACGTTTGACTAAGCGCTATACCGACGGTGTGAGTTTCTTCCTGAAACGCGCTACCTTAGGTGTTGCTTTGGTCTTGGGTATGGTGGCGTTGACTGGTGTGTTGTGGAAACACGTACCTGGTGGCTTGGTACCCGATGAAGATCAGGGTTACTTTATTGGTGCGGCGATTATGCCGGATGGTGCATCTCTGGATCGTACCAATGCGATGGTCAAGCAAGTTGAGACCGTCATGCAAACCAATAAAAATATCGACACTACCTTCTCTCTGGTTGGTTTGGATTTTCTGGGTGGTGGCGGTTTGAAATCATCCGCCGCGACCATGTTCTTCCCATTAAAGCCGTGGGATGAACGGAATCAATCCGCGCAGCAAATGGTCGGTGAAAGTTACATGAAAACCGGTCACATCAAAGAAGGTTTGCCATTGTTCTTCAGCCCGCCTGCGATTCAGGGCTTGGGACAAACTGGTGGCTTCGAGTTCTATTTACAAAATGCCGGAGAAGGTGGCGTTAAACGTCTGGCGACTTTATTGCCTCTGTTGTTGGCAGAAGCCAATAAGCAGCCAGAACTGGCCGGCGTGAAAACCTTGTGGCAAGCACGTTCTCCGCAGTTATATGTGGATGTGGATAATGAAAAAGCGCGTTCTATGGGCGTTGCCCTTTCTGATGTCTACAACACGTTAGCGGCAACGTTGGGTAGCTACTATGTAAACGACTTCAATAAAAACGGTCGTATTTACACAGTGCAGTTGCAAGCAGAAGGTCAGTATCGTGCCAAACCTGATGATATCGGCAGCATGTATGTTCGCTCTTCGACGGGCCAAATGATACCGGTACGCGCTTTCACGACGATCAAGTTCATTACCGGACCTGATTCAGTGCAACGCTTTAATGCTTTGCCTGCGATTAAATTGCTGGGCGATGCGAAACCAGGTTACAGCTCAGGTCAGGCCATCGCGGCGATGGAACGCGCAGCAAAGAACGTGTTGCCTGCCGATGTCGTCTACGACTGGGGTGGTGCATCATTTCAGGAAAAACGTAGCAGCAATGCAGCCGGTATCGCACTGGGTGCTGGCGTGTTGATGATTTTCCTGATTCTGGCTGCGCAATATGAAAAGTGGTCGCTGCCTTTCTCAGTATTGTTGGCAATGCCGTTCGGTATCTTTGGAGCGTTGATGGCGGTGTATTTGCGTCACTTTAATAACGACGTGTATTTCCAGATCGGCCTCGTGACTTTGCTCGGTTTGTCGGCCAAGAATGCGATTCTGATTGTGGAATTTGCGGTCATGAAAGTGCATGAAGGTTATGCACCAGTGGCGGCGGCGGTCGAGGCAGCGCGCTTGCGTTTCCGTCCGATTTTGATGACTTCATTGGCATTTATTTTGGGTGTCGTACCACTGGCGTTTTCTCATGGTGCTGGTGCGGCTGCGCGTCAATCGCTGGGGACTGGTGTATTGGGTGGTATGTTGGCGGCTACCTTCCTGGCGATCTTCTTTGTACCTTTGTTCTTTAAATTAATTAACGATAAACGCATGAAAACGACCGAGGCTGATTTCGCTCATCCTGTAATGACCGCACCTCACGCAGCAAAGATGGATGCATCTGTCGCAGTGACTAAGGAATAATGATGTTGAAAGCAAAATTTATATTAACAACGATGGCTGCCAGTCTGGCGCTGGCTGGCTGCGCTTCGGTAGGGCCTGATTATCAGCGCCCAGCATTGGATGTGCCGACAAATTTGAGCGTCGCTGCAACGCCGGGCAAGCCTGCTGCTGCGGACTATATGGCGTGGTGGAAGAGTTTTAATGATCCTGTCCTCAATGCGTTGCTGGATGAGGCGCATGCCAATAACCAGGATCTGCTACTTGCTGCTGGTCGCGTTGAAGAAGCGCGTGCACTGGCGGTCGGTGCCAATTCCAATCGCTATCCGACCGTGGACGCAAATCTCACGCCGACCAAACTGCGTACGAGCCAACATGCGGGTTCACTACCACCTGGGGCAGAACCAATTAGCCGTGACTATAAGCTTGGTCTCAGTGCTTCATATGAACTTGATTTGTGGGGTAAGTTAGCACGCGCTGACGAAGCTGCACGTGCGCGTTTGCTGGCGCAGGAGGCTAATCAAGGTGTCGTATTGACAAGCTTGTATAGCACTCTGGCGCAAACTTACTTTAGTTTGCGTGCCAGCGATGCCCAATTAGCATTGGCAGATGTGACGCTCAAAACGCGTCAGGAAAAACTTCGTTTGCAGAAAAAATTATATGCGTCTGGCACCGTCGGTGAACTGGATTTACATATAGCTGAGTCTGAAGAAGCCGCGGCAGAAATCAGCTTGGCGCAGGCGAAGCAAGCGGTCGCAAATACAGAGTCGACACTGGCTGTACTGGCAGGGCGTTCACCTTCTGCGATTGCGAAACCGGCGATTGCACGCGGTAGCGATATTGACGGACTGTACCAACAATTGCGTGTACCTGCTGATTTACCTTCCAATTTGTTAGAGCGTCGTCCGGATATTGTCGCCGCTGAACAATCTCTGATGGCGGCGAATGCCGATATTGGTCAGGCGAAAGCGCAATATTTTCCTACGCTCAAACTTAGTAGTGGTGTTGGTTACGAGTCGCAAAGTCTCAAGGATTTAATCAATCCGGCATCGATGTTATGGAACATTGGCGCGAATTTAACGCAGCCTGTATTCCGTGCTGGGGCAATTGGGGCTCTCGTGTCTGGTGCTGAAGCGCGTAAGACGCAAGCACTGGCGCAATATGTACAGACAGTGCAGGGTGCCTTTAGGGATGTGCATGATGCCTTGAATAACGCCACCGCCAATGAGCAGATTTATACGTCCGGTCAGCATCGTGTTTCATCGTTGAAAGACTCGCTGCGCTTAGCTGAACTACGCTACAAAAACGGCTATAGCAGTTACCTTGAAGTCTTGAACGCGCAAAGAGATCTGTGGCAAGCGCAAGTGACGGTGATTGATACCCAGCGTGCGCATCTGAGTGCCGTGGTCAGTTTGTATAAAGCGGTAGGTGGCGGTTGGGATGCGAAGCAGGAAGTCGCAGCGAAATAGAAGTTGAGGTAGTAACGTAAAAGCAAAAAAGCCGATACATGCGTATCGGCTTTTTTTGAAGGACAATTTGTATCAAAAATTTAATCCAATTCAATTCAAATCAAATCAAATCAATTCAAATCAAACTAAATTTTTCAGACCGATTAACCACCACGACGCATCATTTCAAAAAACTCTGCATTGTTTTTGGTTGCCTTCATTTTGTCCTGGATGAATTCCATCGCTTCGATCTCGTCCATCGAGTACAGCAACTTACGCAAAATCCAGATTTTTTGTAACTGATCTGGTTTGATCAGCAATTCTTCACGACGGGTACCGGATTTATTCAGGTTGATCGCTGGGTAGACGCGTTTTTCAGCAAGACGGCGTTCCAGATGAACTTCCATATTGCCTGTGCCTTTGAATTCTTCGTAGATCACGTCATCCATACGGCTGCCAGTTTCAATCAACGCGGTAGCGATGATCGTCAGCGAGCCACCTTCTTCGACGTTACGGGCAGCACCGAAGAAACGCTTAGGACGTTGCAGCGCATTGGCATCGACACCACCGGTCAATACTTTGCCGGAAGCTGGAATCACGGTATTGTACGCACGCGCCAGACGGGTAATCGAGTCGAGCAAAATGACCACGTCTTTTTTCATTTCGACGAGGCGTTTGGCTTTTTCTAAAACCATTTCCGCTACTTGAACATGGCGGGTTGCAGGTTCATCAAACGTGGAAGCAACGACTTCGCCGCGTACAGAACGCTGCATTTCGGTCACTTCTTCCGGACGTTCATCGATTAGCAAAACGATCAAGGTTACGTCTGGATGATTAGTTGTAATCGCGTGAGCAACGTGTTGCAACATCACGGATTTACCGGATTTTGGTGACGCCACCAGCAAACCACGTTGACCACGGCCAATAGGGGCGATCATATCGATGATACGGCCAGTGGTATTTTCTTCACCGCGCATTTCGCGTTCGAGTGTCAATACTTTGTTTGGGTGCAGCGGTGTTAAGTTTTCAAACAGAATGCGGTGTTTAGACGCTTCTGGTGATTCTCCATTGACCTTGTCCACCTTCACCAGAGCGAAATAGCGCTCACCATCTTTTGGTGTACGTACTTCACCTTCGATCGAATCGCCAGTGTGTAAATTGAAACGGCGGATTTGTGAAGGAGAAATATAAATATCGTCGGTCGAAGCCATGTAGCTGGCATCTGGTGAGCGCAAGAAACCGAAGCCGTCAGGCAACACTTCAAGAGCGCCATCGCCAAAAATTTGTTCGCCGGATTTCGCACGTTTTTTAAGAATCGCGAACATCAATTCTTGTTTTCGCATACGTGCCGCGTTGTCGATATCGAGTCCTACAGCCATGTCCAGCAATGCGGATACGTGTAGGGCTTTTAATTCAGATAGATGCATGGTGAGTGTCCCGGGATGGGAGTATGGGGTGGGGGAGTGAACGGAGGAACTACAGAATAAACAGAATAGTTATTTGTATTTTGCGGTCAAATGACCATTAAAACAAGCTCTAAATTTACGTTTTATACTATACGGTGACCGTACTGCTCCAGAAATCTTCATCTCAATCTTATGAAACAATGATTGAACTCAAACCTTGAGCAGTACGTATGATACCTTAAATATTAGCGTCAATGAAAGATGTCAATTGACCTTTTGCCAAGGCGCCTACTTTTTGTGCTGCAACAGCACCATTTTTAAACAAAATCAAAGTAGGAATGCCGCGGATACCAAACTGAGCAGGTACTGCCTGGTTGGCATCGACGTCCATTTTTGCAACAACAATCTTACCATCATATTCTTTAGCAACTTCTTCCAGAATAGGGGCGATCATTTTGCATGGACCACACCATTCAGCCCAGAAGTCGACCAGAACTGGTTTGTCGGATTTTAATACATCTGCTTCAAAAGAAGCATCGCTTACATATTTGATGTTTTCGCTCATGGAATCCTCATCGAGAGGGAAAAATTAAGGGGTAACAGCGCCACAGAATATCGGTCAGAAATCGGAACTCGCCGCATTCAGTGTTAAATCTGGAGGCGATTGGCGTAATTTCAATGGTAATTAATACGGGTACCGAGAGATGCCAACGAAGAGTCTAGCGTGGTTAGCTATGCAGCAAATAATAACCTATTTTAAAAAAAAGTGTGATGCTTAAGGATATTTTATGTGGTTCGTCACATAAAATAATTGTTTGCATACAAAAATGTTGGGTTTTATATAGTCTATTTTCGCTTTGAACGGGATTTCTATCAAAAATATTGGTTTTTTATCGTTTAAATGAAGTGTTTTGAAATTTTTCCATACTTCATTCATTCTGGGCATACGTTGCCTGAAAATTTACTCGTATAATAAGACTCCAGATTTGTTGCACTTGATAACCTCAAACTATGATGATTTCCGATTTTGAATTACTCGCTGAAAAAGTTGCTAAGCTCGCCGAGCTTACCCATGCCTTGCGTACTGAAAATGCGGGCTTGCGCAACGAAGTAGCGTTGTTGACTTCGCAGAATCACGACATGCAACAACGGATGCAGCAAGCGCATAACCGGGTCTCGGCCTTATTAGCGCAGTTGCCAGCTGAAGCGGTAAATGATGAGGAAGCAGCATGACTGAAATAAAAGTAATACAAGTAGATGTGTCCATCATGGGACAAAGTTACAAGCTGTCTTGCAAAGATGGTGAAGACCGGGCGCTGCGCGAAGCGGCTGCTTATCTGGATGCCAAAATGTCGGCTTTACGTGATTCCTCTAAGGTCAAGGGAACTGACCGTATTGCAGTGATGGCTGCCCTCGGTATGACAACGGAGCTGTTAGCGACCAAATCACCCGAAGGCCCTTTATCTGGCATGTCCATGTCTGAGGTTAAACAGAAAATGAGTCAGATGCATGAAGTGATGGATCAGGCGCTCACTCCACAAGAAAAACTATTTTAATTGCAGGGTCATTGCATAATTTAATCAAAAACAATGACATGAAAACTCAGTTTGGGAGTAAACTTCAATTCCCTGCCGTGTTCGCCAATGTCATATATTCCTTGAACCATTTATGTGCATAGGCTGTGGAACATTGTTCGATGGGTGTGAGCGTCGCTAGTCCGATGAACCCGAAATTGAACTGACCGTGGCCAACTTGAACCGCTTAGGTTCAGGATGCCGGCATAGCGGCATCGGTGGGGACTTATTCTGAACGGCTGTCGTTATCGACAGCCGTTTTTATTTTGAGAATTTGATTTTCTCTCTCTGCGTTTGCTTTCAGATACCCAGCGTCTAAGTATGCGACAATTTCTTTTTTATCTTTTCTCTTTTTTCTTTGAGTGAATTGCTATGGCATATTGGTTGATGAAGTCTGAACCTGCTGAAATGAGTATCGACGACGCGTTGGCAATGCCAGCGGTACCTTGGTTCGGCGTCAGAAATTACCAGGCACGAAATTTTATGCGTGATGTCATGCGAGTGGGTGATGGGGTATTGTTTTACCATTCCAGTTGTGCAGAACCGGGCATTGCGGGCATTGCTGAAGTAGTGTCCACCGCCTATCCGGATCATACCCAGTTTGATTCCAAGAGCCATTATTTTGATCCTAAAGCTACCCGGGAAACGCCACGCTGGATGATGGTCGATATCAAGGCGACCCGTAAGACACCGCTATTAAGCCTGACTGAGATGCGTACCCATCCGGAATTGGAAACCATGCAGGTATTGCAAAAAGGTAGCCGTTTATCAATTACACCGGTGACGACGGCAGAATGGAACGCAGTAATGAAGCTGTTGATGAAATAATGAATAAAGATAAACCCACTCTTGAAAAGGACATGGCACCATTTCCTGCGGCGCATCTGATCAAAGAAATTGGCAGGGGCAAAGACGGCGCGCGCAGTATGGGGCGGGACGATGCTCAAGCTTTGTATGAAGCGATGTTGGCTGGACGAGTTTCTGATCTGGAGCTTGGGGCGATATTATTGTCTATGCGAATCAAGGGCGAATCCATTGATGAGATTGCTGGATTTCTCGATGCTGCTAAAGGCTTTATCTTGTCGCTGACAGCACCCACTGATAGCCCGTATGCGCCAGTGATTATTCCAAGCTATAACGGCGCTCGTAAAAAAGCAAACCTCACGCCTTTGCTGGCTTTGCTTCTGGCTCGCCGCGGGGTGCCAGTGCTGGTGCACGGTGTAACGAAGGATGCCGGACGGGTAACTACAGCAGAAATTTTTTCTGAATTACGCATTCAGAAATGTGAAACTGTAGAACAAGTCAATGTCCAAATGGCTGCACAGCAGCCAGCATTTGTTGCCATTGAAACTTTATCACCGGCAATGTCGGGCTTACTGAATTTACGAAAAATTCTGGGGGTCAGAAATTCGACTCACACTCTGGTTAAATTATTGCAACCATTCGATTCGCCTGCGTTGCGTTTGAATTCTTACACGCATCCTGAGTATTTGCAGATGTTGCAGGACTATTTTTCTACTCATCAGAATCCGCTTGAGGGAGATGTGTTCTTGATGCGCGGCACGGAAGGTGAAACGGTCGCCAGTACAGGGCGTGCGCAACGCATAGATTGGTTTAGTGATGGGGTGGGAAGAACGCTTTTGGATAAGCAGGATAATTTGGCGGGTGGCACACCCGAAGCGCCGGATAGCATTGACGCTCAAGCGACGGCAAACTGGATTTCTGCCGTGCTTGCGGGACGCATCGCCGTTCCTGAAAACATAGAGCGGCAAGTTGGATTTTGTATTGACGTCGCGAGACAAATAAAGATGCACTGATATCCGATGGGAGTGCCGTATCTACGAGATTAGCATTGAAGCCAATAAAAAACGCGCCAGACTCATCATCTGGCGCGTTTTGATTTATTGCTACTTCTATTTAAGCAAATCTAAACCAAATTAGAAGTTTGCTTTGAATTGAACACCGTAGCTGCGTGGCTCGTTCAAAATACCTGTCAGGTTATTGAAGTCAATCGCTGCAATAACTTGTTGCTTGTTGGTGATGTTGCGACCGTAAGCAGCCAATTCATATTTACCGTCAGCCCATTGATAGCCAACACGCAAACCGCCTTCTAACAAAGATTTCGCTTTGTATTCAGCTGCTTCATACAAGAACATGTTGTAGCTGTCTTTGTATGCCCAGTCTGTCACAGCGTACAAAGTGCCTTCGCCAACTTGCGTTGTGTATTTCAATGTGAAGTTACCTACCCATTTAGGTGCGCGTGGGAGCGGATTGCCGTTGATTGCAGCTGTGCCTTTGAATGGGCCAGCTGGGTTAGTGACGGTACAACCGTTACCGCAAGCAGCAACGAACAGGTTAGGGTCCTTGATCTGAGTGTCGTTGTAGCTGACGCCCACAGTAGCTTTCCAGTTACGGTTCAGGTTAGCTTGACCATCAATTTCAAAACCTTGACCTGTTGCTTTGTCAGCATTCACCAGTTTATTCTGGTTCACACCACCGCTACCTGCTGTCAGTTGCAGATCTTTTGCTGTGTACTGGAATACTGTTGCGCTGATACGAGCAGTGTTATCCAGAATGTCTTTTTTGATACCAGCTTCGAAGGACAAGTTCTTCTCAGATTGCGCAACAGAGATGCTGTCGCCAAACAAGACGCGACCTTGAATACTTGGCGCACGGTAGCCAGTTGCAACACGAGCGAACAAGTTCGTTGACTTGTCCATCGCGTAGCTGCCGCTCAAATCCCAAGTGACGTTGCTTGCGCTTGGATTAGCTGTCAGGACAGGTGTGCCGCCAGCACTGATAGGTTGACCTGGTGTCCATTGACGTTGCGCATCAAAGTCTTTGCTGTCTTTGGTGTAGCGCATACCAGCGCGAACTTTAAACTGATCGTTCACTGCATAGTTGACCGAGCCGAATGCAGCATAGGACTTAGCATTTTGATGTTGAACAGCATAGCCATCTTGAACGTTACCGCCCAAAGTGTTGAAGTCAAAACTATCTACCTGGATTCTTTCATTGAAATAGTACAAGCCAGCAATCCATTGCAGTGGATCTTTTGTGCTTGACTCTACACGAACCTCTTGCGTGATTTGACGCAGATTTGGCAAGCCATCAGCTGTTTCAGCAGTGAATGGAATAAAGCCAGGACCCATAGTCTTTGCGTAAGAAGCGCCGTAGCCACCGTCAACGTCAGCGCGACTATAGAATTTTGCTTTGTCGTAACCAGTGATTGAGTGCACTGTCAGACCTTCGAGATCCCAACGCAAATGCGCGTTTGCACCTGAGGACGTCAAGGTCTGCGTATTCAGACCATCCGTTGGGTACGTGCCATAGTCAAAACCTGGTACTAAATCGTTAGTACCTTTTTGAATGATATTGGCGCGGAACAGTGTTGCGTTGCCTGCCATGTCACGACCATGCAAATTGAACAGAGCGCTAAAGCCGCTGTTCTTGTACTGGAATTGCACACGTGCCGCATTATCGTGGTAGCCTTCAAGTGTCTTAGTACCTGTGCTCAAAGGATTGGTCACGCGGTCGTTACGACTTTGACCCTGACCGGAGATGCGCATTGCCCAATCTTGATTCAGAGGTACGTTAACTGCACCTTCCAGATTGATCGCGCCGTAGTTACCGTAACCGACGCTGCCGTAGCCTTCGAATGTGCGGGTTGGTTTGGCGGAGTCAAATTTGATGACGCCTGCTGGGGAGTTACGGCCAAACAATGTACCTTGTGGGCCGCGCAATACTTCAACCTGATCAACGTCAAATACCGGGAAACCTTTGAGGATAGGGCTTTCCTGGACGATGTCATCGTAGATCAAGCCAACTGGCTGAGATGCATTTAAGTCGAAATCGGTATTGCCCAGGCCACGGATGTAGAAACGTGGGAAAGAGCGACCGAAGTCGGATTCGATATTCAAGCTAGGTACGCGTGAAGACAAGAAGCGAATATCTTGGCCGTTGGCACCGTAGGTGTCGAGTGCATCGCCTTTAATTGCTGAAATAGACATCGGTACTTCTTTGATGTTCTCAGCGCGGCGGTTGGCGGTAACGATGACCGTTTCTAACTTCGTACCATCGTTGCCCGAAGCTTCTGGCTTCGCTTCTTGTGCTAATGCCGCATGCATAGGAAATGCAGTGCTTACTGCCACAGCGATCAGGGTGCGTGTTGCGCCCTTAAATAGCTGCTTTGAAGAATAGTTGCGCATGAAATTAATCCCAAAGGTGAGGTTGGTCCAAATAGAGGATCTTTTTAGTGCAAAAATATTTAATCCAGGGGGAGAAGAAAAAATTTTGCTTTTTAAATCGGATTGCGCAAACGTTTGCGCAATCGTTGATTAGTTATCTCTTTTTGCGGAAAACAAGTCAATAATTTCTTCTATATTGAATTCAATTTGCTAACGAAAATGCACGAAATGTTGTGTTTTTCAAACAGCGTTATCGTTCTATACATATAAGAATTTCATGCTTGTTTTTGGTGCAGATTTAACTAAGGGCGGCAGTATAGATGAAAATGGGTGGTGCGTGATTTAGGCTTTCCTCTAAATTACCAATTTTTTTGATTGCAATCGCATTTACGTCGCCAGCTTATCCGCTACAATCTTGCCCTGATTTTGATGAAGGCAATACCATAATGAATAAGCAATTTGATGTTGCTGTGATCGGTGCTGGCGCCGCCGGAATGATGTGTGCTGCCGTCGCTGGGCAACGTGGTAAGCGCGTGGTATTAATTGATCATGCCAGCCGATTGGCTGAGAAGATTCGAATTTCTGGCGGTGGTCGCTGCAACTTCACGAATTTATATGCTGGCCCGGCAAATTTTCTTTCAGAGAATCCGCACTTCTGTAAAAGCGCTTTATCGCGTTACACCCCACAAGATTTTTTGTCGCTGATGAAACGTCATGGCATCGCGTGGCATGAAAAGCATAAGGGGCAATTGTTTTGCGACGATAGTGCGGAAGATATCATTCGCATGTTGAAAGCCGAGTGTGATACGGGCAAAGTCCAATGGCGCATGCCTTGTGTTGTTGAGGACGTGTCAGTAACTGAGGGCGGTGGCTATGTACTGAAAACCTCAACTGGAGATATTTCAGCAGACAATGTGGTGATTGCCACCGGTGGCTTATCCATCCCTAAAATCGGCGCGACTGATTTTGCCCACAAGATTGCGCGTCAGTTTGGTATTAAAGTGATAGAGCCTCGCCCGGCGCTGGTGCCGTTGACGTTTGACGCAAAATCCTGGGAGCCATTTGTACCTCTTTCTGGCATCTCACTAGAAGTAGATATAGAAACGGGTGAGAAAAAATCAAAAATTGTCTTCCGTGAAGATTTGCTCTTTACGCATAAAGGCCTGTCGGGCCCCGGCGTGTTGCAGATTTCCAGCTATTGGCAACCCGGCACACCAGTCAGAATTAATTTGTTGCCAGAATTAGATGTTGCAGAAGATTTAATTCAAGCTAAAACTACGACCAAGAAAAATCTGGCTAACTATTTAGCGCAATACTTACCGGCAAGACTGGTCGATGGCTTGCTGGCGGCGCATGGTTTCGATGGCGATTTAAAAATGCCGGATATGCAGGACAAGCGGCTGCGTGCCTTGGGCGAGAAGTTGAATCGATGGGAATTGGTGCCAGATGGATCCGAAGGTTACCGCAAGGCTGAAGTGACTCGCGGCGGAATTGATACGCGGGCGTTGTCGCAGCAAAGCATGATGGCGACTAAAGTGCCAGGTTTATATTTTGTTGGTGAGTCAGTTGATGTGACTGGCTGGTTGGGGGGATTTAACTTCCAGTGGGCATGGGCATCGGGTAGTGCTGCAGGAGCAGCGTTGTAAAAATGTCGAAAATTGTTTCACCAATATTAAGCGGCAATTCATTCTGATACTGGCAGGGGGTATATTTTTAAGTCTAGATTATATCTGGACAATTTAAGCATTTTGCTTGATACTCCCCTCCTTAATTTAAAAAACTGGCAAGAAGTGTTGACTTTCTAAGTTTATTGGCAAGGCAGATTAAAGTTTTTGCGTAAGATTTAATCAGATTCCTTCCCATAAATCAAAAATCCTGTTACTATCTCTGTCTTCCTATAATCTTTCAATGGTTTGAACTTACATGACCACAATTCGCCTTAAAGAAAACGAGCCGTTCGAAGTCGCCATGCGCCGCTTCAAGCGCACTATCGAAAAGACCGGTCTGTTGACCGAATTGCGCGCTCGCGAGTTCTACGAGAAGCCAACTGCAGAACGCAAACGTAAGCTGGCAGCAGCTGTTAAGCGTCACTACAAACGCATTCGTAGTCAGCAATTGCCTAAGAAAATGTATTAATTCTGATGTTGTATCTGGCTAAGCCAGGTGCGATGTTGAATAGTGCTACTTAGGTTTTGCATGCCCGCTCCGGTCAGCCGCAGCGGGCTTTGTTGTTTTTATCTGATTCAGTTTCCCAGGTTAAAAAGGTAAGTATATGAGCTTAAAAGACCAAATCACCGACGACATGAAAGCCGCAATGCGTGCGAAAGAAGCAGGCAAATTGGGCACGATCCGTTTATTGACTGCTGCAATGAAACAAAAAGAAGTCGATGAGCGTGTTGAGTTGGATGATGGCATGATCCTGGTAATCATTGAGAAAATGATCAAGCAGCGCAAGGACTCTATCCAGCAATTTGAAGCAGGTGGTCGTCAGGATTTGGCTGATATTGAAAAAGCTGAATTGGCTGTGTTGTCCACTTATATGCCTGCTGCATTGTCTGATGAAGAAGTGCAAGCTGCGGTTGCTGCCGCAGTCGCTGAAACTGGCGCCGCTGGTCCGCAGGATATGCGTAAAGTCATCGACGTACTCAAAGTCAAATTGGCTGGCCGTGCAGATATGGGTAAAGTATCTGGTCTGGTAAAAGCTGCTCTGACTCGATAATTTTTGCTCCATTGCAGAAGCCGCAAGGCGGGTAACCAGAGTTGATACCGCAAAGTTTTATTCAGGACTTGCTGGCCCGCGTTGACATTGTCGACGTGGTGGGTAAGTACGTCCAGCTCAAAAAAGGTGGCGCAAACTACATGGGTTTGTGTCCCTTTCATAATGAAAAATCCCCTAGTTTTACCGTTAGCCCGACCAAGCAGTTTTATCATTGCTTTGGTTGTGGTGCGCATGGCAGTTCCATCGGTTTTTTAATGGAATATTCCGGGCTGAGTTATGTCGATGCAATACGCGATCTGGCGCAGAGTAACGGTATGATTGTTCCCGAAGAAGATCGTATGCTGCCAGCGCAACGCGCTGAAGTGACAGCTAAAAGTCTGGCCTTATCAGAGGTCATGACGAAAGCGGGGGACTACTACAAACAACAGTTACGCACAGCGCCGCAAGCGATCGCTTACCTTAAAAAGCGTGGTCTGACCGGTGAAATAGCTGCCCGGTTTGGTTTGGGTTTTGCCCCGGATGCCTGGGATGGTTTGCGCGCGGTTTATGCTGATTATCAAGCGCCGGAATTGGTCGAAGCAGGGCTGGTGATTGATAAAAGTGAAGAAGAGGGCGGTGGCCGCAAACGTTACGATCGCTTCCGTGATCGCGTCATGTTTCCGATTCGCAATACCAAAGGTCAAATTATTGGCTTCGGTGGTCGGATTATGGAGCAGGGTGAGCCTAAATATCTGAACTCGCCCGAAACGCCTTTGTTTCAAAAAGGCTATGAGTTGTATGGCCTGTTTGAGGCGCGTCAATCGATTCGTGAAGCGGGTTATGTTCTGGTGACCGAGGGTTATATGGATGTCGTCGCGCTGGCGCAGATGGGATTTCCGCAAGCAGTGGCAACTCTTGGTACAGCGTGCACTCCGACCCACGTGCAAAAATTATTGCGCCAGACTGATCACGTTATTTTTAGTTTTGACGGTGATAGCGCGGGGCGCCGTGCAGCGCGTCGTGCGCTGGATGCTTGCTTGCCGCACGCGAATGACGATAAGTTTATTAAGTTCCTCTTTTTGCCTGCTGAGCATGATCCAGATAGTTTTATCCGTGAGTTTGGTGCGGATGCTTTTGAGCAGCAGGTGCATGATGCCATGCCTTTATCGCAATTTTTTATGCGCGAGATGGTGGGTGATAATGATCTGAATTCGGCCGAGGGCAGGGCGCGAACCCAATTCGATGCAAAACCTCTGTTGCAGGGCATGCAACCTTCTGGCTTGCGTTTGCAAATCGTCAGAAATCTGGCGCAACTCACACAAACTACGCCAGCAGAAATTGAGGCCTTGTTTGAGTTGGTGCAGCCAGTGGCGCGCGTTAAATTGGCACCACCGCGCTCTAAGCGTAGTGCGCCAGTCGGACTGGAGCGTCAGATTATGCGTATTTTGGTTGCCTATCCAGCTCTTTCAGCGATGCTTGATCAGTCTTTATTGGCTGAGGCTGCCGTGCTGGCGCCAGATGGTGCTGCGATGTTGATGCAGTTAGTCACAATCGCGCAAAGCATGGGTGAAGGTGCGCAATTCGCGGCACTCGCTGAGCAGCTCAAAGCAGTTAGTCAGGATTATGACGGTTTGATCGCCGAAGTCGCTGAGCAAACGGATACCGATCCTGATCTGGTTAAATTGGAATTAACTGGTGCAATCCGGCAAATCCGTTCGCAGGCGTTAAAAAGTGAAGCGGAGCGATTGGTTGCGTCTGGTTTACGCAGTGATGAAGATAAGGCGCGTTGGCGCGAAATTATGCAATTGCAGGAAACGTTACGTCAGCAGGCCGTCACAGAGGCCGGTACTCGTTAGTTTTATCTTGAAAATATCTGCTGCAAGACCAATATCATTGAGCGGAATATTTCTATTTAAATATTTTTTTGCCTTGCAAGTCGCGCCAGAGTTGGTGGCGGAATGTGAAATTTTCAAGAGCTATTTGAATAAAAATTGCCTATTTTTTTATCAGTTTAGTTGTCGTTTGTCTAGCTTTGGGCTAGAGAATCGCTTGACAGCATGCTATAATTAAAGGCTTATGATTCAAGGTCTTAGGTTGTTTCATTTCGCGCAAAATTGTCTGGTTGCGACGAAATGTGTTGTTTAGGTGAGCGAAATGCTCCTCCGAGTAACCCAAAACACTGGCGCTGAGTCTCGGGAAGTCTGAAACAAATATGGATTTGCACTGCATGCAGATGAGTCCTTCTGTCGGCGAGGCATTTCTTTTTGTGCATTTTTTCTTGTGCGCATGCAGGCGACTTCCTCAGTTCCAGATGGTTTGATTCAATGGCTAGCGCAATGAAGAAACCCGCGAAAACACTGACGCCCGCGGCAGTTGTAAAAACTGCAACTAAGGTGTCTAAAAATGCAAGCATCGCCCCTGCAGCAAAGACGGTCAGTAAAACAGCAGTAGCCAAAGCAACAAGTGTTGACGTAAAAACGCAATCCAAGGCCGTAGTCAAGCCTGTAACTAAGCCGGCAACTAAGCCAGTAAATAAGACGGTAAGTAAGCCAATCGCGAAGCGAGATAGTAAGGCTGCAACAATGGCAGTCGCTAAGCCGGCCACCAAGGCCGTCGTAAAAAATGCAACGCCAGTCAAAGCTGTAGCAAAGTCGAGTCCGGCTGCAGCAAAAGTCGTTGGCAAAATAGAGGTTGCGAAAGACATTAAAGCGCCTAAAGTGAATAAGGCAGCTGAAATTATTTCAGCAACGAAAGCAGCACCCAAAACAGTTGGTAAAGCAGGCGCAACAACAGATAAATCCGCTGCAAAGAGTGCGTCAGGCAAAAAAACGCAAATAAATGAAGTGGCGACCAAGACGCCATCTCGAGTCAAAAAAAGTGATGAGAAAATTGCGGAAGTCGCAACTCATCAGATTGCTGGCAAGCAAACACGAATTGAAGCTGATTCGTCTAAAGCAAACCCAGCGGTATCCGCAACATCGAAAGCTTCCGTGACAACTAACAAAACCGATTCAAAGACAGTGACTAAGCCTACCAAGAAATCAGCGAAAGCTGCTCCTGAAGTTCAGGAAATCAAGACTGGATCTGCACCGACCGTCTCTCAGACGACCGATGCTGCGGTGTTGGCCGCAATTGATACGTCTGGTTATGTTTTACCAGGCGTGAAAGTGCCTGGCCGTCGCGGACGCAAACCAAAAGAATATCAACCAGAGAATGAAGAAATTGCAGCATTGAACGCGGTTGAACGCGCTGAGATGAAAGCAATTGATAAAGCAAAAGCCAAAGATCGCAAAGCCAAAGAAAAAGCGCTCTTGAAAGACGCGTTCTCTTCCGATCCTGAAGCGACCGAAGAAGAACTCGAACGTCGCCGTCAGAAGCTCAAAACCCTGATCAAGCTTGGTAAAGATCGCGGCTACTTAACGTTTGCAGAGATTAACGATCACTTGCCAGAAAACGTTGTCGATCCAGAAGCAATCGAAGGCATTATCGGCACGTTTAACGACATGGGTGTCGCTGTTTATGAACAAGCACCCGATGCAGAAACTTTGCTGTTGTCAGATAACGTTGTTACCGTAACGACGGATGATGACGAAGTAGAAGCCGCCGCTGAAGCCGCTTTGTCTACCGTTGACTCTGACTTTGGTCGTACTACCGATCCAGTGCGTATGTACATGCGCGAAATGGGCTCGGTAGAGCTGCTGACGCGCGAAGGCGAAATCGTCATCGCCAAAAAAATCGAAGAAGGTCTGAAAGACATGATTCAGGCAATTTCTGCGTGTCCGACCACGATCGCAGAAATCCTCGCAGCAGCAGACAAAATTGCTGCTGATGAAATGAAAATCGATGAAATCGTCGATGGTTTGGTTGATCCAAACGCCAACGACGAACCTGCTCCTGTCGTCGTCGCTCCAGTATCCGATGAGGATGAAGAAGACGAAGAAGACGAAGAAGACGAAGAGGAAGAAGATGACGACGGTGGTGCCGCAGGCGCAGCCGCCATCTCTGCTGAACAGTTAGAGCAAATGAAGCGCGATGCATTGGCAAAGTTTGAAATCATTGCCACCAACTTCGACAAAATGCGCAAGTCTTACGAAAAAGAAGGCTACAACTCTAAGTCTTACGTCAAAGCGCAAGAAGCGATTTCTAACGAATTGCTCGGGATTCGCTTTACTGCCAAAGTCGTTGAAAAATTATGCGACACCTTGCGCGGCCAGGTCGACGAAGTGCGCCATATTGAGAAGCAAATTCTGGAAGTTGCAGTCAATCGCTGCGGCATGCCACGTTCACACTTCATCAAAGTATTCCCAGGTAATGAAACCAACCTGAAATGGGTGGAAGGCGAAGTGAACTCCGGCCATTCCTACAGCGCAATCCTGGGTCGTAACGTACCAGCTGTGCAGCAGTTGCAACAAAAATTGATCGACCTGCAATCGCGCGTTGTATTGCCGTTGCCAGATCTGCGCAACATCAACAAGCGCATGTCTGCTGGTGAAATGAAAGCCCGTAAAGCCAAGCGCGAAATGACTGAGGCTAACTTGCGTCTGGTTATTTCTATCGCAAAAAAATACACGAACCGCGGTCTGCAATTCCTCGATCTGATCCAGGAAGGCAACATCGGTTTGATGAAGGCCGTGGATAAGTTTGAATACCGTCGTGGTTACAAATTCTCGACCTATGCCACATGGTGGATTCGTCAGGCGATCACCCGTTCCATCGCCGATCAGGCGCGCACCATTCGTATCCCTGTGCACATGATAGAGACGATCAATAAAATGAATCGTATCTCACGTCAGATTTTGCAAGAAACAGGCGTAGAGCCTGATCCTGCAACACTGGCGATCAAGATGGAAATGCCAGAAGATAAAATCCGCAAGATCATGAAAATCGCGAAAGAACCGATTTCCATGGAAACCCCGATTGGTGATGATGATGATTCTCACCTCGGCGATTTTATCGAAGACAACCACACCCTGGCACCAGCCGATGCAGCGCTGCATGCGTCCATGCGCAACGTTGTTAAGGACGTGTTGGATTCCTTAACACCACGCGAAGCCAAGGTATTGCGTATGCGTTTTGGCGTAGAAATGTCGACCGATCACACACTGGAAGAAGTCGGTAAACAATTCGACGTCACCCGCGAGCGCATCCGCCAAATAGAGGCAAAAGCACTGCGCAAATTACGTCACCCATCGCGCTCAGACAAGCTCAAGAGCTTCCTCGAAGGGAATTAATGTTGTATAATTGGCGCTGATTTTTTTCAGCGCCAATGCGTCTTTTTGCGCCGATTTTTCGGTGTAAATGATTTGCAGTAGCGAACGGTTTTTATTACTTTTTTAGTTTCTCTAAACAGAAAAACTAATCAAAAAAATAGAAAACGTGAAGAAAAATGGGCCTCTAGCTCATGTTGGTTAGAGCAGCGGACTCATAATCCGTTGGTACCGTGTTCGACTCACGGGAGGCCCACCAGAATTTTAGTAATTGAATCAAGCCCTTACGAGAATTCGTCAGGGCTTTTTTCATTTCTGCGCCCCCTAAAATCGTTCAAAAACTGGCCTTTGCCGGAATTCTGCCGGAATGAAAAAATCCAGACCAAAAGGGTTGCAGAGATGCAGACCTTTGTCATTTTTGCTCTTGTGACGAAATTTTGTTATAGAGAGTGCCAACAAAATTCTATTGCCCTTCAATATCCATCTAGTCCTTTTGGCTGATAAACCTGGCCATTTGCATAGCTCGAATGCACCTTCAGGGGAATTTTAAAATACCTCTTTAATCCTTAAGCTGATAGCACTGATAAAAGCAATAGGAGTAGGTCATGGAAAGCAAAGGCAATGCATATTCGGTACTTTGGTCTAGTACGCTGGCGTTCACGGTATGTTTCACCATCTGGATGATGTTTGGTGTGATAGGTATTCCTATTAAGGCGGCACTACATCTGAATGAAACAGAATTTGGTCTCTTGACGGCGATGCCAGTGTTGACTGGTTCTTTGATTCGGGTGCCATTGGGGATTTGGACTGATAAATTCGGTGGTCGCGTTGTTTTATTTGTCTTGATGCTGACCACGGTACTGCCGATCTATCTGATTAGTTATGCGACTGCTTATTGGCATTTTTTGATGCTTGGGTTGCTGGTGGGTTTTGCTGGCGGTTCATTTTCTGTTGGTACGCCGTATGTCGCGCGCTGGTTTAAGAAAGATCGTCAGGGCTTGGCGATGGGTATTTTTGGCGCTGGAAATTCGGGTGCTGCAGTGAATAAATTTATTGCCCCTGTATTAATTGCTGCAGGTGGCTGGACGCTGGTGCCCAAGGTCTATGCCGTCATGATGTTAGCTGCAGCCTTGATTTTCTGGTTGTTTTCGGCGACAGATCCTAGTCACAGCGTGAAATCGAATATCAGCTTTTTGGCACAGCTCAAAATGTTGAAAGATCCCAAGGTCTGGCGGTATTGCCAGTATTACTCGGTGGTCTTTGGTGGTTACGTCGGCTTGAGCTTATGGATGGTGAAGTATTACGTGACTGAATATGGTTTTGACATCAAGAGTGCTGCTTTACTTGCAGCCTGCTTTTCTTTACCTGGTGGCGTGTTGCGTGCGTTTGGCGGTTGGTTAGCAGACAAATACGGCGCGTACAAAGTTACCTGGGCGGTGATGTGGATATGTTGGGTGGCGTTCTTTTTGCTGTCTTATCCGCAAACCGATTTCAGCATAAAAACGGTCAACGGCATGCAAACCTTTCACATAGGTCTGAGCCCGACTCTGTTCACAATCATTCTGTTTGTGGTCGGTATATCGATGGCGGTTGGTAAGGCTTCTGTATTCAAATTTATTGCAGATGGCTATAGCAGCAATATTGGTGCTGTGTCAGGTGTGGTGGGCTTGGCTGGTGGCTTGGGCGGGTTTATTTTGCCAATCATGTTTGGCGCTTTGGTCGATCTGACAGGCGTAAGGAGTTCATGCTTTATGCTTTTGTATGGCAGTGTTTGCGTCTCTCTGGTGTGGATGCACTTCCAATTTCGTCAAGAAAATCAGCACTTAATTTCAACCACAGCCACGTCGGTCACGGTTTAAGTCCAGGCATTCAATTTATTTTATAGGGAGTATATGATGAGTCATGTTTTGAATCGATGGGAGCCGGAGAACGCGGAATTTTGGAACAAGGAAGGCAGCACTATTGCAAATCGAAATTTATGGATTTCTATTCCTAGTTTGATGTTGGCCTTCGCAGTCTGGATGTTGTGGAGCGTGGTGGCCGCCAATCTGGACAAAGGTGGCTTTCATTTTAGTAAGGATCAATTGTTCTTTCTGACGGCCTTGCCAGCTTTGTCTGGTGCGACCTTGCGCATATTTTATTCATTTCTTGTACCTGTATTTGGTGGCCGTAAATGGACTGCAATTTCAACGGCTAGTTTGTTGATTCCGGCAATCGGGATGGGCTTTGCATTGCAAGATATGACGACCAGTTATTCGACCTTGTTAATTCTGGCGCTGTTGTGCGGTTTAGGTGGCGGTAATTTTAGTTCCAGCATGGCTAACATTAGCTTCTTTTTTCCTAAGTCGCGCAAAGGTTATGCCACCGGCATGAATGCTGGTATTGGTAATCTTGGTGTATCGGTGGTGCAGTTTTTGACACCGCTGGTGATTTCTTCGGCAATGTTCGGCGTTGCTATTTCCGGCGAAGGTTTTTTGTTTCACAATTCCAAAACAAATGCTGATCATTTGTTTTGGTTAGGCAATGCTGGTTTTATCTGGGTACCATTTATTATCGCTGCGACCTTGGCTGCATGGTTTGGTATGAATGACATCGCATCGGCAAAAGCCTCCTTTGCGGATCAGGCAATTATTTTTAAACGCAAACACAATTGGTTAATGTGCTGGTTGTACGTAGGAACGTTTGGTTCGTTTATCGGGTTTTCAGCAGGGTTTGCGATGTTGATCAAAGCGCAGTTTCCTGAAATTGAAGTAGCTAAGTTCGCATTTTTAGGACCTTTGGCTGGTGCATTAGCACGACCAATTGGCGGCATGATTGCGGATAAGATTGGTGGTGCTCGTTTAACTTTCTGGGTTTTCGTGGCTATGGCTTTAACGATTATCGGCGGCATAATTCCAGCGTTGCATGATCACCAGTTTATGGTATTTTTGTATTCCTTCATTGGCATGTTTATTCTCACTGGCTTAGGCAATGGTTCGACATTTTGCATGATTCCGTTGATTTTTCAGACGGGGCGTGAGCGTGATGCGGCAGGGAAAGGTGAACTGGCAATGAAGCAAGCACGTCTGGACGCGGCGAAAGAATCTGCTGCGGTATTAGGTTTTTCTGGCGCGATCGGTGCGTATGGTGGTTTCTTTATTCCACAAAGTTTTGGTACATCTATTAAGCTGACTGGTGCACCTGATATGGCTTTGTATGTGTTTGTCGGTTTTTATGTGACTTGCATGGTGATTACCTGGTGGTATTACTCACGCAAAGGTGCGGAAGTGCCTTGTTAGTAAACTTTTTTGAGCACTGCGTTTCAAAAGCCTCTGATGAAAATCGGAGGCTTTTTTTATTTCATTGTATTGCAAGACTAGTTCAAAAGGACTAGTGGAGCTAGTGCCAATGCTCGTGTCGGAACGACGCTCTGAAGAATGGTCGATAGTGACGCGTATCTCTACACTCTCAGTATGCAAGTAATGAAACTTGTGGACATCTTGTCCGCCTGATAGGGAGTTTGTGATGAGTCATTTTCTGGATAGATTGAAGTTCATGTCGCGGGTGAAGTCGACCTTCTCCGATGGTCATGGTGCAGTGGTGGATGAAGACCGTCAATGGGAGAATGCTTACCGCAGCCGTTGGCAGCACGACAAAATAGTACGTTCTACGCACGGTGTGAACTGTACCGGTTCCTGTTCCTGGAAAGTCTATGTAAAGAATGGCTTGATTACTTGGGAAACGCAACAAACTGACTATCCCCGCACTCGCCCTGATCTGCCCAATCACGAGCCACGTGGCTGCCCACGTGGTGCCTCATATAGCTGGTATGTGTATTCCGCACAGCGTGTGAAGTATCCGATGATACGCGGTCGTCTGATGGAAATGTGGCAGGAAGCACGTAAGACCATGGATCCGATCTCCGCGTGGGAATCAATTAGCCAAAATCCAGAGAAAGCAAAGCGCTATAAATCTGTCCGTGGTCTGGGTGGCTTTGTACGTGCTGACTGGGATACAGCGCAAGAAATGATCGCTGCATCGAATGCCTACACGATTAAAAAGTTTGGTCCTGATCGGGTCGTCGGCTTCTCACCGATTCCGGCGATGTCGATGGTGTCGTATGCAGCAGGTTCACGTTATTTGAGTTTAATCGGTGGCGTACCACTTTCATTCTACGATTGGTACTGTGATTTACCTCCTGCCAGTCCGCAAATCTGGGGTGAGCAGACAGATGTACCTGAGTCCGCAGACTGGTACAACTCTACCTACTTGATGGTGTGGGGCTCTAACGTGCCGCAAACGCGTACACCAGACGCCCACTTTTACACAGAGGTGCGTTACAAAGGCACTAAAACCGTTGCTGTATCAAGCGATTTTGGCGAGATGGTGAAGTTCGGTGATATCTGGATGGCTCCTAAACAAGGCACAGATGCCGCTCTCGCAATGGCCATGGGCCATGTGATATTGAAAGAATTCCATCTGGGTGGTCAATCCGCCTATTTCCGCCGTTACGTCAAACAATATACAGATATGCCGATGCTGGTGCGTCTGGTTGAGCGCAATGGTTTTTATGTCCCAGATCAGATGCTGCGCGCTTCGCAGTTGCCGGGGAATTTGAACGAAGCCAATAATCCTGATTGGAAAACATTAGCGATCGACGAAGCTACGGGCGACATCGTTGCACCGAATGGATCCATTGGTTATCGTTGGGGCGAAGGTAAGTTTGATGACGGCGCGAAAGTCGGACGTTGGAATTTGGAACCAAAAGATGGCAACACGGGGCGTGAAATTGACCCCCAACTCAGTCTTATTTCGAAGTATGACGAGGTCGTGAGTGTCAGCTTCAATTATTTCGGCGGCAATGATGCCAATGAAATGGTCAGCCGCAATTTACCTGCAAAGCGTGTGACCTTGGCCGATGGCAGCGTCGTTTTAGTCGCCACTGTCTATGATTTGTCGATGGCCAATTACGGTGTTGATCAAGGTTTGGGCGGTGCTGTTGCGCATTCGTATGACGACGATGTGCCCTACACACCCGCCTGGCAAGAAAAGCATACCGGTGTCAAGCGTGATCTGGTTATTCAGGTAGCGCGTGAATTTGCACAAAACGCGAATGACACTGAAGGTAAGAGTATGGTGATTGTCGGTGCTGCACTGAATCACTGGTATCACAACGATATGATTTACCGCGGCATCATTAATATGCTCATGATGTGCGGTTGTATTGGTAAATCGGGCGGCGGTTGGGCTCACTACGTTGGTCAGGAAAAATTACGTCCGCAGTTTGGATGGGCACCCTTGGCATTCGCCAGCGATTGGGTTCGTCCTGCGCGGCAGATGAATGGTACAAGCTTTTTCTATGCCCACACCAGTCAATGGCGGCATGAGAAGTTGGCGATGGATGAAATTCTGGCACCTACTGCGGATAAGTCAAAAATCAGTCACATGAGCATGATAGACATGAACGCGAAGTCTGAGCGTTTAGGTTGGCTGCCATCCGCACCACAATTAGAAACCAATCCCCTGGATGTGTGCGACGCCGCTGCAGCTGCGGGGTTGGAACCACAAGAGTATCTGAAAAATAGTCTGAAATCCGGTGCCATTAATATGAGCTGCGATGACCCGGATAATCCCAAGAATTTTCCGCGCAATATGTTTGTCTGGCGCTCAAATATTTTGGGAAGCTCAGGCAAGGGCCATGAGTATTTTTTGAAATATCTGCTGGGTACGCAAAACGCCTTATTCGATGATCCTGATGACGCCGTAAAGCCTTCAGAAGTCAAATTCCGTCCGGTTGCTGCTGAAGGCAAGCTCGATTTATTGGTAGTGTTAGATTTCCGTATGAGCACAACTTGTCTTTATGGCGACATCGTACTCCCTACCGCAACCTGGTACGAAAAAGATGACTTAAACACCTCCGATATGCATCCGTTTATTCATCCACTGAGTGAAGCGGTACAACCATTGTGGGAAAGCAGGACCGACTGGGAAATCTACAAAGGTATCGCCAAAAAATTTACTGAAATCGGTGGCGACTATCTGGGAACCCGTAAAGATATCGTGTTGCAACCGCTGATGCATGATACACCGGGTGAATTGGGTCAGGCCTTTGAGCCGAAGGATTGGAAAAAAGGTGAATGTGATCTGATTCCCGGAAAAACTGCACCTAACTTTTTTGTGGTTGAACGCAACTATAAAGACATCTACAAAAAATTTACTTCTATTGGCCCTTTGCTCGACAAATTGGGTAATGGTGGCAAGGGGATTAATTGGAATAGTGAACACGAAGTCAAAGAGATCGGTGGCATTTCTAAGGTCGTCACGGAAGAAGGTATTAGCAAAGGTCGTCCTCGATTGGAAAGTGCGATTGATGCCTGTGAAATGATTTTAACTTTTGCACCAGAAACCAATGGTCACGTGTCCGTTAAGGCCTGGGATGCATTAGGAAAAATCACTGGTCGTGATCATACGCATTTAGCGGTAGGACGTGAACACGACAAAATTCGTTTCCGTGATGTCCAGGCGCAACCGCGAAAAATTATCTCGGCACCTACTTGGTCAGGTCTTGAATCGGAAGAAGTGAGCTACAACGCCGGTTACACCAATGTGCATGAACTGATCCCTTGGCGCACATTGACCGGGCGTCAGCAGTTCTATCAGGATCACCGCTGGATGCTCGATTTTGGCGAGGGCTTGTGCGTGTACAAACCCGCGATTGATACCAAAACCGTTGCGCCGATGTTGAACAAATCGTCGAACGGTGAGAAAGAAATTGTTCTCAATTTCATTACACCACATCAGAAGTGGGGCATCCATTCGACCTATTCTGACAATCTGCGTATGTTGACTTTGAGCCGTGGTGGACCCCATGTCTGGGTATCGGAGATCGAAGCGAAAGAAGCCGGTTTGGTGGATAACGATTGGGTCGAAGTGTTTAATAGCAACGGAACATTGACGGCGCGTGTGGTGGTAAGTCAGCGCGTTCCAAAAGGTATGTGTCTGATGTATCACGCACAGGAAAAAATTATCAATACGCCTGGCGCAGAGCTCAGCGGTAAACGGGGCGGTATTCATAACTCCGTTACCCGTGCGGTGTTGAAACCAACCCATATGATAGGTGGCTATGCCCAACTTGCTTATGGCTTTAATTATTACGGCACTGTCGGTAGTAACCGTGATGAATTTGTCGTGTTACGCAAGATGAAAAAAGTTGATTGGTTAGATGGCAAGTTGGACGAAGCAGCAGAACAAGGACCAGCATCATGAGAATTCGCGCACAGGTAGGTATGGTGCTTAATCTGGATAAATGCATAGGCTGCCACACGTGTTCTGTCACTTGCAAAAATGTCTGGACTAGCCGTGATGGTGTTGAGTACGCATGGTTTAATAACGTCGAGACCAAGCCAGGTATCGGCTACCCAAAAGAATGGGAAAATCAGTCGAAATGGAAGGGCGGCTGGCATCGCAACGATGCGGGTAAGTTAGAACCAAAGCAGGGCGGGAAGTTACGCATTTTGGCAAATATTTTTGCTAATCCGAATTTGCCTTCGATCGATGATTATTACGAGCCATTTACGTTCGATTATGAGCATTTACAAAATGCGCCGTTAATGCAAACACCGCCAACTGCACGTCCTGTTTCAGTCATTACTGGACAGAAAATGGACAAAATTGTGTGGGGTCCGAACTGGGAAGATGACCTCGGTGGTGAGTTTAGTGCGCGTAGCAAAGACGCATTGTTTGAAGGACTGCAAAAGGAAATGTACAGCACCTTTGAATCAACGTTCATGATGTATTTGCCGCGTCTGTGCGAGCATTGCCTTAATCCTGCCTGTGTTGCTTCTTGTCCGTCTGGCTCGATATACAAGCGAGAAGACGACGGTATCGTGCTTGTCGATCAGGACAAATGTCGTGGCTGGCGCATGTGTATTTCTGGTTGCCCGTACAAGAAAATTTATTACAATTGGAGTTCTGGCAAAGCAGAGAAGTGCACCTTCTGCTACCCGCGGATCGAAGCAGGTCAGCCGACCGTCTGTTCCGAGACTTGCGTTGGTCGTATCCGCTATCTTGGCGTCTTGCTCTATGACGCAGATAAGATCGAGGCAGCTGCATCCGTGCCGAATGAACAGGATTTGTATGAGGCGCAGCTCGGATGTTTTCTGAACCCGCATGATCCTGAAGTGATTGCGGAAGCCCGTAAACACGGTATTCCGGAGAGCTGGATTAGCTCGGCACAGAA
Organism: Undibacterium sp. SXout11W; assembly: GCA_049339905.1. GTDB lineage: Bacteria > Pseudomonadota > Gammaproteobacteria > Burkholderiales > Burkholderiaceae_D > Undibacterium. The sequence goes on from JBMPPG010000002.1 coordinate 174,233, forward strand.
ATCGCCGGTCTACAAGATGGCAATGGAATGGAAGATTGCATTCCCATTACATCCCGAATACCGCACCTTACCTATGGTTTGGTATGTTCCACCTCTGTCACCGATACAAAAAGCGGCAGAAGCAGGACACATGGGCATGAATGGCATTATTCCCGACGTCAAATCCTTGCGTATCCCCGTGCGCTATCTGGCCAATTTGCTGACAGCGGGTAAAGAAGAACCGGTACTTAATGCTTTAGAACGGATGTTGGCGATGCGTGCCTATAAACGTTCGGAGACTGTCTATGGTGAACTTGATCACGCTGTTTTACAGCAGGTCGGATTGACCGCCGCGCAAGTGGAAGACATGTATCAGACCATGGCGATTGCGAACTATGAAGACCGGTTCGTCATTCCATCCTCGCATAAGGAAATGGTGGAAGATAGTTTTAATGAAAAAGGTAGTTGCGGATTCACGTTCGGAAATGGATGTTCAGGTGGTACATCGGATGGTGCTTTGTTTGGCAAAAAGCCGCAAGGTAGTGTGATTTTTGTGGAGATGCCGAAATCACGTAAGAAGATGTCGTCCGTTGATTAACTCCCCCGGGGTGCAGAGTGCATCCCGTACCAAAGGAAAATTGTATGTCTATTTATCGTGTTATTTCCGCTTTACTGAGTTATCCGCAGCCAGATCTTATTACAGCGCTTCCGGAAATTGCGCAGACACTTGCTAGTGATCCGGATTCATTAAATGTCTTGCAGCCTTTGCTTGATTATTTGAAAAAAAATGATCTGATCAGTATCCAGGAAAACTACGTGGCGACCTTTGATCGTACCGCCTCGGTAGCGCTACATTTGTTTGAACACATTCATGGAGAAAGCCGTGATCGAGGTCAGGCAATGGTTGACTTGATTGTGGAATATCGTCGTTACGGTTTTGAACCGGAAGCGAGTGAATTACCAGACTATGTACCGCTGTTTTTGGAATTCCTGAGCCTCGTTGAGGATGAGCAAGCGGAAAAGCTATTGGGTGAGGCGATTCACGTATTAGCAGCGATTGGCGTTCGTTTGCAACGCAAAGAAAGTCCGTATGCCAATGCCTTCTTGCTGTTGACTTCATTTACTGATGTGGTTCCACAGGAGCAAGGTGAACCTCCAGTACGCGATATGGATGAAGCGATGGAAACCTTTGGCCCGGGAGCCGATGGTGTGGAACCATTGCTCAAACCAGTGATGACTGGAACGCATCCCGTCAATTTTTATCCGCGGCAACCTGGCGCACGCTCAGTGACGCCAGTGTCAACCGCTGGTCAATAAGGAGACCATCATGTCTTATCTGCATCAATTTTTATACGGCATTTATCCGTACATTGCCCTGGCTATCTTTTTGTTCGGCAGCTTGGCACGTTTTGAGCGAGAACAATATACCTGGAAGAGTGATTCGTCACAGATGTTGCATGCGGGGCATCTGCGGGTTGGCAATATCTTGTTTCATATCGGCATTATTGGCTTGTTCTTCGGCCATCTGGTTGGCTTACTGACACCTGTCATCTTTTGGGAAACGCTGGGCGTCAGTCACAGCTTTAAGCAAATGATTGCGATGGTTGCCGGTGGTGTGTTTGGCAGCATGTGTATGTTGGGTTTGCTGATATTGATGCACCGTCGCTTGAGCGATGCACGGATTTCAGCAGTGACTAAGTTTGGTGACAAGGTATTGCTGGTGTGGATTTTCATCACACTGGGTTTAGGTCTGTCGACGATTTTTGAATCAGCACAGCATCGGGATGGCGACATGATGGTGCTGCTGATGACCTGGGCACAACACATTATGACATTCCGTGGCGACGCTGCAGATTTCATCGTTAGTGCCCCTTTACTGTTTAAAGCCCACCTATTTATGGGACTAAGTTTGTTTGTCATTTTCCCGTTCACCCGTCTGGTTCACGTGTGGAGTGGTTTTGCTTCGATTGGATATATCAGCCGTGCATGGCAGTTGGTGCGTTCACGCTAACAGCAAATTTGAAGACACAGATGATAATGAAAAATAGGAGAAAACGATGCCCGTGATTGTGAATGATGTAGAGCTGACGGATGTGGATATGGAGCAGGAATTGCCTTCCCATCAAGATGCAGCAGACCCAATGAAAAGTGCCATGACAGCACTGGTGTTACGTCGCGTGCTGGGCGATGAAGCAAGGCGTTTATCTTTGAGTAACGACAATGAGGATGAACTGATCGACGCATTGTTGGCGCTGGAAGTCAAGGTGCCAGAACCAGGACACGACGAATGTCTACGTCAATATCAAGCGTATCCAGAGCGATTTACGATAGGTGAATTAGCTGAATGTAGTCACATCTTGTTTCAGGTGACACCGGGAGTTGATCTGGACGCATTGCGCAAACATGCTGGCGTGGTGTTGGCTGATGTGTTGGAAAATCCAAGCTTGTTTGCTGCCTGTGCCAAAGCGAATTCCAATTGTCCGTCAGGCGAAGTTGGTGGCAGTCTTGGGCAGATTGCGCGCGGTGCAACCGTACCAGAGTTTGAACGCGCTGTTTTTTCTGCTGCCCCTGAAAGTGTGATACCGCAACTGATAGAAACACGCTTTGGTTTACATATCATTCAGGTTGGCCGTAAGGTGGCTGGTCACCTGATGGCGTTCGAAGATGTAGAGGCGAAAATCGCGAGTGCGATGTACAAGGCAAGTCATGACCATGCGTTGCGCCAATACCTTCAAGTCGTGGTTGGACGAGCAAAGATTTCCGGGATTGAAATGCAAGGTGCAGATAGCCCTTTAGTGCAATAATTTTTATTCAGGTTGAAATAGAAAAGGTAAGAATATGTCTCAGGCAATGATGCAAATGGTAAAGCAACACCGTGGTTGCGATGATCAACTGAGTCGCTGCGAAGCGGCATTGCAAAAAAACGATCTGGTGTCGGCTGGACGCAACTTCCGCTTATTTAGTGAGGAACTGGAAGCACATTTTAAATTAGAGGAAGAAAAACTTTTTCCTGCATTTGAAAAAGCGACTGGAATGAGTTCAGGTCCCACAGTTGTTATGCGTAGCGAACATGCGGAAATTCGTCGTTTACGCGATGAGGCTTACGCTGCTATTGAAGCAAAGCAGACAGAGCAGGCGTTGGCGGCAATTGATACGCTCAATGTGTTAATACAACAGCACAATATCAAAGAAGAGAACGTGTTATATCCAATGTGTGGTGGCAGCATTCCGAATTTGGAAGCGGTATTGGGCATGGGTAGTCCTTGCTGTGGCGCTTGTTCTTGTAGTTGATGGTTACTGACTCTGCCATGCATGGTGAACGGTAGACTGATCATTCATCTCTTGATGCCATGCTGGTTAACATTTGCATAAAGTCATATTGTGGCTAGTATAAAAATTCTCAATTACGAATTAGCACCTTCCCCGACAACGATATTTGGCTGTCTTTTGCCGGCACCTTGGTTAGGTGTACTGGCGGGTGTGCTACTGGCGTTTGGCAACGGCAGTGGTTTGCCTGATCGTTTTGCACCATTAGCATTGGCTGTCACTCATTGCCTGGTATTGGGCATGCTGGCGCCGATCATGATTGGGGCTTTGTTTCAATTAATGCCCGTTGTCGCAGGACAGACCGTTGGCGTCGCACGCTATATTGCACCATTCGTTGCGCTGGGATCAGCATTTATTGCTATGGCGCTCACTGTGGGTTTTTTAGCTGGAGACAATCGCGGTTTTCAGTTTGCAATTGGGGTGGCGCTGCCGCTCTACGGCGCAGTGATTGCAACATTAGGGATGACAGCATGGCGTATTTCTGTCGTGGATGCGACAACGCGCACTTTACGCTGGATTGCACTGGCACTCACGATGGTGGTCACACTTGGTATTGCAATGGCAGGCAGTTTTGTTGGATGGTGGCAGATTGATGTCTTGCATTTTTTAGATTTGCATGTGGCGTGGGGATTGCTTGGATGGATTGCGACGCTGGTCATTGGCGTCGCTTCGACAACAGTCCCTATGTTTTGGCAAACGGTCAGACCTGGTACACATTGGCAAAAATACCTACCCGGATGCTTATGGTTACCTTTACTGTTGGGGATCTTCCCACCATTGTGGTCGTTGGCCCTGGTGTTGGCTTGTATTGCAGTTGTGGTTGTCGCCAGTATTGCTTTATACGTTGTCTGGCAAGCAAAGCGCCGCTTTGATTCCGCGTGGTTGTTGTGGGTCGTCTGTGCGTTAAGCTGGTTAGGCGCAGCTTTATTAGTGTTGATGCTGGGCTTATTTTTGCCGTATTTACCCGCTAGTGTAAAACTGATATTTCCGTGGTGGATAGGTGTGCTGACTTTGGTTGGCGGCGCTGTGCTGCCTGTGAACGCCATGTTAGGAAAAATTATTCCATTTCTGGTTTTTATGCACTTACGCCGACAAACCCCGGCAGGTCGTCGTGTGCCAACGATGCAAGCAATTTTAGCGCCTCAACGCTTGTTATTGCAGGCGCGGCTAGTACTGTTAGCTTTGGTATTGTTGCTTCTGTTACCTTTTTCTCCCATTGTTCTTGCCATTGTGGCTGGATTGGCTTTTGCTGTGTCTCAGGGTTTATTGGGCCTATTATTGATGTTGAGTTTGCTGCGCTATCGCCGTGAATTGCAAGCAGTGTTGTTTCCAGCCGGTATGTCCGATATCCCCCAAAAGAACTAGTCTATGCTGGTCTGGAGGCGAATTGTGCTTCTGGACTGTAGCAACCACAATATAGGCATGGAATACCCTACCCATCACAATACTGCGCCAATTTCTCCTGCTTTGATAGATCGCTTTGGTCGTCAAATCAGTTACTTACGTTTGTCAGTGACAGATCGCTGCGATTTGCGTTGTAGTTACTGTATGCCCAAAGGTTTCTCAGGATTTGAAGAGCCAGAGAATTGGCTACACTTTGACGAAATTTCACGGGTGGTGGCTGCCTTTGCTCGCATGGGCGTTGCACGCGTGCGCTTGACAGGCGGTGAGCCTTTGTTACGTCGGAACCTGCCACAACTGGTTTCTCATTTAGCTGCTTTGCCTGGTATGCATGATATATCTTTATCAACCAATGCCACGCAATTGCACAAACATGCACGCGCTCTGCGCAGTGCAGGCGTTGCTCGCATCAATGTCAGTTTGGATAGTTTGGATAAAGCCTGTATGCAAACAATTACAGGTCGGGATAGTTATGCCAGTATCATGGCTGGGCTACAGGCTGGTAAAGAAGCAGGCTTTGATCCGATTAAGCTCAATATGGTTGTCATGCGTGGGGTCAATGAACATGAAATTCTGCGAATGGCGCAATTTTGCTTTGAGCAAGGATTTATTTTACGTTTGATCGAAGCAATGCCCATGGGAAGCACAGGCAGAAATAGTCAATTTTTAGACATTAGTTCTGTACGTGACGAATTGGTAAAACATTTTGAGTTGATACCAGCGGCGACAGAAATGGGCGGCGGGCCTGCACGTTATTGGAGTACCGCAGATGGTAAAAGTTCTATCGGATTCATTTCACCGATAAGCCAACATTTTTGTGCTAGTTGTAATCGCGTCAGGCTTTCTGTGGATGGTACCTTATACATGTGTCTGGGACAGGAAGATAAATTTGAATTGCGTCCGTTGTTACGATCCGGCATTAGCGATGTTGAGCTGGAGGCAGCAATACTTACGGCAATAGAATTAAAACCAGAACGGCATGAATTTATAGAACAGCCACGTAAAATTATCCGTTTTATGTCGCAAACTGGCGGCTAAAAATAGCTAGCGGAGAGCAAGGTGGAAGTCAAAAACATTCATCAATTTATCGAAGGATTTCAACGTTTCCAAACAAAATACTTTGCTGGAGAAGATTCAATTTATGACAAACTGAATCATGGTCAGAATCCGACGACCTTGCTGATTGGCTGTTGTGATTCTAGGGTCGATCCCGCACTGTTACTTGATTGTGATCCAGGTGATATTTTTGTCGTCAGGAATGTGGCTAATCTGGTTCCTCCATGTAACGAGTCAGCCCATCAGCATGGTGTCAGTGCGGCGATTCAGTTTGCGGTTGAAACTCTCAATGTCCAGCGTATTATTGTGATGGGGCACGAAAAATGTGGTGGAATTCGCGCCTTGATGCAAGGTTATAGACCAACCCGAAAAATTGACTTCATTGGACGATGGATGAAGATTGCTGAGCCTGTTAAAAAGCAAGTCTTGCAACAATTGGCGCAATGCACAGAAGCGGAGCAACATCGTGCTTGTGAATTAGGGGCAGTGATTTTGTCATTGAATAATTTGCGTAGTTTTCCTTGGATTGCAGAGCGTGAAATCACTGGCGAGATTGCCTTGCATGGCTGGTATTTTGATATGAGTAACGGCGCATTGCTGGCGTATTCTGAACGTTCAGACAGTTTTTTGCCTATGGTTTGCCCTTTGAATGTACAACAACGGACTGTTAGTATGACGACATGAAATACTTGCAAGGGGTAATTATTCAACCTTCGTCACCCGTCGTTTTAATAAAATTATTTTTCCCGGTCTTCAATATGAACTTAACATCCAGCTTACCTGTCAGTAAGCGACTGACTTTCCGGATATTGCTGACGACCCTGATCGGTTTAGGCCTGACCTTGGGAATGATTGGTTATACCTTGCTGCTATCTTGGCAATTAGAAGGCGGTGGGGCCGCGATCAATGAGGCGGGCAGTTTGCGTATGCGCTCGTACAGACTGGCGGTAGAACTTGAGCATTATCAAGAGAAGGCTGCGATTGAACAAGAATTGCGTGAGTTTGATCGCAGCTTATTGGATTTGCAGACGGGAGATGCGAAGCGACCATTATTTTTGCCAATGACACCAGCGATTCGCGCTCAATTGCATAACGTTGAAATCGAATGGCAAAAACGCGTGCAGCCAGACGCGCAAAAAGTATTAGATGTTGCAAGTATTGATGAAAAAAATAATGCTGTGGCAGCGTATGCGGATAACGTGCCTATCTTCGTCAATAATATAAATGCGCTGGTATCTTTGGTTGAAGTCGAATTGGCAGAAAAAACGACCTGGCTACGCTTATGCCAGACCACGCTGACGTTTATGGCATTGGCGGCCAGTGTTGCTTTACTGTATTTGCTCTATCTGTGGATCGTTGGCCCTGTCAGTCGTATGCAGGCAGGAATTGCTCGTATGTCTAACGACGACCTGAGTGTGCGTTTGCCCGTAGAAACAGATGATGAGTTTGGTGCTTTGGCCGTCGCATTTAATCAGATGGCGGATCGCGTGCAAACTGTCCACCGTACGCTTGAAGACCGTGTTTCTGAAAAGACCGCCAGGTTACAAGCGCAAAACCAGGAAGTGAGTACCTTATACGAGATTGCTGGTTTTCTTGCCGGCCCACATCCAATTGAAGAACTATGTCGTGGTTTTCTGCACAGGATTATGCAAAGGATCCATGCAGACGGCGGCACAGTCAGAATACTTGATCATCAAAACGACCACTTGCATATTATTGTGCATGAAGGCGTTTCTGAGAAAATGATTGAGGATGAGCATTGTATAAAAAAAGACGAGTGCCTTTGTGGAACAGCCACACAAAAAGGCATCATCTTTGTCAGAGATTTCCGGCAATTGGATCAGCAGAAGCATTATCGCTGCCAGGAAGAAGGATTTTTTTCGCTCGCCATTTTTCAAATACTCGCACGTGAACAAGTCATCGGTAGTTTTTCTTTGCACTTCTCTGACGAACGTGTCATTTCCGGAGAGGAAAGACGCTTGCTGGAAACTTTAGGTAAAAATCTCGGCACCGCCATAGAAAATCAGCGTTTGATAGCCAAGGAAAAAGAGTTTGCGGTATCGCAGGAACGCAATTTGTTAGCCCAAGGTTTGCATGACAGTATTGCGCAAGGTTTAAATTTTCTGAATTTGCAGGTGCAGATGCTTGAAGATTCTTTACGTCGAAAAGCAATCGAAGAGATTATTGAAATTGCCCCGTTGTTACGTGCTGGTGTCCAGGAAAGTTACGAAGATGTCCGCGAGCTGTTGCTCAACTTCAGGACCCGCTTAGAAGATAGTAATCTTGAGTCTGAAATGCGTAATGTTGTCAATAAATTTCAACGGCAAACCAGCGTCAGTAGTGATATTGTATTTATTGGTAATGGCGCACAATTAGCCCCCGAACAGCAATTGCAGGTTCTCTTTATTTTACAAGAAGCATTGTCTAACGTACGTAAACATGCGCAGGCGTCAGTGGTGCATGTGCTGGTGAAAAATGAACGGGATTTTTCTCTGGTCATTACCGATGATGGAACTGGATTTGATATCAGTCGTGTTCACGAAAAAGGTGAGCAGCATGTTGGGTTGCGCATTATGAAAGAACGCGCAGAGCGTCTTTCAGCCAAATTTGATCTTGATAGTCAATCAGGAAAAGGTACAACAATTTCGCTGCAATTATTGCGTCAGGAACGGCTGGTCGCATAAACATCCCATAAAAAATAATAATTGCACTATTACTTCGAAAGAATTGCATGCCTATAAAAATATTATTGGTTGATGATCACACCTTATTTCGTAGTGGGATCCGTTTGCTATTGCAACGAAATCCTGATTTTGACATTGTCGGTGAAGCCGCAGACGGTCTTGAAGGGGTTAAGCGCGCGAAGCAGCTGCGACCTGATGTGGTATTGATGGATTTAAATATGCCTGGCTTATCTGGATTGGAGGCAATGCAACTCATTGTGGAAGATCTTCCGGATACGGCAGTATTGATGCTGACAGTGTCAGAGGGAGCTGAAGACTTAGGCGCAGCCCTGCGTAGTGGTGCGCGAGGCTATTTACTGAAAAACATCGAAGCCGAGTATTTAAGCCATGCCATTAAACGTGCAGCAGCGGGTGAACCAGTAATTGCCGAGGCGATGACGGCGAAATTGGTGATGCAATTTCGTTCCGGACATAATGTCAGCATGACCCCTGAGCGTGAGAAACTAACGCCACGCGAACGTGAAACGATGGTCTGCCTTGCACGTGGCGAGAGCAATAAGGAAATTGCCCGGACATTGGATGTCGCGGAAAGTACAGTTAAAATCCATGTGCAAAATATCTTAAAAAAACTCAATCTCAGCAGCCGTGTTCAGATTGCAGTGTATGCCGTTGAGCATGGTATGGATAAATAGAGACCTACATTAAGCATTTGTTATTTTTGTTGTTTTTTTTGTTGTTTGGATTTCTTCATTGTAAAAAAATGGCATGTAAGGCAAAAACACATTTAGCTATCCGATCATTTTTAGAGAACGAATACTATTCGTGAGGGATTACCCGTTTGCTGATGGTATCTAGTCCTCTTGGCGGATAGGCATAGCCTCTTTCTATCCCTACACTTGATCTCTATCAGTTTGACGGAGACCAGTGATGAATCATGCAAATATGCTCGGCCTGTTGGAAAATCACACACTTTTTCGAAATATTTCTGCGACTGATTTGTTAGAGTTGCAAAGAGAAGTCGTCAAAATCGAACTTGATAAAGGTGCGATGTTATTCCGCAAGGGCGACGTTGCAGATGCGACCTATATTCTGGTCTACGGATTGGTCAAGCTCAGTATTCCTTCCTCTCAGGGGAATGATAAGGTGTTGGAGCTGATACGTGGGGGACAAAGCTTTGGCGAGGCAATGATGTTTCTTGATGAGCCGTTTCCATTTTATGCTGAAGGGCTCGAATCAACGCTGTTATTAAAAATTCCGCGAAATGCTTTATTGCGCTTATTGGATAGATCGCCTTTAATTTCCCGGCAGATGATGGCAGGGCTGTCGTATCGATTGCTGGGATTTATACGTAATGTCGAACGCTATTCCTTGCAAACCTCGACGCAACGGGTAATCGATTACTTATTACAGACCGCGGCCTCGCAGAGTAGTAACAATATCCGACTAGAATTAAAAAAACACTTGTTGGCGTCGCTTTTAAATCTGACACCGGAAACGCTGTCCCGTGTTTTGCATCAGCTAACCGATCAGGAATTGATTAAAGTCAGAGGTTCAACAATCCATATCGGCTCGGCAGATGCCTTAAAGTCCTATCAGCTTGGGGTTGATGCATAATGCTAGCATACGATTTTATTGATCTGAGACGATGAATTATCGACGTTACTATTGCTTTCATCAATGTGGATAAAGATAGTGCTGACCAATTTTATAAATTTACATATAGCCTGCCACGTTAGTTAGAAAGGTGTACTTCAACTAGTCCCTTTGCCGCTTTGAAAAAAGCGCGCATTCTGTCTATGATTTGAAGGTATGTAAAAATACTGGCAGGGAGTATTCGTTGAATGCGGGTCTTTTTGAATTTCTGAGACCATGTTCTGCCAGTTGAAGTTTATCGGAACTGACATCATGAAACGTCTCGCCATCGCCCCACATCGTCTCTATTTTTTCCTGGGCGCACTCTCTCTTTTTATTCTTTTTTTCTGGTGGTGGTTGCAAGTACAGCACCCAACAACGATGGCCGTTCCTTTGCATGCCATCCTGATGCCATTAGGCGTCTTTCCCTTATTTATACTCGGATTCACGTTTACGGCTGGTCCACGCTGGTTATCGGTGGAAAGTGATGATCACTATTTTCTACTGCATGGAGGAACATATTTTTTTGGTGTGATACTGGTGATCGTGGCATCTGCTTTCAATCTGTGGCCTCTGCGTAGTTCGGGATTTGCATTGATGCTGAGTGCCTGGTGTGCTGTCACCTGGCGTTGGGGATCGCTGATCAGGCAAAGTAAAGCAATCGATAAAAAGCATGGATTCGCTATGCTGCTGGGAATGCTTGGCGGTGTATTTACCCTGTTTGCTAGCATGCTATGGAGTTTTGGCTATGATGGTGCTTGGCAATATGCGCGGCAGATTGCATTGTTTGGCTTTCTGTTACCCATTTTTTTGACTGTATGCCATCGTATGGTGCCATTTTTTAGCGGGAACGTTTTAAAACCGTATGTGGTGTGGCGACCTTATGTATTGCTTGCAGGTTGGTTGCTTGGCTGTTACCTGTTAGTGTTGGCTGGATGTTTTGAATTGGCGTGGTTACAAGCATTGGCGGCGAGTATGTTGTGTTTGAGTTTTTTTTATACATCCTGGCGTTGGGGAGTGATACGTTCGCTGGAGAATCGCTTATTAGCTATGTTGCATCTTTCATTTGCTTGGTTAAGCATTGTGTTTGGTATCGAAGCGGCAGGTGGTTTTGGGCTAACTATAGGTTCATCCGCTACACACGCTTTGGCACTCGGGTTTATGGGAACGATGCTGGTGGGCTTTGTAAGTCGGGTTTCTTTTGGGCATAGTGGACGCCCATTGCAAGTCTCTCATTTGTTATGGGTATTGTATCTGGGCTTACATGTGGCGGCATTGTTGCGAATTGCCGCGACTCTATTTGTGATACCGGGTTTGATCATCGTGTCGGCAACAGCGTGGCTATTGTTGTTGGCTTGCTGGGTCGCCATGATGGTACCCATGTATCTGAAAGCGCGCGCCGATGGTCAACCAGGTTAAGCTTATATGCCAACTGTGACCCGAACATTGTCAACCAAGTATATTCCTTGCGTCACCATCCGTCAGGCGACCCCGATACAGTGCTGCGATGAGGTCGGATTGTGTCACCATGCCTACGAGTTTGTCTTCATTGTCGACGATAGGAATGTGATGCAAGCCTTGATCGGATAGCAGTGGAACCAGCTCCACAATATGAAAATCCGGACGTGCTGTACGAACGCGTGTCGTCATAATTTGGCCGGCAACTTCTGGCTTATTGGATTCAAGGCCACGAGTACGACGTATTAACTGCCGCAATTTTCCATCAAATGTTTCGTAAATATCCAGGTTGGCATTTTTCATAAAATCAACCAGGGTAACGATACCGATGACCTGACGGGTTATGTCGACGATACGCAGTGCCTTGATTCGATGTCGGCGAAGTAGTGTCCATGTTTCTTCCAGTGTTGTCCCAAATTCTGCGGTAATGATATCTTTTGACATGACGTCACCACATGTGATTTCACCAAAGCGCCGACGGTAGGCATGCATTTCAGTTTGCATAAACAAGTTTTTCAGATCATCGCGGCTCACGTCTAATACTTGATTATATTTCTGTAAAACGGCATCCAGATCGCTCGGATTAAAGCCCAATCTGTCTATGCTGCGTGTATCTTTCGTGCCGTGTGAACGATGGTGATCCGGTTGCGAAATAGGAGGATAAGGACGCCCAGTCAGGTTGTTATATATCAGTGCAAATGCGAGTAACAGTATTGAGTTAATCAGCACTGGATATATTACAAAATAATAGCCGAGACCAATGATCACGTGGCCTCCGAGAACCGCAGTTAATGCGACAGCACCGCCAGGTGGATGCAGACAACGTAGCGTAAACATAGCTGCTACGGCAAGGCTGCTTGCAATCGCTGCACTGGTGATCGACGAGCCTAAAAAGTGGGCGCATGTGACGCCGAAAAATGCAGAAATCACATTGCTCGCTATGGCCGCCCACGGTTGTGCTAAAGGACTGGCAGGCACACCAAAGAGAAGTACAGCCGAAGCCCCCAGCGGTGCAATAAGCATAGGGACATTTGTCAATGAACCCAACATGAGCTGTGTTGATATGCCTGTCATCAGCAATCCGGCGAGCATACCAAAACATGAGCGCAAACCTTCGGTTTTATTGACATTAATATGCGCTGGTGAAAAATACTTAATCCAGGTCAAAAATGCTTGAAGGCGAGACCATTTTTTACGCATAGAAAATAAGAATAAAGATTCGTACAACTAATGAAAGATTCCCTCAGTACTGTTCTGAATGGCAGTTGGCAAATTCTATTGACTCGGTGGTCATGTCCTTGATGAACAATTTTTCTGTAGCGGTTATTGGCTTTCCTTATGCTAAATCGGGATCACGCGCTTGCTGACGGCAACTGCGAGTATGTAGCTAAACACGGCCAGCGCCAAAATAAAAGCAGTGATTTTTTGGGACTTTGTTTTTCCGCGTTTAAGTGCAATAGTCCCCAAAAAAATATACAGAATGAGCGCCACCAACTTGGCGCTGAGCCAGTTGACTACAAACGGAAATTGTTGACTCCAGACGACCATAATGATGGCGGTCGTAAGCAGAACAGTGTCGATCAGATGTGGCGCGATTTTGATCCAGCGTTTTTGCAGCATGTTTGAGTCCGCACACATCCAGCAACCTCTGACAAAAAATAGACTACCACTCAACAGTGCGCAAGTAATGTGAATATGCTTGATCGTTTGGTAGTCCATTCGGTTTCACTCCAATTAATGAGCGACGACAAAGTCAATGACGATCTCGCCAGGCTCTTTTGAAACATACGAAATAGTAACGCGGTCACCAAAATACTGCTCTATTTGCGTGAGTAAAGGCAGAGGATTGTGGTCGTTACAGAAGCGCATGGTTTCGCCTGGCAGCAAGGCATTCAAGGCACCAAAGATGGCCGCATGACGGAAGCGCTTTGCGATGCCTCGTGCATCAAATGCATAAGTACCTTCAGAAATAATGGGGGTAGAGCAGTCATGTGTCATGATAAATCCTGAAATAGAAAATAGTGAAAGTAGAGCGAATTTATAAATGAAAGAGAGCATGCGATCCCTTTCATTAGATTGGAACTAAATACTTATGCTTTGTTGGCGTAACTATTGTTGATCGTTGCGGTTTGGCTATGTTTTTTTCCGATCAGCAAGCGAAGTGCAAACAGTGCCAGGCATACGATACCGCATGCAAAGACGACGTCGCCGGGAACTCTCATCCACACCAATGTTTCCATGAATTTTGAGTGAACCAGTTCCGGCGAACGTGCGTACCACATACCTTTACTGATGCTTGCAACTGCCTGGTAAATTCCAGCCGGCACCAATGAAATGAATACCATCATCGACAGTCCGATGTTGAGCAACCAAAACATTGCTTGCAGTAACTTGTCTGACCATAAAGCACGATCCGACAAGCCGCGTAAGCAGAACAGCAGCAAACCAATACCCAGCATGCCATAGACACCGAACAATGCTGCGTGACCATGTGCTGGCGTCATGTTTAAGCCTTGCAAGTAGTACAGAGCGATCGGTGTGTTGATGGAAAAACCGAGCAAACCTGCACCAATGACGTTCCAGAAGCCGACCGCAATGAAGCACAGGATGGACCATTTATATGCTTGCATCCATGGTGCTGCTTTAGAACGTTGATAGTTCTTGTATGCTTCCATACCTATCATCGCCAGTGGTACCACTTCCAATGCCGAGAACATGGCACCAATTGCAATCACAAATGTTGGCGTGCCAGTGAAATACAGATGGTGCAATGTACCCAGGATGCCGCCAAACAAGAAAACAATGGTTTCCAATATGATTGCGCTGTTCGCTGTTGCTGCATGGATAAGTCCCAGTCGTGTGAACAATAAAGCGATGACTGCTGTGGCAAAGACTTCAAAGAATCCTTCTACCCACAAATGAACCAACCACCAACGCCAGTATTCAATCATCGAGTAATGGGTATGTTGACCCCATGCCAAGGAGCTGGCATAGAAAGCACCAATACACATCGCTGCTAAGAAGACCATGGCGATGACGCCTCGGCTTTCTGAAGGCTTTTTGAGGGCAGGCAAAAGACCGCGACCCAGGAGAACCACCCACAGCAACAAACCAATAAATAACAAGATTTGCCAGATACGCCCCATGCTTGTGTATTCCAGACCTTGATTACCGATCCAGAAACTAAAGTCATTTCCTTTGTGCATCACACTGCCAAACCAGCCAAATGCGGTTGAGCCAACCACGATAAACAATAGTGCGTAGAACAATAAATTTACACCTAGTTTTTGAAATTTTGGCTCGTATCCGGAAATTGCGGGGGCAATGTACAAGCCAGTCGCCAACCACGCAGTAGCAATCCATAACACGGCAAATTGTGTATGGATAGTACGGCTAACGGTAAATGGCAGAAAGTCGGCGAGTGGGAAGCCAAAGAAGCTATGACCTTCAACGGCATAATGCGCGGTAACCACGCCCATACCCACTTGTGCCAAAATCAAACCTATGACGACATAAAAGTATTTTTTGGTTGCCAGCATGGATGGCGTTGGCTTCAGATCAAATAATGGATCTGCTTTTGGTGGTACCGGGTCGCTAATTTCTTTACTCAATGAATGATAGAAAATCATTCCGGCAATCGCCGCAATCATTAATATCACACTGGCGATGGACCAGATGCCCGCACCCGCGGTCGGTGTGTTATGCACCAATTCTTCATGCGGCCAGTTGCTGGTATAGCTCAAATCATGCGCACCAGGCCGGTCTGTAGCGGCTGCCCACGCGGACCAGAAGAAAAAGGCTGGCAATGCTTGAAGGTCAGCCTGATCTGGTAAGGAGTTGGTGTTCATTGCATATTGTTCACGCAACTTGTCCATGTCTGGGTTGGTACCGAACACACCGATGTAATGTGCTGCCACTTGACGTACTGCAATTGCACGATCGGCAGAAATGGTGATGGCATCAGCCGATTGATCATAGGAATTTTTGCGCATTTCTTCTGCCAGACGCGCTTTCAATTCCGCTTGATGTCCGAGACCTAGCTGGTCAAATGGAAGTTTTGATTCCTTTTGCGCCCATACTTCGAGGAGCGCGAGAGATTCTCTGTGCAACCAGTCAGCAGACCAATCTGGAGCAACATAACTACCATGTCCCCAGACTGTACCCAATTGCTGGCCTCCGGCAGAGAGCCAGGCTTCCTGTCCACGCTGAATTTGCCCTTCAGAAAATAAAACAGCCCCGTCGGTACTGACGACTTGTTTGGGAATAGGCGGCGCAGTCAAATAAATTTCTGTTCCTACCCAGCCTAAGACGGCAAAAGAGAGGACGAATATGACTGCGAGCCAGGTCCAGAGTTTACGCGTAGCATGCATGGCGTGAGTCCTTATTGGTGTGATTAAAAGTGGTGATGACGTTAGCGTGGAGAGAAGCCCAAAGACCAGTTTTAAAAGACTTGCTAACGTCATTAAAGATGCATATTATCTGCATGTATAAAAAGATGTAAAGTGAATGCATGTTAATTCCCGCCTAGGGTTTATAAAAATTGATCTGGATCATTTTTCGGGATTTTTGTGTGGCAAAGATCACTCGATATATTGAGTTATCATGGGATGATTTAAGATCATTGAGTGATGCATGAATTTAAATGGACTTTTTTAAGTACCACTCGCCATTGAAATGAGCGCTGCAGAAATAGAGTAATTAAATGAGATTAACTGCTTACACCGATTACACCTTGCGTACTTTGATTTATCTGGCCTTGCATAGAGACAGGTTGGTCACCATTCAGGAAATTGCGGAATTACACGACATCTCAAAAAATCATTTGACCAAGGTGGTGCATCAGTTGGGGATGTCTGAGATGGTCGATACCGTGCGTGGTCGCCATGGTGGACTGAAATTAAAGCTGGAGCCCCGTGATATTAATATTGGTGACGTCGTGCGCAGTACGGAGTCAGATTTTTACATGGCTGAATGCTTTGATCCGACGAGTAATACCTGTTGCTATTCACTTGCTTGCAAACTAAAAGCTGTGTTGAACTCTGCGACAAAAGCATATCTTGCTGTGCTTGATGATATTTCACTTGAGGATTTAATTTCAAAAAAGAAAGTGTCTGGTCAGGTAAAGGTTCACCCGATAAGAATTACTTGAAAAGCCGAAACTAGTGTTATCGGCCATTCTGTGTCGCTTTTAGTGATCAGACTTCAATGGATGAAGAGCTTGATGTGAAACAATAAGAATCTTTCGAAACTTATCTTTGGTCAAGGATTTTTGTAGCGCAGATCGTTATTGTGAATGGGAAAAAGTGTTTCTGCTGTAGCTGATTCTTACATTCAAAGGCATTGCTATGAAAAATTCGTTTAGAAATTTCTCTTACTCTCTTGTTTCCAGCGTGTTGTTGGGGAGCTTGGTATTGGTCTCTGCTGCAACTGCTGCAGAGTCGAAAGTTAGTAAAACCTCCGGTGATTTTGGGCCGCCACAAGGTCCAGCAATCCATGCCGTGTTGACCAGCCCACCAAATGTTCCTCCTCCAATACACCGGAATTTTCCAGCCAAGGTCATCGTCGATCTCGAAGTCGTAGAGAAAGAAATGGCAATCTCTGAAGGTGTTAAGTACATGTTCTGGACTTTTGGTGGAACAGTACCGGGTAGTTTTATCCGGGTTCGTCAGGGCGATACCGTCGAGTTTCATCTGAAAAACAATCCTGCCAATAAAATGCCGCACAACATTGATTTGCATGGTGTAACCGGACCAGGTGGTGGTGCTGCTTCCAGCTTCACAGCACCAGGGCATGAATCGCAATTTACATTTAAGGCATTGAATGAAGGCGTATATGTGTATCACTGTGCTACTGCTCCGGTTGGTATGCATATTGCCAATGGTATGTATGGTTTGATTTTAGTAGAGCCTCCACAAGGCTTGCCGGCCGTTGATCACGAATACTATGTCATGCAGGGCGATTTTTATACAACCGGAAAGTATCGTGAAAAGGGTTTGCAACCTTTCGACATGGAAAAAGCCATCGACGAAAAACCAACCTACGTCTTGTTTAATGGTGCTGAAGGTGCATTGACTGGTGATAAGGCGTTATCTGCCAAAACCGATCAGAAAATACGTCTGTTTATTGGCAATGGGGGGCCTAATTTGGTATCGAGTTTCCATGTGATTGGTGCAATTTTCGATAAAGTCAGATTTGAAGGTGGCAGCAATTTCCAAAAAAACGTGCAGACTACGTTGATTCCGGCAGGTGGTGCTGCAGTTGTTGAATACCAGACCAAAGTTCCTGGTAGCTATGTCTTGGTTGACCACTCGATTTTCCGCGCTTTTAACAAAGGCGCTTTGGCGATAATGAAAGTCGACGGTCCTGCGAAAAAAGAAATTTATTCTGGTAAAGAACTCGATTCAGTGTATCTGGGAGACAGAGCGCAGCCAAATATGCTGGCCGTAAGTACTGCGACAAAAGCAGCGGAAAGCGGGAAATTGACCTTGCAAGATCAGATCAACGCTGGCGCCCAGTTGTTTGCCGGAACTTGTTCCGTCTGTCACCAAAGTAATGGTGCCGGCTTGTCGGGCGTGTTCCCACCTTTGGCGCAATCTGATTATCTGAATGCTGATCATCAACGTGCTGTGAATATCTTATTGCAAGGCTTAAACGGCAAAGTCACGGTCAATGGTAAAGAGTTTGATTCCGTGATGCCGGCGATGAATCAGTTGAATGACGATGAGGTCGCCAATATCCTGACTTACGTATTGAACAGCTGGGACAATAAAGGTGGACAGATACATGCGAAAGAAGTCAAAGATGCACGTGCAAAAATGAGTCCTGCCAAAGCTACAGAGCATTAAGAAAATTATGCTTAGACGGTTATTTTTTCAACGGATCAATGCACAATTAGTAATAGGAATCAGCTTTTTATTCTTATCACTTGCTGTGCAGTCCGCTGATTACGTGGCAATACAAGGCAATACGTTTTCCAGCGTGTTGTCTGGCTCTGCATCGAAAGATAGAGCAAACGTTCGCGATTTTTATATGCGGCGTGCTCCCGTAACGAATGCTGAATTTCTGGCATTTGTTCAAAATAATCCAGAATGGCAGCGCGATAAAATTCCTGCCATTTTTGCTGAACGTAGCTATTTGCAAGCATGGACGAACGTAGAAGATATAGGGTCTGGTTTGCAGGGGGAGAGGGCGATAACGAATGTCAGTTGGTTTGCAGCGCAAGCATTTTGCGCCTCTGAACATGCGCGGTTACCCAGTTGGTATGAGTGGGAATTGGTTGCGGCAGCCGATGAACATCGTGCGGATGCTCGAAGTGATCCACTCTGGCGTGCACGTATCCTCTCTTGGTACTCGGCACCCGCTGAGGCGACTATTGATGCCAGCACTAATCAAACGAGTTATGCACCCAATTATTATGGTGTTGCCGATATGCATGGCGTAATTTGGGAGTGGGTGAGTGATTTTAATGCTTTACTTTTGAGTGCTGATAGTCGAAATCAAGGTGATCCTGACAAATTAAAATTTTGTGGTGCTGGCGCAATCAGTCTGCAGAATAAAGAAAATTACGCCATTTTGATGCGCGTCGCATTGCTATCCTCATTGACGGGAGCAAGTACCACCGCCAATCTTGGCTTTCGATGTGCTCGCGATGTAAATACCGAAACGCAAAGTCAAAATACTAGAAAAAAATGAAAAAATTAAATTATTCGAACATAGCCAGAAAAATTTTATTACCAGGCTTGTTGATGTTGGCAAGCACCGCATTATGGGCGGCTGATGTTGGTACCGAAAACGCCAACGCCCAAGTCAAAAATCACAGTCTTCCCGGCGAATCTGTGTATCAGCTTCCAATTACATTAGAAGATCAGCTGGGATCAAAATTTAAGCTGGCAGACCATTCCGGTAAAGTAACGCTGGTCAGCATGTTTTATAATTCTTGCGAATTTGTGTGTCCGATGCTGATTGATACGATTCAATTGCTTGAGGAAAAATTATCGCCAGACGAACAGAAAAAAATATCGACCTTGTTAGTGACTTTTGATCCTGAGCGTGACGATGTTTCAAGCTTACAATCCATAGCCAAAAACAAAAATCTGGACGCAAAAAAATGGATAGTCGCACGCACCGATGCAGCATCAGTTCGCCAGTTAGCAGCAGTACTCGATATTCAATATCGACAGATGGAAAGTGGTGAATTCAATCATACAAGTGTGATTATTTTATTGGATGAACAGGGGCGAATTTTGGCGCGTAGCGGAGAATTGGGGACGGTCGATAGCGAATTTCTCCAAAAGATCAAGTTGGCAATGAAAGACTCATCCTTTTAAAAGATTGTTTCAGCAAAGATGTTGTTTGATTAGTAATTTTATTGGCAACCTTGCAGGCGTAAAAATGGCGTGCCAAGTGTTTGGTAATACAGCTCACTCAGATGACAAAAAAATTTCCATTACATCCTAAAAATCCCGAGCGCTTATGTTGGGGATGCGACAAATACTGTCCCGCAGATTCGTTGGCATGCGGAAATGGCAGCGAAAGAACTCAACATCCTATTGAACTATTTGGTTCTGATTGGATTGAATGGGGATTAGAAACGAAAAAATCACAAGGCGAGAAAGTAGAATAGTAAAGCTTACTCGACTTAATATCGGTAATATCGGTAATATTCAAATATTTCAAATATTTCAAATTCCAATATTCAATTGCGACAATTCTGCTGGCTCTAAGTAGAAATTGTCATGGTCATTTTATTGTTGCCATCTCATTGTGCCACCTTTAACTAGTGCAAGATTTTTATGCGTATGATTGATCAACACCTGATAACAGGCTTACTGCTTGCCGGCGGTTTAGGTACCAGAATGGGGCGCGTCGATAAAGGCTTGCAGGTGTTTCGTAATATGCCCTTAGCACGCCATGTCCTCATGCGGTTAGCACCGCAAGTCGGTGCTGTTATTATCAATGCCAACCAGAATGTCGATCAGTATCAGGCTTTTTCCTATCCTGTTCTCTCCGATCAGATGGCCGGTTTTGCCGGGCCATTAGCGGGACTGCAAACCGGATTACAACATTGTCAGACGCCGTATCTGTTATCGGTACCGTGTGATTCGCCAATGTTGCCTTTGAACCTGGTTGCTCGATTGTCTGAAGGCTTAATGGTGAACGATGCGGATCTTGCCGTCGCTGTTACCTTAGAATCAGAAAACGGCGTAAGCTATCGTCAAAGGCATCCGGTTTTTGCCCTCATGAAATTATCGGTGCTGCCTGGTTTGAATGATTTTCTCAATGGTGGTGGTCGTAAAGTTGATGCCTGGTTTCAGCAATTAGCTGTCGCTGAAGTACTATTTGAAGATCATTCCGGCTTCGCGAATATCAATACCTTACAAGAACTAAAGCAACTTGAGTCCTGACATGAACCAACAAGTCACACCCACTACATCGTTGAACGAAACTATTAGTACGATGGGATTTGATGACCCGCAGAATTTATCTGTGAGCAAAGCCCGGGAATTGATTAGCCAATCGATTCAGCCCATTCGCACTATTGAATGTTTGCCCGTCCAACAAGCCCTTGGGCGCGTGCTGGCAGAAGATATCGTCTCCGGAATGAATGTACCAGCCCATGACAACTCTGCCATGGATGGCTATGCTTTTGCTGGCAATACATTATCCGCTGTAGAAGAAGCAAATTACAGGATCATCGGTAAAGCGTTTGCTGGTCGGGCGTATCAGGGAACCGTAGCGGCAGGAGAATGCGTTCGTATTATGACTGGCGCAGTCATGCCCGATGGTTGCGATACCGTTGTGCCGCTAGAGTTTATCAGCAAAGCCAGCGAAGACAGGATTCACGTCGCGCCAGGTTGCGTCCAGCCGGGCAGCAATCGACGAATGGCTGGAGAAGATCTGGCGATTGGCAAAATTGCTTTACGCCGCGGCAAAGTACTTCGCCCGGCAGACTTGGGTTTGTTGGCGTCTTTAGGTATTGCGACCGTTCCAGTGCAGCGTCGGCTGCGCGTAGCATTTTTCTCCACCGGTGATGAACTACGTTCGGTCGATCAGCCTTTGGATGAAGGCTGTATTTACGACAGCAATCGTTATACGCTGCATGCAATGCTAACGCGATTAGGTTGTGAACTGATTGATATGGGTGTCGTTAAGGATGACACCGTGACGCTGGAAGCGAGTTTCAGACAAGCTTGCGAACATGCAGACGTCGTTATTACTACTGGAGGTGTCTCTCTCGGAGATGCCGACTATATCCGGCAAACCATGGCGCAATTAGGTGAGGTGGAATTTTGGTCTATCGCCATGCGCCCAGGAAGACCCATGGCGTTCGGAAAAATTAATTCTAATGGTAAGAGCGCCTATTTATTCGGATTGCCTGGCAATCCGGTTGCAGTGATGGTGAGTTTCTATTTCTTCGTCAAACAAGCACTGTTGCAGATGCAAGGGGCGGAACATGCGCCACCGCTAATGTTGAAGGCGAGCAGCAAACATGCGATCAAAAAGCGCGCTGGTCGAACTGAGTATCAACGCGGCATCGCAGAAATGAATTCAGAAGGTGAACTGGAAGTCAGCATTACAGGATCGCAAGGTTCCGGCATACTACGCTCGATGTCAGAGGCCAATTGTATGATTGTGCTAGACCACGATCAGGGGCAAGTGACTGCTGGTGCTAAGGTGATGATCGTACTGTTTGAGGGATTGATATAGCTTTAAATTTACTTCATGCGACTGCGCGCGGTTGCGAATGAAAAATGGATAGAAAAAATATGCGTCGAATGAGAGTTGAATACGAGGGGGTTAAAACTTTAAGTACCGTTGTACCGTTTGATCCAGTTTGATCCAATACAATGAGCAAGTTAACACTTGATGAAACAACCCCGGCTTAAACATTCGCTTAAGCCGGGGTTGAAATTCATTGTCACTGATGCAGACTGAAAGTAATGATGTTACTTCGATGTTGCTGCCGCTTTAGCACGCGCTGCATGCAGCTTTTTGTAGCTATCGATGAGGCGGGCGTGACGATCTAGTCCCTCCAGTTTCATGCTGGTCGGGGTTAAACCGTAGAAGCGTACACTGCCGTTCACGGAGCCTAAAACTGCGTCCATACGCTCATTGCCAAACATGCGACGGAAATTGGTTTCGTAATCGGCCAGTTCCAAGTCATCATCCAGCATGACTTCCAGCACCACATTCAAAGCTTGATAAAACAAGCCACGTTCGACAGTGTTGTCGTTGTAATGTAGGAAGGCGCCGACAAGTTCATGCGCTTCTTCAAACTCTTCCAGCGCTAAATTGATCAGCAGTTTTAATTCCAGTACCGTGAGTTGACCCCAGACGGTGTTTTCGTCAAATTCGATACCGATCAAGGTGGCGATGTCGCTGTAGTCATCCAGTTCGTTATTTTCTAAACGGTCTAACAGGTCACCAAGACCTTCTTCATCCAGCTGATGCAGGTTCAAAATATCGCTGCGGAACAATAAGGCTTTGTTGGTGTTATCCCAGATTAAATCTTCGACCGGATACACTTCAGAATAGCCAGGAACCAGGATGCGGCAAGCAGTTGCGCCTAATTGGTCATACACAGCTGTGTACACTTCTTTGCCCATTTCTGCGAGGATGCCAAACAGCGTTGCGGCTTCTTTGCTATTGGAATTTTCACCTTCGCTGGAGAAATCCCATTCGACGAATTCATAATCCGCTTTGGCGTTGAAGAAGCGCCATGACACTACACCGCTGGAATCGATAAAGTGTTCGACAAAGTTGTTTGGCTCAGTCACCGCATTGCTGACAAAGGTAGGTTGCGGCAAATCGTTCAAGCCTTCAAAACTGCGACCTTGTAGCAATTCCGTCAGGCTGCGCTCCAGCGCGACTTCTAAGCTCGGATGGGCGCCAAACGAAGCAAACACACCACCAGTTCGTGGGTTCATCAAGGTCACGCACATGACAGGGTATTGACCGCCGAGTGACGCATCTTTGACCAGCACTGGAAAGCCTTGTTCTTCCAAGCCCTGTATGCCCGCCAGAATGCCTGGAAATTTCGCCAACACTTCTTGTGGTACGTCAGGTAAGGCAATTTCACCTTCCAGAATTTCACGTTTGACCGCGCGTTCGAAAATTTCTGACAAGCATTGGACTTGCGCTTCAGCGAGTGTATTACCCGCACTCATGCCGTTGCTGGCAAACAGGTTTTCGATCAGATTGGACGGGAAGTACACCACCGCACCATCCGATTGACGCACATAGGGCAGAGAGCAAATACCGCGCTCTTTATTGCCCGAGTTGGTATCGATCAGATGCGAACCACGCAGCTCGCGGTCAGGGTTGTAGATGTCGAGGCAGTAGTCATCCAGAATTTCTTTTGGCAGGGCATCTTTTTTGCCCGGCTTAAACCAGCGTTCATTCGGGTAATGCACGAAATCAGCATTGGCGATGTCTTCGCCCCAGAAAGAGCCTGCATAAAAATGGTTGCAACTCAGGCGTTCGATATATTCGCCCAATGCGGATGCCAATGCGCTTTCTTTCGTTGCGCCTTTGCCATTCGTGAAGCACATCGGTGAATGGGCGTCGCGAATATGCAGTGACCACACATTCGGAATAATATTACGCCACGATGCGATTTCGATTTTGATACCTAAACCTGCCAACAAGCCAGACATATTGGCGATGGTCTGCTCTAGCGGCAAATCTTTACCGAGGATATATGTGGCTGCATCAGCACCCGGGCTTAAGGTCAGTAAAGCCTGCGCATCGGCATCGAGGTTTTCTACCTCTTCAATGACAAACTCAGGACCTTCTTGCACCACTTTTTTGACCGTGCAACGTTCGATAGAGCGCAAAATACCTTCGCGATCTTTGGCGGAAATATCAGCGGGCAATTCAACCTGAATTTTAAAAATCTGGGCGTAACGATTTTCTGGGTCGACAATATTGTTTTGTGAAAGGCGGATATTCTCGGTTGGAATGTTGCGTGTGTTGCAATATAACTTCACAAAATAAGCAGCACACAAGGCAGAGGATGCCAGAAAGTAATCGAAAGGCCCCGGTGCTGAGCCGTCACCTTTGTAACGGATAGGCTGATCGGCTATGACCGTAAAATCATCGAATTTCGCCTCAAGACGAAGCTTATCGAGAAAGTTGACCTTAATTTCCATGAGAGATATCCAAAATAATGTTCAAAATACGTTGAACGCTATTATCCATGTTTTAGGCTCGCCTCACATGGAATTGCAGTCTCCCTGACTTTGCTTGGTATGGCGACTGGGATATGTCAATTTGGAATGGAAAGTGCTAAAAAAGCAATCAGAAAAGATGGGATATTGAAATCAGAACTAACTTTTTTCCCATAAGCCGCAGGCGGATACGAGATGGGTGTCATACCAATAATTTTTGATACGAGTGGTGAGGTTGAAAGCCTGCATATCATCAATCGCGAGTTCTGCAATCAGATATGGATGTTCGGCATTGCCATCGCTAATAATTTTCATATCGAGAATAGGGCTCGCGTGTATGTGCTCAAGGAACTCACGTGCAGTTTGTTCGTTAAGGCTGTGGTGAAAGCCAGTGAAAATTATTTTATGCATAGAACTCCTGTTCTGTTTGAAACTATTAAACTACTGCCACATTCGCTTGGTTTTATCTTGGTAATTTCTAAATACGTCGTTTAACGGCGCCATTTTACATGCCGAGGTTCTATCTTATCTGTGGGATTGGCTTACTTTCTAAGTACTTTTTCCAAGTACGGACCGATCAATAGACCTAAGTGCAGTGTACAAATACTGACAATTATAAAGTGATTCATTAAAGTTAAGAAAATCCTTCAGTAAATCTCGCCTGACGTTCAATTTGACATTAAATTTTAAGTGCTCTACCGAACAGTTGTTCTTCGGCGCTTTGGATAAGATCAAATTCCCTTCAAACGTATCAGGAGCAGTGATGAACCTCAAATTTGGCGCTTTATGTATCTGGGTCGCATGCACGCTGTTTCCGGCGTCTGCGGTGTATGCAGATGACGCTGATCAGGATCACCCCATTAACCTGGTCAAAGACTCTATCATCACCACGAAGATCAAAGCAAAGCTGGTGGCAGATAAGGTTTCCAGCTTTGCGAGTATTAAGGTGGAAACGGATAATAAGGGTGTTGTCTGGCTGAGTGGCAGCGCCCCAACGCAGACGTTGATTGATAAAGCAGAAGCAGTTGCACACGATACCGCCGGTGTCAGAGCCGTCAAAAACCATATCACGATCAAGACAGATTATTGACGACCTGAAAATTCGCATGGCATCGATAGACTTATCGGATGCTTCAACATTCGCATTAGCAAAGCCTGGAGATCGTCAATGTTTTGGGAAAAAAAACTGGAGCACTGGGCAGCGAGCATCCGCGATAAATTGGTACTGCCTTTACGAGTTGAGTTGTGGAATGGCCAGCATTTAAATTTGAGTCATTTGCATCCGGAAGTGATCGTCCGGGTTCCACATGTCTCTGCTTTAACTTGCTTGTTCACGCCGTCTCTCTCTAATCTTGGTGCTGCCTATGTTGATGGTAAGATCGATGTAGAAGGCAAGCCTGGCGCGATCATCTCTGTTGGCAACGCGCTTGCCTCCGGGACCTTAAAGCTTGAGGGGAAATTTTCACGTATCATCCGAAAAATCCAACGTAGTAAAGACAAAGACAAAGCGGCAATTCAATATCACTACGATGTTTCGAATGCATTTTATCAATTATGGCTCGATGAAAATTTGGTGTATTCCTGTGCCTATTTCGAAAATGGCGATGAAGATTTACATTTAGCGCAAGTAAAAAAGATGGATTTGATTTTACAAAAAATCCACCTGCAGCCCGGTGATACGCTCCTTGATATTGGCTGTGGCTGGGGTGCATTAGTGATACATGCGGCTCAACATTATGGTGCGCGATGTGTAGGAATTACGCTCTCAGAAAATCAGGCATCCTTCGCCCGCACGCAGGTGATGAAATTAGGTTTAAGCAATCTGATTGATATTCGTTTGCAGGATTATCGTGATGTTCAAGGGACGTTTGACAAAATCACGAGCGTTGGCATGTTTGAACATGTCGGCGTCCGTAATTTGCCTGACTATTTTGCTAAAATCAATTCTCTGCTGTCGGAAGATGGTGTCGTCATGAATCATGGCATTACCTCGACTGACGCAGAGAGTGGCGAGACACCTTATGGTAACGGCGAATTTATCGAAAAATATGTGTTTCCGCACGGTGAATTGCCGCACATTGGTCTGGCATTAAAAGCAATGCAAGAAGGTGGCCTGGAAGTACTTGATATTGAAAATTTGCGTAGCCATTACGCACAGACATGTACGCTGTGGGTGGAACGTTTCGAAGCCAATGCAGACAAAGTGAAACAAATATCAGGCGACAGACGTTACCGGATATGGCGCGTGTATCTGGCAGGTTGTGCTTATGCGTTCAATCAGGACTGGATTTCTTTGTTTCAGGTTGTTTGTGTTAAAGCCGGGCGTCTGCCGCAGCGGATGTCCTTACCTGACGGCCATCGATATGGTCGTGTACCATTGAAGAAATCCAGCGCAGTGCCCCAAGCCACATAGACCGTGTTGACATGAGCTCGTTGATGAAACACAGATTTCATTGGGGCAGATAATACCTTATGGTTCTGCAATTTTAATGGGAGTTCTAAAAGTGAAGAATATCATCAGCGTTAATGTCTGGCATTATCTATTCTTACCCTTGTTTCTTTTGTTTATTTTTCCTATGCCCAGTCACGCTACCGAAGAACCTGATTTCAAGCTCGTTGAGAAAATGAACGGTATCGAAATCCGGGATTACGCAGCGTATATGGTTGCCGAGGTGGTCGTTGATGGTCCTGCTGATCAGGCAGGAAATCGGGCGTTTCCGATTTTAGCTGCTTACATTTTTGGTCAAAACAAAGGCAAGCGTACACTAGAGATGACAGCACCAGTGACGCAGACAGCAGAACCAGTAAAGCCCGAGAAGCTAGCGATGACAGCACCGGTTATTCAAACTACGACACCTGCTGGATTCGTAGTGCAATTCGTTTTGCCTAAAGATATTACTTTAGCTAACGCTCCAGAGCCACTTGACCCCCGTATTAAACTTCGCCAAGTAAAGCCTTGCCGTTTCGCAGTGATTCGTTATTCCGGTTTCTGGTCAGATACCAATTACAACGAACATTTGCTTTTGCTGGAGAATGCACTGAAATCGGCCAAGTTGGCATGGGAGGGAGAAGCAATTTATTCGCGTTATGATCCACCGTTCAAGCCTTGGTTCATGCGGCGCAATGAAATCTGGTTGCGCTTACCGCAACCTTAGCAAAGTCTAATAAAGTCAAATGGGAACGGGGAATCTACTATGCCTCTCAATCACAGTAACAGCAAAGCAGCGGTCAGTGCAAATATCAAACTTATCGTCGACGACTGGAAGCAATCAGGTCGCATAGGCACCAGTCATCCCCGTACGAAAATGCAAGCGGTGAAGCAGGCAGTCGCCGTTGCCTTGTCAACGGCAGACAGAAGTTTAAAGAAGAACATCACTTCGTCAAAAAAGTGACACGACTGATCTGTCGCATCACTTTTTTATCACTGGTATAAGCAATACAGTCGGCCATACAACCCAATGCAATATTTCATGCATTTTTCATGTGGGTGTCGCGAAGACATAACAGACGCGAGCTACTTCAGCTGAGACATTGCCAATAAAGAAAGCGTGACCACGATTGCTCCACCTATACGGGTAGAAATTTGAGCGAACGGCATGAGCTGCATACGGTTAGCAGCAGTCAGGATTGCCACGTCACCCGTACCACCCTGACCACTATGGCAAGCGTTAACAATGGCTGCTTCGATTGGGTACATTTTTAAACGTCGCCCGACAAAAAATCCGGTTGTCATCAAACTCGCTACGGTGGCAATGATCGTGATCAAATTGCAAATATTAAACGCAGCGACCAATTTATCCCACGGTGTCATGGATGCGCCGATGGCAAACAAGAGCGGATATGTGACAGCGGTCGAAAAGAATTTATACACGACGAAAGATGCTTGCTCTAATTGTGGTGAAACAGCGCGGGACAATTTAAAAACCACTGCCACGAAAAGCATGGCTACCGGCGCTGGGAAGCCAAATAATTTAAAGCACATCAGGCCAACCATGTAGAGAGAAATCGCCGTTATACCAGCACCCGCAATATGGGCAATATCAACGTTTGCTGGTATCGATTCCTCGCTGGTCATCGAATGACTGGAATCACCTTCCTGCAAACGACCTTCTCCGGTCAAATGAGGGTATTTTTTACCAATAAAATTCAGTCCACCTGCCAACAAAATTGCGGTCAGACTTCCCAACATAACGGAAGGTAAAACCTGAGCAAAAATATCGCCTTGTGCTTGCCCCAAAATCCCTGAATAGCCTATCGATAGCGGAATTGCGCCTTCCCCGACACCACCAGCCATAATAGGCACGACAATATAGAAGAAGGTATGAAAAGTACCAAGCCCTAAGAGGGTTCCAACTAAGGTGCCAACGACACTGGCAACCACGGTTCCTGCGGCTAATGGGATAAATATCTTAATGAATCCCTGTACCAGAATCGTTCGGTCCATGCTCAGGATACTGCCGACGATAATTGACGAAATGAACAGATAGAGAAAGTTGCTGGTCTTGGTGAACTCGACCACGTTTTTTAGAACCAGATCAGGAATGAGATGGTTAAAGGCCAGATAGGAAGGAATAAACGTCGCAAAAATCGCTGCCGCACCGATATGGCGGACAATTGGCAAACGCTTACCGAATTCTGCGCACGTAAATCCCCCCACGGCTAAAATTGCGATAGAAACTGAAATATCTGTCGGTACCTTACCGCTAGACACAAAACCGATAATCAGCGCCAATAATAGGCAATAAATTGGGAGTGGAATGATGCCAACCCGCTGTTCCATGAGTTTCCACCAGGCATCTGGCCATAGTTTGCTCTGGCGGAGTCCTGTATCCATAGGACTTGCTGTTACTTTTTCCATTGTGTCTCCTGTGTTTTTGTATTTGTATCTTTCTGGGTTCAAAAGAGCCAGATATTGGAATGACAGACATTCAGATAGAAATGTATAACAGTACACCCTTCTAAAAGCCTTCAAACAAAGGGTTGTGAAAAAAAACTACGAAGATGACAGTCCTTATGAAAATGCATTAATCTTACGTCCATGAAATTACTCTTGGTCGAAGACAACCGTGAGCTATCTACATGGCTCACTAAATTACTGACGCAGTCGGGTTATGCGGTGGAGCAGGCTTTCTCCGGGGAAGACGCCGAGCACTTTTTATTAACCCAGGTCTACGATGCGATTTTGCTTGATCTGACGCTGCCCGGCATCAAAGGTCAGACCTTATTAAAGAATTTGCGTGCAAAACACAATGAAGTGCCGGTGCTGATCATCAGCGCGCTCGACACGCTCAGTGACGTGATTGAAAACCTCAATTTGGGTGCCGATGACTATATCGCCAAGCCATTTGATATCCAGGAACTTGAGGCGCGGCTGCGTTCATTGTTGCGGAGATCAAAAGGTAAAGCGAGCCCGGTGATTAGTTGTGGCACGCTAAATTACGATAGCAATGCGAAGATTTTTAATGCACATGGAAAAGATTTAAGCTTCACACCACGTGAGCATGCGATTCTCGAAGCGCTGATCCGCAATGCACATACGACTGTTTCCAAAAAAGATCTGACGGATAGTTTGTTCACTCTTGAAGATACTGTGTCGCCCAAAGCTTTGGAAATTTATATCGTTCGATTAAGAAAAAAAATCGAACACTCAGGTGCACAAATCATCACTCTACGCGGTCTGGGTTACATGTTGACATATGAAACTCAGAGTTAAAAGTTTAAAGACACAACTTGCGCTTTGGGTATTTTTGCCTACGGTGTTGATTTCATTTGTCGATTTGCTCATGGGCTATCATGATGCAGATCGTATCGCTACTTTGGTTCAGGAACAGCTGCTCAAAGGCTCTGCCAGGACAATTTCTGAGCAATTAGAAAAAGTAGACGATAATTATGAAATCAGAATTCCGCCTGCCGCGTTTGAGTTGTTTTCGAATGAATATAAAGATCATATTTACTTCACTGTTCGCACAGGTAACGGTAAATTAGTCGCAGGAAATGAAGAGTTGCTGCCTTATACCGGCACTCTGCAAATGGAGCAAGGATATTATTATCTGTCCACCATACGAGGCGAAGCTGTGCGCGTCATTGCCTATGAGCAGATGTTGGCCAATGGCGTTGGTAATGAAACTAGCATTACGCAAGTTGCCCAAACGCTCAATAGCCATCACGCGTTCAGACGCAGTCTGTTTGTCCGAACCATACGTGAACACTTGATTTTGTTGGCCATCGTTATTTTGGGCTTGATGATCGCTCTGCGATGGATGATGCAGCCTTTAATTCAGTTTGGTGAGCTACTGATGCGACGTCCTACTGGTTCGCTCGAGAGTTTGTCGGTTGATGATACGCCCAGTGAGTTGCAACCGGTCATTTTTGCTATCAATGACTATGTGACCAGACTCAACAAGACCCTGTCTTCTTATGAACAATTCGTCGCGAATACGGCACATCAGTTGCGGACTTCATTTTCGATTATTAATTCTCAAGTTGATTTTGCCAAAAGAAATCCGACCAACGGCGTTCAACAGCAGCAAGTGCTTGCTGATATTAAATCAACGATAGCAAGCGGTAGTAAAGTCATTAATCAGCTATTAATTCTGGCGGCGGCAGAACAAAATCAAGCCAATACGAGCCAAGGCAGGTTATTGAATGTGTCAGAAGTGATTAAGCAAGTTGTGGTCGATATGGCTTTGCTGGCACAGCAGAAAGACCTTGATTTAGGCATCGATACCTTGGATGAGAGAATTTGTCTTCGTGCAAGTCCTTACCTGCTCAGGGAATTAATTGCTAATTTAGTTGATAATGCGATACAGCACATCCATGCTGGTGGCATGATTACGTTGACGCTTGTGTTGGAAGATCAGCAAGCCGTGCTACGTGTCATCGATAACGGACCGGGAATTGCGCCTGAGCACCGCGAAAAAGTATTTGAGCGTTTTTATCGTGTGAATGAAGAAAAATCGAATAGCTCAGGGCTTGGTTTGGCGATTGCTAAGAGTATTTGTGATTCTTTGTCAGCGTCGATACGATTAACTGGTGTAGATCAAGGTAGTGGTCTTCAAGTTGAGGTCAGATTCCCCGCTCAGTAAAAATCATACCGGTTGGTTGCTATAATAATGTAAAGATTTAGTCTTCTTTAAAGAGCATCTATTTTCTGTTTTGGAAACGACATGACATTTTGTTCTAAGCTATTGCTGCCAGTGCTTTTATACCTGGGCTGTGCGATGGCCTACGCAGGCGAAAAAATCAGCATTGTGGTTGCAGGCATAGAAAAGCAAATTTATCTACCGGTGAAGCTTGCTGAACAGCTTGGTTATTTTGCCGAGACTGGGCTGGATATAGAATTTTTGACTGACCGCAATGGCATCAATGCAGAGACTGAATTATTGTCTGGCTCAGTACAAGGTGTGATCGGCTTTTATGATCATACGATTAGTTTGCAGGCACGCGGTAAATTAGTGAAATCCGTGATTCAGCTCACTCAAACACCCGGGCAGGCTATCCTGGTTGCCGAAAAAAGTGCAAAAGAAATTACCTCTTTAAAGCAGCTTAAGGGGCGCTCATTTGGTGTGACGGGTTTAGGCTCATCGACAAATACGATTATTCGTTATCTTGCACAAAAGTCAGGTGTTCAAAGCAGTGCAATCAACATACTGCCTGTTGGATCGGGCGATAACTTTATAAACGCAATGATGCAAGGGCGGGTGCAGGCCGGTATTTCTAGTGAGCCCACTGTTTCACGACTTACCTCTGCTGGCCGAGCGACAGTATTGCTCGATTTACGTGGTATCAAAGAAACACAAGCTGTATTCGGCGGGGCTTATCCGGCCGCCTGTCTCTATATGCCCAACGCATGGGTGACAACACATCGCCACGAGGTGCAAAAAATCGTCATCGCTTTAGGTAAGGCGCTCAACTACATTCAAACGCATAGCGCATCCGAAATCAGTGAACAAATGCCCGCTTCCTTTTATGCCAACGACAAAGAAAACTACGTTCTTGCTTTAAAAAACAGCAAGGAAATGTTTACTGCTGACGGCAAGATGCCTGAGGGTGGACCAGAAACGGTGCTCAAAGTTTTGCGCGGCTATGATAAATCCCTCTATGGGAAGCACATTAATCTCAACAATACGTTTACGAACGAATTCATTTCCAATGCTAAATAAGCAGTTCCGTTAAATTGTCGTAGAATCAATGTGTGAGGATTCGATTCAAAATGTGAAATGTCAAATCAAGTGCAGTTACTTAAAAAAATTACCGTCGTCTGATATAGAAATCTATCTTGTAAAAGCTTTTCTTGTAGAATTTTTTTAAAGAATTTATTTTTTTAAGGGGAGTACGATATGAACGTACGACATTTAATCATGGTGGCGTCGCTGATCACCATCACTGCATTGACGCAAGCTGCTGACCGTTTACCGACAATCGCTGCAGAAAATTATAACGATGAACAAAAGCAGGCAGCGCAAGATTTTGAAGCACATCGTAAAGTCCCCGTTTTTGGTCCTTTTGAACCTTTGATGCATAGTCCTCAAATGATGACACTAGCGCGTTCTATGGGCGACTATTTGCGCTACAAATCTGCGATTGGAAACACTCTCAGCGAGTTAGCCATTTTAATGACGGCACGCGAATGGACTCAGGATTATGAATGGTATGTACATCAACCTATCGCTTTAAAAGCCGGTCTAAAAAAAGAAATTGTTGACGCCATTGCAGACGGCCGTCGTCCGGGCACGATGAGTGCCGATGAAGAAATGGTCTATGATTTTTGTATCGAACTCCAACATAATAAGCGGGTATCAGAACCGACTTTTAAGCGCGTGGAAAATCGCTTTGGCAAGAAGGGTACCGTCGATCTGACAGGCATCGTTGCTTACTACACCTTGTTAGCAATGGAGTTGAATGTCGCCGAGTATCAGATCCCTGCTGATGGCAAAAAACTTGAGCGCTTTCCTCAATAATTCGAACCTGAGCAGACATAACCTCTATAACGGCCAACTGAATGATGACAACCTTCCGTAAGCTCATAGCAGCAATGGTGTTGATTGATGGCTGCTGTTTTCAAATTGCACATGCGACAGAATCGCTACTTATTCCGCCAGAATCAAGTATTCCGGGTGGAGTCAGTGGTGATGCCATTCGTATGGGTAAAAAAATCCTGACTGAAACCAATCAGTTATTGCCGAAGAATGTAGGCAATGGCCTCAATTGTGCGAATTGCCATTTGCAAGCCGGAACAGTAGCGGGAGCTGCACCTTGGCTTGGTATCTGGGGTGTGTTTCCCGAGTACAGGGCGCGCAGCGGCAAACTGATTTCTTTGCAAGAACGAGTTAACGATTGTTTCGAGCGTTCGATGAATGGGAAACCATTGGATTTTGCTTCTCCGGAAATGAATCATATTCTCGCTTATATGCGTTGGCTTTCCACTGGCGTGCCAACCGGCACCAGCATTGTTGGCCGCGGCTTTGTCTCGATCAATCAGAAATTGAAAGCTGATAGTGAGCGTGGAGCGAGTATCTATCAGGAAAAATGCGCGAGTTGTCATGGTAAAAAAGGGGAGGGTAGTAAAACGGAAAAGACCTATACTTTTCCGCCGCTCTGGGGGGCTGATTCATTCAATGATGGCGCTGGTATGGCAAGGACATATACCGCCGCTGCATTTGTCAAACATAATATGCCACTGGGGCAAGGTGAAACGCTGACTGATCAGGAAGCGATTGACGTTGCCGAATATTTTACGCACCAGACACGGCCGGTCTACTCCAAAAAAACCTTGGACTGGCCAAACGGTGATAAGCCCAAAGATGCAAGATATTAATCATGCTCATCATACAAATTTGATACTTCGTCGTTTTTGTCTAGCGCAAAAATTTAGAAATAAGAAAGAAATCATGAAAATCCGCATCGATGATTTGCACGGTGATGAAATTCGCGCCTTGCTGGAAGAACATTTATAAGACATGTATGCCAATAGCCCGGCTGAAAGCGTACATGCGCTTGACCTCGAAGCTTTACGAGATCCACGCATTACCTTTTGGACTATCTGGAATGAAAATCAGCTGGCAGGATGTATTGCGCTCAAGCAGCTTGATAGGCTGCATGCCGAAATCAAATCCATGCGCACGCCACGCAATTTGCGCCGGCGTGGTGCTGCCAGACAATTACTGCAGCATCTAATCGACGAAGCGCGTCAAAGAAATTATTCCAGACTCAGTCTTGAAACAGGTTCTATCAAATTCTTCGAACCTGCGCGTGACTTGTATCGGAGTTTTGGCTTTGAATACTGTGGGCCATTTGCAGATTATGCTGAAGACCCAAACAGCGTGTTTATGTCGAAAGTGATTGTTTCGATTGTTCCGATTATTCCAATTTCTTCAACTTCTCGATAATGTGCAGGCCTTTTTGTGAGGTTTAAAATGACAAAACGTAATATATTTTGTCATAGCGCTTTGATTAAGGCCTCAAATTGTGTATGCAGCGATTTGTCATGAGGTGTTACGGGTGGGATGGGCGCGGTGATACCCAGTAATTCGTAGACCGCCATTTGTGCTGCACGTACTGAAAATTCCACCGTGAAAACAGTGTCTAGCGGAATCTCAACAAACTGGCTGATGAAGGCGAAATTTTTAGTCCCGGGTGGAACCGGCAGCGGCCGGTCACCTTGGGCGCGTGGCATAAACATACTCGTGATGTAGGGCATGCGACATGGAATACAGTTTGCCGTGAGCACGGTATCAAAGTCAAAGCGTAAATGCCCACAAAGCTCCTGAAGTATTTCTTCACCTGTGCAGTCAGCCATTGCCTTGGGAATGAAATTGCCGATACGGTCTGGAAATAATCCATAACCCCAAAATACGAACACGTCTGGAGTTTGGTTGGCAAAATGCGGTTGGTGTGCCAGCACAATAGACATAAGCCAGTTCGAATCTTTAAATGTAACTAATCCCCCTGTACCTGCCTCATTCCCACTAAAGTTGTGCATCTGGTCAAAGAAAGCTGAGTCCTTTAAAGTGACCGTAAATGATGCCCAATCTGATTGTGCGACGCAGCTATTGAAGGCTTTTGGATTGCCCAACATGGGTCTTCCTTCGGCGATTTTTTCCCATAAAGACCAACTGCCGCTTTGTGTTTTCTTTAATTTGGCAGGTGCAGCAGTCATCGAGCCTAAGCTTGAGGCGTCTGTCATAGAGCCATTTTGTAGAAACGTGAGGTCGCCATCTTCTAATTGCAAGGTCTCGGTCTGACCTTTCAGTAAGTAACGCAGACCGAGAACTTCGATGTTATCGCCATCGTTCTTGAACTCCAGATCCGTTACCAGGCAGTTAGAAATCATATGTACGCCTTGTGCTTCCAGCCACCGTTGCAAAGGTACGACCAGAGAATCATATTGGTTCAATACAGTGCGCTTTACACCCGCCAGCGTTTCAATGCGTACAAACTCCATCAGGAAACGATGCAGGTAGCGTCTGAATTCGACCGCGCTATGCCAGGGCTGAAAGGCAAAAGTCGTTACCCACATATACCAAAATTCAGTTTCAAAAAATTCTGGCGATAGGTGATCGGTAATTCGGCTGTTGCCTAATGCCTCTTCGTCAGCACTCGCTAGTTTGAGTAGCTCAACACGATCATGGATCGAGAAACCCATCGATTTAACCGGTACTTTGGCGCGGCGGCTGTCGACCAGACGTGCCATCGCGTTGGAATGGTGTTTTTCGTTAAATTCTGTGGTTTCTTCAAAAACACTTTTACCTGGGAGTGTCAGTGATGGGATCGATTTGAAAAGATTCCAGGTGCATTCGTAGTTATCCGTGGTCAACATACGTCCGCCACGCATAGAATAACCTTTGACCGCGTCGCCGCAGCCATCCAGACTGCCACCCATGACCGAAGCCGCATCAAAGATGGAAATCTGATTGCCTGCCATCCCGCCGTCGCGGATCAAAAATGCGGCACCAGCCAGTGAGCCGATTCCGCCGCCAACGAAATAAGCTTTACGTGTTGAAGTCATGATAAATACTTTCTGTTGCAGTGGACTAAGTGACTGACGTTATTTCATACGATCGCAAAGATCAGTACGCTGGCAAACATAAGGCGGCGTGTAACTGCCGATATTAAACGAGCTAACGCTGGCACATTGTTTTGAGCCGTGGAATGTGCTTGTAGTGGCGGGAGGAATTTTTTTGGGGGACAGAAGAAGTGAACATATACACGCAACTTAAAGCCATTTTTTTCGATGCCGTTTGTTGTTCACCGCACTGACATCAATAATCTATTTTCGATATTCTGTTTAACGTGATTATTAAAAATTTAAATGCTCTCAGTTCCAGAGAGAGCTGGAAGGTATTATCTTCATGGATACAGAACTTCATTTTCTGGTGGTCAGCGATGAGCCAAATCTGAGGTCTTTGATTGTTGGCCTTTTAAAAGAAATCGGCTTTGTCAGAGTATCGGAAGCGGAAAATGGTGAAATGGCATTACGGACGTTAAATACCACCAAGTATATTGGCGCACCGATCGAATTCATTATCACCGATTTTGTCATGCCACTTATGGATGGCTTGAATTTGATTCGTTCACTGCGTGGTGACCCAGAGTTAAATCATTTGCCGATCTTGATGTGCAGCTCTCATGCAAGCAAAAAGAATATTCTTGCTGCGGCAAATGCTGGAGCAGACGACTATATCGTCCGGCCTATAAATGCATTGAGCCTGTTAAAAAAGTTGGAAAAGATGCTTGCAAAGCTGCATATCGTAACCATCGATTTTCCACGTGTTTGGCCACAGAACCGAATGAGAACGGAGACTACCTAAATCAGGTTTCACTCCACTGACGCAGCAGATTATGGTAGCAACCTACCAAACTGCGGCGTGCGGTCTCGTCAGCTTGGGTACGATTGAGCGTTTGAATCGATGTATCCATATCAAATAATAAGCTGCGTTGACCATCATCTTTGACCAGACTCTGTACCCACAAAAAGCAGGCTAAGCGGGTGCCGCGAGTGACCGTTGTTACTTGATGTAAGCTGGTGGAGGGATACACTACCATGTCTCCCGCAGCCAGTTTTACGCTGTGTGTACCATAGGTGTCGGCAATCTGTAATTCACCACCATCGTATTCATCAGGTTCTGCCAGAAACAGCGTGGCAGAGACGTCAGTGCGCAGCTTACTTCCATTATGAGGATGTAAGCGTACGCTACCATCGACGTGTAATCCAAATCCCATGCCTTCACCGTAGCGGTTAAACATCGGCGGATAAACGACATTCGGCAACGCTGCACTGATGAATAGCGGGTTACGTTCCAAAGCGGATAGCACAATGTGCTGGCATTGGTGCGCCACGTCGGAACGTTCGTCGATTTGTTGATTCAACTTTACTGGCGCACCTTGATAGCCAGCCGTGACGCGGCCATCCACCCAGGCGTCGCCCGCTTGTGACAGCATCATGCGTATTGTATTTAACGTGCTGGTATTTAATACGCCGGGAATATGAATCAACATGGTCGACCTTTAATGAATGCAGAAAACGATGAACAATGTGTGATCAGAAACGATACGCCACCGACAGCATCGCGCTACGACCAGTGCCTGGCACTGAGCGACCGCCGTCGGATGGAATTAAAGCATCGTAGTACATCTTATCGCTCAGATTAAACACGTTCAGACGAACGTCGTAATTTTTTTGCTTATACGCCATGGTTGCGTCCCAGCGTGTGTAACCGGGGACGCTGACGACATTCGCACCGCTGGCATAACGCTGCGACATATATACCGGGCCACCACCGATTTCCCAATGTGGAGCGAATTCATACGTCGTCCATGCAGTGAGCGTATTGCGTGGTGTGTTGGCAGGGATTTTGCCCAGCGTACCATCTGCTGCTGATGCTGCTACAACTTTCGCATCAAGATAGGTGTAATTCATGGCGAGTTGTAAACCTTTACTCAGCAAACCACTAGCACCAGCTCTGAAGCCATTGACACGCACTGTGCCATCCATGCTGTACACGCCAGGACTGATCTGGCTACGGGCGTTTTCTTTTTGAATTTGGAAAACGGCTGAATTTAATGCCAGATTTCCGTTCAATAAATCCCATTTACCTCCCAACTCATAGGAACGATTTTTTTCTGGCGCAAGATTGGTTTGGCCTACTGTACCGGTCAATTGTTCCAGAGATGGATTGAACGAAGTACCGTAGGATGCATAGTAAGATTGCTGCGCGTCAGGTTGCCAGATGCTACCCAGTCGGACGCTGGTAAATCCTATCGTTTGGTCAGCCGACGGCAACGTTGTACTTCCTGCGGTATTGCTGGAATTGATGGAATTAGTGATGCTGGCACTGAATCTGTCATAGCGCAATCCACCAACTAATTTCA
The DNA here is from genome assembly GCA_049339905.1 of Undibacterium sp. SXout11W. Lineage (GTDB taxonomy): Bacteria > Pseudomonadota > Gammaproteobacteria > Burkholderiales > Burkholderiaceae_D > Undibacterium. The sequence goes on from JBMPPG010000002.1 coordinate 213,309, forward strand.
CGTATGGATTGAGTTCCAGCGTGTCGTTGATATAAGTGGCTACTGTGTTAGATGAACCACCGGCGCGATTGCCTGCTTTGCTGGCAACATTCGTTGGTGAGTTGCCCGCATTGGGATTGATCAACGGTACACAAGCAACAAAACCGCTGGTCGCCGTTGCCGATGTGAGGGGAACACCGTTGCATGAACCATTTCTATAAAAGTTCTGGTTATCGTAACCATCGTGACCAAGTTCCAGGCCTGCTAACAGGTTGTGTTTGTAGGCGCCGCTAGTGACTGTCGTTGCTAATTCAGTTTGGTTGAAAATTGAATAGTCGCGAATGTTACGGTCATGGCTTTGTAAACGTTCGTACAGGCTCGACAGAGGTAAATTGCTCATCGCTGAGACGGGCAACGGTGTAAAACCTTTTAGTCCTACCGTACCTATTGTATTTGGCGCTGTCTCGACAGCTTTTGTGCTGACGTAATTGAATTGCGTTTGATTACGCAATGTTGTTTGTGGGTTAAGCTTATGCACAATAGTGCTGTTTAATGCAGCGATATCAGAATCAGTATGATCGTCGTTGAAACCGTACGCCGTATTGCGATCCACTGGCGCAGGGCGACCGTTGAGTGGACCGACACCATAATCTGGCATGTCGTGATTGTGTTGCAGCAGGGCAGATAAGGTGATTTCTGTTGGCGTACCTATACCTAATTTGACTGAGGGAGCGAGACCAAAATCTTGCAGTTTGGTTTGATCGCGAGTCGTGGCATTGCCGTCTTGCGCCATTGCCAGAATACGTACAGCAGAGGTGTCAGATGTCACTTTGTTGAAGTCGACAGTGGAGCGAACCAGACCATTGCTGGTGACTGATCCTGTCAATTCAGTTTGGTTCTTGAGTAAAGGCTTTTTGGTCACTTGGTTGATCGCGCCGCCAGTTGAACCGCGACCGAACAACATCGATGAAGGCCCCATCAATACTTCAATCGAATCCAGCGCAAAAGTATCACGGTAGTATTGACCACGATCGCGGAAACCATCCAGATACACATCGGTTCTTGCAGAGAAGCCATTCAGGTTGACGTTATTACCAATTTGGCCGCCTTCTGCACCACCCAAGGTAATGCCGGAAACATTGCGCAAGGCTTCCGCCATTGAATTGGCACCTTGCGATTGCATGAGTGCTTTGTTTACGACCGTAACTGATTGCGGTACATCGCGCAGGTCTGCTGGCAATTTGCTCAAAGAAACAGCACCGGGTGCAAAATCATTCTGACTGGCCTGTACGTTGATTTCTGGCAAGCTGTTTTTATTTTGCTGTGCGGCAGGAACAGTGGTGCTTGCTTGTGCAAATGTGGTGATCGGTTGGGCGAACAAAGTAATCAATGCAGCTGCAATAGGGGTGCGGCGATCCATGGTTTCTTTCTATGTGAGTTCAGAGGATGTAATAGTTGGCGGTTGGCTACTTTAAGTTACAATTATAATGTAAATGAGAACCGTTATCAATCGCATTTATTTTTCATCGTGTGAACAGTTAAAAAGGCTAATGTCTTTTTAATTATGGGCATGTGGGTAGGGCAATTTTAGTAAGCGATTTGTCCTTGCCAAGGGCAAGCAGCGGCGTAACGAAGGTTTCTGTCACCTCTGCTGGAGACTGTTCGGAGATGAATTTGTGGTCTGCTTTGCGCAAGTGGGTGCTGGTGACGAAAGAAATCGGGGGTAAGATAGTATCAGCACGAAGTGCAGAACCTTGAGAAAAACCACTTGTTTGCTCTAAGCCCTTGATTTGTAATATAATCTCTGCTTTCTTAGCCTACGCTTACTCTCCTTAGATTGTCGCAGACTGTGGTGATGCCGGTAATTTTGCTGGTTCCCATGCGACCTGCGGGAGGCCCACCATAGAATACATGACTGATACTAAGTCCGACCTTGTTCAGGGCGCTGACAGCCCGACCACCATTGACACACCTGTAGCCACTTCGCGTTTTGAAGATTTTGGTCTGGCTCCTGAAATCTTGCGCGCTTTGTCTGAGCAGGGTTATGTGCACCCAACGCCAATACAAGCCGAAGCGATTCCTGTCGTTCTGCAAGGCAAAGACGTCATGGGTGCAGCCCAAACTGGCACCGGTAAAACTGCTGGCTTCTCTCTGCCTATCATTCAACGTTTGTTGGCGCATGCTAATAGCAGCGCTTCACCTGCACGTCATCCGGTGCGGGCATTGATTTTGACGCCTACCCGTGAACTGGCTGATCAGGTTGCAGAAAATGTCAAAGCCTATTCACGGTTCACACCTCTACGTTCGACTGTTGTGTTTGGTGGCGTAGATATGGCACCGCAAACCGCCATCTTGCGTTCTGGCGTAGAGATCGTGATTGCGACACCTGGTCGCTTGCTGGATCACGTGCAGCAGAAAACGATTAATTTGTCACAGACACAGATACTGGTCATGGATGAAGCAGATCGCATGCTGGATATGGGTTTCTTGCCAGACTTGCAGCGCATCATTAATTTACTGCCTAAACAGCGACAAAATTTGATGTTCTCGGCGACTTTTTCGCCAGAGATCAAAAAACTGGCTGCAAGCTTTTTAAATAGCCCGCAAACGATAGAAGTTGCGCGCAGTAATGCAACCTCGGATAACGTCACGCAGATCTTGTACAAAGTCGCTGAAGACGAAAAGCGCGACGCCGTGTCTTTCATTATTCGTGAACGCGGGTTGAAGCAAGTGATCGTGTTTTCCAATACAAAAATTGGCGCTTCTCGTCTCGCAGTGCATTTGGTTAAGCAGGGTGTCAAAGCCTCCGCAATTCACGGCGATAAATCGCAATCTGAGCGTATGTTGGCGCTGGAAGATTTCAAGCGCGGCGAAGTCGAAGTCTTGGTTGCTACCGACGTAGCAGCACGCGGTCTGGATATTTCTGAAATGCCGTGCGTGATTAACTACGATCTGCCATATAACGCGGAAGACTATGTACACCGTATTGGACGTACCGGTCGTGCTGGCGCTAAGGGCGATGCGATTTCTTTGCATACCGATCAGGATGAGCGTTTGTTGATCGATATTGAAAAATTGATTAAGCAAAAAATCGTACGCCTGACACTGGCTGGTTTTGTGGCGACTTCTGTACAGGTAGCTGAGCGTGCGCGTCATTCACGTGATCGTTCGGAGCGCAACGGGACAGACAGACCAGAGAAGTCGGGACGCAGTTTTCAGGCGCCGAGAGAAAAAGTTGACCCATGGTTCCTTAAGCCGTATGAACCAAGCGCGAGCACTTTGCCTGCTACGATTCAGGCAAATAGCATCAATCCAGCTGGAAACACAATTACCAAGCCACAAAAGCGGGCATTCCTGTTAGGCGGTACTCCGAAAGTCTGATTGCTAATTAGCCTTAAATACTAAAAAGAGACCGACAATATCGGTCTCTTTTTTTTGCGAGTCAAAGATGAATTACAGCAATGTAATTGTCACTTCAACGTTGCCGCGGGTTGCATTGGAATAAGGGCAAACTTCGTGTGCTTTATTGATCAAGTCTTGTGCTGCCGCTTTGTCCATATCTGGCAAAGAAACATTGAGCGCAACGGAAATGCCGAAGCCACCTTTGCCATTGGGACCAATACCGACGAGGCCGTTTACTGAAACGTTTGCAGGTAAAGCGATTTTTTCAGTCGATGCTACAAATTTCATTGCACCGATAAAGCAAGCAGAATAGCCAGCAGCAAATAATTGCTCAGGATTTGTGCCATCACCGCCCGCGCCACCTAATTCTTTTGGTGTCGTCAGTTTGACATCGAGGTGACCATCATTGGATATGGCGCGACCATCACGGCCGCCGGTTGCTGTTGCATTTGCTGTGTAAAGTACTTGCATGAAACTCTCCGATAATGAATTAAAAAAACGACTGGCTGCGTCGATGGATGAATAGTAGTGCACAATTAAATTGTGTGCAATTTAAATGTTGATTGTATTCATTGATTTTTTCTATGACCACGATAGCTTACGTAATTTTACGTCTATTTTTGTATTAAATACGAAGCATTTCAATCGTTCAAATCAGTGTGTAACTGCTCGCGTAATTCGGTCAGTTGCTGGCGCAGGGCGATCAATGTATCTTGCGTCTGTCCGCTCGCACACAAAATTTTAGGCGGAATCGTGCTGGCGGCTTTTCGTAATTGTTGACCTTGCAGGGTCAGAACAATTCTGACCTGGCGTTCATCCGACTCATCACGACGGCGGATTAATAAGCCCGATGCTTCGAGCCGTTTTAATAGCGGGGTCAGGGTGCCTGAGTCAAGAAACAGAACATTCCCTATATCTTTCACCAGCACATCGTCTTGCTCCCATAGCACCAGCATGACCAGGTATTGTGGGTAGGTAAGATTGAGCTGTTCCAGCAAAGGCTTATAAGTTTTAGTCAATGCGAGAGAGGTAGAGTACAGCGCAAAACAGATTTGATAGTCGAGTGCGAGCAAATTGATCTCATTTGTTGCTTTTTTGGTCATGATGTTGCTCGCTTAATTTGGTCTTATGGTCTGAGGAAGTCCTACTTATGACATGATAATCAAATTTCAGCTAACTGGTTGCAGCATTTCAGTACAGTGCACCACGGTATAATGCGGGTATTCCGAAAAATTCAAAATGCAGAGGTAATCGTGACTTTTATAGAAAAACTCAATGCCGCCTGGACTGGCAATCATTCCTTATTGTGCGTAGGCCTCGATCCTGATGTAACGCGTTTTCCCGCTGAGTTGGCTGGTAAGCCAGACGCAATTCTGAGCTTTTGTAAAACCATCATCGATGCCACCGCTGATCTGGCTTGTTCTTTCAAACCACAGATTGCCTATTTCGCAGCGTTACGCGCGGAAGATCAATTAGAAGAAATCTGCCGCTATATCAAAGCGACCTATCCTGCCATTCCCTTGGTGCTCGACGCCAAGCGTGGTGATATTGGTGCTACCGCTGAACAATATGCGCGTGAAGCTTTCGAACGTTATGAGGCTGATGCGGTAACCGTCAACCCCTACATGGGGTTTGACTCGGTTGCTCCGTACATGGAATGGAAAGACAAAGGCGCGATTGTCTTATGTCGCACTTCCAACGCTGGTGGTTCAGATCTGCAATTTTTAGATGTAGGCGGTAAACCTTTATACCAACATGTGGCGCAATTGGTTGCCGATAAATGGAATATCAACGGCCAATGCGCGTTGGTCGTAGGTGCGACGTTCCCGAACGAACTGGCACAGGTACGACACATTATTGGCGACATGCCTTTGTTGGTCCCAGGTATTGGTGCCCAGGGTGGTGATATTGCCGCTACAGTACAAGCAGGCAAAACAAATAATGGTAACGGAATGATGATCAATTCTTCTCGCGCTATTTTGTATGCCAAAGTAATAGGGAATGAAAATTACGCAGATGCCGCTCGTCGTATTGCTTTAGAAACACGCGACACCATTAATCAACACCGTAATTAAGGAGTCCGCATTGGCGTGTGACAGACCTTTATTCATCAAAGCAGCGTATGCTTGAATAGTGACTCGCCAATACCATCATGCTGCCAATGAAGCGAAATGAAATATATGGTTCTTCATTGAGATTGTTGTTAGGTAGCGTGATGCCGCAAAGTACAAAGATGTTGATCCTGATAGCACCGTCAAAAGAAGAAATAGAAACCATGGGCAGGCAGACAAAAAGATCAGTGAGAGCCAACGATGAGTGACAATAAAATGAGTGAATTTGCTTTTCTAGAGGAATTCTCTAAAGAGTTATCAAATAAAAAATTGATTTTTCCGACCTCCGTTGGCGCAACCATGAAGATCAGAAAAGCCCTGAGCCAGCCTGACATTTCGAACGATGTGATTGCACGTATCATCGGCAGTGAGCCGGTTTTGTCCGCCAAAGTTATACATTTGAGTAATACAGCCGCATTCAATCCCCAGGCACGAACCATCAATGATTTACGCGCTGCGACGATGCTTTTAGGTTTTGCAGCAGTACGTAACGTTGCTATTGCAGTCGGTATGAAGCAACTTGCTGAAAACAAGTTTAATGGTACTTTGTCGACACAAATGGATGGCCTATGGCGCCGTAGTTTGCGCGTCGCAGCCTTATCTATGGTGATTGCTCGTACCCATACAAAATTGAGTGCGGATAAAGCCATGTTGGCTGGCTTACTGCATGATATCGGCAAGTTCTATATTTTAAATCGAACACATCATTTTCAAGAATTATTCACCACGGATAAGATTCTCTGGGATCTGATTGACCAATGGCATGCCAGCATAGGCAGTGCTATTTTGGAAGATTGGGACATTTCGGAAGACATTCGTAATGCTGTTCTCAACCACCGCGGCTATATTCCAGGACGCTCAGCGAAAGCGAACTTAACCGATGTGCTGACAACGGCAGATTTTCTGGATGCGCATTTTGTTGCAGAGAACATTGACCAACTTGACTGGACAGTAGTTCCACCGAGCTTGTTGTTACTGGGTGTGAATCAGGACAATATCGAAAAACTGTTGCAAGACACCAGAGTTGAATTAACCATGGTGATGAAAGCAATCAGTTAAGCTGCGCATCTGATGTGACTGGGTTAGCCAAATAATTTAATCAGTAACGCGATCAATTTATTGGCTTTCTTATCGTAAGGCGGCAGCATCATCAGTTTAATCGCAGAAATTCGTCCCTGATAAAACACGGGACGCATTTTTGAAAAAGTCGTAAATCCTTCATAACCATGATAATGCCCCATGCCGCTCGCACCCACCCCACCAAACGGAATATCGTGCTGAGCGACGTGTAATAAAGCCGTGTTGACCGACACACCTCCCGACATAATTCGTTTCAGGTAAAAATCCAAAAGCGCAGTATCGTTCGTAAAGGGATAGAAAGCGAGTGGCCGGTCATGTGCATTGACGTAATCGACGACTTCTTGCGGCTGTTGATAGGTTTTTACCGGGAGCAGCGGACCAAAGATTTCTCGCTGCATGATTTCCATGTCATCAGTCACGTTGAATACCAGCGTGAGCGGGAATTTGCGTAGTGCACGGTCTGGCAGTGCAGAGTGAACAGATTCAAACAAATTAACTACACGTGCTCCTTTGTCCAGCGCGTCATTTAAGGTTGCTTCTAGTCTGCAATACGAACGTTCATCGATGATCGAAGTGTAGTCAGGGTGGTTGATGTCGGGATAGCGTTCTGCGATCAGTCGCTTTGCTTCGGTGGTGAACGCTTCCTCGCTGCCTTCGGGCAGATAAACGTAATCGACGTTGGTACAAATTTGACCTGCATTAAATGCCTTGACCCAGATAATTCGATCGGCGGCTGTCGCTAAGGGAAAATCGGCCGCTACTACGGCAGGGGATTTCCCACCCAATTCTAAAGTAACAGGTGTCAGATTGCGTGCAGCATTTGTCATGACAGCGCGCCCTGTCTGACCCGAACCTGTAAAAAATAAATGATCAAAAGGTAGCGATGAAAATGCCGGGCCACGGCCACCTCCATCCTCGAAGAATTGCAGCTTTTCCGGTGGAAAATACTTCGGTGTGATTTGAATGAGTAAGCGTGCCAGATGCACAGAATTTTCAGACATCTTTAGCATGGCACGATTGCCCGCAGCAAAGATCGCCGCCAAAGGAGCAAACGACAAATTGAGCGGGAAATTCCAGGGAACAATGACACCAATCACCCCCAATGGTTGAGGTATGACAGCCACTTTTGATCCTGGGTAAAGTAATACATCGATGTGTCGGCGTTGCGGCTTCATCCATTTTTTGATGTGCTTGAGATTATCTTTGATCTCTTGCAGCACAACGAAAAATTCTGCAAACAAAGTTTCAAAGCTCGAGCGGTTACCGTAATCTTGATTGATTGCGGCGACCAATGCATCCTTATTCTCTTTTAGTAAGCGTGCCAAGTTTTCTAAATCTGCGCGGCGGCTTGCATAATCAGGATAGGGGTTAGCAAGGTAGGCAGCCCTTTGCAAATTAAAACATTCGCTGAATTCGGCAGGTATGGCGTAAGACCGGTGATTTAATTCAGGCGCGTTCATGGATTCTTTCTTTTCTGAAAAATGGCACAAATAAAGATGGCGCTTTTTGCAAATAATTATTGGCGATACTTCGAGGGAAAATGTAAAGAATACGCCTTTTTTCTATCAACGCATCATTAATTGCTTTTGTGGCAGATATTTGCAAGCTACTGTAAATGTTCCTTTAGACGCTCGTAGCCTGAACGGCTTACGGGTAATTTTTCACCATTGTTTAACACTGCAACGACGCTGTCTTTGTTTTGGCGTTCTATTCCTTTTAGGGCATGCAATTGCAAGAGATAAGAACGGTGTATCCGTACAAACTGCGTCGGATTGAGTTGCGCCTCGATGTCTGACAGACTTTGGGTCTTCATCCATGATTTTCCGGCGGCATGGATCAAAATATAGTCATCTTCTGCTTTGATGTAGTCGATAGAGGCAATGGGAACAACATGAACCTGGTTGCGATCGCGAATCAGCAGCCTTTTGTTTTTTTCTGTGTTTTCTGCGATTAATTGTTGAATGGCAGTTTCAGGAGATACGTCTGTTTGCTGCAGAAGTTTTCTTGCCTTATTCAGTGCCTCGTCAAAGCGTTGTTGTGAATACGGTTTTAGCAGGTAATCAATCGCATGCAAATCAAATGCTTTCAAGGCAAATTGGTCGTAGGCGGTGGTAAAAATAACACCGCTACGGCGTCCGGTTATTTCTAAGACTTCTAAGCCCGTCAACTCTGGCATCTGGATATCAAGAAAAATCAGATCAGGGCAATGTTGGTTGATCGCATCCACCGCTTCTGTGCCGGTTTCGCATTCGGTAATGATGTGAACATCTTGATGAGTGCGTAAATATTCGGTGATCAGGCGACGTGCCAGTTCTTCGTCATCGGCAATGATTACGCTGATTTGTTTTGTCATGATTTCTTTGATTCCCAGGGTAGTGTCAGTTCAACGACAAATTCTTGTTCTGTGCGCTTCCACTCGACTCTGGCTTGATCATCATACAAAGCGTGAAAGCGGGAACGCAGATTTTGTAAACCGAGACCAGAACCAGTGGCAGGAGAAACATCCGTGGTCACCGGATTAGTAACGCGGATGTGTAACCAATTGGCATTCCTCAGAATTTTTACCGTAATACATCCACCTTGGCGGATGGTGCGGATACCATGTTTAATTGCATTTTCTAACAATGGCTGTAAGATCATAGAAGGAATTAACGCATCAATTGTTGACGTATCGACCTCGATTGCGATTTGCAATTTCTTCCCAAAGCGGATTTTTTCTACCGCCAGAAAATCCTCACATAAACTCAGCTCTTGGTCCAGGCTAATTTTTTCTTGTTCCGATAAGGTCAGCGTTTTACGAAAAAAATCTGCCAGTGCGATGGTCATTTCCCGCGCTGCTTTCGCATCAATCGCCGTCAGAGCACTAATCGAGTTAAGACTGTTGAATAAAAAATGTGGGTCAATCTGCGAGCGCAACACTTGCAACTCTGCATCACGTGCTAACAGGTGAGCATAGGTCTCGCGCTTTTCCGCTGCTCGCATATGTTCAAATGCAATCACGACGTCATAAGTCAATAGCGCTAACAGGTATAAGACAAAATAGCTGGCAAAGAGTGCGATATCAAGTTTTGAGGTGATGTTATGAGGAGACACAACGTCATTTAAATTTTCCAGCAGGAGATTCCAGGCATGGGCTACGCATATTGCCAATGCAGCAGAGATGAGCGAGCTGACGATAAATACCAGTGCTATAAGAAAGAACGTGTATTTCTGAATCTGAAACGAACGACAAATATAGTATGCGGAGCTCGTCAAAAATCCAAAAAATAGACTGACTGGTACAGCGAAAAAGCAAGCGTAGGAAAAATCGCTGAACTCTGCCAATACTAATATTTTTGCTAGTAATAGCCCCGCTGCAAGCCATATCGCGATGTGCCAGAGAAATCTGCGGAAATCTGATAACAGTGGGTGCATGGGGCTCTCGTGTATTTAGTTTCTGATTTCGACACCACCCATAATCGCATATCCTTGTATGAACAAGGTCTTGCTACGATCCATCGGTGGAACGGTACGATCTTCAATACCGCCTAAGATCGGAATCCCTTGTGAGATGACAGTCCAGTCACCAGGCACCTTTATTTCTATGCCACCCCACACTGCGAAAACATTGATGGTTGCGCTACCGTCGATCGATGCATTGCGCAAGTCGAGCTCGATGCCGCCCATGACCGCAGTGAGTTCTCCTCCGCGAAAATTTTGTGATGAATTTTGGCTTTTAGACCCACTCATGACGGCGGATAAATTACAGCAATTGTCGCCGTCTTCCATATTGCCAATCGGCGGAGCAATGTCGGCCCTCAGACGGTCTTTGAAGATGATAGATAAGCCCGCAAAGATCATCACCACTGGCCACAAACTACGACTACTGAAATAGACAATACCCAGATGCTGTAAGGTCATCAACGCACCTACCGCAATAAAGCCGCCACCGATCAGATGTCCAGAGACCGTGTCGCTGCGCGACATTTTTAGCGCACCGATAACGATGAAAACAGTTGGCCAAAATTGGAGAATTTCTCTGGTATTAAAAATGTTTAAATTATCGATTAAGGCGAGGGCGCCAAAGATCAGAATAATGGTGCCAAACACAACGCGGTTGTGTTGCTTTTGTTGGTTCATGTAATTCTCCTTCGTCAATGGGACTCTGAGGAAATTCAGGATTCTGAGGATGATTTGTTTAACGACAATAAGCCGAACACGATACTTTGCACGCCGACGGCGATCAGAATAATTGGCCAACTGGTGCCAAAGGTCCAGCCCCACAAATGTTCCATCGATGCATAGATCCAGAACGCAAAGATAATGTTGAAACAACCCTTGGCGATTTGTTTTGCTCTGCGTGAAACCAGGATGTCAATTAACCCGTCCAATGCAATTAGCGCGGGAACAAATATCCACCATTTCAGGTAAGCGATAAAGTCCAAACCGTTTATCAGAAATAAAACACCGGTACCGACTAAAGCAACGCCAAGAATTAGATTCTTGGCATTTTTAGCGGCTGGGTTAGTTACATCGTCACGCATTTTCTCTCCTCTCGAATACGTTTGTTTTGTGTATTCTCACAATACTGCAAGCGCATAGGTTTGTCTTGCAGTCATCGGCGAATGACGGAGAGATGTCGGTGATTGACGAAAGCGAACACTATTACCACGATGTGATGGCTAGTCGTCGAGAATTGTTGGACAGGCTATTGTCCAATATTGACTTCAGAAACAGATTAGCTCAGTAATTGTATAAACTCATCAGCCTGACGAACAACACGTTTGGACTCGCTGCCAAATACATCATGGGTCTCTTGAATGATGTACTCGTTTGAACCTTTGGTGCAGTAAAGGATGCCCCGAAAATTCGTGCCAAGGTATACGAATGGCGCTAACTTTGTTTTGACTGGCGTATCGTTGCCAATTAAAGCGCGCAGCTTACGTTCAACGTCATACAGACTTTTTTCGTTTAAATTGACCATCGCTCCCTTAGGCGTAGGAAAGCTGCTTTCAAATGAGGGACTTTGCCCCATGGGATTTTTGACAGTAATTTTGATACCTAATTTTAAAAATTTGGATACCGCAGTAAAATCGTTTTCATCGTACATGACAAACTCCTTGATTGGCTCATGCGCACAGCTACTGTTGCACTAATGCATGATCTTACTTTGCCAGAATTCGAGCGGATTGACAATCGTGACGAAAAATCTTGTTGTTGGTGTGTTTGCCTACGCCAATATAGCTAATGTTATTTAAAGACATACGGTCAATTCGACTGCTGGCAGGATATTTCCTTGATGGTTTTGGTTAAAGGTAACTAGCGATAAATGCTGACGATTCGCGTTGGCCGGAAGGTTTACAGTTATGCTGGTTTTCTTGGGTGTTGACGCTCCAACCAAGAGCACGTCAGTCCACACTTTGGCAACCGCATCGTGACGTAAAGTTGCACATTGATTTTCTTCAGCGACGTCTTTACTCGATAACCCATTTTCTAGCTGTGCCACATGTAATTCACCTGCCTGGCTACTTTTGCTGTCAACTTCAACAGTAATTTTATCGTTAGTAATTCCCATTTGACTTAGCTCGGTGGACGCCAATGCAGGTTGTTGCTCGATGCGAAATTCTGCTTTCCATATATTTAAATTTTTTTCAAAAACGCACAGGAGACCTTGGGCATCTCGATGCTTTGTCTCACGTTATGTATGCACCTGAACTGAATCATCGGAGCGTTTTCATGGGCTGCACTGATCGTTAGTTTGGTGTTTCTCGATATTTTAAAAAAAGCCACGAAATATTTTATTTATAGCAATTATTTGCAATAGAAAAACAAGTACTAACATCAATTAGTTTTCTCTCGAAATTCGGATTTCATATTCACCAATATGATATGTTACTTATTGTTACTATTTGGTATTTGAATTTACATTCTGGTTTTTGGTGCCTATAATTTACACATCAAGTTAATCGCGATACCAGCCATTTCATAAGAACAGCCAGTATGTATTGCATTTTTTAGGTATTAAAAAATGTTAAGCAAACGTTTGACCTTGGCAGCGAAAATGCTAGGGATAGTTATAGTTCTGTTTTTATTTTCGACCCAGAGTATCTATTTATTGAGCCATTCGATCACGCATTCGACGTCATTCTCGTCAAAGGCGGATCACGTATGTGTTGGTTCGAGTTGTGATACATATCGATCTCTCGCACAATCGGTTGCTCTATCCGAGACGCAATCCGCAACCCCGGAAGCGAAATCACACTTGCCGTCAGTTGAGTCTGATCTTGATTTTGTGGGGCTTTTGTCCAGCGCAAACAGTGTGTTTTCTAGTCATACGGTAGATTGGTGTTTTAGTTATCTGGGTACTGTTTTTCTTTCGCACTTTCAGACCCACCAACACGCAGAATTTGACGCCGATCGGACTATACGAATTCAGAGAAATAGCGCATGCGATGTTTCAACCATACGCACTTCAAAAGCATCGGTTGATCTGGAAAAAATGTGCACTTATACGTTATCCATCAAATCGAAAAACGCAAAGTCATCTATCTACGAGACTATTTTCAGCTAGGGCGATCGCGACTAAAGTGACCTGTTAGCAATAGGTTGGTTATAGGTCGTCAATAACTTTCGCGTCTGATTCATTGTCCAGAGAAATTTTATATGAAGGATTGACACAGTTGATTATGACTGTGCTGAGCGCAGCATTACGTCGAAAATTTTGAACCGTGCTTAAATCATTTGTCGAGGGTATGCACGGTTGAGCAAGTTTAAGGAGCGTGTGCACAAGATGTACATGAAACTTAAAAGCGGTTTGAACCAGATGTTTTATCAGGTTCAAACATTTTACTAACGTCACATTTCAATATGAAAAAGTGTGATTTTTTAAGGAAATAAAATGCAAGTTTTAAACAATAGTAATGAATTGCAACAAGTCGCTGGTGGTCAATATTTTTCTGGCGCTGCACACGATCTCGCGTGGAGTAGAGGCACAACAGCGGCCGCTGCTGGCGGTATTGTTTTTGCGTTCGCAGCTCTTGTTGCTAATACCGGCTACAACTACTACTACAACACCGGTGCACGTCGCCGTTAATTGAGACGCCATTGATGGCTTTATTCTGTGTTGAGTAAAGGCCGTGATGTCCAGAAAATTTAAGTTTAATTATGAATCTTCACAATAAAGAAAAATTGTGAATATTTAAAAGGAAAAAAATGCAAGTAATCTCTACGAAATCTGAATTGACTAAGGTGAGCGGTGGCTCAGACCGTTTCTGGAACGCAGCATCAAAGGGCGTGAGTTTTGCGGCTTCCTTTGCGGTCGTCGGTGCTGCCGGGGTATTCGGAGGTGCGGTATATTTGGGCAGCCGTATTAATTCTTGGTACCAGGGTCGTCGCTAATATAAGGCGAGTACGTTTCCCTTCTCCTGATAAAGCAGAGAAACGGTACTCCCTTAAAGCTTACTTTGTTCCTTGCTAGAAGGAATGTGTTGCCAGCGCAAGCTGGTGACACCTGAAGTAACCATGTCAACAACCTCTACGTACTTTCATACTTAAAGGCAGTACGTATTTTACATGAAAATTTAAACATGCAATTAGTTCTCAACGTTGAAGATTTGCAGCATGTCAGTGGTGGTTTCTCTTACCCGCGTGGCAATGCTCAGACTTTTAATCGTATTGATACCGCCCTTCATTGGGGGTTAGACAGTGTTGTACCAGGCATTGCACTAGGTGCCACTGTCGGTCATCCATTCATTGGAGGTCTTGTTGGTTTTGCTGGTGGAGCGGGAGTCGGTATTTACGCGAGCTCTTACCAGTCGCCCCAAATGAGCCGCCGCCGTTAATTCTTAGGAAGTTTTTCTCGACAATGTAGTCGTGCCCCATGTCTGACGTAATGAAGTCAGGCATGGCTATTGGCATTCGCGAGAAAAGACGAATGCATTGATGAAGTCGTCATGTCCAATACAAAATGAAGTGAGAAAAAATGATTTTTAAAGTTATGCAAACAAAACTTACCGGCGTGATTGATCGTCGTTTTCGGATAATGCCTGTGCTTCGTCCTATATTTCCTGAAACGCCAGTAAGGAACGAACCGTTACCAACTAAACCTGTTACGCCTATCCGGTTTCATCACATGTGATCGCTTGTCGATCACGATTCGACTAACTCTCCTTTATGCAAATGCAGGCTACTGTTGCTGCATCGCTGAGAGTTGGTCGAATTAAAGAATTGAATTCATCAACATCACGAAATATAAGAGCAAGCAATGCAATTTCGTTCAGAAATAATCGCCAGACAAGAACATCGTTACGGTCATGAAACGATTCAGCTCGGCATGAGTCCTTGGCGTTTGACATCCATATTATTGGCAATCATTGCATTGACTGTGTTGCTCTTTATCTGGTTATGTGATTACACCAAAAAAGCCAGAGTGCTGGGACAAGTTGTCCCTAGTCAGGGACTAACCAAAGTCATTGCATTGCAGACTGGAGTCGTCAATGACTTACGGGTTGTCGAAGGTCAGCACGTAAAAGCGGGCGATGTTTTATTACAGATTAATTCAAGTAAAGAACTCGTTCATGGCAGTTTGCAAAAAGAGGTACTGACCAGTATTGATGAACGATCAGCCAATTTAGAAGAAAGCAAGGAAGTTGTGCACTCTATGTATCGTGCAAAAAAACGCGAGGCAAAAGAAAAAGTCAGACAACTGAGTGCGCAGGCAAGTGATTTGGCTAACCAGAAGAGCTTGTTGGAGCAAAGAAGTAAATTAGCAAATTTGGCTTTGCAGAGACAACAAAAGTTACTGGAAGAAGGCTACGTGTCAGCGGCAAGTGTCGATGAAAAGCGTGCGGAACTGACGATGGCAGATAGCCAGTTAGCAGCCTTGCGCAGTTCAGTTGCAGAAATGGCCCAACAACAAGCAAGTGCAACATCGTTATTGGAACAGTTGCCTTTGTCGTCGCAATCTGAACGCAATGGTTTGAATCGAGATATTGCTGCTTTGGCGGCAGAGCGTGCACAACAAGAAAGTCAAAGTGAGATGCGAGTGATTGCACCACGAGATGGCATCGTGACTGCACTACAGATAAAACAAGGGGCGACTGTCACTGAGCAAACGGTTCTGCTCCAATTATTGCCAGAAGGAGATAGCTACCAGGTAGAACTATTCGTTCCAAGCCGCGATATTGGATTTGTAAAAACGGGGATGCAGGTATCGTTAAGATATGAGGCCTTTCCGTATCAGAAATTTGGGGTCCAAACCGGACGTGTGTTAGAGCTTACTAAGACCGTGATTCCAGCCCGTGAATTGTCAGTCAGCTTACCTGAACGCGAAGACTATTACCGCTTATTGGTCAGTTTGTCCTCTCAAAAAATAAATCATGCGGATCAAAGCTGGGATTTGCAAAGTGGCATGAAGGTAGAAGCAGATGTGGCCTTAGATACACGTCCTATTTGGGAGTGGTTATTTGAACCGCTGCTTGGTTTGAAAAAGAGCCAAAAAATGAATCCTGAAAGAATGAAGTCATGAGTACGATAGACAGCTTTTTGAAAATGTTGCACATGAGTTGGCGTCGTCGATTGCCGATGCTTCGGCAAACTGAAGCCGCTGAATGTGGACTTGTTTGCATCACGATGATTGCTAGCTACTATGGAAAAATGCTGGATCTGGCGCAACTTCGGCGTCAAATTGGTATTTCTCTTTTGGGAATGACGATGTTTGATATGGTCAACGTAGCCAAGAGTATGGACATGAACGGAAGGGTATTGCGACTAGAGCTTTCGGAATTATCCCAGTTGAAATGTCCGGCAATTCTTCATTGGGACATGAACCATTTTGTTGTATTAAAAAAAGTTGGTCGCCGGCACATCATTATTCATGATCCTACAAGTGGCATAAAAAAGCTCAGTTTTGCAGAGTTTAGTCAGCATTTTACCGGCATCGCTCTGGAATTAGAGCCGACTGAAAAATTTCAGAAAAAAGACACGCGTAACGCGACCAATCTGCGTTCCATCATGGGCAAAGTGGATGGCCTCAATACAGCAATGGTACACATTTTGTTGCTATCACTTGTGATGGAAATATTTGTTCTTGCTACGCCCTTAGTAATGCAAATGGTGACTGACGAAGTATTGGTCAGTTTTGACCGTGACTTATTAGTGCTATTGATCGTTGGAACGATATGTCTTGGAATCGCTAAGACAATGACTAATTTTGTACGCGGTTGGGTAATTACCCATATATCAACGAGACTCAATGTGCTGTGGCAAACACGGGTATTTGAGCACTTGCTGAAATTACCGCTGGCGTACTTTGAAAAACGCCATGTTGGCGATATCGTGTCACGATTTGAGTCCTTGCATTCGATTCAAGAAATGTTAACGATGCAATTAATCGAAGGAATTCTCGACGGTATCGTCGCTCTGATCGCATTTGTTTTGATGCTCATGTATAGCCCGACGTTAGCGTTTGTTGCTTTAGGTTTTGTTTTGAGTTATGGCCTATTACGTTGGTTGCGTTTTCGTCCTGTGCGTTATGCTCAAGAGGCACAAATTGTCTCTCGCGCAGAACTTGAGTCACACTTTCTCGAGACGGTGCGAGGGATGCAAACCGTGAAACTTTTTTCCGGAGGCAATATACGTAGAGATGAGTGGCTACGTCGCTTGATCCGGACAACTAACGAAGGCCTACGTTTACGTAAGCTAGATCTGTTATTTCATATTGCACAAGGATTGCTGGTCGCTGTTGAGCATGGCTTAGTTTTATGGTTAGGTGCACAAGCAGTGTTAGGTGGCGTTTTTAGCGTCGGCGCTTTATTGGCCTATCTTTCATGGAAAGACCAGTTTATTAGTGGGTTGGATGCTTTGATTGATAAGTTTGCTAACTTGGGAATGGTGCGACTTTACGCCGAGCGTCTTTCCGATATTGTACAAACAGAGCCAGAAGAATTGCCACAGACCCCATTCTTAGGCGCTAGCGAATTGCAATCGGGCTTAGAGTTGAGCGGCGTATGTTTTCGCTACGGTTCATTTTTACCACGCGTGATTGATGCAGTCTCCCTGAAAGTACATGCAGGTGAATATGTTGCTATTGCCGGAAGATCTGGCTTGGGTAAAACAACGCTATTGAAGCTGATGTTAGGCTTATTGAGCCCAGAGCAAGGCGAGCTTAAGTACGGAGGCGTCAATATTAATCAGCTTGGAACAGAATATAGAAAGAGGATTGCCGCGGTGATGCAAAGTGATCATTTGCTGACAGGTAGTCTGGCGGAAAATATCGCCTTTTTCGACGCGCAAGCAGATCAGCAGTGGATAGAAGAGTGTGCAAAATTAGCCTGTCTGCATGAAGAGATTTTGGCGATGCCTATGGGTTACAACACATTGGTGGGGGATATGGGAAGTGCCTTGTCAGGAGGTCAAAAGCAACGCTTGTTGCTGGCTCGCGCTTTGTACCGGCGCCCACAGATCTTGTTTATGGATGAGGCAACGAGCAATCTGGACGTGTCACTCGAATATCAGATTAATGAAAATATTAAGCGCCTATCAATCACCCGTATCGCGGTAGCACATCGTCCTCAAACCTTGGCGATGGCTGATCGTGTTATTGATTTAACTCCGGATGCCCCATATGAAATTCCGGAACTGTCATTAGAAAATCGAGTGACCGGTGGTGAGAGTCAATCTGGTGTGGATTATCCACGGCTATTTCCTTTGTGACAGGGTCTTACACAGGTTCGTCAATGTGGAATTTCTACTTCTTATCGAATGGTATAGCTCCATTGACTGATGTAACTTGTGATGACGATTCTGGACCAAGGCTATGAGTGTTTTTGATCGTTATTTTCTATATTAAATCCGATGTTGTGTTTTTGTGATAATTCTATTTTTATTAGCGATGAATTACACAAATTTAAATCGGATCATGTAGTTACGTTTTTAGGTAAGTGTATGCGTCAGTTTTTTTTCGCCGTGATAGCGTTGAGTACTTTTTACTTTCCATCTGCAAACGGGATGGGATTGTTACAAATCTATAGAGAGGCATTATTAAGTGACCCGATATACGCGAGTGCTCGGGCCAGCCAGTCAGCAGGTATTGAAAAAGCGGTTCAGGCACGTTCCGGTTTGATGCCCAATGTTGTATTGAACGGGCAAGCTACTCGCAGTTCGCAAGAAAATAATTCAGACTTTTCGTCAACTGGTGCTGCACTAGCGACGTCTGCTTCAAATAAAACTTACGGATTGCAATTGTCATACACCTTGCAAGTAACCCAGCCACTTTTTCGTTGGGCGAATTGGGAGCAATACGAACAAGGTAAGTTGGCAGTCGTTGCTAGTGATGCGCAATTTGCTCAGGCTAAATTGGATCTTATTGTACGTGTAGCGCAAGCCTATTTTGATGTGTTAGATGCTCAAAACGTGTTGACCACCCTCCAGGCAGAAAAGTTAGCCATTGCGCAACAGCGCATAGCTGCAAAGCGTAATTTTGACATAGGAACCGCAACGATTACCGATAGTCATGAGGCCCAAGCTAGATATGATCTTGTGGTCGCGCAAGAATATGCTGCTATGGCAGATTTGAATTTGAAACGCGCGGTGTTGCAACAGATGAGTTCCAAAGAAATTGGTGAGATACCTATGTTGAAGAAAGGCGTGATTCTTGCGCAGCTTGAATCAGCGGACGAAGCCTATTGGTTAAGTTTGGTTGACACCAAAAATTATGAAGTAATTGCAGCACAGGTACGATTGGAAATCGCCAAAAGAGCCATTTCGGTTAGTCGCGCAGGACATTATCCGACGGTAGATTTACTTGCGACAATGCAGCGTACACGAGCCAGTGGTGACTTACCCGGATCGTTTCCCAGCGCCGATTCAAATAGAACCAATAGTATCGGTATTCAAGTAAGTATTCCTTTGTTTTCTGGCTTCATGGTGAGCAGTCAGGTAAATGAAGCAATTGCCTTGAAGGAAAAGGCGAGATTTGATCTGGAGTCTGCTCGCCGTGGAGCTGCGCAAAATGCTCGCACTGCGTTATTCGGTTTTAACAGTGGCATGGAGAAGGTAAAGGCGTTAGAAGTCGCAGTTGTATCCGGAGCCGCTTCATTGGCTTCAAATGTTCGGGGTTACGAAGTCGGTGTGCGCATTAATATTGACGTCTTGAATGCACAACACCAACTACATCAGACAAGAAGAGAGTTGGAGAAAGCACGTTATGACGCGATCATGAATGGACTGAGATTAAAAGCGATCGCGGCGTCTCTAAGAGAAACTGATTTGATCGATGTCTCATCGTTGTTAGCGTATGGTGATGAATGATTAAGTTCTAGCCTTGACAGATGGATCCATCCCTACCTATTATGAATAGGCAGAAGCGAAGGGCAATATTTTTTTCAGAAATTAATTGATTTGGTCCGTGTTTAATGAACGTAGCTCACATTTAACGATGCCAACTTTCACATTGAACGAAACGCAAACTTGCTGATTGCCTAGTTTGAAACGGGATGAAGAAATATGCAAATACTGAAGATCCTTTTTATATTTTCTTTCATTCTGTTTTCCAGAATTTCTTTATCTTCGGATTTGCCGATTTGTCCGAAGCATCCAATTCGTTATGCAGTATTTGACTCGGGATTTTACTATCATAACGGTAAAGGGATGGATGTCGATATTGCCAATGAATTGAAAACCAGAACATCATGTGAATTTGAGATTATTGTTCTACCCATTGCCCGTATTTGGGTCGAAATTCAAAACGGTAAAGTGGATATGGTAGGAACTGGAGTCCAAACGCCGGAGCGTGTGAAACACGCGTATTTTTACAATTTACGTTACTCAACGCCGTATCTTATTTCGACACGATCAATGCAAAAGAAAATCGAAACAATGGATCAGTTGATGCTTGACCCGGATATCACTTTAGGCATCCAGCGACAATTTGATCATGGCTCTTATTTTAATCACTACTTAGAGCAACTACGCGAAAAAAAAAGACTGGTCGAAGCC
Source organism: Undibacterium sp. SXout11W (assembly GCA_049339905.1). Classification (GTDB taxonomy): domain Bacteria; phylum Pseudomonadota; class Gammaproteobacteria; order Burkholderiales; family Burkholderiaceae_D; genus Undibacterium. Next base: position 233,855 of record JBMPPG010000002.1, read on the forward strand.
GCGGATACGGAGACACTATTGAAAATGTTAGTGGCAAAAAGGTTTAATCTAGCCTTAGTCTATCCTATGTCTTATCGCCCGATCGCTAAAGAGTTGCAATTGGACGATAGCTTGCTTGTGTATGATGTCAGTCCACCGCGCACTGGTAAATACGGAGGCCTGGCGCTATCCCGGCTTTCATTTTCCGAAATTGAAGCCGAGAAGTGGGGGGCATTGATATTGAGGATGCACAAGGACGGAACCGTGCGTAAAATTCTGAGTAATTATTTGCCAGAACAGGAAGCGAAAAAAATTGCTATTCCGTAAGCATTAAGGTTAAACAAGTCTTGAAGCTGCATCCAAATTTAATATCAAGGATTTAAATTCGGTATAACTTTGCGGTACATTCCCGTCATGTACTAATACGGTGCGTAGTCGTTTGATCAGTTCTTCTTGTAGCAGGTTTTTCGAATTTTCTGATGTAGGCTTGAATCGTTGATCTTGAATAGATTGTAAATTATTTGTCAGCCATTGCAGATCTAAAGTTGGATGGTTGAGATGTAGTGCAGAATCTTTTTCAATTGCATGCAACTGCTCAAAATCTCTGGACATATGCTTGACCGCATACACTAATAAGTTATAACTGTCGGCAGATTTTATCCACCAGACGTTATTTGAAAACTGTTGGTGCAACATTGTGAGCATGGGTGTTAAAACGCTGGGCTTCCCCCACACGTTAGCGACCAGCACACCACTGTGGTTCAGTTGTCGGTAACAGTTGGCATAGAATTGAGCTGAATTGAGTGACGGAACCAGGCCGTGGATGTCATACGCATCAAGAAAAATGACATCGGCATCGCACCGTTGTCGCGGCAACCATTCAACCGCATCAGCATGAATAATCCTGAGTCGCTCATCATCGTCAGGAATCATAAATTGCCGACGCATAGCGATAACATCTGCATTAATTTCTACTGCGGTAATACGGCAATCAGGCAAATGCTGATAACAATATTTGACCAGAGATCCCCCACCCAGTCCGATAAGAACGATATGTTGGGGTTTTGGATTAAATAACAAAAACCCCATCATCGCTCTGGAATACGCACATAAAAGCTGATGTGGCTGATCAATACGCATCACGCTTTGCATACAAGTAGGTGTCAGATACATTATGCGCAGCGGCTCATCGTTCAGAATAAACGGTTTGCCTGCTGCAGCCTCCGCCAGCCCTTTCAATGTTGCTTGATGCTGCAACTCCTCGGTACTCGGCTTATTCAAAAACAAACGCGATAAACTTTGACGAGCTTTAGCCATGGTAGTTTATATTTTCAATGTCTACGTTGAATGCAAAAAACCTTTTCGAATATCATCACTTCAAGGTGTTCAGTTTTAGGCGTGCTGTTGATAGGCTAATAGCTACCAGTGTGTACTTTTTCTAATGCCGCCTGCAACTCCGCAATTTTTTTAAGCAGGGCGGCATTTTCGGATTGTAAAGCAATAATCTTTTGTTGAAGAACCGGCACTTCCGCATCGCCGCCATAGTGATGTGATGTCACTGCATTGCCATTATTGACATCTGAGGATTCTTCAGATTCTGCGACTTGCTTTGCGATTTTGGTTGGTGCTTTTTGCTCACGAATTTTTTCGCGTACTTGTCTGGCCGCTTGCTGTAATTCTTTACGACCACCTGCCACTGCGGCTTGCTGTTCCTCATCAGGCAATGAAGCGACAGCCGCTGCTGCACTGATAGAAATCGTACCATCTCGCACCGCTTGCACCAATGCAGGTGACGCTGTCCTTTGGATTTTTTCAATTTGCACGACTGCATTGCTGCTAATGCCTGCTTCCCGAGCTATTTCCTGTCGGCTTTGGGTCGGCTTAATTACGGGAACGGCGATATCCGCTTCACCTTCCACAGACGGAGCATTGGTGTCATGGTGCTTAGTGCGGGCAGTGATGATTTCTTTTTTTCTCAAAGCCAGCATGCCACGCTGAAAGTCAGATACGCTGCGACGCGCAAGGTGATTGTCTATCATCCACAGTTGAACATCTTCAATATTACTGAAATTGTCGTTTTGCACAACCTTAAACGGTATTTGATGCTTTTGGCAGATAGCGTAGCGGTTATGTCCATCAATCAGCACGTCACCCCAGCAAACCAACGCATCGCGGCAGCCTTCGGTCAATATGCTACGTTCCAGGGCTGCATACTCATGCTCGGTCAGTGGATCAATATAAGCGCGTAATGCCTCGTGAATAGTGATGTTCATCGTTCTACCCTTGCAATATTTCATGGAAGGCGAAATTGTAGCTGAGAAATCTGTCCAGAAATCATGTCAGCGTAGAAGTAGGGCTGCTCTAGCTTAGATTGCGGTCGGATTGCCTGTCGCGTGTACAATACTGTGCTTAACAAAGCGTAGCCTGCCTTTTTCATACCAACAGCTATACTGAAAGATGACATTATTTGCGCTAATTGAACGATAAAAATGCCAATCCAGTGTTTTTTGCGCGCTTTCTTATTGCGCTAGTCAGAGTTGGCATCCATTCTCCAAGCTGATTTCCTGGCATCTTCTGATATCTTGAGGCTATTGCCAAAATTTTTACCCATTATCAGGTGTATTAACACCTGTTTTTAAGGAATTTCCATTATGATGACCTATGAGCAATATTTGGACGAAGTCACCACACTGATGACCGAAAAATTTGATCTGACTGACGAGGATGCGATCAAACATGTGATGCGTGCCCAAGCCAACGACTTTTTCACTTTGCATGACGATGTGCCAGAAATGCGTACCCAGGAACGTGCCGAACAAGATGCACAGACGATTTATGATCAGCGCAACAAGTCACGTCCACATACACCACCTCAGCGCCCTTCCAAGCCGCGTAAATAATTCACTCCGCTAAAGAGTAAAGAGATTAGATGAAAACTCCAAAAAGAATCCAGCCACTGGTCGAAGAAGGACTGGTTGATGAGGTTCTGCGTCAATTGATGAGTGGGAAAGAAGCGACCGTCTACGTCGTGCGCTGCGAGAATGAAATTCGCTGCGCCAAAGTGTATAAGGAAGCAAGTCAGCGCAGCTTCAAGCAAGCGGCGTCGTATCAGGAAGGTCGCAAAGTCAAAAATAGCCGACAAGCACGCGCCATGGAAAAAGGCACACGCTACGGTCGCAAGATGCAGGAAGAAGTTTGGCAAAATGCCGAAGTCGATGCCTTGTACAAACTCGCTGCCGCAGGCGTCAAAGTGCCTAAGCCGTATATTTGCTTTGAGGGCGTGTTGCTGATGGATTTGGTGACGGATGCCGAAGGCAATGCTGCGCCACGTCTGAATGACGTTGAACTCTCACACACATTGGCATTGCAATACCATGCACAATTATTGCAGCAGGTAGTTTTGATGTTATGTGCTGGCGTGATTCATGGCGATCTGTCTGAATTTAATATTCTGGTCGATGCTGATGGTCCAGTCATTATCGATTTGCCGCAAGCGATTGACGCGGCAAGCAATACCGAAGCCGCAAAAATGTTGGACCGCGATGTCACCAATCTGGCGTCGTATTTTGGTCAGTTTGCACCGGAACTCAACGATACCCAATACGGTAAGGAAATCTGGAAACTATATGTCGCCGGTGAGTTAACACCGGAAAGTAAATTGACGGGGTATGTCGCTGCAGATACTCGACCGGTCAATGTGGGTGAGGTCATGAAAGAAATCGAGTCAGCGATTTTTGAAGAGCAGGAACGTTTGCGACGTATGGCAGAGATGTAAAAGTTAAATACAATTTAGCTCGTAGGGAGGATGCAAACCGCGCTGTAATTTTACCGTGGCAGACTCGGCGTGTTGTCCTCGCCTTGCAATGAAATGTCTCGTCAAAGCCAATGTCTCACAAAAAAACCTCATGTTGTACACATGAGGTTGGTCGATTTATTTCTCTACTTCTCTACATAAGTACCAGCTTTTAATTCAGGCCAGTTTTGATTGGCATCTTTGATGTAACCTGGAATGTCTTCTTGCCAGCGCTTCAGTACAACTTTACTCAGATTCAGATATAGCTTGCCGTCGACCACTTTGTAGGCATATGGATCCGTCTCAGGTGTGTAGCCTTGTGCTACGCCATAAGCGCAGTAGCCGCCGTATTGTGGTGCGTATTTTTCCGGTTCGGCTTTGAATGCGTCCAGATTAGCCTGGTTACTAAAATGCCAGGTGGCACCTTGCCATTCATACGACAAATTAGCCTTACCCTTGACCGGTTTGTTGAGCTTAAAGTAAGCGACCGGATCGTAACCACGGATCGCCCCAGCTTGCGTAGAGAATATAGGCGCAATCGGATCAGCGAATGCCGTGCTACCAGCGATTGTAAAAACGGCAGCGGCAAATAATTTGATCAAGAGTGAACGGCGAGTAGTTGACATTGTGAGGCTCCTTTAATCGTATCAAAGAAAATCTAAAAAAGTGACATAACAGATAGTCGAAGCTGATACAAAAACCTTACACATACACTCTCTATTTTTTAAACCTGAATTGTCGCCTCAAGCGCTGCAATATCATCCATGAGTTGAATCGGTACATAACACAATACCTCGATTTGTGGATCGGCAAACACGGTGCGGCGATCACGCTTCTCGGACAATTTTGCCATGATGACGTCACGTTGTTCGAGCAACGCCGAAATATGGTAACGGTATAACTGTATCAATGCCTGCAAAAAGGTATTGATCTCTTTTTTGCCCTTACTTGTCTGAATTTTAAAATGCTGTAGTCCTTGCTCGCATTGTGCCTTCGTTAGCCAGGCACCTTTGGTTACCCAGCGATTCACCACAAAGAATCCACTAGGTATGCCTTGAGCATCCATAGACACCGCTATCAAATGGGCTGGCGCTGGTGAGTACCGTGAGTCGGGGCGGCGTAAGCCAATTTTTTCTGCATGCACAAACAAATGGAAATGGCCGTGTTCGACAAAGGGGCGCTGCAATCCGGGATGTGCATGGTAAAAATATTGCGAAGCATTTTTCTCATCGCGCACATCGTTTTCGGGGTAATGATTCCATTCGACAAAAACGTCATTGGCAATGAGTGTTTGAACAACTTGCTGGTTTTTCTCGCTTAATGCCTGCATGCTACCAACGAGCTTGCTTGCTGCTTGCCAGGAAATCTTGCGTTCAGCGTCTGAAAATTGCGTCCAATCAGGTGTGTTATTAAGTACCCGGGGGAGTTTCATCGTTATGTCAAAGCGTGAATGATGGAGAGGGACGGGGATAAACGAAAAATGCACGCCGCAAACGACACAAAATCGCAGCTGCGTGCATTCTTAGATAAATTACTTCTTCGCTGCGCAGCAGCCTTTTTTCGCAGCACAGCAGCCAGCTTTAGCAGCACAGCAGCCTTTTTTTGCGTGGTGTTTAGGATGCTTCTTCGCGCCACAGCAGCCCTTTTTCGCAGCGCAGCAACCTTTTTTAGCGGCGCAGCAGCCAGTTTTAGCTGCACAGCAGGCTTTTTTGCCAGCACAAGCTGATTTTGGTGCACAGGCTGCTACTGCAGCAACAGGTGCAGCGGCAATGGCGGATGCGGCAACTACAGAAGCGCCAACAACTTTTTTCAGAGCACTTGTCAGGGATGTAGATTTCATATGTTCCTCCGGTTTGATTAAACGAGCCTGTAGCTAGGCTAAATAGGTGATGCGATTTTTGATGCTACAGTGACTTGGTCGGGCTGCATATGAATAACTTACAAGCTTATTTGATTTTTTTAAAAAATAAATAAAATCAAACAAAAAACATTAAATTTAAATATAAATTTGTATTTAATGTGTTTTTTTAGATTAATCATTGGTGCTGTGTTGTTTGTCTCGTAGGCTACTCTGAGTAAGTTTTTTTAAAAAGTGGCCATCATCAATTTGGTAAGATCGATAAATCGTCACGTAATGGAAGTGTCAGCCATTGTTCTCGCGCTAAAAAAAGGCATGCCGACGGGTGGTCTGCATGCCTTGAATACTTCTATTCGTGACTATTTAAATCATCATCAGAGTCAGTGTTATTGACGTACGCGTTTCTTCGCGCCAGTTGCAGGACTGGTTTTGGCCTTAAATGCTGGCCTGCCTCCAGCCTGAGGAAATCCAGGCTTATCTGCTTGTAGGTTTTGCGTTAGGGCCGCTGGAAATTTTACGGCGGATTTTTTTTCGACGACTGGTTTACTTGAAACTTCAGTTGCTGGATTCACCGTAGTTTTGGTTTGCGGTGTAATCGGATTAGTTATTGATGTAGTTGAAGTCACTGCGATTGTTTCGCTTTCTTTTTTGGGTTCATTGGCAACCGCGACACTTTTTGTGGCAGGCGCTGGTTTTTCAGTTATTTTGTTAAGGTTCTTAGTGCTAGCCCTGCTACCTGCAGCAACGACTGGTTTTGATTCAGCAGCAGGTTTGATGTTTGTTTTCTTCGCTGGTTTATCGACTTCTTTCGTTGCAGGTTTTGTTACGGGTTTTGCTGCGGCTTTGATTTCTGGCTTCGCTGTTTTTTTTGTTTTTACCTCTGGCTCCGCAAGCAAGTTTAATTGCGTATTTGCAGGCGCTTTTGTTGCTGGTTTTGTTGATGTCTTGGCTGTTACTTTTGTCGTTACTTCTTGTTTGGCAACTGGGGTAATGTCGATGACTTCAAGTTTTTCAACTTTCGGGACCGTCACTGTTTTTGCTTCTACAGCAATGATCACAGGGGGTAATGATAAAGACTGGGTATTGCCGACCAGATGTAATAGCTCTTCGCGTAATGTACTGGAAATCGTTGCCAGTTCACGACCATAGGCCAACAGATGTTCAATTTCTGGCGTTGCGTGTGACAATAATTCATGCGGCGCTTTGGCTGCTAGGATTTGTTCAGTTTTACTGGAAACTCTGTCAAATGCCTGCTTTGCAGTTGCGAAATTAAGCGCAATCACTTTTTCTAATCCGTCGAATGCAGTGCTGGAGAATGCGTGGATTGTTGCGAGTTGCTTCTCTATTTGATCTTGCGTTGCAGCAGAAATCTGATGGTGAATCAAAGGCATAAATCTCTCCTTAATGTTGATGTGGCATTTATGTCGGTAGAATGTCAGCAAAATGTCTTCAGAATGCATAAATAATCATCGCGATAATGCATTTTGCTATTCTAACTCTGCTTCCGGCTTATCGTCACGCAAATTTTTTGCAGTGCAGCATATAACTTGATGGCATCGATCCGCTGAGTGGGTTTAGTTGTATCTTATATTAGGTGAAACTTTTAATCATTGATCAGGTGAATAATGTCGAATGACCAAATGAACGATGTCAGCAAGAAAGGGCATCAAACAGAGAGTGATTTACACTGGATTCGCGATCGCTTACGCTCATTTGCAGAAGAGCGCCAGTGGCAGCAATTCCATACACCTAAAAATCTGGCTAGTGCATTGGTAGTTGAAGCTGCTGAACTGCTAGAGCCATTTCAGTGGCTCGGGCAGGGCACTAAAGAAGAGCTAGGCGCTGAGCAATATGTGGCAGTAAAGCATGAAATGGCCGATGTGCTCAGTTATCTTGTGATGTTGGCGGATAAACTGGAGATTGACTTGATTTCCGCTACACAAGAAAAAATTGCCTTGAATGCGCTGAAATATCCGGTTGACAAGGTAAAGGGCGATGCCAGGAAATATTCGGCTTACCACGATGGCAAGCAAAATAAGAAATAATTTGCCAAATGAAAGGGTGTACAAATAGCGCCTGCTGCAAATAGTTGCAGCAGGCGCTTTTTCAAGTGCGTATTAATCCAAATAACTCAGAAATTATTTTTTAGCAACTGCACGTGGTGCTGCTTTTGTTGCTTGTGTGGCTTGAGAAATTTGTGTCACTGTATTGTTCAGATTTGCTTCCAGTGTTTCAACAGCTTGCTTTGTTGTCTGGCTCAATTGCTCGTAGCCAGCACTGGCATTGTTCATTGCTGTTTTGAAGAAGGAGACCAGCTGCTCAGAGCCTGCAGGTGCATTTTTAGACACTTCTTCAAACAAAGCTTGTACTTTGCGATTATTTTCTGCAATTTGCGTTTCTGCGGCGCTTGTAAATTCAGATTGTGCGTTGGAAGCAATGCTCGCCAGGTGACGGCTGTACGCCAGCAGTTTTTCTGCTGTTGGCTGCGTATGTGATGTTGTCAGAGTGAAAAATTCCTGAGGATCTTTTGCCGCTAACAATTGCTTGGTCGTTGCTGCGGATTCTTCCAATGTGCTTTTTACGGCATTCAAATTGAGTTCTACAAGCTTTTCTACACTTTCAAATGCTTTTCCGCTCAATGTTGAAAACAGCGCGAGTTGCGCGTCGATATTGGCTTTAGTTGCTGCTGAGAATTGTTCTGGTACAGAAAACATAGTGATCTCCCGGAAGTGGAAAGTAAGCAAGAATTTGGCCTATGCTGATATTTTTAGCTAGATAGATAAAACTGGTTTATTGCATTTGTGCGTTGCAACGGTTCATATTACATTGATTTATAAGACTTAATCAACTTTGATTGTGCGTTGCAAGGCAAAGTTGTTGCACAATTTTAATTGTAATAATTATTTACATTGATAAAATATATGCAACATCTTAATGTTAGTGTGCGCTAGTTTTATGACAGGCTTGTGAAGCGTGTTCACCATGTTAAACTTTGACGTTGCTAAGATCAATCTTGCATAAGATAAACATAATGACAGCATTTTTCTACGTTAAAAATGCCACATATGAATGTTGTAATTTAATTACACTTTATTTGCTTCCATGAAAATACAGGCGAAAACCCGCGAGCATTTCAGTCACTTTCTTCCGATTTCAACCAGATGGATGGACAATGACGCTTATGGACACGTTAATAACGTCGTGTATTACAGCTGGTTTGATACTGTTGTTAATCAATTTTTAATAGCGCACGGGGTACTTGATATCGAAAGTAGTCCAGTTATCGGGCTGGTAATTGAAACACAATGCAATTATTTCGCCTCTGTTGCTTTTCCCGAGACGATCGTTGCTGGTCTTGCTGTCAGCAAGCTAGGTAATTCTAGTGTCCGCTACGAATTGGGAATTTTTAAAGAGAATGAATCGTACGCTTCCGCTCAGGGGCATTTTGTTCATGTGTATGTTGACCGTGAACAGCACCGTCCCGCACCAATTCCTGACGCAATGCGTCACCTATTAATGTCGATACAAAGTGATAAACATGATTAGTTCACCTATTCAGCAGTGCGTTGATGAAGTTATCCTTGGCCGTCGTTCTATCCGCGCGTTTTTGCCAGATGCTTTGTCAGAAGAAGATGTACTTAAGATATTGGAAGTCGCGCAGCGCGCACCATCGGGCAGTAATACACAGCCGTGGAAGGTATATGTTTTAATGGGGGATAAGCTTAGACAGTTATCCGCAGCGATTTTGGAGGCCCATAATCATCCGTCGGCCGATCATCCGCATACTGAAGAATACAACTACTACCCGGTAACCTGGGTGAGCCCTTATCTTGAGCGTCGCCGTAAAGTGGGGTGGGATCTGTACGCTTTATTAGGCTTGGGTCGTGAAAATAAACAAGGTATGCACGCGCAACATGGCCGCAATTACGCTTTCTTTGATGCACCAGTGGGTTTGATCTTCACGATAGACCGCATTATGGAACAAGGTTCCTGGCTGGATTATGGCATGTTTTTGCAAAATATCATGATCGCAGCCAAGGCGCGCGGCTTAGATACTTGTCCGCAAGCGGCATTTACCCAATATCACAAGATAATGAGTGAAAAATTACACTTGCCAGCGAATGAAATGTTGGTGTGTGGAATGGCTTTGGGATATGCGGATAAGAGTAAAATTGAAAATACTTTGGTGACGGAGCGCGATGCTGTGCAACATTTTGTGACCTTTGTGAAGTAATCTCTTGCTTCAATAAATTGCGCTAAGCCTTTAATTATCTTGCGATTTTTCGGATATTTGCTACACTCCATTTAAATTTTTGGCACATTTTATTCGAGGAGTTGTTGATAGTGAAATTTGCCCGTCAAGCTTTTGTCTTTTCTTTTGCGGTATTGTTGCCAATGTCGGTATTGGCGCTCAATGCCGACAATGCGTCACGTTCAAAGCACGCAGCACCAAAAAAGCATGTTGTACACAAGAAAATGGTGCATATGACAGGTACGCAACCAGTAAGGCGCTATGTACTTGTGCATGGTAAGCGCCGTCTGCTGACCCAAAAGGTCGCCCTGGCTCCCGTCGTTCTCGATAAGCCAAGTTTTGGTGATGCCGAAGGTTTGAATCACTCTAAGGATCCTTTGTCGCTTCAATCTAACGTCGCTTACGTCGTTGATCAGGCCAGTTCTAAAGTGCTGTTTGAAAAAAATCCTGATGTCTCTTTACCTATCGCCTCAATTACCAAGCTCATGACCAGCCTGATTGTGGTTGAAGCGAATCAGGATATGAATGAAGACATTGAAGTCACGACTGACGATATTGATAAAGAAAAGGGTACTGGTTCGCGCTTAAAAATTGGAGCGAAACTCTCTCGTGCCGATATGTTGCATATCGCTCTTATGAGCTCAGAAAATCGCGCAGCTTCGGCGCTGGGACGAAATTATCCGGGAGGGCGTGAGGCGTTTGTCGCAGCAATGAATGCGAAAGCGCGCCAGTTAGGTATGACTGACACCCACTATGTTGATTCAAATGGATTGTCTAGTCAGAATCGTGCCAGCGCAAAAGACTTAGTGAAATTAGTGAATGCTGCTTACCAATTCCCGATTATTCGTCAATACTCGACGGATTCGAAATATGTTGTGAATCCCGGTGGATCGTCTCTGGAATATGGTTCATCGAATAAACTAGTTTCAAACCCTTCATGGGAAATTGGTTTGCAGAAGACGGGTTTCATCAATGAAGCAGGGCGCTGCCTGGTGATGCAAGCGATGATAGAAGGGCGTGCGGTGGTCATGGTATTCCTCGATTCCAAAGGGAAATATTCACGCTTAGCGGACGCTGGTCGTATTAAAAAATGGCTGGAAACAACGAAGCCTCAACTTTGATGCTCTGATGTTCTATGATGTACTGACGAAAAAAACCGGACGCTGGTCCGGTTTTTTTATGCCCGTTCAGCAAATAGTGCTTGCCACAACGAGACTGTTGCTGCTGCTTCGTTTTCGATTTTGTCATGCGCAATCCGTGCGCGATCCTCACCTTGCAAGCGAATGCTGTGCTGGAGTTTTCTGAACCAACGGTAGGCAATCGAAGTCCTATCAGCTAATCCAGCGTCAATGAGACCCAATTCTCCACTTAATTTAAGCAGGGCGATATTGCCGATATTCGCAGTTAATTGCGGATATTGGTGTGCATATCTTAGTACCAGATTTTGTACGATAAATTCGATATCGATCATGCCGCCGGCATCGTGTTTAAGGTCGAATAAATCGCTACGATTGATATGCGCGTCATGCATTTTCTTACGCATACTGAGAATTTCTTGCGCCAGCTTCTGTGCATCACGTTCTTGTCTTAAAACCTGATCGCGGATTTGTTCGAAACGCTGGCCGATTTTCGTGTCGCCTGCGCAATAACGTGCTCGTGTGAGAGCTTGATGCTCCCAAAGCCACGCTGATTTTTCCTGATATTTGGCAAATGAATTGACAGAAGAAACTAGTAATCCGCTGGCGCCATCGGGGCGCAAAGCGATATCGATGTCAAATAAAATGCCCGCGGGGGTGTGGCTGGTCATCCAGGTGATGAAGCGTTGCGCTAACTTTGCATAATTTCCTGGTGCATCCTGATCGTCATCGTCGTACAAGAAAATGACATCCAGATCTGATGCGTAGCCGAGTTCTTTGCCACCAAGTTTGCCGTAAGCAATGACTGCAAAGCGTGGAACTGGACGATGGCGGCTGGCGATGGTTTCCCATGCCGCTTGCATGGTGGCGCTAACGATGAGATCAGCGAGCTGGGATAGCTCATCCGCCAGATGCTCGACACTTAATTGACCTTCCAGATCTTGTGCTAACAGACGGAATTGCATTGCGTGATGGAGTTCTCGCAAGACTTCCATCTGCCTTTCTGTATCACCAACGTGTTGGGCTAATTGATGTTGTAAGTCTTGTTGAAATGCTGCCCAATCAGGGCGCTGATGCAACGATGATTCGTCGAGCAACTCATCCAATAATATCGGGTGGCGGGTCAAAAATATCGCCGCCCATTCACTGGCACCCATCATTCTCACCACACGTGCCAGGGCATGTGGATACTCTGTCAGTAGCGCAAGATATGCCGATCGTCTTGCGATCGCTTCCATGAAGTCCAGCAAACGGTTCCAGCAGACCAGGTGATTATTATCTTGCCTGGCTATTAATCCCAACGCGCTGTTGACCAGCGCGATTAATTTACTACGACTGGCTTCTGATAGCGTTTGCATCTTGGGGGACTGCCAAGTCGCAATCAGGCGACGTGCGGCACTGGTAGCATCGGTAAAGCCGGCCTTGGTCAGTTGTGCTGCGAGGTTCTCCTCATTATCATTGTTAGCGAGATTGGCTGCCAATAGATCTTGTTCGGCTTCGTCATCGCTGTTAGCCTTATCTTTAAAGATGGCATCAAACTGTTCTGCAACAAATGCGCGATGTGGCTGGAGTTGTGCCAGTAACTCCGGTACATCGGCGCAGCGCATCATTTGTGCAATTCTTTGCTGATCTTCGCTTTGCACCGGAAAGGTATGCGTTTGTGCATCATCCAGATATTGCAGGCGATGCTCAAGATTGCGTAAGAAAGTATACGATTCTAACAGTCGTTCAACAATTTGAGGATCGAGTATGCCTTTGCTTGCTAATGTGTTTAAGGTGTTACGGGTCGAGCGGTCACGCAAGCTGGCATCGCGCCCACCGCGTATTAGTTGAAAAACCTGAGCCAAAAATTCGACCTCGCGGATACCGCCGCGACCAAGCTTGACATTATTACTGCGTTCCGGATGCTTGGTTTCCTGGCGTACGACTTCAGCACGAATTTGAGCGTGCATGGAGCGTAATGAGTCGATGGAACCGTAATCAAGATAGCGCCGGTACACAAACGGACGAATGATCTTGTCCAGCGTCGCGACATCATCTGCCTTGCCAGTCATGGTGCGGGCTTTGACCCAGGCGTAGCGTTCCCATTCACGCCCTTGGATCATGAAGTATTCTTCGATCATGCCAAAACTGGCGACGAGTGGACCGGAGTTACCATTGGGGCGCAACGCCATATCCACACGAAAACTAAAGCCATCTTCAGTAATTTCCGCTATCGCTGCAATTAATTTTTTACCCAGACGGCTAAAATATTCATGATTTGAAAGACTGCGCTGATTCTCATTGCTGATGCGCGTTTCGCCATCCTCCGCATAGCAAAAAATCAGATCGATGTCCGAAGACACATTTAATTCATTGCCACCTAGCTTGCCCATGCCCAAAACGATCATTTCTTGCTCAATGCCACTATCTTCACCAATCGGTACGCCGTAGATCGCGGATAGTTCCGCATGCAATTCTAGTAAGTGCTGCTGTACGACAAAGTCAGCAAATTCACTGATCGTTGTCACTACTTCGTTTAAGTCGGCCTTATTTTCTAGATCGCGCTTAATCAGGGTGCAGATCACCAGATTCCGCAGGCGTCGCATGGCTTTGTTCAGCGTGGCTCCACACAACATTTCTTTTTGTAAAATTTGCGCAAAAATGGCTGGGCTCAAGGATAATCTCGACATCTCGTCTAATAAAGGCTGGCGTTGTGCGTCGGCATCCAACCAGCGTTGCAGAAAACGGGATGCCGAGAGTGGTGCGACAGAGAGAGGTGGAGTCATCGTCATAATCTGAGTTTGTCAAGATTTCAGTGGTTGTGCTGAGTTTTAGGCTTGAATTGATTTTAAGGTATCTGTTGTTGCGCGGTGAGGTATTTGTTAGACAAGACGCAAAAGAATATATCTGTATGTTTCAGGCTGTAAATATACTCTTGGTGGTATATTTTTTGATACATAATGTTTGTTTTGACAAGTTTGATATTTTTGAAAATTAATAGGGGAGTATGTTGAGAATAAGGGATTATTCAGTGACTTCTGAGATGGTCGTTACAGTAAAAAGCCACTGCCCATAATGACAACAGAAATTCCTGCTACTGAAATTGTGCCTGAGAATCTGGATAAAAATGCTGTGGGTCGAAAAACACATCATGGCATCGGGTACAGCTTAAGTCGTCTTTTTGCGCACACAACGTATGCTTGTAACAGAAGCATACGGGTGTTTGTGCGCGCGCTTGTTTTGTTTTATTTTATTTTTTGCAGTCTGGTATTGGGGTTACGGTATGTGGTTCTACCTCATGTTGCAGACTACAAGCCAGAAATAGAAAAAGTTATTGGCCAGGCGTTGGGGCGGGAATTACATATTTCTTCTTTGCAAGCTACATGGCATGGATTAAATCCCCACCTAGATCTCAAAAATGTCGTCATTCTTGACCTTCATGGCCAGCCCGCATTGACATTGCCGGAAGTGAATACGACTCTGTCCTGGTTGTCTTTGGTGACAGCCGATTTACGTTTTGAGACGATAGAACTCAAGCAGCCTACTCTGGATATTGTCAGGGATGCGCAAGGAAAACTCTACGTTGGTGGCTTCTTTATTGATACGAAAAATTCTGATACTAGCAATAATGGCGACAATAGAGGCTTGGATTGGATACTGGCACAACGTCAGATACTGATTAGTCAGGGCGCAGTGAGTTGGGATGATCAGTTATTAAAATCACCAGCACTGCAGCTCACTAAACTCAATTTTGTCCTGCAAAATCGCTGGCGCCATCATTTGTTTGCCTTGCATGCTACTCCGCCAGCCTCGGTTTCGGCACCGCTCGATATACGTGGAGATCTGAAACACAAGGCGTTTAGCAAAAAACTTACCAATTTATCTTCGTGGAGTGGTGACTTGTATGCTGATGTGACAAAGGCCGATTTGCATCAGTTGAAAGCTTACTTTAACTATCCGATCGAATTAGACAAAGGCTTTGGTTCAGTGCGTTCATGGTTGCATCTGGATGCTGGTCGGATTGCTGATTTTACAGCTGACTTGCGTATATCTGATGTGTTGGCGCGTTTCTCAGGGGATTTGCCTGAACTCGATATGACAGAGATTAGCGGTCGCATACAGCTAACTGAAAAAGCAGATTTGGGTAAAAAATACTTACCATCTATTTTTGGTAAAGCGGGACATTCGATTGCTCTTCGTCATTTTTCTATGCATGCCCGTGATGGCAGCGTGTTGCCGCCGACGACGATTACGGAGAGTTTTACTCCCGGCGTAAAGGGGCAGCCAGAAAGTACAGAGTTATATGCGCAATATCTCGATTTACAGATATTGGCCAATTTTGCGTCACATCTTCCGTTGCCACCTGATCAGCGACAAATGCTCAGTGATTTTTCACCGTCAGGTGTGCTGAAAGAATTTACAGCAGTATGGCAGGGTAATTATCCAAATATTGCTGCTTACAAAGTCAAAGGACAATTTAGCAATCTCTCGATGCGGGCGCAACCAGCACAGCTTGCCAGCGTAAAAACTGCCACCACGCCAGCTAAAGCGGCGGTGCCAGCTATCCCTGGTTTTGACCATTTGTCCGGCACTTTAGAAGCAAATGACAAAGGTGGGCAATTCAATCTGAATTCGAATGATTTGTCTTTAAATCTGAGTAGTTATTTCGTTGATCCCGTGATGCCGTTCAACCGTCTGCAAATGCGCGCGAAATGGCGCTTTGATGCCGGTGATAAGTTGGTTTTTCAAATCGATCAAATGGAAGCTCAGCAAGATAGTATGCATTTGAGTCTGACGGGTAAACATGTGCTGCCAATGCGTAGAACTGCCACGGCACAGCCAGGTGAAGCAGATATTACGGCACATATCACTGGTTTTGATTTAAAGAATTTAGATCGCTATGTTCCGGCAGCAACGCCTGCTGATCTGCGCAATTGGCTGATTCGGGGAATACTTGATGGCGTTGCCGATGATGTGCATGTCCGCGTTAAAGGTGATCTGGCGTATTTCCCTTTTTCAGCCAATGATATAAAAGCGCATTCCAAGGGCGAGTTTTGGGTTAAAGGTAATTTACTTGGAGCCAGGTTGGATTTTACCGGCGGCGCATTGTCTGAAGCCGGTAACACACCATTGTGGCCAGTTATAGAAGATATTCGTGGAAATTTTGTTTTCGACAGAAGTCGCATGGAAATTAATGGCAATGCCGGAAAAACCTTAGGTGCTGATCTACGCGGAGTAAAGGCCATTATTCCGGATTTAATGACACATAATTCCATCTTAAATATTGATGGCAATGTCAGCAGTAATTTGCCAACCATGTTGGCCTATGTCGCGTCCAGTCCTGTCGATACATGGTTAGGACATTTCTTAAAAGATACCAAAGCTGTGGGTGCAGCTGGTTTACATTTGAAACTACAAATTCCATTGCAACATGTGGTTGATACCAAAGTCACCGGGACAGTGCAATTCTCTAACAATGAAGTTCAACTTCAACCAGAAATTCCCTTAATTAGCAGCGTTAATGGCAAGTTAGAGTTTAATGAGCGAGGTGTGAATTTCGACATGCTAAAAGGTAGTGCTTTAGGTGGTCCACTTGTCGTCAGCGGTGGCTCACAAAAAGACAATAGCATCCGTATTCGTGTTGATGGCACGGCGACGGGTGAGGGTCTGGTGCAGTATTTACCAGCGAATTTGCGACCACAATTACGCGATAAGCTTAGTGGTGCGACGAGATACTCGACCATCGTAGACGTAAAGCAGCAACCTGCAATTACGATCGAATCTGCTTTGCAAGGGGTGGGATTGAATTTCCCGGCGCCTTTACGTAAAGCACCAAATGAATTGATGCCACTGCGTGTTGAAGTCATCCCATTGGTAAATGGTGCTGATTCTGCATCTAAAGTTTTGCAAAATGAGATACGAATACAATTGGGTAGCCTGCTGCATGCGAAATATCGTCGTCAAAAGAATCTTGAAAATGATACTGAATGGAAAATTCTGGCAGGAGGAATTGGCGTTAATGCGCCAGCTCCAGAGCCTGAAAAAGGACTGTCTGCAAACTTAGAAACTGCCGTGTTGAATATCGACGAATGGCGCAATTTGCTGAGTTTTGGTACCCGAACGAATGCGAATGCCAAAGCGCGGACGGCACCTGTTGATGCCACCTTTGATCTGGTTCCCTATATCGCGGCCGATACTCTGGCTTTGAAAACAGGGCAACTACAGATCTTCGACAAGCAACTAAATAGCGTCATCTTAGGCTTGTCGCATCAACATGGTGTGTGGCAGGCTAATATCGATGCGAAACAGATTTCTGGTCATTTGACCTGGAATGAGCCTGGTTCTGGTAAAAGTATGGGCAGCATTTCTGCCCGCTTAAGTCAATTGACGATACCGCAATCTGCTGCGTCTGATGTGGGTGATTTACTAGCCGGTAAAACGAATGGCACGCAGATCCCCGGACTAGACATTATTGTTGAGAATTTTGAGCTGTTTAATAAAAAAATGGGACACCTGGAGTTGCAGGCCAGCAATCAGATCAATGCTGGTGTCAGTGAATGGCAACTGAGTAAAGTTGTCTTGAAAAATCCTGATGCAGAACTCAAAGCCAGTGGCAAATGGGTGAGTCACGATAGCGGTGGTAATACACAGCTTGATTACGTACTCGATATTGCCAATACCGGACAGTTATTGGAGCGATTAGGTTTTGCGAATGTGATGCGCGGTGGTCGCGGCCGTCTAGATGGAAATCTGAAATGGAATGGTCTTCCATATGATATGGATATTCCAAGCATGAGCGGTAAAGTCCAGCTCGATCTGGCCGCAGGCCAGTTTTTAAAAGTCGAACCAGGGGCTGCTAAATTGCTCGGTGTGCTGAGTATGCAGGCTTTGCCGCGTCGCTTAACTTTGGATTTTAGAGATGTATTTTCCGAAGGCTTTGCGTTTGACGCCATTACGGGATCAGCACAGATAGAACAAGGAGTCGCAAAGACTGATAATCTGAAGATGCGTGGCGTTAGCGCTACGGTATTAATGAGTGGTACTGCAGACATTGTTCATGAAACGCAGCAAATGCAAGTTGCTGTCATACCAGTGGTGAATGCAGGTGCAGCCTCCGTAGTATATGGTTTGGCTGTGAACCCGGTGATCGGCCTTGGCACTTTCCTGGCACAGTTATTTTTGCGAGAGCCGCTCGCACGCGCTTTCACTTTTGAATATACGATCAGTGGATCGTGGTTAGCTCCACAGGTTACCAAAATTGATCACCAACAGGCAATTGATGCCAATAGTAAATTACACCCGGTTCCAAGTAAGAAAGGTGAATAATGAAAATTGCTGCGATACAAATGATTTCTACGCCGAATATTGCCGAGAACATGGCTACGGCCCAGCGCCTCATGGTTTCGGCAGTAGATGCAGGTGCTCGCCTTTTGCTGTTGCCTGAATACTGGCCTTTGATGGGCATGCATGAAACTGATAAGCTCAGCGTTGCCGAGCCTGCTGGACACGGGCAATTGCATTATTTTCTTGCTAATATGGCAAAAATGCTTGACGTGTGGGTGATTGGTGGAACAATTCCTTTACAGTCACATGAAGAGAGCAAAGTGTTAAATACCACCTTGGTATTTAACCCACAGGGCACGCTGGAAGCTCGCTACGACAAAATGCATTTATTCGGTTTTCGCAAAGGTGATGAATCGTATGAAGAAGCACGGACTATCAGTGCTGGCGATCAGGTCGTCAGCGTTGATACTGAAGTGGGGCGGGTCGGATTGTCGATTTGTTATGATTTGCGTTTTCCTGAGTTGTATCGTGCGATGGGCAATTGCTCGTTAATCGTTGTCCCAGCAGCTTTTACCTACACAACGGGTCAAGCTCATTGGGAAATTTTGTTAAGATCGCGCGCGATTGAGAATCAATGTTATGTGCTGGCGTCGGCACAAGGTGGGAAACACGCAAACGGTCGTCGTACCTGGGGACATAGTATGCTGATTGACCCATGGGGTAAGATTGTTTCCGAATTCTCCGAAGGGGAGGGTATTGTTATCGGTGAGCTCGATACGGCACTGATTCATAGCGTCAGAGAGAGTTTGCCAGCATTACAGCACAGACGCCTGAAGTCTGAAAGTATGTCTTAATACAAATTCATAAAATACAAATTCATAAATCGTTTTGGCAAATTAGTGTAAATTTAATTGATTGTCTATAAATCGTCTATAAATTGTCTTTAGCCTGAAAGTACTTTTCGTTATGACTGAGTTTCATTTCAATTCAATCATTTCGTTTTAAATTTTATACAATGCAAACATTGCATTTTTTAGTATTGGTTAGTATCCATGACTCCATATGATTCTAGTTTGAGCCACCTCGCGATTGCACGCGATGTTTTATTGACGCCGTTTGGCCTTGATGAGCGTAATTTGTCCAAAGTTCTGGGATCCATGTTTACGCACCGTGTCGATTATGCAGACTTGTACTTTCAATTTACCCGCAGTGAAGGATGGAGTCTTGAAGAGGGTATCGTAAAGACCGGAAATTTCTCGATAGATCAAGGGGTAGGCGTTCGCGCAATTTCTGGCGATAAAACTGCTTTTGCCTATTCTGATGAAATTTCTGAAAAGGCTTTATTTGACGCCGCCAAAGCAACGCGCACGATTGCGACGCAAGGAAACGGCAAAATTAAAGTGGCTTCCAGTTTGCAAGGCGTAATAGGTCGCAATTTGTATTTACGCGAAGACCCGCTACATTCTATGGATGCAAACCAAAAAGTGCAGCTACTGGAGCGCATAGAGAAAATTGCCCGTGCCAAAGATCCGAGAGTTGTACAAGTCATGGCGGGATTGGCTGGTGAATATGATGTCGTGTTGGTGGCACGTAGCGATGGCTTACTTGCCGCAGATATTCGTCCTTTGGTGCGGATTTCTGTCACTGTCATTGCCGAACAAAATGGTCGACGTGAGACCGGATCTAGCGGTGGTGGTGGACGTTATGATTACTCCTATTTCTCCGATGCATTACTCGAACAATATGCTGACGAAGCTGTTAAGTCAGCATTGGTCAATCTTGAGTCTCGTCCTGCGCCTGCCGGGCCGATGACGGTAGTTCTTGGTCCCGGCTGGCCAGGCGTGTTATTACACGAAGCAATCGGTCATGGTCTGGAAGGTGATTTTAATCGGAAAGGTTCGAGCACCTTCTCTGGTCGTATTGGACAACGTGTCGCGGCGAAAGGCGTTACAGTGGTTGATGACGGCACCATGCAACACCGTCGCGGTTCATTAAATATCGACGATGAAGGCAACCCTACGCAATGCAGTACCTTGATTGAAGACGGAATTCTCAAGGGATATATGCAAGACACGATGAATGCCCGTTTGATGAAAATGAATGTCACTGGCAATGCCCGTCGTGAGTCTTTCGCCCATCTTCCTATGCCACGTATGACGAACACGTATATGTTGGCCGGAGATAAAGATCCCGAAGAAATTCTGGCTTCAGTAAAAAATGGTCTTTACGCGGTAAATTTTGGCGGCGGTCAGGTAGATATTACCAATGGCAAGTTTGTATTTTCAGCCAGCGAAGCGTATAGGATAGAAAACGGCAAAGTTACCTATCCAGTGAAGGGCGCAACCTTAATCGGTAATGGACCCGAGGTATTAAATCATGTCTCTATGATAGGCAATGATTTGCGTCTCGATTCAGGTATTGGTGTTTGCGGTAAAGAAGGACAAAGTTTGCCAGTCGGTGTCGGTCAACCAAGTTTAAGAATTGAAGGATTAACTGTTGGTGGTACCGCTTAAGCAATCGTTGTTAACTGCATCGGTTGTTGGTCTTTATGACGTGATGACCGAATTGCGGAATATTTTTCAATAAGCAGGCTTTGGCTCTTATTTACTTCTTTTTTATTTTGGATATTTTCCATGTACGTTATTGCCGTTGTTTCTGCTAAGGGTGGCGTTGGTAAAACTACGATCTCTGCAAATCTTGGTGCAGGTATTGCACAGAGAGGGCGTCCGGCTTTAATTGTCGATCTTGATCCCCAAAATGCAATGCAATGGCATCTTGGGGGACTCGATCAGAATGATTGCAAAGGAATCAGTGCTTTAAATGCCAGCCGCACCCGTCTTGAAGGAGTGACGCATAACAGCCCTTACGGGGTTCGCTTTACTCCTTATGGCAATGGAGGTGAAAGCAGGCGACTTCGTTTTGAAGCTCAATTAGAAAAACAAGACGATTGGCTGCTCAAAAAATTGCAGAGTGCCAATCTTCATCCCGATACGATTGTTTTGTTAGATACGCCACCAGGACCTTCGGTTTATCTGAAGCAAGCGGTTCACGCCGCAGACTTTTTGCTGGTAGTGATGTTAGCCGATGCGGCTTCATATTCAACATTGCCTGAAATGGAAGACTTAATTGCGACCTATGGCGGACATTCCGGGGCGCGTATAGGCTCTGCCTACATTATCAACCAGGGTGCCAAACGCCAGCTTGCACAGGATGTACTCGCACTTTTTGCTGAGCGACTCGGCAATCGTATGGTTCCCTTCGTCGTTCCTGAAAGTGCAGAGGTAGAAGAGGCACTTGCCTTTGAACGGCCGATTTTAGAATACAAACCCACTAATCCTGCTGCCGAAAATTTGCAGGCAATCATTGATTGGTTGCTCGCTGGAATCGCGCAACGTAGCTGACATACTTTTGATCGCAGCAGATTCAGAGATAAATGCTGTTAAGCAATTGTAAATTATCGTGATGTGTTTGATATTTTCCTTATTTGCACTTCATTTTTATTCTCGTCTTGACGTTAAGTAGGCAAGTCAGTTTAAAAATTCGAAACGTTAAATCGATTCATTTTTTTCTTCTTAAAATGATTTCATTCTTTGAGTTTTTTTTAATTCATCCTGAATAACTGTTTAAAAAAACATAAAGAATCGCAATGATGAAAATATCTAACAGTTAATTGCTGGTTTGACATTGTCGCGTAATGAATTCGTGGTTAAATGGAGACATATTTGCCATCTTTCCTGGTGGTAAGTGAATAAAGTCGATAAGTTTTTTTTGCAATCTTTGTTACGTGAATTTTGTTGTTAAGTAACGCAATAATACGAAATTCCATCGATGCATAAAAATAAAGGCTTTCATCCGTCTTATATATCTTACAAATTGTTACTTTTTATACTTTATTGACATTTGAGTATGGTAGAGGCATAGATTTTTGCGGATGCAGGATGATAAAGTAATTGCATATCAATAGTGTATTGATTCGAAATCTAATTTTTAGCCATAAAACAGTACAGGGAAGTTTGCACCTATGTCGACGAAGAACGCGGAATATTATGAATTCCAACAATGCTCAATCCAATGGAAGGCATTTTTGAAGGCTTTTTCCGTTGAATTTGCATCGAAGGGCGACGTCAGAGACCTTCGCACTTTTATGCATCAGTTGGGACGCACGATGGCTTTAGAGTTTTCGATAGGCGACGGTAGTAGCTTACTTGCCTTAGAAGAAGGTATGAATAAGATATGGTCGCAGCTAAATTGGGGCTGGGTTGAAATCATTGAAGAAGTCGATAGTTTGATTATCGCGCATCACGCATCGCCATTAAAAATTGCATTTGGCAATGAAGCGTTGGTGTGGTCTCCTGCCTTGTTGGAGGGTATTTATGCTCAATGGTTTGATGGTCTGGGGATGGATAAGTCTCTACGCTTGTCTCAGCGCGATAATGTTTTAGAAGAAGGGCAATTGTTTGTGTACCAGTTGAAAAAGCAGGTAGAAGAACCGTCTTATTTCACGCGTCGTTAGGTTGTATTTCGTTGCGTAATTAGAAATTAAACAATGATGGTGGAAATTATGAATGATGACGTAAAGAACCTTTTTCAAAAATTTGGGCAAACGACCAACTCATATCAGGAAATTAATCGGGATATCGATAGTGAGCAGGCAAAACAACGCTGGCCTCTTCTCCGCGATGTGCGGGTGCATGAAGCACCTGAGGATATGAGCCACGATGTGGAGGACGCTGGCATTTCGGTCATGTCACAGCCTGCCGTAATTGATGAATCGCTGCTGTCGCAACCCTCATTCATTCAAGTAAACGGCGCAGCATTACATTCAGCACCATCACTACATTCAACACCACCAGTAGCTCCTTCTGCACCACCTCCGGTTGTGCCTGCTTTTGCAGAATCCTTTGAAGCTGGCAAACCTTTGTTTGCTGCGAAGTTAGCTACACCACCGCATGCAGAAAATCGAGTGACCAACTTATTTTCAGCTCGTCCAGCTGTGCCTGGTTTAGCTAACGCCTCCCCATCAACGTCTAAATCTCATTCGGTGTCAGAAGTTTTCAGACGTTTAGCTAATCAAGATCAGCAGTCGCAAAAAGTTGAGACACCTGTCAATTCATTTTTCAAAAAAATATTCAGACCATGAGGGTTGTTGCAGTTATTTCCCCTAAAGGCGGCGTTGGTAAAACAACAGTGACGGCCAACCTGGCAGCATCTTTGGCTCGCCTTGGAGCAGTAATTACTGTTTTGGATTTAGATCCCCAAAATGCGTTGAGATTGCATTTTGGCATGCCCCATAACGATACGACTGGCATCGCTGCACACGACCTGCCTCAAGGTCAATGGCGTAACGCCGTCCATGAAAGTAGCTTTGGGGTTGATTTTTTGCCGTATGGATCAGTTGATGAAAAGCAACGCAATAGATTTGAACATGCAATCAAGGCAGAACCAAATTGGTTGGCGTCTCACTTAAATAGCCTGGGTCTGAATGAAACTGATGTCGTTTTAATTGATACACCACCAGGTCCAAGTATTTATTTGCAACAAGTCTTGAAAGTTGCCAATATTGGCTTGGTGGTGCTCAAGCCGGATGCCGCGTCGTATTCAACAATCCCTTCGATTGAGTCCCTGATTCAGTTCTACACTAAGGGGCGCAAAGATTTTCTTGGTTATTGCTACGTCCTGAATCAAATGGATGCATCAAGGCAACTGTGTCGTGATGTATTTGGCATGCTCCGGTCTAATCTGGGTGCCAGGTTTGTGCCAACTGCGATTCACCGTGATGAGGCAGTCAGCGAGGCACTGGCCTGCCAGACACCCGTGTCGTATTATGCTCAACACAGTTCCGCAACACAGGATGTGCAATATTTGACGACCTGGCTGCAGAAAAATTTTGGATTGGTCGACTAATGCGCTCGATACTCAATTCCCGTTATTTGTATGGACGGCTCAATGAGCTTGGCTTATCGATGGTCAACTGGCCTGGATGGGAGCACAAGGGGCCACGTGCGTTGGCCTTGATTGCGGCTGCGTTACTGTACTGGGCTGCGATCAGCGTTCCTATGGAATTGCCTCTACAGGCTTTTTTTTCAACCATTATCTTTTCAACTGCGCTCTATCTGCGTCGTTATACAGGTACCTTGATCTCCCTGATCATGGTGATGTTTTCTGTTAGCGCTACCAGCCGCTACATCTATTGGCGTATCACCTACACAATAGGCACCGAAAACCCATTGGATTTGTTTTTTGCCCTGGTACTTGTCATGGCCGAAGTGTATGCCTGGGTCGTGTTGTTGTTAGGTTATCTGCAAACCGCATGGCCGTTAAAGCGTAAGCCAATCATGATGCCGGCAGATGCGTCGACCTGGCCAACGGTTGATTTATTTATTCCTACGTATAACGAAGACTTAAGCGTAGTGAAGCCGACTGTGATGGCAGCGATGGGTATCGATTGGCCGCGAGATAAATTAAATATTATTATTTTGGATGACGGCAGACGACCTGAGTTTGCAGAGTTTGCTGAAAGTTTGGGCGTGAAATGTTATACCCGTGCTGATAACAAGCATGCTAAAGCCGGTAACATCAATGCTGCGCTCAAAAGGACGGATAGCGAATATGTTGCCATTTTTGATTGCGATCACATGCCGACGCGGTCATTTTTGCAATACACGATGGGCTGGTTTTTAGTCGATCCTAAATTGGCAATGATACAAACGCCCCATCATTTTCTGTCTCCTGATCCATTTGAGCGTAATTTGCAAACGTTCCGAAACGTTCCGAACGAAGGTGAGCTTTTTTATGGGTTAATCCAGGATGGAAATGATCTGTGGAATGCTACTTTTTTTTGTGGATCATGCGCGATTCTGCGACGTAGTTGTCTTGAGGAAATCGGGGGTATCGCTGTTGAAACCGTGACTGAAGATGCGCATACAGCCCTTAAAATGCAAAGACTCGGCTATAACACAGCGTATTTGGCTTTACCTCAGGCAGCCGGACTGGCAACCGAGAGTTTGTCCGCTCACGTTGGACAACGGATCCGCTGGGCCAGGGGGATGGCGCAGATTTTTAGAATTGATAATCCCTTGTTCGGCAGAGGTTTGAATTTTGGTCAACGCCTTTGTTATAGCAATGCGATGCTCCACTTTTTCTATGGATTACCGCGCATGGTGTTTTTGCTGGCACCCATCTCTTACCTCTTTTTTGAAGTTCATATTATTAAGGCGTCGGCTTTGTCCATTGCAGCCTATTCTTTGCCTCATTTATTGCACGCCAACTTAACCAACTCCCGCATCCAAGGCCAACATCGGCATTCATTCTGGGCCGAAGTTTATGAAGCCACATTGGCCTGGTATATTTTCCGTCCGACACTCGTTGCCCTGATTAACCCTAAATTAGGTACATTCAACGTCACGGCGAAAGGTGGTTTGGTTCAGGAGGAGCACTTTGACTGGGTGATCTCTAAACCATATCTTGTCATGTTGGCTTTAAATGTCCTTGGATTTCTGATCGGTATTGGACGGGCATTATGGTGGAATACTTTTGAGCTCGATACTGTCATTCTGAACATGTTGTGGACAATCTACAACCTCGTTATTCTGGGCGCGACCCTGGCAGTGGCAACAGAGACAAAACAAGTACGTCGTACGCACAGGGTGAGGGCTATCTTAAATGCTACCTTACGCTTGTCAAACGGTCACTCTATCGTTTGCCAAACTGAAGATTTTTCTATGGGCGGAATGTCCCTGAAAGTCCCAGATGGTTTTACGATGCAAAAGGATGATTTGCTACTGGTTTCGCTCTACGGTACAAATGGGGAATGTCTGTTTCCCTCTAAGGTCATTTTCGTGAAGAAAAACGTGTTGAGTGTGCAGTTTTTGGAATTGGATTTGCAACAACAAAAAGATTTAATTAGTTGTACGGTTGGGCGGGCTGATGTCTGGTTGAATTGGTCGGATGATCGTAACATCGACCATCCGTTGAATGGGTTAAAGGAAATTGCTTTTCATAGCGTACAGGGGTTCGTCAGATTTGGCGAAGGACTAAAGCAATACTGGGGAAAAAAATCTGAAAATATGAATACACATACTGAAGCAGTCATTGAGAAAAAAAATAAATCCAAACTACCTTGGAAACGCGCTGCTAAAACGACCTTAGTGTTAGCAATTGCTGCTGGATTGTCATTGATGACGCATGACAATGTTTATGCTAAATCAAAGCACAGTAAGCCAGCCGAAGAGCAAGCTAGCGACGACACAGTTAGCCCATCTACAGCTAGTACTCCCGCAGTTGCACCATCCACTAATGAAAAGGTCTATACCATTACCTTAAAGCAAATGGTACCTGGTGATACGATCGAGTTGCGTGGCATAGAAGGGGAGCGTAGCTTCCCATTTACTGTTCGCAGCGATGAAGTCATTACATCAGCGAAGGTAAAATACAATGTCGCCTACTCGCCTGCACTGTTGCCTGAATTGTCGCATCTCAAAGTACTGGTTAATAATGAATTGGTCAGCACTGTTCCTCTACCTAGGGAAACATCGAAAAATATCGTTCGTGAAGACGTAATTGATCCGCGCTTTTTCGCCGATTTCAATCAGCTTAAATTTAAATTGATTGGACATTACACCAGAGATTGTGAAGACCCATATCATTCTAGCTTGTGGGCACACGTTAGTAACACCAGTTACCTGGAGCTCACTGTAAGTTCACTGGACTTGGCCAATGACCTCGCGTTATTGCCTGCTCCATTTTTTGACAGGCGCGACGCTAAATTACTCGATTTACCTTTTGTGATGCCACAACAAGCTTCCTTAGACATGCTTCGGAATGCTGGTGTGGTTGCATCGTGGTTTGGTCACCTTGCCTCGTATCGTGGTGCTCGCTTTCCGGTTTCTACAGAAGGTCTGCCGAAAGGACATGCCATCGTATTTGCTACCAGTAAGGAAGTACCTGTAGGAATACAAATTCCGACGATCAGTGGCCCTACATTAATGGTCGTTGGGAATCCTGCCAATCCTAAATATAAATTATTACTTGTGTTGGGACGTGATAATACAGAATTGAAAATTGCGGCTCAGGCTTTAACCTTGGGCCAATCAGTATTATCTGGGCCGAGTGCCTTGATTAAAGATTTTAAGGAGCCAGAATTACGCGCTGCCTATGATGCTCCGAAATGGTTTCCAACACATCGCCCTGTAAAATTTGGTGAAGTCTTACCTGTCGATGATTTGCAGGTGAGTGGAATGAATCCAGACGTTATCCGCTTGAATATGCGGGTTGCACCGGATCTGTTCACTTGGCAGCGCGATGGCGTGCCTATCGATTTGCGTTATCGCTTTACGCCGCGACCAACGATCGATAAATCGACGCTGAATATTGGTATTAACAATGGCTTTGTTCGCTCTTTGCCGCTGTCCGGTACTGAAACAGAAAAAGGCAAGATTAAAGAATCAGTAATGCTATTCTTTAAAGAAGGCCATCGATTTGCGCAAGAGGAAATTCAAGTACCTTTGTTTAAAATTGGTGCGGAAAATCAATTGCAATTTCAGTTCTTTTACGACTATCCAAAACAAGGACAATGTAAGGACGTCTACCTGGATAACGTCCGCTCTGCGATTGACCCGGATTCGACCATTGATTTTTCTAATATGCCGCATTATGCGACTTATCCTAATCTCGCCTATATCGCCAATGCGGGATTCCCATTTACAAAATATGCAGACTTATCTGCTTCAGCAGTCGTGATGCCTGATCGTCCAAGCAACGAGGAAGTTCAAGTGTTCTTAAATATGATGGGACGTATGGGTGAGTCTACCGGATATCCGGTGACCAATAGCACTGTGATACGTAGCGTAGATGTAGACAAACACAGCGATAAAGACTTTTTGGTGATTGCGACGAGTGGTGATCAGCCTTTATTAAAACAGTGGGCAAAATACATGCCATTAAGCATGGATGAAACAGGTAACCACTTGCAAATTCCACGTGGTTTTTTAAGAGTATTGGCAAGATGGGCAGGCAAGGATCTTGATGATGTCGAACGTCGTTCCGGAGAAATGTTAGCAAAAACCGGAAATGTGTTTGGCGCTATGATGCAATTCGAGTCGCCTTTGTCAGCGGGACATTCAGTGATCGTTGTTACAGGCGGTAATGCTGAGAGTCTACTCGACGTGACGAATGGATTGAATAAGTCAGACTTACGTAGTAAATTCCAAGGAGATTTAGTACTCGTTAAAGGAGAGAAAATAGTCAATGCGCTTATTGGTGACACGTATTACTCAGGGCATCTCCCACTCTGGACTTGGATTAAATGGAGTCTTTCAACTCGTCCGATCGTGTTGATTATTTTTCTGATGTTGGCATCATTGATTGTAGCGACAATGTTATTCCGTTATTTGAGAAGAAAAGCGGCAAGTCGTCTACATGTCAATGACGGCAATGAATAGGTGACTTCACAAGCATTACATGAGCGAGTGTAAAAAAACAACCAATCAGGCCGCTTTGTGCGGTCTGATTGGTTAGAATGTCAAGAAACCTTAAAGAGTTTTACGATGCTTGCAAATGCGGCATCACGCAGTTTGTCAGGTATTTAACAGGGGAAATGAATGGTTTTCAAAAGAAAAGCGATGGTACTGGCGCTTTTGGCGATGTACTTCGAATTCGATGTGGCTTTTGCGAACACTCCTCTGCAACAAAAATTACTTGAAGAAGCCCACTTCTGGGAACAGCGTGGTCGGGATGATAATGCCGCTGATAAATGGAATAAGTTGCTTAAACTCGACCCAGATAATATCGATGCGCTGGTAGCGCTCGGTATGTATGAAGCGCGGGGTGGCCATCCGGAACAAGCAAAAATTTATCTGGAAAAACTCAAACAATTAAAGGCGACTCAGGCGCAAATTCGTCCGGTCGACGAGGCTATACGCCGTGGTGCGGTTGATCCGAAGGCACAACTTGAAGATGCACGTAAACTCGCACGGCAAGGGGATGTTGATGCCGCTGCAGATGGTTACCGCTTACTTGGCGATCCGTCACGTTTGAAGGGCGATGCTGCCCTCGAATATTATCAGGTACTTGCAGGTACCATGAATGGTTACAACGAGGCTAAACAGGGGCTGGCAAAGCTCGTAAAAGAGAATCCGACAAATTCAAAGTATGCATTGGCCTATGCGCAAGCCTTGACTTACCGTGATGCTTATCGCCATGAAGGCATAGGATTACTAGAAAATCTCAGTAGCAAAGCGGAAGTCGCGAAACCTGCAAATGAAGCATGGCGTCAGGCACTGAGCTGGATGGGAGTAGCACAAAGTGATAGTCGATACTATCGTGCTTATCTGGAAAAACATCCGGACGATAAATTGATACAAACCAAACTTGCAAACATCGGCAAGGTGCCAAAAACGGAAGAAGTGGAAAGCCGCCGTGCGCCAACTAAACCTAAGGTCGACACAGCATTTGTCAAAGGCCAGTCAGCTGGTTTTGCTGCCTTAGACGACAACGATGTCCCAACGGCGGAAAAAGAATTCACCACATTGATCAAGACTCACCCTAAAGACGCAGTTGGCTATGGTGGTATGGGCTGGGTAAAAGTGCGTCTCCGAGAGTTTGTCGAGTCACGTAAATATTTCGAAAAAGCCTTGAAATTGTCTTCAAGTAGCGGCAGAGCCAATTGGAAGAAAGCCTACGACGAGGTAAACTATTGGGCGATGCTCGAAGAGGCTAGCAGTGCATTTGAGGATGGCGATAGCACAAAAGGTATTGCCTTGTTACGTAAAGCCATCGTGCTTAAAAATAATGAACCAGAGGGCATTTTGCAGCTAGCTGATGCACTTAAGGCCGATAACGATATGGCTGGTGCAGAAGAAAACTACAAGCGAGTTTTTAATGCTGACAAAACTAACATGCGCGCCTTAGATGGCCTCGTTGGGATTTACGACGTACAAAAACGGCTTGCTGATATGGAGGCGTTGACGCCGTACATGTTACCGCGACAATTAGCGATTTTGGCCAATTTGAAATCATCGCAATTAGTCGAAAAAGCAAAACAACTAGAAGCCGCAGGCGACATCAACGGTGCACAAATGGCGCTGGAAGATGCGATTTTGATCAAGCCTGAAGACGCCTGGTTGCGCATGGCTTTGGCTAAAATTTATTTGAAGCGGAACATGCCAGGGCAAGCACAAGCGTTGCTTGATGTACTGACCAATGTTGATAAACCGGAAGCCGAGGCCTTATACGTGAGTGCCTTGCTAAGTCAGTTGCAGCAATTGTGGTGGGAGGGTTTAGCAACCTTGGAGCGTGTCCCACCCAATGCGCGCAGACCAGAAATGTTCACGCTGCAAAAAAGGTTGTGGATACGTGTTCAGCTCGACCGCATCGACTTGTTGAATAAGCGAGGCAAGACCGAGCAGGTCAGGGAGATTTTGGGAGAAATCAACGCCGCCGCAGACAAAGATCCGGAATTTGTTGGCACCGTTGCCGCCTTATACATCAAACTGGGCGACACCGAGCGCGGCTATGCAATGATACGTCAGGCAGTACAAGACACGCCAAAGCCATCCGCGAGCTTGTTGTTGGAATACGCAACTACGCTGATGCAAGCCAATCAAGAGGCTGAATTAGAGGCCGTGATGCGCCGCGTTGCTGGCATGCCTAAACTGAGCGAAGATGAAGTGCTGGCATTCAAGCAACTGCAAAAAGCCT
Organism: Undibacterium sp. SXout11W; assembly: GCA_049339905.1. Taxonomy (GTDB): domain Bacteria; phylum Pseudomonadota; class Gammaproteobacteria; order Burkholderiales; family Burkholderiaceae_D; genus Undibacterium. The sequence continues at coordinate 264,835 of JBMPPG010000002.1, forward strand.
TGTCTATGCGCTATTCTGAGCGCGCACGCGAAGCTGGTGATTACGCTGGTGCCTATACCTATATTCAACCTATGCTGATTGAAAATCCAGACGACAATCTGTTGCTGTTGACCCTTGCTAGAATTTACTCATCTTCTGGCGATACTGACTCAGCAAAAGAGTTGTATGTCAAAGTGCTGAAAACCGAACCAGATAATCCTGAAGTTTTACAAGGGCTGGTGTTTGCTGCTATACAGGTTAAAGATTTCAAGGGTGCGGAAGAAAATCTTGATAAGTTAATGCGCCTGCAACCAGAGAATCCTCGCTTTATTGCCTTAGCGGGTAACGTTGCTAGAGCACAAGGCCAAAATGGCAAGGCACTCGGATACTTCAAAAAGGCGCTGGCAATGGAACAAGCGCAGCGACCTCTTGCTGGAGATGGCAAAAGTGGTGCTGGTGGTTTGCGCTTAGTTGATCAGGCAGCGCCTGTCGTCAATGTCGGTGACTTTAAAGTCAATCCGTTTGCTGACCGTAAAGCCGAAGCAGTAGTGACTAGGACGGTTGCAGGTCCTGTATTAAAAGAAGTGCCGCAACTACCGACACAATATGGGACCTCCGCCCCGGCTGCCATGAAGGCGGTCATTCCTGCCACTGCTGCCGGGGTCACAGCAATTGCACCGACCAGTATCGCACCTGCCAACGTTGGTACGTCAGTGGCTCCGGTAGCTCCCGCGACTTCAACGCCTGTACTTAAGAGTGTACCTAGCTTACCTTCAACGCAGCCTGCTGCTGTGCAGGTGCCTGTTCCCGTGAAGATTTCGCCCACGAGTCAATATACGACGATCAATAGCAACACGGTTGCTAAATCTGCGACACAAAGTCCTGCGCAGAGTACATATGCAGCCGCAATGAATGGTCGTTCGAATGCTGTTACTTCAAGTTCACTGTCGACCAGTCCTAAGGGGCCAGCGATCAGCCCTGAAGAAGAGGTGCTGATGAAAGAAATCGATTCGCTCAATGAGTTAAATCGTTCCGAAGTGACAGTAGGGTTGTCAGCGCGCGCGCGAAGTGGACAAAGCGGCTTATCACAACTAAAAGACCAGGAAATTCCGATTGAAGCCCATATTTCAACCTTGGGCTATGGACAGTTTGGCTTAAAAATTATTCCAGTGACCGTGGATCCCGGTGTTCTAAACTTGAATGATACAAATAGTGGCGGCTTGTTTGGTAAGAATGTGATTTTGAGTCAACAGGCAAAATTTGCCAATGTGCCATTCTCGACAATTGCGCAGCAACAAGGCTTGTCGAATGCAACATCGATTGATCAAGTGGCGAAAGGTGTTGCGCTCAGTCTGAGTTACGAACTCGCTAGCTTTAAAGTCGATATTGGATCGAGTCCTATTGGCTTTCCGATCAAGAATGTTGTCGGTGGAATTCGATGGAGTAATCAGGTTGATGACATGAATTTCAGCGTTGAACTAGCACGCCGTTCCGTCACTGATAGCTACCTCTCTTATGCGGGGGCACGTGATAGCATCTATGGATTAAGCTGGGGGGGCGTGACCAAGAACGGCTTACGTGTTGACGCTGCTTATAATGAAGATGATGGTGGTGTCTACGGAGGTCTTGGTTTTGCAGAATTATTGGGAACCAATGTTGTCAAAAATACGGTATTGGATTTCGGTGGTGGGGCATACTGGCGCATCTATAAAACCAAAAATACCAATGTCACGGTCGGGCTCAACCTGACCACCATGTTCTACAAAAAAAACCTGCAAAATTTTACCTATGGAAATGGTGGTTACTTTAGCCCGCAGGCCTATTATGCATTGAACCTGCCAGTTGAAGTGAGTGGCCGTAGCGGCAAATTGTCGTATCAGGTTGGTGCTGCAATAGGCGTACAATCGTTCCGTGCCGATGCTGCTCCATATTACCCGCTGGTTAGTGCTGACCAGACTTCTTTAGAATTATTTGCTGCGGCAAATCCCAAAGTCAGCATCAATACAACGTATGCTGGGCAAACGCATACAGGTATTCAATATAAATTAGCTGGTGCTGCGGAATACCTGTTGTCACCGCATTTTGCCTTGGGTGGACGCATGTCGGTTGATAACTCGGGTGATTTCACCGATGCATCAGCGCTGGTGTACTTACGTTATACCTTTGAGCCTAAGCGTGGTCCGGTGTCCTTCCCGCCATTGTCACCTAAGCCGTATTACATGGGAAATTAATGCAAATGGGTAAAATTTTGAAACGTTTATTCATGGCAGCCATCTTGCCGCTCGCATCCTTTGCTTCGACTGCTTCACTTGCCGCAGATTTACAAGCAGAAGGCAGGATTCAACTTTCGCAAGGCGATAATGTAGAAGCGAGTAAAAAGTTTGCCGAAGCAGCTAAAGTAAATCCGTTTGATCCGTCTGCGATCAATAATCAGGCAGTGGCGGTTGCGGCGCAGGGTGATTATGAAAAAGCCCTGGCTTTGCTTGAGCGTGCGGTACGTCTGGGGCCGGGTAGGGCAGATATCGTGGTCAATTTGCAAGAAATGCGCCGTTGGGTTGCGCGCAATGCACCCCAAATCAAAGTGTCAGAAAAAAGCAATCCGGTGATGAATGTCTATCCGGATAGTGATATTCCACCAGAGCCGCCGCCACTTTGGAAAAAATAATCGAGGTTTTTGATTTTTAGGCTTGCTAATTGCAAAATTTTGATGCAATATCAAAGTCTGACTTTTCAGGTTTTATCAGAATTTAATACAGGCTTTTCATTCAAGCACCTAATTTCATGAAAATGACACACTTCTTTTTCTTTTTTTACTTTAGCTATTCCCAGCCTCAGGCGGTCGGAAGAAGGTAAGCGCGCAAAGAAAAAGAGCCCAACCAGAATTCGTAAAAACCGCCAGCTGTGGCGGTTTTTTTTTGCCAGAAATTTTAGAATTTAGTATTCACATAGCATTTAAATAGTATTTACCTAGTATTGAGAAAAACGGGAGAAAACATGCAGCGCACCGATGATTTACGTATTCGTGAAATGAAGGAATTGGTTCCACCCTCACATTTGATTCGTGAGTTTGCCTGTTCTGAAAAAGCCTCTGAAACCGCCGCCAATGCTCGTACCGCATTGCATAGAATTCTGCATGGACAAGACGACAGATTGATGGTTGTTATCGGACCTTGCTCCATCCACGACACCCAGGCTGCGATGGAATATGCACGCAAACTCGCGGCTGAACGCGGGCGTTTCGCAAGCGAATTAGAAATCGTTATGCGTGTTTATTTTGAAAAACCGCGCACCACCGTCGGTTGGAAAGGTTTGATCAATGATCCTTACATGGACAATAGCTTCCGGATTAACGACGGCCTGCGTATCGCTCGTGAACTGCTGCTCAATATTAACGAACTTGGCTTACCTGCCGGAACCGAATACCTGGATGTGATCAGTCCGCAATATATCGCTGATCTGATTAGCTGGGGCGCGATCGGTGCGCGTACCACTGAATCCCAAGTTCATCGTGAATTGGCCTCAGGCTTGTCATGCCCAGTCGGATTCAAAAACGGCACCGACGGTAACGTCAAAATTGCCGTCGATGCAATCAAAGCCTCATCGCAACCACATCACTTTTTGTCGGTCACCAAAGGCGGCCACTCTGCCATTGTTTCTACCAATGGTAATGAAGATTGTCACATCATTTTGCGTGGTGGTAAAACGCCAAACTATGATGCAGCGAGTGTTGATGCAGCGTGCAAAGACATCGCTAGTGCCGGCTTGGCCTCACGTCTGATGATCGATGCATCGCACGCAAATAGCTCCAAAAATCCTGCCAATCAGATTCCAGTTTGCGCTGACATCGGTAATCAAATTGCCGCAGGTGATACCCGTATCGTCGGCGTGATGATTGAGTCCCATCTGGTTGCTGGTCGCCAGGATCTGGTGCCTGGTAAAGAGCTGGTCTATGGCCAATCTGTGACTGATGGCTGTATCGACTGGGAGTCTAGCGTGACAGTATTAGAAGGATTGGCAAATGCCGTCAAACAACGCCGCCTCGTGCAATCTGCGGTGTAAATAGAAAATTTGTCTTAGAAAAAACAGCTGAGCCAGATTGATTTCTGTCCCGATATAGAAACAGAGAAAAGCCCCAGCCTTGATTTTGTTCCTGACTGTGCTTTTTGTGCTGCTGGAACAGAATGATGAGGGGCATTTTTGTTAGCGCGTATATTCTGCAGTCTGGATCAAAACCGTTTACTCAAGGTCATCTGATCGCCTTCGCGGCGCATTTCCATGCGGTTTAAAAAAGACATGCCCAGAAGGGGAATGCTTAAGCCGGAGTCGAGGACGGCGGCGTCGACTTGATATAGTTCGATGTCGCCGATTTTGATGCTGTCAAGCTTCACGCTATAGGCATTGACTGTTCCGCCAGCCGTGTTCATTTTTCCACGGACACCGGTGGTGTAATTGATACCCAGACGCACTGCATCGCTGGCGGGAAGGGTTACCAGACTGGCACCGGTATCGACCATCATTTTGATGCTGATCCCATTGATGCTGGCGTTGGCCATAAAATGACCGCGATCTCCGGCGTGCAGGACGACCTGGTTGCTTTTGCCTGGAGCAGTGCGCGCGACGGCCTGTCCCATAGTCAGAACATAACGTTTTCCATTCGTAACAATCGTGGCGGTATTGTGGTCAACATCGACCAGCTTGGTATCACTACTGACCATGCTACCGACGTTGTAGGTTTTTGGTGCTGCGCCATCAATAATGAGAATCGCTTTGCCCGGAAATAAACCAACGACGCCAATGTCAGTTGCCGCGGCGCCTGTGCTATTAACCATCAAAACGAGCGTAACAAGCGCAACCAGGCGTTTCATGGCAAGCCTTTAAGGTAAATAGCACAAACGACAAGCAACCGGATAAAACGATATTTTTTCGAAGAAATCGAGTGTTGATCGATGCCTTACCCAGTCGCTTTTATAGGTTAAAAATCAATCACGGAAATTGTTAAATTCCAGCGGCAGATCCTTGATTTCTTTGCGTAATAGAGCCATCGCCGCTTGCAGGTCGTCGCGTTTGGCACCTTGTACGCGCACAGCATCGCCTTGAATGCTGGCTTGCACCTTCATTTTGCTGTCTTTGATCGCTTTAACAATTTTCTTCGCATCTTCTGTTTCGATGCCGTTTTTGACTTTAATAACTTGTTTGACTTTGTCGCCGCCAATTTTTTCTACTTTGCCCATGTCGAGAAAGCGCACGTCCACTTTGCGCTTACCCAGTGTCTGGGTCAGTTCGATGTTGATCTGGTCTAAGTGGAAATCGGAGTCGCCAAAAACGATGATTTCGCGCTCTTTGTCCTTGAGCTCGATCTTGGCGCTGGTGCCTTTGAGGTCAAAGCGGTTGGTGATGACTTTGTTCGATTGCGTTACCGCATTCTTTACTTCTTCCATGTTTGCTTCAGAGACGGTATCAAATGAGGGCATAGTGCTTCCTTGGTGAAAAAATAAATATAGCGCATTTTATCAAATGCGGGACGCTTACAAAGCCTAGCAGCTATAATTTGCGACTTATGACGACTATTAATACCCTTTCTCACGATGTTTCTCTGCAAAAGCTCAATACTTTTGGTATTGCAGCGCAGGCAAAATTATTTTTATCTGTGGTCGAACTGGCGCAATTGCAGGCGGTGCGCAATGATTCATCCTTGTCACTATTGCCACGTTTAATTCTTGGGGGTGGCAGTAATCTGGTTTTATCTGACCAGATAGATGCGTTGGTCTTGCACATGTGTTTGCAAGGTAAGAAGTTGACTTCTGAAGATGCTAATTTTTATTATGTGACTGCTGCTGCGGGAGAAAACTGGCATCAATTCGTGCAGTGGACGCTGGCACAAGGGTGGCCAGGGCTAGAAAATTTATCACTGATTCCAGGCACTGTTGGTGCTGCACCTATTCAAAATATCGGTGCGTACGGTCTCGAAATTCAAGATGTTTTTCATCGTTTGGAAGCATTTGATTTTGCAACTGGCGAGGTCGTCGTCTTGGATAAAGCAGCATGTTTGTTTGCTTATCGAGACAGTATTTTTAAGCAAAGCTTGCATGATCGCATGGTCATATTGAATGTCACTTTTGCGCTTCCAAAATTGTGGCAGCCCCGACTAGGGTATGCTGACGTGATGAAATGGCTGGAGCAGGCCCAAATTCAACAAGCAAATGCATTACAGATTAGCCAGGCGATTATCGCTATACGTCAAGCCAAGTTACCTGATCCACAATTGATTGGTAACGCCGGAAGTTTTTTTAAGAATCCCGTCGTACCGGCTTCTGTTCGTCATGCTTTACTGGCGCAATATTCGGATCTGGTGAGTTATCTCCAGCCCTCAGGTGATTTCAAACTAGCTGCCGGTTGGTTGATAGAACAAACTGGCTGGAAGGGACGTAATCTGGGTGCCGCAGGGGTTTATGAGAGGCAAGCCTTAGTGTTGGTTAACCGAGGTCACGCCACTGGCGCCGAAGTAAGACGACTTGCGCAGACAATTCAATCTGATGTCCTGACAAAATTTGGTGTTGAATTAGAAATTGAACCCATTTTTTATTAAAAAGCGGGTTCTTCATAGTAGGTGATGATGAATGATTTTTTTTTGGGGAATAAATATACTCCCCTCTATACCTCTCACTTTCCTATTTATTCTCTAGGCCAGATTATGGGCATTAAATTTATACACGGCGGGAGTATGCTGTTGTTGTTTTAATTGCTCCCGCAAATAGTTCGCAAGTTCCGCGAGTATTCTCGCTTACTTTACTATAATGAGCTTTATATCAAGCGTATATTAAGCGTATATCAAGCGTGGCTCCGGCCGGTGTTGATATTGCAAATTTTTCAAACGTTTTTTTGTTCTGTAACAATTGACCACAAATTCGCGTGTGAACTAATGTCAAAAAAACTTAATTAATCGGTAACTGATGCGATAATAAACGTGTAGTTCGAGACCTGGACTATTCATAAAAGTATTGAATTCAAGTCTGTATAAAACGTGATTAATTTATCTTGATGCGCCAAAAAAGAAAATTACGAGATGCGTTACTGATCAGTATCAGCGATCTGCGCGTTGGTATGTTTGTGGTCGAATTAGATCGGCCGTGGGAACAAACGTCTTTTATGCTGCAGGGTTTTTTGTTGACGGAACTGCTTGATTGCCAGACGCTGCAAGGCATGGTGCGTGAATTAACGATAGATCCAAGTCGCAGCGATCCGTCAGCCTTATTGCATTTGCCTTGGGATAGCGTTCACCTTCCTCCCGATGAGGAAGAAATGACCACAGAAAAGCAAACGACAGTGCGCGTTAGCTACTCAGCGCCACCAGCAAAAATCGATGAAAGTTACAGTCTGGGTGCGCTAACAAACGGTCTTAAACAAATTTGGCATGCATTTACTGATGCCCAGGATGCGCCTCGCGGACGCAAAGAGCGTAAAAATTCCCTCGCAATTTCGTCTGACTCTACGCAAAGTTTCTCGCAACCGGCTCCCTATTATCTTCGCTATGCCAGCGTCGGAAGCCCGGCACAAGCAGTAAGCATGGCAGAGCGCAGTGCGCAACTCGTGCCGCCATCGACGGTTTCTTTCAGTCAATTTATTGAAGAGCTGTACCCACGTGACGTAGTCTACGCGCCGCTTAATTTTTATGAACGGATGCAAGGATGGATTATCAAGTGGAAAGCCGCTAAACCTTACAAAAGTACGCGTGAGCAAAAGCAGTTTAGTACACGTAAGCAGCACCCAGAATACATTCCTACTACACTCAACCTGGTTATTTATAAAGACCGGGCTCCGATGCAAGAAGAAATCAAGCATGCAACGGTAGCGGTCAGCAGAACCCAGGAATTTTTAGCAAAAATGTCTGATGACATTAACGATGGAAAAGAACTGGAGTTAGATCAGGTTCGTCCGGCTGTGCAATTATTGACGGAAAGTATCATTGCGAATCCTTCGGCTTTAATGTGGTTGATGCGTATGCAGAGTGAAGACGTAGAAACCTATGCCCATGGCTTAAAAGTCGCTGTTTACATGATGACGCTAGGACGTCACTTAGGTTTTGCAAGGCAGCAGCTCAATGAACTAGGTATGATAGGTTTGTTGATGGATGTTGGTAAGTTGAGCATGCCAGAAGAAATTTTGAAAAAACCGGCTAAACTTGACGATGAGGAGCGTCTGATTGTTTGTCAGCATGTCGCAACCAGTCTTAATAAATTGCAACAAAATGGACCTCTTTCGCATAACGTTTATCTCGGTATTAGTCAGCATCACGAACGTTTAGACGGCACAGGCTATCCGCAGGGTTTAAAAGCAGAAGAAATTAGTATTTACGGTCGTATGGCCGCCATTATTGATAGTTTTGCGGCGATGACATCGGTGCGTGCCTACGATGCGACACGTTCCGCTTTCGACGCCATGAAAGAACTGTTCAGGCAAGCAGACTCTGAATTGCATGCACCACTGGTAGAAGAGTTTGTTCAAGCGATTGGTATTTTTCCGATTGGTAGCATGATAGAGCTCTCCACGGGTGAAGCGGCAATTGTGCTGGAGCACAATAAGTTGCGTCGTCTTGAACCACAGATTTTGGTGCTCACAAATACTGAAAAAGAAGCATTGGCAAACCCGTGGGTATTGAATTTAATGCACCAATCACCTGATGCTGAAGCAGTCAGGATTTTGCGTGGATTGCCGGATGGCGCGTATGGCATTGATAGTCGCAGTTTTTATGTCGCTAAATCATGAATACACAATTACCTGTCTCCGCAGAAGACGCGCCAAATTGCCTTCGTTCCTGCAGCGAATTTTATGAAAAATTACAAACAGAAATAACGCTGGCGAATGGAAGTCAAATACTTGGTTTGATGGTTGTCAATTTGCAGCGTAGCGATAGAATCGCAGCGTTGATGTCTGAGCAGCAAGCGAGTCAATTGCAAGGGAGTTTATGGTCGCGTTTAAAACCCATATTGCGTTCACGCGACAGCTTGGTTTTCGTCAGTCCGAATGAGTTTTGGTTAATGCTGCCAGGCTTATCTGTACCTGCACTCGCTATACTTGCAGCGCACAGAGTATTGGGTGTGCTGGAAATGCCGATGCCTGCTGAGAGTGTTAATGTTTATTTCACTCCTTGTATTGGAATTGCTTGCACTCCGTTGGAGGGGGTGAATGCCCTGACAATGTTGCGTATGGCTGATAATGCTCAGAAGAAAGCATTGAGTGAACATCAGAAATTTAGCGTTGCCAGCAGCGATGCGCACGCTAATTTGCTACCTGAGAATTTACCTAAATTAGTCGCTGAGGTCATCGAGGCAAATGGTTTGAATGTGGTCTACCAACCTAAAGTTCAGTTGGATGGCATGCGTGTGCACTCAGTCGAAGCATTGGTGCGTTGGCCATCAGATCATCCTGAATACGTTCCCGTGAATGTTTTGATTGAAACTGTTGAGCGTTGTGGTCTGGTTGAGGCGCTCACTTTACAGGTGCTTAACACCGTGTTGCGCGAATCTTCACTATGGAAAGTAGCTGGTTTGGATGTGCTGATCTGGGTCAATTTATCGGCCCGACTTTTGTCGCAAGCGCACCTGAGTGCGACGCTTGCACATAAGATGGATATCTGGTTCACGCATCCGTCAAAGATTGGTTTGGAAATCACTGAAAGTGCTTTGATCCAGGATGTTGCACAAACGACGGAAGTTTTGTCCGAATTAAAACGCCTTGGATTTCATTTGTCGATTGATGATTTTGGTACCGGTTATTCATCGTTTGCGTATTTACGACGTTTTCCTATTGATGAATTAAAAGTCGACAAATTATTTGTCCAAGGGATGACAGAATCGCTGCAAGATCGGCAAATTGTAAAGAGTATCATCGACTTGGCCCATAATTTTGGCTTACCTGTGGTGGCAGAAGGTGTCGAGGATGAGAAGACATTATTGGCCCTCAAGGCGATGGGCTGTGAGCAGATTCAGGGTTTTTATTTTGCCAAACCGATGCCAGCGCAAGAGTTGCTGACGTGGTGCGCTGAATTTCATCGCTTACACGCCGTCTGATGTTGAACAGTTAGCGGCAATGCAGATTTTTCATTTGTAATTCGAGCTGCTGCTTTTGATCATGTAAGATGGTTGACGTCGTACCCGTCTTATCGTTGAGTTTTACGTTGTTCATTCCTGCTACAAAGTCGATGAGTTGTTTGCAGACAGCATCATTGGCCGAACTGGTGTTATTGGACTTTTCAGAATTTCTGGTGCCGCTGGTTTTGGCGTCCTGAGTCGGGGGAGTGGCAGTTTTTCCAGCTTCTTTTTCTTTTGCGCTCATGCATTCTTTTTCTATCGCTTCTCTGATATCCGAGGCGTTTCCTCTTTGCGCATAGACGTCTTTGATGAGTTGCTTGCGATAGTCACTCTCGGCGTCGATTAATAATCTGTCTTGTATCGCGCCAGCTCCTCGCATCGAAATAATTCTTTTAGTATCTTCGCCTCGTTGTTTGCATAGGGCGTCAATTTCTGGTTTGTCGACAACGTCGTTCGCTTTCACTTTATTGGTAGCGAGAGCTTTTTGCTCTTTCTCCACGCTGCTACAGGGTTTGTCCTGATACGAGCTACCGCAATGATAGACGGCCTTTGCGTTTGCGGAATGAGTTAGGAGTAGTGCACACACTAAGCCAATGAAGGGCAAGACAGGCAAGACTGGCAATGTCGGCAAACAAGCGGGTGAAATTGGCATGCGCTCCTCTTGAGTCCTGATGAAATGAGAGGTGCTTTAATACTTTGGGCAAGTCTCACTTTACCCGAAGAAATATTTTTCACGTATCGGCAAAAGAGAGGAATAGTTTACTGCAAGATTATTTACTATAGTGATGAAATATCAGTTCTGTTGTTATTGACCGCGACATATTACTTGCAAGAACCTGAAGAATTGAAAACTGGTAAATAAAGACGACCAGTTTTCAATTTCTTTCAGATGCCGTTTGCATCGGCTTAAGGATTAGCTTTTGCTTCTACAGCTTCCCATTTTTCTAAAGCTTCCAGCAATAAACCATCGATCTCTTCAAAGCGGGCATTGAGTCTGTTTGCTGCTTCGGGACCATTTTTATACAAGTCAGCATCAGCTAATTTTTCTGTGATGTCTTTTTGCTCAGCTTCTAAATGTGAAATTAATTTCGGCAATTCTTCTAACTCGCGCTGTTCTTTGTAGCTGAGTTTTTTTGCTTTTGTTGCAGGCGCAATTGCTGGTGCCGCATTTGTGCCAGATGAAGTAGATTTGGTTTCAGCTTTGTTCGTAGATTTGGTTGACGTGACAGTATTACGATAACGTTCCCAATCGCTATAGCCACCGATAAACTCACGCCATTGACCTTCACCTTCTGCAACGATGACTTGCGTAACGACGTTATCGAGGAATGTGCGATCATGGCTGACCAGAAACACCGTACCGGTGTATTCTTCCAGCAATTCTTCGAGCAATTCCAGCGTGTCAATATCCAGATCGTTGGTTGGTTCATCCAGTACCAGGACATTTGCTGGTTTTGCAAATAAACGCGCCAGCAGCAAGCGATTGCGTTCGCCACCAGACAATGATTTGACTGGGGAGCGTGCGCGTTCTGGCGCGAACAGGAAGTCACCGAGATACGACATCACGTGTTTGCGCTGGCCATTGACTTCTACCCAATCACTACCCGGGGCTATCGTTTCGGCAAGGCTGGCTTCTTCATTGAGTTGTGCGCGCATCTGATCAAAGTACGCAATCTGTAATTTGCTACCTTGTTTAATAGTGCCGCTATCGGGTTGATCTTCACCTAAAATCATTTTCAGCAAGGTCGTTTTACCAGCGCCGTTCTGACCAATCAGGCCGACTTTATCACCACGCAAAATAATGCTTGAGAAATCGCGCACAATAACTTTGTCGCCAAAAGTTTTGCTGATATTTTCCATTTCAGCGACGATTTTTCCAGAGCGTTCACCGGAAGACACATCGAGTTTGACCTGACCTTGTTGCTCGCGTCGCGCACTGCGTTGCACACGCAATTGCTCCAGTCGTTTAACGCGACCTTCGTCACGTACACGGCGTGCTTTAACACCTTTGCGTATCCAGACTTCCTCTTGCGCCAGAAATTTATCAAACTTAGCGTTCTCAACTTCTTCGATTTCCAGCTGTTCGGCTTTACGTGTCTGGTAAGTCGTAAAATTGCCCGGGAATGACGTCAATTTACCGCGATCGAGTTCAATAATGCGTGTCGCCACGTTATCAAGGAAGCTACGATCATGGGTGATAAACAACACGCTGCCTTTGAAGTCTTTTAACAGACCTTCCAGCCATTGTATCGATGAGAAATCCAGATGATTGGTTGGTTCATCAAGCAACAACACATCTGGACCACTCACCAAGGCGCATGCTAGTGCGACGCGTTTTTTCATACCACCGGATAGGGTGCCCATGATGGCGTCTTTGGCAAGATTGAGCTTATCGAGCGTGGTTTCTACTTTATTACTGAGGCTCCATGCATCTGCTGCATCGAGTTTTACCTGAATGTCATGCATGCGTTCCATGAGCGCATCGTCATTGTCACCACCAAATTGACCGGTTAATTCTTCATATTCTTGCAGCAGTGCTGGTAATTCACCAAGACCGGACGCGACAGCATCAAATACCGATAAGTCTTGCGAGAACTGCGGTTCCTGCTCGACATACGCGATTTTGATACCTTGTTGCATGACGAGCAAACCGTCGTCAATCTTGGAGGTGCGCGCAATGATTTTAAGTAAAGATGATTTACCGGTACCATTGCGACCAATCAGGCCAACGCGTTCGCCTGCTTCAATAGAAAACTCTGCGTGATCGAGCAGCGCAACGTGACCGAATGCCAATTGGGCATCGCTTAATGAGATAACTGCCATAAATACCTGTGAGGTCTGCGGCCTGAAAAGCCGGAGTATATTGGAGAAAACCCGTATTGTACGCGAGACCGGCGCGCATTCCACGCCTGCGGGCGACTGAAATGCAGATAAAGGAGGGCGTCAGGCTTTTATCTCTGCCGCCTGGTGAGACGTTGATCAGCAGACAATCAGCGGGAACATGCCTGCTGTAGTCTCAGGTGTGTGTTTATTGTGGTTATTTTGGTTATTTGTATTTTTTCTCAATGGCAGCGCTGGTGCCGTCTTTTTCCATGTTTTTCAAAATCTGGTTCCATTTATCGACTTTTTCTTGCGCCAAATTCAGGTTACATGCCAAATACATATCAACCTGATTGAATGTGAATAGCGGAACGATAAGTTTAGTCAGGCCTTGTTGCTTGAGAATATTCAGACCAAGTAACTCACCGCTGGCCCAAAAATCAAAACGCCCGGCCAGCAATTTGCGTGGATTATCTGCATCGGCATTCGCCAGATCAGTTTCAAAACCTTTTAGCGAAAAAAATTCTGCTACTGCATCATTCCGGTAACCTCCGATGACATACGTACGTAAGTCTTCTAAGGTTTTTGGGCGTCGTGTGTCATCTGCGCGGGCGAAGATGGTCCAATTATTTCTGACTAAGGGACCTACCCATTTATACAAAGTCTCTCGTCCAGGCGTACGTGAGGTTGAAAACACACATGTTTCTGGATTGTTTTGCGCCATTTGTACTGCGCGTGACCATGGGTAAGCGGCGATTGTGTATTTCTCATCGGCACGTTTCATTAGTTCCTGTACTTTTTCAGTGGACATGCCTGTGACTTCACCGGTTTTGGGATTGACAATATTAAACGGTGGGTAATCCTCAGTGACCAAATTTTCAGCTTTGAGCAGAGTTGGTTGCGTCGTCAGTATGCAAGCAAGACCAAAGATGAAGAACGATGAATGGAATACTTTCATATTGCCTCCTATGGTAAAAGCTAAGAACCAGGCTTTACTTAGAATGTCTGACAACCATTGTGTTGAAGCGAAATTAAAATGACAGCGATAATTTGTTTGATATCGGTGTTGCCACTCGTTGTTTGTCACATATATTTTTTGCAAAATAGTAGGTACTTTGGGAACCATGAAAGCGCATTAGCTTTTTTACAGAATAGGATATTTGTATTTTTTCGCAATGAACTTTATGCGAGTTTGTTAAGGGTATATTTCTATGTGCTTAGTTATGGTTGTAGTAATGCAGTTTCTAGCGTTGATAAAGAGATATTTCTGATTCGATGAAAATGCTTTCTAAACCAAAGGAGGGTTAGCTTTTTTTTGGGGAAGTTAATGTTTCGCTTGAGTAATGCTGATACTCAGACATAGTGATGGAGCAGCAATCAGGCGAACGTAGAGCAGAAGCTTGATTTGATTGTTCCGCTTCGCTCAGGTAAGATGGCAGGCTTGCCAAACACGGCTGTTTGTTCGCACCGTGTCTCGCCGTAGTTCAATGGATAGAACGTATGCCTCCTAAGCGTAAGATGTGGGTTCGATTCCCGCCGGCGGGACCAGAGTATAGGGTGTTTGCCTGCCCGGTCAAAATCTATGCCATTTGAAGTCTTATAGTGCGCGTGCGGTGTCTTTTCTGTGTTCGCTCATCAGCCTATTGTACGGAAACTCAACGACGCGGCATATTGTTGTCATTTTTTAGCGCTAAATCAATTCTTATATAATGAAATTGTTTGAACAGTCCGGATTGGCGCCGCGTATTTATCGACGTATGCCAAATCTGGTCACACTTCAGATGACATTGTTGACATTAATTGGAGAACTACAATGAAAAAACATATTGCCGCAAGTTTTATCGGTTTAAGTTTATTGGCCTTAACTGGCTGTGGCGGAGGGGGCGATGCAGGAGGCACCGTAGCTCCAGTACCTGCAGTGCTAACGGCAACCGCTGCCCCTCTGTCGATAATTAAAGGTAGTACCAGCATCTACACTTTTACCGTGTCTAACGGCAATGTTGGAGCATTGGGAAATGTCGGCTTATCCCTTAATTTTGGTTCTAACGTGACGATTACTCAACTGCCGCAATTTACCTGTTCGGCGAGTAATTTTGTCTACTCTTCCAGCGGTACTGCTTCTATTACTTTTGGAGCAGTTCCCGCAAGTAGCGTATGTCAGATCAGTGTGGTCATTCAGCCTGGTGCAACTGGAACATTTAGCCCATCTGTATCAACCATTGGGAATGTCGTTTTACAAGGCAGTATTCCTTTGCTGGTAGTAAATTAATCACGTTGTCTGATGTGCTTAATCTCTGAAATTTTACGTATTTTCGCTATGAAACCTCTCAGAGATTAAGCAATTTCAAATTGATCGTTTTCACATTCCTCTCTCGATAGAAATGAAATTCACGAGCACAGAATCCGGCGCATCAGCGTTTTGGTGCCCGGCAATTTTTTGCCGAAAGAAAAGCAGTTCACCGTAGAAATTTCAATCTCGCAAAAACAACAGCCAAACGTTCAATTAATATTTCTAATTTCCAATCAATTTTCTTAAAGTAATCGTTGATGCTGCTTTTGAGCAAGCAATTTACATTCGAA
The DNA here is from genome assembly GCA_049339905.1 of Undibacterium sp. SXout11W. GTDB lineage: Bacteria > Pseudomonadota > Gammaproteobacteria > Burkholderiales > Burkholderiaceae_D > Undibacterium. Next base: position 280,302 of record JBMPPG010000002.1, read on the forward strand.
ATGTGCCTACACTGAGGCTCGTATTTAGTTAAATTTGCCGACCGTCATTGTGTGCGAGATCGCATGAACGATTGCTTCTCGAAAATGTCAGTATGTTGTCGCGTACATGCAAAATTGACTCGCCGCCAAGTGATCCGTATGTGGTTGCTGCTGGCGGCACGACACTGCCTAGTGTACAGGTTCACAAATATGGTCCGATTACTGTTTCAGCAGAGCGTCCGTGGGGTTGGGACTATCTGCAAAATTACTTTGTGACGTATTATGGTCAGGCCTATTACGATACCAATCTGTTCCCTGTCGGGGGCGGTGGTGGTGTTAGCGTGAATTTTGCGCTTCCGTATTACCAGGCTAATACCCTGGGAGTAAAAGTGAGCGCAGCAGGTCAATCATTGATTTACCAAACAAGTAGCGGCCCTCAGCGGACTTGATTGATTTACCAGCAGGCTATGGTGGCCGGAATTTGCCGGACGTGTCACTGAATGCGGATCCGCAAACTGGCAATAGTGTGTATTTTGGCGGAGCGTGGATTTACGGATACGGTGATACGAGCTTTGTCGCTCCGCAATTGAACTGTATTGCGGCGTTGATTTCGCAAGTCAACGGCGGTCGTCTCGGTCATTTGAATCCGCAACTTTATGCGCGTTTGAATCAATATGGCTATGGCAGCAATTCGCCATTCAACGGGATTACGACTGGCGACAATTTGTATTGGCAGGCAGCACCCAATTTTAATCCGGGTTCTGGTATCGGAACCTTGAATGTACCGAACCTGGCTAAGAGCTTCCGTCGTTGGTGATACACAGGTTCGCTTAATGACAAAACGCCCTGAGTATGTTTCAGGGCGTTTTTTAAGGTGTTATCCAGAAATGATACGTTGATTAATCTGGTAAGACGAGAAATCCACAACGCCTATGTTTCGGATGTTCGATTAAGGACGAGCTGACGATGACGCGATTTCAATTCTGTTGCGACCACTTTCCTTCGCTCGATACATTGCTCGATCGGCGCGCTTGAGTAGTGCATCGAAGCTCTCGTGGACGTCATTTTGTGTCGCTACACCGATACTACATGTATAGCCAGGCAGCCCACTATTTCTGTTGTTACTCAAGGCCTGTTGAATGCGTTGCGCAACACTATTCGCGTCTTCAATTGGTGTTGCCGGTAAGATTAAAATAAACTCCTCACCGCCTGATCTGGCGAGGTAGTCAATCTCTCTGCATAACTCACGTACTACGCCTGAGAAATGTACTAATACTTTGTCTCCTACGTCGTGTCCGAATTGATCATTGATTTGTTTGAAAAGATCAAGATCAATCATGAGCATAGAGATTGTTTGCTCTGAGCGTTTTGCTTTAGCAATTTCCAGGTTTGTATGGGTGGACAGTGCGCGACGATTGAGCAATCCTGTAAGTGGGTCGGTATTGGAAAGTTCTTGTAAGCGTATTCGCAATTCATGTGTCGCCATCAGAAAAAACGCCATCGGTCCCAACATATCCAATAATGCCATGCCAACGATATATAAAGTCTGGATAGGACTGTGGGAGAAGTAAGCGTTATTCCCTTCTTGGGGAAGTGCGATGAGTGTGTAAAAAGCGGCACAGAAGCGTATTGCTAAAAGCAGGCAAACTGCACTCAATGATGCAATGAAGAATAGTGTCGGGAAATCACGTGAGCCGTATTTCCATGCATAAAAAATCGAGCGCGAAATGTATAAACCAGAAGCTGAGGTAAAGAGGAGAGTGCGTACCGTAATCGACGAGTATCCATACGTGAAAACCAGCATTAACAATTGAACTGCAACAAAAAGTACCAACCAGATTTTGTGAATTGAAGATAGCTTATAGAACCGACGCGTCCCTTCCATGAAGAATAGACTGCTTGCGTAAAAGAACAAGTTCCCTAAAATAATAGAAACCAGATCAGGGGCAATGCCGCGTAACCCGACGAGCAAACTTCCCGTGCTAATCGCTAAGCTTCCCGCCGCCCATTCGCGTAAGCCACCAATATACGATGGGTAGTTGCGGCTTGCCGAATACAAAATGACACTCATCAACAAACAAACGAGTGTGAACATGAGTACAACGGTGCGCAAATCAAAATTGGGCATTTGGTGCCAACTCCATCAAATTAAATTTGCACGAAATATATCGTAGTTTGATTTCGTTGTGGTTACATTGAACGATAAATAGCTGCGGTTATCTGATCAATCTCATATCATATCAGCGGCGTGGATGTTGCAAATATAGGTTTATGTCTCGTGATGATTGATTTTGCGCTAATTTCTCTGAGACGTGTGAGCACGTACAAGCATTTGAGGCGAAAAGTAAACGTTAACGAGCATTGCTTTTAGAAAAATTCCTGATTTACTGTTGAAACTATCAAAGTGAATAACATCTAAAATTAATAATTGTTATTTGTATAATTTTATAATTTTATGAAATCGTAGACTTGTTCATGCTTTTGCTGGTCACTATTTTAGAAATTTATTGAAGGTCACTGACATCAGTATTGGTATTATTAGTCTCCTTCGCCGATTGTCATGTCGTTTAACAAAGAACTTACCTTGTCCGCTACGATGAATCTTGATTTTACTCAAATCCAGTTGAACACTCCACGCCTGCGATTGCGCCCTTTGCGCGCATCCGATGTTGAAGACATGTTTGACGTTTATTCGGATCCTAAAGTGATGCAATACGGCAGCACACCGCCCTGGACATCATTGGAAGACGCGCATACGTCCTTGTCACGTACCGATGTTGGTATGAAAGAGGGGCAATTTTTACGTTTAGCTTTAACCATTGGCGACAGCGATCACTTCATCGGTGATTGCTGCTTGTTTAAATTTGATCAGCAATGCCGTCATGCTGAAGTTGGCTATAGCATGGGTTCCCAATATTGGGGACAAGGCTATATGCATGAGGCACTCATTGCGTTATTGAATTGTGGTTTTCAAACGTTGAACTTGAATCGCATTGAAGCTGATATTGATCCACATAATCTCGCCTCTGCAAGATGCCTGGAAAAACTGGGCTTTGTTAAAGAAGGCTATTTGCGCGAGCGCTGGATCGTTGATGGCGTCATGTCGGACTCTGCCTTATATGGATTATTACGTCGGGAATGGGGCGCGGTTTGATATCCTGATTAGAACGCATCCATCTTCGCTTCGCAACTCCGGCTTATGTCGGGACGGCATCAAGCTTTTGTATTATTCTTAACCTCAATTAATACATCCCATGCCGACAAGCACAGCTAACCCAGTTTCTCTCCTTTATTCCTTTATTTTTAAAATTCACCTTACATGCAACTGAGTGCTCAGGGCGTTACCTACATGTTGTTCAAAGTTAGTGAATCTTTTTTTGTATGTGAAATGCCTCAGCTTGCCTAAAAAGTAGAGCAATCGCACCAGTTAAAGTTAATTCATTAAATTTGCATGATGAGAGTGAGTTGTTCCTCGCCATGCTAAAGACAAAAAGAGAATATTTTGAAGAATATAATTTGCAATTTGGCTTCCAATCTACTTTTGCCGTTTCTCATATCCTTAATTCTTGTTGTGTCGTTGTGTTTATTGAATACACACATTTCAGTATGTTGTTCTCAATTTTAATTTCGTTGATCATTTGCAATATAAACATATTTTCTCGAAAACATTGAGATTTACAAAAGCATCGTTGAGAGTAATGAAATTGACAATCATCCTCCAAACGGAATCCAGCGAATGTGGCCTCGCATGTCTGGCGATGATCGCCTCGCATGACGGTCATCATGTTGATCGTGCGGATTTCGGCGTCGGCTTTCTATTAGTTTAAAGGGGGTGACTTTGGCGCAATTAATGCGACACGCTTCGATCTTATTATGGTGGGCCTGGCGTCCGCGCTTGAGACTGGCAGCGCTGTTGGAATCACAGAATTGAAAATATCCTCCGTGAATATAAATGCCTTTAATTACCTATCGAAGGTCGTCAGATATGATTTCTAAATCAATTTATACATTTGTTTTCTTAGTGGCGTCAATGTTTGTGCTTCCTTGTATTGCTCAAGCTGATGACAAAAGCTATTTAGCTTTAGTGGTTAAGGGCGAGGTAAACGAGGCTCTTTTTCAGAAAATAAAAAATTATGTTGATGCTGGTGGAAAGACGATAGTCGTTACGTCAGAAGGTGGAGATGCTAGATTTGGACAGCAAATTGCAATGACCATAGTAGATAAAGATATCTCTGTTGTGGTAAGAAAATACTGTCTTTCTTCGTGCGCAAATTATTTATTTCTTGGCGCGAAAAATAAGCAGCTTGAACCTGATTCTATACTCGGTTTTCATGGTGGTGTACCAACGAGTTATGATGATAAAAAAGGGAGTGAAGTAGATTTGAAACAAGAAAATTTGTTGAAAGAGCAGCTTGCTACCTTGGTAAATGCCGAGCAGGGTTTTTTCAAAAAAATTGGCGTTGATCATCAGCTAATTAGCGATTCGTTTGAATTGACGAAAGGAGAAAAAAACTTATTAAAAATTGAGTTCCCCGAAGACAAATATCCTTCCAAAACAGTTTTAGATGATCAATACGAGTTAATCGCTGACTATTTGTTGGAAATAAGAAGTCGCGACCCTGAGGTCTCATTTAAGCTCTCTCGGGAAAATGAAATAAGAAATACGCTGTATTTTCCAAGTTATGCGGTGTTGCGCAAGTATGGTGTAAAGGGAATTATTGAATACCCTTATCCTAAGGATCAGTGCGAATTAGATGTGTGGATTAAAAATATTTCTGATGATTTCGATTCAATTTTTGCCGTTGGTGATTTTAGTCAAACTGGTTTTAAAAACGTTAATCAAAGATAAAAGCCATCCTCCAAACATAATCCAGCGAGTGCCGCCTCACTTGGACTGGAACGTAAGGTCAATGAATCGCTAAAGGGATTGCAAGCATCATGGGTCTATCAGATGATCATTCTGAAACGATTAAGATGGCGGTGACGGGGACTTTGCTAAATTGCTGTTTGACTGTGTGGTGGGGGAGATGGATTCGTCTGTCACATCAAGAGATCACTCAAGTCGCCCGGCAGGCATTTTTGCAGAAAAAGCTTCAATGCCTGAGTAAAATGTAAAAGCGCCATCTACGCTCATGAAGATTTGAGGTTTTTTTTAATCAAAATATCCCAATTTACAGTCGCTTCTAACCAAAATCTTTCTATGTTTTTGACGTCATCGCCTATTCCTAATCCCAAAAACGACGCCGCTGGTTTTAAGGCATCTTTCAGCAAATCATTATCCCCGCGATCAAATGCCATTGCACCGGTTTGCTTGGAAAGTTTTTCACCTGCTTCGTTATTGACGACAGGTACGTGCAGGTAACTGATGGCGGGTAAATCTAATACTTGTTGCAGATAGATTTGCCGTGCAGTGGAGTCAAGCAAGTCAGCGCCGCGCACAATATGGGTGATTCCTTGTGCTGCATCGTCAACGACGACTGCGAGTTGATAGGCCCAGAAACCATCGGCGCGTTTCAATACAAAATCACCGACTTCCGTTGTGATGTCTTGGGTTTGCTGTCCGTAATAGCGATCATCAAAGGTGATATTGCAGTGTGGCTGCGGCAGACGTAGGCGCCAGGCGCGCGGCGTTTTTCCGGCGGCCAAGCCAGCCCGACAAGTGCCCGGATAAATCTGGCTTGCGACTTCCCCCATGCGTAAACGTGAATCGGCAATTTCTTTGCGTGAACAAGCACAGGGATAAAAGTGTTGATCCAGCGTTTGCATTGCATCTTGATACAGGTGTTGACGTTGGCTTTGCCAGGTGACATCGCCATCCCAATGCATGCCACAGCGTTGTAGTGAGTTCAGAATGTATTGATCTATACCTTTGACGTTGCGATCGAAATCCAGATCTTCGAGACGCACTAACCATTGTCCATGATGCGCTTTGGCGTCGAGGTAGCTTGCCATGGCGGCGACTAACGACCCCATGTGTAAGGGACCGGTAGGAGAGGGGGCGAAACGTCCTATGTAATTGCTTTGTTGCATATGTCTAATTTCTAATTTCCTAGCAGTTTGCTTTGTATTTCTGGATCTTTGAGTTTTTGTAAAAACCAGTGTAAAGCTTTGCCTTTATTGGTGTTGCGCCATACGTAGCAACTGGTTTCGGTTGGTCGTTGATTATTGGTCTTTTTTTCGATTAAGGCGCCAGATTGTAAATGAGGTGCGGCAATATTGAGCGGTAGATGACCACAGCCTAACGCAGCTAATTGTGCGGCCAGCTTTGCTGGCATCGTTGGTACTGTCAAGGTGTCCTGACCGCTTAACAGGCCAGCGGTCATGGAAGGTAAGTTGAGTCCGGTGTCGCCAATGGCTATAGCACGATAAGTTTGAATCAATTCGGCGCTTAATGGTTCAGGTGCCTGGGCTAAAGGATGTTCGGGCGCTACGGCAAACACCCACTCGATGCTGCCTAAGACGCGGGTTTGCATATCGCCTTGCATGCGGATTGCATTGGGGCCATCATAGGCAGCGCCAATTGCCAGATCAGCGCGACCGCTGATCATTGCCTCCCAAACGCCTGATAAAACTTCCTGCGAAAAGCGCAAACGGGTACCGCAGGCTTGTTGTTCAAACTCCTTGATTAAGGGTAGCAGACAATCAAAGTGAATCACGCCATCAAGCACAATTCTGAGTTCCGATTCCCAGCCTGTGGCGGTACGTTTGACGCGGTTTTCTAATTCTTGTGCGGCATTGAGCAAATGTCTGCCTTGCATGAGCAATTCTGCTCCCGCGATCGTCAGTTTAGCTCTGTGGCCGCGGCGATCGTACAGCAACACATCCAGATCTTCTTCCAGTTTGCGTATGCTATAGGTAATTGCCGAAGGGACTTTGTCCAGCGCCATCGCAGCCGCTGCAAAGCTGCCTTTACGGTCTATCGCATCAAGGATTTGCAGCGCTTCTAAGGTGATATTCATGCTTGTTCAAATTATTTGAATGACTTGTATGAAATTTTACTCTTATATTATCTGATGTCATTATATATACTCTCTTCAAATCATCAAATAAATTGAATTGGAGCTCATATGATTACCGTAAGATTATCTCAAGAACGTGGCGCTGCTGAACATGGCTGGCTGAAGTCTTTCCATAGTTTTTCTTTCGCTGAGTATTATGATCCTCAACACATGGGTTTTGGTCCTTTGCGCGTGATTAACGATGACTGGATCGCCCCTGCGATGGGTTTTGGTACGCACCCACACAAAGACATGGAAATCATTACCTACGTGTTAGAAGGTGCGATAGCGCACAAGGACAGCATGGATAATGGCAGTACCATACGTCCGGGCAATGTCCAATACATGAGTGCCGGAACGGGTGTGCGTCACTCTGAATTTAATCCTTCGAGCAAAGAACATACTCGATTGTTGCAAATTTGGATACAGCCTAGTATGTTAGGCGGTGAGCCGTTGTACGAGGAAAAAGAATTTGATCGCATTGAGAAAGACGGAAAATTACGCGTTGTAGTATCCGGCGATGGAGCCAACGGTTCGATCAAAATCCGTCAGGATGCGCGTTTGTCCATTGGGTTGTTCGATGGTGAGCAGAAGCAAGAGTTGAGTTTGCAAGCGGATCGCCTGACCTACGTGCATCTGGCACGCGGTGAGTTGACCGTGAATGGTGTGGTATTGAAAGAGGGCGACGCCATGAAATTGCAAAATGAACAGTTGTTGCAGTTAAGCGCAGGAAAACAGGCAGAAGTGTTAGTGTTTGATCTGCCGCATTGATCGTTGTTATTTTTTGGCTTTTAACAATAATATCCCGGTCACTTAGCAGGTTTAACCGGGATGTTATTGTGCTGTGCCGTAGTTCATCAATTATTTGAATTCATTTGACTCATTTTCTCAGGAGCAAAACATGACAAAAGTAGCGATTGTGTACCATTCAGGTTATGGCCATACTACCAAGGCTGCAGAAGCCGTTCAGGCGGGTGCTGTAGCAGCGGGTGCAGAGGTTGACCTGATTTCGATCGATAAAGAAGGCAATATTACAGACGCACAATGGGCCAGCCTCGCAGCGGCGCAGGCGATCGTTTTTGGCTCTCCAACCTACATGGGAACGGTTTCATGGCAATTTAAGAAATTCGCAGATGCAACTTCCAAGCCTTGGTACACCCAAGTCTGGAAAGATAAAATCGCTGCTGGTTTTACTAATTCTGCGAGTATGAATGGCGATAAACTGTCGACGCTGCATTATCTGTTTACCCTGTCTCAGCAGCATTCGATGATTTGGGTGGGCACGGGTATGATGCCATCCAACAGCAAAGCTGCGCAAAGAAACGACATCAACTATTTGGCAAGTTTTAGCGGTTTGATGACACAATCTCCATCCGATGCTTCGCCTGAAGAAGGCCCATTGCCAGGCGATCTGGAAACAGCGAAATTGTTTGGTCAACGTATTGCGACGGTTGCAAAAAAACTCGCTTAATTCTTCGTTGAAGAAATAGATGGATTTGGCATCTTTTGCTTAACGGTGAAAGATGCCATTTACTTTTTTTAAGGATGCTGGATAGCTTTCTTCTTCGCATCCATTTCTATCGTTTTCGATAAAATCTGTTCGATAGTCCAATGTCGCGTAATCCAGATCACCATCGCGCTGCCAGACAGTTGTTGCCAGCTTGCTCCATCGCGTAACTGATGCTCACGTTGATAAGCCGCAGCAATGCGCCAGGCAAAAATAGTTGCTGGTGGTGGTGCCTCTAACGTACCAGCTGAAAAAAAATAAGATACGGGATCCAATTCAACTAATGTGGGAGTGCCTTCACATCCGGCTTTTTCCCATAAAGCTTGCTGTTGTTGAACGTTGGCGACGACCTTTGGAATAGCTGGTTTTCCACTCATACCTTCAAGACCCCAAAAATATAAAATCCACGGCCCACCGTAGATCAATGCAATGATGGTGATAAGCACGCCTGCGACTATTGCTTTGAGTTTCGTTGATTTCAACATAAAAACTTGCATGAGATAAAAGAGGAATTGCCCTCATTATCGACTGGTTTTCTGGCTTATTGGCATGCATTTTTGAGAAATTCAATTCATACTTAATCAATGTCAATATTATCTGCTGACATTCTGTATTCATGTCGACGGAAACATTATTGATGACAATTAAATGCTTTCTTTGTAGTCTGGGTGGTAAGTAGCGCAAGCTATAATTCCAGAACTCTTCCTTACTTGATCAATAATTTATTTTCCGCTTCCCATGATAAAAAAATCTGTTGGACTTTTCATTGCACTGAGTGTGTGTTCTCCATTCACCTCAGCACAGCAAGCTCGCATTAGTGAGCCAGTGATGCGTGCGCATTTGTCTTTTCTTGCCGATGATTTATTGGAGGGGCGTGGTACCGGTCAGCGTGGTGGCGATCTGGCGGTACGCTATCTGGAAACCCAATTAAGCATCATGGGCTTGCAGTCGCTGCCATCGGATAAAGTGTCTGGTTATCGCCAATCAGTGCGTATCGTCGGTAGCAAAACCTTACCTGAGAGCAGCGTCAGCTTTGAAATCAATGGTCAGACTTACGCACCGCAATTGGGTAGTGACATTGTCTTTGGATCTTCAGGCGGCAAAGCGGATGTGGCGTTCGATGCTCCGGTTGTATTTGTGGGTTATGGTGTGCGCGCACCAGAAGAGCGTTGGGATGATTTTAAAGGCGTTGATCTTAAGGGTAAATTGTTGGTGATGTTGGTCAATGATCCACAACCAACTGCCGAAGAGCCACATCGTTTTGCCGGTAAAGCGCTGACTTATTATGGTCGCTGGACATACAAATTTGAAGAAGCCGTTCGTCAGGGGGCGGCAGGTGTGCTATTGATCCACACCACGCCATCAGCAACGTATGCGTGGAATGTGCCACAAACCAGTTTTAGCCATGAGCGTTTTAGTCTGGCCAATAATGGCAATGCGATGGAAGGGTGGATGCAGGACAGTGTTGCTCAGCAATTGTTTAGCCGTGCTGGTGCAAACCTCGATCAGTTGCGCGCCGGTGCTGAAACGCGCGACTTTGCTCCGGTCGTTTTAAATGCGATAGCGCATGTCAAACTCAAAAGCCAGATACGCCACGTCGAGCAATTTAACGTGTTGGGAATGGTGCCAGGCACAGATGCGAAATTGAAATCGCAAGCCGTGGTGTATTCCGCACATTGGGATCATCTTGGGATAGAAACGCAGCCTGATGGTAGTACGCATATCTGGAATGGTGCGGTAGATAATGCATCAGGCGCAGCGGCTTTATTGGCGATGGCGCAGTTTGCTGTAGCGCATCCTGCCAAACGCACGCAAATATTTTTATGGCCGGCAGCAGAAGAGCAATATTTATTAGGGAGCGCTGCCTACGTTAATAATCCTCCTTGGCCACTCGCAAAAACGGCAGCCGATTTGAATTTGGATAGTATGAATTTTGTTGGAAAAACACGCGACATCGGTATCGAAGGCAGTGAACGCAGTAGCTTGCATGCGAGTGCAGTCAAAGTCGCAAAGCAAATGGGTTTGCAAATTGCCACTGCGGCTCCGGATTTGGGTGGCGCATTTTTCCGCGCCGATCATTTTAATTTTGCGCGTTTTGGTGTTCCGGCTTTCAACGTTGGTTCAGCGGTATTTTCTGGCGATGGGCATTTTGACTTTATTGAACAAGATCATAGCAATGCCAGTGCCAAAATGCTGGGATTTAAAAACGATTATCATACCGAGCGTGATAAATATCACTCTGAATGGGATCTGAGCGGTATGCAACAGCAAGCACAATTTACACTCAATTTAGGTTACGAGATCGCCAATGCCAAAACCATGCCAGTGTGGAATAAAGGTGAAGCATTTGGAAAAAATCGCCACTAAGCGGCATTAGTAAATATCTTGCCGCTTAAAGCATATTTATTCTTTGAACGATAAAAAAGCCTTGCAGAGAAAATGTTTCTGCAAGGTTTTTTCTTATCAACGTTTGGGTTGTCAGAGTTTTTTTCAGCGTTGCGAGAACGCGAGTTTTAATGCTAAGCCTGCAAATACGAATGCTGCTGTCCGATTCATCCAACGTTGTGCACTCGCTGAACCGCGCAGACGTTGTCCGACCGTCGCTGCAAAATAGCTGATACTACCAAAAGCGATGATGGTCGCAAGGATAAAAATCGCACCTAATTCCACAAATTGAAATGCAACTGAACCACGTTCTGCAGAGACAAATTGCGGTAAAAATGCAAGGAAAAAGAACACCACTTTAGGGTTAGTCAAATTCATAATCACTCCGCGCAAGTAAAGCTGGCTTGGGCGCAATGCTGTGGCGTTGATGCTGGTATCTTCACTTACAGGCGCACGGAACGCGCCCCAGGCGAGATATGCAAGATAGGCAGCACCAAGGCATTTTAAGACCAGAAAAGCCACTGCTGATGCCGCAAAAACGGCAGCGAGCCCCAGCGCAATAGCGATCGTATGTACCACCAGTCCAGTACACAGACCAAGCACGACGAGCATGCCTGCTTTGCGCCCCTGCGTCGCGGACTGCATCAGAACAAAGACGTTGTCTGGTCCCGGGGATAATCCCAATAAGATGGAGACGCCGAAGAAAGTCAGCGCAGTTTGAAAGGTAAGCATTGCCATCCCCGAGAATAAATGGACATTATGCAATATTTATTCTCAAGTCGCCACGAGCGCTATCAGAATGAAAAAGATAGCCCCTGTCCGCAAATGCAGGGACGTCTGCTTCAGGCGGTCATCAGATGTGCTGTAAGTGCTGAAGGGACCGGATCAAGACCTGTTGTGTGATTTGATTTGGCACGCCTTTACCTTGCATATATTCAATCGCACAGGTGGTGCCGTAGTCTTGTTGCAGGCTCAATCCCATTTCTATGTGATTGGCTACTACCTGATCGTAGTGGCGGACTTCTTCTGCGAAATGGGGGATCGTTGCTGTTGGCGTTGCCGTGCGTACCATGGGGGTGATCATGTCAAACTCCATATTCCATTCATATTGCATTGCATCAAAATTACTGATTAAGCATTTAAAAAATGTTGTCTCAGTGCGTATTTCATGCTTTTCAGTCACCGCATATTGCACTGACCACATAAGAAAAGAAGCATCCTTGAATCTGTCGCGATTATAGTCCGCTTAATAGATAAAAGTTTGTGCGAGCTCAAGAAAATTCAGCAATGTGTAAGAAAAATCATATTGAATATGTATTTGATATGTCAGAGTAGTATCTAATTGTCTATTTGGTATCGCATTGCAGCAAAAATGACATGGGTAACTTGAATGATTATTTGAAATTCAGGAGAGGAAGCCTTGCGTGGATTTGAATATGCAGGTGAATGGCGGCTTGCACCCGCCCTTGCTTCTTGGAAATATTATCGGACTCCAGCCTTCGCTGGAGTGATATGCATGAGCTGTTTTGACTTAATTTGATAACGCAAATGTCATCGATTACAACGCTGTGCGCAACGCAAACAGTTCTGGGAACAGCACCACATCCAGCATTTTACGTAAATAACTCACGCCCGCAGTACCACCAGTACCGGTCTTAAAGCCAATAATACGCTCCACCGTGGTTACATGGCGGAAGCGCCAAATACGGAATGCGGTTTCCATATCTACCAGTTTCTCAGCCAGTTCGTAGAGTGACCAATATTGTTCCGGAGCTTGGTAGACTTTCAGCCATGCCGCTTTCACGGATTCGTTGGCTTGTACTGGTTGGGTCCAGTCGCGTTGCAAACGATCCGCATCAATGTCAAAACCCTGACGGGACATGAGCATAATCGCCTCATCATAGATCGATGGTGTACTCAAGGCATTATTCAACGTGGCATGAATTTCTGGCTTGCTTTCATGCACCGTCAGCATGGTGGCGTTTTTGTTGCCGAGCAAATATTCCAGTTCACGATACTGATGTGATTGAAATCCTGAAGACGCACCAAGGTAGGGGCGTATGGCAGTGTATTCACTTGGAGTCATTGTTGCTAACACGTCCCAGGCGTGCACCAACTGATCCATGATACGGGCAACGCGGGACAGCATTTTGAATGCGGGCGGTAAATCGTTGTTATGAATTTGTTGACGTACGCCATGCAATTCATGCAGCATTAATTTGATCCACAATTCACTGGTCTGGTGCTGAATGATGAACAGCATTTCATTGTGATTGGGCGAGCGTGGGTGTTGCGCAGTCAAAATCTGATCCAAACCCAGATAGTCGCCGTAACTCATGGACTCAGAAAAGTCGAGTTGTGCGCCATGCCAGGACATAGGGCATTTGCCGGATGATTCGTTGTTATTACTCATGATGGTTCTTTCAAAATAAGTTTTTATTGTCGGGACATTTGCCAATCAAGTCACGGCATTGCGTTGCAAATTCGTATCGTAATCTTGCTTGTCCAAAACATCGCGCAGTGTCTCAACCGCATCCCAGACATCGACGTAACGCACGTACAGCGGCGTAAAGCCAAAGCGCATGATCGCTGGCTCGCGGTAGTCACCAATCACACCGCGTGTGATCAATGCCTGAATCACGGCATACGCATGTGGATGCTTGAAACTGGCCTGACTACCACGTTGATGATGATCGCGTGGTGTAACCAATTCTAGTGGATGGGATGCGCAACGCTGCTCAACCAATTGAATAAACAAATCGGTGAGAGCCAGCGATTTTTTACGAATCGCTTGCATATCGGTTTTTCCGAATACATCCAGACCACAGCCAACCAGGGCTAATGATACGATAGGTTGCGTACCGCACAAGGCGCGACGTATCCCTGGTGTTGGTGTAAATCCTGGTGCCATCGCAAATGGACTTTCATGTCCCCACCAGCCGGATAAAGGATGATTGAACACGGCTTGATGACGATGTGGAACCCAGATAAATGCTGGTGCACCTGGGCCGCCATTCAGATATTTATAAGTACAACCCACCGCAAAGTCGGCATTGGCGGCATTCAAATGTACTGGCAAGGCACCAGCAGAATGCGCGAGATCCCACAAGGCTAATGCGCCATGCTGATGAATTAATGTAGTGACGGCGGCCATGTCATGCAAATAACCTGTACGGTAATTCACATGGGTGAGCATCACCAGTGCCGTTTGATCATTGATCACATCCGGTAATTCTTCTGGCGTGTCAATCAATACAATCTGATAACCACGGTCCAGCCATTTAGTAATACCTTCCGCCATGTAGATATCGGTAGGGAAGTTACTACGTTCAGTAATAATTGTTTTGCGTTTTGCATCCTTAGCTTGGATTTGCAAAGCAGCCGCAATCGCTTTAAACAAGTTGATCGATGTCGAATCAGTGACCACGACTTCATTGGCTTCAGCGCCTACCAAAGGCGCAAGTTGATTGCCGAGTGAAGATGGCAATTCAAACCAGCCGGCCTTGTTCCAGCTGGTGATTAAGTCGGTGCCCCATTCTTGGGTAATGACTTCTTGTGCGTGCTGTAATGACGATTTAGGACGTGCGCCGAGTGAATTGCCATCGAGGTAAATGACGCCGTCTGGCAAAATGAAATCATCGCGTAACGATGCTAAAGTATCTTGTTGATCTAATGCCTGGCAATCAGCGCGGCTTGTAATTTGAGTCATGTTGTCTCCTGAATAGTGGCTAGTGGCTTACTTCGTTCGGAATTTAAATTTTTCTGAATATTGAAAATCACAAGGAACGCAATACTGCGCGCACCGGACTGGCATCGAGCCCTTTAAGTTTTAGGGGCAGGCAAATAAGTTCGTAATCACCAGCGGCGATGTCATCTAATACGATGCCTTCCAGAATCGCCATGTGGTGTTTTTTGACGCACAAATGGGCGTCCAGTGTTTTGGATTCTTGCGGATCCAGCGAAGGGCTATCAATACCTATTAATTTGACGCCGTGCGCAGCGAGCAACTCAATGGCAGCTGAACTGACATAAGGGAAATTGTTATCCCACTGCATCTGCGGCGCTTGCTGGTAAGCGCGGAACAAGACGCGGGGCGGTATTTGCGCTAGATAGGGTTGGACATGTTCGGGCAGAACTTGTGCCACACCGATGCAATGAATCACGCGGCAAGTGCCGATGTACGTTTGCAGATCCACTTCATCGATGGCCTTGCCGTCCACGCCGTAATGTGATGGCGCATCGCAATGCGCACCTGTGTGCGTCGACATGGTGATTTTGCTGACTTTGACCGGGCAGCCATCAGCGATCTGCCAGGTGGTTTCTGCGGTATATTCACTGTCTCCCGGCCAGACCGGAATTCCTGCTTGTATCGCGGGGCTGATATCCCACAACTGAGATGGCGCAGACATATGCTCTCCTGATTAAAAACATGCAGAGATTTTATGCTGGAATGGCTGAATAATTGTTTCAAAGTGCAGTGTGTAATTGGGTGTTTGTAGAATATACTTCGAAGATATTGAATATTTTTGAAATAATTGTTGTTATTGGGCTTGTGCGCCGCATCAATTGCTGTTTTTGGGTTGATTTGTGCGAGAAAGTTCTAAAACTTCCAGCATGGAGGGTTGGGGCACCCTCCTGATAATATTAAAACTGGCAGGACATTTTTATCCGGAGTTAAGGCATGCAGTTAGATCCCACTGATTTAAAAATTCTGCAGCAACTGCAAGAAGATGGACGAATCAGCAATCAAGACTTGGCTGACAAAGTTTTTTTGTCGCCGTCTTCGTGTCTGCGACGCGTAAGGATGCTGGAAGAAGCGGGGATTATTCATCACTATTGCGCGGTGATTGATCCAGCCAAAGTGGGGCTGGAAGTTGATGCGTTTGTACAAGTGACGATGCGCCGCGACGTTGAGCAATGGCATGAGAATTTTTCGCAAGCACTATTGCAATGGCCGGAAGTCATTGGTTCTTACATCATTACAGGCGATGCTAATTATTTGCTACGGGTCAGAGCGCGTAATTTGAAACACTATTCCAGCTTTGTACTGGAGCGTTTGTATAAGACCACGGGTGTTTTAGATATACGTTCAAATATTGTTTTGCAGACGCTAAAAGATACGCATCAGATTGCCAATGAATTGATGAAAGATGCAATGTAGGCTTATTCATTTTTCTTATTTTATTTTGACTGTAGAAAACATGTATGACACCTGAATTAAAAAACAAGATCATTGCCGTCTGCGATCAAAAAATTTCACAAAAGGGGGATAACGTCGGCTTATCGTTTTACGCCTTCTTTGCCAATAAAAATGATAATCCCGTATTGTTGATGGAAGCGGCGACCTGGTGGATCGCGACGCATCAATTGGATCATTTTGAGAAAGCGAGCAAGATCAAAGCGATGGCGCTGACAGAATAAACGGTCTGTTGGGGGGCATTTCAATTTAGCGGCAAGAGCTGCGCGGATTGCGTCATTGCGTCAGCGCATAAAATCCTTACATTCCACCCCATGCAGCATTAATCATGGCGACTGCTGCTAATCCCGCTGTTTCTGTTCTTAATATCCGTGGTCCCATGGAAAGCGACAGCACCCCATGGCGACTGGCGAGCAATTCTTCGTCGTCACTGAGGCCGCCTTCAGGGCCAATGAGCAGGGCGACAGCTTGTGGTGGATGGTGCTTTGCCCAGTCCGCCAGGGACTGATCGGCGCGTGGTGAGAGCATGATGCGCTGGTGCATGTCCTGTTGCACAAGCCATTTGCTTAAGTCTAATGGGGCTGCCAGATGAGCGAGGCGGTTGCGCCCGCATTGTTCGGCGGCGGCGCTGATGATGCCGCGCCAGTGGTCTAACTTCTTTTCTGCACGTTCTGCGGATAAGCGAACGACGCAGCGTTGTGATGCCAGGGGTTGAATGGCAGTCACGCCAAGTTCTACCGCTTTTTCTATAATCCAATCCATTTTGCTACCTTCCGGCAAGGCTTGCGCCAGGCTTAAGGAGTAGGGTAATTCCACTTCATCGGGTAAAAACAGCTTTAATTCGGCGCTTGCCCGTTTTTTTTCAATTTCGGTCAAGCTGGCAATAAAGCTGCCGCCTTCACCATTAAACACTTGTACCGTGTCGCCAATTTGCAAGCGTAAGACAAAAACGTGATGGGCCACTTCAGACGGTAGGCTGATCGTGGTGCCGAGTGTGAGTGCTTGATTGCAATAAAAGCGAGGCATGATTATTTTTGAAAAAAGTAAGAGTTACGGAGCGAATTATATAGGTCGCCTTGCTGATGCGGCGGTTTTCAACGTTTACGGGGGCTTGATTTCAGCCAAATTAAGTGTATTTATTTATACTATTTTTCTCGATCAGCCTGATGTGAGTCGCCAATCTGGTGCTTAGAAATGGGATATCTGTATTAAGTGACCTTGTGCTCTGGTAAAATATCCGACTTTGCAGGGTCTGAACTTGATTGTGCCCTCGGGCAACACTGACCATTACACCAGTCTTCTCAAACTATCTTCTACCGCCATGATTTCAACTATACAGCCAGCAACTCTTTCTAAAATGGCAAATGCGATTCGCGCTTTGTCTATGGACGCAGTACAAAAAGCCAATTCCGGTCATCCGGGAGCGCCTATGGGCATGGCTGATATCGCTGTTGCATTGTGGAAAGGCCACTATCGCCACAATCCATCCAATCCAAAATGGATTAATCGCGATCGTTTTGTGTTGTCGAATGGTCATGGTTCGATGTTGCATTACTCATTATTGCATTTGACAGGCTACGACTTGTCGATGGATGAAATCCGCAATTTCCGTCAATTGCATTCCAAAACTGCGGGTCACCCAGAAGTTCACGTGACACCAGGCGTAGAAACAACCACTGGCCCGTTGGGACAAGGTATCACTAATGCGGTGGGTATGGCCTTGGCAGAAAAACTGCTGGCAGCTGAATTCAACGAAGCTGGCATGAACATCGTTGATCACCACACCTATGTGTTCATGGGTGATGGTTGCCTGATGGAAGGTATTTCCCATGAGGCCTGCTCTTTGGCAGGTACTTTGCAACTGAACAAATTGATCGCTTTCTGGGATGATAATGGCATCTCTATCGACGGTCACGTAGAAGGCTGGTTCACTGACGATACACCAAAACGTTTCGAAGCTTACGGCTGGAACGTGATCCGTGCAGTAGATGGTCATAATGCCGTTGCCGTTGACGCCGCCATTGCCGCCGCTAAAACGTCGGACAAACCAACCCTGATCTGCTGCAAGACAGTGATTGGTAAAGGTTCACCGAACATGGAAGGCACTCACAACGTTCACGGTGCGGCATTGGGTGACAAAGAAGTTGCCGCTGTACGTGCTCATATCGGTTGGGACTACGCACCATTTGAAATGCCAGCAGACGTCTACGCAGCATGGGATGCCAAAGCATCAGGCGCGCAAGCTGAAGGTGACTGGAATGCACAATTTGCAGCCTACACCACACAATTCCCACAAAAAGCGGCTGAACTGACCCGTCGTATGAACGGCGACTTACCAGCGAATTTTGATGACGTGGTGGCAAGCGCCATCGCATCCTGCGTAGAGAAAAAAGAAAATATCGCAACACGTAAAGCCAGCCAAAACGCGATTCAGGCATTTGCACCATCGTTGCCAGAATTCCTCGGCGGCTCTGCTGATTTGACCGGTTCTAATCTGACCAACTGGAAAGAATGTGTTGCCGTGCGCCGAAACCAGGCTGGTAACCACATCAACTATGGTGTGCGTGAATTTGGTATGAGCGCGATGATGAATGGTATCGCTTTGCACGGCGGTTATATCCCGTTTGGCGCAACCTTCCTGACCTTCTCTGATTATAGCCGTAATGCGATCCGCATGGCTGCGTTGATGAAAATCCGCACGCTGTTCGTGTTCACACATGACTCTATTGGTCTGGGTGAAGATGGTCCTACGCATCAATCTGTTGAGCATATCTCCAGCATGCGTTTGATCCCTAATCTGGATAACTGGCGTCCATGTGACACCGTTGAATCAGCGGCCGCCTGGGCACATGCAGTGAAACGCAATGACGGTCCTTCCACATTGATTTTCTCGCGTCAGAATTTGCCTTATCAAGAACGTAGCGCGCAGCAAATCGCTGACATCCAACGTGGTGGCTATGTATTGCAAGACGCCCCTGATGCAAAAGCAGTGTTGATTGCGACGGGTTCCGAAATCGAATTGGCAGTGAAGTCCGCAGCAGCGTTGGCTGAGCAAGGTATCGCAGTACGTGTTGTTTCTATGCCATCGACTGACGTGTTTGATCGTCAGGATGCCGCATACAAAGCAGCGGTATTGGGCAAAGGCTTGCCGCGTATTGCGATCGAAGCTGGTGTGACTGACTTCTGGTACAAATATGTTGGTCTGGAGGGCGCGGTGGTCGGTATCGATACTTTCGGTGAATCCGCACCTGCTGGCGTTTTGTTTAAGCTTTTCGGCTTCACAGTAGACAACGTTGTCGCTAAAGTTAAAGCAACACTGGCTTAAGCAAGATGACAGAAATGATGAGCAGTATCAAAGAAGTCAGTCTGCGTCGTGCTACTGTAGCGGACGCAGAAGCCATCGCAGCGGTACGTGTTGAAGCCTGGCAAACCACGTATCGCGACATGATTCCGGATACTTATCTGGACCAAATGCGCGTGGAAGACAGCTTCTTGCATTGGAAACAAATTCTGCAAGCCTTGCCTGTGGCGGGTGACCGCGTTTGTGTCTACGTTGCGGAAAGCGAAGGACACATCATCGGTTTCGCATCCGGCATGTTGTTACCGGATGCGAAGTTCGGTATGCAAGCGGAATTAACGGCAATTTATTTACGTCCCGCTTGGCAACGTTCCGGCATAGGTCGTCGTATGGTGCAAAAGGTGGCGCGCACTTTGCAGGCGCAAGGCGCGGAAAGTTTATTAGTGTGGGTGATTTCTGGTAACGCAATTGCCAGAAATTTCTATGAAGAGTTGGGCGGCGTTTTGTTGCATGAACAAGCGTTTAGCTGGGATGGCATGGATCTGAAAGAAGTTGGTTACGGCTGGCGTGATTTGTCCGTGTTAATGGCTTCCGTGAATGCCATGCCAACATCGTCTTCTGTTCACTGAGAGAATCGCGGTAACTGCGTCAAAAGAATGAGAAATAGCGTGAAATAGCGCGGACTAATCGGCGGAAAGCTACTCAGTCTATGAGTGAGCGCGGCGGTAGTCCTGGAAGTCTTAACAGTTTATTTTGTTGTTTATTTATTGTTGTATAGTCCTTTGGAGATAAAACCATGACGATTCGCGTCGCAATTAACGGCTATGGCCGTATCGGCCGCAACATCCTTCGCGCTCACTACGAAGGTGGCAAATTCAAAAACGAAATCCAGATCGTTGCTATCAATGACCTCGGCAATGCAGAATCTAATGCCCACCTGACACGCTACGACACAGCGCACGGCAAGTTCCCTGGCACAGTCAGTGTTGAAGGCGACACAATGATCGTCAACGGCGATAAAATCAAAGTGTTTGCAGAACGTAACCCAGCGAATATTCCTTGGGGTGAGTTGAATGTTGACGTTGTTCTGGAATGCACAGGCTTCTTCACGACAAAAGAAAAAGCATCTGCCCATTTGGCTGGTGGCGCAAAGAAAGTCATCATCTCCGCTCCAGGCGGTAAAGATGTCGACGCAACGGTGGTGTACGGTGTGAACCACGGTGTTCTGAAATCCACAGACACAGTGATCTCTAACGCTTCTTGCACAACAAACTGCTTAGCACCATTGGCAAAACCATTGAACGACGCGATCGGTATCGAAAGCGGTTTGATGACAACGATCCACGCATACACAAACGATCAGGTTTTGACTGACGTGATGCATGAAGATTTGCGTCGTGCTCGCTCTGCCACCATGAGCATGATTCCAACTAAAACGGGTGCCGCAGCAGCAGTTGGCCTGGTATTGCCAGAATTGAACGGCAAACTGGATGGTTACGCAATGCGCGTTCCAACCATCAACGTTTCTGTTGTTGATCTGACTTTCATCGCTAAACGCGACACAACCGTTGAAGAAATCAACAAAGTCCTGAAAGAAGCATCCGAAGGCGCGTTGAAAGGTATTCTGGATTACAACACAGCACCGTTGGTATCCGTTGACTTCAACCACAACCCAGCATCTTCTACTTACGACGAAACATTGACTAAAGTAAATGGTCGTCTGGTGAAAGTTTCCAGCTGGTACGACAACGAGTGGGGCTTCTCTAACCGTATGCTCGACACGACAGTGGCATTGATGAGCGCAAAATAAGTCTTATTTTTGCAAGCTTAAAAATACCCCGAACTTTCGGGGTATTTTTTTGTCCAAAACTCACCCTCAAACGAGTTCGTGGCATTGATGATTCTTTGCGCTCAGTGAATCAGCGGATTTTCTTACATTAAGTTATACAGGAGACTTTACGATGAATATTAAAAAAGTAGTTGCCGACAACAAAGGTTTTTTAGTGTTCATGCTCGGTATGGTGCTGGTCAGAAGTGCTGTCGCTGATTACTATTCGGTACCGTCAAGCTCCATGTATCCGACCTTATTGGAAGGTGATCGCGTGATTTGTGACCGCATCGCTTACGATTTTAAGTTGCCATTTACGGATATCATCGTAAAGCATCTGGATGACCCTCAACGCGGCGATGTTGTCACTTTTAGTTCGCCTGAAGATGGTACGCGTCTTGTCAAACGCTTGGTTGCAATACCTGGTGATGTGGTTGAAATGCGCGACGAACATTTGTACATCAATGGCCAGGCAGCCAATTACGAACCTATTTCTGTTGCCAATGCCGATCACCTGACCCCACAACGTGAGTTCGCGGGAGAGCAGCGCGTCTACAATGAACGCCTCGGTAGTCTTGACCATCCTATTATCGTCATGCCCGAACGTCTTGCGATGCGTACATTTGGTCCTGTGAAAGTGCCAGAAGGTCAGTACATGATGCTTGGCGATAATCGCGATAACAGTAAAGATTCACGTTATATCGGATTGGTGAAGCGCGAACTGATTACCGGGCAAGTCAAGCGCCTGATGTTTTCTTTAAACGGCGATCACTATTACCTGCCGCGCTTTGAGCGCTTTGGTTCTAAAGTGTAGTTGATCGATAAAATTGGTGATGAAGTTCATTCCAAAAGGAATTCCATGAAACTCAATTTTTCGTTTGCCGTTGCCGGCATGCTCGCACTAATCAATGCACCTGCTTGTATGGCAGCATCGAGTGACATGTTTCGCTGTCAAAACGATTTGGTGAGAATTGGTGAAACTAAATCTACTGTCTCGCAAAAATGCGGTGAACCAGTTTTTAAGGACGCATTTTGCAAACCTGCTGACAAAGCGCCTGCTGCAAACAATGCAAATGTCAGCGTTGTTCCATGCGAAGCTGTCGATGAATGGACTTATAACCCGGGTGCCGGGCAATTTATGACGACTTTGCGCTTTGAAAGTGGCAAACTGGTTTCCATTAAATATGGGGTGAGAGCGAAGTAGTTTTAAATTCTATTTGTTCAAACTTGTTTGCAATGCCGTGCAATGCCAAGCAATCATAGTACTTAAGCTCGTCACTCCCGCGCAGGCGGGAGCTGAGTGGTGCATCCGCGCCAAACCAGGTTGATAAGCAGGGTGACCCTGTCAGGGAAATCTGCATGCAGTCTTAAATACGATAACCAAGTGCCGCAGAAATCTGTTCGGCGGTGTCGGTCAGATTGCTGAGCCAGTCTTCTTGCAAACGATCAGCAGGTGCGGAAATCGATAAACCTGCGATCATCTTGCCGCTATCGTCGCGTATGCCTGCTGCCATGCAGCGTACACCGAGTTCGAGTTCTTCGTTATCTCTGGCGTAGCCATTGCTACGCACGTCTGCCAATTCTTTTTCCAGCTTCGCCAGATCAGTGATTGAATTTTTGTTGTGTCCTGCGAGTCCGGTGCGGGTTGCGTAGGCGCGGATCGCTTTTGGTTCATCGAGCGATAAAAACAATTTACCAGTCGAAGTGAGATGCAGTGGGGCGCGGCCACCAATGGCCCGTACGACTTGCATGCCAGAACGTTCGGAATAGGCGCGGTCGATATAAACAATCTCATCACCCTGACGTACGGACAAATTGATGGTTTGATTCGTTTGCTTATGCAAAGCACGCATGAAATCGACGGCAGCTTCACGCACGTTCAGGCGGCTTTTGACGATATTACCCAGCTCCAATAAACGCATGCCCAACTGGTAATAGCCTGTCTCGGCACGATCCACAAAGCGGGTAGTGACCAGATCATTCAGAATGCGGTGAGCGGTTGAAGGATGGAGGCCTGTCACGATGGCGAGTTCTTTGAGACTGACCGGATCTTGATAGCGCGATAGCGCATCAAGCAATGAAACCATGCGTTCTATGACCTGAATAGAAGTTTTATCAGTAGTTGTAGCGTCGATTTTCATAAGATCTGTGATGCAATGCAATAGGATTGTTATACCATAATGTGAAAAGTTCGTCATTGATTCACGTTGTAAAACCCTACACACAGCCAAGATAAAGAAAGAAATGATGTAAATTTGCGAATTTTTAAATAAATTATTCACTTGACTTGGCTGCAGTGCAACATTTTGTTTGCAGGCACTTCTTTTGCTATTTTGACGATCTTTCAAATTTTCTATTGATCGTGAGTAACACTGAAAAATTAGCACAAGATCGCGCGGGAATGCGCAGCTTTGTCATGTAAAATTCCGCGGCGAGATCAGTGCACCTCAGTTGGTGCTCAGCTGGTGCTCAGTTGGTGATTAGTTGGTGCTCAGTTGGTGCTCAGTTGGTGATTACTCAGCGCTTGCAAGAGATGTCGAGCTATTGGAATGTCTTGTTGTGTCAGTGTCTCCCGATTGGGTAGCGTAACGAAGCACAATGATTTCATGTATGCCTTATAGAATTCTGTTGAAGGAATATGTATGCCAGTCAAAGAACAAGCTGTGAGCGAATTTAAAAGTAAGAGTGGTTTTAAACGCATTTTCTCAGCGTTTTTTTACTCTATCGATGGTTTTAAATCCGCATGGAAAAACGAACATGCGTTTCGCCAGGAATTAGTATTGGTCGTGATCGGGATCGTTGCTGCATTGGCGTTACCAGTTTCTTCATTTGAAAAATTAATGATGATCGCGGTATTGCTATTGATTCTGGTAGTGGAATTGCTGAACTCCGCCATTGAGGCTGTGGTTGATCGCGTTTCTTTAGAGCGCCACTCTTTATCAAAGAATGCCAAGGATTTTGGTAGTGCAGCCGTGCTGCTCACCTTAATTATCGCGGTGGCGACCTGGTCTGTTATTTTATTTAATCGTTTTTATTACTGATCACTGACATGATGGCAAGCTTACGCAGCACAACAAATACCGATCTCGAAGCAGCATTAGCTGCCGCAATCAATAACAAAACCAAGCCCTTGGGCAGCCTGGGTCGTCTGGAAGAATTGGCAGCGCAAATAGGCTTGATTCAGCAAACAACAACACCCAACTTACATGCCCCAGGCATCATGATTTTTGCTGGTGACCATGGTGTCGTTGCTGAGGGTGTATCGGCGTATCCGCAGGATGTCACGTGGCAGATGGTAGAAAATTTTCTGGCGGGCGGGGCGGCGATTAATGTGTTCGCTCAACAGAATGGTATTGATCTGCAGATTGTTGATGCTGGCGTCAATCATGATTTTGGAGTACGTGAATTTTTGTACAATTGCAAGGTTGCGAACGGTACCTGTAATTTTGCACAAGAACCTGCAATGACTCCGGCACAATGTCAGATGGCTTTGCAAAACGGCCGCGATCTGGTCGCTCGTTTGAGCGGTAATGTGCTCGGTTTTGGTGAGATGGGTATTGGCAATACGACTGCCGCTGCAGCGCTGATGCATAAATTAAGCGGTGTGGCAGTTGCCGATTGTGTTGGTGCTGGCACCGGCTTAAATAGTGCTGGTATTTTGCACAAGCAAAAAGTCATCGAGGCTGCAGTGGCCTTGCATGTGCAAGTGACGGCACCACTGGATGTGCTCGCATGTTTTGGTGGTTTTGAAATTGCTACGATGGTCGGTGCGATGCTGGCTGCGGCCGAACGCCGCATGGTTTTGCTGATCGATGGATTTATTGTAACCAGTGCCTTGTTGGTGGCAGCAAAAATGGAACCGGCGATCTTGGATTACTGCGTCTTTTCTCATCAATCCGATGAGAGTGGACACGCGCGTATGCTGCAAGCATTAGGCGCAAAACCTGTATTGCAACTGGACTTGCGCCTGGGCGAAGGAACTGGTGCTGCCTTGGTTTATCCTATGCTCCAGGCAGCGGTCAATTTCTTGAATCAAATGGCGACATTTGGTTCCGCCCAAGTTAGCGAAAAAAGTGCGGGCTAAGTCACTATTATGATAGCTAGTCTGCGCCGTCACTGTTTGCATCAATTGCGTCTGTTTTTCATCGCGATGCAGTTTTTTACACGTATTCCTATTCCACAATGGGTGGGTTTTGATGCGTCATGGCTGCATCAGGCGTCAAGGTATTTTCCGGCTGTTGGCTGGGTGGTCGGTAGTTTGGTTGCTGCGGTGTATGTCGCCGCCTTGCAATGGTGGCCAGCGGCGATCGCTGTTGTGCTTTCTATGGTGGCGGGGATTTTACTGACGGGCGCTTTTCATGAGGATGGATTTGCCGATGTATGCGACGGCTTCGGTGGTGGCATAACACCAGAGCGCGTGTTGGAGATTATGAAGGATTCTCGCGTCGGTGCTTATGGGGCGATCGGTATCTGCCTGATGCTCTTGTTGAAATTTGCCTTGTTGGTGAGTTTGCCGACAGTACTGGTTGTGCCCGCTTTATTAATTGCACATCCTTTATCGCGTTTGGTTTCTTGCAGCCTGATTTGGTTGCTGGATTATGCCAAGTTAGAGGGCAAGGCCAAGCCCTTAGCTCAGCATATGAGTTCGAATGAATTTGGTGTCGCTTGTCTGAGCGTGATTTTGCCGCTCGGAGCGATTCTGTTGTGGCAGCCAGTCATACTTGAACGATTACTTCCTGCTTTGATACTGATGCCATTGGCCGCGTTTTTTTTGGCGAGAATATTTGTGAAGCGCATCGGTGGATATACTGGCGATTGTCTGGGCGCTGTTCAACAAGTAACCGAAGTTGTTTTCTACCTAGGCTTACTGGCGCACGCTCCTGGCTAAACATGCGTCTCTATCTGATCAGGCATACTAAGCCAGACATCGCGCCTGGAATTTGCTACGGTCAGAGCGATGTTCCAGTCAAAGAGAGTGATATTGCTGAGCTGGTGCCGACTTTTCTTTGTCATTGGTCTGATAGTGTTCCTGTGTACACCAGCCCACTGTCGCGTTGCTTGAAACTAGCGCGACAACTTCACTCTCATCCCATCGTTGATGCCCGTCTTATGGAGTTGAACTTTGGTGCGTGGGAGATGCAAACATGGGAACAAATTCCTCGCTGGCAAATCGATGCATGGGCGTCGGATACTGTTCACTATGCTCCCGGTGGAGGCGAAAATGTAATGCAAATGACGACCCGCGTCATTGCATTTATTTCTGACCTGCAACAGCATGCCGTAGAACAAGCTGTCGTAATTTGTCATAGCGGAATCATTAAAATTTTGAGTACTTGGCAGCCGGGAAATACTTCTGTCGATTTAGCGCAACGGGTAGCAAAATTGCATGCCAATATTGAATTTGGTTCTTGCACTGAACTAGAAATACTGATGTAGTACTAACATTGTTTTTTTGTATATTGCTTGTGCGATTTGACCTGCTTGGTTAGCTTTCTGTGGCGCAATTTCTTTTGCGTTCTACGGTTTGACTGAGTCATGAGTCCTGAGTCCTGATACTGCGTGTTAAGTGTTAAGCGAATGATAGAGCTAAGAAGAGCCCCAAGAATCAATGTTACCTGGCGTACCGGCATCAAGCTTAAGGACGGTAGCGTAATGCTGTGTAGAACCGTTAATATTTCTAAAACGGGACTGTTGCTCGACAGCCCGCAAAGATTAATACGTGACCAGATCTACCACGCAATGATAGAAATCCCCTCCATAGAAATTCGCAGCGAAATTATCCGTGTCAGTTGTCAATGCGAGATCAAACACATTGTATTAACCGACGATCATTACCGGGTCGGTATTGCCCTAGACGGATTATCTGATTTGCACCAAGAACTCATCAACGCCTGGGTATCAAAGGCAAATCAAAAAGCCACTGTCGAATAGATAACATTTTCCTGCTATTTGTGTGGCTACACCTCTGCCTCCACCATATCACCTTGCCCGCATCGCCATCCATCTATAGAATGGCGGGGTTTTGGTGCTCGCGGACATGTCCATGTCTGCGGTTAAACGGGAAACATGATGTTATTTCTGTATCAAATCAATCAGGCTTTGTCGCTATTCCACATCGCTATTTTGATTTCATGCATGAAGTTAACGTGAATGTGCTGCCCCCGCAACGGTGAACAAATTGCTGAACTTAGTGTTCAGCCAGCCATCTTCCAATACCACTGTGCTATTTGCATGGGAAGGTCAGGTGGTGATATTTGTCAGCCCGGATACCGGCCAGAATACGTGAAGTAATACGAACGGGGAGTTTCGTCGTTAGCTGACGCCAGGCGTCTGACTAAGTTTGGGTAGGGTAAGCACCCGACGATCTTTGTTCTGCGATTATTTTGTTCTATGCAGCCTGCGGGGACGTTGGCTGCGTGCTCTATTTATTATCTATATCATGAATCTAGTTTTAAAACCTCTTGCCATTTCTTTGGCTGTGGCTGCCGCTTTTTCAGCGAATGCCTCCGCGCAATCTGTCCCCAATAATGCACAAAATGTCGTTGTAACTGCTGGTCGCCAGGTTCAGGCCGCCAAAGATGTGTTGGCAGACAATGTCGTTATCACTTCTGAGCAAATTGCAAACGCAGGTTCCGAATCTTTGGTTGATTTGCTGCAACAACAACGTGGTATTGAAATTACCCGTAATGGTGGCGCTGGCACGACTTCTTCCGTGTTAATGCGCGGTGGCAGCAATGCGCAAAACGTGGTCTTGATTGATGGCGTACGCTACAGTTCTTCAACAGTTGGCGGTGCTAGTTGGGAAACGATTCCACTTGGACAGATCGACCACATTGAAATCGTTTATGGTCCACTGTCGAGTTTGTATGGTGCCGATGCAATGGGTGGCGTGATTCAGATTTTTACTAAAAAAGGTCATGGTCCTGCAGCATTGACAGCCTCTGTTGGTGCCGGTAGTTATGGCTTGCGTAAAATGCAGGCGGGTGTTTTTGGTTCATCTGGCAATGAATTTAATTATGCGTTAAACGTCGGTCATGAAAACAATATTGGTTTTTCTGCGACCAATCCGAATGCCGGAAAATATAGCTATAACGCGGACAAGGATGGCTATAAGCTCGACAGCGCAAGTGGTAATTTCAACTGGCAATTGGCACCAGGCTATGAAGCTGGTGTGAAGTTCATGCAAAGCCGACTGAACGCGCAGTTTGACGCAGGTTCATCGTATGATGACCACTCCGTTGAACAGTTGCAAACCATTGCTGTATATGGCAAAGCAAAGGTTAATGACATCTGGACGGCTAATCTGCAAGTTGCTCAGTCGAATACGCTCGGCTATACCGATGCTTCATATGGTCAAAGTCAGATCGATACGCATCAGAATCTGTTCAGCTTACAAAATGATATTCGCCTTGGTAAAGACGTATTACAAGTGATCGCAGAAAGTCGTCAAGAAAAAGTCAGAGGTACTACTGCAGAATTGAACCAGAAACGCACCACTAATTCAGTTGCAGCTTCTTACGTATGGAAGTTAGACGCCCATTTAGCTAGTGTTAGCGTTCGTAATGATAATAGCTCTGTGTACGGTTCAAATACGACTGGCAGCCTTGCTTACGGTTATCGCCTGACTCCGGACTGGCGAGTGAACGCGAGCTATGGCACAAGCTTCCGTGCGCCGACTTTTAATGAACTTTACTATCCAGGCTATGGTATTGCGAGTAACCAGCCGGAAAAAGCAAAAAATGCAGAAATTGGTGTGTATTACGAGCAAGGCAGCAGCCAATTAAGTGCCGTCTATTACCAAAATAAAGCAACTAATTTATTGGTCAGCACCAATGTTTGTCCAGTTCAACAATCTACGCATCGATACGGGTGTGCTTATAACGTCGACAAAGCAACCATGTCTGGTTTGACCTTGGGTGCCAATACCCGTTTCGGTGACCTGGCTTTGCGCGGCGCTTTAGATATCCAGAATCCGGTCGATGATACAACAGGCAAACGTCTGGCACGTCGCGCTAAGCAGCATGCGAGCTTTTCTGCCGAATATACTTTGGCACAAGCGAAACTCGGCGTAGAAACAATTTTCTCTGGCGATCGTTTTGATAACGTCACTAACACGCGTACATTGAGCGGTTATAGCCTGATGAATTTGTATGGCACTTA
Source organism: Undibacterium sp. SXout11W (assembly GCA_049339905.1). Classification (GTDB taxonomy): domain Bacteria; phylum Pseudomonadota; class Gammaproteobacteria; order Burkholderiales; family Burkholderiaceae_D; genus Undibacterium. The sequence goes on from JBMPPG010000002.1 coordinate 309,654, forward strand.
TGCGTTGAACAAAGATCTGTCCGCGGTAGCACGTTGGAATAACGCGTTAAACAAAGATTATGCTTTGGCATATGGTTACAACACGCCAGGTTCGAATGTGTATGTTGGCCTGAACTACGGTTTCAAATAAATCAGGATAGTCGAAAAATCATCCCGGCAAAGTTAGTGTTACTCGCTGGGATGGTTTTTTCAGAGCGGGAATTTCAAAGTAGTACCAGATGTTTTAACGAAAATTCGGTGACCTCGCACGATCTTGGAAACCAATTTTTTGATGCAAAGGCTAAACGCTGAATTTGATTGTCAGCGTTTAGCCAATTTTTAAGCCAGAGTGACGAAGCTGTCTGTCAGTATTTTCGTTTCTTTCGCTTCCCCATTTTTATGGTTCAGGCATGACAAAAATGTCTCTTTTTTCTTTTCGTCAGGTTCCGCACCAGCCTTTGCTCTTGGCTGCGAAGCGCGCCAGTCTGATTATTCCTCTTTTAATTTTCTTATCTGTTTTCAGCATTGTCATTGCCTGCCTGACCGGCTCGGTGAGTTTGAGTCTGAGCGAATTGTGGCATGCCATGATGGAGCTGATACATGGAGAGCCCTCGTCACTCGCTGCCAGTTTGTTGGAACTGCGACTCGGGCGTGCTTTGAGTGGCTTTATTACTGGTGCCACGTTGGCGCTCTCTGGCGTCATGATGCAGGCCTTATTGCGTAATCCGCTCGCTGATCCGTATGTGCTCGGGATTTCTGGTGGTGCGTCGGTTGGCGCTTTGGCGATGATTTTATTTTATGGCGCGTTCTGGATGGTCGATTTAGCAGCGTTTGCCGGCGCGATCGCTGTTGCCTTGTTATTGTTTGCATTGGCATATCGCGATTTGCGCGGTAGTGGTAGCAGCGATGGTAGTGCGCCGATTTTATTGCTGACGGGGGTGATTGTAGCGTCTGGTTGTGGTGCCTTGATTACGCTCATGCTGTCAGTTGCACCAGACAGCCGTTTGCGCGGTATGGTGTTTTGGATGATCGGTGACTTGTCGAACACGCAGGGCAGCTCTATGCCCTGGATCGTTGGCGTGTTGGTATTGATATTTGCGATGCGTAATGCGCGTGGCATCAATGTAGCGGCAATGCATGCGGACAACGCCACGACGCTGGGTGTGAATATCGGTCGCTTACGCCAGTTATTATTTTTGTGCTCAGCTTTGCTGACGGCAAGTGCTGTGAGTACTGCGGGCAGCATTGGTTTTGTTGGTTTGATTATGCCGCATGCCTGTCGCTTTGCTTTAGGCCCTGATCATCGTTTGTTGATTCCTAGCGCGACCTTGGCGGGAGGGAGCTTTTTGGTGTTGGCTGATACGATTGCCCGCACCGTCGTGGCGCCGCAGCAGTTACCTGTGGGCGTGATTACGGCGATGATCGGTGTGCCGATGTTCCTGCTGCAATTGCATCAATTGCGGAGACGCTAATGGAAACCCGTTACCTGAGTTTGAAGGCTGGTCAGCGGCTATTAATCGATAAATTAAGCTGGCAAGTGAAAGCCGGTGAATGCTGGTGCATCATTGGTCGTAATGGTGCGGGTAAAAGCACGCTGTTGCGTACCTTAGCTGGCTTGCGTGAAGCGGATGGCGGACAAATTTTTTTACACGATAAACCTTTGCCTGCATGGCCTTTGCTGGCGTTGGCGCGTGAGCGTGCTTTTTTGCCGCAAAGCCGAGTCGATGCTTTTGCCTATAGCGCCATTGATACGGTGTTGAGTTCGCGCCATCCATATCAAGGCACCCAGTATTGGGAATCGAATTCAGATTTAGAAATCGCTATGCAAGCATTGCGTGATCTGGATGTGGAAGAACTCGCGCAACGCGACGTGCGCAGCTTGTCGGGTGGTGAACGTCAGCGCGTTGCTATCGCCGCTTTGCTGGCGCAGGATGCGCAGTTGATGCTACTAGATGAACCGGCGAACGCGCTTGACCTCGCGCATCAGGTCAGCGTGATGCAGTTGTTTTCAGTGTTATGTCGCGAGCAAAATAAGTCAGTCGTCATGGTCAGTCATGATTTAAATCTGGCTTACCGGATCGCGACCCATGCTTTGCTGTTGATGGGGGACGGCAGTTGGGTCGCTGGTCCAGCTGACAACATACTCAATGCCGACCAGCTTAGCTTGTGTCTTGGACATCCTATAGAACGTTTTACCCATCACGGCCAGACCTTGTTTTTGCCCCGCGATTAATGAAAGTCATCATGAGCAATTTAAATTCACCAGATAGCAACGTTGGTCATCAGGAAGTCACCTCAGCCGCAGAGACCGATACCATCAATACCCGCCACCAACGCCGTATGCAACGTAAGAAAGCATTGATGGATGAAAAAATCGATCAGGCGCAACGGGCAACCGGCGTGCTGCTAGTTCATACCGGTAATGGCAAGGGCAAGAGCTCTAGTGCTTTCGGCATGGTCATGCGTGCTTTGGGACATGGTATGAAAGTCGGGGTGGTGCAGTTTATTAAAGGGGCAATGTCGACCGGTGAAGAAATTTTCTTACGCCGTTTTCCGGATGAAGTGCAATTTCATGCGATGGGTGAAGGCTATACCTGGGAAACGCAAAACCGTGAACGCGACATCGAAAAAGCAACGCTCGCCTGGGAACAAGGCAAGAAGTTTTTAAATGATCCAAGCATAGGTTTAGTCGTTTTCGACGAGCTCAATATTGCGCTCAAATATCACTACTTGGATATCAACACAGTCATTGCAGATTTAGACGCACGACCAGAAATGCAGCACGTGGTTGTGACTGGGCGTGGCGCTTTGCCAGAACTGATTGCGATTGCCGATACCGTGACCGAAATGCAGGTCGTCAAGCACGCGTTTAAAGACGGTATTGTTGCTCAGGCAGGTGTTGAATGGTAGGCGTATCAGCGAAAGTCGTGCTGGTTTCGGCCATCGCTTCTGGTCAAGGAAAAACCACGACCACCGCAGCGCTCGCAAGAAAATTAGTGCAACTTGGAAAGACCGTTCGTGTGTTTAAAACGGGACCGGATTTTATCGATCCTATGATGCTGGAACGCGCTTGTGGTTCACCTGTTTTTTCACTCGATTTGTGGATGGTCGGGCATGCCGCATCACAACTTATGCTGGCGCAAGCGGCACAACATGCCGATGTGATTTTGATTGAAGGTGTGATGGGCTTGTATGACGGTAACCCTTCATCGGCTGATCTGGCGCGCGCATTTGGCGTACCCGTATTAGTCGTATTGGATGCGTCAGCCATGGCGCAAACAGTAGGTGCGCTGGCTTTGGGCTTACGTGATTTTGGTCCGGTCAATCTGGCGGGGGTGATGGCGAATCGGATTGCTTCGCCAGGGCACGCACAAATGGTGGCGGAAGCGATGCGCGATATCCCGCTACTTGGCAGCCTCACACGTCAGGAGCAAGCATTGCCTGAGCGGCATCTTGGTCTGGTACTGCCACAAGAAGTTCTGCAAATTGAAACAATTTTGGATCAGATGGCGACACAGCTAACGCTGGATATGCAAGCCTGGGATGCGTTACCTGAAACCCACTTTGAACTCGATACTGAATCCAGTATTGATGCGCAATCATCTTCAACACCGCTACAAGGAAAAACAATTGCGATTGCACGTGATGCTGCTTTCGCTTTTTTATATCCAGCGAATTTGCAATGCTTGCGCGGCATGGGCGCAGAGCTAGTCTTTTTTTCACCGCTCGCCAATCAAGCAATACCCGCTTCAGCCGATGCAGTGTATTTGCCTGGCGGTTATCCTGAATTGCATGCGCAAACGTTAACCCAGGCAAACGTTTGGCTGGCATCGATTCGCGCCGCACATGCATCTGGAATGCCGATCTGGGCAGAATGCGGTGGCATGATGTCGATCACCGAAGCTCTGGTTGATCAGAATGAGCAAGCCTGGCCCATGGCTGGCTTGTTGACTGGAACCGTGCATATGCAAAAACGATTGGCCGCCTTGGGTGGGCAAAAGTGGACGCATTCTGATGATTCTGGCGAGCCTGCAGAGTTGCGAGGGCACACTTTTCATTACTCGCGCTTTGAAACCAATTTGCAGCCGATCTCGCAAACGACGAAGCAGCGCGATGGCGCTGCAGGTGAAGCAATTTATCAATCCGGAAGTTGTCGTGCGTCGTATTTTCATGCGTATTTCCCGTCAAATTTGTCAGCAACCGCAGATTTATTTTTACCGGTGCAATCATGAAACGTATGCTGGTCTTTGGTGGCGCTCGATCAGGTAAAAGCGGTTTTGCAGAGCGTATTGCGCAACAATGGAGTGAGCCTGAAAAACGAGTGATTTATGTTGCTACGGCAAGTGCATCGAGCGATCCGGAGATGCAGGCGCGGATAGCTCATCACCAAAGCCAACGCCCCTCGCATTGGACAACGGTAGAGCAAAAACTTGAGCTGGGTGCCGTCATTGAACAGTACAGCCAGCCGGATACCGTAGTGCTGATTGATTGCCTGACCGTGTGGTTATCGAATTGCCTGTTTGCAGAAACGACAGAGTTTCCGGAGATCGGCATCATCACGCCACCAACAACGTTCACGCAGCAAAGGCAAGCACTGCTCGGTGCGCTCGCGCACGCCAAGGGCGACGTGATACTGGTATCGAATGAAGTTGGCATGGGTATCGTGCCTATGGGGGCGATTTCAAGATGGTTTGTTGATGAAGCAGGGCGCTTAAATCAAGCAGTCGCAGCAATCTGCGAACAGGCAGTATGGGTTGCTGCTGGATTACCTCTGTATTTGAAAGGGCAGACATGCTGATGATGAGTGCGACTGTTATCGCTTGCTGTGTTGTGCTGGGATTGGCGCTGGACATGTCGATTGGGGAAGTCCGTCGCTGGCATCCTTTGGTCGGCTTTGGCAACATGGCGAATGTCATTGAGCGTAGGTTAAATCATCCAGAAGCAAGTCGCTGGCAAGGTGCGTTGGCGTGGTGCGTGACGGTATTGCCTTTGGTGTGTTGTACGCAAGTAGTGCTGATACTTGCCGCCCGCTTTAGCTTGTGGCTCGCCCCTTTATTGAATGTGCTACTGCTGTATTTTTGTGTCGGCTTGCGCAGCTTGCGTGACCATAATTTGCCGATACAGTCCGCTTTGCAACATGGCGATCTGGACACTGCCCGCCGTTTGACATCGTATATCGTCAGTCGCGATACTGCACATGCGGATGAAGAATATCTCGCCAAAGCCAGTGTTGAGTCGGTGTTGGAAAATGGTTGCGATGCGGTGTTCGGAACCTTGTTCTGGTTTGTGTTGCTCGGCGGTGCAGGTGCTGTTTTGTATCGCGCATCAAATACATTGGATGCGATGTGGGGTTATCGCAATCAACGTTTCTTACGTTTTGGTTGCGTCTCTGCACGCATCGATGATGTCATGAACTGGATACCGGCGCGGCTGACAGCACTTAGCTATGCTTTACTGGGGCAAACACGACTGGCTTTACATTGTTGGCGTACTCAGGCGCCTGGTTGGCCTAGTCCGAATGCGGGACCAGTAATGTCGTCTGGTGCTGGCGCGTTGGGTCTGGCTTTAGGTGGCAGTGCCCGTTACGATGGGATCGATGAAGTGCGTCCACCATTAGGCATGGGGCGAAACGCAACAGCGCAAGATATACAAAGTGCTTGGCGACTGGTGCTGAATGTCAGTATTTTGTGGACTGGTATTTTGGTATTGGCTGTTATCGTCATGAGCGGAGCTTTGTATGCAGCATAACTTGTTGGCCCATGGTGGCAATTTACGTGACGCCGTAAAAAATTTTAACCGCCCTTTAGAGCAATGGTTGGATTTGTCGACCGGAATTAATCCGCATTTTTATCCTGCACCGGTATTGGCTGACAATGCCTGGCACCGTTTGCCAGAGCATTCAGACGAACTCATCATCGCGGCACAAACTTATTACGCCGCGCCCACAATGTTGGCGGTTGCTGGTACGCAGGCAGCGATTCAGACTTTACCTTTATTACGTAAAAACTTGCATGGCATAGCGCGAGTTGTGGTGTCCGCACCCTCGTATGCAGAACATGCTCATCAATGGCGGCGCGCCGGACATCAGGTGACCGAAGTTACTTATGCTGCGCTCGATAGCATGCTTGATCAGGCTGATGTGTTGGTGTTATGTAATCCGAATAATCCTACCGGTGAAACCATCGCGCCTGATCAATTGTTAAAGTGGGGCGAACGCCTTGCACAGCGCGGTGGCTGGCTAGTCGTCGACGAAGCATTTGGAGATACCTTACCGATGCTAAGTGTTGCAGCACAAACCCAGCGAGCTGGTTTGATTGTTTTGCGTTCCGTCGGTAAATTTTTTGGTTTAGCAGGAATACGCTTAGGCTTTGTCGCAGCGCAGACTGAACTATTGCAACAACTGGCGGCGATGCTGGGGCCATGGGCCGTGAGTGGTCCTGCTCAGCAAATTGCGATTGCGGCGTTAAATGATCGCGCCTGGCAAATGGCGACCCGCACGCAATTGCAAGCGCAAGGTGAGCGTTTGCGCAGCCTGTTGAAGCAACATGGGATCAACTCGTCAGGGACAGATTTGTTTCAATGGGCAAACCATCGTGATCTGGATGGACAAACCGAAGTTTTATGGCATTTCATGGCAGAGCACGGTGTCTGGTTACGCTGGTTTCCAGAAGCAGCGGATCGTCTGCATGGTGGACCACATGGTTTGCGTTTTGGTTTGCCGGGAAGCGAAGCAGGTTGGCAGTTATTAAGCAGTACTTTGAATGAATGGACACAGCAGCATGTATAAATCTCTTCGGATCGCTTTGACGACTTGTCTGATGACATTATCAGCGAGCAGTTTTGCTGCTATCACAGTGACTGACGACTTAGGAAATATCGTTACGTTAGAACGCCCGGCACAAAGAGTCATTAGCCTTGCACCGCATGTGACCGAACTGATTTTTGCGGCGGGTGCCGGAAGTAAAATCGTCGGTACCGTCAAGTATAGCGATTACCCTGAATCGGCAAAAAGTATCCAACGCGTCGGTGATTTACGTCAGGTAGATCTGGAACGCATCATCGCCTTAAAACCAGATTTATTAGTTGTATGGATGCATGGCGCTTTTAATCAACAACTAGAAACGCTACGTAAATCAGGTATTCCATTTTTCTTTAGCGAACCACAAAAGCTCAATCAAGTTCCCGACACGTTGACTAAATTTGGCCAGATGATGGGTACAGAAAATGCCGCGCATGCCGCCGCGACAAGCTTTAGCCAGCAGTTGCAACAACTCAGTTCGCAGTATCAGAATAAGCCTAAGGTCAGGACTTTTTATCAGGTCTGGGGTCGTCCGCTCTATACCCTGAACGATAAGCACATCGTTAGCGATGCGATTCGTCTTTGTGGCGGTGACAATATTTTTGGTCAACTGTCGGCCTCCGCACCTGTTGTGACAGTGGAAGCCGTATTGCAAGAAAATCCTGAACTGATCATCGGTACCGATGCCAAAGGCGAAAGCAAGAACGATATCGCTCAATGGAAAAGCTTTAACACTTTGCTGGCAAATAAAAATCATAATTTGTTGTCCATTGATGGTGATTTAATGAATCGACCGGGACCAAGAATTATTGATGGCGCAAAAGCGATCTGTTCTGCATTGGAGCAGGCACGCCAACATCGCGGTGCAGGACTGGTAAAGGGACAGAAATGAGTATGTACCAACGTGTAGCCTGTCTCTCGACTGAGGCCGTCGAGGTGATGTACGCATTAGGGGCTGAGGATTTAGTTGCAGGTATCTCCGGTTACACCGTCAGACCAGCGCGGGCACGTGAAGAAAAGCCAAAAATCAGCGCGTTTTCTTCAGGTAAGGCTGAACGCGTGTTAGCGGTGCAGCCTGATCTGGTACTGGCATATTCCAATATGCAGGCAGAACTGTGCAAAGAATTAATTAGTACTGGGGTAGAAGTACACGCATTTAATCAACGCACTATCGCTGGGATTTTGCGAATGATTAAAACGGTCGGCAATCTTGTCGACAAGCAGGCAGAGGCTAACGCGCTGATTGCCAGCTTACAGACTCAGATTGATTACATTAAGGCACAGACCAGTGATAACCAGCCTCGCCCCTCGGTCTATTTTGAAGAATGGAACGAACCATTGATGTCGGGTATTGGCTGGGTCTCAGAGTTGATCTCGGTTGCAGGTGGTAATGATGTGTTCTCTGATCTGGCGGTGCACTTTAGCGCCAAACAAAGAATTATTGCCGATCCTGTGGAAGTTGTCAGACGTGCTCCGGACATTATTATCGGTTCTTGGTGCGGTAAAAAATTTCGTCCAGAAAGCCTGAAGGAACGTGAAGGTTGGAGGCAAATACCAGCTGTCCGCGAAGGTTATGTATTTGAAATCAAATCGCCAGACATTTTGTCGCCAGGTCCAGCGGCGATTGAGCATGGCTTACTTCAATTGCGTCAGATTATTGGCACATGGCAAAAAAGCCATGTTTAGTCCAAATTTGAAACCATCCGCGGCATTTTTCTTGAAATATTAGCGATACAATCAACTCTCTTATTTTCCGCTACAATCCGCTTGCACCGATTTTCGTACCTTTGCGGAAACTATGAGTCCCAAGGTATTTTAAATCGCTAAGTCATGCAGTTGCGCGCGTTTTTCATTGTTTTGACATTGTTGTTGAAGAGCTGAACCAATGATTAAATGTCTGCGCCCTGTCCAAACTCCGTTTCCAGGTTAAAACATGTGGATTGTTCAGATAGCACTTAGACGCCCTTACACTTTTATTGTAATGGCCTTGCTCATTTTATTATCTACGCCGTTGGTTTTAACCAAAATGGCGACCGATATTTTGCCTGACATTAATATTCCGGTCGTGAGTATTATCTGGAACTACGGAGGTTTGTCAGCGCAGGAAATGGGGCAGCGTATTACTGCTACCAATGAGCGCAGTCTGACGACGACCGTCAACGACATTGAGCACGTCGAGTCGCAATCTCTTGCAGGCATTGCCATCATCAAAATTTTCTTTCAGCCTAACGTCAATATTCAGATGGCAATCGCACAGGTTGTGGCGATTGAACAAGCACAGTTACGTCAATTACCAGCGGGGATTACGCCACCGCTGATCATCAAGTACTCGGCGTCGAGTATTCCGGTCATCCAATTAGGCCTGTCGAGCCCGACTATGACTGAGCAAGCCCTCGGTGATACGGCAATTAACTTCTTGCGTCCCCAGTTGATTACCGTGCCTGGGGCAGCAATTCCTTATCCTTACGGTGGCAAAATGCGTGTGGTGTCGGTGGATCTGGATAATCAGGCCTTGCTGGCAAAGGGTTTAACGCCGACCGATGTAGTCAACGCGGTCAATACGCAGAATCTGGCTTTGCCATCGGGCACCGCAAAAATTGGTGGTACTGAATTTAACGTCGCTATGAATGGTTCGCCGGATACGATCGCTGGTTTGAATAATATTCCGGTGCTGGCAAAGAACGGCAGCACCACCTATTTATCGGAAGTTGCAAGAGTGCGTGACGGCTTTAGTCCGCAAACCAACATTGTCCGGCAGGACGGGCAACGCGGTGCTTTGTTATCGGTACTGAAAAACGGCGGTTCTTCGACGTTGGATATCGTCAACACACTCAAAGGCATGTTGCCCGCAGTGGCGCAGGGTGTGCCTAAAGATTTAAAAATTTCTACTTTGTTTGATCAGTCGGTCTTTGTTAAAGCAGCGATTAGCGGTGTGATTCACGAAGCTTTAATTGCTGCCTGCCTGACTGCTGCAATGATATTGCTGTTCCTTGGTAACTGGCGCAGTACCTTGATCATTGCGGTATCGATTCCTTTATCAATTTTGTCTTCGATTCTGGCTCTGTATGCGATGGGAGAAACCATCAATATTATGACGCTGGGCGGTCTGGCATTGGCGGTGGGTATTCTGGTCGATGATGCGACAGTGACGATTGAGAATATCGAGCGGCATTTACATCAGGGCGTCGATTTGCACAAAGCGATTTTGGACGGCGCCGGAGAGATCGCGATTCCGGCACTGGTATCGACGCTGTGTATTTGTATTGTGTTCGTGCCTATGTTTTTCCTGGCTGGGGTCGCCAAGTATTTGTTTGTACCTTTGGCAGAAGCAGTGGTGTTTGCCATGTTGGCGTCCTATGTCTTGTCACGGACATTGGTACCGACGATGGTCATGTTGATGATGGATCACGCGCGTATCGATCCGAATGCAAAACCAAGCCTGTTACAACGCGTGTATCGCCGCTTTGACGCTGGATTTGAAAAATTCCGCGGTGGCTACATCATCATCTTGTCTACCTTGTTGACGCATCGTAAAGCGTTTGGTGGCGTATTTCTGGCGTTCTGCGTATTGTCTTGCGGCCTGGTATTTACCTTAGGGAGAGACTTTTTCCCTGCTGTTGACTCGGGTCAGATTCGCTTACACATGCGAACTCCTACCGGTACCCGATTGGAAGAAACCGCGCGGATTGCTGACGAAGTCGAGAAGGTGATACGAACTGTCATTCCTGCGAAAGAGCTTGTTACGGTACTGGATAATATCGGCTTACCATACAGCGGTATTAACTTGTCGTACAGCAATGCAGGCACCATCGGTAGCATGGATGCCGAAATTTTGATGTCGTTATCCGAAGACCATCAAGCGACAGCAACGTATGTTGATCAATTACGTCGCGAGTTACCTAAGCATTTTCCGGGCGTAGAATTTTTCTTCCAACCTGCTGATATTGTCACGCAGATTCTGAACTTTGGTTTACCTGCGGCGCTTGATATTCAGATTGCTGGCGCTGATTTACGAGCTAATTATCAAATCGCCAGTAAATTGATGAAGCAAGTCAAAACGATTCCAGGTGCGGTGGACGTGCATATTCACCAAAAAAATAATCTACCGACCCTGGCATTGAATATGGATAGAAGTCAGATCAAACAATTAGGTTTAAATCCGGTCGATGTGGCGCAGAACTTATTGGTTTCTTTGTCAGGTAGTTTTCAGACTGCACCAGCGTTTTGGCTCAATCCTGCCAATGGCGTGGTGTATAACATCGCGGTGCAGACGCCTCAATATCAGATCAATGATCTCGATGCGCTATTACGTACACCAGTAAAAGCTGCGAATGCCGTTCCGAATGCCAACGGTAGTATGCCGACGCAAATGCTGCGCAATCTGGTGGATGTGAAACCCGCAGAACAGTTTGCAGTAGTCTCCCATTACAACATTAAACCTGTCATCGATTTGTATGTCAGCGTAGAAGGTCGCGATCTGGCGGGCGTCGCTGGTGAAACAGAAAAACTGGTCAATCAATTACGTGCGGAACTTCCACGTGGTACCACAATTAATATTCGTGGTCAGGTCGAAACGATGAAATCCTCATTCGTCGGTTTGGGCATTGGTCTGGCAATGGCGATCGTATTGGTGTACTTATTGATTGTCGTGAACTTCCAGTCGTGGATTGATCCATTCATCATTATTACGGCATTACCTGCCGCGTTGGCTGGTATTGTCTGGATGTTGTTCTTAACTGGTACAACGTTGAGCGTCCCCGCCTTGACGGGGGCGATTATGACCATGGGTGTGGCGACGGCAAATAGTATTTTGATGGTGTCGTTTGCGCGTCAATGTATGAATGAAGGCTTGCCACCATTGTCAGCCGCGTTGGAAGCCGGGGCGACACGGATACGTCCGGTGTTGATGACTGCATTGGCCATGATCATTGGTATGATTCCAATGGCAATCGGTTTTGGCGAAGGTGCTGAACAAAATGCGCCGCTGGGTCGCGCCGTCATCGGTGGCTTGCTATTTGCAACCATTTCTACTTTGTTTTTTGTTCCTATTGTGTTCGCTGGCATTCACCGGTATCTGAATCACCGCCAGGATAAAATCAATCAGCGCGGCGGACATACTGATCATGCCGTACCTGCCAGCGCACCAGTTGCAGAAGAAGGGAAGTCTTAAGATGTCTGAACAATCTGAAAAACGCCATGCCAACATGGGCATCCAAGGTAGCCAGGATCATCACGCTGCGCATCCGCATCGCGGCCCTATTTTGCGTCGTGCCCGTCTGATCAGCCTCGGTGTGTTGATTTGCCTCGTTTTAGGTGGTGTTGCGACTTTCGCTTTGCGTGCTAACCATGCCCATGCTTTGGAGCAAGCAACAGCAGAACATAGCAAATTGTATGTGACAACGGTCAATGCTAAGCCTGCTTCTGGTAAAGGCGAATTGACTTTGCCAGGCACTTTGCAAGGCATGATAGAAGCGCCGATTTACTCACGGAGTAGCGGTTACGTTTTACGTTGGCACAAAGATATCGGTGCGCGTGTTGCCAAAGGTGATGTGTTGGCAGAAATCGATACGCCAGAAATTGATCAGCAGCTGGCACAAGCCATTGCCGCTCGTGATCAGGCCGCATCCAGTCTTGATCTGGCAAAAACCTCAGCTGAACGCTGGGAAGCGTTGCGAAAAAAAGACGCGGTAACGCAACAAGAATTGAATGAGCGTAACAGTGCCTTTACGCAAGCGAAAGCCAATCTGGCAGCGGCGAATGCGAATGTGCTACGTTTGCAAAGACAAGAACAATTCAAACGTATCATTGCTCCTTTTTCTGGTGTCATCACACATCGCAATGTAGAAGTTGGTGACCTGATCGACGCCGGTAACGGCGGCGCTGCTAAAGCCTTATTTAGTCTGGCGCAGGTTGATACGTTGCGGATTTATGTCTATGTGCCGCAAGCTTATGCACAACGTATCAAAGCGGGTGATACGGTCAGTATTTCGCAAAAAGAATTATCGGGACAGATTTTTCATGGCACGGTGGCGCGCACTGCGGGTGCTATCGACGTGGCAACCCGCACCATGCAGTTGGAAATTAATTTGCCGAATAAAGACAACACGCTGTTAGCGGGGGCATATGTTGAAGTCGCCTTGCCAGTTGGTGGAGCCAGCAACATCCTGACCGTACCGTCGAATGTCATCCTGTTCCGTCCTGAAGGAACTCGCGTGGCGATTGTGGATGCCAAAGGCCTGATTCAATTACGTACCGTCAAAATCGGCCATGATTTGGGTAATAAGCTGGAAATTCTGGATGGCATTAGCGTCAACGATAAGCTGGTCTTAAATCCTGCTGATTCGCTGGCGGACAAAGATACAGTCATCGTTTTACCAGCCAAGCCTGAAGAAGAGAAAAAGGCGGCCGCATGAAAGCCGCACGTTACAGTTTTGCGTTGACTTCACTGAGTGCACTATTGTTGTTGGGGGGCTGCACGACTGTGCCTGACTACAAAAAGCCAGAAATGGCGCTGCCATCGCATTGGAAAGCCGAGGTGCCTTTTGTTGCCGCTACCCCTGTCGATGGCGAAACAAAAGGCAACTGGTGGGAGTTATTTCAGGATGCTGACTTAAACCAACTCGCTACCAGCTTATTAGCGAACAATCAGCGTTTGCAATCTGCAGCGGCGCATTATGAACAAGCTAAAGCGCAGGCCAGCGTTGCTAATGCAGGGTTGTTCCCACAAATTGGTGCTCAAGCTGGTAGCTCACGCCAGAAAATTTCCGCTGATCGTCCTTTAGCAGCGTATAACGCCGTGAATCAATCGACGGTACAAAATAGCCGCCAATTAGGTTTTGCCGTGAACTATGAAGCGGATTTGTTTGGCCGTGTACGGAAAACCATAGAAAGTGCACAAGCCGCTGAACAAGCCGCTAGTGCGGATCTGGAAAACGTGCGGTTAGTGTTGATGGCTGAACTCGTCGCCGATTATTTTAGCTTGCACGCATTAGATGCCGAAATTAAGGTCGTGCGCGAAGCCATCAGCTTGCAGGCGAAGGCATTGCAATTTATTACTGACCGACATGATCTGGGTGCTGCGTCCGCGCTCGATCTGGCGCAACAACAAGCGTTATTGGAAGCGAATAAAACCCAACTCGAACTACTGCAAAAGCAACGCATGCAGTTTGAACATGCACTTGCAACGATGACTGGCAAGCCAGCACCCGAATTCAATCTGACAAGCCAGGTGATGAACCTGAATCCGCCAACAATTCCAGTCGCAGTGCCATCGGAAGTATTGCAACGTCGTCCCGATGTGGCATCCGCCGAACGTGCAGTGGCGGTGGCGAATGCCAATATCGGCGTAGCACGCGCAGCCTATTATCCATCCTTGATGCTGCAGGCAAATGGTGGCTGGAATAGTACTGAATTCGGTAACCTGATCAGTGCCCCTAGCATCTTATGGTCACTCGGTGTGTCAGTAACCCAGACTTTGTTTGATGGCGGTAAAACTGATGCCAACGTCAGTTACGCTAAAGCGGCCTACACTGCGACGGTTGCGAATTATCGTCAAAGTGTGCTGGTTGCCATGCAGGAATTGGAAGATGGCATGCAAGGCGCAGTTTTGCTGGCGCATGCACGCCAGCAGGCGCAGGCTAGTGTGAATAGTGCTCAGCGCGTATTGGATTTGGCAAATGCTCGCTATACCGGCGGTCTGGCAACATATCTCGAAGTGATCACCGCGCAGCAAACTCTGTTAGCCGATCAGCGTCAATTGGTACAAATTCAAGGCCAGCAAATGTTGACTGCCGTTTATGTGATTAAAGCCAGCGGTGGTGGATGGAAGTTTGCTCAATCCAACTCAACAGTCAATTCGATGTCAATGTAATGTGCGTGAAGGTGAGGGCATGAAATGTCCCGCTCTCAGCTTAAGCACCCTCGTGGGTATCACGTTTGCCAATCGAATCAGGAATCAAAATGAATATCTCTACTCTGATGGTGCAGGGCACCACTTCTGACGCAGGCAAAAGCACTGTGGTTGCGGCACTCTGTCGCTTACTGCAAAGACAAGGTGTCCGTGTTGTACCGATGAAGCCACAAAATATGGCGCTCAATAGCGCGGTGACAATAGATGGTGGAGAGATCGGTCGCGCACAAGCTTTGCAAGCGCAAGCGGCACGTTTGCCTGCACATACTGACATGAATCCGGTCTTGCTTAAGCCATCATCCGATACAGGTGCTCAAGTCATCATTCATGGCAAAGTGCGAGCTGATATGAATGCGCGTGATTACCAACAGTACAAAACCATCGCCATGGGCGCCGTCTTGGAATCCTATGCGAGACTCCAACTCAACTATGACGCCATCATCGTTGAAGGTGCCGGCAGCCCGGCGGAGGTCAATCTGCGCGAACGAGATATCGCTAATATGGGCTTTGCTGAAGCAGTGGATTGTCCAGTTATTTTAGTCGCGGATATTGACCGTGGTGGCGTGTTCGCACACTTTTTGGGAACCCTGGCCTGCTTATCGGAATCCGAACAACATCGCATCGTTGGTTTTGTTATCAATCGCTTTCGCGGTGATATCAGTTTGCTCGAACCTGGCCTGAAATGGCTGGAAGAAAAAACGGGCAAACCAGTCTTAGCGGTACTGCCGTATCTGCATGGCTTGCAACTTGACGCTGAAGACGCGATTCAATCCAGTCAGTCCAACAGCGGTAAATTTAAAATCATTGTGCCGGTGATTCCACGAATTTCAAATCATACCGATTTTGATGCTTTACGCGCGCATCCCGACGTGGATTTGCAATTTATCAGTATCGGGATGACGATACCGGCGGCTGACTTGATTATCCTGCCAGGCAGTAAAAATACCCGTGGTGATTTGGAATTTTTGCAAAGTCAGGGTTGGCAAGTGGCAATAGAAAAGCACCTGCGTTACGGTGGCAAAGTCATTGGTATTTGCGGTGGTTATCAAATGCTGGGACAGGTCGTTAGTGATCCGCACGGCGTTGAAGGTCAGGCTGGTGATAGCGCAGGCTTAGGTTTGCTTGACATCACCACTGAACTGACTTCAGAAAAACGTTTGGAGCAAGTGACTGGCACATGCGCATTTGGCGACGTGACCGTTCCGGTACAAGGTTATGAAATCCATATGGGCATCACCTATGCCAGCAACGATACCTTGCCAGTGTTTAAAATCAACGGCGAAGATGAGGGTGCACGTTCACCCGACGATCTGATTCTCGGTACGTATCTGCATGGCCTGTTCGATCATCCGGACGCCTGTCACGCTTTATTGAAATGGGCAGGTTTGCAAAGCAATTTAAAGCCAGATCTGGCTGCGTTGCGTGAGCAAAGCATAGACCGCATTGCAGATGCGTGTGAGCCATTGTTAGAGGCATTGCAGTCGCTCTCAATCGCAAAGTAAGAATTGCGAATGAGAATGTTTATTGGGAATGATTGGAAAAAATCAAGAGTTCTGGAAGCTGGTGCAACAAATTATAAGAGTAAAGATTGTTAAAAAAATAAAATTTCATCATAATGAAATGGCGCCCGTCAAAAGCGTTGCCGCTTTCTCAGGCGCGTCTGGCGTTAAGCCTCCTATCACCTCAACTTCCCGATATCACATGAAAACTGTACTCAAACATATTTCTCTGTCCGTCATATTCACTCTGTCAATGCTGCCAATGGCGAAAGCTGATGAAGCGCGCTTGATTCAATACTCCACAATCGATGCACTGCTTGCTGGTAACTACGAGGGTGATATGAGCGTCGCAGAGCTGGCCAAGCACGGCAATTTCGGTTTGGGTACCTACAATCGTGTTGATGGTGAAATGATTTTGTTGGATGGCGTGTTTTATAAAGTCAAAGGCAGCGGTAAAGTAGAACTAGCTACACCTCAGGAATATTCGCCGCTGGCCATTGTTACTGACTTTAAGCCGAGCGCAACATTAGAAATCTCGGATGCAAAAACGCTGGCTGAACTCGAAGCAAAATTGGATGCGAATCTGGACAATAAAAACTTGTTTTATGCGATTCGTTTAGAAGGTGATTTTGAGGAGATGACGACCCGTGCAATTTATCCACAAGACAAACCGTATAAACCTTTAGCAGAAGTATCGAAAACACAGTCAGTATTTACTATCGGTAGCAGTAAAGGACAATTGATCGGCTTTCGCAGCCCGGCATTCGTAAAGGGGTTTAATGTCCCTGGTTACCACTGGCATTTTTTGTCTGCCGATCATCGCAGTGGAGGTCACGTACTGAAGCTGCACTTATTAACGGGAAAAGCCCAAATTGCGACTATCTCTGCAGTAGAGCTCAAAGTGCCAACGACTGATGGCTTTAAGCAGGCAGATCAAACTAAAGATCGCTCACAAGAGTTACATGCCGTAGAGAAAAGTAGAAATTAATGTAGCAAGGAACGGTTGAAATCCTGGATGACATCGAGATTGATGCCAGCTATTTTCAACCGTTTTGAATTGGTTTTTATGCATTGTCATTCGATGAACTAGTACACATTTCAGTTCAACGAGCTTTAAGCGGCACATCTTGTAAGTCCCAATTGAAGTCAGACATGTATTTATCAATAATATTTTTAATCTCGCCATTGGCGCTTAATTTTAGAGTGGCCTGCCGTAAAGCTTCTATGGTTTGTGGATTCGCAGTTTTTTTCGACATATATAAAACAAAATCTCTTCGACCAATGAGCAAAGATTGTCCGAGTTTATCTGGCGTTATTCCAGCCTGTAAACTCGAATAGTAAATCCCGGCACTGGTACCAATTCCTGCATCCAGGCGTCCTGCAACGAGCATTTTGATGATTTGCACATAGTCATTGACAGCGTATTTGATAATATTGCTATTATTGTCAAAATCATTGTCAAACTGGCCTCCACGTAATACACCAACCGTTAATCCATGCATTTCACTCAGGTTATTAAAATGTTTTTTGTTTCTACTGATGATGATAATCGGCATACTGACAACGGTTGCAACCGGGATAGCAACTTCCCCTAATTTGTCGTTACCAATCCTAAGCACGATATCGGTATTGCCAGATTGGATATCGATGATAGTGCGTGCGTAAGGAACGACAGTGTTGGTATAGTGCAGACCTGCTTGTTCCGCAATTTTATTGGCAATCTCATACATCATACCCGTCGATTTGCTATCCGCCGTTAAGAATCCGAATGGTGTTACGGCAATGGTATCGATTCGTAGTTCGGCGCCTAGCGTTTGATCACTTCCAGTAATAAAAATGAAAATGAAACTTAGGAATATCAGGTTGCGACGTATATTGCGACATGTTCTTTTCATATTCTCCCAATCAAGAGAAAAACAAAGAAGCGAGGATCTTTCCGGGCCAAAATTTTAGCCAGAACGAAATGATTTCAATCACCTAGTATAGTTGAGGGGGGGATAAAAAAATGCACTCTTAATGTGAATTTATGCAAACATTAAGGCAGAATAATGTTTGATTCATTATAAAGTCAGGAATCATTTATTTTTCCATGGTTAACCAAGAAATACTCGCGGCATGGCATGCAATTGCAGCTTTAAGATCAGAAATTTCTTGGTTTATTGGCGTCATTTGGCGAATATTTAAGCCGCACGTAAACAATCCACAATATTCATCCGCGCCGCTCGCCACGCTGGGATAAACCCGCCAACAAAGCCCATAAATAAAGAAAATAGCAGCGTCTTAATGATGATTTCCGGATTGAGCTTGAACTGAAATGCGAGTTCACTGAAGGTCTGGAAATTGGTCGTTGAGATGTCGACCGCCTGCATCCATGAGGCGGCAAATAAGCCGATGCAACCGCCTACGAATGATAGTAGTAATGACTCGAGCAAAAAGGCAGTCAGCACCGCACCTCGACGGAAACCTAACGCGCGTAACGTACCGATTTCACCTACCCGTTGGGCGACAGCAGCAAACATCGTGATCATCGCACCAACCACCGCACCGATAGAAAAGATCACCGACAAACTTAAACCCAAAATACGAATAAAGGTGGCAAGTGCCTCGCTTTGTTCTGCATAAAACTGGATTTCTGGTTTAACGTCTAATTGCAAACGTTGATCGTTGCCAATCAGGTTTTTTATTTTTTCAAAGGCGCTCTTATCCGCGAGGCGGAATACCATCGTTGAATACACATTGCGCCGGAATGCTGCCATCATTTGATCGACATCGCCCCAGATTTCGCTATCAAAGCCGGTTTTGTCGGAATCAAAAATACCGACCACCACCCAGTCGCGCTGTGCGAAGTGCAGAGTTTCACCAAGCTGGGTGCCGCGAAAACCTTTTGCAATCGCGATGCCAACAATAATTTCTGAAGTACCGGGTCGAAACATGCGACCTTGAATGATCTTCATTTCCGGTCTGAGTTCCAGCCCGGCTAAAGAGCTGCCACGCATCGTGACATTGCTGGGTTTGCCATTGCTGCGTTTGGGTAAATTGTTAAGGACGACGGGTTCTTTGGTAACCAGCACTTGTCCTTTTTCATTGGTGGCAATGCCGGGCAAACTTTCTATGATGGCGGCCTGATCACGGGAAATGGCGCTGTTGATTTCTGCACCGGCACCTTTACGCAACACCAATGCATTATCGGCTTGTCCAGTGGCGACCAGCGTAGCGCGTATGCCTTCACTCATCATTAACACGACGGCAAACACAAACACCACGAGTGCCATACCACCTGCGGTCAGTAAGGTTGTAAACCGGCGCACCCAAAGATTTCTGGCGATGTAAGAAATAGGAAGCGCTTTCATGCTACGTGCCTCAGACCATTGACGATATCGATACGGCTCATTTTCCATGCAGGCCATGCAGCAGCGACCACACCAACAATGACGCTGGCCAAGAGCTGGTACAGCATGGTGGTATCGGATACCCGGAACACAGGAAATAAGGTGCCGACCGATTTGGCAAACGCATTCGCAATCGGAATGGTAGCCACCATCCCTAATCCACCACCTAACAAGGCGATGACCAGACTTTCTCCAAAAAGTAATTTGATGACAAATTCCGGAGAAAAACCCAGTGCTTTAAGCGTCGCATATTCTGCAATTCGTTCACGTGCCGTCATCATCATGGTGTTCGCCATGACCGCCATGATAATCACGACGATCACAATACTGACGGCATTAATGGCGACCAGAATTGCCTCACTCATAGAAACAAATCCTAGTTGGAATGCTTTTTCTGTTTCGGTCAGCGTTTCCGCCAGTGAGTTCTTAAACAGTGTGTCGATACGCTCAGAGATGAGGGGCGCGTTATTTGGCTCGTTGATCCGCACGATGTAAACACCGACATAATCAGCAGATGAAGCCTGTCGTTTGCGCACGGTCTCAGCCAGATATTGCCAATGGAAAAGCAATTGCGATTCATCGGTCTTGGCATCAATGCCATCCCAGATACCCCGCAGAGTGAAGTTCCAGGTGCCCGGAAAAATCGTGCCACGGATAGGGATCTGATCGCCGACTTTCCAGCCATATTGATTGGCGAGTTTGCGACCAACAATCGCTCCCTGACGATCTAACAAAAACGCTTTTTTTTCATCATCTTTTAAAACGTACTCTGGATACAGCGCCAGATAGCTGGCTGCCTCAACCGCAAATTGCGGAAAGAAATTGCGTTCAGTGATATACACACCACCAAACCAATTCGACCAACTAACACCCGTCACGCCCTCAACAGTTTTGAGACGCTCAGCATAATTTAAAGGAAGCGGAAACGTCAGAGATGTTGCGTTACGTGTGATCAGACGCACGCTGGAAGTGCCTTCAACTCCGGCATACCAAGCGTCTACAATCGTGCGCAATAAACCAAAAGCGCAGATCGCCACTACCAAACCGACCATCGTTAAAATAGTCCGCAAACGATGACGAAAAGCGTTTTTGAGTAGCAGTCTGAAAATGAACATGGCTTAGTGTGAGACGGGTAGTACAGCGGTATTTATTGCATCATCGGGCACCAGCACGCCTTTTTCCAGATGTACCAGGCGTTTGGCGCGTGAAGCTGCTTTGGGATCGTGCGTCACCATGACGATGGTTTTTCCTAGTTCACTGTGCAATTCGTCCAGCAAATCTAATACCTCGCCAGCAGTCACGCGATCGAGATCGCCCGTTGGTTCATCGGCGACGATCAGCGTTGGGTCTGTTACCAGGGCACGGGCAATAGCGACCCGTTGCTGTTGTCCACCGGATAGTTCGTTGGGATAGTGATCCATCCTGTCAGTTAAGCTGACCATCGCTAACGCCGCCTCCACATGCTCTTTGCGTTGGCTGCGCGATAAGTGTGTCAGTAATAATGGCAATTCCACATTCTCAAATGCCGTGAGTACTGGCATCAGGTTATAAAACTGAAAAATGAAACCAACGTTCGCTGCACGCCAGTCAGCCAACTCACCTTCGCTCAGATTCGCAATATTCACACCTGCGATTTCTATGCTGCCAGATGTTGGTTTATCGATCCCGGCAATCAAATTGAGTAGTGTACTTTTGCCTGAGCCACTTGGCCCCATGAGCGCAATAAATTCACCGCTTTGCACATCCAGATTTACACCCTCCAATACTGGAATGTGTTGGCCGCCGCGTTCATAGGATTTATTCAGATCAGCAATGCGGATCAGGATGTTGTCCGCTAAGGTTTGTCGAGAAGCACTCATTTACCAATCACCACTTGTGCGCCCGCTTTCAATTTTTCAGAAGGCGAGAGTACTAACTTGTCTCCGGATTTAATGTTTCCGGTCACTTCGAGGTTGTCGCCGATTTTGCGACCAGTTGAGACGGGCAAAAGCTCTAATTTGTCGTCATTAATACGGAAAACTTGCTTAATACCGTCGCGTTCAATAATGGCTTTAGGATTCAACGCCAATATTGATTTTTGATCGGCATCGGTGATGGTTTTGGACAGGATGGTCACTTTTGCACTCATCTCAGGCAGAATGCGTGGATCGAGTTTTTCAAACCGGATCTTTGTCATGACGGTCGCTTTAGCGCGGTCCACGGTGGGGACAATACTGACAATGCTGCCGCGAAAGCGATTGTCTGGCAGGGCATCCAGCGTAATTTCAACTGGTTGGCCTATTTGCGCTTTGGCGAGATTGCTTTCTGATACGTCCGCTTCGACTTCTAGGGTACTCATATCCGCCATCGTCACCACTGCGCCCTGACTGCCGGCGGCGTTAGAAAATGGTGTGATGATGTCGCCGACATTGGCATTTTTGACCAATACCACACCATCAAATGGGGCGCGGATTTCTGTGTAGTCCTGGTTGACTTGTTGGACTTTTAAAACAGACTGAGCGACGCCGACGCCCATTCGGGCTGATTGATAAGCCGCTTTTGCTACGGCGACACGATTTTTCGCGGTATCAATCGCTTGAGCAGAAATGAAGCCCTGGTTTTGCAAACCCAAGCTGCGTTTGAGTTCCACCTCTGCATTGATTAACTCAACATTCGCCTGCGCCACACCAGCTTCAGCCTGTCTGACACTGGCCTGCGCCTGCATTTTTGCAGCGACGATGTCACTGGCATCCAGTTGTGCCAACAGGTCGCCTTTTTTGACTTGACTACCTTCGCGTACATTTAACTGCACCAGACGCCCTGTGGCCTTACTTGCTACTGCTGCGCGTGTCTGCGCTACGACGTACCCAGAGGCGGTCAGTTGAGCGTATTGTTGGGAAGGATAAGTTGTGATGACCGAGGTTGCTTGCACTTCGTTTTTACCCGGTTTTAAGATAAGCCCTGCTGTGGCAACAATGACACCTGCAAGAATGAGCCAGCGCCCGATTTTTTTCTTTTTACCGGGACTGCCATTACCGCGGTCAATTTTTAATTGTTTTAAAGTAGATGTTGTACCAGTCTCGCTGTTCATAGATGTCTTTTAGGTTCCGAATTAAACAAAAAAAAACGTGCACGGGTAAATTCTACACGGATAGTGTTTTTCTATTGATGAGCGAGTCATATTTGGCATCCAGATTGCTCAAAGTAGCAAGTTTTACGACAAAAGCTTGCGATATAACAAAAAAATCATTATTTTTACGGCAATACTGCGAGGTGTCACCTATTGAAATTTACACATTTTTATTCGGTTT
Source organism: Undibacterium sp. SXout11W (assembly GCA_049339905.1). Taxonomy (GTDB): domain Bacteria; phylum Pseudomonadota; class Gammaproteobacteria; order Burkholderiales; family Burkholderiaceae_D; genus Undibacterium. Next base: position 332,519 of record JBMPPG010000002.1, read on the forward strand.
AGACCCTCAAATTTATAATTTCATAGATAGCAAGCTTATAATTCAGTCGTCGCCATGTAAAATTTCACATTTTTCGGAACCAAGTCAACTTTGGCGAATCCAACATACTTATGAACCAAGTTTCTATTCCAGGCAGACCCAATCTTCAGCAATACCAATCAGGCGAAGGGCGTGCTATCGCACTCGCTGTTTTTGTGCATTTATTATTGCTTGGGTTTTTATGGGTGGGGATTAAGTGGCAAAACAATGCACCAACCGCCGTTGAGGCTGAGGTGTGGGATTTGACAATGCGTGAGGCTGCGCCATTGGCTGTGCCAGTCGAACCGGAGCCTGTCCCTCAGCCAACAATTGCGCCGCCACCAGCCATTGTTAAAGAAGAAGCGCCTAAGGAAGATCCGGAAATTGCTACTGAGCGGGATAAAAAACGTAAGTTACTCGAAAAGCAAAAAGAAGACGAGCGCAAGCAAGAGATAGCGGAACAAAAGCGTAAAGAGCAAGAATTGCAAGCCAAGAAAGAAAAAGAGGCTGAAAAGCAGCGCTTTGCCGAGAAAGAATTGCAGGCGAAAAAAGATAAAGAATTGGAAAAGCAAAAGCAAGACAAGCTCGATAAACAGAAGCTTGCTGACCAAAAAGCCCAGCAGGCGAAAGAAAAAGCGGCCAGCGATAAGTTGTTTCAGGAAAACATGCAACGCCTCTCCGCTCAGGCTGGCGCAACTGGTAGCGGTGGAAATGGTACGGCAGCCCGCTCAACGGGCAATAATCGTGGTGATCCGAGTTATGTTGCAAAAATTGCCGCAAAAATTCGGTCAAATACGAATTACAATGTGTCGGATGCCATTGCTGGCAACCCGGCAGTTGATTACCAAATTGACTTGTTGCCGGATGGTTATTTACGTGGGCCGGTGCGCAAATTGAAATCTTCCGGAATTCAAGGTTTTGATGATGCGGTGGCAAAAGGTATAGAAAAAGCGCAACCATTTCCTAGAGATAGCTCGGGAGCAGCTGCGACGAGCTTAGTTTTGCACTACAAAATGAAAGAAGAGTAATTTGCAATGATGTCTATGATAAAAAAAATCGCAATTACTGCTGTGTTAGCGGCGGGCGTGAATTTAATGGGTGCCGTACCAGCTTACGCTCAATTGCGCGTTGAGGTTTCTGGCGTCGGCTCTATGCAAATACCGGTCGCCATCGCAGCCTTCGGCAATGAGTCAATGACACCACGGCAAATCAGTAGCATCATTAAAGACGATTTGTCGCGTAGTGGCTATTTTAAAATTATCGATACTGGCGCGGTGATGACCGAAACGACGTCAGTCAATTTCGACGAATGGAAGCAACGTGGTGCAGAAGCCTTAGTGGTTGGGAGTGTGCAAAGTCTCGCTGACGGACGTTTCGATGTGCGCTACAAATTGCTTGATACGATTAAGTCATCTACTTTATCCGGCTTTGCAGTGGCGACTCCGCCAACGAATACTCGCTTGACAGCACATAAGATCGCCGACGATATCTACGAAAAACTAACGGGTGTTCGTGGCGCGTTTTCAACCCGTATCGCCTATGTGACTAAGTCTGGATCAGAATATCGTCTTGAAGTTGCTGATGCAGATGGCGATGGCGTTAAGGTCGCATTGCGTTCGAATGAGCCGATTATTTCACCTGCGTGGTCGGCAGATGGTACCAAAGTCGCTTATGTCTCTTTTGAAGCAAAAAAACCAGTTGTCTGGGTACAGAATCTGGTGACGGGTGAACGCAGGGTGGTAGCAAACTATAAAGGCAGTAATTCTGCACCAGCATGGTCACCTGATGGCAGTCGTCTGGCAATAGCCTTGTCCCGTGATGGACTGACGCAGATTTATACTGTTGGGGCAGATGGCTCAGATTTGAAAAAATTGACCAGCAGTAGCGGTATTGATACTGAACCGCAGTTTTCTGCCGATGGCAAATCAATCTATTTTTTAAGTGATCGCAGTGGTGGACCGCAGATTTATCGCATAAGTGTTAATGGCGGTGAAGCTAAACGTGTCACTTTTAACGGTAGTTACAATATCACGCCGCGTATTTCGCCGGATGGCAATACTCTGGCGTATATTTCGCGACGTGAGGGAAAGTTCCAATTGTATGCATTGGATCTGGCCAGCGGTCAGGAACAACGCTTGTCAGATACCAGTAAAGATGAGTCGCCTAGTTTTTCTCCAAATGGTCGCTACATTATGTATGCGACTGAGTCTGGTCGACGTGGTGCTTTGGCGGTAGTTTCTATTGATGGCAAAGTAAAACAAAAATTGACGGTGCAAGCCGGAGATATTCGGGAGCCCACCTGGGGTCCTTTCATGAAATAATTTTCATTAACTTTTATCAGGAGAGAAAATGCGCTTCACTTCCCAAACCAAAACCCTGGCCTTGATGATTTCCAGCGTTGTGCTGATGACTGCTTGCGCGTCTAAGGTACCCCTCGAAGACAAAGCTAAAGTCGAAGAAAAGCCAGTCGCTACGACGGCAACACCACCGGCAGAAACCAATACTGTAAAAACAGTACAGACTGGCTCTGTTGATCCATTGAATGATCCACAAGGTGTATTGGCTAAACGCAGTGTGTATTTTGATTTTGACAGCTACGTTGTCAAGGATGAGTACAAATCTGTAGTTGAAAATCACTCCAAATATTTAACAACAAACAAGCAACGTAAGATTCTGATTCAAGGCAACACCGATGAACGTGGTGGCAGTGAATACAATCTGGCATTGGGTCAAAAACGTGCAGAAGCTGTACGTAAATCCATGAGCTTGTTGGGTGTGCCTGAGTCTCAAATCGAAGCCGTCTCTTTGGGTAAAGAAAAACCAAAAGCGACTGGTCATGACGAAGCGTCTTGGGCTGAAAACCGTCGTTCTGATATTGTCTACCAATAATTTTTATGCATAGCAGTATTGCAGAAATGTTATAAAGTTTAACGCCGACTGCTTTGCAGTAGTCGGCGCTTTCTATTTTGGGCTGATGAAAATCGTATTATTGAGATTTGTGCTTGGTACGCAGTGAGGTTACTGCTTGCCTGGTTCTCTTGGCTGCGATAAGTCAATCACCCTCATTTTGCGTCAGTTCCTTTTTATATCGATTGCTATGAAACTTACTTCTTTCCGTACCTCGATTCTCGTTGCAGCGATCCTCTCAGCGTTAGCACCTGGTATTGCTTCTGCAGGTCTGTTTGATGACGATGAGGCGCGCAAAGCAATTCTCGATTTACGTGCCAAATTAGATGCGGTGAATGTTCGTATCGACAAAACCAATGATGCAAAGGTCGATAAGAGCACAGCCTTAGATCTGGCGAATGAAAATGAACAGTTGCGTTCTGAAATTGCTAAATTACGCGGGCAGATCGAAGTGTTAGCGAACGATATCGCTAATACCCAGCGCCGTCAGCAAGATTTTTATGTCGATCTCGATAACCGCATGCGCAAACTTGAGCCTAAGCGTATGACTGTGGACGGCAAAGATGCGGTAGTTGAAGTCAATGAGCAACGTGCATTCGAAAATGCAATGGCTTTGTTTAAAGATGGTGATTATAAAAATGCCGCGCCAGCATTTAGTAGTTTTATGACTGCATATCCGCAGTCGGCATATATGGGTTCTGCTCAATATTGGCTGGGCAATTCGTATTACGCGCAACGTGACTGCAAAGGCACAATTACAGCAATGCAGCAATTAGTGAAGACCTACCCCGATCACCCGAAAGCCCCTGATGCAATGCTTAATATTGCAGGTTGCTATACCGAGCTCAAAGAGAAGGCGGCCAGTAAAAAAACCTTGGAAACTTTGATCAGCCAATACCCTGGTACCGAGGCTGCACAAGCGGCTAAGAACCGCCTATCCTCGCTCAAGTAACAGGGATAAGGATTTAATCCTGAAGCAGGGATTGACAGAGGGGCTGAAACGCCATATAATTTCGGTCTTTCGGGTCGTTAGCTCAGCTGGTAGAGCAGCGGACTTTTAATCCGTTGGTCGCAGGTTCGAATCCCGCACGGCCTACCACGAATACAAAATAAACTTAAGTTGCGCCTAAGTTTTTAGATTTTTAGCAGGTTTTGGGTCGTTAGCTCAGCTGGTAGAGCAGCGGACTTTTAATCCGTTGGTCGCAGGTTCGAATCCCGCACGGCCTACCAAAACAAAATGTGAAAAGCCAACCCGCACGGGTTGGCTTTTTGCTTTTGTATTTACTTTTCACCTACCTTCTTTGATATAGCCAGTTTCTTCGTCGAAAAGCATCAGATGTGTCTGGAAACGAGATCTCTATCCAACTTGTCATAAAGCGTTCGCGAGAGTTGATGAAGCAGTTTTAGCTTGTATTTCTTTGTATATTTAGTATTGTTAATGCTAGCCGTGGCTTACGCATCAACGTCCATAATTGGGCGCACTAAAAAGCAGGTTCATCATAATAGTAATAAGTAGAGACTGTTCGCTATCTGATCAGTGAAAACTAAGTCGTTCCCGTTTTGCATCTTCCAGATCCTCTATTTCAAGTTTCATTGACGCTTCAAGTTGCGAAATTTCGCTTGAAAATCTATTCAAAGTTTTCGTTATATACAATGCTGGATGTGTCATTTATTTAATGAAAGGAGGCGTATGCGTACTGTCGTACTTTTCTTTGTCTGCGTCCTTTTCTTACCTGCTTGCGATAAGACTCGTTCTGTTTCGCCTACACTTCAGAAAGTTAATCTGGCTTATACCGGCCAGCCTCAATCTGCGTTGATGCACATTGCCATTGAAAAAGGATTTTTTCGTGACGAAGGCTTAGATGTTCACGGCACAATATTTGAGCTGGGGAGAGCTGCCATGACGTCCATGTTGAAGGGCGATGATGATATTGCATCCGTGGCTGAGACACCAATTATGTACCATGTTGTTAAGGGGGGGGAGATTTCGATTTTTGCCAATATAGTCACTACGAATACCAACAATGGCATCCTCGCCCGCCAGGATGCGGGAATTCAGCGGCCTGAAGATCTGAAAGGTAAGCGTGTTGGATTTCCTAAGGGAACTACAGCGGAATTTTTTTTAAGTGCCATGCTGAGTGCGCATGGACTGGAGATGAGTGATATTCATCCAGTCTATTTAAAGCCCAATGAGTTGCAGACTGCGATCATGGATGACCTTGTTGATGCAATTTCAATTTGGAATTACAAATTAGCGCTGATTGCAGATGCTTTGGGATTTAATGGCATCGTATTTTTGGATAAAGAACTGTATACCGAATCTTTTAATCTGGTCTGTCAACCGGACTACACAAAACGTCATCCAGAAGTACTCGAGGCATTATTGCGGGGTTTATTGAGAGCGGAAAAGTTTAGTCTTACTCATCTGCTTGAATCACAAGAAATTATGTCCCGAAGAACACAGGTGCCGCTTAAAACGGTGCAAAAAGTTTGGCCTGAATTTAAGTTCAAAATAAGCTTGGCACCAACCTTGTTGATTACCTTAGATGATGAAGCGCGGTGGGCATTGCAGAATCATTTTGTGGAAGCGACTGCCGAACCAGATTTTTTGTCGCATATTTATTTCGATGCTTTGCGCACGGTAAAACCCGAGGCGATCAAATTTAGGCAATAGACGATGAGGATACTGGTTCGTTTACGATGGGTTTCGATAGGCTTGTTCACCGGACTTGCATGTGCATTGGCTCTACTTGCATGGTCAGTGTTTAAATATAACCAGGTAAAGACATATAACCACATGCTGTGGAACTTGCATGCGGCAGTTTCAGATAAGGCATTTCAGCGTGATCAATATTTCTTATTTAAGCAAAGCGCTACCAAAAAAAACTGGTCAAAAAAACAGGCAGACTTAATTAACTTAGTAAATCAAATTCAGTCTGAAAATTCGATTAAAGATGATCAGGATAAGTTTCGTGAATTGATCGACAATTTGAATTCTAGTGAAATTATTTTTCAACGAATTTTTGTACTAAATCAGTCAAAGTCCAGGGCTTCATCCTCATGGCTTGATGCAGACAGGCAATTTGATATTCGTCTCATTAGCCAGATGTTGTTGAAAGACGTGGCCACTACCGATGTGATTGATGCGCTACAAATAGAGAGCGAAAAAAGGTTCGATGCAGCCTATCTTCAGTTGATGTTAAGTATTGCCATTGGCATTTTTATTCTGGTCGCGTTGACAATTTCTGCGCTTAGAGTAACGGCTGTTTCGTTGAAGAACCGACTTCATCACTTACATGATGGTACCAACGTTATTGCTGCTGGTCATCTCGAACATCGCCTTTTAGTTGCTGGAAATGATGAGCTCAGTGAATTGGCAAACTCGATCAACACAATGACTGCAGATTTGCAGGCATTCAAAGGCTCATGGGAAGCGGAACTTGATCGACGAAAAAATATAGAAATTGAACTCCGTCGCAATGATGCTTTATTGAAGTCTTCGGCGCGTATTGCCGGGGTTGGTGCTTTGGAGCTCAATTTTACAACGCATGAAGTGAGATGGTCTGAGCAGAGTTGCTCCATTTTTGGTATACCTGCCGGAAATCAACCCGGTTATCAGGAATTATTGAGTTTTTTTACGCCGACTGCCCAAGCGATACTTCAGTCAAAAATGAGTCAAATGTTGGACGGCGGTGACTCGTTCGATATTGAACTCGAAATGACGACGGCGCATGACAAAATGATTTTTGTGCGAATGCTTGGTCAAATTGAATACAGTCCCGATCTGCAAGTAAGAATGATTGCTACTTTGCAGGATGTGACTGAGCAGCGGTTAATGGATAGGATCAAATCTGAATTTATCTCCATGGTTAGCCACGAGCTGCGCACACCTTTGACTTCAATTCGTGGCTCGCTAGGTTTGTTGGCGAGTGAAGTTTTAGGAAATCTGGATGATAAGTCTAAGAAGTTAGTTGTGGTTGCTCATCGAAACTCAGTACGCCTGATTGGCCTGGTGAACGATATTTTAGATATCAATAAGCTGGCGTCTGGCGCGATGAATATGGATATACAAAAGCATGATTTGGTCCCGTTGATATTCCAGGTGATAGAGAATAATGCCGCTTATGCACGTGAATTTTTTATTGATTTGGATTTTCAGAGCGAGATAAGAGCCGCTGCCGTTGAGGCCGATGCAGGACGATTGATGCAAGTGTTGACTAACTTGATTTCTAACGCGGTCAAATTTTCAGGTGATCCACCTGTTGTTTCTGTAAAGCTTGAACAGCAGGGCGCCGAATATAAAATTAGCGTCAGCGATACGGGACCTGGTATTTCTGAGCAGTTCAAAAAGAAGATTTTTGGACAATTTGCACAGGAAAATAATTCTAATACCAGAATGAATGGCGGAAGTGGTCTGGGTCTGTACATCAGCAAAAATCTGATCGAAAAAATGGGCGGTAACATTGGTTTCGATAGCAAGATTGGAGTTGGAACTACGTTCTGGATTACGCTCAAGGCGCAAACACCGGAAGTTGAAAAGCAATTTGTCAAAGTGAATGAAACCTTAGGGCTTTCAAGTTGAGCTTGTCTGGCATAGGCGTAAGCCCTTGACCACGGTTGACGTTAGACCCTAAAAACCGGATAATTTGGATATGAAATTCGGCTATGAAATTCGGTTTTGAACAGAGTGGTAAAGAAGTGTGATGAAGACGAAAAGCTCACATTTTTTTGCAAAAGCTGGGCGTACCAGACGAGCCTCTCGAATTTAAGGACGCAGGTGTCAGCCTGTGTCCTTTTTTTGTTTCTGGTTTTATTTCCCACTACTATTTTTGCAACTTATGTTGCAACTTATTTTGAACTAAAGCATCACTAAATTATCGGGCACCGCACAATGAAAAAAAATTCCACAAAAAAGCAAACGCCTGCGGTGCAGCCGGTACAGGAAAAACATGAGATACGTCCCGGACAGTCGTTGGAGTTGCTGAAGGAACTGCATATCCTTACGCGCGACGGTAAATTGAATCAGGACAGCCGTCGCAAGCTCAAACAGGTCTATCATCTGTATCAGTTCATTGAACCCTTGCTATTAAAGTTGCAGGAATCTCATGCCAATATCAGCCTCGTTGATCACGGTGCTGGTAAATCTTATCTCGGTTTTATTCTGTACGATTTATTTTTTAAATCTGGACAAGCGCAAAGCCAGGCACATATCTATGGCATAGAAACACGCGACGAGTTGGTGCAAAAATCCACCGAACTCGCACAGCGCCTTAATTTTCCCGGGATGTCTTTCTTGAATTTATCGGTGGCAGATTCTACACATTCTGACAAATTGCCTGAGCAGATAGATATCGTCACCGCATTGCATGCTTGTGATACGGCGACGGATGATGCAATTCAATTTGCATTAAAAAAGAAAGCAAAATTTATGGTGCTGGTGCCGTGTTGTCAGGCGGAAGTGGCAGCTGAATTGCGTAAGAGTAAAGGTGATGCGGTGCGTAGCAACCCGCTGTCGGAAATGTGGCGTCATCCGATTCATACTCGTGAATTCGGTAGTCAGATTACTAATGTACTGCGTTGCTTGCAATTGGAAGCACATGGTTACCAGGTCAGAGTCACAGAACTTGTCGGTTGGGAACACTCGATGAAGAATGAATTAATCGTCGCCGAATATAAGGGAATGCCAGCAAAGCGCCCCGGCGATCGATTAGCTGAAATGCTCAATTCGACTGGGCTTGATAACTTGCGTGAGCGGTTCTTTTTGCCGCAATGATGTATGCAGACAACGTAACGTTTCAGACAAACTATTGAATAATTTGATCGTCATTGCGATGTCATAAAAAATGATTAATATCATTTTTTATGTAAGTTAGAAATAATGACTGGTATTACTAAAGAACATTAAAAAGGATAGCAAACATGCTGGCCGCCGTTGACCTGGGTTCAAATAGTTTCCGTATGCATATTGCACGCCATGAAGGAGATGCAATTCGCGTCGTCAAGAGTGCGCGTGAACCTATCAGATTGGCTGCAGGCCTTGACGAAAATGGCAATCTGACAGCAGAGGCTATGCAAAGTGCGATTGACTGCCTGAGTCGTTTTCGCGAGATTCTCAATGCTTATCCAGTCGAAAATTTACGTGTGGTCGCTACCAACACGATACGTATAGCAAAGAACGCGGCGATCCTTCTACCGCAAGCAGAAGCTGCAATTGGCCACTCTATTGACGTTATCTCGGGTGAGGAAGAAGGCCGCCTGATTTACATGGGTGTGTCGAATGCCGTCGCTATTCCTGGCGAGCGCCGCCTCGTTATGGATATTGGTGGTGGTTCCACGGAGGTAATACTTGGTCGTGGACATGAAATTGTTCAGGTCGAATCCTTTAGTATCGGTACTGTGAAAACCAGTGCCAATTTTTTTCCTGATGGCCGTTTAACAGAAGCAGCATTTGAAGCAGCTATTTTGTCGGCGCGTTCGATGTTTGAAGATGCCGCGCCACCGTACCAACCGCAGCATTGGCGCAAGGCCTATGGCTCGTCGGGCACCATGCGTGCGATCGCTGATGCCATCATCAAAGGTGGTCTGGGTGACGGCAAAATCACGATGTTGAGTTTGAATGCCTTGAAACAATACTGTATTCAATGTGGCAAGATTAATGATCTGGAATTGAATGGTATTAAACCAGAGCGGGTCGCTATGGTTGTGGGCGGCTTGGCGATATTGATCGGGTTGATGATGGAATTCAATATTGAAGTATTGATTCCGATTGAAGCTGGTTTACGCATGGGTGTGATGTGGGACTTGTATCTGCGTGCGACTAAGCGTGACCGGCGCGAAGTCTCAGTACAAAAAATTGCTAGCGTATTTAACACCGACATGTCGCGTGCTAATCGCGTTATGGATATGGTCAAGTCGTTGTATCAACAACTTAAGCCTTCGTCTGATAATTATTTGCGTTTGTTGTTGTGGAGTGCTCGCTTGCATGAAGTAGGCATGGTAGTTTCTCATACCGGCTACCATAAACATGGCTCCTATATGATAGAAAACGCCGATATGGCGGGCTTCACCACGAGCGAACAACGCACCATGAGTAAGCTGATTTTGAGCCAGAAAGGTAATCTGCGTAAAATTAGCGAAGCCTTGGTTGACCCTGATTTTGCCAAAGCCGTGTTGGCCTTGCGCTTGTCGGTGATGTTAATGCATTCGCGCGCTGAGATTGATTATGAAGACATTCGTCTCAAAATGAAGCGTAGCGTAGAGCTTGAGATGCGGCGTGATTGGGTTACTTTGCATCCTACTGTCGCCTATTGGTTGCAAAAGGAAATCGAATGCTGGCGTGAGGTGGGCGTAGATTTCTTGGTCAGGACGAATGTCTAAAAGCAGTTTTTAAAATGAAAAAGGAATTCAATAATTTGAATTCCTTTTTTTTGGTCTATTTGTTACGCTTGAATCGGCGGGTGCTATCCGCCAATTCCAACCTTACATCAAAAATCAAATTGCGCTGATAGTTTATAAATGCGTGGTGAACCTGGGAATAAATAGCCACCCAGTGATTGCGTTGCATCACGCCAGTAGAACTTGTTGAGCACATTGTCGACGTTAAAGCGTAAGGTCGTCGTTGTATTACCTATACGTGTCACGTAACGGGCACCGAGGTTATAAACCTGGTAACCAGGAATAATGACGCTGTTATCTGGTGTGTATGCCTTGTTACCTGAGTACTGCCAACTCGCGTTCAGATTTAAACCTTTGACTTCAGCGACAGCATAATCTGCATAGACCGTCGCCTTCAGTTTTGGTACATCCAATACACGCTTGCCTTCTAGTGTGGCATTGCCAGTGTCTTGCTGAACGGCGTTAAGTTCAGTTAAGCTGGTGCTGAGTGTCAGTTGTGAGGTGACTTTGCCTGATGCAGAGAGTTCCAGACCGGTATGTTGTGCCGTACCGTTTTGAACATAGTTATTATTGCTATCAATATATTGCAGTGGTTTTTGAATCCGGAAAACGGCAGCACTTACACTCAAATCACGTGTTACATCGGATTTGAAGCCCATTTCAATTTGCTTCGATTTGGCCGGATCAAGTAATTGATTCTGGTTGTTTGTCCCAAATGGTGCAATTGTTCCGTGTTCCAGACCTTGTGCAAATGAGGCGTACAAGGATGTGTTCTGAACGGGTTTGTATACCAGTGCCGCATTTGACACCCAATAATTGTGTTGGTAACCACTCAGACCAAGTTGTGTTCGCTCAATATTCAGGTGACGGATACCCGCATGTACTGTCCATGCATCATTGAGGCTGATGGCGTCTTGTAAGAAGGCGGACCATTCTTTATCGGTTCTTTGTAACAGCACTGGGCCAGTGGTGTTGCTGGATTGGCCAACGACGACAGGCTTGAAAACATTGCTGGTGCCAACGAAATCATACACATATGCACCAAAGAAATCTTTGCGTTGTGAACTGCTTAAACCGGTCGCAAATTGATGTTGGAAATTACCAGTGGTGAATTTCCCATTCAGCAGTGCCTGAGTCCCCCAAGACGATTTTGCTTCGCCTGCACTTTGGTAATCGTAAACATCGTAATCACCGTTCGCGCAATAACCGCTGGCGAGGTTAGCTGAACCACATCCGAGCGGAAATGCTGTGTAATCATTACGTTTGAAATCATGCTTGTTGATGGCAACGCTGGCAGTCCAGGTATTGTCCAGTTTGTATTCGTAACGCAAGCCGATATTGCTATCTGTCGTATCAACGGGTTTAGACCACGGCTGATTGTTGAGCATCATGTCGGCACGGATTCCACGTGGTAAATCGGTGCCATTTGTTAATTGAAAACCTGGTGCAGAGATTTGGGCGCGGTGTTGGTAGTCAAAGTCGAATTGTAGTAATGACTGCGGTGATAAATGCCAGTCAAATGCGCCAGAAATAAACTGGCGGTTGCCGTTTGCGCCGATGATGTAAGAGCGCATTCTTTCTTCGGCGGCATTGATACGGTAGCCAAATTGCTTGTCTGAAGACATTCCACCCAAATCGAATGTGCCGTATAAGGTGCCGCGTTCAGAGATGCTGGTAGTAACGCTGCGCAGGTCCTTATTCGTCGGGCGTTTAGTTACATAATTGATGACGCCGCCGGGTGTTGCAAAACCAGACTGGAAGCCGGAAATACCTTTTAATACTTCAACGGTTTCTTTGTTTTCCAATGGAATCGAGCCATCTGCAGGAATCGCAAAGCCATCTTTACGATAGCTGTATTCGTTATCGAGTGCAAAGCCACGGATAGAGAACTGCTCAGCATAACCTACCGCATTGTAAGCATCATTGACGCTGGCATCGTACTTCATGACATCCGTGGTCAAACGGATTTGCAAGTCTTGCAGTTGTTGCGCGGTCCAGGCATTGACGGAAAATGGTGTATCAAGCAATTTCTCATCAATAAAGCCTGCTGCCTTGGTGTGGTCTGCTTTAGCGGAGGTCTTATTGCCAGAGACCACAACTTCTTGCACTGATGAAGAGTTTGCTGTTGCGTTGTTCTCTGGCTCTGCCGCAGCGTAAGCGCCTTGCATGCAGACGAGTTGTGCAATGGCGATGGCGATCAGTGTCGGGCGTAATACCAGCGTGATTGCCTGGCGGTGGGTATGGTGTGAATTTACTTGTGTCATTATGTGCTCGTTATACTTGTGGTGCGCAGGGTGGCAGCACAGCAAAGGAGCAAACAAAGCATAGACAGGAGAAAACGACGTGAACTTTGCGCTTCCCTTCGCTGGCATTATCCAGATCAGGTTCAAGGGACTCTCTCACCCGGAAATGTATTCCAGGACCCCTAGCGAAGGCGTTACTTTAACATGAAATCAGCACTAAGACTTTTGATGATGGTGACCGCTAACTACCCTATGGTCTGATTTGTTGCTTTTTTGGGATTACTGATACTCTGGGGGAGTATATTTTTAGGCCGTTTGTTATCAAGGAGGTAAACGTATAAAAACGTCTATACTCCCTGGTTTTAATGTTCACTAAGCTTCTTGTCTGGCGGGTTTGAAATTCATCCACAGACCTTCGGCTGAATAGATGAATAATGCAATCCAGATTGCAATGAAACCGATCAGGCGATGGGTATCGAGATTTTCATTGAATATCCATACACCAAGCAATAACTGCACAAATGGTGCAATGTACTGAAGTAATCCCAGCGTTGTCATCGGTATGCGGCGCGCACCAGCGGCAAACATCAATAAGGGAATCGCAGTGATAGGGCCACTTAATGCGAGCAAGATTTTGACATCAGTTCCAGCTGATACCAGTGCATTTTGTCCATGCATGGTGAGCCATGTCAGGTAGCCAAAGGCAAACGGGAAGAAGATTGCGGTTTCCAAAGACAAACCTTCCAGCGCGCCTAATGCTGCAGTTTTTCTTAACAAGCCATACGTACCAAAAGTAGCCGCTAGCGCGAGGCCTATCCATGGTAAATGCCCGGTCTGGAAGGTCATCCATGCCACACCCAAGGCCGCAAAAGAAATCGCCAACCATTGGCCAGAGCGCAGTTTTTCTTTGAGTAGTACCGAGCCAATCAGAATATTGACCAGCGGTGTCATGAAGTAACCAAGACTGGAGTCGATGACTTTGCCATCATTTACCGCCCAGATATAGATAAACCAATTACTTGATAATAAAACGGCGCTGAGTGCGAAGCTGGCAATCAGTTTAGGCTGACGGCGCACCATTGTCAGCCAACCCCATTGCTTGCGCCAGGTAAGTACAATGGCTAAAAATAACAGCGACCACAGCATGCGGTTTAATAAAATTTCTAATGAAGGAACCGAGTGCAAGGCTTTGAAGTAGAGTGGGAACAAACCCCAGATCGTGTAGGCAGAGCCGGCTAATAATATGCCTTTACGCATTTGCTGCATCCTAAATAAAGGAGGCCGCAAATGCGGCCAGAGGACGTATTATCGCCGTAAATCTGAAAGTATGCTCAATACCACCCGAAGTGTCGGAAATGTCTGGAGTAAAATTATCCGAACAGCAATGCAGAAAAATTATTTTTCTCTGGCAAGTGTGATTTGTTTGCACAGTGCTTCTGTGCCATCCAGAATGCGCGGACCGGCGCGGTTGAGCAAATCCCCCTTGACGGCATACAAATGATTTTTTTTGACCGCTGTCAGCGTCTTAAATGAGCGCCATTCATTGAGTGAATCGGCGTTTTCACCACCAGTAATAATTGCATCTGGATTACTTGATAACAGGGCTTCGGTCGTAATCGTTGGGCTTAACTCTTTCAGTCTGCCGAAAACGTTTCTACCGCCACATAAGCGAATCGCAGCCGAGATCATGTGTTCGTCATTGAGGGTCATTAACGGCTTATTCCACACCTCATAAAATACAGTTACCGGTGTCGACGAATCAGGTTGGCGATAGGTTTTTCGCAAATCCTCTAAGCGCTGTCTGAATTTAGCAGCGGCGGCTTTGCCTACAGTTTCAGTGCCCGCCAATATCGATAATCTTTCTATCGACGTTGCCACCATTTCATAATTGCGCGGTTCACTTTCGAAAACGGTGATGTGATTGCTGCGCAGTTTACTGGCTAGAACTTTGCCATTACCTGTGCCCCAGATAACGACTAAATCCGGCTTAATCGCGAGTAGGCGTTCGGTATCCATCGCAAAGACATTGCCGACGGATGGCAAGTTTTTTGCTGCTTCGGGGAAGTTGCTGTAATCGCTGACGGCAACGACGCTTTTTGCAGCGCCAGCTTCAAACAGTAATTCGGTGGCGTGGGGTGCCAGGCTAACGATGCGTTGCGCCGGCTGCGTCAGGGTAACCGTGTGCATGGCATCGTCTTTGACACTGACTGCTGCAAATGATGTTGCAACGGTCAATGACAATAAGAAAAAGCTGCCGAGGTGGTGCAACATGAGATTCAAATTTCCAGATTATCGATCAGGCGGGTGTTGCCCAGTTTGGCTGCTGCTAACACGACCAGAGGCGCACCTTGTGCAAGGTCGCCTGCTGATGGTGGTTGTAGGTCAGCGCGTTTGCGGATAGAAATGTAGTCTGGTTTCCAATGGCGTCCGGCAAGTTTTGCCATAGCGTTGCGTTCGAGTTCAAACATATCCAGATGACCGCTACGCACTTCATTCGCGACTTCATTTAATGCCGCATACAAAGCCGGTGCTTCTGCACGTTCCGCTTCAGATAAGTACATATTGCGGGACGACAAAGCCAGGCCGTCGTCAGCGCGATACGTATCAGCCGCAATAATTTCGGTTGGCAAGGCAAATTGCTTGCTCATGTTACGGACGATCATCAATTGTTGATAATCTTTTTTACCGAACACGGCAACACGTGGTTGTACGCAGGAGAAGAGCTTCAGTACCACGGTGGTCACACCAGTAAAAAATCCAGGGCGGAACTCACCTTCCAGGATGTTGCCCAGATCATCCGGTGGGCGCACACGGAATTCTTGTGGTTCAGGATATAAATCTTTTTCAGTGGGCGCAAATAAAATATAGACACCTTCTTTTTCCAACTTTTCTACGTCAGCCTGAAAAGTGCGCGGATATTTATCGAAGTCTTCATTTGGGCCAAATTGCAGGCGATTTACAAAAATTGAGGCAACGATAGGGTCACCATGCTTTTTTGCCAGACGCATTAGCGACAAATGACCTTCATGTAAATTGCCCATGGTCGGCACAAATGCGGTACGCAATTGTCCGCTCAGATGATCGCGCAATTCTTCGATGGATGAAATGATTTTCATGATGAGAAGTTAAATGAATTCGGTTGTTTTCAGTTGTAATTCAGTGTGGTCGTTTCGCTAGTCGCATTAGCAGGACACACCTTGTGTTCAAGCTGGTGAGTAGGCGAGCCGTACATAGATCGGTGCAAATGCCTCAGCCTGCGTAATTTCTATCAGCGTCTCTTTTGCAAGCTCTAACAGGGCGACAAAGTTCACCACTAAAACTGGTGCGCCACGAGACGGATCAAACAGATCAGAAAACTCGACAAATTTCGCCGACTGCAACTTACGTAAAATACCGGACATATGTTCGCGCACTGACAGTTCTTCCCGACTGATTTTGTGATGTGCAACTAAGGTTGCACGTTTCAAAATATCTGCCCAGGCGGTCTGGATATCTGCTAATTCTACTTGCGGCCAGTGCAGTACCGTATTTTGTTCGACAAACACCTGTGCGTGAAGAAAATCGCGCCCTAATTGCGGCACAGCATTCAAATCATACGCAGCCAGCTTCATTTGTTCGTATTCCAACAAACGTCTGACCAGTTCTGCGCGTGGATCCTCGGCTTCTTCGCCCGCTGCGCTTTTGGTCGATGGCAACAGCATGCGCGATTTAATTTCTATCAGCATGGCCGCCATCAATAAGTACTCGGCTGCAAGTTCCAGATTGTGATTGCGGATCTGATCGACATATTTCAGATATTGCAAAGTTACTTGCGCCATCGGAATATCCAGGATATTGAAATTTTGTTTGCGTATCAGATACAACAACAAGTCCAACGGTCCTTCAAATGCTTCCAGAAAAACTTCGAGGGCATCTGGTGGAATATATAAGTCATTTGGTAACTTAAATAGCGGCTCACCATAGAGCTTGGCAAAAGCCAAACCGTCCACCACATCTGGTGTGCTATCAGTAGCACCGACCAGTGGCAGATCAATAGGGGGGAGTGCAGTAGTAGTCACAAGCTAGCCGTAAAGACGGGCTTATCCTTTGTTTTGGTAAACGTAGGGTTGCTGCGGCACGATAGAATCCAGAGTATCTTTTTGTACGCTCAGATCCACTGGTGCTTTGTCCCATAGCAGGGCACGGCCATCACGCTGGCTTTGCTCCAGTTTAGGATTGGCGTTTTTTAAACTTTGGATGAAGTGAGTCGCTTCGGATTCGTACAAAGAGAATTGCTTGGAGAATTTCATAGTTTTGAAATAAACATATAAAAGAACGGATGAAGCCGCATTTTACTCTTAATTTCAGCAAAAACTGCATTTGCGTACTGATCGCAAGCAAGTAGTTGAATCAAACTTCTACAAAATTGTGTTGCTGGAGAACGTCGTGCGCTAATTTACAGATCGCTGCTTTGCACCCATTTTGTTGTCGGTACTGCCTTATAGGTCTGCAATTTCTGCAAAAGTGACTCCGTTTGATTGTCGTGGATCAGGATCTCAAGATGGTTTGCGCGTAAAAAGCCTTGTTCGCCCGTATGTTGTAAAAACTGAAGTAAGCCGTCATAAAAACCATTGACGTTAAGCAGGCCGATTGGTTTTTCATGAAAACCTAATTGTGCCCAGGTCATGACTTCAAATAGTTCTTCGAGTGTGCCGATACCACCCGGCATCGCAATAAACGCATCAGATAATTGTGCCATCAATGCTTTGCGTTCATGCATGTTATTGACGATATGTAATTCAGTCAGACCAGTGTGCCCGACTTCTTTATCCATTAACGCTTTGGGAATGACGCCAGTGACCTGACCGCCGAGTTTTAAAACTTCATCGGCAATCATGCCCATCAGACCGACATTGCCGCCCCCATACACAAGGCGGAGCTCATGCTTGACCAGGGTTGCAGCTAATTGACGTGCTGCCGCCGCGTAGTCAGGTGTAACTCCTGGCGAGGCGCCGCAATAAACGCATACTGAATTCATGCTGGGCTCATTTTGCGCAAATAATCTTGTGATAGTTTCTCAAATACTTGTTTGGTTTCTCCGCGCAGATAAGGGCTGATCAGAGAGATGACTTGATAGCAGCCGCGAGCCAGAGATTCAGACATCGTTTGTAATTCTGTGTATTTGCGAGGGTTGCGCACGTATTCATAAGACAGCCAATACGTGGCAACCACCACCATATTGGTCGACAGCGCATCAATGTCCATATCTGAGCCTTCAAACTCGCCATCGGCACGCAAGCCATTGCAAAGTTCATTTGCCACCTTGATTTTGTGGGAAAGTATTTGCTTGAAATTGAGCTCTAGTTTGCGGTTACGTGACAAGAGGTCGTTCAGATCGCGATAGAAAAAACGATAGCGCCAGACTAATTCAAAAGTCAGGTGCAGATAGGTCCAAATATCCTGAATATTCGCTTTACGACCGTGTGGGAACGCGAGTTTTTTATTAATTTCTGCTTCGAATTGCGCGAAAATAGAATTGACAATATCATCTTTATTGCGAAAATGATAATATAAATTACCAGGGGAAATGTTCATTTCCTCAGCAATGACTGTCGTTGTGATATTGGGTTCCCCGAATTCATTAAATAAACGAAGGGAAAGTTCGAGGATGCGTTCCCGGGTGCGGCGAGGAGCTTTGTGTTGCATGTCATTCAATCTCGATAGATGATAGGACGGACGCAAAATTGCTCCAGCGGCGCTACTGGCTTATTGTCGCAATGACGTACCATAAGTGCTCGTCGTGTGAGTTTGCCTCGTTGGAGTAATTTACGTTAATCCTAGATTATTTCATAAGAATAACATTGATCAAGCCAACATCAAAACTTGTCTATGATTCTCACTTGGTTTGTGTTTTTTCAGGTACTTGAATAAGGCGGGTTTTTGCTAATTTGTCATGCAAAAACTGGCCGTCTTTATCGAGGCGTGAGGTGAGTGCCCAAGCTAATGCCCCAAGAGCTACTAGGATAATCATCGGCCATTCTTTGAGTCCGAATTGGTAGCCCAACGCCATTGCTGGTATGAACCACATCCAAGCTAAAAAATAGCGAACGATCGCTTTTATAAGAGGGAGTTTGCTGCCATCGAGGTCAGTGACGCGAATGCACCAGGTTTGCATTGCCAGTGTTTGTCCGCTGCGACTCCAGCAATAGATAAAATAAGTACCAATTACAAAAAACAACCAAGCCTGGCGTCCGTTTCGTAGTATTAAAGCACTTTTGCTTTGTGTCGCTACATCAAAAATAAAATCAAAAACAAAAACGATGCCGAATAACAACATGGCCTCGTAGATCATGCAAATTAATCGGCGACGTAGAGGTGGGGCTTGCAAATCGATGTTCACAGGATTATTTCGATACAGCTTGGGTTGTATTTGCTGCGCTTGCAGATGTTTCTGGCGCAGGGATTGCAGGGGGCGTGGTGATTGAAGCGGCTGACGCACTCGTTGAAGCACCAAGTGCTGTTGGTGTCGCAGGTTTGATGATGGTGGGTGCTTTATTTGTTTTCACCGCGTTAGGTCCAACTTTGATTGGCGCTATGATCTGAGGATTTTTAATCGTTTCTGACGACAAATTAGTCAAACGCTTTTTTTTCTCATGCTCATCGGCAAGGCGTTTTTTCTCTTCTGCACTGAGTTGTTGATATTGCTCCCATTGCGCGGATTTGCGTTCAGGATCCAATTGTGTTGCATGCGCATAATTTTCCCGAGCGGATGCACGTTGCTCTGGGGTTAATTTCACCCAGTCGCGCATTCTTTCTTGCAGGCGTTGCTGTTCGTCTGGTTTCATTGCAGCGTAGCGAGTTGCAATTTCCAGCCACTTTTTCTTGCGCGTTTCTGGCATGAGCGGCCATTCGGCTACTAATGGGGCCAAGGCTTGTTGCTGAGCCGGACTCAAGGCTGACCAGTGTGGTTTAGCCTGATTTGCAGTGGTTGGTGGAACCAATAATTTGGCAGGCGTTGCTGCTGCCGATGCTGGAGTAACAGATGGGGATGGGGTCGCGCCGTTAGCGAAGGCTAACGGCAGCACGATAAAGCTTATAGTGAAGGTGATCAAATGACGTAAGTTGCAAAACGGCACGCTTATTCCTCCGCTTTATTTAAATAAGCAGTAAATCCAGTATCTACATACGCTGCAGGTGGCAATTCATCAACTAATACCGCTGTGTCAATATCAGCCAATTCGTTGATGCGTTGTTGCTTTTCATTTTCGTAAATGCCTGCTAGTCCGGCAATCAATGCCAGCAATGGAATAATAATTCCGAGTTTACCTAACCAAGTTGAAGGACCTGCGAAGGAAAAACCATTCGTGCCAGCAAGCACTCCGCTAAATACATGCACTTTGGCGCCGCTATCTGGCTTCTTGCGGGCCAGTGCTGCTTTACGTGCTTGTGCCAACCTGTCCAGGGTAGGGGCAGGTAGGCTCTCTGCTGATTCATTCAGCGCGCGCCGGACTTTGTACGCAAAGTCGAGATCTTGCAATTCTTTTGAGTAGTTCATAGCTGTATTCCTTTAGCCTTTAGGGATGCGGCTAACGCGTGAGTTGCACGAGAGCAATGAGTTTTGACGCTGCCTTCTGAGCAGCCCATCGCTTCGGCAGTTTCTGCCACATCCATGTCTTCCCAATAACGCATGAGGAACGCTTCCCGTTGACGTGCCGGAAGTTTTTTTATTTCATCATCAATAATATTCAGAACTTGTTCGCGTTCCAGCTTGTCTGCGGTGGATTCTGCTGCTTCAGTACCTTCTTCGGCGGCGTAACTTTCCAGCAAGTCAAAATTATCATCCCCATCATTATTGTTTGGTGTGATGTTGGAAAATAAACTTACCCAAGTATTGCGCACCTTCTCGCGCCGGAAGAAATCAAGGATGGTATTTTGCAATATACGCTGAAATAACATGGGAAGCTCGTTGGCCGGCTTATCTCCATATTTCTCGGAAATCTTAATCATTGCTTCCTGGACAATATCCAGGGCTGATTCTTCGTTCCTTACCGTGTATAGGGCGTGTTTGAAGGCGCGCCTTTCTACACTTTCGAGGAAATTCGATAATTCTTTTTCAGTAGCCATTGTTGGCAATATTCATATAGTTACTCAGCGATTTTTAAAATTAACAGATTCTTTAAAATCACGTACATGTATTTAAAATTGCGCACATGCTAGCAAAAATAGCGCATTGTGTCTTAAATATGTGCATGCATGAAAATATTTCAATCTAAAAAAGCGAATTAAATAACAAAATGCCCTTGACCAAAATGCTGCAACGCATTACCGTATAAGTCCGCTCCAAAATCTCGGAGCACCAAATATCTGTTCGGAATAACCCACAATGTTATCGCCAGCAGGTGCGCTTTAAATGAAGCTGTTTGTTCTGACCCATGCCACAAGCGTGAGAAGTCTGTCGTTACATAGCCTTACCACTGATTGAACGAGTGCCTTAAGCATTGCCTGGAACCATCTCCAACGGGGGTGTAAAGGGGAGTGTGACTGCACAAAAAGGAATTTCAGCTTACCGGACTTGTATGTCGATTTCGCCAGGAAAGAGCATCCGATCAATTTCCTATGGACCTTGAAAGGACACAATAATGAGTTCAGAATTTACAGGCGCAGAGATACTGGTAAAGTGTCTGGCCGAAGAGGGTGTTGAGCACGTTTTCGGATATCCGGGCGGCGCAGTACTCTACATCTACGATGCAATTTTCAATCAAAATAAATTTCAGCATATTCTCGTACGCCACGAACAGGCAGCGATTCATGCGGCTGACGCTTATTCCCGATCGTCCAATAAAGTCGGCGTTGCCTTAGTGACCTCTGGTCCTGGTGTTACCAATGCTGTCACAGGTCTGGCAACTGCTTATATGGATTCGATTCCTATGGTGGTGATTTCTGGTCAGGTTCCTAGCGCCGTTATCGGTCAGGATGCCTTTCAGGAATGTGACACCGTGGGTATTACCCGTCCTTGCGTCAAGCACAATTTCCTGGTGAAAGATGTGCGTGACCTTGCAGAGACAGTCAAAAAAGCATTTTTTATTGCGACCACTGGTCGCCCAGGTCCTGTGCTGGTCGATATTCCCAAAGATATCAGTATGCACAAAACGACATACCACTACCCCAAAGAAGTGGAAATGCGTTCTTATAAGCCAGTCGATAAAGGGCATGCAGGCCAGATTCGCAAAGCTGTGCAGCTGTTATTACAGGCTGAACGCCCGATGATTTACACCGGCGGCGGTGTTATTCTTGCGCATGCAGCACCAGAACTTAACAAGCTAGTGGATGAGCTGGGTTTTCCATGCACCAACACCCTGATGGGCTTGGGTGCATATCGCTCCAGTGATAAAAAATTCGTAGGTATGCCGGGAATGCACGGCACCTATGAAGCCAACATGGCGATGCAGCACTGCGACGTGCTGATTGCTATTGGTGCACGTTTCGATGATCGTGTGATTGGCAATCCCAAACATTTTGCTTCGCATCCACGCAAGATTATTCATATTGATATCGATCCTTCTTCGATTTCTAAACGCGTTAAAGTTGATATTCCTATTGTTGGGAACGTCAAAGATGTGTTGATTGAAATGCTGTCGCAATTAAGTGCGGCAGAGACACGTCCGGACCCTAAAGCTCTGGCGACCTGGTGGAAGCAAATTGAAGAGTGGCGTGGTCGTGATTGTCTTATCTATCCAACCTCCAATGAAGTAATTAAGCCGCAATCGGTAGTGCAGAAAGTTTGGGAAGTCACTAAGGGCGATGCGTTTGTTACTTCCGATGTCGGACAACATCAGATGTGGGCGGCGCAATACTATGGCTTCGATAAGCCGCGCCGCTGGATTAATTCTGGTGGCTTGGGAACCATGGGCGTAGGCTTGCCATATGCGATGGGTGTGCAAATGGCTAATCCTGATGCGACGGTTGCCTGTATTACTGGGGAGGCGTCTATTCAGATGTGTATCCAGGAATTGGCGACGTGCAAGCAATATCACCTGACACCAAAAATTATTTTGCTTAACAACCGTTTCTTGGGCATGGTCAGGCAGTGGCAGCAGATTGATTATGGTTCGCGCTATTCTGAGTCCTACATGGATTCATTGCCGGACTTCACGAAGCTGGTTGAAGCCTATGGACACGTCGGTATGAAGATAGAAAACCCGGCAGATGTTGACGGTGCAGTGCGAGAGGCATTCGGCATGAAGGACCGCCTGGTATTTATGAATTTCATTACTGATCAAACAGAAAATGTCTGGCCTATGGTGAAGGCAGGCAAGGGTTTGACTGAGATGCTGCTTGGTTCGGAGGATCTGTAATGAGACACATTATCTCTATTCTCCTTGAGAATGAAGCCGGTGCTTTGTCGCGCGTAGTAGGTTTGTTTTCTGCGCGTGGCTACAACATTGAAACCCTGACTGTTGCGCCGACAGAAGATGCAACGCTGTCGCGTATGACTATTGTGACGACTGGTTCTGATGATGTGATTGAGCAAATCACAAAACATCTGAATCGTCTGATTGAAGTCGTAAAGGTGGTTGATCTGACCGAAGGTGCACACATAGAACGTGAGTTGATGCTCATTAAAGTGCGCGCTGTTGGTAAAGAGCGGGAAGAAATGAAACGCACAGCGGATATTTTCCGTGGCCGCATCATTGATGTTACTGAAAAAACTTACACCATAGAACTGACTGGAAATAAAGGAAAGCTAGACGCCTTTATCGACTCCATTGATCGCGCCGCGATTCTTGAAACAGTCAGAACGGGTGGTTCGGGAATTGGACGCGGTGAGCGCATCCTTAAGGTGTAGTAGTTGAATTTCGATTCGCTACAAGTAACGAAATTATTTAAATTAATTATTCAAATTATTCAAATTATTCAAATTTAATAGGATACAAAATGAAAGTTTTCTACGATAAAGATTGTGATCTCTCCTTAATCAAAGGTAAAAATGTTGCCATTATCGGTTACGGTTCTCAAGGTCACGCACATGCGCAAAACTTGAACGATTCTGGTTGCAATGTGACAGTCGCATTACGTAAGGGTGGCGCTTCCTGGAGTAAAGCTGAAGGTGCTGGCTTGAAAGTGGCGGAAGTTAATGACGCAGTTAAAGCAGCTGACGTCATCATGATTTTGCTGCCAGATGAAAATATCGCTCAGGTTTATGCTGAAAACGTTGCGCCACACGCGAAGCAGGGTGCAGTTCTGGCATTTGCGCACGGCTTTAACGTGCATTATGGACAAGTTGTGCCACGTGCAGATCTGGATGTGATTATGGTTGCGCCAAAAGCGCCTGGTCACACAGTACGTGGTACTTACTCTCAAGGTGGTGGCGTTCCTCACCTGATCGCTGTTTATCAAGATAAATCTGGTTCTGCACGTGATATCGCTTTGTCTTACGCAATGGCGAATGGTGGTGGCCGTGCCGGTATCATTGAAACCAACTTCCGTGAAGAAACTGAAACTGATTTGTTTGGCGAGCAAGCGGTATTGTGTGGCGGTGCGGTTGAGTTGATCAAAGCTGGTTTTGAAACGCTGGTTGAAGCAGGTTACGCACCAGAAATGGCTTACTTCGAATGCTTGCATGAATTGAAATTAATCGTTGATCTGATTTATGAAGGCGGTATCGCCAACATGAACTATTCGATTTCTAACAACGCAGAGTACGGCGAATACGTAACAGGTCCGAAAGTTGTGACTTCCGCTACAAAAGACGCGATGCGCCAATGCCTGAAGGATATTCAGACTGGTGAATACGCGAAGAGCTTCATCCTGGAAAACAAAGCTGGCGCGCCAACCTTGATTTCCCGTCGTCGTTTGACGTCTGAACATCAGATCGAAGAAGTTGGCGCAAAATTGCGTGCGATGATGCCTTGGATTGCTAAAAACAAATTAGTTGATCAATCGAAAAACTAATGTAGTCAGCTCTACTGATTGAAAAAGTCAAAGTCGCCCGGTTGTTCAGGGCGATTTTTTATTTGTTAAAAATGTCAAAAACAAAGGAAGAATTTGATTCAAAACAAAGTTCAGTCCTGCTTTGTGCAACTTCAGGAGTTAAACGCGGTCTTATTTTTATGGTCAATCAAAATAGCTTTTATTGATCAAATTTACTGATAGCTCAGTGATAACTAAGTGATAAGGAATTAACATGAAAAAAATGATTGGATTAACATCTGCCATGCTGTTTTCGTTGCCAGTATTTGCACAAAGTATCACCGGTACCGTGATTACCCTGGCAGGAAATGCTGAAATCAAAGCAGATAACGATCAGGCAGTGGTAACGTTTTTTATTGAAGAGCAAGACAAAGATAAGGCCGTAGCTGCATCGCGAGTAAATCAAAAGATGAAAGCGGGCACCGAGTTGATCAAAAAAGAAGATCCTCAGGCTGAATTGCATACACGTGGCTATTACAGCTACCCAATCTATAGCGACGCTACCAAAACCGTGGCGGGGCAAGCGCCTAAGCAGCAACTGGTGGGTTGGCGTACCGGCCAGTATCTCGAAGTCAAAACGCAAAATTTAAAGCAATTGCCATCAACTGCTGCAGCGGCACAGTCAATTCTTGCCCTCAACGGGATTAATTTTGGGTTATCAGATGCGACGATTGCTAAATTGGAGTCCGAGCGGATTGCTGCTGGTTACAAAGATTTTTCCCAAAAGTTGACCATGATCACACACACTATGGGCAAAAAGCCGGATGATGTCGTGATTGAATCTCTGGATTTTGATAATGCCGGAAGCAATATGCGCCCAATGGCGATGGCTGCTGAACCTATGATGTTGAGATCAGCGCGTGCAGCAGGACCTGTTGAGGCACCCAGTTTTGAGCCTGGCTATACATCTTTGTCGATTCATATTACTGGCAAACTTAAGTTGAAATAAATTGCCTGACAAGTTGCCTGACAATCAAGGCGGTTTTCCAGACTGCTAAAGAGGGTTATACTTGAAAGATACATTGCAAGTTTCTGCCCGACCTGTTCGGGCTATTTTTATCGAATCAGAATCGAATTAGAATCGCATGCCATCTTTCAAATCACGTAGACCCAAAGGTAGTTTTAAGCTTTTTCCAAAAGGCGTTCGCAAATCACAGCAAAAAGTGGATGCTGACGGTAATAGTTTACCGGTGACGGCGAAACAACGTGCTCGTGGCGTTTATTTGCTGCCAAATGCTTTTACTACAGCCGCCTTGTTTTGCGGCTTTTATGCCATTGTGATGGCGATGGATCAAAATTTTCTGAAAGCAGCCATTGCGATTTTTGCCGCCATGGTGTTGGATAGTTTAGATGGTCGGGTAGCACGGATGACCAATACCCAAAGTGAATTTGGGGCGCAATACGATAGTCTGTCCGACATGATTTCCTTCGGTGCGGCACCCGCATTGGTTGCATATGAATGGACTTTACGCGGGATGGGTAAATTGGGTTGGATCGGTGCCTTCGTGTATTGTGCTGGTGCCGCGTTGCGTCTGGCTCGTTTTAATACCAATATCGCCGTTGTTGATAAGCGTTATTTTCAAGGTTTGCCTAGTCCTGCTGCAGCTGCATTGATTGCCAGCTTTGTGCTGTTGATGGATGATTTAGAAATTTTGCCAGTCAATCTGCATTGGTACGCCTGGGGTATCACTTTGTTTGCGGGTTTGACGATGGTGACCAATGTGCCTTTCTATAGTTTCAAAGATTTGAATTTGAAGCGTAGTTTTCCGTTTATCGCACCGCTGATTATTTTGTTGGTCTATGTGGTTGTGGTCAGTGATCCACCTAAGGTTTTATTTGGATTGTTTGTTTTGTATGGTTTGTCGGGTTACGCAGTATTGCTGTGGCGCTGGAGAAATGGCCGTCCGATTAGCATCATTCAGACCAGTCACGAGAGCCATGAGGAAAACGACGGATAGTAATTTTTTGAAATAAAATTTTGTTTTTTTAAAGTAGAGCCACAGCAATCAAAATACGCTGTGGCCTTTTTACTTTCAGACCTAATTTAATTGGGATTCATGTGCTATAAATTCTTGCACTTTTTTTAGATCGCGCTTATAGTCTAAGGCATGAACTCTCAAGTTAAATCATTCCCAGTAATCACGATCAACGGTCTCGTTGGTTCGCTATTGCTATCTGCAAGTCTACTAGTGCGGTAACGCGCTAAATCCCCCCATTCCCCCAATTCGAGTAGTCCCTCTTTACCCATGTGTGTCTTGCAAGGGTGGGGCGGAGAATATTCAAAAACTCAGTTTCATTTCTATATCGGTAAAATTTTAAGGAGAACATCATGGCTGACAAACTCATCATATTCGATACAACATTACGCGACGGTGAGCAATCGCCTGGTGCATCAATGACCAAGGATGAAAAAATCCGCATTGCAAAGCAGTTGGAACGTCTGAAAGTAGATGTTATTGAAGCAGGTTTTGCGGCAGCTTCTCCGGGAGATTTTGAGTCTATCAAAGCGATTTCTGCGACGATTAAGGATTCCATTATTTGTTCTTTGTCGCGCGCAAATGACCGCGATATCGCACGCGCTGCGGAGGCCTTGCAAGCAGCACAGCGTAAGCGTATTCACACATTCATTGCGACTTCACCATTGCATATGGAAAAGAAGTTGCGGATGTCCCCAGATCAGGTTTTGGAACAAGCGATTCAGGCGGTCAGATACGCGAGAAATTTCACTGACGACGTCGAATTTAGTCCGGAGGATGGTAGTCGCTCAGAAATGGATTTCTTATGCCGGGTGATTGAGGCGGTGATTAAAGAAGGTGCGACCACGATTAACTTTGCTGATACCGTGGGTTATGGTGTGCCAGAGTTGTATGGCACGATGCTTAAAAATTTGCGGGAACGGATTCCCAATTCGGATAAAGCTATCTGGTCAGTGCATTGCCATAATGACCTCGGTATGGCGGTCGCGAACTCCCTGGCTGGTGTGATGATTGGCGGTGCACGTCAGATCGAATGTACGATCAATGGTCTTGGTGAGCGCGCTGGCAACACGGCCTTGGAAGAAATCGTCATGGCGGTGCGTACCCGTAAAGATTACTTCAATCTGGAATTGGGTATTGATACGACGCAGATCGTGCCGGCATCCAAATTGGTTTCGCAAATCACTGGTTTTGCTGTGCAGCCAAATAAAGCGGTGGTTGGAGCGAATGCATTTGCCCATGCATCCGGGATTCATCAGGACGGCATTTTGAAAGCGCGTGATACCTATGAAATTATGCGTGCCGAAGATGTGGGCTGGAGCGCCAATAAAATCGTTCTTGGTAAGCTTTCTGGACGCAATGCATTCAAGCAGCGTCTCGATGAATTAGGTATTGCTTTGGAATCCGAAGCTGATGTCAACGGCGCCTTTGCTCGCTTTAAAGAATTGGCTGATCGTAAGTCTGAAATTTTTGATGAAGATATTCTTGCCTTGGTCTCGGATGAGGAGCAGGCCAATGACAATGAGGCTTATCATTTCGTTTCTTTGGCGCAGCATTCAGAAACCGGCGAAATGCCAGCGGCAAAAGTGGTGTTCTCCAATCAGGGTAAAGAAATCAGTTGTGAAGGCATAGGTAATGGCCCAGTCGATGCAATCGTCAACGCGATTGAATCTAAGGTTGCCAGTGGCGCTGAATTATTGCTGTTTTCAGTCAACGCAATTACTACTGGTACTCAGTCGCAGGGCGAGGTGACTATGCGGTTGTCGAAGTCGGGACGCATCGTTAATGGCGTTGGCGCTGATCCTGATATCGTGGTGGCATCTGCCAAGGCTTACTTGTCAGCCCTGAATAAACTGGAGTCCAAATCTGAGAAGCTCAATCCGCAGATTTGATTTCTGTTGTGATTTCGTGTTATAGTCGCGGGTCCCGTCATGTTGGCGGGTGTTTATTTCACGATAACGACGGTTTTGTAGTGAGCTTTTGTTGCTACGACTATTGTTATCGCATGTAAAGGAAAATTATGTCTATCGAAAAAAGTGCAAAAGCCGCTATCGTAGCGGATAACGCCCGTGGTCAAAACGACACCGGATCTCCAGAAGTGCAAGTTGCTTTGTTGACAGCACGTATCAATGACTTGAACGGTCACTTCAAAGCCCACGGTAAAGATCACCATTCCCGTCGCGGTTTGATCATGATGGTTAACCGTCGTAAAAGCCTGTTGTCTTACCTGAAAGGTAAAGACCTGAATCGCTATCGCTCACTGATCGAAAAACTCGGCTTGCGTAAGTAATTCTTGCTGTATCTGGCAAACAATTTATAGTAAAAAGCCTGCGTCAGTTGACTGTCGCAGGCTTTTTGCTTATTTGGCGTGCATAATGAGCGTCAATTAAGCGTCTCATAAGTAAAAAGTTTTCGCGAATTTTCAAAGTATGTGTTGAAAATAAGCAAAAAAAGCAATCCTTAGGGATTGCTCGCGGTGAGGTGAACGACAGCCCCTGAAAATCTGTCGGCATAATAGAAAGGACACATTGTGTTTAATAAAGTAACTAAAACCTTCCAATACGGTCAGCATCAAGTCACTCTGGAAACAGGTGAAATCGCTCGTCAGGCTTCTGGCGCCGTTATCGTATCTATTGAAGATACCGTTGTGTTGGCAACTGTTGTTGCTAAAAAAGATGCAAAACCAGGTCAGGATTTCTTTCCTTTGACCGTGGATTACATGGAAAAAACTTACGCTGCCGGCCGTATTCCTGGTGGTTTCTTTAAGCGTGAAGGTCGTCCATCTGAAAAAGAAACACTGACTTCCCGTCTGATCGATCGCCCAATTCGTCCATTGTTCCCAGAAGGTTACCTGAACGAAGTGCAAGTAATCGTTCATGTTTTATCTGTGAATCCAGAAATCGATCCTGATATTGCTGCCATGATTGGTGCTTCTGCCGCTATCTCTGTTGCTGGCATTCCATTTAGTGGCCCAGTTGGCGCGGCGCGCGTTGGTTATATCGACGGTCAATATGTATTGAACCCAACAGCGACACAATTGAAATCGTCTAAATTGGATTTAGTTGTCGCTGGTACTGAAACTGCCGTATTGATGGTGGAATCTGAAGCGCAACAATTGTCTGAAGAAGTGATGTTGGGCGCGGTTGTGTATGGTCACGAGCAAATGAAGGCTGTGATTGATGCAATTCATGATCTGGTGCGTGATGGCGGAAAACCGGAAGTTGAATGGGCGCCAGCGCCTAAGAATGAGCCTTTGATTGCTGCAGTCACAGCAGTTGCAGAGCCATTGCTGCGTGCGGCGTATCAGACTAAAGAAAAGCAAGCTCGTACAGAACAATTAAAGGCTGCAACTTCCAGCGTTTCTGCTGCATTGGCTGAGCAAGCGGCGGCAGCCGGTGTTGCTGCACCGGATTCTTCTGAAGTTGGTAACATCCTGTTTGATCTGGAGGCGAAAATTGTTCGCTCCCAAATCCTCGAAGGTGAGCCACGTATCGATGGTCGTGACACACGCACAGTGCGTCCAATCACTATCCGCACTGGCGTATTGCCACGCACGCACGGTACAGCATTGTTCACACGCGGTGAAACACAAGCGTTGGTGATCGCTACTCTGGGTACTGCACGTGATGAGCAAAAAATTGATGCGTTGATGGGTGAGTACTCTGATCGGTTCATGTTGCATTACAACATGCCTCCGTTTGCCACTGGCGAAACAGGTCGCGTAGGCACGCCTAAGCGTCGTGAAATTGGTCATGGCCGTTTGGCTAAGCGTGCATTGCAAGCAGCGTTGCCAGATCCGGAAGATTTCAGCTATTCAGTACGTCTGGTATCTGAAATTACTGAATCCAATGGTTCTTCTTCCATGGCTTCTGTTTGTGGTGGCTGCCTGGCATTGATGGACGCTGGTGTGCCAATGAAGGCGCACGTTGCCGGTATTGCGATGGGTTTGATCAAAGATGGCAATAAATTTGCTGTTTTGACTGATATTCTGGGTGACGAAGATCACCTCGGTGATATGGACTTTAAAGTTGCTGGTACTGCAGAAGGTATTACTGCATTGCAAATGGACATCAAAATCCAAGGTATTACTAAAGAAATCATGCAAGTGGCTTTAGCCCAGGCTAAAGAAGGCCGCGTGCATATTCTGGGTAAAATGCAAGAGGCGGTCCCAGTTGGTAAAACTGAGTTGTCTGACTTTGCGCCGCGTCTGATTACAATCAAGATTAATCCTGAAAAAATCCGTGATGTTATCGGTAAGGGTGGTGCGGTGATTCGTGCCTTGACGGAAGAAACTGGCACACAAATTGACATCAGCGACGAAGGTGTTGTTACCATTGCTTCTGTTGATGCTGCAGCTGGTCAGGAAGCAAAACGTCGCATCGAAGAATTGACGGCAGAAGTTGAAGTTGGCAAAGTCTACGAAGGTACTGTCCTGAAGTTGTTGGACTTTGGTGCGATCGTACAAATCATGCCTGGTAAAGACGGCTTATTGCATATTAGCCAAATTGCCAATGAGCGCGTAAATGCAGTTGCTGACTACCTCAAAGAAGGTCAACAAGTACGTGTGAAAGTACTCGAAACTGATGACCGTGGCCGTTTTAAATTGTCTATGAAAGCCGCAGTTGCTGAAGGTGAAGCTCAGCCGCAGCAACAACAGCAGCAATAATCAACCCCATCTCAAAAATTTGTGATGAATTTTTGATTGCTTGATGATTTAAGTTAAAAACGTCCGTGCAAAACACGGGCGTTTTTTTTATGGCATACAATGGCTGTTTAAATTTTGCTGGAGTAGCTATGCGTGCAATCGAAATCAGTAAATTTGGTGGTCCCGAGGTATTGCAATTAACAGAAAGACCTGAGCCGCAAGCTGGTGCTGGTGAAGTGTTGATACGCGTGCACGCTGCTGGTATTAATCGACCCGATGTCTTGCAGCGTATGGGGTTTTATCCCGTGCCGCCCGGCGCCTCGGATCTTCCTGGTCTGGAAGTGGCGGGTGAAATCGTTGGTGGTGACCTTGTTGGATGTGATTTTAAGCTTGGCGATCACATTTGTGCCTTGGTGCAGGGTGGTGGTTATGCTGAATACTGTGTGGCGCCTATTGCACAGTGCCTTCCTGTCCCTGTTGGGCTCTCTATGATCGAAGCGGCCTCGTTGCCGGAAACCTACTTCACAGTGTGGAGTAATGTCTTTGACCGTGCGCGTCTGATTGAGGGGGAGTCGCTGTTGGTACAAGGTGGTACTTCTGGTATTGGTGTGACTGCGATCCAGATTGCCCGTGCCTTGGGTCATCGTGTGTTTGCAACGGCGGGATCGGAAGAAAAGTGTCGTGCCACAGAGAAATTGGGTGCGGAGCGCGGAATCAACTATAAAACCGAACAATTTCCAGATGTGGTCAAATCATTGACGGACGGCAAGGGTGTGGATGTGATTCTGGATATGGTTGCTGGTAGTTATATTCCGCGCGAAATTGATTGTCTTGCTGATGATGGTAGGATTGCAATCATTGCTCTGCTTGGTGGTAGTAAGTCGGAAATAGATCTGGCTCAAGTCTTGCGTCGACGGTTGACGATTACCGGATCAACTTTGCGTCCCCGATCGGTACAATTTAAGGCGGCAATTGCGCGACAATTGCGCTCGAAAGTCTGGCCTTTGCTTGAGACGAAGAAAATAGTTCCGGTAATCTATCAGGTTTTCCCTATGGAGCAAGCATCTGTGGCGCATGCGACGATGGAGCGAGGGGATCACATTGGTAAGATCGTGTTGCAAGTCATGTAATTTTTTTTGTATCCTCTGTTGTTGGAAATATATTGTGGTATTCCTTGTGTTTGTGCAGGGTGCTGGTTTGACCGTGCACAGGTCCGCAAGATACAATAGGCGGTTATTTAATTTGTGACTTACTATGACTATGCGGCGAACTCTTATAGCTGGTAATTGGAAGATGAATGGTAGTTTTTCCGCTAATCACACCCTGTTAACCGGAATTGTTGCTGATTTACCAGCAAACGACGCTGTTGATGTATTGGTTTGCGCTCCTGCGCCTTACCTGATGCAGTGTGCTGAAATCTTGGGTAATTCCCGTGTTTCATGGGGTGGTCAGGATGTTTCTGCGCATAATCACGGTGCATTTACTGGAGAGGTATCGGCAGCGATGCTGGCTGATTGCTCGTGTAAGTACGTGATTGTCGGGCATTCTGAGCGTCGCGCTTATCATGCTGAAAGTAATGAAATTGTGGCGCAAAAAGTTTTGCAGGCCTTGGTGCAAAACCTGACGCCGATTCTTTGTGTTGGTGAAACTTTGGAGCAACGCGAGAGTGGTGCGACAAATTTGGTCGTTGCTGAGCAGTTGCAGGCGGTGCTGGATGTATTGGGTGCTGATCAATTGGCGAAAATTGTGTTGGCCTACGAGCCTGTGTGGGCAATTGGCACCGGTAAAACGGCAACGCCACAAATGGCGCAAGATGTACATGCCTTCTTGCGTTCTCAATTGGCTGTAAAGAATGCTGAAGCCGCAAATGCAGTGCAGATTTTGTATGGTGGAAGTATGAAACCAGAGAATGCAAAAGAATTGTTGGCAATGGCTGATATTGACGGCGGCTTGATTGGTGGGGCTGCCTTGAAGGCGATGGATTTTTTGGCGATCATTTCTGCTTGCTGATAAATTAATGTAGTGATGTGGATTAATCTTTTTTAGGTGTTTTGAATGCAAACTTTTTTTACTTTGGTAGTTGTGGTTCAGGTGTTGTCCGCATTGACGATTATTGGTCTAGTGCTCCTGCAGCATGGTAAGGGCGCTGATATGGGGGCGTCTTTTGGTTCGGGTGCTTCGGGTAGTTTGTTTGGTGCGACTGGTTCGTCGAATTTTTTATCGCGTTCAACGGGTGTCGCCGCAGCGTTATTTTTTGCAGCTACGTTGGCTCTTGGTGCGATGGCTGGAAGTCATAAGGCTGCAACTGGTGTGATGGATGGTGTTTCTGTGATGAAGAACGTTCCTGCGGTGAGTGCTTCTGTACCTGCAGTTTCTGCTTCTGCGGCGCAGTCAAATCAGATTCCAAAATAAATTCCTCAAACCCAGCAAAAAAAACTTGAATTTCCGCAATTGTGCGTTGAACAATGGGGGTAATCATAGTAGAATGCTGGGCTAAAGCCGACGTGGTGAAATTGGTAGACACGCTATCTTGAGGGGGTAGTGGCGAAAGCTGTACGAGTTCGAGTCTCGTCGTCGGCACCAAAGCAATAAGTCAGATTTTTCTTTTCTGATTTTGTCGAGGAAGTGGTCATTTTTTTGAGTTTTGTATCAAGCGGTGATTTACTTCAATGTGGCGTTCAATTACAGGTAGCCTAACGTGAACCTCGAAAATTATTTCCCAGTTCTTCTCTTTATTCTGGTTGGCATTGGTGTTGGTGTGGTGCCGCAAGTTTTGGGGCGTATTCTCGCTCCTTATAAGCCAGACTCTCAAAAAACATCTGCGTACGAGTGCGGCTTCGAGGCTTTTGAAGATGCTCGCATGAAATTTGATGTGCGCTATTATCTGATCGCAATTCTGTTTATTCTCTTTGATCTTGAAACGGCATTTTTCTTTCCGTGGGCTGTTGCTTCGCACGACCTGGGTTGGACTGGCTTTTTGATCATGTTGGGTTTTGTGCTGGAATTTGGCGTAGGTTTTTGGTACATCTGGAAAAAAGGCGCTCTGGATTGGGAGTGATGGATTATGGCTATTGAAGGTGTATTAAACGAAGGCTTTGTTACGACAACGGCCGATAAGTTGATTAACTGGACACGCACAGGTTCAATGTGGCCTATGACGTTTGGTCTGGCTTGCTGTGCAGTTGAGATGATGCATGCTGGCGCGTCGCGCTACGATCTGGATCGTTTTGGTGTGGTATTTCGTCCGTCTCCACGTCAATCTGATGTGATGATTGTTGCAGGTACGCTTTGTAATAAGATGGCGCCAGCTTTGCGTAAAGTTTATGATCAGATGGCTGAGCCACGTTGGGTGATTTCCATGGGTTCGTGTGCAAATGGTGGTGGTTATTACCATTATTCGTATTCTGTTGTTCGTGGTTGTGATCGTATTGTTCCTGTTGATATTTACGTGCCGGGATGCCCTCCGACTGCGGAGGCTCTGATCTACGGCGTGATTCAGCTTCAGAACAAGATTAAACGTACTAATACCATCGCTCGCTAATCGCGTGAATGCTAAGGCAGCCGTTATATATGACAACTAAATTAGAAAATCTTGAGATCGCAGTTAGAGCAGTCTTGGGTGATCGTATTATCGAGTTAAAAAATGCTTTGGGCGAATTGACTGTGGTCGTTTCGCCATTAGAGTATTTGCAGGTGATGCGTGATTTGCGCGATCATCCTGATACCCATTTTGAAGAACTGATCGATCTTTGTGGTGTGGATTATTCTGCATACGGTGATGGTGCTTGGGAGGGGGCGCGTTTTGCGGCTGTTTCTCATTTGCTGTCTGTAAAGAATAATTGCCGTTTGCGCGTACGTGTGTTTGCTGCAGATGATGAAATGCCAGTGATTCCTTCTCTGGTAAATATCTGGAATGCTGCCAACTGGTACGAGCGCGAAGCTTTTGATTTGTTTGGTATTTTGTTTGACGGGCACAATGATTTGCGTCGAATTCTGACTGATTATGGTTTTATTGGTCACCCGTTCCGTAAAGATTTTCCAGTGTCTGGGTACGTGGAAATGCGCTACGACGCGGAGCAAAAGCGTGTTGTGTATCAGCCTGTGACGATAGAGTCGCGTGAAAATACACCGCGTATCATTCGTGAAGAAAATTACGGGATCAAATAATGGCCGAAATTAAGAACTATACCCTCAACTTTGGCCCTCAACATCCGGCGGCGCATGGTGTTCTGCGTTTGGTGTTGGAGTTGGATGGCGAAGTGATTCAGCGTGCGGATCCGCATATTGGCTTGTTGCATCGTGCAACTGAAAAGCTTGCTGAGCAAAAAACTTTCCTGCAATCTGTTCCTTACATGGATAGGCTCGACTACGTGTCGATGATGTCCAATGAGCATGCCTATGTGATGGCAATTGAGAAAATGCTTGGGCTTGAAGTTCCTATGCGTGCTCAATACATTCGCGTCATGTTTGATGAAATCACGCGTGTTCTGAATCACTTGATGTGGATTGGTGCGCATGCTCTCGACGTTGGTGCGATGGCGGTGTTTTTGTATGCATTCCGCGAACGTGAAGATTTGATGGATTGCTATGAAGCGGTCTCAGGCGCGCGTTTGCATGCGGCTTACTATCGTCCGGGTGGTGTGTACCGTGATCTGCCGGAAAAAATGCCACAGTTCACAACTTCGGCGTTAAAAAATGCCAAAGTGATGCGTGAAATGAATGAAAATCGCCAGGGTTCCCTGCTCGATTTTATTGAGGATTTCACTAATCGCTTCCCAGGCTATGTTGATGAGTACGAAACCCTGTTGACTGATAACCGAATCTGGAAGCAGCGTTTGGTTGGTATTGGTGTGGTCAGTCCTGAGCGTGCATTGGCCAAAGGCTTTACTGGCCCAATGTTGCGCGGTTCTGGTATCGAGTGGGACTTGCGTAAAAAGCAGCCTTACGAAGTGTATGATTTGCTCGACTTTGATATTCCAGTTGGTGTGAATGGTGATTGCTATGATCGTTATTTGGTGCGTGTTGAAGAAATGCGCCAATCAAATCGCATCATCAAGCAATGCGTAGAGTGGCTCAGAAACAATCCGGGTTCTGTGATTTCCGAAAATCACAAAGTGACGCCACCACATCGCGTGGATATGAAGTCGAATATGGAAGCATTAATCCATCACTTCAAATTGTTCACTGAAGGTTTCCATGTTCCTGCTGGCGAAGCATATGCAGCGGTCGAACATCCGAAAGGTGAATTTGGTATTTATTTGATGTCCGATGGCGCGAATAAACCATATCGTCTCAAGATTCGTGCGCCAGGTTATGCGCATTTGCAGGGTCTGGATGAGATGGCAAAGGGTCATATGATTGCTGATGCTGTAACCATCATCGGTACTCAGGATATTGTTTTTGGTGAGATTGATAGATAAAAGACGCTAACAGGCGTTGATTCGAGGCATTGGCTATGGTGTTATCAGAGCAGGCATTTAAAAAAATTGATCGCGAACTTGCAAAGTTCCCGAGTGACCAACGGCAATCTGCCGTCATGGCGGCGTTGGCTATTGCTCAGGACGAAACCGGTTGGGTATCTCCAGAAGTCATGCAGACTTTGGCAGATTACATCGGTATGCCTGCGGTCGCGGTTCAAGAGGTGGCAACCTTCTATAACATGTACAACACGAAACCTGTGGGTAAGTTCAAGATTTCCGTTTGTACTAACCTGCCATGTGCTTTGTCTGGCGGTGAGCGCGCTGCGCTGCACTTAAAGCAAAAGCTGGGTATCGATTACAAAGAAACGACAGCGGACGGCCAATTTACGTTGGTTGAGGGCGAATGTATGGGCGCGTGTGGTGATGCGCCGGTCATGCTGGTCAATAACAAACGTATGTGTAGCCTGATGTCGAACGATAAGATTGATGGTCTGGTAAGCGAATTGAAAGAGGCGGGTAAATAATGACGAGTCTGCATAATCGCCATATTAAGCCTTTGATTCTGGCTGGTCTGGATGGCAAAAACTGGCACCTGCAAGATTACGTAGCCCGTGGTGGTTACGAATCGCTGAAACGCATTTTGTCGGAAAAAATTCCGCCAGAGCAGGTAATAGCTGAGTTGAAGGCATCTTCACTGCGTGGTCGTGGTGGCGCGGGTTTTCCTACCGGATTGAAGTGGAGCTTCATGCCACGTCAGTTTCCAGGTCAAAAATACCTGGTCTGTAATACCGACGAAGGCGAACCAGGTACATTTAAAGATCGTGACATCATTCGCTATAACCCGCATGCTTTGATCGAAGGTATGGCCATTGGTGCGTACGCGATGGGCATCACAGTTGGCTATAACTATATCCACGGCGAAATTTTTGCTGACTATGATCGCTTTGAAGAAGCAATTGAAGAGGCGCGCGCTGCTGGTATGTTAGGTGACAAGATTGCAGGCTCTGATTTCTCTTTCCAATTGCATGCATTCCATGGTTATGGTGCGTACATCTGTGGTGAAGAAACAGCATTGCTCGAATCACTCGAAGGTAAAAAAGGTCAGCCACGTTTCAAACCGCCTTTCCCGGCAAGTTTTGGTCTGTACGGCAAGCCGACAACCATCAATAACACCGAGACTTTTGCTGCTGTTCCGTTTGTATTGGCAATGGGTGGCGAGAAATACGCTGCCTTGGGTAAGCCAAACAATGGCGGCACTAAGATTTTTTCTATGTCCGGTGACGTTGCGAAACCAGGTAACTACGAAGTTCCAATGGGAACACCGTTTGCTACGCTGCTCGAATTAGCTGGCGGTATGCGCGACGGTAAAAAAATTAAAGCGGTTAT
Organism: Undibacterium sp. SXout11W; assembly: GCA_049339905.1. Classification (GTDB taxonomy): domain Bacteria; phylum Pseudomonadota; class Gammaproteobacteria; order Burkholderiales; family Burkholderiaceae_D; genus Undibacterium. The sequence goes on from JBMPPG010000002.1 coordinate 370,458, forward strand.
TCCAGGTGGTTCTTCAATGCCAGTATTGACTGGCGACGTGATGATGGCCACCGATATGGATTACGATTCTATCGCCAAAGCCGGTTCTATGCTGGGTTCAGGTGCTGTGATCGTGATGGATGAAACACGTTGCATGGTCAAATCATTGTTGCGCTTGTCTTACTTCTATTTTGAAGAGTCTTGCGGTCAATGTACGCCTTGCCGTGAAGGCACTGGCTGGTTGTATCGTATGGTTCATCGTATTGAGCACGGTCAGGGGCGTCCTGAAGATTTGGATATGTTGAACTCTATTGCTGACAACATTCAAGGCAAAACAATTTGCGCTTTGGGTGATGCCGCTGCAATGCCAGTTCGTGCATTTATCAAGAATTTCCGCGAAGAATTTGAATATCACATCGAGCATAAGCATTGCTTGGTTCCCACTTACCTGTAAGCCAGATTCGGTTAGCACACTTAGAGTAGACCATGGTTGAAATCGAAATAGACGGCAAAAAAGTCGAAGTCCTAGAGGGTAGTATGGTGATGGATGCGGCCAATAAACTTGGCACATACATCCCCCATTTTTGCTATCACAAAAAATTATCTATTGCGGCGAATTGCCGCATGTGTCTGGTTGAGGTTGAAAAAGCACCTAAACCATTGCCAGCTTGCGCGACGCCAGTAACGCCCGGGATGATCGTACGTTCATCCAGCGATAAAGCGGTGAAAGCACAAAAAGCGGTAATGGAATTCTTGCTGATTAATCACCCACTGGATTGCCCGATTTGCGATCAAGGTGGTGAGTGCCAATTGCAAGATCTGGCTGTCGGCTACGGTGGTACAGCTTCACGCTACGAAGAAGAAAAACGCGTGGTGTTCCACAAAGATGTGGGCCCGCTGGTTTCAATGGAAGAAATGAGTCGTTGCATTCATTGCACACGTTGCGTACGTTTCGGCCAGGAAATCGCAGGTGTGATGGAGCTCGGCATGCTTAATCGCGGTGAACATTCTGAAATCACTTCGTTTGTTGGCCAGACAGTTGATTCTGAGTTGTCAGGTAATATGATTGATCTGTGCCCAGTTGGCGCACTGACATCAAAACCTTTCCGCTACTCCGCGCGTACATGGGAATTGTCTCGCCGCAAATCTGTCAGCGCACATGATGCACTGGGTTCTAACCTGATCGTTCAGGTCAAGAACGGCAAGGTCATGCGCGTGGTGCCGATGGAAAACGAAGACATCAACGAATGCTGGATTTCTGATAAAGATCGTTTCTCTTACGAAGCCTTGAATAGTTCTGAGCGTTTGACTAAGCCTATGATCAAACAAGGCGGTCAATGGCAAGAAACTGATTGGCAAACAGCACTCGAATACGTTGCTCACGGTCTGCGCAATGTAAAACACGAGCACGGTGCTGATGCGATCGCAGCGGTTGCGGCGCCACATTCCACGCTTGAAGAATTATCTTTGCTGCAGCGCGTCGTGCGCGGTCTGGGTTCTGATAATGTTGATTTCCGCCTGCGCGAATCTGACTTCAGTTTGAATGGTCAGATCAAGCCTTGGTTGGGTACATCGATCAGCCAGTTTGGACAATTAAAAAACGTCTTTATCGTCGGTTCTTTCTTGCGTAAAGATCACCCAGTTCTGGCTGCACGTTTGCGTCAGTCCGTAAAATTGGGCACCAAATTAAGCGTCTTGAGCGCGAGCGACGATGATCAGTTGATGAAGCTGACCAACAAAGCAATTCTGGCACCATCAGCATGGGTTTCTTTCCTTGCTGAAGTAGCGGTTGCAGTTGCAGCTAAAAAACAAGTGGCGGCTCCTGCTGGTTTTGAAGGTGTTACTGCCACTGAAGTTGCATCAAAAATCGCTGATAGCCTGATCGCAGATGATGCAGGTGTATTTTTGGGTAACACCGTGTCCTACCATCCAGAAGCAGCGAAATTACACGCGCTGGTTCAGTGGATTGCCAAAAATGCAAACGCAACTTTCGGATATTTAACCGAAGCAGCGAACACTGTAGGTGGCTACCTCGCGAATGCGATTCCGTCTACCTCTGCAAAGCCAGTTTTCGCTGAAGCTAAAAAAGCTTACATCGTATTGCACGCTGAACCAATGTTGGATTCTGCGCATCCGGTAAAAGCAAAAGCCGCCTTGGCGCAAGCTGATATGGTGGTTGTCATGTCACCGTTCAAACACGGCGCAGAATACGCTGATGTATTGTTGCCTGTATCACCTTTCACAGAAACGTCTGGTACGTTTGTGAACTGCGAAGGTCGTCCGCAAAGTTTCCACGGTGTGGTAAAACCTTTAGGTGATACTCGTCCTGCTTGGAAAGTGTTGCGCGTCTTAGGCAATTTGTTGGGTCTGGAAAAATTCGACTACGAAACTGCTGAAAGTATTCGTGATGAAGTATTGGGGCAGGCTGATATCGCTTCCCGCTTGAACAATCTGGCATCAGTTGCGCCGTCACTCAGCGCTGCTGGAACTGCGCTGGAGCGTCTGTCAGATGTGTCGATTTACAGCACGGATGGCATCGTTCGTCGCGCAGAATCACTGCAAAAAACGGCGGATGCTCAAGCAACGCTGGCGTGGATTAGTGCTGGCTTGGCGCACAAATTGGGTGTCAGCAACGGTGATATGGTCAAGTTCACGAAAGGTGGTTCGATCTTGTTGAATGTTGGTGTTGATCAATCTCTTCCTGAAAATGTAGTCCGGGTAGCGGCAGGTCATGAAACGACCAGCAATCTTGACGGCATGTTTGGGGCAATTACTGTGGAGCGTGCGTAATGAGTTTGCTGCTCACTATTGAAAGCTTGGGGCAGGGTACGTTTGGCTATTTATGGCCGCTAATCTGGACCTTGGCGAAAATCGTTGCTATTACCCTGCCAGTGATGGGATGTGTTGCTTATCTCACACTGTGGGAACGTAAGATGATCGGCTGGATGCATATCCGTCTTGGTCCGAATCGTGTTGGTCCTGCTGGCTTGTTGCAACCGATTGCCGATGCGGTAAAACTGCTGTTAAAAGAAATTATTGTTCCGGCTAAAGCAAATAAAATTCTGTTTATTTTGGCGCCGATCATGACAATTATGCCAGCCTTGGCTGCATGGTCAGTAATTCCATTCGGTCCTGAAACAGTGCTTGCGAATGTCAATGCTGGTTTGTTGTTGGTGATGGCAATCACTTCCATGGAAGTCTACGGTATCATCATCGCAGGTTGGGCTTCTAACTCCAAGTATGCGTTTCTCGGCGCGATGCGTGCTTCTGCACAGATGGTTTCGTACGAAATTGCTATGGGTTTTGCACTGGTCATCGTATTGATGGTGTCCGGCAGTTTGAATCTGACCGATATCGTGAATGGCCAGTCTAAAGGTTACTTCGCCCACATCGGACTGAACTTCTTGTCATGGAACTGGTTGCCGTTGTTGCCGATTTTTGTTGTGTATGTCATTTCTGGTATCGCTGAAACGAATCGCCACCCATTTGACGTGGTAGAAGGTGAATCTGAGATCGTTGCAGGTCATATGGTTGAATACTCTGGCATGTCGTTTGCCATGTTCTTCCTGGCTGAATACGCGAACATGATTTTGATCTCCGCGATGGCATCATTGATGTTCCTTGGCGGTTGGGCTTCTCCATTCAGTTTCCTGGACTTTATTCCAGGCTGGATCTGGCTTGGTATCAAAACTTTTGTTGTGGTCTCCATGTTCATCTGGGCACGAGCATCTTTCCCACGCTACCGCTATGACCAGATCATGCGTTTGGGCTGGAAAGTATTTATCCCCCTGACTTTAGTGTATTTGGTGTTTGTCGCAGCGTGGATGCAAACGCCGTGGAATATTTGGAAGTAAGAGGCTGAAGAAAATGGAAGCAATTAAAGATTTTTTTGGCAGCCTGATGCTGCGCGAACTGATTAAGGGATTGGCATTGACCGGTCGCTATATGTTCGCTCGCAAGATTACTGTCCAATTTCCGGAAGAAAAAACACCGCAATCTCCCCGTTTCCGCGGTTTGCATGCTTTACGTCGCTACCCAAATGGCGAAGAGCGTTGTATCGCGTGTAAATTGTGCGAAGCGGTTTGTCCTGCGATGGCAATTACGATTGAATCCGATCAACGTGCTGACGGTTCCCGCCGCACTACTCGCTACGACATCGATTTAACCAAATGTATTTTCTGTGGTTTTTGCGAAGAGTCATGCCCAGTTGATTCTATTGTCGAGACACATGTTCTGGAATACCACGGCGAGAAACGGGGCGACCTGTATTTTACAAAAGAAATGTTGTTAGCCGTAGGCGATCGCTACGAAACACAAATTGCGGCAGCGCGTGAAGCTGACGCAGCTTACCGATAAATGGAACGGTTTCGATATGGAATTTACAACCGCATTATTTTATATATTTGCAGCGATTTTGATTCTTGCTGCGACACAGGTGATTACAGCGCGTAACCCTGTACATTCGGCACTGTTTTTAGTGCTGGCATTTTTTACTGCATCCGGTATTTGGATGTTGCTCAAAGCAGAGTTTCTTGCCATCGTTTTAGTGCTGGTTTATGTAGGCGCGGTCATGGTCTTGTTCTTGTTCGTGGTGATGATGATTGATATCGATCTCGATAAATTACGCGCAGGATTCTGGAGTCATTTTCCTTTGGCTTTGACTGTGGGTGTGGTGGTGGTGTTGGAAATGTCAGCGGTATTGTGGCGCGGTTTCCTGACTGTTGGCAGCCATGTTCATGGCGACACCGGCAATATTGGTGATACCAAAAACCTGGGCCTGGTTATTTTTACCCACTACCAATTAGCGTTCGAAGTTGCAGCGGCAATTTTGTTACTGGCGATTGTGGCAGCAGTGGCTTTAACTTTGCGTCGTCGTAAAGACAGCAAGTACGTTGATCCTGCAAAAGCAGTGAAGGTACAAAGTAAAGATCGAGTACGTATTGTGAAGATGAAAGCAGAGTCCGATCGTGCGACTCAGGTTGCAACAGAAAAGCAGGGGAACTAATATGGCCTTGACATTGACGCATTACCTGGTTCTGGGTGCCATTTTATTCGCGATATCTATCGTTGGTATCTTTTTGAATCGCAAAAATATTATTGTGCTGCTCATGGCAATCGAATTGATGTTGCTCGCAGTGAACATTAACTTCATCGCGTTTTCTCATTATTTAGGAGACGCTGCGGGACAAATTTTCGTGTTCTTCATTCTGACGGTGGCGGCTGCTGAGTCCGCAATCGGTTTAGCGATTCTCGTAGTCATGTTCCGTAGCCTTGATACGATTAACGTTGAAGATCTGGACGCACTCAAGGGATAATGTGGATGGGTTGTTGTGGTAAGCAACAACCCCTCATTCGCTGGCGATTTAAAAAAAGTAACAAGCTAACAAAAGGGTCATCATGGCGGGGCAACTTAACCCACAACTATTATTGGCTGTACCTCTGGCACCATTGGCAGGATCTGCCATTGCGGGTTTGCTGGGCACCAAGTTCTTCGGTAACGTCGTGGGACGTAAAGTCTCACATACGGCAACAATACTTGGCGTATTGGTTGCTTTCATCATTTCATGCATGACGTTAAATGCGTTGATTGATGGCGCGCCAATTTACAACGCTACTCTGTATCAATGGATGCAGGTGGCAGGTCTGAAGCTGGAAGTAGGCTTTCTGGTCGATAATCTGACAGCGATGATGATGTGTGTGGTGACCTTCGTGTCGCTGATGGTTCATATCTACACCATAGGTTATATGGCTGAAGACGAAGGTTACAATCGCTTCTTCTCATACATTTCCCTTTTTACGTTTTCGATGTTGATGCTTGTCATGAGCAACAACTTCTTGCAACTGTTCTTCGGTTGGGAAGCAGTGGGCCTGGTGTCTTATCTGTTGATTGGTTTCTGGTACACCAAGCCAACAGCAATTTACGCGAACATGAAAGCTTTCTTAGTCAACCGTGTTGGTGACTTTGGGTTTATTCTTGGTATTGGTTTAATTCTGGCTTACGCTGGTTCCATGAACTACGCTGAAGTGTTTGCAAAGAAAGAAGAATTAGCAAAGCTGCTGTTACCAGGTACGAACTGGATGTTGATCACCGTTGCTTGTATTTGCTTGTTTATTGGTGCGATGGGTAAATCCGCACAGTTTCCACTGCACGTATGGTTACCCGATTCGATGGAAGGCCCAACCCCAATTTCCGCTCTGATTCACGCGGCGACGATGGTGACTGCTGGTATTTTCATGGTTTCCCGTATGTCCCCGTTGTTTGAATTGTCTGATACAGCCTTGTCATTCATTCTGGTGATCGGTTCTATCACGGCCTTGTTCATGGGTTTCCTTGGGATTATTCAAAACGATATCAAACGTGTGGTTGCGTATTCGACTTTGTCTCAATTGGGTTACATGACAGTCGCACTCGGTGCTTCTGCTTATTCAGTTGCAGTGTTCCATTTAATGACGCACGCGTTCTTTAAAGCCTTGCTGTTCTTAGCTGCTGGATCTGTGATCATTGGTATGCACCATGATCAGGATATTCGCAACATGGGTGGCTTGCGCAAATACATGCCTATCACTTGGATCACTTCCTTGATCGGTTCCCTCGCGTTGATCGGTACACCGTTCTTCTCAGGCTTCTACTCAAAAGATAGCATTATTGATGCAGTACAAGCTTCACATCTGACTGGTGCTGGTTTTGCTCAGTTTGCAACCTTAGCGGGTGTGTTCGTGACAGCGTTCTATTCTTTCCGTATGTACTTCCTGGTATTTCACGGTAAAGAAAACTTTGGACATGCTCATGGGCACGATCATCATGCACATGATCACAAAGCACACGACAGTCATGCCCACGACGATCACGCTGATCATGATGAGCACCACGGCCTCGCACCAGGACAAAAACCACACGAGTCTCCATTCGTGGTCTGGTTCCCATTAGTGATGCTGGCAATTCCATCTGTGATTATTGGTTTTATCGCCATTGAACCTATGTTGTTTGGCGCATTCTTTGAAAAAGTGATTACTGTCAATGAAGCTCACAAAGCAATGGAAGAATTGAAAGATGAATTCCATGGTCCGGTAGCGATGGCAGTCCATGCATTTACGTCTTTGCCGTTCTGGTTGGCTTTGGCTGGTGTGGTTACTTCCTATTTCTTCTACATGGTGAAACCGGCGATTCCGACGGCAATCAAGAAGCATTCAAGCGCAATCTATAATTTGCTTGATAACAAGTACTACATGGATAAATTCAATGAAATCGTATTCGCAGGCGGTGCTCGCGTGTTGGGTGGCGGATTGTGGAACATCGGTGACAAAGGTTTGATTGATGGTTTGGTGGTAAATGGTAGCGCGAAGTTGGTAGGTTGGTTCTCGCGTGGTATTCGTTTGTTCCAAAGTGGTTATATCTATCACTATGCTTTTGTAATGATTTTGGGTGTTCTGGGGTTCCTGGTGTACTTCATGCCATTCCCTTTTGCTAAATAAGTGACCTCGGCTATAAAAATATAATCATGATGCAGTCAACTTCCTCCTTACTCAGCCTGGCGATTTGGTGTCCGATCGCGTTTGGCCTCTTTGTATTAGCTTTCGGTCGGGATGAAAATCCCAGTCTGGTGCGCGGTGTTTCGCTTATCGGTTCTCTGGCAAGCTTTTTGGTAACTTTGCCTTTGATTACCCGTTTTGATAACAATGCGCATGGCATGCAATTTGTTGAAAAATTCGCGTGGATAGAAAAATTTAACGTTTTTTACTCATTGGGAATTGATGGTATCTCTCTGTGGCTGATCCCTTTGACAGCGTTCATTACGGTGATCGTGGTGATCGCTGCATGGCAGGTAATTGAGAAGCAAGTTGCTCAGTACATGGGGGCGTTCCTGATCTTGTCTGGACTAATGATCGGTGTATTTTCAGCGTTGGACGGCATGCTGTTCTATGTGTTCTTCGAAGCAACTTTGATTCCTATGTACATCATTGTAGGTGTCTGGGGCGGCCCGAATCGCGTGTATGCTGCGTTCAAGTTCTTCTTGTACACCTTGCTCGGTTCTTTGTTAACACTGGTTGCCATCATTTATCTGTACAACAAAGCAGGTCATTCCTTCGATATTCTAGACTGGCACAAACTGCCGTTGAGCATGTCTGAACAAATCATGATCTTCTGTGCTTTCCTGATGGCGTTTGCAGTGAAAGTGCCAATGTGGCCAGTACATACATGGTTGCCAGATGCTCACGTGGAAGCGCCTACCGGTGGTTCTGTTGTGTTGGCAGCGATCATGTTGAAATTGGGTGCTTATGGTTTCTTGCGCTTCTCCTTGCCAATCGCTCCTGATGCAAGCCATTACATGGCCGGTTTCATGATCACGTTGTCTTTGATCGCGGTAATCTATATCGGCTTAGTAGCTTTGGTACAGGCTGACATGAAAAAGCTGGTTGCGTATTCTTCTATTGCACATATGGGCTTCGTTACTCTGGGCTTCTTCATGTTTAACGCGATGTCCATGCAAGGCGCGATTGTGCAGATGATTTCCCACGGTTTTATTTCCGGAGCAATGTTCTTGTGTATTGGTGTGCTGTATGACCGCGTACATTCACGTCAAATTGTCGACTACGGTGGCGTGGTTAACAAAATGCCTAAATTTGCTGCTTTGTTTGTATTGTTCTCTATGGCCAACTGCGGTTTGCCTGCGACGTCGGGTTTCGTTGGTGAGTTCATGGTGATTTTGGGCGCAGTTCAATTTAATTTCTGGATTGGTATGCTGGCTGCTACGGCCTTGATTTTTGGTGCAGCTTACTCTTTGTGGATGGTTAAACGTGTTGTATTCGGTAAAATTACGAATGACCATGTTGCTCACTTAAGTGATATCAATAAGCGCGAGTTTTTTATGCTGGGTGTTTTAGCGATTGCAGTCATTGCAATGGGGCTGTATCCAGCACCATTTACTGATGCGATGCAAGTCTCAGTAAGTGATCTTTTGAAGCATGTGGCTGTGTCTAAGTTGCCACTCTAATTAAGGATATAGACAAGCAAGCCCGTCACACGATTTTCGATTCGCAAATCGTGTGATAGCAGATCAATGCTAGTAGAACTGAATAATATGAACTTCACACCACTTTATCCTGAAATATTTTTGCTGCTGGCGACCTGTGCAATTTTGCTGGTCGATATGTTTTTGGCAGACAGCAAGCGTAACGTGACTTATGTCATGAGTATTGTCGCGTTGTTTGTGTGCGGGGCTCTGACCTTAGCAACGGCAAATAACGAAGGATCTACCTATGTTAGCAATAACATGTTTGTGTCTGATCCTATGTCGATGTTACTGAAAATGTTCTCCTACGTCGCAGTGGGTATGACGCTGATTTACTCCCGTCAATACGTAACTGACAGAGGTATGAGTAACGGAAAACTGGGCGGTGAATTTTACGTCCTCGCTTTATTTGCATTACTCGGTCAAATGATCATGATCTCCGGAAATAATTTCCTGATTATTTATCTTGGTCTTGAATTGATGTCGTTGTCCCTGTACGCATTGGTTGCTTTGCGCCGTGATCACACGGTATCTACGGAAGCAGCGATGAAGTACTTTATTCTGGGGGCTTTAGCTTCTGGTTTCATGTTGTACGGTATTTCGATGTTGTATGGTGCGACTGGTTCGTTGGATTTATCTGAAGTTGCAAAAGCTGCTGCTTCCCCAATCGCTAATAAAACGATTCTTGTGTTTGGTATCGTGTTCCTGGTTGCTGGCCTTGCGTTCAAACTGGGTGTTGTTCCTTTCCATATGTGGGTGCCTGACGTTTATCAAGGTGCTCCAACCGCGGTAACTTTGTTACTGGGTGGCGCGCCAAAATTAGCAGCGTTTGCGATTACCTTCCGTTTGTTAGTAGAAGGTCTGTTCTCCCAGGCGGTAGAGTGGCAACAGATGTTGGTTGTACTGGCTGTATTGTCCATGGCTATCGGTAACCTGACGGCGATTGCGCAGACAAATTTGAAGCGCATGCTGGCGTACTCCACCATTTCTCAAATGGGTTTCATGTTGCTCGGATTGTTGTCTGGCGTTGTGAATGGCAACACCAGCATGGCTGCTGATGCCTATAGTGCGTCGATGTTTTACAGTATTACCTACGTTTTGACTACACTAGGTACCTTCGGTGTGATCATGCTATTGTCACGTTCTGGTTTCGAAGCTGAAAATCTCGAAGATTTGAAAGGTCTCAATAAGCGTTCCCCATGGTTCGCATTGGTGATGTTGTTATTGATGTTCTCATTGGCCGGTATTCCTCCGATGATGGGTTTCTACGCAAAACTGTCTGTGTTGCAATCCGTCGTTGCAAGTGGTCAGATCTGGCTTGCACTGGTTGCAGTATTGTTCTCACTGATTGGTACTTTCTACTACCTGCGTGTAGTGAAATTGATGTACTTCGATAATCCTTCTGACAGTACGATCATCAACCCTAGCTTTGATGTACGTATGATCTTGAGCTTGAATGGTATCGCTGTACTCGTATTGGGTGTAATGCCAGGCGGTTTGATGACTGCATGTCTGAATGCAATTGTTAAGACACTTGCATCTTAAGATGGAAAAGGTTGAATCTTTTGAGTAGCTCCGCATCTGTGTGGTTGGTGGTAGTGTTGGCAGTATTGGCTGCCAACCTGCCATTCATCAATGAACGCTGTTTCGCCTTGTTTGCGGTACAGCGTTTTTCTTTGGCTAAGCCGTTTTGGCTGCGCATCGTCGAGATCATCGTGCTTTATGTGTTTGTCGGTGAACTCGGTTTTGCGCTTGAACGTAATGCTGGCAATGCGTTCCCGCAACGATGGGAATTCTATGCAATCAGTTTTTGCCTGTTCGTTGTCTTGGGCTTTCCTGGTTTTGTATATCGCTATTTGAGGCGCGATCATGTCTGAAATAAATTTAACAGACAGCCATTTGCGCGAACATAAGATAGATGGTGTTCTGGCCTACGACGGAGATTTTCTTCAGGTTCAGAAGGACCGAATTACCCTCCCAGATGGTAAGCAGGCAACGCGTGAATACATAAGACACCCTGGTGCGGTCGTCATCATTCCTTTATTTGATGACGGTACCATTCTGATGGAAAGACAATTTCGCTATCCTTTGGACAGAGTATTTATTGAATTTCCTGCCGGTAAAATTGACCCGGGCGAAGATACATTGGTCTGCGCACAACGCGAGTTGAAAGAAGAAACAGGCTATACCGCACAAAGCTGGCGCCATGTCTGTACCATCCATAATGCGATTGCTTATGCCGATGAGCATCTTGAAATCTATTTGGCACAAGGCTTGACGGCGGGCGAGGCGAGATTGGACGAGGAAGAATTCCTGGAAACATTCGTAGCTACCCAATCTGAGCTGCTGGAGTGGGTACGTGACGGCAAGATCACTGATGTGAAGACGGTCATAGGTACGTTCTGGTTGGAAAAAATCCTGAAACAGCAATGGTAGTTTGAAGCTTATTTAAACCGATTAACGGTGAATCAACCCTGATTGTCTAGTCCTAAAATAAGTTGACAGGTAAAACTGTTGCAATCACGCCCGATGAACCTCATCGGGCGTTTTGTTTTTAAGTGATGTGTGTGGCCTTTCAGTGTTGTAAATATCAATGGACTGCGCAATCAATTTCTGAGCCTCTGCTAAATTGGCTGGCGTATGCAATAGAAATTCTTCTTTAAGAATACCGTTGACCCGTTCAGCCAGTGCATTCTGATAGCAATCATAGCCATCTGTCATTGAACACTGAATTCCAAATCGTTGATGGATTTGTTGGTAATACGTAGCGCAATACTGAATCCCGCGATCCGAATGATGAATTAATGGCGAATGACTTCGTCTGTGTCGTAATGCCAACTTATAAGCAACGCTGACTTCCTCGGTTTGCAAACTAGCGTGCACATGATGCCCAACAATTTTTCTCGAATAGGCGTCCGTGATCAAGCTTAAGTACACAAATTTCTCTTTGGTCGGAATATAAGTAATATCTGCCACCCAGACTTGTTCCGGCTTGGATGCAATCACCTGCTGTGCGCCTTCCTTGAGTAAATTAGGGTGCTTATAAAACCGATGATGGCTATTGGTTGTCTTATGATAGGCACGTTTTCTCTGTACCAGTAAGCGGCGCTCCTTGAGTAACTTAAACAGCGCATCCCGTCCTAGCTTGATTCCTCCTTGTTGTAACCAGTTCCGCATTAAATGGTACAGCTTACGCGTGCCGATTCTGGCCTGACGTAAGCGCACTTCACTAACCCATCGAACAACCTGATCATGCTCATCTTCTCGTACTTGATCCCGGCTTATTTGTTGATAATAAGCCTGACGTGTCCACCCAAAATAATGGCAAGCCTTGGTAATACTTATTGCGGGCACTTTCTTTTCTTCAAGGACTTGCCGGAAAGCTTTTTTGGGATGGCAATACCAAAATCATCTCGAATGACAGCGACGATCGCTTCAAATAATTGGGCTTTTTCATTCGCCTCCTTGAGCTGCGTTTCAAGCTCTTTGATACGTTGCTCAGGTGTTTGGGGTAGAGGATCTTTGGACATACATGTAGAGAGATTTTTTCTTAATCCGATAGTATGCCAGTCTTGCGTCCCATGTTTGCGCAACCAAACCAGAACCATTGAGCGACCTTGTATGCCGTAACGTAATTGTGCTTGCTTATACGTTATCTCGCCTTTTTCTACTTGATCGACAACTGACAATTTAAAAGCCAGCGTGTAATCTCTTTGACTCCTACGTTTGCTTGATTCCATTGACGTTCCTTTCAATTAGGAAGAAAACTGTCAATCTATTTCAGGACGGGTCAGATCCAATAAAAAAGCCGCTGGAATATTCCAGCGGCTTTTGTTTTAGCCATACCAATATTACATATTCGGATAATTAGGGCCACCACCACCTTCAGGGGTTACCCATACGATATTCTGGGTTGGATCTTTAATATCGCAAGTTTTGCAGTGAACACAGTTTTGCGAGTTGATTTGCAAGCGGTCTTTGCCGTCATCCGTTTTCATGAACTCATACACACCTGCAGGGCAGTAACGTGCTTCCGGGCCTGCGTATTTAGCCAGATTTACATCCACTGGAACATTGGCATTTTTTAATGTCAGGTGGATAGGTTGATCTTCAGCATGATTGGTGTTCGAAATGAACACTGAAGATAAACGATCAAACGTCAGCTTGCCATCCGGCTTTGGATAAACGATGGGCTGGAACTCAGAAGCAGGACGCAGACATTCGTGATCAGCATGGGTATGGCGCAGAGTCCACGGTGCTTTACCGCCGAAGACCACTTGATCGATGCCGACCATCAACGTACCAAGGTACAAACCTTTACTCATCCATGGCTTAAAGTTACGCGCTTTGTGCAATTCTTCATGCAACCAAGATGCTTCGAACGCTGCGCTGTAAGCAGTGACTTCATCGTACTGACGATTTTCACCCAATGCGGCAAATACCGCATCCGCGGCCAGCATGCCAGTTTTGATCGCGGCATGGCTACCTTTGATGCGGCTGGCATTTAAGAAACCAGCATCACAACCGATCAAGGCGCCACCAGGGAAAGTCAGTTTAGGTAAAGATTGTAAGCCGCCAGCAGTAATCGCACGCGCACCGTAAGCGATACGTTTACCGCCTTCAAAGAATTTGCGAATTTCTGGATGTGTCTTGTAGCGCTGAAACTCTTCGTATGGTGACAGGTAAGGATTTTCGTAACCGAGACCAACGACGTAACCCACTGCCACCTGATTATTTTCCAGGTGATACAAGAAGGAGCCACCGTAGGTATCCGCATCTAAAGGCCAACCAGCGGAATGGATTACCAGACCAGGCTGATGCTTGGCTGGATCGATTTCCCACAATTCCTTAATACCAATGCCATAAGTCTGTGGATCTTTACCTTTGTTCAGATCATATTTAGCGATCAGTTGCTTGCCAAGGTGACCACGTGCACCTTCCGCAAACAAAGTGTATTTGGCATGCAATTCCATCCCCAACTGAAATGCAGGGCCAGGTTCGCCTTCACGATTGACCCCCATATTGCCAGTGGCGACACCTTTGACAGAGCCGTCGTCGTTGTACAAAATTTCTGCCGCAGGGAATCCTGGAAAAATTTCGACGCCCAAGGCTTCAGCTTGCTGCCCTAACCAACGTACGACATTCGCCAGAGAAATAACGAAATTGCCATGGTTTTGGAAGCACTGTGGCAACATCCAGTTTGGTGTTTTGTGTGCTTTTGTTTCGGTCAGAAACAAGAAGCGATCTTCTGTTACTGGCGTATTGAGCGGTGCGCCGAGTTCTTTCCAGTTTGGAATGAGTTCGGTCAGTGCCTGCGGATCCATAACTGCACCAGACAGGATATGTGCGCCAAGCTCGCCGCCTTTTTCAAGGACGCACACGGACACCTCAGAGCCTTTTTCTGCTGCTAGCTTTTTTAACTTAATCGCCGCAGATAAGCCTGCAGGCCCACCACCCACAATAACGACATCGTATTCCATGGTGTCGCGTGGACCGTATTGTTCAAGAATGTTTTGGGTCATGGGAGGTAATCACTTTCTGGAAATATTTTCGAACGAACGTGCTAAATTATCTTCAGCATATTATCTGCCGTCATCTTAATCTGCAAGTTTCTGATTAGAAGAAGCTCACCAACTGGCCGCTTCTCAATATTCGAATTATCGCAGACGGTGCTTTGCTATGCATCAATTTAGCGATATTTACTGTTGAAATAGCCCTAAAAATGCAGATAGAGCTAAAATCCATACAACAGAATCATGATCTGTATGTCATCATAGCAAGTGACACAGAGTACAGGCTATTAATCATTTTTCGCGGAGATACTGATGGGCATAGAAGTCAACTTTGAAGGTAAGATTGCGCTGATTACCGGCGCTTCCAGTGGCTTAGGTGCCCGTTTTGCAAAAGTGTTAGCTCAGGCCGGTGCACAAGTAGTGCTGGCATCGCGCCGTATCGATAGACTCAAAGAATTGCGGGCAGAGATTGAAGCAGAAGGTGGTGCAGCACACGTGGTCGCACTTGATGTAACGGATTACTCGAGCATTAAGTCGGCAATTGCCCATGCCGAGACTGAAGCCGGTCCTATCGATATTCTAATCAATAATTCAGGTGTGTCGACGACACAACGTCTGGTCGATGTTACGCCAGACGATTATGCGTATGTCATGGATACCAATCAACGGGGCGCATTTTTTGTTGCTCAAGAGGCGGCAAAGCGGATGATCGCCAGACATAAAGGTGATCCAAGAAAACAACATCGCATCATCAATATTGCTTCGGTCGCTGGTCTGCGCGTGCTGCCACAAATTGGTATTTACTGCATGAGTAAAGCTGCTGTCGTTCATATGACGAAAGCTATGGCGGTTGAATGGGGAAAATACGGTATCAATGTCAATGCGATTTGCCCTGGCTATATTGCGACAGAAATTAACGAAGAGTATTTTGAAACCGAGCAAGGTCAAAAGCTGATCGAAATGCTGCCACGCAAGCGCGTTGGCACGCCTGAAGATCTGGATGGTTTATTGCTTTTGCTGGCGGCAGAAGAATCGCGTTTCCTGAACGGCGCTATTGTGACCGCGGATGACGGGATGAGCGTTCAATGATGAAGGTAGGTGACAAGAAACTGGTTTACACCGTCACCATTCCGATTCGCTGGGGTGATATGGACGCCATGGGACATGTCAATAATACGGTGTATTTTCAGTACATGGAGCAGGCGAGAATCGAATGGCTGGCGATGATGGGATGTCTGCCCGATGAGAACGGCAATGGTGCTGTCATCGTCAATGCGCATTGCACATTCAAAAAACCGTTGAAATATCCGGGGCAAGTAGAAGTGTGCACGTATATCTCCAACATGGGACGGACGAGTTTCGAGACAACGCAAGAAATGCGTTCGGTCGGTGATGGCTATTCTCTTTATGCTGAGGGCGGCGCTAAAGTAGTGTGGGTTGATGCTGTGACAGAAAAATCCGTCGCTTTGCCTGAAGCCATCAAGCAAAAATTTGCTGAATTCAAAAGCGAACAAAAACGTCGCCGATAATCTGCGTTCGCAATACGAAGCAGCGAATGTTTTTTTGTACACGCTTTCTTGGTCGCCTACGGATGAGACGCGATAACTATCAGCCGTATAAAGATGACAAATGACCGACTGCCCTACGGACGGAGCAAGACAAATCACTAGGATTTAAAATTTTGGTCCGTCTTTGTTTGCATGTTTCTCGCAATGGAAGGTCTGGTTTCCTGGCTGGATATTGACGTTCGTCAGTGTGTAACTACAGTCTCGTTTAAGCGTCATGACTTCAAATTAATATTGATTTGCCAATTTTGCTGTTGTAGGATGATTTTTTGCAAAGAGAACTCATTCTATGTCAGTGTCATTCAAAATCCCTTTCATATTGGTGTTTGCTTTGCACCTTGGTGGCGTGCAGACGAGTGCTGCTGAGCTTACTCAAAATACTAAAGTTGACGCGGCATCGGTCAGTCAGAATATGGTGGGCGATTGGGGAGGAACCTTAGCAGGTACTCTACGTCTTATTTTACACGTCAAAAAGTCGCCGTCTGGTGAATACGCATCGGTCTTAGAAAGCGTAGACCAGGGACACGCCATGATTCCCGTTGATAGTATGAATGTGACCTCGGAGCACCTCGATTTTACTGTGAGCGCTGTCCATGGATCATTCGATGCCACATGGAATGCTAAAACTAAAGCTTGGGTGGGAACCTGGAAACAAGATCAGGCAATGCCACTGACATTAGTGCGTTCAAATGGCATTATCCCCAAATTAAGCCGCCCTCAGGAAGATGCTATTGATGCAGCGCCTTCAGCGTATGAACAACAAACCGTAACGTTCGATGGGGGTAGTGCGGGCGTTAAATTAGCTGGGACGTTTAGTACGCCAAAGGGAGCGGGTCCCTTTCCAACTATCATTTTCATTGCAGGATCAGGTCCGCATACGCGAGAAGAAGTAGTTGCTGGACATCGAATTTTTTATGTGTTGGCCGACTATCTGAATAAACGTGGTTTCGCTGTACTCCGCTATGATAAACGAGGGGTCGCGCAATCGAGCGGCGATTATAAATCTGCTACCTCAGCCGAATTTATCTCCGATGCTGCGGCAGCTGTCCGGTATTTACTTAGCAGGGCAGATGTTGATCCACAGCGCATCGGTTTACTTGGCCATTCTGAAGGGGGACTGATTGCCCCTGTTGTTGCCGCTCACGATCCACAAGTTAGTTTTATCGTTCTGTTGGCGGGCCCCGCCATTCCGGGAGATAAACTCTTGGCAGAACAAATATACCTGATAGAAAAAGCAGCCGGTGTTCCGGCAGAGCGAGCGGTGACTGGTCGCGAAGTGAATGAGGAATTATTCAAAGCAATTGCAGAGTCAAAGAGTGAATCTGAGGCAAAATTAATGGCCGCGACTATATTTGATAAAGCTGTTGAAGAACATAAAATATTTGGTAACGCGGAACAAATTAAAGCGACCGCCCTGTCAGGGCTTACGACGCCGTGGATGCGTTACTTTCTAAGCTATGATCCAGTTCCAGTACTTCGTCAGATAAAAGTTCCGGTGCTTGCTCTTAACGGATCACTTGATTTGCAGGTTCCGGCTAAATCTAATCTGGCTGCGATGCGACTAGCCTTGAGCGAAAACAAAGAGGTGACGATAAAGGAACTGCCCCATCTCAACCACTTGTTTCAGGCCGCAAACACTGGGGCACCGGCAGAATACGCACAGATTGAGGAAACCATTAACTCTGCGGCTTTGAACGTCATTGGCGAATGGGTCTCTGATCATGCAAAATCAAAGCGATGATTTTATTGGCTTGAATCAAATAACACGTCTAATAATTTGCTAGCTTTTGGTAGATTACTCTCTCCACTATTATTCTTACAGTACGACGTTTTTAACAAATAGGAAAATTATTTTATGAAAGCATCAATTAAATTCCTTGTGGGGGCGGCACTCACCATCGTGACGTGCATGTCCCAAGCGGGTGTTGCAGGTCTGAGTGGCGAATCTTCAGCAGAAAAAACTGCAAACAACCAAAAATTTGAAGGCGACTGGAATGGTACTTTGGCTGGTGCATTACACCTTGTTTTGCATGTCAAAAAATCTGCTTCAGGTGAATACACAGCCGTTCTTGAAAGTGTGGATCAAGGACATGCGATGATTCCAGTCGACAAACTCGATGTCTCCGCTGAACATCTATTTTTATCTGTCAATGCGGTCAAGGGGATATTCGATGCAAAATGGGATGATAAGACCAATGCATGGATTGGTACTTGGACGCAAGGTCAGCAACTGCCGCTCATACTGTCGCGATAATGTATAACTGAAGACACGAATATTGAACCTAAATGAGCGTTTTTTAGGACCTGTACAACCCGCGTTGTAA
Source organism: Undibacterium sp. SXout11W (assembly GCA_049339905.1). Lineage (GTDB taxonomy): Bacteria > Pseudomonadota > Gammaproteobacteria > Burkholderiales > Burkholderiaceae_D > Undibacterium. Next base: position 388,850 of record JBMPPG010000002.1, read on the forward strand.
TCGTGTAAGGATTGGCATAACGTCCCCATCTTGCTAAACTAAAACCCTTCGATTGACTCATCAGCCCTATGTCTTGGAGACTTAAATCAATGAGCGTAATCAATTCAAAAGTAGCCAACATCGGTGATTTGAAGCTGGAACATTTCAAAAAAGCTGACAAGTTTGAGAGCCACTCTATTCGGATTGGACAACTGCTGGGAGCGAAAGATTTGGGCTACTCATATGATATCGTGCCGCCCGGAAAGTCCTCTTGTCCTTTTCACAGTCATCGTGCGGAAGAGGAAATGTTCTTCATCGTGAAGGGTTCCGGAACGCTGCGTTATGGCGATGAAACCAGAAAAATTCGCGAAGGCGATGTGATTTGTTGTCCAACCGGCGGACCAGAAACTGCGCATCAAATCCTTAACGATTCTGATGCTGATCTCGCCTATCTCTCTGTCAGCACAATGATGCCAGCTGAAGTGTGTGAATACCCCGATTCAAAAAAAGTTGGTGCGTTTGGTGGCAGTTTGCGTCACATGACACATACTGACGATGCGCTGGATTATTGGAAAGACGAAGTGCCTTCCGCATGAGTGGTGGATTTTATTCAGGGTTGCAACGGGTGACGTCTTGGCATTGATGAACTATGTTGATAGTGACCGAGAGCAATTTATCTGAAGCGACTTTTTTTGAAAAAAGAGACGATGATGTTTATCACATGCGTCGGTTTTCTCCGATAAAAGAAATTCCATTTTGTTGTCACGCGACTCTGGCCACTGCTTATGTGATATTTAAAACTCACCATCGCTTTGTGGCAAAATCCAGTCGCTTAATCAGAAATTTCATTTACATAATTTGTACGAAAAAAAACCTAAACCTAAATAGAGCGTAGTAAGGAGTAAATCAATTTAGTAAGCTTCTGATCATAATTGATATTCCCTATCAAATCTGAGGTCAACGATGAAAAAACTTTTGGCGGTAGCAGCTGTTTTATCAGGTTATATTTTCTTCGAGGTGCTTCAATATATTGTGGGGCATTTAGCTGCATTGGCTATTCCAAGAGAGTATTTTTTGTGGTTTGGAAAGCAGTATTCCATGCTTGCGTTGGCAATCGAAGAGGGGTTCATCATCGCTTTGCCGATGTTCATCCTTTCGATTATATGGAGCATTTTTACCAATTTAATTTTTGGCAAAAATCACCTGCTCATATCAACAGGTTGTCTGATTGGGTACTTTCTTCATTGGATAGTGACGATTTTTAATACGAATATCAACTTTATGCTGGTTCTATCGTCCATGTTCCAGCCATACACCATTCTAACAACGGTTGCCGTGCCAATCGGAATTCTTTGCGCAGGATTTGTTCTGTCTAAATTTAGTCACACCAATCAGCATCAACGTCTCGTACAATAGCTATGCAAATGAAGGGATGACGAAAATCGGCACGTTGCTACCGGTAACAGGGTAGGTAATTTTAGGTCAGTAGATTTTTATGCTGAGGAATCTTTTATGTTTATAAGTGCTTTTCTGCTTGCATTACGGCGATTGGCGATACCGTTTTTTGCTGCCATGTTTGTTTACAACGGACTACTGATTTTTAGCGGTAATTGGTTTTGGTGGTTGATTCCCATTCAACTTGGAATAGTCCTGTTAGCAGCGGCTATATTTAGTCCGATTGAGTACCACAAGCTTAACTCATACAAAAACAACGAATAACTATTTCGACTCAAGTCAAATGATCAGTATCGACACAAAGCAGTCCGTCGTGAACACGAATTAATATTCGTACTTGATACTAAAAAATAAAAAAGAAAGTAGTCTTTTTTGTAGGTGTTCCGCTTTGGCTGATTACCATATGGCTATGCGGGCAGTTTGGCGCGACAGCTTTAATAGTGAGTGCAAAGACAGGTGAGAAAACCTGTATTACTCCGATTTTTAAATATCTTGGTATCGCGGAAGGGTGGGTTAGGGATTTGCTATTTGAGGCAACTTTGCTCGCGAGTTTTGTCATCCCTTTGTCTTTTGCATGGTATTTCATTTATAATTGGAAAGTTGCAAAAAAAGAAATGTAATGTGTGAATTGGCAAGTTGTGGTAGATCGCGGTCCGATGTTCGAACTTTCATTTTTCGATCCAGTAGATACCTTGGCCTCCTAATGAACATTAAAGATCAAGTTGTAACACAGAATGCTGCAAAGTTTTCATGGGAAAAGGATGACGTCTTTGGTCGGATAGCGACACGATACGATATGCTCTGTGATGTGTTTAGTCTCGGTATTCATAGATTATGGAAGCGTCGCGTCGCAAGGCGTATCCTCGCTGAGGACTGGGGCACGTTACTGGATGGTGCTACGGGAACTGGAGATATTCTTCTCAGAGTCTTGCCTGAGGCTCAGAATAAAGGACGGACAATTATAGCCGCTGATATTAGCAAAAAGATGCTTGCAATTGCCGAGGGTCGATTAGAAAAATATCATTCAGCAATAAATCTGAGAATTCTCGATGCGGAAAACATGTCATCCATTGAGAGCGAGAGCGTCGATGCATATTCAATCTCATTATGCTTGAAAATATGCAATCGTCATCTAGCGATTAAAGAAGCTAAAAGAGTATTAAAACCTGGCGGTCGACTTATCGTACTTGAGGCATCGAACATCTATTGGAAATGGCTTCACAAAATTTACCTTACTTATATGTCTATCTGTATGCCTTTGTTGGGTTGGTTAGCCACTTGGGGCGATGCTTCAGCCTACAAATATTTACTTCATGGCGTGAGAGATTTTCCGACTGCCGAGGCGTTTGCAGAGGAACTTCGTACATGTGGCTTTGAAGATGTAACTTTTGAAAGGTTGTCGCTGGGGATCGTTGCTATTCATATGGCAAGAAAACCTTATGAGTATGGGTTTAATAAGCGGGTTAGATGAATGGCTAAATAACCAGTTAGGTCATACTACTGCTGAAGTAGTAAAAAACGTAGGACGGTTGACAGCACTAAACGGTCGTTGTGATGTATATCTATTTTGTTATAAATCACAAGTTTTAAAACGCAGAGCTGAATTGACCGAAGGGATTAAGATTGACGATATTGGGAATAGTAGGTGTAGTTCTGATTGGATTAATTATCCAAGGTTTAAAAAAACGAACTAGCATTATTGCCGAATAATCCCCAGCAATTTGTGCACCAATTCACTCGACGTCGAGGCTGAAAATTTTTTCATCAATTTAGCGCGGTGCATTTCTACTGTGCGGGGGCTTAATGCAATTTGTCGGGCGATGAGTTTGCTGGTTTTGCCTTCGACCAGCAGGGCAGCGATTTCGCGTTCCCTGGGGGTGAGTTCAGCACTGACCGGGCGTTTTGCGCTGAGGTCTTCGAAGGTCCAGATGCCTGCTGCATGAGGATCTTTTTTATCCAGTCCGCGGCCGGACACATGGCACCAGAATAATTCCTGGTTTGCCCGCTTCATGATGCGCTCATCAGAATAGGAACCTTTGGCATTCATAATTGGCACAATTCTCGCGCCAGTTCTTTCAAATTCGTCAGGCGTTGGATACAGTGCCTGAAACGATGCGCCGATCAGGGCGTCTTTCTGATAGCCAAACATCGCTGCCAACGCGTCGTTACAGGCGTGTATGATGCGATTCTGGGATACGCACATACCTATCGGTGCTAGTTGGAAAATGCTGGCAAAATCGATGGTTTGCGGTGGATTCATTTTAAACGAGAACAAAATTGCGTAGTTTTACGGTATTGCGCAGTATAACGTAGCACCTTATGCTTAAGGGCTATTAAAGAATAAGCATGCATTTTTGTATTCGGATTAACTGCCTTTCTGAAGCAGGCTTCCGAAAATCGATTAAATTTATTAAATTCGTTGATAGTACTTGAATGCAATAAAAAACCTATCCAATCAATCCTGAAATCAGAAGGGGACAGTGATGAATAAAGTTTATCCTGACGCACAAACCGCCTTGGCGGACATAGTAAAAGATGGGCAGACGATCGCCGTTGGCGGATTCGGTCTGTGTGGCATTCCCGAGGCTTTGATTGCCGCTTTGCGTGATACTGGCGCAAAGGAATTAACCGCAATCTCAAATAATGCAGGTGTTGATGGTTTTGGTCTGGGGCAGTTATTGACAACTCGTCAGATCAAAAAAATGATTTCTTCGTATGTTGGTGAAAACAAAGAATTCGAGCGCCAATATCTGGCTGGCGAACTGGAACTGGAATTTACGCCACAAGGCACATTGGCAGAAAAATTACGTGCTGGGGGTGCTGGTATCCCCGCTTTTTTCACTAAAACTGGCGTCGGTACTATCGTTGCTGACGGTAAAGAAATCCGCGAATTCGATGGCCATCAATATGTGATGGAGCGTTCTTTGGTATCTGATGTGTCTCTGGTCAAAGCCTGGAAGGCAGACAAGGCAGGCAATCTTGTTTATCGTAAAACCGCACGTAACTTTAATCCCAACGTAGCAATGGCTGGAAAAATCACCGTTGCAGAAGTGGAAGTGCTGGTAGAAATTGGTGAGATCGATCCGGATGAAGTGCACACGCCGGGTATTTTTGTGCAGCGTATCGTCGTCAATGCGCAACCGGAAAAACGCATAGAACAACGCACCGTGCGTTCATCTAACTAAGATCAGGAGAAAGAAATGGCTTGGAATCGTGATGAAATGGCTGCGCGTGCAGCATTGGAATTGCAAGACGGTTTTTACGTCAATCTTGGTATTGGCTTGCCAACCTTAGTGGCTAACCATGTTCCGCAAGGGATGGAAGTCTGGTTGCAATCAGAAAATGGTTTGCTTGGTATCGGTCCTTTTCCAACAGAAGATGAGGTTGATGCTGATTTGATTAACGCTGGTAAGCAAACTGTGACGACCTTACCTGGTTCATCCATTTTTAGTTCTGCTGATTCTTTTGCGATGATACGCGGTGGCAAGATCAATCTTGCTATCCTGGGTGCAATGCAGGTGAGCCAGAAAGGTGATTTGGCTAACTGGATGATCCCTGGCAAGATGGTGAAGGGTATGGGCGGTGCGATGGATCTGGTCGCGGGTGTGGGGCGTGTTGTGGTCTTGATGGAGCATGTTGCTAAGGGTGATGCACATAAAATTTTGAATCAATGTAACTTGCCGTTGACTGGCGTTGGTGTGGTCAACCGTATTATTACCGACCTCGGTGTGATCGATGTGACGCCGCAAGGCTTGAAGTTGGTTGAGCTGGCGACTGGCGTGACAGTGGATGAGATTGTGACGAAAACAGAAGCCAAACTTGATGTGGCAGCGTTTGCCTGAGGTAGGGCTCAAGCTGATTTGAGGGTTTGAATTAACACTCCGCCAAAAGCCAACGATTTGCTCGTTGGCTTTTTTATTTTGAATTTTATTTGATCTGAGTCATGTTTTGGTGTGTCGGCGGATCACCAGTTGGCTCTGGGCTATGTCCTTCAATACTTTTTATCCATGAAAAGCCATCGGAATACGGGCGAATTAATGGTATAAATGTAAAATCTGATGCAAGTGATGTCTATCAGAAATATCAATCAAAGATAGTTTCAACGACAAAAGTCGTATCCACGTTATCCGGGAGTTTTTATGCAATCGACACGAAAATCCGTGCAATGCTTGTCGCCGACTGGTTTGCATACCATGTCATACAAAGAATGGGGTAATGCCAACAATCCTAAGGTATTGGTATGCGTTCACGGTCTGGCTCGGGTTTCGGATGATTTTGATTCCTTAGCGACAAGTCTTTGCGAAGAATACCGGGTTGTTTGCCCTGATGTGGTGGGGCGTGGTTCTTCGGGGCGACTACGCAACCCCATGCATTATCAGATTCCGCAATATGTGAGTGACATGGTGACTTTGCTCGCCAGACTGGAAGTGGACACTGTGGATTGGTTTGGTACATCCATGGGCGGTTTGATTGGTATGGGTATTGCTTCACTTGAGGGGAACCTAATCCGTAAATTACTACTCAATGACGTAGGCCCAGCACTTAATCCTGTGGCGCTGAGCCGTATTGGTGAGTATGTGGGGCAGGCGGTGGCGTTTGAGCGCTTTGATGAGGCGCTGGCTTACATTAAGTCAATTTCGCAACCTTTTGGTGCGCATACTGATGCACAGTGGGAGAAGTTGGCGCGTGATGTTTTGCGAAAAAATGACACCGGGCAATGGATTAAACATTACGATCTGGGGTTATGTCAGCCTTTTAAAGCGACAACGCCAGAACAGGTTGTTGCTGGCGAAGCTATGTTGTGGGCAGCATATGACGCAATCAAAAGCAAGACTTTGGTGGTGCGTGGGGCAGATTCCGATTTATTGTCGTCTGAAACAGCAACCGAGATGACCCGTCGCGGACCACGTGCGAGTTTGGTACAGATACCGCATGTTGGGCATGCGCCGACTTTTGTCAGTGCGGAACAAATCGCGATTGCACGTGATTTTTTTCTGAATGATTGAATATTTTAAAAATCTTAAAGAGTTTTAGAGGTAAGGTAGAGAAATGGAAATTAAAAGATTACATGTGGACGCCCGTTTGTCCGAGGTGGCGATTTATAACGGCGTAGTGTATCTGGCAGGACAGATCCCTGAAAATACCAGCAACGACATTGCTGGCCAGACTGCCGAAGTATTAGGGCACGTCGATCGTTTATTGCAAGAAGCTGGAAGCGATAAAACACGTATTTTGTCGTGCCAGATTTTTTTATCAGATATCAGCTTGATTTCTGAGATGAACAAAGTATGGGACGACTGGGTTGCACCTGGTAACTCACCTCCGCGTGCGACTGTAGAGGCGAGGTTAGCAAGTGCAGAGTGGTTGATTGAAGTTGTTGTAACAGCGGCACAAAAGTAAAGATAAGCAAAGATAAGTATGGTATCGACCTCCATTGCCGTTTCGGCTTCGCAATTTTCTGATGGTTTGACAGAGGCAGAAAAAGAACGCTTGGCTTGTGCGCTTGAATTTGCTACGCCACATTATGCAGAGCGTTGTGTTGTCACCGGACAGAATGCTTTGCAATTTGTTGAAGGTGTTTTGTCGACGCTAGCGATGCTGCGAACGGATGTGGATTCGATGCTGGCAGCGATATTATTTGAATTGCCGGATCTTAATCCCGTTGCGGCACAACAAATCGAGGTACGTTTTGGCAAAGAGATTGACGACCTAGTCAATGGTATCCGCCGCCTCATGAAGTTGCGTGAGGCGACCTGGTCGCAGCAAGATTTGGGAAAGGGTAAAGATGCCGCTGGAAAAGCGGCGGCGCAAATGGAAACCCTGCGCAAAATGGTGCTGGCAATGGCGACCGATATGCGTGTGGTGTTAGTGCGCTTAGCTTCCCGTGTGACGACTTTGCGCTATTTTGCTGAATGCAAGCGCGATGATGGAGCGACGCGCCAGTACGCATCTGAGACTATGGATTTATACGCGCCTTTGGCCAATCGGCTCGGTGTGTGGCAATTGAAATGGGAATTAGAAGATCTGTCTTTCCGTTTTTTGGAGCCGGAGCAATACAAGCGTATTGCCAAAATGCTCGAAGAAAAACGGGTTGAGCGTGAGAGTTTCGTTGTCAATGCGATCGCCCGTTTGACCGCAGAATTAAAGGCTGCGGGTGTCAAAGCCGAAGTCAGTGGGCGTCCTAAGCACATCTACAGTATCTGGAAAAAAATGAAGGGCAAGTCGATGAATTTCGACGAGCTCTATGATGTGCGTGCATTTAGGGTGATTGTCGACGACATCAAGGATTGTTATACGGTGCTGGGTATCGTGCACAATGCCTGGGCGCCGATACCGAAAGAATTTGACGACTATATTTCACGTCCAAAATCAAATGGCTACAAATCATTGCACACGGTGGTGACGGTAGAAGATGGTCGGCCACTTGAGGTGCAAATCCGTACCCGTGAAATGCATCAGTTTGCTGAATATGGTGTCGCGGCGCACTGGCGCTATAAAGAAAGCGGCGGCTCTAATTTTACGGCTCAGGAGTACGACGAGAAAATCGCTTGGCTGCGCCAATTGTTGGCGTGGAAAACGGAAATTGCTGATGCGGTTGTTGAGCATGAAGACGTGCAGCGTGAATGGGTTGAAAAGCTCAAGGCCGCCAGTCTGGATGACAGAATATATGTGTTGACGCCACAAGCGCGTGTGATCGAATTGCCATGTGGTGCAACCGCTGTTGATTTTGCTTACCAGTTGCATACGGATGTCGGGCACCGTTGCCGCGGTGCTCGTGTGGATAACGTCATGGTGCCGCTCAACACCCGTTTGCAAAATGGGCAGACGGTGGAGATCATTACTTTAAAATCAGGCTCAACGCAGTCAGGTCCATCGCGTGATTGGTTGAGCCCGGAATATTCTGTCAGTACCCGCACCCGCACCAAGATTCGCGCCTGGTTTAATGCAATTGATCAGCAGGAAACCTTGTCTTCTGGTCGATCAATGGTTGAAAAGACCTTGCAGCGAGAGGGTAAGACTGCCGTTAATCTGGAAGAGCTGGCGCGCAAACTAGGCTTTTCCGCCTTGGATGAATTTTTTTTATCAGTCGGTAAAGAAGAATTTAGTCTGCGTCAGATAGAAACAGTCTTGCGCGACAACGCGCCTGTCGAAGAGCCAGATGAATTTGTCGCGAACAAGAGCCGCGCATCGAGTGTCACGCAGGGTGCTAAGTCGGGTGTTTTGGTGGTTGGTACAGATGGCTTGATGACGCAATTGGCGCGTTGCTGCAAACCTGCACCGCCAGATAATATTGTCGGCTTTGTAACGCGCGGTAAGGGGGTCTCCATCCATCGCCTGACCTGTAAAAATTTTGCAGAAATGCGCAACAAAGCTCCTGAACGCGTGATACAGACCACCTGGGGTGAGCAGGTGAAAGATACGGTGTATCCGGTCGATATTTTTGTCATGGCACAAGATCGCCAGGGTCTGCTGCGAGATATCTCGGAAGTTTTCTCGCGTGAAAAAATTAATGTTATCGGTGTGAATACGCAAAGTGCTAAGGGGCAGGCGCGGATGTCCTTCACGGCGGAAATCGGCGGCACAACACAATTGCAAAGGGCATTGGCGGTTATCCGTGAAGTCAATGGCGTGCAAGAAGTGCGACGTCAGTAAGAGCGATTTTCTTTTTGGTAGCGGTCAATTTACCCCGAAAATCAGGCGCGATAGAAAAAAGTGCCCTTGGGGGCTAGTAATTATTTCACTGGTTCTGCTATACTCTCGTTTCTTTAGACGCGTAGCTCAGCTGGTTAGAGCACTACCTTGACATGGTAGGGGTCGTTGGTTCGAGTCCAATCGTGTCTACCATAGAATATTTAGTAGTACCTTTAGATAAGAGCGAGAAAGGCATCCTGGTTATGACACCGCGAACTACCACGCAAATGGTTTGGGAGCGACTCTAGTCGAGGATCTTTTTCGTCGGTATCAAATTTGAAAAAGCACGGCTAGCCGTGCTTTTTTTTCGTCTGCATTTTTTAATTCCCTTTTTTAGCAAACTTCTTTCTCTTTGGAGAGTGATATGGTCTCAGTAAAACTTCCTGATGGTTCGCAACGACAATTCGATGCGCCGGTAACGGTTGCCCAAGTTGCAGCCAGCATTGGTGCGGGTCTGGCTAAGGCTGCATTGGCTGGACGTGTTGATGGTAAGTTGGTTGATACGTCATATTTAATTGAGAATGATGTCGAGCTGGCGATTGTTACGGATAAGGATGCTGATGGCCTGGAAGTGATTCGTCACTCGACAGCGCATTTGTTGGCTTACGCTGTGAAGGAGTTGTTTCCTGAGGCGCAGGTCACTATCGGTCCGGTGATTGAAAACGGCTTTTACTATGACTTCTCGTACAAGCGCCCATTCACACCCGATGATCTGGTGTTGATTGAAAAGAAAATGGCTGAATTGGCTAAGAAGGATGAACAGGTTACTCGCAAGGTGTTGCCACGCGATGAAGCGGTTGCTTACTTTAAGTCGATTGGTGAGGCGTATAAGGCGGAAATCATTGAATCGATTCCGGCGGATCAGGATGTTTCTTTGTATACAGAAGGTAACTTCACTGATCTGTGCCGCGGTCCTCATGTGCCTTCAATAGGCAAATTGAAAGTGTTTAAGTTGATGAAGTTGGCAGGTGCTTACTGGCGCGGCGATTCCAAAAACGAAATGCTGCAACGTATTTACGGTACTGCGTTCGCTAAGAAAGAAGATCAGGAACAATACCTGCACATGCTGGAAGAGGCGGAGAAGCGCGATCACCGTAAGCTCGGTAAAGCATTGGATTTCTTCCACTTTCAGGATGAGGCACCTGGCCTGGTGTTTTGGCATGCAAAAGGCTGGACTATCTGGCAGCAAATTGAGCAATACATGCGTAAGGTCTACCAAGACTGCGGTTATCAGGAGGTGAAAGGTCCGCAGATTCTCGACAGCAGTCTGTGGAATAAAACTGGTCACTGGGATAACTACAAAGACAACATGTTTGTCACTGAATCGGAAAATCGTGCTTACGCATTGAAGCCGATGAATTGCCCTGGTCATGTACAAATTTTCAACTCTGGCATGAAGAGTTACCGCGATTTGCCATTGCGTTTCGGTGAATTCGGTCAGTGCCATCGAAATGAGCCGTCCGGTGCTTTGCACGGCATTATGCGCGTACGGGGTTTTACTCAGGATGATGGTCATATCTTCTGTACTGAAGAGCAGATTCAGGATGAGGTAATTGCATTTCACCCGCAAGCAATGAAGGTGTATCAGGACTTTGGGTTTGAAAATATTGCTATTAAATTGGCATTGCGCCCAGATAATCGTATTGGTACAGATGAAATTTGGGATAAGGCCGAAGAGACTTTGCGTGCTGGTTTGCGTAGCTGTGGCGTGACTGAGTGGGAAGAGTTGCCAGGTGAGGGGGCATTCTACGGTCCTAAGATTGAGTATCACCTCAAAGATAGTCTAGGTCGCCCATGGCAAGTTGGTACGATGCAGGTCGATTTCTTTATGCCGGGGCGTCTGGGTGCAGAATACGTGGCGGACGACAATAGTCGTAAAGTGCCTGTCATGCTGCATCGTGCGATTGTTGGTTCTATGGAACGTTTTATTGGTATTTTGATAGAAAATCACGCCGGTGCCCTGCCTTTATGGTTGGCGCCAGTGCAAGTTTCTGTGTTGAATATCTCTGAGTCACAAGCAGAATACACCAAGGCTGTTGCAGAAAACCTGAAAAAACAAGGGTTTAGAGTAAATACTGATTTGCGTAATGAGAAGATTACATATAAAATACGCGAGCATTCTATTCAAAAATTACCTTACATCTTAGTCATTGGCGATAAAGAACGGGATGCCAACACAGTGGCTGTGCGTACGCGTGGCAATCTGGATCTGGGGGTAATGCCTCTGGATGCCTTCATCTCTCGCCTGCAAGACGAGATAGCAAACAAGGTTTAACAGATCAGTCAGCAATCTCCCTTTTTTAGGGAGATAGCACGGTGAAGATTTTATTTTTTAAAGGAAACTGCAATAGCTACCGAAAGAACACATCGTATCAACGGTGAAGTTACCGCGCCTGAAGTGCGCTTGTCTGGCGTTGATAACGAACCTCTGGGGATCGTTAAACTGGGTGAAGCCTTCCGCTTGGCCGAAGAGGCTAATGTGGATTTGGTGGAGATTGCACCAACCGCGCAACCTCCAGTTTGTCGTTTGATGGATTACGGCAAGTTTAAGTACCAAGAGCAGAAGAAAGCTCACGAAGCCAAATTGAAACAAAAAGTCATTTTGGTGAAAGAAGTGAAATTCCGCCCAGGTACTGACGATGGTGATTACAACATCAAACTGCGTAATTTGATCAAATTCCTTGATGACGGCGATAAAACCAAGATCACTCTGCGTTTCCGCGGTCGTGAAATGGCGCACCAAGAGATCGGTATGCGCGTTCTCGAACGTCTGAAACTGGATCTGGAACCGTATGGTCAGGTAGAGCAGTTTCCAAAGATGGAAGGTCGTCAGATGGTCATGATTCTGGCACCGAAGAAAAAGAAGTAATTAGTTTTAAAGTAGTAAAAAAAGAATTTTGCGATGTGCGTTGAATGCGTATTGCGAAAGACCTGCTACGAAAGTGGCAGGTCACATAAGTGAGAAGTAGGCATCCAAGAGTAGCGATCGTTGCTGCCACCTACCATCATATAAAATGAGGCTGTCGTAATAGACAGATAGTGCTATGCCAAAAATGAAGACGAAAAGCAGCGCAAAAAAGCGCTTCCGCGTACGTCCAGGTGGTACCGTTAAACGCGGTCAAGCTTTCAAACGTCATATCTTGACTAAGAAAACTACCAAAAACAAACGTCAATTGCGCGGTTCCGTAGGTGTTCATGACACCAACATGGTATCCGTAATGCGCATGATGCCTACAGCTTAACCTCATACTCATTATTAAGGAGTTATTATGCCTAGAGTAAAACGTGGGGTTACAGCTCGTGCCCGTCATAAGAAAGTTTTAAACCTTGCAAAAGGTTACCGTGGTCGTCGTAGTAAGGTTTACCGTATTGCCAAGCAAGCAGTTATGCGCGCTGGCCAATACGCATACCGCGATCGCCGCAACAAGAAACGCGTATTCCGCGCACTGTGGATTACTCGTATCAACGCAGCAACACGTCAACACGGTATGACATACAGCGTGTTCATGAACGGCTTGAAAAAAGCTTCTATTGAACTCGACCGTAAAGTACTGGCAGACATGGCTGTGATGGACAAACCAGCATTTGCTGCGATTGTTAATCAAGTTAAAGCCAACCTGGCTGCGTAATTAGTAATTTGTAGTCGCTTGCGATGTGTTTATACATGTCGCATCTATCAAGCGGGGCAGAGGTTGATTCCTATGCCCCGTTTTGTTTTCAGCGCATTGAGAACTTTGAATCAAACTAATCTTGTTTCGTTGCTGTGCTAAAGATATTTTTCTTACTGTCGCAGAACGTTTGCTTGGCTAAGTTTTGTAAAAGTTCTATCATTATCAGTTTGTAAGCGGGAACAACGCATGAACCCTTTAGACCAAATCGTCAGCCAGGCCTGTGCTGATTTTCTTGCGGCAGCAGATGCCGCTGCGCTGGAAAATGCGAAAGCCTTATATCTGGGCAAAAGTGGCCAGATTACCGAACAAATGAAAAGTCTGGGCAAGCTCTCGCCAGACGAGCGTAAGACACAAGGCGCGGTGATTAACGCCGCCAAAGTGCAAATTGAAACAGCCTTAACGGAGCGTCGCGACGCGCTCGCAAATGCGCAATTGCAAGCACGTCTGAATGCGGAGGCTATCGACGTGACTTTGCCTGGTCGTGGCCGCAGCGTGGGCGGGATTCACCCTGTTATGCGCACCTGGCAACGGGTAGAAGAAATTTTCCGTTCGATTGGTTTTGACGTGGCCGATGGTCCGGAAATCGAAACCGACTGGACCAACTTCACTGCATTAAACAGCCCGGAAAATCACCCGGCGCGTTCTATGCAAGATACATTTTATATTGATGGCAAAGATAGTCAAGGTAAGCAGTTATTGCTGCGTACTCATACTAGCCCTATGCAAGTGCGTTATGCGCGCATGAATAAACCGCCAATCAAAGTCATCGCACCAGGTCGTACCTACCGCGTTGATAGCGATGCGACGCACTCACCGATGTTTCATCAGGTTGAGGGTTTGTGGATCGCTGAAGATATCAGCTTCGCCGATCTCAAAGGCGTGTATCTGAACTTCGTTAAGGCGTTTTTTGAAACCGATGATTTGCAAGTGCGTTTCCGCCCATCGTATTTTCCATTCACAGAGCCATCAGCAGAAATCGATATCGCGTTTGGTAGCGGCCCATTGAAAGGGCGATGGTTAGAAGTGTCTGGCTCTGGTCAGGTGCATCCTAGCGTGATTCGCAACATGGGACTGGATCCTGAAACCTATATTGGCTTTGCGTTTGGTTCAGGCCTCGAGCGTTTGACGATGCTGCGTTATGGCGTCAACGATCTGCGTTTGTTCTACGAAGGCGACTTGCGTTTCCTGAAGCAATTCAACTAAATTTTTTGAGCGCACTGCGCTCAGGCATCTCACATTAGACGGCTGAATTATGCAATTTTCTGAAAACTGGCTTCGCACCATGGTTGATCCGAAAATGTCTTCGGATGAACTCTCTCATCTGTTGACCATGTCGGGTTTAGAGGTCGAAGAAGTTGAGCCTGTGGCTCCTCCTTTTAACAATGTCGTGGTCGCTGAAATTCGCGAAATCGCCAAACACCCTGATGCAGATCGCTTGAATATCTGTCAGGTTGATGTTGGCACCGGCACCTTACTAAACATCGTTTGCGGTGCGCCTAACGTTCGCGTCGGCATGCGTGTGCCATGTGCGATGGCTGGCGCGATTTTGCCACCAGGCGCGGACGGTAAGCCATTCGAAATCAAAGTGGGTAAGCTGCGCGGCGTTGAATCGCAAGGTATGTTGTGCTCCGCCCGCGAATTGAAATTATCGGATGATGCCGGTGGTTTGATGGATCTGCCGGCGGATGCGCCAGTTGGTCAGAATTTCCGTGATTACTATCAGCTCAATGATTTGAAATTCACGATCAAGCTGACACCAAATAAAGCAGATTGCTTATCCGTATTAGGCGTGGCGCGCGAAGTGTCGGCCTTGACTGGTACGCCTATGCATTTGCCAACCACCAAGGAAATTCCGGTAACGCTGGATGAAATTTTGCCAGTCAAAGTTTCTGCGCTGGATTTATGTGGTCGCTTCTGTGGTCGCGTAATACGCGGCGTGAACGCGAAAGCGGCAACGCCAGAATGGATGAAACAGCGTCTGGAACGCAGTGGGCAGCGTCCTATCTCTGCATTGGTCGATATTTCTAACTATGTAATGTTAGAGCTCGGACGTCCGTCACATGTGTTTGATCTCGATAAGATCCACGGTGGAATGGATGTGCGCTGGGGTAAGACTGGCGAGTCAGTCAAGCTCCTGAACGGCAATACCGTTGAGGTTGATGAATGGATCGGTGTTATTGCTGACGATAAAGAGATTGAATCTCTGGCTGGTATCATGGGTGGTGATTCAACTTCCGTGACACTGGATACGCAAAATATTTATCTGGAAGCTGCATTCTGGTGGCCGAACGCAATTCAAGGTCGGTCTCGTCGTTTCAATTTCTCTACCGATGCCGCACATCGTTTTGAGCGTGGCGTTGACTTCGAAAACATCGTTGAGCACATCGAACGTATTACTGCTTTGATCGTTGAAATCTGCGGTGGCACTGAGCAAGTCAAGGTTGGGCCAGTGGATGATCAGATCGTCAATCTGCCACAGCGTTTGCCAGTTAAATTGCGTACCGCTCGTGCGCAAAAAGTCATTGGCGTACCTTTGACTGATGCTGCGATTGCGGATATTTTTACGCGTTTGAATTTGCAATTCACGCATCAGGATGGTGAGTTCCTGGTGACGCCGCCATCATATCGATTCGATATCGAAATCGAAGAAGATCTGATCGAAGAAGTAGCGCGTGTTTATGGTTTCGAAAATATCCCTGCTTTGCCGCCAGTGGCCGCTAGCGCGATGTTGATCGCACCTGAAAACGAGCGTTCATTGTTTGCAATTCGTCGTTTAGTCGCAGATCAGGATTATCAAGAAGTCGTCAACTATAGCTTTGTCGAAGAAGCATGGGAAAAAGACTTTGCAGGTAACGATGTGCCGATCAAATTATTGAATCCAATTGCAAGCCAGATGGGTGTGATGCGCACGAATCTGATCGGTAGCCTGATCGCGAATGCACGTTACAACCTGAACCGTAAAGTTAGCCGGGTTCGTATTTTCGAAATCGGTGCAGTCTATTTGCGTGATCAGACGGTCTCTGATGGTGCTTTGTCGGTCGCTGGTTATCATCAGCCTAAGCATCTGTCTGCGCTGGCCTATGGGCCGGCTGTAGAAGAACAGTGGGGCGTGACACAGCGCAACGTCGACTTCTTTGATGTGAAAGCCGATTTAGAGGCATTGTTTGCACCTAAAGCTTTGCGTTTTGTCAAAACTGAACACGTTGCATTGCACCCTGGACGTAGTGCAAGCATAGAATGTGATGGTAAGCACATCGGCTTCATCGGCGAATTGCATCCGCGTCTGCAACAAAAATATGACCTGCCATTGGCACCGGTGGTATTTGAAGTGGAAACTGCGGCTTTGCAGGCTGTGAATGTTCCGGTTTACCATGAAATTTCCAAGTTCCAGGCAGTCACACGTGATCTTGCATTAGTGGTTAAACAAGGCGTCGCTGTGCAAGATTTGCTGGATGTATTTAAGGCGGAAGCGCACAATAATGAAGTCTGTAAAATTGTGCAAGCCGTTGTTTTGTTTGATGAATATCGCGGTAAAGGTTTGGAAGCAGATGAAAAAAGTCTTGCATTCCGCTTTAGCTTGCAAGATACTCAAACTACCTTACAAGATGACAGAGTTGAAACGGCAATGGCTGCTCTGACCTCAGCAGCTGGCCAGAAATTTTCGGCTAAGTTGCGTTAATAGCATAACTGGTATTGCCTGATAAAGATTAGATGAGTTTGATAATGAATGACGTAAATTCCGCTGAATTTCAATCGGTATTAGATGCCGATTTGAATCGTGCGATGCTAGAAGCAAGGGCTCGTTCTCAAGCGGAAAAAGAGTTACCTACCTTAACTAAAGCTGAGTTGGCTGAGTTGCTTTTTGAGCAAGTTGGCCTGAATAAGCGCGAAGCGAAGGATATGGTAGAAACTTTTTTTGATGAAATTCGTGATGCTTTGGAACGAGGTGAATCGGTAAAGCTGTCTGGTTTTGGCAATTTTCAGTTGCGTGATAAGCCTCAGCGTCCAGGGCGTAATCCCAAAACCGGTGAAGAAATTCCTATCACCGCTCGTCGTGTCGTTACTTTCCATGCCAGTCAAAAATTGAAGGGCATGGTGGATGATGCCAGCGGCCAACCTCTTGCTCATGCTGCTTAAAAATAGATGACTGAAATTAAGATTGAATCTGTCAGCTTGCCTCCGATTCCAGCTAAACGGTATTTCACGATTGGCGAGGTCAGCGAATTATGCGGCGTTAAGCCGCATGTATTGCGCTACTGGGAGCAGGAGTTTTCGCAATTAAAACCGGTCAAGCGCCGTGGCAACCGACGCTATTATCAGCATCATGAAGTCTTGTTAATACGACGTATTCGAGAACTGTTGTATGAGCAAGGGTTTACAATTAATGGTGCGCGCAATAAGCTTGGAAGTGGTTCTGCAAGACTGCAACATCATCTTGATGAACCTGATGAAGTGCCAGTCAATTTGCATCAGATCAGAGATGAATTGCGTTCGATTCTGACTTTATTAGTGCCATAGTTGAGTATTAAATAAAAATCCCCGGTTACTTTAAAGTGCCGGGGATTTTTTATATCTTATAGTTCAATTTCAGGCAATCGCCTTCATGTGTGTTTTTGGCTGACGGATTTGTCGTTCTCTGATTGAGCTGCGTACTAATTTGGGAGTCGGGTGCAACTCATTCTGGTTGGTTTGCTTTGTTTTAAATACGCTCACCGCAGCACTTAATTCACTTGCCTGGCTCTCCAGTTTATCGGTAGATTCGGTCGCTTGCCCAACTAACGCGGCATTGTGCTGGGTAATTTCATCAATGCTGTTGATGGCTTCATTGACGCTGGAAATGCCCGCGCTCTGCTCCTGACTGGCATTGCTTACGTGCTTGATCAGGTCGGTAACTTGTTCCACGTTTTCAGCGATCTCACGCATAGTTTTGCCGGCCGTGTTGATCATCGTGCTGCCGTTTTTTATCGCTTCGCCAGATGAGACAATCAAAGCTTTAATTTCTTTTGCGGCATTGGCACTGCGTTGCGCGAGGTTTCTGACTTCACTTGCAACGACTGCAAAGCCGCGACCTTCCTGACCGGCACGGGCAGCTTCAACGGCAGCGTTCAACGCCAGAATATTGGTTTGGAAAGCAATGCCATCCATAACCCCGATGATTTCAGAAATTTTCTTTGAAGTGGTAGTCACTGTCTGCATTGTGTCGATGGCTTTATCCATGACGTGCAAGCCTTGTTGTACGGAGTCGGCGGAAGCATGAATGAGCGTGCTGGCCTGTGCCAGGTTGCCGGCATTTTCCTTGATGGTGCTCGTCAATTCTTCTACCGAGCTGGCGGTTTGCTGCAATGCGCCTGCTTGATTTTCTGTGCGACTTGCGAGATCAATATTTTCATCATGAATTTCTCTGGCGATGCTATTGACGTTCTCGGCGCCGGTGCGGATATTATCGACCAGATTGCTTAAGCCAAGATTCATTTTTCCTACTGCATTGATTAGTTGGGCGAGTTCGTCTTTACCTTCGCTGGTTTCCATGTGCTGCAAATCACCATCGGCAGTTTTTGCAATAGCAGTAGTAAGTACACTGATGTCGCGTGCCAAAGAAAAATAGATGCCTAATAAGAAATATCCAGCAACTAAAACGAGAGCGATAATTGCCGCAAACATTCTGATGATTTTTAAATTTAACTGGCGAATATGTGTATCTAAACGTTCATTAACCAGATTAGTCGCAGCAAAATCAGATTCGGCCAATTTATTTAGGCCTTCCTGGCCAGCCGCTAAAAATGCTGTGCCTGAGCTTTGATTGACTGAGGATAAGACTTCGTCTTTAGCGCGCTCCAGAAATTTAAGTCCGATTGTCAAGTTGTTGCGCAAATTTTCCAGCGTGCCTTTGTACTCTGGATTTTCTTTCTCAAGTACAGCGGATTGTTCTGTAAGTTGTTTGATTTCCTGCTGCGCCAGCATTTGCAATGAATTCAACGTAACATCTTCACCGGCTTCAAATAATCCACTGTCAATGTAAGCTGCTCCGCGAGCTGACATGACAGATAATTTCTCTAAAATCGATGGAATGTTGTTCAAATAGATGCCAGCTAATTCGTGCGTTGTAAAATCGCTATCGAGTGCCAGTTTGCTGGAATAAGCGGTGGTATTAATTTTTTGATTTAAGAGATCAAGTAATTGGCTGTATTGAACAAAGCTTTCAGCAGCCTTCATGCTTGCTTGTTTGGCTGCAATTGCTTGCCATTGCTTTTTGATTTCCTCGGCAACAGCTTTATTGCTGATTTTGTCGAATGACTTCTCGATCGTCGCCTTATTGGCATTAACCAGGTCGCCAACTTGTTTGTTGCCAGTCAATTGCATGTGCATCACGGCACGGTATTTTCTGAGCTCCATTTGCAATGATTGATATTGCTGAATCTGCTGTATCGCCAACTGTTTTTCTTTGGTGGCGGCTACCTCAGTTTGCATTTCGCTAAACAACATTGCCACCACGACAAAAAGTGGGATGGCAAATGCTGTGGCAACGAAAGCGACTTTATGACCGATGCGGAAGCCTTGCATCAGGCGGATTGCGGGCGAGATAAGATTGAGCACGATATATTTGAAACTAAAATGCGGTTGGGGGAATTGACTACCGGAAAGATTAATCCTCAAATGTTACGCAGCTATGACTATTGTGACTTTTTGTAAGCACTGTAAAAACGTGATACAAATGACATTTTTTTGAGAATCTGGAGGAAGCGATTGGATGGGGAGGGCACTGAAATCTCGCGTGTATCAAATGTCATAACCATGCATGGGATATAGCACCGTGGGCCCTACGGTACTATGGATAAATTATCGTATGCATTGACGCGGCGAGATTCAGCGAAGCTAATCAGTGTAAAGCCTGGGTACTACCTGGGGGTGCTGACCAAACTGAAACAGACTGGCAGCGGTGTCTGGAAATGTTTTTCAAATAAGTTGGAAAAACACGAGCCGGAAAAATTGAAACCGCATCGTTGATGCGCTTCAAGAATTTCTGGCGAAGAAAAAGGGCTTAACAGTAAAGTTAAGCCCTTAAAAATTTGGCTCCCCGACCTGGACTCGAACCAGGGACCTGCGGATTAACAGTCCGTCGCTCTACCGACTGAGCTATCAGGGAATAGAAGATAAAATCTTCGTTAAACTTTTTTGCAGTGATTTTTTATTAAGTTCACTACGTACTTCAAATTCTGTGGCTCCCCGACCTGGACTCGAACCAGGGACCTGCGGATTAACAGTCCGTCGCTCTACCGACTGAGCTATCAGGGAACAGAGACAAAGATTATATGCGCCGAAGCATCACTTGTCAACGCCCCGGCGGTTTTCAACTACAAAACTTTGGCAATCGATGAGATGACCTGATCGATATTCTTGTTGTTGAGTGCAGCGACACAGATACGGCCAGTGTCTACGGCGTAGATAGAATTGTTCTCGCGTAGTTGTTGTACTTGCTCTTTTGTGAGTCCAGAATATGAGAACATGCCGCGTTGTTGCATCACGAAATCAAACTGATGTGCTGGTGCTTTTGATTTTAATTTTTCTACGAATGCTTTACGCATCTCACGTATACGCACACGCATGCCTGCCAGTTCTTCTTCCCACAATTGGCGCAGCTCTGGCGTTGCCAGTACGGTAGCAACAACCTGACCGCCATGGGATGGTGGGTTGGAGTAGTTGGTACGAATTACGCGCTTTAATTGCGACATGATGCGTGCTGCCTCATCCGCGCTGCTCGCAACGATGCTCAAAGCACCAACACGTTCGCCATATAAGGAAAATGATTTGGAAAAAGAATTGGAAACAAACAGCGCGCCACCCGCTTCCGCAAAACGACGTACTACCTGGCCATCTGCTTCGATACCATCACCAAAACCCTGGTATGCCATGTCAAGGAAGGGAATCAATCCACGTTCCGTGACGACATTGATGATTTGTGTCCACTGATCGTCGGTCAGATCCGCGCCAGTCGGGTTGTGGCAGCAAGCGTGCAACAACACGATGGAGCCTGCAGGCATCGCCTTGAGTGAAGCGAACATGCCGCTAAAGTTCACGCCGCGGGTGGTGGCATCGTAGTACGGGTAGATATTGACTTTAAATCCGGCTGATTCAAACAAGGCACGGTGATTTTCCCAGCTAGGATCACTGATCCAGACTTCGGAGTCTGGAGAAAAACGTTGCAGGAAATCGGCCCCCAATTTTAACGCTCCGGTACCGCCAATTGCTTGTGCCGTAATCGCGCGCTTTTCTTTTATGACAGCACTATCCGCGCCAAATACCAGCTCTTGAACTGCTTTGTCGTAGGCGGCCAAGCCTTCGATAGGCAAATAAGTACGCGGTGCATATTTCTCAATCAGGATGGCTTCGGCTTTTTTAACGCATTCCAACAACGGAACCTTGCCATTGTCGTCATAATAGACGCCAACACCCAGATTGACTTTGGCAGGACTTTGATCGGCATTAAATGCTTCCGTGATCCCCAAAATAGGGTCGCGAGGAGCCATTTCTATGGCTGAAAACAGAGGGGAAGAGGTGAGGGCGGTCATCGTGATAATATGGATAATTGTCTGTCGTTGTCGACAGAGATGGTTGGTATGATGTTTTAAAGCAAACTACATAAGACTTACGCAAAAATTCAGGCTAGGGTGAGCCAGAGACGACGCTACCGGTGTGCAGCAATGGCATTTAGTGTTGCGCCAGGGTATTGCGCAAGCGAGCCTGTTTGGGTAAGTTCTATGACAGCCTCATATTTTAGCAAAGGTAACAGCACCATGGCGGTAGCACCAGTGAATTCAGTCGCTTTATCTGAAACTTTGGATGAAGCAAAATTTGTTTCTTTTCCTAATTCCGCTTTTCAGCTTTACCAGATGTTTGAGCCAGCCGGTGATCAACCTGCGGCGATAGCTAAGTTGGTTGAGGGAATTGATGATGGTTTGTTTTTTCAGACCTTATTGGGTGTGACGGGCTCAGGTAAAACCTACACGATGGCTAACGTCATTGCCCGCACTGGCCGCCCGGCAATTATTTTTGCGCCGAATAAGACCCTGGCCGCACAGTTGTACAGCGAGTTCCGTGAGTTTTTTCCGCGTAATGCGGTCGAGTATTTTGTTTCTTACTACGATTACTACCAACCAGAAGCCTACGTCCCGCAACGCGATTTGTTTATTGAGAAGGATTCAGCCATCAACGAACATATCGAACAAATGCGTTTGTCTTGTACTAAATCCTTAATGGAAAGACGCGACGTTATTATTGTCGCCACCGTCTCGGCGATTTACGGTATCGGTAATCCTAACGAGTATCACAAAATGATTCTGACTTTGCGCGCCAAGGATAAAGTCAGTCAACGTGATGTGATCGCACGTCTGATACAGATGCAATATTCCCGCAATGAGGTGGATTTTGGGCGTGGTACGTTCAGGGTGCGTGGCGATACGATCGATATTTTCCCAGCGGAGCATGCAGAATTGGCATTGCGAGTAGAGATGTTCGATGACGAAATCGAAAATCTACAATTGTTTGATCCTTTAACTGGTCGGATTAAGCAAAAAATTGCCCGCTTTACCGTCTACCCTGGTTCGCATTACGTGACCCCGCGTGAAACCGTGTTACGGGCGATAGAAACGATCAAATTGGAGTTGCGTGAGCGATTAGACTTTTTCCGCCGCGAAAACAAACTGATTGAAGAACAGCGCATAGAACAACGCACTCGTTTTGATCTGGAAATGATGGCGGAGATTGGCTTTACTAAAGGGATTGAAAACTATTCGAGGCACTTGAGCGGTGCCAAGGCTGGTGAACCGCCACCGACACTGGTCGATTATTTACCAGCTGATGCCCTGATGTTCCTAGATGAGTCACATGTCCTGACTGGACAATTGAATGGTATGTACAACGGTGACCGCGCGCGTAAAACAAATTTGGTTGATTACGGCTTCCGTCTGCCGTCAGCATTGGATAACCGGCCACTCAAATTTGCCGAGTTCGAGAGTAAATTGCGCCAAACAGTTTTTGTGTCGGCAACCCCAGGTGACTATGAACATCAACATGCAGATCAGGTCGTTGAGCAGGTTGTACGTCCTACTGGTCTGGTTGACCCAGAGATTGAAGTGCGTCCAGCCTTAACACAGGTCGATGACTTGATGGGTGAAATTACCGATCGCGTGAAGAAAAATGAACGCGTGTTAGTCACTACCCTGACGAAGCGCATGTCTGAACAATTGACTGAATTCTTGGGTGAAAATGGGATCAAAGTGCGCTATTTGCATAGTGATATCGATACCGTAGAGCGGGTAGAGATTATTCGCGACTTGCGTCTGGGCACCTTTGATGTCTTGGTCGGAATTAACTTGCTGCGCGAAGGTTTAGATATTCCAGAGGTGTCGTTGGTCGCAATTCTGGATGCCGATAAAGAAGGTTTCTTGCGTTCAGAGCGCAGTTTGATTCAGACCATCGGTCGCGCTGCGCGTAACCTGCATGGTAAGGCAATCTTATACGCCGATAAAATCACCGACTCAATGCGACGTGCAATGGGTGAAACAGAGCGCCGTCGCAACAAGCAATTGGCGTTCAATCTCGAAAACAATATTACGCCAACCGGCATTCGTAAGCAGATTAAAGACATTATTGATGGCGTCTATAATCCGCAAGAAGCAAAGGAAGATTTGGCAATAGCGCAAGAGGCGGCTAAATACGAAATGATGAGCGAGAAGCAAATCAGTCGTGAAATCAAACGTCTGGAAAAACTCATGCTTGATCATGCCAAAAATCTTGAATTTGAAAAGGCGGCACAAGTGCGTGATCAGTTAGCTCATCTCAAAGAGTTACTATTTGGCGCTGGCGGCCATGATATGCTGGGAGTTATTGTCGGTAAATAAAAAACTAAAAACTAAAAACTAAAAACTAAAAGCTAAAAAGTAAAAAGCGATAGAGACTATCGCTTTTTTTTTAAACTATTACGCTGATGATTCTGATTTTTGTATGGCGCGAATGTTGTGAATGTTGTGAGTACTGATGGTATCAATCATCACCATTCAAGTTTTCAGAGTTAAGCACAATTTTTCAGATCAGGTCCAGCAATGCAGATCTGATTTCTACCACCTTGTTTGGCTTGATACAGCATTGCGTCTGCTTGTAAGAACAGCGCATTTTCTGTTTTGAAACTAGGGAAATCGGCGACGCCACCGCTGAAGCTAAAGTTTTTGATTTCTCCCGGAGTTACTTCAAAGGCAACCTTACCGAAAGCCAGTCGCATTTCATCTAGCTTGCGTTTGCCTTGTTCAAGATCTGTATCCCAAAAAACAGCAACAAACTCTTCACCGCCAAAGCGGCTCAGTAAATCATGCTCGCCCAATTGTGCGGACAAAATCAGCGAAAGTCGCTTAATAACGATGTCACCAAAATAGTGACCCCAAGTGTCATTAATGGTTTTGAATTTGTCAATATCAATGATGCCGTAGGCGAGCGACTTTTCAGTGCGCGCAGCGCGTCTTATCATATCGAGCGCTTTGCTTTGTAAGCCAACTTTGTTAAGCAGCCCAGTTGCGCGGTCACGACTAATTAAATCCTTACTTGCGCGAATTTTGTTGATGCGATTAAGAACCTGACGAGTCAATACATCGATATCTGTCACATTCAGGATTTCATCAAAGCCACTATCGAGTGCTTTTCGAGCCAGAACCGGGGCGGACTGGTTTTGGAGCATAATAATCTCCCGACCTGGATCAAACTCAATATTCTTTTTCAATACACGTACCAAGGCTTCGGTGTTCAAATATTGAGCTTCGTTGATTAATACGATATCAGGCTGTGTTTCTTTTACTCTCAGATGTAAAGCACGCGCATCCACGCATTGAATTAATTCTACGCCGTTGTCCGCCAGCATTGTCGTATCGAGAGGGGCCGTGTCGCCCAGATAAATGATGGTATTTAATTCACCGCGCTTGTGTCGGCCGAACAGATTAAATAATTTATCGACCAAAACATCATTCGTGATTGGTTTTTCAGCGTAGGCCAGGCAATTGCTTTCAACAAGTTTTTGCTGCAACAGGAAACGCTCACCTTGACGTACGGTCTGGAGGTAAACGTAATTTTTATTTGCAGGTAGCCTTTGCAGCAGATCGCTGAGGAACATCGTTTGACGACGTTGTTGCGACATGTCATTTTGCATGTTGTACAGTACGTCGAGATCAATCACGAACAAGTCATTGCCGTCGGAGTTTTGCACCGCAGTGACGAAGTCACTCATTTGGTCAAAAAATAGGATATCAAAATCGTACTTGTGTGCGCAAAGTAAGAGTTCTTTTTTATTATCTTTAATGAAAAAAGTCTGGGTAAGCAGCAGTACTTTATTTTTAAATATTGAGACAACTTCTGGCATTTTGACTCCGTGCACTTTTTGCCTTTTCAACGTAGACACCATAGCCTATGTTGCGGGAAAGAATATTATACGAAATTCATCTCGAATCGTTTTATTTTATGATCAATATTTGAACAAGGTTGTATATTTGGTATTTTGAAATCTGCGAGAGCCGCTTTCAGACTTGCTCTTATCACGTGTGATGGTTTTTGACGAAAATCTCTAAATTAAAATGTAGTAACCCGCAATTACCACATTGATGGTAATCCGAATAACAATTCAACGCACTCTTAAATTTTGCATTGCGGTGCTTATCATTGGATAAACAATGAAGGACTCATTGTGAATCAAAAGAGATGCGGAATTAAGTCAACGCAATGCTTGTACATTAGACTATATTTTCCGGAGAAATCATGGCAGGTAAAAAAATTCTTATGCTGGTCGGCGACTTTGTCGAGGACTATGAGGTCATGGTGCCATTTCAGGCTTTGCTCGCAATCGGTCACCAGGTTCATGCAGTTTGTCCAGACAAGCAAGCTGGTGACTTTGTGATGACTGCTATTCATGATTTTGAAGGGCAGCAAACATACACAGAGAAGCCTGGCCACCGGTTTACTGTGACACATGATTTCACCAAAGTTAACGAGATGGAATACGATGGCTTATTGATTCCGGGCGGCAGAGCACCAGAATATTTACGTTTGAATTCCCGCGTCATTGAGATTGTGCAACACTTTGCAAAAAACAATAAACCTGTAGCAGCTGTGTGCCACGGCGCCCAAATCTTAGCAGCTGCAAAAGTATTGGAAGGTGTTCGCTGTTCCGCCTACCCTGCATGTCAACCTGAGGTGGAGGCTGCTGGTGGGCATTATGCCCAAATCGCTGTAACAGAAGCGATCACGGATAAGAATTTTGTGACAGCCCCGGCTTGGCCAGCACATCCGGCATGGATTGCTCAATTTTTGTCTCTATTAGGTACAAAAATACATTTGTAAATCTAACACTGCCCGTATAATCGACCGCTGACGCAAAATTGCTGATTGTGTTTTTTTGCCACAACTTTTAGTAACATACTTGCGTCAGTGCTGAGTGATTTCTTGTCGATGTGCGGGAGAATCTATGTGTGAGATTTTTGTAAAGGCCGATCCTGGCTTGTATGAATCAAAAGCGCGCTCAATACGCTTGCATGGCGTAGTGACCTCTATCCGGCTTGAAAAACTATTCTGGCATACCTTGCAAGAAATCGCTGAACGCGATGGTCTTAGTACCAATCAATTGATTACCAAACTCTATGATGAGTTGACCCAATACCGCGGTCATATCGATAATTTTTCCTCTTTTTTGCGTGTTTGCTGTTTGCGCTATACGTCACTGATTGTAGATGGTGATATTTCTAGCGACAAACATATCCCGCTCACCGGCGTCGGGTTGGTCAGGCAGTTGCGTATTCCTTCGATGAGTTGACTGAGGGCAGATGCAATTGATCCAAATGTTGAGACCCCTTTTCCAACTCTCGAATCGTCTGACGCAGGTTGCGTCGTTACCGGATTTTAAATTTTTAGTTAAACCAATTTTCGGATACCTATGAAATCAGCTTTACTCATTATTGATGTACAACGTGGCTTGTTTGATGCGGAGCCTCGTCCATTTGAAGCCGATCTGATCATCTCGCGTATCAATACGCTGGCTGAACGTGCGCGTTTAGCTGGCGCACCAGTTGTGTTTGTGCAGCATGAAGCGGCTGGAACCGCATTAGAGTTTGGTTTCGAAGGTTGGCAATTGGAATCTGGTTTGCTGGTTGAGGAGGGGGATGTGATTCTGCGAAAAACGACCCCAGATTCATTTTTAAATACCAATTTGACTGATTTATTGACGCAATGGGGCACCGAGCAGGTCTTGATTTGCGGTTATGCGACCGAGTTTTGTGTGGACACCACCACAAGACGTGCTGCTGCTTTGGGTTTTCCGGTAATTCTTGTTGCAGATGCGCATACGACGCATGATAAAGCGCATGCTGAGGCGGTAGTGATACGTGCACACCACAATGCTACTTTACCTAATATCCGGAGTTTTGGACCGGCAATCAAAGCGATTGCAAGCGAGCAGATCGTGTTTGGTTTGTCGGTGTAGGTTTGGGTAGGAATTCGTTTGTGAGTTTTGGTTTTTAGCTAGTAAGTAGTACGTAGTGAGCAGTGAGATGTAGAGCAAACAGTAGAACAGTAGCAATACGAGGTTAATAAAATGAAGTAAATTAAAAAAATCAAATGGAGACAAGGATGGACAGACTTAAAGGACAGGCTGCAAGCGTGCGCAATACCGTCAGCATCAGTGGCGGCAATGAAAGTGAAGTGAGTACGACACATATCGCCATGTTTCAAATTGGCGATAAGCAAGTAACATTAAAGTCAAAAGAACCCGTGCTGATTAATGAGGGCAATGAAGTCGTTCTTGCTGGCACCGATAAAAGCGGTGTATTTAATGCGCTGGCATATAAGAATTGCGTGACCGGTGCAGAAGGTAATGCTGGCTGGTTTGGACGCATGTTGTTTGGCTTGTTCTTTCCTATCGTCAGCGTAATCGTCTGGCGAACTTTTCCCGGTGATTCTTTCAGTTTAATTCCTAAGTTTTTTGCGGCGATGTTCTTGTGTGGTGGGCTGTATATGCTGTCCAGTGGTGCGAATGTGTTTCGTGCTGTCGGCGTCGTAAAGGAAGCGGAAGCTTAAATTTTATGAACTGAAAATAAAAATGCCGGGCAATATTTGCACCGGCATTTTTTATGTGTTGTGAATCTGATTTAGTCTTTTGCTACACGTTGAGCAATATGCGCTAAAGCTTCTTCGACCTGATCAATTAAAATCAGACATAAATCGCCTTCATTTAATCTATCCATCGCCAGATCAATAGCGACAAATTCGCCATTGATTTCATCGATGCGCGTGGTTTTGGTGGCGCTCTTCAAGCCTTCACGCAACAGTGCAACAACTTCACCATCCGCACGACCTCGTTGGCATTGATCCTGGTATAAAACGACATCATCAAATGAATTTCCAAGGATTTCAGTTTGCTGACGAATATCTTGATCTCGGCGATCGCCAGCACCACTGATGACAACAGAGCGGCGGTTTGCAGGCATGGTTTCTACCGCTTTGACCAAGGCTAAAATTGCATCCGGGTTATGACCATAATCAGCAATCAACGTTGCACCTCGGTAGTTAAACACGTTGAAGCGACCTGGTGCATTGTCAGCTTCATTTGCGAAGGTTTTTAAACCCTCGCGGATGTGTTCCCAGCTAATGCCAGCCGCCCAGGCTGCTGCTACCGATGCCATAACGTTCTCAACCTGGAATCCGATACTGCCGTTGCGCGTGATAGGAATTTCAGTCATCGGGATGTATTCACGTGACTTGCCTTCAGCGGCAACTAAGTTTCCATTGTCGACATACACTGCACGTTTACCTTGGGCTCGATGCGCTGCCATAACGGCATTTTGCTTATCTGCGGCGAAGAAAATTACCGGAGAAGGGCAGTTAGCGGCCATATTTGCGACGATAGGATCAGCGGCATTTAAGACTGCATAACCGTCATCAGCCACGTTTTGTACAATCACACGTTTTAAAACTGCTAAGTCTTCTACCGTGGTGATGTAATTCAAGCCTAAATGATCACCGGAGCCGATGTTGGTAATGACGGCAACCTGGCAACGATCGTAAGCCAGGCCTTCACGTAAAACACCGCCGCGTGCTGTTTCGAATACTGCCGCATCAACGTCAGGATGGGACAAGACATTGCGAGCACTGCGCGGGCCACTGCAATCGCCACTATCAATCTGACGTCCTTCAACGTAGACGCCGTCGGTATTGGTCATACCAGTCCGTAAGCCACTTGCTGTCATCAGATGCGCGATTAAACGTACGGTCGTAGTTTTGCCATTGGTGCCAGTAACTGCAACGATAGGAATGCGGCCATCGTCGCCATCTTCAAACATCGCGTCAATAATCGCTTCACCAACCGCGCGCCCTTTGCCGAATGATGGTGACAAGTGCATGCGTAAGCCTGGTGCGGCATTGACTTCGACGATGCCGCCATTTTGTACTTCGATCGGTTTTAAGACGCTGTCACAAACAAGGTCGACGCCGCAAATATCGAGACCCACCATTTGGGCGGCTGCGATTGCGCGCGCTGCGACTTCTGGATGGACATCATCGGTCACGTCGGTTGCAGCACCACCTGTTGACAAGTTGGCGTTGTTACGCAATACGACGCGTTGACCTTTTGGCGGAATCGAATCAGCTTCAAAACCTTGCTTAGCAAGACTGGCGAGTGCGATATCGTCAAAGCGAATTTTTGTCAGTGAAGTCGAGTGCCCACTGCCGCGACGCGGATCCTTGTTGACCTGTTCAACGAGTTGTCGTACAGATTGCTTGCCATCACCAACTACTTGTGGTGGATCACGACGTGCTGCGGCAATTAATTTATTGCCTATCACAAGCAAACGGAAATCATTGCCTGGTAAGAAACGCTCAACTAAAATGTCGTCGCGGAATTCCGACGCGGCATGGTAGCCAGCTTCGAGTTGTTCGCGCGTCGTCACATTGACGGTCACGCCTTTACCCTGATTGCCGTCTTTCGGCTTGATAACCACTGGCAGGCCAACTTCTAAAGCGGCTTCCCATGCATCATCAGGGCTGGTAACAGAGCGTCCCATCGGCACCGGTACACCTGCTGCGTGCAATAATTTTTTCGTTAATTCTTTATCTTGGGCAATCGCTTCTGCAATGGCGCTGGTGCCATCCATTTCAGCGGCTTGAATTTTACGTTGACGCGAACCCCAGCCAAAAACGACCAGGCTGCCGTCAGTCAGACGACGATAGGGGATGTTGCGTGCCAATGCAGCGTTGACGATCGCACCCGTTGAAGGCCCCAGACGGATATCTTCATCCAGCTCGCGCAATTGGTCGAGTGCTGCATTCAGATCAAAATTCTCATTGTTTAATGCGGCAGCGATCAGCTTTTCTGCAAGCTCAAGCGCCAGGCGTCCCACTGATTCTTCGGTGTATTCCACCACCACCTGAAAAATTCCAGGTTCTAAGGTCTGCGTGGTACGGCTGAACGTTACCGGGCAGCCAGCTTGTGCCTGAAGGCCAAGCGCAGTTAACTCAAATACGTGTGCCATCGGAATGGCGTCATTGTGTCCGGTAGGTTGCAATACGCTTAATTCAGGGAATAAGGCACGCAAGCGGTCTTCAAAACCGATCAGACTCGCAATTGAGCATTCAGCCTCGCTGCAGGCGACGATGGCTTCTACTGCCGTATGGTGGCTCCACAAATTGGGGCCGCGCAGGGCACGTATGCGTGATACTTCCATAAAACTTAGTCCTGTTGAAAGGTCATAAATCAGTTGGCGAGGTGCCGTGTGCCGTGCATCGCCAACTGTAAAATGTAAATCAAATAGTCATTGAGCGGACTATGCTAGCTCAACTGCTTATTCCAGCTGCTTATTCCAGTTAATTGTTTAAGTTTGCGTTACGACGAACTGCAATCTACTCAAGCAACCGGAATGTCCTATGCAATCACTCGTCAATATTCCGTTTTTGGTTGGAATCAAAGGTTCTGAGTCCTGCTTCTATCAGTTCCGGATCAATATTCAGAGCCCAAGCTGCTGCCACCGCTGCCAATATACTTTCCGGTTGCGCCGCTTTCGCTGGCTTTAAGGAAGAGAGCGGCAACAAGGCTGTTTCTTCGGCACCGTTGGCAAGGACAATGTTCTGATCGCGTACGAATACGACGCGCTCACCTTCTTCGCGATGTTTGACGATCACCGGCAGTGTCGCATCCAGCGCGTAGTAAATAACTTTACCATCGCACAGTTCAGCTAATTCGACAACTGCTGGTTCAGAAGCATTCAAGACTGCGACGCCATCAGGCAAAATAACATCGACCTGAGTACGCATGATCTTGTACATCTGATCAGCATCCTGAATATAAAAGTCCGCCAATTCAGTATGTCCATCCAGATCGGTGACCACCCCGACGCTGCATTTGTCGTATGCGAGTCCATCAGTCAAGATCGTCCGTGCATTGGTTTCAAACACAGCAGCCTGAACATTGCGATTGATCAGCAAACGCTGGCCGCTCTCCCATGTCGCGCAATTGCCTTCTGTAACCAGACGCTTATTTAAGTACAGGCCTTGACTGCTTGCTACACCGGTTTGCATATTGTTCATATGCAGTAAGGCGCCGATCAGACGCGAAATCAGGCTTGCATTACGTGTACCAGCAACGCCAACGATTTGGATGCGTCCAGATTCTTCTGGCGCAAACAAATGTTCAACAATCGCTTTGCCTACTTCACGCCCCTCGCCATTGGCTGGTTTGATGTGAGCCAGCAGACCCGGGCTGGCATTGACTTCAATAATCGCGCCACGCTGTTGAGAAAGAGGCTTCGAGATATCTTCAGCAACCAGATCAACACCAGCAATATCCAGACCAACGATGCGTGCAGCTAAGGTTGCGGCGGCAGCAACTTCCGGATGAATCGTGTCAGTGACATCCATGGCGACGTTGCCATTTGGCTGGATCAGAACGCGTTGTCCATCGACCGGAATCGAGAAGGCATCCATACCCTGACGTTTGAGTTCAAGTAAGATCTCGGCTCCGTATTCGGGATCCAGCGCGTTCAACGGGGAATCTTCTCCAGTGCCGCGACGTGGGTCGATATTGATCTGTTCATCCACCAATTGTTTGACATTAGATTTGCCATTGCCAACGACCCATAAGGATTCGCCTTTGGCAGCGGCCACGACTTTTTTGCCAACAACCAAAATTCTGTGTTCATCGCCGGCGATAAAGCGTTCGACGATGACACTCTTGCTATCGCCTTTGCGAGCCGCCAGATGGTACGCCGCTTCAACATCAGCTTGCGTCATCAGATTGAGGGATACGCCACGACCATGGTTGCCATCGTAAGGTTTGACAACCACTGGTAAGCCGATGTCTTGTGCTTCGTCCCATGCTTCTTCGGCGCTGCGGACGATGCAGCCTTCTGGAACCGGTACACCGCAGCTCTTGAGTAAGGTTTTGGTTAAATCTTTATCGGAAGCAATGCCTTCAGCAATCGCACTGGTGCGATCAGTTTCAGCAGTCCAGATGCGGCGTTGTGCCGCGCCGTAACCAAGCTGCACAAGGTTGCCATCTGTCAGACGTATTGAAGGGATTTTGCGTGCCGTTGCTGCATCAACAATATTGGCAGTACTTGGGCCCAGGCAGCGGTCGTCGACCAACTCACGCAGTTCACTGACCTTGGCGGCTATATCAAAAGCCTGATCTTCAATTGCTGCCATCAATAATTCGCGCCCAGCATTCAATGCTGCGCGCCCCACTTGTTCTTCGCGGGTACGGAACGCCATTTTGTAGACGCCAACTAAATGCGTCGAGCGAGTTTGTCCAAATCCGGTGCGCATACCTGCCAGGTTTTGCAGTTCCAAAACGACATGTTCAAGAATGTGACCCGACCAGGTACCTTCTTTTAGTCGCTCTAAAAAACCGCCACGTTCGCCAACACCACAGCGGTGTTCTATCAGGCCAGGCAGCCAGGTTGTTAGTCTTTCATAAAGACCCGGTAACTGGTCAGAGGGCGTGTCTTCCAGCGCACCAATGTCCAGCCATGTTTCGATCACAGGGCGGTAGGTCCAGATATTCGGTCCGCGCAAATGATTTACGCGGAGAATGCTGATGTCTTTCTTCTTTGTCGTCATGTAAGTAATTTCTTTTAGGCCAGGTTGTTTTGACCAGGTCTTATCATTTTTAGAGTTTTTCTTCTCTTATTCAGGCTAATTTTTATTATTTTGTAAATAAAAATAGCATTTTCAATTTATTTTCATCTAAAGCAATTGACGTAATCAATACAAATCCGTTTAAGAAAGTTCGCTTGCTGATATACTTGCGCGTTAGCGCAACAGCAGCTAAACCCCTTGATCAGTTTCGCCTGATTATTTTCTATTCGATAGAATACCGTAAATTGCTGTCTCCGTGATACGCCTTAAGCCTATAACGGAAGTCAAGTTATCCCTTTTTTTCAAAAATATGTCCCGATTTGATTCGGGACAAGCTCTACCGCCGGAGTTTGCAGCACGATGACCACACCACAAATCAGTTCTGATTCGCCCATATTGTCTCTTCCCGCAAGGTGGCAAGACGAATTATCCAGGCAAGTCGCCGTAGGCGAAAACGTTTTAAGTGCGTTTGAGGTTGACCTGGATCATCAACTTCGCTTCGTAAAAAGCCTCATCGTGGTGACTGATCAGGCTATTTTATCCCGCACGGCCGGTGAATCGGAATGGAAAAACTGGGCATACCGCAAAGATTTGCAACTCACGCACTATGATCATGCTGGCGTCGGTTATCTTCAATTGACAGATGAGCAAGGGTTGCTGGCAACCTGGCGTTTCACATTAGGTCAGAATTTATTGGCAATCCGCTTACTTGATCAGTTCAACAAACAATTAGAAAGCCGCATCAGTGGTTTGCCCGTCGTCGAAGTCGAACAGAATATTTGTCCTAGCTGCAAAGCTGTATTAGAGCCTGATCAGGAAGAATGTCCGGTTTGTACTAAAGTTGTGTACACCCCGCCTTCCACCTGGACCTTATTCCGCTTGTGGCGCTTTGCACGTCCGTACAGATTTCAGTTGTTGATCGGTTTTACGCTGATGCTATTGGGTACTGCCGCGCATATGATTCCGCGTTATCTGACCAAGCCTTTAACGGATGAAGTATTGATCCCTTACCAAAGCCATCAATATGTAGACCCAAAACTGGTGGTCATGTATATAGGCGGATTGCTTGGCTCTGCTTTGGTTGCATGGTTATTAAGTTGGGGTAAAACATATATCCTCGCTTTGGTTTCTGAACGTATTGGAGCAGATCTGCGTACTGCTACCTATGAGCATTTATTGAAGTTGTCCTTGGAATATTTTGGCGGCAAACGAACCGGTGACCTGATGTCGCGTATTGGTAGCGAGAGTGACCGTATCTGTGTGTATTTATCGCTGCACCTGCTCGACTTCGCCACAGACGTATTAATGTTTATTATGACAGCTGCCTTTTTGCTGGAAATTAATACCAAGTTGGCACTAGTCACTTTATTGCCGTTGCCATTTATTGCCTGGACGATTCATTTGGTACGCGACAAGCTGCGCACCGGATTTGAAAAGATTGACCGCGTCTGGGGTGAAGTGACGAATGTGTTGTCCGATACCATTCCGGGTATTCGTGTGGTGAAAGCCTTTGCTCAGGAAGCGCGAGAAGCAGGGCGCTTCCGTGACGCGAATAAACACAATCTGGCAGTCAACGATAAGCTCAATAAAGTCTGGTCGCTGTTTTCACCTACCGTGTCATTTTTGACTGACATCGGTATTTTGGTGGTGTGGGCGTTTGGTATCTGGCAAGTTTCAAAAAGTGAGATTACTGTCGGTGCATTGGTAGCTGCGGTGTCTTTCATCGGCAGCTTCTATGGACGTATCGATTCCATGAGCCGTATTGTATCAGTCACGCAAAAGTCAGCGTCGGCAGCGAAGCGTATTTTCGATATTTTAGACCATGTTTCCAGCGTTCCTGATCCGCAGAACCCAGTGAAGGTGAATGAAGTCAAAGGTCAGATTGAATTGCGCGAAGTTGGTTTCCGTTATGGTAATCGTGCCGTCAATCGCGGCATCACACTCAATATCAAACCAGGTGAAATGATCGGTCTGGTCGGACATAGTGGTTCCGGTAAGAGTACCTTAGTCAATTTGATTTGCCGTTTCTACGACGTATCAGAAGGTGCGATTTTGCTTGATGGGGTTGATATCCGTTCATTTGCCGTATCGGATTACCGCCGTAATATTGGTCTGGTCTTGCAAGAGCCTTTCTTATTCTTCGGCACCATTGCAGAAAACATTGCTTATGGCAGACCGGACGCAAGCCGCGAAGACATCATTGCCGCTGCACGCGCAGCGCATGCGCATGAGTTTATTTTACGTCTGCCACAAGGCTATGATTCTATGGTCGGTGAGCGTGGTCAGGGCTTGTCAGGTGGTGAGCGTCAACGTATTTCGATTGCCCGCGCCTTGCTGATTGATCCGCGTATTCTAATCATGGATGAAGCGACTTCTTCCGTTGACTCGCAAACAGAGAAAGAAATTCAAAAAGCCCTCGACAATCTGGTCAAAGGCCGCACAACGATTGCGATTGCACATCGCTTGTCGACCTTGCATAAAGCCGATCGTTTGGTCGTGTTGGATCGCGGACAAATGGTTGAAGTTGGTGGGCACGACGAATTAATGGCAAAACAGGGCGCTTACTACAATTTGTATCAGGCACAAGCCAGAAATGCCGCTTTAGCTGAGGGTGAAGAATGAGTATGACAAAATTTGAATTGCAACGTAATTCCTTCGGCAAGCTCATCTTGACGAATGATGCTGGTGAAGTATTTGAGGGCGTGGTGCCAGTGCGCGCATTTCCGATTCAATCACCATTAGTCGGTATTTCTATGGTGCTGACAGATGGTCGTGAAGTCGCATGGATCAATGAGCTATCAGACCTCTCAGACAATGCCAGAAATCTGGTCATGGAAGAGTTGGAGGGCCGCGAATTCATGCCAGAGATCTCTCACATCAAAGGCGTCAGCAGCTTTGCTGTGCCGTGTACCTGGAGCGTTAGTACCGATCGCGGCGAAACTGAATTTGTTCTCAAAGGCGATGAAGATATACGCCGTATCGGTGCAACGTCGTTACTGATTACCGATAATCATGGGATACAATTTTTGATACGGGATATGTTTGAGATAGACAGGCATAGCCGCAAAATTCTTGATCGCTTTTTGTAGGACTTCCGAAACGTTCCCCAGCTGCGTTGCAACGCCTTGCTGGGTACAAGGTTGTGGCAGGCTTGCCCAATGAATCTATTCGGATCTGGTGGGAAATGTATAACCGTACCTATTGGTTAGCTTTTCCTTACCGGATAAATTGAGCAAAATCACATCTTCTAAAATGAACCCCATCTTTTGAATCAGCTTGTTGGAGCTGTTGTTGTCTGGCGAGGTAATTGCCAATAGCTTCCTGAGCCCCAGCTTTTCATGTGCATATTGGACGGTCGCAAGTGCAGATTCCAGCGCATAGCCTTTGCCCCGATAGGTCGGGAGAAAAGCATAGCCAATATCAGCAAAATCAAGCACATCACGCTTGATCAACCCGCAACAACCAATGGCAATGCCTGTTTCGCGCAGTGTTACGACGTAGAAGCTAAATCCATAGTTTGCCTGGCAAACTAATGGTCCTTCGGTGATCCAGGCACGCGCCTTGTCAAGGTTGGTGATGCCGCGATCACCTATATTTTTAATCCAGTTTGGGTCATTTAACAGTTCAAAGACGAATTTTTCATCGTCAATGTTGAATAAACGCAACGCCAGTCTGTCCGTCATTATTACTTGCATAAAGGTACGAATATTGAGTTTTTATATAGATATGCGAGCTATGGTGGTATGGATAAAATCTCTATCAAAGCTAATGTCGTTACTCTAAGGAAATGCTCAAAATTTTTTCTTGTGATCCTATTTTTCCCGAGTAATATTAAACTTAGAGTGCTATTTTACATGTACTTCAGAAATCTTTGCCCCTTACTAATTTTCACGTGTATGCACTGGTTTTAGTTAAAACAAAATAAAGGAGATGTTATGAAGTCATTAAAAGGGCGTTTAATTTTTGTCATTGCGTTGCTGGTCACTGTTTGTACCGTATTTTTGACTGTTGGTAGTTACCTTCGTATGCGGTCGCAAATTGAAAATGACTTAAATAACGAAATTCGCGGAGTAGCAACGAGTTACAACGCAGTACTAAGCAATTGGATACAAATCAACACTTCACTTGTTGAGAGCCTGGCAAAGTCTTTGGGTGACGGCAATGATCTGCAAGCCAGTTTGGCAATGATACGTGGTGGCGGTAATTTTCTTAGTGTGTACCTCGGTCAACCTGACAAAACGTTTACCAATAATCCAGCAGATGCACCTCCCGCTGGCTACGATCCTACGGTTAGACCATGGTACAAAGGCGCAATTGAAGCCAAAAAACCGATTGTGACTTCGGCTTACATGGGCGTTACCCCTCCTGGATTAATGATCTCCTTCGCTGCACCAGTTAAAGGCGGCGAGGGTGGTGTTGCCGCTGCTGACGTTTTTCTTACTAAGATTGTCGATCAGATTCTCAACGTTAAGCTGACGGGCGATGGGTATGCGTTTTTGTTGGATAAATCTGGTCAGGTATTAGCGCATTCGGACCAGACCAAAGTTTTAAAGCCAGCGAAAGACATCGCACCAGAGCTGGCTTTGGATAACTTAAGTAAGCTTGCAAAAAATACCGACCCGATAGAAACCATCATCGCTGACAAAGCTAGCTTTTTGTTTTTGCAACCAGTCACTGGTTCAGACATGTACCTCGCATTAGTCGTTGATAAAAAGAAAGCGCTCGCTTCTTTGGATCAATTACTGATGATCTCTGCCATTGTGCTGATCGTGCTGTTGGCGATTATTGTGCCAGCTTCAACATGGTTAGTCGGACACATGCTCTCAGGTTTGCAACGTGTACGCGATGCCATGGCGGATATTGCTGCGGGTGGTGGTGACCTCAGTCGTCAAATCAATGTTGAAGGTGAAGACGAGGTAGCACAAACTGCACAGGCCTTTAATAATTTCCTTGAGCAATTACGTGTCATGGTGGTGGACGTACGAAAAGCCACCGATTCCATTACCGTTGGTGCGACCGAAATTGCGACCGGGAATATGGATTTATCTGGCCGCACTGAACAACAAGCATCGTCACTGGAACAAACTGCAGCGAGTATGGAAGAGCTGACAGATGCCGTCAAAAACAATGCGGAAAATGCCCGTGAAGCAAACAAAATGGCAGTCAATGCATCGGATGTGGCAACACAAGGCGGTGAAGTAGTGAATAAAGTGGTCACCACCATGCAGGGCATTTCAGAAAGCTCGCGCAAAATTGTTGACATTATCAGCGTTATTGAAGGCATCGCATTTCAAACTAATATCCTGGCCTTGAACGCCGCAGTGGAAGCTGCCAGAGCAGGCGAGCAAGGGCGCGGCTTTGCCGTTGTGGCGAGTGAAGTACGTACCCTGGCGCAACGTAGTGCCGCAGCGGCGCAAGAAATTAAGAGCCTCATTGAAGATTCTGTCAGCAAGGTCAACGAAGGTTCTGAACTGGTAGATAAAGCTGGTGCCGCGATGACGCGTATTGTTGCTGCGGTGGATCAGGTTGCATCCATCATCAATGAAATCACGTCGGCTTCTGCCGAGCAAAGTGATGGCATCCAACAAGTGAATGTCGCCCTGGCCCACATGGACGAGGCAACGCAACAGAATGCGGCATTGGTTGAGCAAGCGGCCGCAGCAGCAGGCTCATTGGAAGAGCAGGCAAATTTACTCAAAACAGCCATGTCTGCATTCCGTATGGAGCAAACCCAATCAGCTCCACGTATTGCACCTGCAAGCAAAGTGAACAAACCGAAGTCTGCTCCACCTGGCTTACCGTATGAAGAATAAGCCAGGTATTTATTTAGAGGTTTGATTAATCCAGGGTAGCAGTCACCGGCGCATGATCCGATGGCTGCTCCCATTTACGCGGCACTTTATCGATCTCACATGCGCTGCATCGTTGCGCTAACGGCGCTGATAACAAAATGTGATCGATACGGACGCCCTTATTGAGCCTGAATCCCAGCGCACGATAATCCCACCAGCTAAACGATTTTTCTGCTTGTTCAAACTGACGGAAACTATCTGTCAAACCCAAATCCAGCAATGCCTGCAACGCAGCACGTTCTTCAGGTGACACCAGATTCATACCAACCCACGCCGCCGGATCATGGACATCGCGGTCTTCCGGCGCAATATTGTAGTCACCCAATATCGCCAGTTGCGGGTAGCGTTGCATTTCTTCTTGTACCCAATTTTTCAACGACGCCAACCATCTCAATTTGTACTGAAATTTATCAGAGTCAGGCGCCTGACCATTCGGCACATACGCGCAAATAATGCGCATTCCGTTGATCGTTGCCGCAATAATTCTTTGCTGCTCATCTTCAAATTGCGGATTGTTTTTCTGCACGTCAGACAGCGGGTGCTTAGACAAAATCGCCACGCCGTTATAGGTCTTTTGCCCCGTAAAGGCAACGTGATAACCCGCTGCTTCAATCTCCGCTTGCGGAAATTTATCATCCGTCAGCTTGGTCTCTTGTATGCACAGCACATCCACAGGATTGGACTCCAGCCATTTCAGTACTTGCGGTAATCGGACTTTTAAAGAGTTGACGTTCCAGGTGGTAATTTTCATAGATGTTTTAAGTATTTGATTTTATTGATTATTCATTTGAAATTTGTGACTTTACTTATTCTGGCTACAAATCTTACTGCAAATAATTATCGGCATGCAACTTCACCAATTCTCGTGTGTTGGCATTATACGTTGTGCGGGACGTTGCCCGACTTTTAGTCTGGAAAGGCGTCTTTGCGCAAATCTCGTCGTTCAAAATGAGAAAAAGCTATTGTTTCGTAATGAATCATAAAAACAACATTAAGTAACAAAGAAAATTATTTTGTGATTTGCTCATGTTGGTAAAAATGATATAAATAATTCATTGGCTTTTGATGACTATTACCTGGATTAAATTCAATCATGTCTGATGAGTCGCCTTTATTCCGCCGTGAAGTTACCGCAGCCCAAAGCCAGCAATGGATGGGCGCGATACGTTTGACGCGGCCGATTTCTGCCTGGTTCATCGCTATCAGTGCAACGCTCATTAGCGTCGCACTGATAGCTTTTATTTACTTCGGAAGCATGACCAAAAAGGCGCGCATTACCGGAGTCACTTTGCCCGAAGGTGGCAGCATCAGTTTATTGGCGACCAACGCAGGCGTCATCAAACGACAATTGATTAAAGAAGGTGAAGCAGTACAAGCCGGTCAGGCTTTATTTGAACTTGCGACGGAACACAACAACGGTCAAGGTGAATTATCT
Source organism: Undibacterium sp. SXout11W (assembly GCA_049339905.1). Taxonomy (GTDB): domain Bacteria; phylum Pseudomonadota; class Gammaproteobacteria; order Burkholderiales; family Burkholderiaceae_D; genus Undibacterium. Next base: position 429,085 of record JBMPPG010000002.1, read on the forward strand.
GAGCTTGTTGCACAACAGCTTCAAGCACGTCAACAAAGTCTTGAAAGCGAGCAACGCCAGCGCCTTCAGCAAACGAATGAAAAGAAGCAGGCGATCCAATTACATCTGCGTAATCTGGAAACTGAGGCAACACAGCTTGATCAAGAAATTACTCTTGCGCAGCGTCGCCACAATTTAGCGCAAGAAAGTCTCAGTAAATTTCAACGCCTGCAGACGAGTGGGTATGTGTCAGAGGCGCAGACACAACAAAAGCAAGAAGACCTCATCGATATCGATACGCGTTTGTCTTCGCTTCAACGCAATAAACTACAACTGACAGCTAACCAATTAGCACTTAAAGCTGAATACGCGGATTTAACCAACAGTCTGGCCAATGATCAGGCGCAACTTGACCGTAGCCTTGCTAGTCTTCAGCAAGAAATGGTGGAAAACAGTAACCGCAAGGCGAACTTTATTACCGCACCAGAAACCGGCATCGTCACGACAATTAATTTCCAGTCTGGGCAATCTATTGCCGCCGGTCAAAGCCTTGCTACTTTGATTCCTCATCAAGCACAACTCGAAGCACAACTGTACGCACCGAGCCATGCGGCAGGATTTGTGAGTCCAGGGCAAACAGTTTTGATTCGTTATCAAGCCTTTCCTTATCAAAAATTTGGTCTGCAAAAAGGCACAGTCATTGATGTCAGTAAGACCCCTTTTGCGCCGAGTGAATTACCTCCCAATCTGGCAAGTACGATCCTTAGTAATGCCCAACAGAACATTCAGGGATTTAACAGCAATGAGGCTTTATATCGCATCAAAGTGAAATTAGAAAAACAAAATATTCAAGGCTATGGACAAACGCAGGCATTGAAACCGGGCATGACCTTAGAGGCTGATGTCTTGCAAGACAGCAGAAAAATCTGGGAATGGGTGTTAGAGCCATTACTAGCTGTGGCTAACAGAACGACCTGACCAAATTTAAAAGCAAGAAGCATCAAAGCAATGAAAGTAAAGGATTCGAGTTCTGAGGAGAACGGGAAAAGCCGTTCTCCTCAGATCGAAAAAACCGTTCAAGGTGGTCAAGACCGAGAACGGGAGCGGTAAAGCCAATCCGTATAGGATGGGTTAGCTTAACTTAACCATGTATAGGAGTAACACAAAATGCGTTTGATGACAAATGAAGAGTTGTTGGCTGTTTCCGGTGGAACAACAACCACAACGCCACTTCCAGGTGGTGGCGTTAGTGTAACGACTGAAAAGAATGGCACGACAGTGACTACAAATTCGTTTCCTAATGGTGATACGACAACTATCGTAACTCGACCAGATGGACATGGTCAAATCACCACCACTACGGTCGTGACTAATGGATCGGGATCCGCAGGTGCAAGTGGTGGAATTGGTGGTGTTACTGGTAGCGCTGGTGGTGGTACAAATACAAAGACATCGGTCATAAATTTTCTCGCAAACGAAGAAGAGTTTAGTAACCCATACTAATACTAATATTAATATTGCAACGCAAAAAATAATTATTTAATTGGCAGCATAACGAGCTTAGATATTTCTTGAGGCTATGGTCAAATTTTATTGCCATAGCCTCAATTTCGAAAAAGAATCACGATATGAATGCTGTATTTAAAAGAGTATTTATTCTTTATTTTTGTTTGATATTTCCGGCGCTTGCTAGCGAAGTTCCCAGGTTATTTATGCTTACTAAGGGTGAACACGTTGCGTTCGTACTTCCAGTCAGGCATGTTCCCTCGTTGGTCGAGAAAGATGATTATTTGGCAAAGGTAATCGAAGAGGTTTTTTCGAGATCTACAGTACTTGTTGATGAATCGGCGCAAACTACTCACATCATTGGCTTCGCTTATATGCCTTGCGATGAGGATGAGTTTCCTGAAGAAACCGAAATACAAAAAAAATTAGACGAAAAATTTAATGTAATTTCAAAATATGATGTTTACCGATTCCCAGAACTTTTTGAATTGAAAGTAAATAATTTTGCAAAACTTATGATGCTCTTACTTGGTCCGATAAGCGCTAATATGCAAAATCTTCCGCCTGGCATCGTGCCTACTGATGGCCAAGTGTCCACACAACTATCTAAAAAATTTCATATTGAAAGATTGAGTATTGAGGGAATAAATGACTTTCACCAATCTTACTGTAGTTTGAATAGTCATGAGAAAACATTGCTCATAAAAGACATTGTTTCATTAAACGAAGGTCCCGATCCGTTATCTGAGCCAAATGCTAGTAATCAATATATAAAATCAATTGGAGATATATTGTCAATAATAGACGTTACTCAAAATTACACCGTCGATAGCATAGAAAAATATAAAACAGTTGCCACGAAAAAGACGAATCAATTTGCATTTAATAAATTTATTTTGGCTAGTCGAAATATATTATGGGTTAAGAAAATAAATGACGGGGCTAAAGATAAAGGCATCCCATTTTATGCATTGGGTATATGGCATTTTCTTTCAAATAATGCAGATCCTGGTTTATTTGATTTACTTCGAAAAGAGGGATTTTCAGTTAAGCTAATTAATAGTTTGGATGATGTACCCCAAAGTATAAAGGATAGAGTTCCATTGGTTAAAGCTTTAGATCTGGACGCCGGATTGGAAGCAAAAAAATGACTCTCTTTCTCCAAACCGAAGCCAGCGAGTGTGGCCTCGCATGTGTGGCGATGATCGCCTCGCATTACGGTCATCATGTTGACCTTGCGGATTTGCGGCGGCAGTTTTCTATCAGTCTGAAAGGCGCAACGCTGGCGCAATTGATGCGCCACGCATCGACATTACAGTTATTAACCAGGCCTTTGCGATTAGAACTGGAGGAGCTGTCGGAATTGCAGTTGCCTTGCATTTTGCATTGGAATTTAGATTACTTCGTTGTTTTAAAAAAGTGACAAAGAATTGGCAAGGCAAAATCACACTGACCTTGCTTGACCCTGCTGTGGGTGAGCGTCGTGTGACCTTTTTGGAAGCATCTGCGCATTTCAATGGTATTTCCTTAGAAGCGGACGTGTTGTAAGACAGTAGAAAACTATGGGAGTGGGTATTCGAGCCGATACTGGCGGTAGCCAACAGAATGAGCTGACGGAAGATTGAAGAAAATAACAATGGAACGTAAAGAATTCGAACACTGAGCAGAACAGCAAGTGCCATTCTGCTCAGGTCGAAAAACCGTTCAAGGTGGTCAAGACCGACAACGGGAGCGGTAAAGCCAATCCGTATAGGATGGGTTAGCTCAACTTAACCATGTATAGGAGTAACACAAAATGCGTTTGATTTCAAATAATGAAGCATTAACAATCAGTGGTGGGCGGGACATGGATGGTGAAGGATCTACTTTCACAACTACGCCATTTAATAACCCACTTGCTGTCTACGGCAATACTGCTTCAATGGACCGTTCATTCGCGTCTCCGCGAAATACTCCTGATGTTTTTCCTGAGCCAAGAGCATGTTATGCCAATGACAGATATTACGCTCCAGTTCCAGAACGCCTCCCGCCCCCTCCTGCTACAGGTGAGGTTACCCCGTTAAACTTTGCCACGCCTAAAGGGTTTGTTGTCATGATCGTCAAGGAGGTTATTGGCGCTCTATCAAAATAACAATAACGTTGATTTATTAAATTTGCATGATGAGGGTTAGTTATTCTTTGTCATGCTAAAGATAAAAAGAGAATCTTTTGAAGAATATAATTTGCAATTTGGCTTCCAATCTACTTGTGCCGTTTCTCATATCCTTAATTCTTGTTGTGTCGTTGTGTTTATTTAAACTTATCGATGAGAGTGATATTTTCGGTTTTTTCGTGTTGATTTTTAGTTCAATATTTGTTTGCAGATATTTTTTATTTACTCAAAAAAAATCATCTTTTGAAAATTTTATTCCAATTTTTGAATTAAAGAATTGGGAATTTCCGGTTCAAATCGGACTGCTTATATCATTACTTTTCTTAATAACATTTAGTATTTATGTCAATTTATTTGATTTGCAAATAGGCATTCATTTTGATTTCAAAAAAATATCGATATGCTCAATTGTATTTGTTTTAGTTTCGGCGGCAATGGAAGAGGCTCTATTTAGGGGTTATTTACTTGGTTTTTTCAGGAAACTTCTGACAAGGAACAACTCTATTTTAATAACAAGCTTATTGTTTTCAGCTTCGCACTTTACTTACGGACTGGATTCAAATGAATATATTTACCATGTATTATTTGCAATTTTATTATCATTGATTTCAATCAAATCCAACTCGTTATTTCCTGCAATATTTTTCCATGCAACGACTAATTATTGGCTCGGATTTTCAATGTTAAAAATGACGGGGCTATTCGCGCATGACGGAATTTTCTTTTTTAAGGACAAAAATTCGGTTATTGAATACACACAATTCAGTATGTTGTTCTCAATTTTAATTTCGTTGATCATTTGCAATATAAATATATTTTCTCGAAAACATTGAGAATTACAAAAGCATCTTTGAGAGTAATGAAATTGACAATCATCCTCCAAACGGAATCCAGCGAATGCGGCCTTGCATGTCTGGCGATGATCGCCTCGCATTACGGTCATCATGTTGACCTTGCGGATTTGCGGCGGCAGTTTTCTATCACTCTGAAAGGCGCAACGCTGGCGCAATTGATGCGCCACGCATCGACATTACAGTTATTAACCAGGCCTTTGCGATTAGAACTGGAGGAGCTGTCGGAATTGCAGTTGCCTTGCATTTTGCATTGGAATTTAAATCACTTCGTTGTTTTAAAAAAAAGTGACAAAGAATTGGCAAGGCAAAATCACACTGACCTTGCTTGACCCTGCTGTGGGTGAGCGTCGCGTGACCTTTTTGGAAGCATCTGCGCATTTCAATGGTATTTCCTTAGAAGCGGACGTGTTGTAAGACAGTAGAAAACTATGGGAGTGGGTATTCGAGCCGATCCTGGCGGTAGCCAACAGAATGAGCTGACGGAAGATTGAAGAAAATAACAATGGAACGTAAAGAATTCGAACACTGAGCAGAACAGCAAGTGCCATTCTGCTCAGGTCGAAAAACCGTTCAAGGTGGTCAAGACCGAGAACGGGAGCGGTAAAGCCAATCCGTATAGGATGGGTTAGCTTAACTTAACCACGTATAGGACTAACACAAAATGCGTTTGATGACAAATGAAGAGTTGTTTATCGTGGCTGGTGGTAAATTCGATAATCCTCAAGGTGCAGGTGATCTTCCAAATCCTATCGTTTCTCATGATGGTGTTAATAATTTTGATGCTGCTGCAACTCGCCAACCGGGAACCAATTCTTATGGTGAGCCAATTACTGGCGGCTCCACAACAACGACCAACATTTGCGTGTCAGCAAGCACCGGAGTTGTTAGTTCGCAAGTTTGTACAAATAGCGATAACACCATGTCTGTTCAAGTATGTGGAAATATTACGATAGGTGTTCTTTCATGGAATTACTGCAAAACTAAAACTTTCTGAATTCGATAAAAATAGCTAGGGTCGCTTTAAATTGAAACAATATCGCGAATCAATATAAAAATTAGTGATTCGCGATAATTTCTTGAGTTAATTTTACTAATTTAAAATTACATATTAAATTAGTAAATTGAAAATGAGTCAATATGAGATATCGCATAATTTTAGTGTGCTTGCTATTTTCAAATTATTGCTGGGCGCAAGACGTTTCTTCGCAAGAAAAAATTAAGGAAATTGAAGATAAGGCATTTGCAATAGGGATGAATTCATACAAATTAGCACTGGAGAAAATGAGCGTTCAAGACATTAATCTTTTACCTTCTGGGGAAAATCCAAAATACGATGCAGCCGCATGTGTTTTTCTAAAAGAGCATTCGTCTGCAGAAAAAATGATCGATGATAAGCGAGGAATTATAGTTAGAAAGGCGAATTGGCAAGCTAAACTTGATTTAAAAAAGTCTGACGTTTCGGCGGTAAATCAAATTTTGAGTAAATACGCTAGTAAAGAAATATATCTCTTATTTAGATTACTTCCAGATGAGGTAATGTGGTGGATACGTAAAGATCAACGATTAACATTAATGTCCCTTGTTGATGCTGTTCACGAAGCACATCATGCTTTGGATCAGGTTCTTAGTTATTGCAATGACAGTAATGCAACTTTTTATTTTGATGGTGAAGCACGAATCACGGAGCTAAAAAGGGGGGGAACAGAAAACTATTCTATCATTTCAGAGGGCATTCCGGAAAAGTACGGTATTGGTACACCGCCTAATTCAAATTATTATCGTTACGTAAACAATAATAAATTGCATGTGAATAATGATTTCATTATTTTGCTTGACGAGTTCAACGCATATACAAGCACAGCTAGTCTAGACATAAGTTTAACACCCTCAGAGCTGTATAAGAAATTTCGCTCGAGTGGGATCACGTCATACGGTGGCAATTTGCAGGGGATGAGTGATTTTATGTTATATACGCTTTGCTATTTGCAAGTCGCGAGAATGCATTATCCAGATAGCTATAAAAAAATTAAAGAAAGTCCTTTTCTTCTTGCTCATATTGCTCGAGTTTGGAAAGCAGCTGAACAAACTTTGCATGATGGGTATAAGCATACGGTCAATAATGGCGGTATTTATGTCCTGCAGCCAGATTTAATTGACACAATTTACTCACCACAATTTCTTGCAGAATTAGACCATCTTGGAATTGCACATGGCAATCGCGTGGATTGGCTTAACACTTATTTTTTACGTCTCTCAGAGAAAAATGGGATTGTATTTAACTGAGAAACACTGAATTATTTAGACGTATGTCCCCTCTCCTCCAAACCGAAGCCAGCGAATGTGGCCTCGCATGTCTGGCGATGATCGCCTCGCATTACGGTCATCAGTTGGACATTCTTATAAAAGCTGGGTGCAAGGTGAGTATTTATGAAGATTGATAGAAATTTGAAAGATGCTGTTCTGTGCGGACTCATAGTCATGGTTGGGAGACCTATTTTTCTAGGCGAATTTGATTTTCAAGTAAATAAATTTTTTCCAAATTTCATTTATGGTTTCTTACTGGGGCTGGTAACTTCGCATTTAATTGATAGGTTTAAAGAAAAAAAATAACGTCATTATTTGAAGTCATCCAGATTCTTTCATATTAAGAAATTGTAAAAAATTTGAAAACTATCCTCCAAACCGAATCGAGCGAATGCGGCCTTGCCTGTCTTGCGATGGCTGCATCTTATTATGGCTATCATACTGACCTCGCGGACTTGCGTAGAAAGTTTTCCATTAGCCTTAAGGGCGCGACAATGGCGCAATTGATGCGTCATGCTGCGGCACTGCATTTATCGACTCGTCCGCTTCAGTTGGAACTAGAAGAAATACCCCAGCTACAGACGCCGTGCATTTTGCACTGGAATTTAAATCACTTTGTTGTCTTAAAAAAAGTCATCAAAAGCTGGCGCGGCAAAGTCACATTAGTTTTACTTGATCCAGCTGTCGGTGAGCGTCGAGTCTCCCTACAAGAAGCATCGGCACATTTTACTGGTGTAGCTTTAGAGTTATTTCCAAGTGCTGCCTTTCAGAAAAAAGACGAACGTAAGAAGGTAGCGATCCGTGATCTGACCGGACATATCGTTGGTCTGCGACCAGCAATTGCGCAGGTTATGTTGTTAGCGCTGGCCTTAGAAATCTTTGCCATATGTTCTCCCTTATTTAATCAATTCGTCGTCGATGAGGTCATTGTCAGCGGTGATAAAGAACTACTGACTGTCTTGGTATTTGGATTTGCATTACTAATGGTCACGCAGACAGCAATTAGTCTCGCACGTAGCTGGTTTCTCATGCGTTGGAGTATGGATATCAGTTTTCAATGGAGTGCACGGGTATTTGCTCATTTGACCCATTTACCTGTGTCGTTTTTTGAGAAACGTCATTTAGGTGATGTTGTATCTCGTTTCAGCAGCATCGGTGCAATTCAAAGTACCTTAACGAGTTTGTTCGTCGAGAGCGCGTTAGATGGATTGATGGCCTTATTGGCGCTGTGCATGATGTTGGTCTATAGCTTAAAGCTTTCGGCTTTAGTGCTAGGTACGGTTTTTGTTTATGCCTTACTACGCTGGATTTCTTATCACCCATTCAGAGAAGCATCGCAAGAGCGTCTTATTTTGTCCTCCAAAGAAAGCAGCCATTTTTTAGAAACGATCCGGGCAGTATCGCCACTGAAGTTATTCGGACGAGAAGAAGAGCGACGAGCCAGATGGTTAAATCTCAAAATGGATGTGCAAAACCGTGACATTAAAACGCAGAAGATGTCGATCATGTTCAAGATTGCGAACACAAGCTTATTCGGCATACAAGGACTTGCTTTGTTTTACATCGGCGCAGGACAAGTGATGTCCAACACCCTATCAGTTGGCATGTTGATGGCGTTTTCTAGCTATGCTGGTACGTTCTCGGGGCGCTTTTTTAGTTTGATTGACCTGGTCGTTAACCTCAAAATGTTAGGCTTACATAGTGAACGCCTGGCTGATATTGTCCTGGAAGAAGCGGAAGTTGATACCGCCATTGAAACAGATTTGTCGCGCATTAATCCAACCATTACACTTAAAAATATTAAGTTTCGCTATGGCGAAGGTGAGCCGTGGATATTGAATGTAATTAATCTGACCATTCCAGCCGGACAGAGCATTGCCCTTGTTGGGCCGAGTGGCTGCGGCAAAACTACGTTGTGCAAGGTGATCCTCGGTTTGCTAAAACCCACTGAAGGTGAAATTCTCATCGATGATATTCCGATTCAACAATTGGGATTGAAAGCCTATCGTCAATTAGTCGGTACAGTAATGCAGGATGATGTGTTGTTGGCTGGTTCTATCAGGGATAACATTAGTTTTTTTGATGCACATGCTGATCAAACACGGGTGGAGCAATGTGCTCAACAAGCGGCGATTCATCAGGATATCGTCAAAATGCCGATGGGCTATCAAACTTTAGTGGGCGATATGGGCAGTAGCTTATCTGGTGGTCAGAAACAACGTGTGTTGTTAGCACGTGCTTTGTACAAGCAACCAAAAATTCTGGCACTGGACGAGGCAACCAGCCATCTTGATGTTGACAACGAGCACAAGGTCAATGAGGCGTTGAGGGGTTTGCGGCTCACCCGCATCATGGTGGCGCACCGACCAGAGACAATTAACGCTGCAGAGCGCGTGGTGACCATGCTTGACGGCTGTGTGAGTGAGTTGCAGATGAATCCAGTTTTGCCACTTCAGCAAATGAGCCAGGTAGCATAAGTAGACGTCTCAGAATGTTTGTAATGCAAAGCTGTCGATAAAAAAGCCGCGCCCTTTCAAAAAAGGATGCGGCTTTTTAATTTATTGCATCAGTGCCTTGTTACTTATCCTGCACGATTCATCAAGAACGTTGTCAGCAAAGGTACTGGGCGACCAGTAGAGCCTTTGGCTGCGCCGGATTTCCATGCGGTGCCAGCGATGTCCAGATGTGCCCAGGTGTATTTTTTGGTGAAGCGTTCAAGGAAGCAAGCTGCAGTGATGCTGCCGCCAGCTGGGCCACCAATGTTTGCCATGTCAGCAAAATTGGATTTGAGCTGTTCGTTGTATGCTTCTTCAATCGGCATGCGCCATGCGGTATCACCGGTTTCTTTACCCGCTGCCAGCAATTCATCAGCTAATGCATCATGTTTTGCATCGTGGCGTGTAAATAAGCCTGTGTTGTGGTGCCCCAAGGATGTGACGCAAGCGCCAGTCAGAGTGGCGACGTCAACGACTGCTGCTGGATTGAAGCGTTCTGCGTAGGTCAGGGCGTCACACAGAATCAAACGGCCTTCAGCATCGGTATTCAACACTTCGATTGTCTGACCAGACATGGAAGTCACGATATCGCCTGGGCGTGTCGCTGAGCCAGATGGCATGTTTTCGCAGCTAGGAACAACGGCGATTACGTTGAGTTTGAGTTTCATTTCGCCGATGGCGCGCATGGTGCCAATGACAGAGGCTGCACCGCCCATGTCGTATTTCATCTCATCCATGCCTGCGCCTGGTTTGAGAGAAATACCACCGGAGTCAAAAGTGATACCTTTACCAACCAAAACAACCGGTGCGTCTTTGACTTTGCCGCCCATGTGCTTGAGAACGATGAATTTTGGTGGTTCTACGGTGCCGTTAGTGACGGACAAGAAGCTGCCCATTTTGAGTGCCTGGAGCTGTTTGCGGTCCAGAATCTCTACGCCCATCTTGTAATCAGCAGCAATTTGCTTAGCAGTGTTGGCTAAATACGTCGGAGTGCAAACGTTTGGTGGTAAATTGCCCAATTCTTTGGTTAAATCCATGCCGTTGGCTAAAGCGATGCTTTGCAGCAAGGAAGTTTTTGCCAGAGTGGCTTCGGTGGTGGCAACGGCAATAGCTACTTTTTTGACGCCGACAGGCGCGGTGTCTTTTTTGCTCTTTAAGCCGTCAGCACGGAAAATGCTTTCGCGGAAGGCGATCACGGCACCGCGTACCGTCGCGGAAATGTCGCGGTCTTTGATGCTTGGTAATGCTAAAACAACATCGTTGGAGCCTAAGTTGAGCAAGGTACGCGCAGCGGCTTGCACTGCTTGCTGGTAGGCTTTTTCTGTTACTGCACTGCCTTCTTCGCCTAAACCAACCAGTAACACGCGTTCTGCTGCGATGTCAGCAATATTACGCAACAATAAGGAAGAACCAATCTTGCCAGTAATGTCACCAGATTTCAGTGCTGCCGCGATGGCGCCGTGCTTATCTAAGCCGGCCGCTGCTGCGGAAAGTTTTTTATTTTCGAATACGCCAACTACGATACAGCCTGTCTTGATGGCCTTGTGGGCAGTTAAGGCACTTTTTGCGTCGATTGTTTTTATGCTAAAGTCCACGTATTACTCCTCTTGGTAAGTCTCGTAAAACAGACATTATAATCCTTCTCATGATTTTTCAACGCGCGCTTCGACGTGAATTGCTCAGCGCAGCAGGCGCAGTCTTCACAACATTGTTTACCATCACGATTACCGTGATGCTGATTAAGATCCTCGGACAGGCGGCGGGAGGCAAAGTTGCGTCCAGTGACGTGGTCGCACTCATCGGCTTTACTGAGCTGATGAATATGCCGATTTTATTGATATTGACCGGTTTTATATCGGTCTTATTGGTTGTAACTCGTACCTACCAGGACTCAGAAATGGTGGTCTGGTTCGCTTCTGGTCAGAGTTTGACAGAGTGGATAGCGCCTGTGCTGCGGTTCGGTGCGCCGTGGATCATTTTGACTGCTTTGCTTAGTTTTGTGGTGACACCATGGGCTAGTCAGCAAAGTTCAGATTTCAGAGAACGCTACGAAAAACGTTCTGATATCGCCAAAGTGTCTCCCGGCAAATTTCAGGAATCGTCTTCGTCGGACCGTATTTTCTTTGTGGAAGAAGTCGCTGGCGACATGAGTAAGGTGCAAAATATTTTTATTAATACGATTCGTGATGGTCGTTCCAGTATTGTCGTTGCCAAAGAAGGTGTGATAGATATTGATAAATTTGGCGATAAATTTTTGGTCATGAGTAAAGGGCGTCGTTACGACGGCTTACCGACCGCCCCCGATTTCCAGATGATGCAATTTGATAAATATGGCGTATTGGTTTCTAGTCAGAATGGTGCTTTGGTCGGTGATAACTCTGCAAAAGCCATGCCATTGAATGCGTTGTTGAAAGACATGGATGCCAACAAAAAAGCGGAATTATTGTGGCGCATTTCTTTACCTATTATGTGCACATTGTTGATGTTGGCGGCGATTCCGCTGGGGTTTGTGAATCCACGGGTAGGTCGTTCCGCAAACTTAATTGTGGCACTGCTTTCAGTGATCATTTACTTGAATATGATCAATATTTCTCAAGCGACAGTGTCGCAAGGCAGGAGCGAATTTAGTATGAGCTGGTGGCCAGTTCATTTAATGGTGTTATTGTCGGTGATCGCTATGTTTGCGTGGCGACTTAAGGTAAATAGCGACTGGCATCCATTGGTGATATGGTCCAGATGTAAGGCTGGCGTACGTGGAAAAGAAAAACAGGCATGAAGATTTTACAAAAATATTTTGGCACTGAAATTATTCGTTCTGTGCTGTTTGTGATGCTGGCGCTGCTGGCGTTGTTTTCCTTTTTTGATTTAATGGGAGAACTGCCTAGCGTCAATAAAGGTGGCTATCGTTTGCAGCATGCACTATGGTATGTATTTTTAGGACTGCCTGGCTACGTCTATGAATTTATGCCTATCGCTGTGCTAATTGGTACCATTTATGTTTTAGCGCAATTCGCTTCTAATTCTGAATTTACTATCATGCGTGCTGCCAGTATGTCGAATGTGATGGCTGCTGGTATTTTATTTAAAATAGGATTCGTGTTTGTTTTGCTGACTTTTTTGTTTGGGGAAATCATTGCTCCTAATTCCAGCAAAATGGCGGAAGCGATGAAGTTGACCGCTTTAGGCGCGGCTGAAACACAACAATTCAGAACCGGTTTATGGACTAAAGATTTGATTCGTCAGAATGGTTTAAAAGGCGAGATCATCGGATCACGGTTTTTAAATGTGCAAGAAATTCTGCCGAACCGCCAACTCAATCAGGTGAAGCTTTATGAATTCGATAAAGATTTCCATCTGGCACGTGAAGTGACAGCCACGAATGCGGCATATCAGGGTAATAATGTATGGCGTCTTTTTGACGTTAATCAGACCTCCTTTCCTATGACTTTGTCGGCGGAAGATATTGCCAATGTAAAGAGCCAGAAGTTACCAAGCCTGGATGTGGTATCTGAAGTAACGCCTGATATTTTAGCGGTGTTATTTGCCGACCCTGATCGTATGTCAGCGATTGATTTGGCTGCATTTACGCGGCATCTGGCGGAAAATAAACAAGATAACGAGCGCTATCAAATCGCGTTCTGGAAAAAAATCACTTACCCGTTTGCCACCTTTGTGATGATGGCACTGGCGCTGCCATTCGCCTATTTACACGTACGTAGCGGCGGCATTAGCTTTAAAATTTTCAGCGGGATTATGATAGGGATGGTGTTTTACCTGATTAATTCCTTATTCTCACATCTGGGCATGCTCAATACCTGGCCACCTGTTGTGACGGCGCTGGTGCCCAGCTTATTATTCATGGGACTGGCGATAATGGGTTTGCGCTACGTAGAAAGACACTGATGAATAAACATACTGCATTGATCTTGTTTGCGCATGGCGCACGTGATCCGCGCTGGGCGGCTCCGTTCCTGCGGCTGCAAAAAATGACCCAGGAAAGTTTGCCGGATTGCGCCGTGGAATTAGCTTTCCTGGAATTTATGACGCCGTCCTTGCCTGAGTTGGTGTCAGATATGGTTGCAAAAGGCATCCAAAAAATCACGGTCTCTCCAATATTTTTAGGACAGGGCGGTCATGTGCTGCGAGATTTACCCATCTTGATAGAGCAACTTAAAACGCAACACGCAGAGCTTGACATCCATTTGGCAACAGCGGTAGGTGAACAAGAGAGTGTATTATTGGCAATTCGTGACTATTGTGTTAGTTTGGCGTAACTTTGTTTTTTCGATTATTGACTGGATAATCAGGGTTCTCACTTAGTTTATCCTCCTAGCGTAATTTTTCTGGAAACATTTTTTTGGAAAAGTTCATGTCGATTTCTCGTTTTACTTTTTGCATATGTTTGATTATTTCTCCGCTGGCGAAGGCAGGGCAGATACTTGCTGTTGGAACTGAATTTGCACATGTGTTTGAGTGCAATAGCGATGGTATTTGTAATGGTCTTGCGGTCGATATATTACGCGCTTTAGCCCGGCAAAACGGCGATACAATTAGTTTTCAAATCTACCCGTGGAGTCGTGCTCAATCGATGGTCGAAAACAGTCAGGCACAGATACTGATTGGTCCCTATAAGACTGCTGAGCGTGAAACAAAATTTAGCTTTGCGCAGAAGCCGTTTTATCAAGACGTGATGGCATTTTATGTGCGCCAAGAAGCAAAATCCGCCGCTTGGGATGGTAATTTCACATCGTTACTCGAAGGTAAAGTGGCAGTGATCAATGGCTGGGTGTACGGTCCTAAATTTGAACCTATGCGCACGAGCATGAAGCCAAGCTTAGCCAATTCCTTAGAGAATGGATTGAATATGCTAGTGGCTAAACGTATTGACTATTTGGCTACCAATTTGCGCAACTCAGAAGCCTTAGTCGCGAAAATGGGGCTTGGAAATAAAGTTACGATTTTGCAGCCCTACATTGATAGGCAAGACGGCTATCTTGCTTACTGTAAGACGAGCTGTGATCAGTTGAGAGTCAGATATGACGAGTTGTTTGACCAACTGCGCGTATCCAATGCTTTGCAAGATATGGCGCAAAAATTTGATGTGCGTTTGCCATGATCGTAATTTTTGCGAATAATCTTGCAAACTCAAGATGTTTTGGTACTGTTTCGCGCTCGCATAGCCTCACCCATCATGACCAGCACAGGGCCGTGACTGATAGGTAAGCCTTGAGATAATTCACTGAGGCTAAGTGCGATGCTGCGTTCATCGTGACGGCTACAGTTTTCAATAACGACTACCGGTAAGTCAGATGGGAAGTTCGCTGCCAGCATACGTTGTGCAGTCAACATCGCTTCTCTGCCGCCCATATATTGCACTAACGTATCACATTCAGGAATACGGGTATCCGCAACTTCTCCTGGCGCCGTACTTGAGGTGAATAAGGCGACACTTCGGGCGACGCCACGTTTGGTCAAGGGCTGTTTAACACTGGCGGCTGCAGCTAATGCCGTCGTAATGCCGGGCACGATTTCATAGCTGATGCCGTGCGATTCCAGGGCGGTTAATTCTTCATCGGCGCGACCAAACAGCATGGGGTCGCCGCCTTTAAGACGCACAACGAGGGGATATTGGTGTGCACAGGCGACTAATTGCTCATTGATGTGTTCTTGTGCAGCAGAGCGTTGTCCGCTACGTTTGCCGACCGATATTTTGACGGCTTGTGGGCATAACTCCAGCATTTCCGGTGTCACCAGTGCGTCATACAGTACGGCACTAGCTTGTGCCAGGAGTCGGGCACCGCGAACTGTGATTAAGTCCGCAGCACCAGGGCCAGCGCCTATCAGATAAACTTTGCCGAAAGGCGCTGTCATGCGTGTTACTCCTCAATACGTATCATACCTGCAGCCACTGTTTGATGTGTTACCTCATCAATGAGAATGAATGCTCCCGTGGAGCGAATTTTATCATACGCATCGGCCGCTAAGGCTTGTTGGACGTTGAGTGTAACGGTTGCAATGTCATTGAGTTTTAAGCTCGTCGCAGGGCTACGCTGCTGGGTATTGATATCAAGCAGGGTATCAACTGCGGTCACGCGTGCTGCAACTTGTTTGGTCGTATGTTTTAACCAGTATTTACGGCGCACATCCAATGCATCTTCAGATAACCAGCACAAATCAGCTTTCACTGTTTTTAATTGGTTCGCTGGTCTATCGGCACCCGCCAACATATCGCCGCGAGAGATATCCAGATATTCATTGAGTAAAATCGTTACAGATTGACCAACGACGGCCGATTCTAAAGAACCATCGAGTGTCAGAATATCTTTCACTGTGGCCGACTGACCACTTGGCTGCACAATCAGTTGATCACCTTTGCTGACTTTGCCTGCTTCAATCCGACCCATGTAGCCACGGAAGTCATTTGCCTCATGTCCGTTGTGGCGCGCAACCAATTGCACCGGAAAACGAAACGGTTCATCGTGGGACGCATCGTAGACGCTAAGTGACTCCAATAGATTGATCAAGGTAGGCCCTTGATACCATGGCATCTTGTCTGTAGCTGTGACCACGTTGTCACCAGCGAGTGCCGACAATGGCACTGCATGAACGGTGCTCAAGCCAAGTTGGTCAGCAAATTTTTTGTATTCAGCGACGATTCGGTCATACACGTTTTGATCATAATTGACCAAATCCATTTTGTTGACCGCAACGATCACATGCTCAATCTTCAGCAAATGCGCGATCGTGGAATGACGTTTGGTTTGCACCAGTAAATCAACGCTGCCGTCGTCATTTAATTTAACTTTAGATACGTCGACCAGAATGACAACCGCATCTGCTGTTGATGCACCGGTCACCATATTGCGCGTGTATTGCTCATGCCCAGGCGTATCGGCGATGATGAATTTGCGCTTAGGTGTCGCGAAATAGCGATAAGCGACGTCGATCGTAATGCCTTGTTCGCGTTCGGCTTCCAAACCGTCGGTCAGCAAGGATAAATCGATCGTATCACCGACGGTGCGCTTGTGTTTTGCGCGTGAGATGGCGTCGAGTTGATCAGCAAAGATACCTTTGCTATCAAACAGTAAACGGCCAATTAAAGTACTTTTGCCATCGTCGACAGAACCTGCGGTAATAAAGCGCAGTAACCCACGTTCTTTACCAATGGCAGCACTTACTTGTTCTTCTATGGCATTCATTAGAAATATCCTTCTTTTTTACGTTTTTCCATCGATGCTTCCGAGGTCTGATCATCCATACGGGTCGCGCCACGCTCAGTAATTTGGGTAATTGCGGTTTCTGCAATAATCGCTTCAACCGTTGCCGCATCTGAAGATACAGGGCAGGTGCAGGAAATATCACCGACGGTACGGAAACGTACAATTTGTGTTTCTACCGTTTCGCCTTCGCGTGGTGGCGTTAAATCGGTCAGTGGTACCAACAAACCATTACGTGGAATCACCTGACGTTCGTGAGCAAAATAAATTTGCGGCAATTCCAGCTTTTCGCGCGCAATGTATTGCCATACATCGAGTTCTGTCCAATTGGAAATTGGGAACACGCGCATGTTTTCACCGGCATGAACACGGGTGTTATACAAGTCCCATAATTCCGGACGCTGTGCTTTTGGATTCCATTGGCCGAATTCATCCCGGAAAGAAAAAATACGCTCTTTGGCACGGGCTTTTTCTTCATCGCGACGGGCACCGCCTATGCAAGCATCAAACTTGTGTTCTGCGATGGTTTCTAACAAAGTGACTGCTTGTGCGGCGTTACGTGAGTCGGTTGCCGGATTGCGCAAACGTACAGTGCCACGGCGGATAGATTCTTCTACCGATCCAACGATCAAACGTTCACCCAGTTCAGCTACGCGTTTGTCACGAAAAGCAATCACTTCCGGGAAGTTGTGTCCGGTATCAATATGCACCAATGGGAATGGAAATTTGCCCGGACGAAAGGCTTTTTCTGCCAAACGCAGCAAAACGATAGAGTCTTTGCCGCCGGAAAATAATAAGGCGGGATTGCTACATTCTGCCGCCACTTCACGCATGATGTGGATCGCTTCGGATTCCAGCCAATCCAGATGGCGATTGCTCGCGGCATCAATAAAATGTTTTTCTGTGACTGTATTCATCATTGATTTCCGATCTTTTCAGCTTGCTTATTGATACGAACTAATTTGCCATCGACGACATGCAAACCACATTCTTTTGATTCAGGATTTTCCCACCACCAGCGTCCGGCGCGCACATCTTCGCCAGGTTGTATCGCACGGGTGCAAGGTTCGCAACCAATAGACGGATAGCCTTTGTCGTGCAATGGATTATAGGGAACGTTATTGCTGCGAATGTAATGCCATACGTCGTCTTCTGTCCAGTCAGCCAGTGGGTTAAATTTTTGCATGCTGTGGGCAACATCATTTTCTTGTACTGCTAATTCTGTTCGTGTGGCGGCCTGTGCCCGACGCTGGCCTGTGACCCAGGCCTTGTTGCCCGCCAATGCGCGATTCAATGGCTCAACTTTACGAATGCGGCAGCATTCTTTACGCATGTCTACGCTGTCGTAAAACGCATTTAAACCATGCTGAGCAACGTAGGCTTCAACCGCGCTTGTTTCAGGTTTGTAGAGCGCAATCTCGGTACCATAGGTCGCTTTGACTTTGTCTAACATGCCTAAAGTTTCTGCATGCAAGCGTCCGGTTTCCAGAGAAAAAATGCCTATATTCAGTTTCTCGCGCAAGATCAGGTCAGTCAATACCATGTCTTCTGCAGCCAGACTAGAAGCAAACACCGCAGGGCTAAAATCCTGTGCAATGTTCTTCAAAATGGCGCGGGTATTTTCTAATTTTGCTTCGAATTCTGTAATGACAACGTTCATACCTCTGCTCCGGTACGTTCAGCACGACGGAACAGAGGATTTTTCTCATCCCAGGAAGTTTGGTATTTTTCTGAAAAATCTGTCAAACCTTTGATTGCATCGTGGATATTTTTATCGGCGCGAACCGCAAATGCATTAAAACCAACGCGCTGCATGTAAAACAACTGATCGCGTAAGACGTCACCGATCGCACGTAATTCGCCAATAAAACCAAAACGTGAACGTAAGTTGTAAGCAATAGAGTAGCCGCGACCATCTGAGAATTTAGGAAAATCGACCGCCAGCAAACTAAAATGAGCGATGTCGTCTTTCAGATCCTTGGCTTGTTCATCGCTGCTAAACCAGACGCCGAGATCACTGCGTTTAACCAGCGTATCTCTTTGTAATAGCCAGACTTTGAGTGGCACTAAAACTTTACCCGCAGGTACTTCTACGGCATCTGGTGTTTGTTCCTCGGTCAGTCGCAAGACGGTCCAATCATCGCTAACGATGGCTTTATCTTTAATAATGTCAGTCATGATGTTTTCTTTACTAGCGTATCCGGTATTAGTATGAAACGACAGAGCCAGCGTCTTCGCCGTGGTGTTCTGTGGTTTTGATCGGCGTTCCATAAACAAAATCTTTAAATGGCGTAATACCGAGACGTTGCGTGGTATCGATGAAGCGCTCATTTTCAAGGCGCTCACGGATGTAGACCTGAATAATGCGGTCAATCACTTCTGGCATCTGACCAGCAGAGAACGATGGACCAATGATCTTGCCAATGGCAGCCTGATTACCTTGTGCACCGCCAATCGATACCTGATACCACTCGCTGCCATCTTTATCGACGCCGAGGATACCGATATTCCCAACGTGATGATGACCGCACGCGTTAATGCAGCCGGACATATTTAATTCAATATCGCCGATGTCGTGCAAATAATCGAGGTCGTTAAAGCGATCAGTAATGTCGAGCGCAATCGGAATCGATTTCGCATTTGCTAACGCGCAGAAGTCGCCGCCAGGGCAGCAAATCATATCTGTCAGCAAGCCGATATTTGGTGTCGCCAAACCGTGTGCTTTTGCTTCTTGCCATACCGCGAATAATTCACTTTGCTTCACATCAGCGAGCACCAGATTTTGTTCATGCGTGACGCGCAACTCACCAAAGCTATATTTATCGGCCAGATCAGCAACGAAATCCATTTGTTCAGCAGTGGCATCACCTGGCGGTACGCCTGGTTTTTTGAGTGACAAAACGACGGCGGTGTATCCAGCTACTTTATGTGGTTTAACATTGCGCTTCACCCAATTGGCAAACGCTTTGTTTTCTTCTTTGTGCTGTTCAAATTCAGCATCATGTGCAGGCAATTGCGCATAATCAGGCGAGCTGAAGAAGCTGGCGACACGCTTTAATTCAACTTCGGTCAGCGTCGCTGGACCATCTTTGATTTCTGCCCATTCTTCTTCCACTTGCTGTGCAAATACGTCGGCGCCAATCGCTTTGACCAAAATCTTAATACGCGCTTTGTACTTATTGTCGCGGCGACCGTATTGGTTGTAGATGCGTAAGATCGCTTCGAGGTAAGTCATGACGTGCTGCCACGGCAGGAATTCACGAATCACGCTGCCAAGGATAGGCGTACGCCCCATACCACCACCAACCATCACCTTAAAGCCGACTTCGCCTGCTTCATTGTGTACGACTGTCAGGCCGATATCGTGCACAGCGATCGCTGCACGGTCTTCTTTAGAGCCATTGATTGCGATTTTAAATTTGCGAGGTAAGTACGCAAATTCTGGGTGGAACGTCGTCCATTGACGCAGAATTTCTGCATAAGCACGTGGATCGATCACTTCATCAGCCGCAACACCAGCAAACTCATCCGACGTAATATTGCGCATGCAATTGCCGGAGGTCTGAATTGCGTGCATTTCGACTTTGGCCAGATGCTCCAAAATATCGGGTGCGTCTTCCAGATTGATCCAGTTATATTGAATGTTCTGACGTGTGGTGAAATGACCGTAGCCACGGTCATACTTGCGTGCGATGAATGCAAATGTGCGTAACTGCTCAGAAGAGAGCATCCCGTAAGGAACTGCGACGCGCAACATGTAGGCATGGCGCTGGAAGTACAAACCATTTTGCAAACGCAAAGGCAGAAATTCTTCTTCAGTCAACTCATTGGCAAGGCGACGACGTACCTGATCACGGAATTGCGCGATACGTTCTTTGATGATCTGGTGATCGTGTTGGTCATAACGGTACATCTTATTTAGTCCTCACTATGCGCTTGTTATACTGAATGGGTAGAAGAAGTATAGAAAAAATTTAGAAAATCAGTTTGGTCGCAACCAGCGTTAAGGTCGTTGCGAGTATGCCACGTAACAGTTTCTCAGGTACTGCGCGTGCCGCCATGGATCCTAGTGTGATACCTGGCAACGAGCCTATGAGCAGTGCGCCGAGTAAAGCCCAATCGATTGAGCCCAGCCACCAGTGACCAAATGCGGCAATCGCTGTCAGTGGTACTGCGTACGCGATGTCGGTGCCAGCAATATGTGCTGCCGACATGCGTGGGTAGAGCATGACCAGCAAGGTCGCCCCGATAGCGCCTGCACCAATCGACGAAATTGTGACCAGCGTACCCAGCAATACGCCTGCGGCAACGGTGGCTGCCTGTAATTGGCGGCCTTGCAATTGCTTTTCTGGATGATTGTTGAGCCAGTTCAGCATCTTGCTTTTAAATAACAAGGCAATCACGGTAAGAAACACCGAAGCTGCGATCGAGTAGCGTATGACTTGTCCGATTTCTTTATTCAGACTGCCAAAATGTTTGAGGCCCAACGTTGCGATCAATGCCGCAGGCAAAGCGCCGTAGCACAGCAAACGCACGATTTGCCAGTCGACGGTGCCACGCAAACGATGCGTAAATGTGCCAGTAGCTTTGGTAATGGAGGCAAAAGCCAGATCGGTACCAACTGCCACGGAGGGGGACACGCCAAATAGTAAGGTCAGCAGTGGCGTCATCAGTGAGCCGCCGCCAACACCGGTCAAACCGACCAGTGTGCCAACAGCAAATCCTGAAAATATATAAGTAAAAGTCATATCGCCCCGCGTAAAGTAACGTGAATCGTAATGAAACTCGGATATATTCCAAACTACTTAGTATTCATTTGCTTATATGCAGTTTTGATATATGCATAATCGGTGCGGCCGATATTCTCGTTATATGAATAAACTTACCCTTAGGCAATGCTAAATGTCACAAAATTTTAAATTGTTGATTTTTAGTATATGTTAAAAAAATAAGTATTTGTAGAATTAACAGGATCAACACAGGATTATTCAAATTTTCGTATAATTTGCTTGCCGTTAATTCGGTAGGTTGTACGTCTTCAGGGCGGGGTGTAATTCCCCACCGGCGGTAAATCTGATTTTTCAGACAAGCCCGCGAGCGCTTGGCTTAGCACTTTGAGTGTTTTGGCAAGGTCAGCAGATCTGGTGTAATTCCAGGGCCGACGGTGATAGTCCGGATGAGAGAAGATGCGCCTTATGTTCAGTATTCATGTTTTGCGCATGAACGCTGGCGTTTGGCTATGCGTTTTTGAAATATCCCTGAAACGTCTTTTGCACTTTTTTATTTTGCGGAGCGTTTCATTATGTTAAATACCAATACAAATATCAATCCTAATGGTCTTTCTGAACATACTCAGTCTGCATCGTCCTCGATTTCTGTTCATCCGGAAATTTTCTCTTTAGCTCCCTTTGAACAACGCTTGCAGCGTGCCTTGGCAGATTTGCGCGATGGTCGCCCGGTTTTGTTGATGGACGATTTTGATCGTGAAAATGAAGCGGATCTGATTGTCGCGGCTGAAAAAATCTCCATTGAATCGATGGCGCGCATGATACGTGACGGCAGTGGTATCGTTTGCTTGTGTTTGCCTGATGAGAAATTGCAGCAACTTGAATTGCCACCCATGGTGAGCCATAACGAAAGCCGTTATGGCACTGCATTTACGGTGTCAATTGAAGCGAAGCAGGGCGTAACAACCGGCGTGTCGGCAGCTGATCGCGTTACCACCGTCCTCACGGCGATTGCGGCTGATGCCAAACCGGAACATTTGGCGCGCCCTGGCCATGTATTTCCATTGCGTGCAGTTGCTGGTGGGGTATTGCAACGTCGTGGGCATACTGAGGGTTCGGTTGATCTGGCAACAATGGCTGGATTAGCTCCGGCAGCGGTTCTGTGCGAGTTGATGAACCCGGATGGCAGTATGACGCAAGGAGCGCAAGTGCAAACCTATGCGTTAACCCATGATCTGGTTATTTTAACGATAGACGAACTTGCACAATATCGTCGCCAACATCCATAATGCATGAAATAGGGCAGGATCTGTTTTAGAGCTAGTAAGTAACATTGAGACAAATCCTCTCAACACAGGGATGCAGAGAATGGCATTGTTTGGTCATCATTACTTAACTTAAGCCAGGTATTGATGTTTGTGTCAGCTTCTTCATTGCGTCTCTGTGCTTAATGACGTTAAGTTTTTCAGTGAGCACTTATTGGGGTAATGGGATGAGCGAGGTTGAAGTTGCTGCAACTGAGTAGCTCATTTTTTACAGGAGGCAAAGATGCGCGTTTGTTTGATGTCTACCTATGGCGTTTTACCAATCTTCATCGCACTGACATGTGTTCCGATCACCAGCAATGCAGAACCAGCGGCGTATTTCATCTGGAAAAGCAAAACATCTGATGCGCAGCTCTGTGCGCAGACTTCTCCAGGCGAGTTTTGGGAAAAAGGAAATGTCGCCTTCAAGGATCCTCATTGTGAAAAACCAAAATCCTCAGACGCGATGCCGCAGTTGCCTTTGATACTTGTTATTCCACCAGTCAAAGTGCAACAATAGTTCGTCAATAATTCCGTCATTTATTTTTCGACGATTCAGTGTTTAAAGCTCGAATTGAGCAAGTATTCCCTGCTAGCTCCGTAGTTCGTTTCTTTTCAATCACAGGATAATCAAGTCCTCAGATCTGGAAAAGGCTGCATAGCGGCTTTTCTTCGCATCTGCTTGAACAACTGTCTTAGTGCCAGTGCTTTATGTCTGCACGTCAAGCCAGCCATTTGAAGAAACTGATAAAAAAGGAACCGCTATGTTGAATGAGCGTGAAGCAGAGAGTTGCTACCTTGGGCAATTTATTCCATTGCAATACCATCACAATATGTTGATGGATGCGAATCGTATGGATAATTTCAAAGCGGCGATTGAGCGTCAGGTTTTTGAAGGGGCTAAAGTTCTTGAGTTGGGCGGCGGGACTGGCGTGTTGTCCTGGTTTGCCGCACAAAAAGCAGCCAAAGTTTACTGTGTAGAATTCAATCCGGATATGGTAGCTGAAGCGCGTCGTTTGTTGGCAAAAAATGCCCATGGCGAGAAAGTTGAAGTAATACACGCCGACGCATTTGAATACCTGCCACCAGAACCTGTCGATGTGGTGATTTGCGAAATGATTCACGTTGCCATGTTGCGCGAAAAGCAGGTCGAAGTGATTGAAAATTTCAAACAGCGTTACACTGAAAAATTTGGCGGACCATTACCCATATTCATTCCGGAAGCGGTAGTGATGGCGGTCCAACCTTTGCATCACACCTACGATTTCTGGGGTTATCAGGCGCCAATTATTCAGTTTTTACAGCCCGGCGTTTTTTCTGCTGATACGCGTGAACTCGCACAGCCCGCATTGTATAGCGTGATTGACTTTACGCAGCCAAATGGCTTGCAAATTAAATGGGAAGGTAGTTTTACGATAGAACAGGCTGGTACCTTAAGCGCCTTACGCTTTGTGACGAAAAATATTCTGGCCGTGGTAATGGAAACCTCATCCACCATCGATTGGTTGAATCATTACATGTCTTTGCCAGTACCAGAACCGATTGATGTGAAGCCCGGTGATATTCTGGAAGTGAGCTTCAATTATCGTGCAGGTGGATCATTTGCCTCGCTCCAAAATTCACTGAAAGTGAGTTTGAAATCGACTGCTGCTTCCAGAGCTGCGCACCTGTCTTTAGTGCATAGCTAAGATTTGCGCTATTACTTGCGCAATTTTTGGATGTTTGCATGTAAAAGCACCGGTAACGGTGCTTTTTTTATTTAAACGATATGGTTGAAAACTTTTGAGCTTGAGTGTTGTCAAAAGTACGTTGGGATCAAATTATGTAGACAAATAATTATTCATATCGTAAGTTGTTGCGCATATTTCTCGCGCGTAAAATCTTGCTTGCTGCTGCATATCGTTTAATTTTTTTGACACAGTTTTGTCTGGGTTTTCATTTAGCTTATTCACGGAGTTCGATTATGTCTGCACGCATCAAGATGCCAATGTTTTCAAGTATTTCCGGTCTGTCCAAATTACCTTTTCAATGGACTGCATTGGTCGCAGTGGCTTTGTTTGCGGTGAGCCTTAACGCGAAAGCGGTTGTCAATAACAAAAAAGCTGCGCCACTGTCTGTGGTCGCCGTGAAAGAAAATCCGCTCAAAGCGAAGCCAGGCGTGAGCGATATCGTTAAGGCTTCCAGTGCAAATGATTGGCGGTCGTTAGATCCAGAAAATACTTTGTATCTGGAATTGGCAAGTGGACGAGTAGTGATTGAATTGGCGCCCGATTTTGCGCCGAATCACGCAGACAATATTCGTAAGTTGGTCAGAGAAGGGTATTTTGACGGTCTTGCTATTGTCCGGTCACAGGATAATTATGTCGTGCAATGGGCCGATCCGGAGGAGAAGCGTGAAGTCAAAACTGCGAAGAAAAATCTTGATCCGGAATTCACGGTCAAATATGTACCCACGCTAAGCTTTAATCGTTTATTTGATGTTGATGGTTATGCGCCGCAAGTTGGGCACTCCAACGGTTTTGCTGCTGGACGCGATCCGAAAACAGGGACTACCTGGCTGACGCATTGCTACGGTGCCGTGGGTGTTGCGCGAGGGAACGAAGTGACTAGCGGTGATGGAACATCTTTGTACGTGGTGACTGGTCAGGCACCACGCCAGCTTGATCGTAATATCACCGTGGTCGGGCGCGTGATGCAGGGCATGTCGCTGCTGACTTCATTACCGCGCGGTACAGGTGCTTTA
The DNA here is from genome assembly GCA_049339905.1 of Undibacterium sp. SXout11W. Taxonomy (GTDB): domain Bacteria; phylum Pseudomonadota; class Gammaproteobacteria; order Burkholderiales; family Burkholderiaceae_D; genus Undibacterium. Next base: position 454,366 of record JBMPPG010000002.1, read on the forward strand.
GGTTTTTATGAAAAGCCAGAACAAAACACGCCGATTAAATCTATACGCATCGCTGCCGATGTACCAGAAGCAGGACGCACGAAATTGGAAGTGATCCGCACCGATACGCCAACTTTTAAAGCCATCGTTGAAGCGCAACGTAACCGTGGAGGTGAATGGTATAAAGTGCCAGCGGGGTACATCGATTTGTGCAATGTACAAGTGCCTGTGCGCGAAAAGAAAGATTAATTGTCCTTTTTTTAGCGACTGGTTACGCATCCTTATTGATGCATCTGACCGAAAAAACTTCTCCGGTACTGCCGTATTTTTCCTTGTAAGAGTTTTGTTGGGTGAATATGGGGGGGTATTCTATGACGACTTGCCGCTCTGGCAAGTCGCACGTGTCCATGACAAAGTTTGTGCGGGGCTGTTATGATCTCCCCCCGCGCAGCTTTTCATCATGGTATTTCAAATGAACGCTTTAATTCACGCCAGCTTTGGCGTCACCGATTTCTGGACTTATTTTTTTGGCACCATTTTCATTGTTTTGTTGCCAGGTCCTAATTCCATGTATGTGTTGAGTGTAGCTGCTCAGCGCGGCATCCGCCCCGCATATCAAGGTGCATGCGGAATTTTTGTCGGTGATTTCATTTTAATGGTGCTCTCAGCAGGTGGTATGGCCACGTTGTTGAAAGGCAGCCCTACGCTGTTTTATGCAGTGAAGTATATCGGTGCAGCGTACTTGGGATGGATAGGCTTGCAGATGCTGTTGCATAGCCGTCGCGGATGGTTGCAGGCAAAGTCAGATCAAAATGTTGCTGCTCGATCAGATAAAGTTGCAACCGCAACAGTGGCGCAAACTTCGATGAGTCAGCCATTTACCAAAGCATTGATCATCAGCTTGATGAATCCTAAGGCGATCTTATTCTTCATTTCGTTTTTCATTCAGTTTGTTGATCCTGACTTTCATTCGCCATTATTGTCGTATGGGTTTTTGGCGCTGATATGCCAGATTTGTAGTTTTTCTTATTTAACGGTAATCATTCTGGTTGGGGCGAAACTCGCGGATGCGTTTCGTCGTCGGCAACGTTTATCGGCGGGACTGTCAGGTGGTGTGGGCGCGATGTTTATTGGATTTGGTGTGAAGCTCGCGAGTGCTACTTTATAGCTCATAGAGACAAGTGCAGGGCAAAAAATAGAACAGTTTGCGAAAGGGCAAAGCTGTTCTTTTTTTATTTTCGGTACCGATTTTGATGGGAATTACTGGCCTGGATTGTTGATCTCCGTATGTATTGATTCGATTGCGCTCATGACGTCCGGACTGAGCTGAACGTCAAATGCATCAATATTTTCTTTGAGCTGGGACAGGTTAGTCGCGCCGATAATAGTGCTGGCAACGTACCAACGCGAATAACACCAGGCAAGAGCCAATTGCGTCGGCGTCAGGCCGTGAGCGCGTGCTAATGCCGCATAGCGTTTGCTGGCTTCTAACACGCTGGCTCTTGTATAGCGCGGGCTCCAGGTGGGCGGGAAGATCGTCAGGCGACCATGGGCTTTGGCATCGTCGGCGTATTTTCCTGTGAGCTGACCAAATGCCAGCGGGCTATACGCTAGTAGGCCAACGTTTTCACGGAAGCATGTTTCATCCAGACCTTGTTCAAATGCCCGATTAACCAGATTGCAGGCGTTTTGTATCGAGGTCAGGCGTGGAAGCTGTTGTTGTTCTGCCTGCCGCACAAATTCACTCACGCCCCAGGCGCTTTCATTGGATACGCCATAGGCGCGGATTTTGCCTTCTTTGATTAAGTCCGCTAACACTGCGACAGTTTCTGCAATCGCGATATGCGGGCGTTCTAGCTCTGGGTTGAATTGCTTTTGCCCGAAGATAGGTGCATTGCGGCTAGGCCAGTGCAACTGATACAGATCGATATAATCGGTTTGTAAACGCTGCAGACTAGTTTCGATTGCAGCGCGAATATTGACGGCATTCAAATCATTTTCGCCACCACGTATCCAATGCATGCCACGTGAAGGGCCCGCCACTTTGGTGGCCAGGATGACTTTGTCGCGTGCACCCGATTTTTTGAGCCAACTGCCGATGTATTGTTCCGTTTTTCCTTGCGTTTCAGCCCGTGGCATCACCGGATACATTTCAGCAGTATCGATAAAATTGATCCCACGTTCCAGCGCGTAATCGAGTTGCGCGTGCGCTTCGCTTTCGCTGTTTTGTTCGCCAAAAGTCATGGTGCCGAGGCAAATTTTGCTGACCTGGAGCTGGCTCGTACCGAGTGCGACGGTTTGCATTGGCGTTCTCTCGTTTAGGTTCTGACGTTGCGCAAAGCGGCCGCGCATTCTTTGACCAACGCTGGGCCTTGGTAGATCAGGCCGGAATACAGCTGTACCAGAGACGCGCCTTCACGAATTTTAGTCGCTGCATCTTCTCCGGAAAAAATTCCACCAACGCCAATGATGGGCAATTCATCGCCAAGTTCGGCCTTTAATGCGCGAATGACGCGATTGGACAGTTCAAACACCGGTTTGCCTGATAGACCGCCTGCTTCTTCAGCAAATGGCAGGCCTTTGACTGCGTCGCGTGTAATCGTGGTATTGGTCGCGATGACGCCATCAATTTTATGGCGTAGCAAAGCATCTGCAATCGTTTTGATTTGTTCCGCATCGATATCAGGTGCGATTTTCAGGGCGACTGGCACATAACGTTTATGCTTATCGGCCAGAGCTTGTTGCGCCGATTTGAGCTGGGCCAACAAGTTATCGAGTTCATCTGCGCCCTGTAATTGGCGTAGATTTTTGGTATTTGGTGAAGAAATATTGACTGTCACGTAGCTTGCGTAAGGGTAAACTTTTTCCAGGCAATGCAGGTAATCATCCGCGGCACGTTCAATTGGTGTGTCAGCGTTTTTACCGATGTTAAGTCCCAGAACTCCTTGTTTATCTTGATAAAAACGGGAAGACTGAACGTTGCGAACAAATGCATCCACGCCACCATTGTTAAAGCCCATACGATTGATGATTGCCTCAGCCTTAGGCAGGCGGAACATGCGTGGTTGAGGATTGCCTGGTTGTGCGCGAGGTGTGACTGTGCCTATCTCTATCGATCCAAATCCCAGTGCGGCAAGACCATCAATATATGCGCCATCTTTGTCGAGACCAGCGGCCAAACCGACAGGATTAGGGAAGTGCACCCCCATCACGGTACGCGGGTCATCTGCTGGTTTGCTAAATAAACCACCTAGTCCCGATTTGCTCATGCGCTGCAGCGCGGGTAAAGTCAGATGATGGGCTTTTTCCGGCTCCATAGAAAACAGGACGGAGCGTGCCAGGGCATATAAAAGTTTTTCAGGCATAATATTGATGAAAATAGGAGGTACGTATTAAAAGGGTGATTTATTATTTTCTGTGGCAAGTTTTTTTTGCCGGTTGATTCTGATAGCTACTGGTGTTGCTTCGCTATGGCATTCTTATAACGGCTCCCAGCGACCATGCATCAGCGCATCCAAAGGTTTGAAGTTGATCTTATAAGCCATTTTAGGGCTGGCGGCAATCCAGTAGCCAAGATAAACATAGGGTAGCGCGAGTTCTTTGGCCTGACGTATTTGCCATAAGACATTGTAAGTGCCGTAAGACGTATTCGCTTCGTCCGGATCAAAAAAAGTATAAACCGATGACAAGCCGTCGGTAAGAATGTCGATCAGGCTGACCATTTTTAAAGCGCCATGTTGATCGCGAAATTCGACTAGTCTCGTATTCACCCGACTTTGTAATAGGAATTGTGCATACTGATCGCGGCTATCCTGATCCATGCCGCCGCCAGCATGGCGGTAATGCTGATATCGCTGGTATAGCTCGTAATGCTCGTTTGAATAGGTGAGTGCGGTGACTGTGGTGCGTAATTCGGCGTGCTTCTTTTCGGCGCGCCTTTGACTGCGGTTAGGCATAAATTCGTCGACGCGCACGCGCACTGGCGTACAGGCACGACAACTGTCGCAATGGGGGCGATAAATAAAAATACCGCTGCGGCGGAAACCACTCTTGACTAGCTCTGAATAGGTATCAGCATTGATCAGATGGGCTGGTGTTGCCACTTGTGAACGCGCTTGCAACCCATCCAGATAGCTGCATGGGTAGGGGGCTGTGGCATAAAACTGTATGCTCACAAAAGGCAAGTCATTGAGTTGAGTCACGTTATCGTTACCCTTGCTTTGCGCATCAGTTGCATCATTTAGTTACTTGAAATTTGGTTCAACGAGTGGCTGCCACGTCGAGATCTCAGGCATCGTGGTTGCTACTTGTATCCAGCTCAGAAAATCTGAGCGTGGAATCGGTCTTGCACCAAGCGACGCCAGATGAGACGTCTCTTGCTGGCAGTCTATCATTTTCACGCCATGTTCACGTAAGAAAAAAACCAGATGACTTAAGGCAACTTTTGAGGCATTGGAGACCCGTGCAAACATGGATTCGCCGTAAAACATATGACCTATGCAAACGCCATAGGCGCCGCCCACCAATTCTCCATCCAGCCATACCTCTGACGAATGCGCAAAACCTGCGCGGTGCAAGGCACAATAGCCTGCCACAATATCTTCCGAGATCCAGGTGCCAGCGCCATCTCTGCGCGGGGCTGCGCAGGCGCGCATGACTTGTTCAAACGCACTATCAAAGCGAATTTCCCAGCGCGGGTCTTTTTGAATCTTCTTTAATATCCTCTGCAAACTGTCTGACACTTTAAAATCATCCAGTTGCAACACCATGCGCGGATCGGTTGACCACCATAAAATAGGTTGTCCTTCTGAAAACCACGGGAAAATTCCATGTCGATAAGCGTCCAGCAGGCGTTCAGGGGATAAATCAGCGCCCGCAGCCAGCAAGCCTGGGGCACCTTGTTTTTCTGTTAATGCTGTGTTGACATTGGGAAACGGCGTATCTCTTTCCAGCCAGGGTATCAAGTGCTACTCCGCATGGGTTTGAAAATGTCTTCTTCATGCAATGAAAAGTGCCCACCTTCACGTACTTTCTTTAAATCACTAAAGAAAAAGCGCAAAGTGTGGCTGATAGTGGGGAACGCAATGTCGTTCCAGGGGATGTCATTTTCTGCAAACATCTGCACATCCAGGCTTTCAATGCCCGCGGCATAGTTCAGATCCAGCAACGTCGCGCGATAAAACAAATGCACTTGATGTACGTGGGGGACGTTGATGATAGAAAATAAGTCATGGAGCTCGATATTGGCGCCAGCCTCTTCTACCGTTTCACGTTGTGCCGCCTGCGCCGAGGTCTCGTTATTTTCCATGAAGCCAGCAGGCAAGGTCCAAAAACCGAGGCGCGGCTCAATCGCACGCTTGCATAAAAGGATTTTTAATTCGCCATTGTGCTCCCAGACAGGAATGGAGCCGACCACCAATTTGGGGTTTTGATAGTGAATAGCGCCGCAAGCCGTGCAGACAAATCGTTCCCGGGTGTCATCAACAGGGATTTTCAGCTCAACTGGTGCAGCGCATTCAGAACAAAATTTCATAGCAGAATAGAATAAATTTGAGTGATGTCAGCAGTGTATCATCTGCCGAGGCCACAGAGATAATCAGAATAAAGAGGGCTGGCAATTGCGCATTGCAGTAAAATCGTGTATAGTTTCATTCTTCAGACGCGGGGTGGAGCAGTCTGGCAGCTCGTCGGGCTCATAACCCGAAGGTCGTAGGTTCAAATCCTGCCCCCGCAACCAGATTCAGCAAAAAGGCTTACAGATTTTCTGTAAGCCTTTTTGCATTTCGCGATATATTTTCTCAACATTTGCCGCATCGAAGATTCGAAGTTCTTCGGACTTCTCGGTCTATTTACCTGGCACACAGGGTTTGTAGAAAAAAGTCTGCTTTTGCTTGCTACAGATCACATCGATTGTGAGTTACGTTGAGTATCTATCTATCTGTCTTGCCACCTCGCACATCCATTAACGTTTCAATTAATTGCTGCTGCAATTTTGGGTCTGAATAGCGCATCGATGTGTGGGATTAAAAAACACGATATTTCGATCGCCTTTCGGATCGTTCATCAAAGTGCAATTCCTTTGAGCGCAGATAATTTTTTGATTAATTGATATTCGAAAATTTCGATGATACTTCATGAAATTTTCCGTTTTTCATTTTCTTTTTACTATTTCATAATGCGAGTCCTGAAGTCATCGAGACTGGAATGTCAGCCGGTGCCAGAGGAATTTGATCTCATTCATATTCGAATTACTTGCATATTTTTTGTAAAACCAAGGAGAAATTCATGCCAATCGCCAAAGCTCAGCCAGGAAACACTTTACTTAATCCAAGCAATCATGCCTTGATCATGATTGATCATCAATCTCAAATGGCATTTGCCACCAAATCCATCGATCCGGTTCAGCTTCGTAACAATACTGCTTTAGTGGCGAAAGCGGCGAAAGAATTTAAGGTACCCACGATCCTGACGACGGTCGCAGAAAAATCATTTTCGGGCCCGATGTTTGATGAAATCAAATCTGTTTTCCCGGAACATGACGTGATTGATCGCACTACGATGAATACCTGGGAAGACGCGCGTATTGCTGATCGCGTTAATTCATTTGGTAAAGATAAAATTGTTTTTGCCGGACTGTGGACATCCGTGTGCATCGTTGGTCCTGTTCTCTCTGCATTGGATCAAGGTTTTGAGGCTTATGTCATCACTGATGCAAGCGGAGACGTTTCTGATGAGGCGCATGAACGAGCGATAGAGCGCATGATTTTGCAGGGGGCTCGCCCAATGACTTCTTTGCAGTATCTTCTTGAGTTGCAGCGCGACTGGGCACGTAGTGAAACTTATAATGAGACTGTCGCGACGTCGATTGCGCATGGTGGTGGTTATGGTCTGGGATTGATTTATGCAAAGACCATGTTTAACGCCAGCGAAGCACATTAAGCCAATAACAGTTGGGCAAAGATCGCCTCGTTTTTTATGAATATTGAACACGTGGCGATCGTATCAATTCAAATCAGTTTCACAAAAAAGGACAATAATGAGCGCTGAGCTAATTTTATATAACGGCCATTTTCATACCTTGGATAAGCAACATCCCATTGCAAGTGCAGTCGCGATTGAGGATGGAAAATTTGTCGCTGTCGGTGAAACTGAAGAAGTAATGCGCTTGCGTGATTCAGCGACCAAGTTAGTCGATTTGGCTGGACACACAGTTATTCCGGGATTGAATGATTCCCACATGCATTTAATACGTGGTGGCTTGAACTATAACCTTGAACTCCGCTGGGAGGGGGTACCATCATTGGCGGATGCTTTAATGATGTTGAAGGAGCAGGCATTGCGTACGCCATCCCCGCAATGGGTGCGGGTAGTGGGAGGGTGGACGGAATTTCAATTTGCTGAAAAGAGAATGCCCACGCTGGAAGAAATCAATGCAGCAGCACCAGATACGCCCGTTTTTATTTTGCATTTGTATGATCGCGCACTGCTCAATCGAGCCGCCCTACGTGCGGTTGGCTACACCAAAGATACACCCAATCCGCCGGGCGGAGAAATTCAACGCGATAAGCACGGTAACCCAACCGGCATGTTAGTGGCAAAACCAAATGCCATGATTCTCTATTCTACTCTGGCAAAAGGTCCGACTTTACCGCTTGAACAGCAGATCAATTCGACCCGGCAGTTCATGCGCGAGTTGAACCGGCTTGGTGTCACGAGTGTGATTGACGCTGGTGGTGGATTTCAGAATTATCCCGAAGATTATCAAATCGTTGATCAATTGGCGAAAGAAAACCAATTAACCGTACGTATTGCTTATAACCTCTTTACCCAACGCAAGGGGCAGGAATTAGACGATTTCCAAAAATGGACAGACATGGTTACTCCAGGGCAGGGTGATGATTACTATCGGCATAATGGTGCCGGTGAAATGTTGGTTTTTTCGGCCGCCGATTTTGAAGATTTTCTTGAGCCTCGTCCTGAGCTGGCAGCAGGTATGGAAGACGAACTTGAAAAGGTTGTCCGTCACCTTGTCGCTAATAGATGGCCTTTCCGTTTGCATGCCACTTACGACGAATCGATTAGCCGTATGCTCGATGTGTTCGAAAAAGTCAATCGAGACATTCCATTCGCTGGTTTGCATTGGATGTTTGACCATGCGGAAACCATTAGTCAGCGCAATATTGATCGCGTAAGTGCTTTAGGTGGTGGTATTGCGATTCAACACAGAATGGCGTTTCAAGGTGAGTATTTTGCCGAACGTTATGGGCGTGAAGCTGCAAAGAATACACCACCGATTAATCGCATGCTCGCAAGTGGCGTACCAGTCGGTGCGGGTACTGATGCCACCCGCGTTGCCAGCTATAACCCGTGGACAGCCTTATATTGGCTGGTCTCTGGTCGAACGGTGGGTGGAATGACTTTGTATGATCAGGCTGGCGTTTTGCCGCGTGAAACGGCGCTTGAATTGTGGACAGCCGGCAGTGCCTGGTTTTCTAACGAACAAGGAAAAAAAGGTCGGATTAAGGTGGGGCAATTGGCTGATCTCGCCGCACTATCCAGTGATTTTTTTAGTGTTGACGAAGATAGCATCAAATCAATCGAGTCAGTGCTCACGGTCGTCGGCGGCAAGATCGTTTATGGTGCATCAATGTTCGCAACATTTGGGCCGCCTTCATTGCCTGTGCTGCCGGATTGGTCTCCGGTTAGGACTGTTCCCGGTCATTGGAAACCCGTATTGCAGAAGCAAACTAGCTTGCCACACCAATGTGCTGGTGCATGTGGTGTGCACGCGCATGCGCATGATGTCGCACGAAGATCGTCTGTGCCTGTATCAAGCAATACGGGTTTTTGGGGTGTGCTTGGATGTAGCTGCTTTGCCTTCTGAAGGAGAATGCGAACATGCGTTTAAAGAAAATTTTACTCGGCTTATCACTATCATTATGTGTTGGGCTTGCGTGCCGAATGGCAAACATTCCCGTTCCATCACCCCCGGTATTGAGTGGAGCTTTGTTGGTGTTTATGATGAGCAGTGGTTTTTGGTTGGTCGATCGTTATTTGGAAAAACGTTCCAAGCCGGAAGTTTCTGAGGGTATCAAATGATGGCGCTGGTTGCAGGATCGATATTGGGTTTATCGGTGGGGGCGGCTTGTCGTTGGTTTGATTTGCCGTCGCCGACGCCACCCACGCCCGTGGGTGCCTTACTCGTTGTAGCAATGACTTTGGGCTATGTTCTACCCGATTTTATCCTTTAAATGATCGGCATTGATAAAGGTTAGTCAACGTTAGGCAGCGTTAATCAGCATTAATTTGTAGTATCAAACTAAGGAAAAATTACAATGGCATCGCTTACCTCATTTTGGCGTCGCCTTTATAGCAAAGATACAGAACATTTGCATGACGTGGGTCTGCTGTATTTGCGCGTTTGCGGCGCATTGCTCTTACTGTATGTTCATGGCCTTCCTAAAATTCTTCATTTCAGCAATGAGCTACAGCGCATTGAGGATCCTGTCCATATAGGCAAAGGCTTTTCACTCTGTTTTTCTATTTTTGCTGAGGTCATTTGTCCCTTACTGATTATTGCTGGTGTATTCGTGCGAGTTGCAGCACTGTCAGTCGTGTGTCTTTTGGTGGTGGCGATGTTTTTGGTTCATCCAGATTGGTCGGTTGCAGAGGGGCAATTTGGTTGGCTATTCATGATCATTTTCGGCACCGTTCTGATTGCAGGCGCAGGTCGTTTTTCTGTTAATGTAAAAAACTATAAAGCTAAATTCAAATCAATCATCGCCTATGATATCTTTAAAAATCGCTGACACAGATCGACACCATCTGGTGCAAAATATCAGCTTAAGTTTTTTGGCCGGCTATATTGATACGATCGGTTTCGTTGCCTTGTTTGGCTTGTTTACAGCCCACGTGACCGGAAACTTCGTATTGATAGGTGCTGAGCTGGTGCGCCCGTCACATGGTGTCTTGATCAAATTTCTCGCGTTTCCTGCATTTGTTTTAGCAGTGGCATTCACGAGATTAGTCGTCATTTGGCGCGAAAAGCAAGGCAAGCCCCCAACGCCTTCTCTGCTTTTATTGCAGCTTGTGTTGTTGCTTGGTTTCTTGTGTACTGGATATTGCGCTGAACCGATTACTGACACCAGCACAACGATGGCGCTGCTGGCTGGTATTCTAGGCGCTGCGAGTATGGGGGTTCAAAATGCCGCTAGTCGATTGACCCTGACACACATGACGCCTACTACCGTGATGACGGGAAATGTGACCCAGCTTGTTATTGACCTGGTTGATATTGTTCGTCATACGGCCGATGAGGAAACACGTAGCCGATGCGTTAAATTTTTTTGGCCAGTGATTTTCTTTGGTATTGGTGCCGTCGGTGGGGCATTCGCTTATAGTCATATGCATTTTCTCGCTTTGCTACTTCCAGCCGTTTTACTCATTTACTTGTATTTTATTGAAGTGAGCAGAGACACCGCCTGAGCAATCAAACTCAACAAAGCAAGCTTGTGTATGATGTCGATTTTTTACACATCCATACATTGTTCAGAAATGGAATAAGCTATGTTCAGAATTAGCCTCGACGCTTTGATGATCTTAGATGCAATCGACAGGCGCGGTTCTTTGTCAGCAGCCGCCACTGAATTGCATCGAGTTCCATCCACCATTTCATACAGTGTTGCCAGACTTGAAGAAGATTTGGGTGTCCAAATTTACGACCGGCAAGGGCCGAAAGTTAGTTTGACACGTGCTGGTGAAGAGCTCCTCAACGAGGGGCGATATTTGCTTCGCATCGCAGATGATCTGGAAAAGCGGGTCATGCGTGTTGCGTCAGGATGGGAGACTGAGCTCAATATTGGTCTGGAGTCCTTATTTGCGCCCATTTCGCTGGAAACTGATATTGCTGCGTTTTGCGGCGTCGCAGGAGGCACACGTTTGCGCTTTTCACGCGAGTCCCTGACAGGTTCATGGGAAGCATTACTTGATCGCCGGGTAGATCTGATGATAGGTGCGCCGGGTCAAGGCCCCTCCGGCGGTGGATACGTGGCGGAAGAAATTGGTAAGATTTCTTTCGTATTTGCCGTCGCACCTACCCATCCATTAGCGAAAGTAAAAGGCAAAATAAAAAAAGAAGAATTGCTGTTGCATAAGGCAATTAGCGTTTCTGATACCGCAAGGCGCCTGGCGCCGCGCACGATTGGATTGATGTATGGACAAAATGTTGTTGCTGTTCCGGACATGCAAAGTAAGCTGGGTCTACAGTTAAGTGGAATCGGTTTTGGTTTTTTACCTGAACCTTATGCCCGAAAGGCAATTGCGTCCGGTGCATTAATTAAAAAAGAAGTAGAAGAACCTAAACCTGATGAGACTTTTTATCTGACGTGGCGGGCAGAGGAAGTCGGCGCCGCTTTAGGGTGGTGGATAGAGCGCATGCGCCACGTCGATTTGACGGGGCGCCTGATTGAATCGATTTCAGTTGTTTGATATCGTCAATCTGGATTACGTTGCATCATTTGATGCGCTCTCGATGCGCTCTCTGTTTTTTTATCTTCTTTTTTACGTTTTTTCACTCCAGGGTACGAGTATCTTTTGTAATCGCCGCAATCCCCACTCAAAGATAAATGCGATCAGAGCAATGACGATAATGCCCATCACAACTACATCCGTAACTAAAAACTGGGCAGCGGATTGAATCATAAACCCTAAGCCGCGGGTTGCCGCGATTAACTCGGCTGCGACCAGGGTGGACCAGCCGACACCAAGACCGATCCGGACGCCGGTAAGTACATCTGGCAAGGCAGAGGGAAGAATGACATACCGTATGAGTTGCCAGCGGTTAGCACCCAAAGATAAGCTGGCGCGAATGCGACTTTGATCCACGCGTCGTACACCTTGCACGGTAGAGATTGAGATAGGTGCGAAGACAGCCAGATAAATTAAAATCACTTTTGAGGTCTCACCGATACCAAACCAAATGACGATGAGTGGCAAGTAGGCGAGAGGTGGTATCGGTCGATAAAAATCAATGAGAGGATCAATTGTTGCACGTGCATAGCGATTGAGCCCGATAAAAATCCCGATCGGCACAGCAGTTACTGTCGCCAAAATTAATGCTACTAACACTCTGGCAATGCTGGTTACAGTATGTGCCAACAAGCTTGCATCAACAAAACCTTCGTCGGCGACAGAAATAAATTTCCGTAATACTGAGGCCGGAGACGGTAAAAATAGTTCCGGCACTACTTTTAAGGCACTGATCGTGTACCAGATCAATAGCAATAGTGCAAACGTGAGCAGGCTGTAGGTGCGGTCAGGTAAGTGTTGCCGCCAGTGATGGAGTTTTTGCAATGGTGGAGTGACTGATGCTGGCGTGACTGAAGCTTGATCAGATTGCTTAAGATATTGAGGTGCTTTAAAAAATTCATTCAGCGCAAATTCTCTGGCTTGTTCGCTCATATAGGCACCTCCTCTTGGGCCAATAATTCTTGTAAAACTTGTTCGCGTAATTCGACAAATTCGCGACTGGATTTGATGCTGCGGGTGCTTTCGCCTTCTGTAAAGCGTCGACCAAAATCAAGCTGACGTATGCTATCGATGCGTCCGGGTCTGGCGCGTAGTAGTACCAAGTCAGTGGCAAGAAATAAGGCTTCTTCGACGCTGTGGGTAATCATCAGCATACCTTTGCCGGAGAGCTTCCAGACATGCAATAAATGTTCTTGCATGCGTGCGCGGGTCAGGGCATCGAGTGCACCTAAAGGTTCATCAAGGAGCAAGAATCGCGGCTCTACCGCCAGCGCTCGCGCTAAGCCAACGCGTTGTCGCATGCCGCCTGAAATTTTCCAGATCGGATAATCAGCAAACGCCTCTAAGCCAGTTACTTTCAGATATTTGTGGGTTTGTTCCTCGCGCACAGCTTTGCTGTTGCCTGCTAATTGCAGACCAAATGCGACATTTTCTTTGACAGTTTGCCATGGGAAGAGTGCGTCGTCCTGAAATACAACGCCGCGATCAGCGCCTGGTCCTGTGATAGGCGTTCCATCGATGCTGAGGTGGCCGCTGGTTGGAGATTCAAAACCAGCGATCAGATTTAGTAGCGTAGTTTTGCCGCAGCCAGATTCACCGATCACAACCGTAAAGCTGCCGTCTTGCAGTTCCAGATTGATACTACTTAATACGTCTTGGGTTTGTTCTTTACCCTGAAAGCGGATACCTACATGATCAAGTTTTATCATACGATTTTACAAATCAGGACTTTAAAAAGGAGACAGGCGTTCAATCAGCCGTTCTGCAACGACTATCTGACGCGCCTGATTGCTCAGCGACTTCGTGCAGCAGTGACAAATTATAATTGCGCCGCTTTTTTTGCGTACTGTGCATTCACATACGGTCGATAGTCATTTAAGACTTGCTCTGCTTTTTTCTGATCTTTCAAAAATAACGACGTGTCACTGATTGCTTTAACCGTGCCACCAGCTAACAAGCGTGGTGAAATTTGTTCGTCGAGTGTTGGGAAAATCGAGCTTTGTAATAAGGCAGGCACATCCGCTTTATTAGCACCAGTTAATCGGGCAATCTTATTTGCCTGAGCGGAATCGGCGGTCCAGCCAGATCCGTGTTGACGATAGTCTGCATAGGCTTTTCCAGTAATTTTGACGAATGCAGTCACAAAGTCAGGATGGCTCTTTGCAAAATCTTTACGCACTATCCAGGCATCAAATGTTGGTGCGCCCCATTTGGCAACTTCAGCTGAATTGGTCAGTACCGTACCTGTTTCTTTGACTTTGCCTAAAGCTGGATCCCATACATAAGCGGCATCAATATCACCGCGCTGCCATGCAGCGGAAATTTCTGTCGGACGAAGGTTAAGAATTTCTACTTTTTTCGGATCGACACCCCAGTGTTTTAAAGCCGCTAGCAAGCTGTAATGGGTGGTTGATGCAAATGGAACCGCCACTTTTTTTCCAATCAAATCTCGCGGTGTTTTGATATTGCTGCCATTGCGTACCACCAGTGCTTCTGCTTCACCAATTTCTGCGGCAATGAAGATGGTTTCAATCGGCGATTCGCGACTGGCTGCGGCCGCCAGTGGGCTGCTGCCGACATAGCCGATCTGGATGTCGCCGGACGCTACCGCGGTAATGACTTCGCCGCCGCTTTCAAATTTACGCCAATTGATTTTCCAGCCAGTTTGCTTTTCATACTCGCCATCTGCTTGTGCGATTTTGGAAGGCTCAACGACGGTTTGATAGGCGATGCTGATTTCTTTATCTGCGGCATACGTAGCGCCTGATAACGCAGAGAAAATAGTAATTGCCGGTAATATTTTCTTGAATGACAAACCCATAAAAACCTCCAAAGGTAGTTGAGAAAAGAAGTGCGGATAAGCAGGCTCTTATTTAAATGTTTTTCGAGCGCTTGAATTTGATTTTAGGTAGCTTTGTCACTATCGGAAACGAATCATTTCGATCATCGATATGCGAAATTTATTGATTTTCTCTGGCGCTTATGTCGAAATTGAATAGTGCTTGTTGTTCGTATTGGTTTAGCTTTTTTGGAAGTTAAGATGTTGAATCGTAGAAGATGGCAGAACACGAAATTGAGAGGGGTTTTCTTTTAAGTTCGTCAAAAAAATGCCCAAATTGCATAATCAAATTTGGGCATTGGTATAGCGTTGAAGAGTAAAAATTTTTATTTATACGGCGTCTTTCTTTGAGCTGCCAGACGTGCGACTACTGATACCAACCGATCGACTTCTTCGCAGGTATTGTAGAAAGCCAGTGAAGGTCGTACAGTGGCCTCAAGGCCGAAACGACGTAAAATGGGTTGCGCGCAATGATGTCCGGAACGTACGGCGATTCCTTCTTCATTGAGCGCTTTACCTACTTCTTCGGTTTGATAACCATCCAGTACAAACGAAAGAACGCTGGCTTTATCTTGCGCTGTACCGATCAATCGTACTCCACGAATAGATTGCATGCCATAAGTTGCGTAGGCGAGCAGATCATGTTCGTAGCGAGCGATGTTTTCGATGCCGATGCGCTCGATATAGTCTATCGCAGCACCTAAGCCAACTGCATCAGCGATATTTCCTGTGCCGGCTTCAAAACGATTCGGCGGCGGTTGATAAATGGTGCGCTCAAACGTGACGTCTGCGATCATATTGCCGCCACCTTGCCATGGCTGCATATTTTCCAGAATATCGCGTTTGCCATACACGACGCCGATACCGGTTGGGCCGAACAGTTTATGGCCGGAAAAGACAAAGAAATCTGCATCCAATGCTTGTACGTTCACACGCATATGCGACACTGACTGGGCACCATCAATCAATACTTTGGCACCTGCACGGTGAGCCAGATCGATGATTTCTTTTACCGGAACGACGGTACCCAATGCATTCGATACTTGCGTGACCGATACCAGTTTAGTGCGACTATTGAGCAAACGTGTGTACTCGCTCAAGATCACCTGGCCACTGTCATCTACCGGAATTACGCGTATTTTGGCGCCAGTTTGGGTCGCCAATTGTTGCCACGGTACGATATTGGCGTGATGCTCCAGATGCGAGACGATGATTTCGTCACCTTCGCCAATGTGTTGTACACCCCAGGTTTTGGCCACCAGATTAATTGCCTCTGTCGTACCGCGAACAAAGATAATTTCTTCTGCTGAACTGGCCCCGAGGAACTTGGCGACTTTTTTACGTGCGCTTTCATACGCATCGGTAGCTCGTGCAGCTAACTCATGGGCGGCACGATGTATGTTCGAATTTTCATGTTCATAAAAATACGAAATGCGATCAATTACCGATTGCGGTTTTTGCGTGGTTGCTGCATTGTCAAACCAGACTAGTTGTCGGCCATTCACACGTTCTTGCAGAATCGGAAAGTCTTTGCGAATCGCGTGAACGTCGAAGGGCGGACGTGCACTGGCTGCCAGATTCGGCGCTGCACCGGCATGACTCCCCTGAGGTCCTGGATAACGCAACGGGTCAATAAAATAAAATGACCCAGCCGGATTGCTGGCATCTGCCGCTCTGGCTGAAGGAATTCCACCGGAGCGCAATGCCGGTTCTTCTGCGTTGAGCAAGCCACGCAAATCCGTATCCGTTGGTGTGCCAAAGGTTTGTAGCCCAGGCAGGTTTGCGCCGCCCGGATTACCTGCCGGATAGCTGCTTACATCACCCAGGAAATAAAAAGGCGTTGTTGGTGCAGGTGAATGTTGCTTTAATGGTTCAATTGCCGGTAGCGCTGCCGTATACCCAGCTGGTGCCACCTCGGCAACGGCGGCTCTTGGTGTTGCAGCTGGTGTGGTTGGAATGCCCACCGGAGCCGGATGCACTCCAACGAATTGTCCCACCTCGTTACGTGAAAAATGTCCAGGCAAACCGGCGGGCAAGTCCGGTGCTGGTACCCCGCGGAGAGGATTGCGTTCCCCATTGGGCAGGGCGGCGAAAAATTCGCTCGCTAACTGCGCCAGTTCTGCCGGGTCGGGCAATCCACCGCTCAGATTGAAGGGATCGTTACTCATTTAATTACTTGTAGGTGTCTGGATATTCATGAAACTTGCCGATTTCAACATCGTCAAGCACCGCCAATGCATCATCGGATTGAATCGCCAATGAGCAATATAGAGAGATGAGGTAAGAAGAGATTGCATTGCGGCTGATACCCATGAAACGCACGGACAGGCCGGGGCTTTGTTCACCCGCCAGACCCGGTTGGAATAAGCCGACCACGCCTTGACGTTTATCTCCAACACGCAGTAACAGAATCTTGGTTTTACCATCTGCCACAGGTACTTTGTCTGATGGCACCAATGGGATGCCGCGCCAGGTCAGGAATTGCGAACCGAACAAACTGACAGTTGGTGGTGGTACGCCACGACGTGTGCATTCACGTCCGAAAGCAGCAATCGCTAATGGATGGGTCAGGAAGAAAGCTGGTTCTTTCCAGACTTTGGTCAGCAACTCATCCAGATCATCTGGGGTAGGTGCACCTGTCAGAGGGAAAATGCGCTGATCGTCTGCCACGTTAGCTAATAAGCCGTAGTCCGGATTGTTGATCAGTTCGCTTTCTTGACGTTCTTTGATGGTTTCAACAGTCAGACGTAATTGCTCTTTGATTTGATCATGTGGGCTGCTGTACAGATCAGAGATGCGGGTATGTACGTCGAGGACGGTAGAAACGGCGTTCAGGAAGTATTCACGTGGTTTTTCGTCGTAATCGACAAAAGTTTGTGGCAGATCGGATTCATCACGTTGCGAGCACGCGACGCGTACATCGCGTGGATTTTTGACTTTATTTAAACGGTAAATACCAGCTTCCACTGGCAACCACTCCAATAAATGAGTTAACCAACGTGGACTAACCGTGGAGAGTTTGGGAACTGTTTTTGTTGCATTTGCTAGTTGTCTTGCTGCGTCATCGCCTAATGCTAATTGCTGATTTGCTGTTTCTGCCATGGTTGCTCCTTGAAATAAGTCAATTAAAAGAAATTACTAACGGCGTCACAACGCCAAATTGACGCTGGTAACGGTAAAGCTAGTTCTAACAGTGCTTATCTGATGCATCTACAACAACTCACAACGATTAATATGATCATTATTAGTGTTATGAACGCATTCATCAATGTTACGGGTGGACGGTGCGTCCTTGTTGTAATGAACCCGCTTGCGTTACATGGCTGCCAGCGGGCACGTCTTGCGTAATCCATACATTGCCGCCGATGACTGCGCCGCGCCCTATGGTGACGCGTCCCAATACGGTAGCGCCGGCATAAATCACGACTTCATCTTCAACGACTGGATGGCGTGGGAGTCCTTTTTGTAGTGTGCCGTCGGCGTCAGCAGGAAAGCGTTTCGCACCTAAGGTGACAGCTTGGTAAATACGGACATTGGCACCGATGATGGCGGTTTCGCCAATGACGACCCCAGTACCGTGATCAATGAAAAAACCAGTGCCGATGCTGGCACCAGGATGGATGTCTATTCCGGTTTGTGCATGTGCCAATTCAGCCGCGATACGTGCCAGAAGTGGTACGCCTAGCTGGTACAAACAATGGGCTATCCGATGGTGAATTAAAGCCAAAATGCCAGGGTAGCAAAGTAAAACCTCATCGACGCTACGTGCCGCAGGATCACCTTGATATGCGGCAATGACATCACTATCGAGTAAAGACCGGATGTCGGGCAGGCTGCGTGAAAAACTACGCACAATTTGCAATGCTTGCTGGTCAATATTTTCTCGCTCTTTACCCTCGTATCGAGCGACATACATGAGCTCTAGACGGACCTGCGTGTATAGAGAGTGGAGCGCCAGATCCAGGGTATGTCCAACATAAAAATCTTCGCTCTCCTGACGCAGTTCTACCGGACCCAGACGCATAGGAAATAAAGCGCCACGCAAACCAGCCATAATTTCGGACACAGCTTCGCGCGACGGTAACTCACGCCCGCCTGGTTCTGTTGAGCGTTGTCGGCCTCCTCGCCATTGGTGTCTGACTGCTGCTAATTCACTGACTACCCGGTCTATATCAAAAACTGGTGTTCGTACTTCGTAAGTGACCGGCGCTTTATTGCTCATTCCTGTTGACTCCAATGCTTAAGCAAAACGATTAACTTTGTACCCAGGGCAATCCATGAAAACGCCAACCATCTGCGCTGCCACGATGTTGCTCTGCATTGAGTTCACCTTCAAAGCCCTCGAGTACATTATAGATGTCAGTGAACCCGACTTTTTTTGCTGCATCGGCTGCCAGTGCGGAACGTTTGCCACTGCGACACAGCAACAGAATTTTCTTGTCTTTGCCGACTTTAGATTCCAGTTCACGAACAAAGCGTGGATTCCTGGTCATACTGGTTCCAGTTGCCCATGCCACGTGTACGCTGTCTGGCACAAAGCCAACAAAAGCACGTTCTTCTGCCGTCCGCACATCGACCAGTACTGCCTGACCAGTTGAAAATAGCGCCCATGCTTTTTGCGGTGATACTCCATCGGCGTTGCTATCGGTAGACAACAACGTACCGCTCACGGCATCTTGTGGATTTCCAGCGCTGGAATGTTCAAAAGAGGTGTCCATACTTTTCTCCTTGTAAATTTCTGAGAATGGTCATTTCTCGCGAAATAACGATTCCTGAATACAAGAATACGTAGGTCTCTTAATTTGGAAAACGAATAAAAATATATTTATATATGTGGAAAAAGATATTAGGGCTTAATTTCATCAAATTGAATCTCTGACTTTTGTTGGAATTTCATTTTGAATGTTCCACTTCTACATCATGCTGAATTCGACCAGGGTGCATTAAATATGGTTAATATTGCAACGGTATTGGATGGATGGTAATTTGCAGTTAAATTTCTGAGATTTAAAACGTCAAAAATTATTTCTTGAGTTTGTGCAATTGGCGGTGATGCCAGAGGCTTATGCTACACTCGTTTTTGTCATTGCCGCCAAAACTGGTTCTCTGGTATCTTGCTTCAACATTGAGGAAGTTCATGACCAGCATTATCCATCAGTTAATGTTGTTCTTAGTTAAACTTTTTCGAGTGTTACTCCTCGTTGGTTTTGTCTATCAAGCAAACGCTGGCACTGTTCGTGGTGCACTTCGTTTTGAGCAGATTGGCGCAGAACATGGGCTGGAGGTTCAGTCGATCACATCGGTTGTGCAAGATAAGCAGGGCTTAATGTGGTTTGGTACTCAGCGCGGCTTGTTCGTGTTTGATGGCTACCGGGCAAAAAATTTCCAACATATTAAAGATCAGCCGGACAGTTTATCGGATAACTGGATATTGGCACTCCATTGCGATGCTCAAGGCGATATATGGATAGGGACTTCGTCGGGTTTTAGTCGATATCACTCGGCAAATGGAAAATTTCAACAGTATCAAATCAGAGAAAACGCTGGGGATCCTCCGCTCAATATTCGTATTAGCGATATTGTTCCCGATAAGGATAAAGGCTTGTGGCTTGCAAGTGAAAAAGGTCTGATTAATTTCAATTTTGCCAGCGAAAAATTTACGGTTCGGCGGCATGATCAAAACGATAAGCAAAGTATACGTGATGATGCGATTACGTCTTTGGTATCTGATTTTCATGGTGATCTTTGGATTGGTACGCGGATAGGATTGGATAAATTGGATGTCGCGCGCAATGACATCTTTCATGTTAGTGAGAGTTCATTTAAGAAGCAAAGACCCGAGAGAAACTTTATCTCAGCGCTCTATGCGGAAGCGGATACATTATGGGTAGGAAGCTTTGCTGGACTGTCCAAAATAAATATCAGTAGTCCTGAACTTATTCGACAACCGGTGTTAACTGATACTGATTTAGCGGACGAAAAAATCCAAAGTCTTTTGGTGGATAGTAATCATCAATTGTGGATAGGGATGCTGGACAATGGATTAACCCGGTTTGATCCTAAGACAAATGCGCTGACAAATTTTAGAAATCGTCCTCTGGATCGGCATAGCTTGAGCGCAAATACCATTGATAGATTATTTCAAGATACCAATGGCACGCTTTGGATTGCAACCCATTCTGGTGGTATAAGCAGTGTCGATCTTGCCAGTGGCGGATTTAAACGCTTTGTGCAGATAATGAATGATGCTACTGGTATTAATGATAGTCGTATCCGGTTTATTATGGATGCGGGAAAAAATCGCTTATGGCTCGGGACGATCAGTAGTGGTTTGATGCTGTTTGACTTGAATTCGCATGAATTTAAGCTGTGGAAGCATAACGCGAAAGATCCACACAGTTTAGTTAGCAATCAAGTTAGGAGCGTCCGGCGCGACAGCAAGAATCAATTATGGGTTGGCACAACTGCCGGGCTTGATCTGTTTAACCAGGTAAAGCAACAATTTATTCACGTCCCTTTAAGCGATAAGCCTGACGTTAATAATATTGAAGATATTCACTTTGACCGGTCCGGCGGCATGTGGATTGCTACTCGTGGCGGGGTTTTATATCGTCCAACTTCCGCATCCCCATTTCAGCTTTTTACGCATGATCCGGCAAATTCGCATAGTTTAATAAACAATTGGACATTTTCGATTATTGAAGATGTTGATGGAAATATTTGGATAGGGACGTTTAGCGGGCTGGAACGCTTTGATTCAGATACGCGTAACTTTTCCCATTTTTTACATCATGCTGATAAAGCAGATAGTCTCAGTCATGATCGTGTTCAGTATCTGTACCGAGACGTCAAAGGAGACGTCTGGGTTGGTACTTCTGGCGGACTGAACCGCATGAACAGGCTAAGCGGTAACAATATAAGTTTTCGTTTTTATCCAACTAAAATCGATGGTTCTTCTGAATCGATCGGGGCGATCGCCGAAGACCCACGTGGCAATATTTGGATCAGTAAAATCTCTGGAATCTCAAAAATTGATCCGCAATCGGGTGCCTACAAAAATTATACGGCCAGTGATGGCATCGTTGAGGGTTCTTATTTGATTGGCGCTGGCGCAACAACTGCAGATGGTCAAATTCATTTTGGTAGTTTTAACGGGTTTACCTCGTTTTTTGCGGATGATATTCGCGAAAATCATCAGGCACCAAAAATTGTCATAAATAATCTGTCGGTGGTGAAAAAGACTTTAGTCAATCCAGGGGCGACAATTTTTTCTGGTGATCA
Organism: Undibacterium sp. SXout11W; assembly: GCA_049339905.1. Taxonomy (GTDB): domain Bacteria; phylum Pseudomonadota; class Gammaproteobacteria; order Burkholderiales; family Burkholderiaceae_D; genus Undibacterium. Next base: position 475,991 of record JBMPPG010000002.1, read on the forward strand.
GCCGTCCCAGGCTCCCATAGAAATTAAAATTGTTTACCCAGATTCTTCATTCGACATTGAATTTTCGGCGTTGCATTTCGCTGCCCCTTCTCAGAATTCGTATGCTTACCAACTGCAGGGCTTTGATAAAAATTGGATAAATACAGATGCGTCAAAACGCTATGCTAACTATACCAATCTCGATCCCGGGCGCTACGTTTTTAAGGTCATTGCCAGCAACAAGGATGGCGTTTGGAACCAGGAAGGGGCTAGTGTCATTATCACAGTAACTCCACCTTATTGGAAAACCTGGTGGTTCCGAATTTGTTTGCTGTGTGCCTTTGTATTCGCGGTGGCTACTTTATTAATTTCTCGTGAAAAAATACTTAAAAATCAAAAAAACATGCTGGAACTCACGGTAAAAAAACGCACTGAAGAGTTGCAAAAGCAGAAAACGGAAGTTGAGCAAGCACACCACAACATCTCTGTTTTGAGTGAAATAGGTAAGAAAATTACGGCAAATTTAGATCAGGAAGCGATCATTCGCGTCCTCTACGAACAAGTAAATTCATTGATGGATGTCGATTATTTTGCGATAGGATTTTACCTTCCGCAGGAGCAGCAGATGATGTTTTCTTGTGTATTTGATGATGGCGTATCACTGCCTTCATTTTGCTTTGATAGTCGCAATAAAATCTTATTGAGTACAAAGTGTCTCAATGATGAAGTCGACATTTTGATCAATGATTGGGAGTTGGAAAAATCTCAGGATGGGTTAATACCAGAGTGGATATTCTCTGAGAAAAACATTGCTGATAAAACCTTGGTTGTAGGTTCACACGAGATAAAAACCAAGTTATCGATGTTATACGTTCCTTTTTTTGTTAGTGGCACGATACGTGGAGTCATTAGTGTGCAAAGTGAGAAAAAATCTGCATACCATGACACTGACCTCGATATTTTGCGTACTTTGGCATCTTACGTCGGGGTGGCGTTACATAATTCAGAAACTTATCAGCAATTAATTTCAACTCAAAGTCAGCTCGTTGAGCGTGAAAAATTAGCAGCATTAGGTTCTCTGGTCGCTGGCATTGCGCACGAACTCAATACGCCAATTGGCAATAGTCTGCTTATCGCTAGTTCTATCGAAGACCATCTGCGCGGTATTTCAAACGTAGTCGCATCGGGGGCAATCAAGCGCTCGGAATTTTTGAAAATTACCGAACAATGTGTAGATGCATGTAAAGTTTTACTCAGAACTTTGGCAACGAGTTCACGTTTGGTTAGTAGCTTTAAACAGGTGTCTGTTGATCAGACAAGTGATAAACAACGCAGCTTCAATCTCGAATTAACGGTGAAAGAAATATTGACCACGATGAATAATCAAATTCGTCTATCTGGCCATACTATTACTGTCGATATTCCTTCTGATATCGTCATGCATAGTTATCCTGGTCCTTTAGGTCAAGTTCTGATTAATCTACTTCAAAATGCGATCGTCCATGGATTTGATGGAATGAAAAATGGGGCGATGGAAATTTTAGCCAGAGTAAACGATCAACAGCACGTCGTTATTCAATTCAAAGACAATGGCTTGGGAATTCCGGAAAAAAATATTAAACATATCTTTGAACCATTTTTTACCACGAAACTAGGTCAGGGTGGTTCTGGATTGGGACTCAGTGTTACATACAATATTGTCAGTTCGATTCTCAATGGAAAAATCAGTGTAGAAAGTCATCCTGGCTTAGGTGCCACATTTACCTTGGTTTTACCATTGAGTGCCAATAGCTCTGGCGGTGTTGTTTGATGGTGGATGATGGTAGGGGATGTACTGAACACGCAACTGTGGCCTCCGTTTTAATTGAAATTTTCCGCCAGATTCGCGATATTGGGTGCAACCCATTGCGGTTCTACGCATTCTTGTAAATGTTCTGCCATAAACTGGATTAATTGCATGGCAGCATGTGGCAGACGACGGTCTTTTCTGCTGACCAGATACCAGTGACTTTCTAGTGGGAAGTTATGTACAGGTAGTGCTGCCAGTTTTTCTTGTCCTTCATATAAAGTATGAGCAGAAATAACTGACAAACCAAGCCCAGAAGCGGTGCTCAGGCGTATCGCCTCATTACTTTCTATTTGCATGGTGTCGCCCAGCTCTATACCCTGACTACTAAGCCAGGATTCAAACATCATTCTGGTTGCTGATCCGGGTTCGCGAATCAGGAAGCGTTCGTTTCTGATCTCGGCAAATTCCAGACTTTCACGGCTGACTGCCCAGTGGTCGAACGGGGCAATAATTTGTAGCGGATTTTTAAGTATGCGGGTCGCTTGAACTGCATTGCCACTTGGTGGATGGCTAAACACGTATAGATCATCCTCTTGCTTAGAAAAACGCTCCAGAATGTGCGCGCGGTTGCCGATGTTTAAGGTGACGCCGACATGTGGGAATAGCTTGTAAAAAGCACCAAGTATCCTTGGTAGTACATATTTGGCAGTGGTTACAATGCCAATATTGATATGTCCTGAGCTGCCGCCGCGTGCTTGCTCCAGAAAGCCGTTAAAGTCATCAAAGCGCACCAGAACGTCGCAGGCTGCCCGGTATAGCTCCTCGCCGACATGGGTTAGTTCCATTTTTCCATCGCGATTAGCGAACAATGGCTCACCGACGGCTTCCCGCAATTTTTTTAGTTGGAGTGACACGGTGGGTTGGGTCAGATGTAGGGCTCTGGCTGCAGCTGAAATGTTGCCAATTCGGGCAACCTGTACATACACTTGTAATAGCCTGAAGCTCAAATGGCGGATGTTCATAGATGATTATCAATGCAATTCGTTGACATAATTTATTAGTCAATATACCGAAATGTTGGGACAATAGCTATCACGTACATCACCTGGGGTGCTTTTTATGCCGGATATTTCCACTGTTTTTCCTACTGCTGGTCCCTCATTGCAGGCGATGTTGGCGCTGTTGATACTTCTGTTACCCGGGAGTTTATTGCTTGCAGCGTGGATGGCAAACCGTGGGTCGCAGCATTTGGCGCGGGCCTGGTCGTTTGCAGAGGGAGGGGCTTTGTTGGCGATGTTGACCGCTTTGCTGTCCGCGGTTGAGGTTGGGCTTAATGGTTCTGGTAGCGCAAGTTTTGCTCATTGGTGTCCTTCCGTCACATTGGATGCTTTAAGCGTCATGATGTTATTACTCACTGCCTTTCTTGGTTGGGTCATTTTACGTTACTCACGTAACTACCTTGCCGGAGACAAGGGTCTTGCGCATTATCTGATCTGGTTATGCCTGACACTCGCTACAGTCTGGCTATTGGTTATCTTCAATAATTTGCTCTTGGTCTGTCTGGCGTGGAGTGCCAGCAGTCTGGCTTTGCATCAACTATTAATTTTTTACAAAGATCGGCCTGCTGCGTTAATGGCAGCACATAAGAAATTCTTTATCAGCCGGGCTGCCGATGTGCTGACGCTGGTCGCAACTTTGTTGCTTTATGTTCGCTTCGATACCTTGGAGTTGGATCGAATAGCAAGTGCTTTGGTCAATGTTCACGAGGCCGATACCAACATAGAAATTGCCGCTTACTTGTTTGTGATCAGTGCGATTCTGAAATGCGCACAACCCCCGTTGCACGGTTGGTTGCTGCAAGTGATGGAAGCACCAACGCCGGTTTCTGCTTTACTGCATGCAGGAATTGTGAATATCGGCGGATTTATCTTATTACGTGTCTCTGGTTTGCTTGAATTGGTACCGGCGGCACAACTGCTGTTGGTGATGGTTGGTAGTATTACCGCGACCTTGGCGGCGCTGGTAATGATGACGCGTATCAGTGTCAAGGTAATGTTGGCGTGGTCGACTTGTGCGCAAATGGGCTTTATGCTGTTAGAGATTGGTTTGGGCGCATACTCGTTGGCCTTGCTGCATCTTTTGGCGCATTCTCTGTATAAGGCTTATGCGTTTTTGGCAGCAGGTGAAACGGTGTCCCGGCAGCGCATGTTGCATATAGCTCCGGCGACGCATCCACTGAATTTTGCACAGCTTTGCATGGCGTTTGCCGGACTTGGGTTGGCGTTGATGTTATCTGGCTGGTTGACTGGTTTGGACCCGCGTCATGATGCCGTCATCTGGTTGCTTGGTGGTGTGCTGGCGAGCGGACTGCTGCCATTGGTTAGTTCGCCGTCAGAGAATCGTGGCTGGTATCAGGTGATACTGTTGACGATTTACGCATTTGGTCTCTCTTTACTGTACGGCATCTGGCACTTTATTTTTGGTCGCTTATTGCCGGCGTCAACGGTGCCGCCCTCCATTTTCAGTATTATTTTTGCGGCGGTATGTTTGCTTGGATTGTTGATTGTTCAGCAAATTGTTCTTGGTTCTCCTCGCGGTGCGCTGTCTCGCTGGCTCCATCCGCGGGCATTTGCCGGGTTTCATCTCGATGAAATGGTGACTTACCTGACGCTCCGTATCTGGCCTGCACGATTGACCGATAGTAAAAAAAATCATCCCCTTAACGTTGGTGGCTCTCGTTTTAATAATAAGGAAAAATTATGATGTCTGCCGTTCCGTCACCTTTGCCGGTCGCACCCGCAGCGCCGATTATTCCTAATGCATTGTGGCGCCAAGCTTCTGTCGAAGAACAGCAAGTTACATTGGCAAAAGCGATTCAGGTGGCGTGCAACCGGGTTGCACCAACATGGCCGCTAGACAGATTGATTGCCGTTAATCCTTGGTGGGGTTTTGTTGAGCAACCTGTGCAAAAAGTCTCTGACATGATGTCGCATTTATGTGGCACACGTCTGACCATGCCTGCCGAATGGTATTTGGCTGAGTTCAAGAGTAAACGTATTTCTGAAGCTGCGCTCGCAAAGGCAATAAAACGGCATGGCTTAACACTGGACATCGCGAGTTTCATTCAAGCTTGTTCTGCTAGTTCAAGTGAATCTGCTCGTTTTATGTTGTTGACAGATGCATTGGATGCGCAGCGTGATTTGGCGCACCAGCCAGCATGTCGCGATGTAGTGACGCACGCGATTGGGCAGCATTGTGCCTCGTGGTTTGATGAGGGGCAGGCTCGATGGAAGTTGACACACGCCACATCCCTATATGTGGCGTGGCGTGAAATTGCTTCTTATGACAATGGCCCATCCTTATTTACAGGCATTGATGGTATCGCCGACCGCATAGCAGCTTTGCCAGACACGCATGAAAAATTGATAGAAGTCGTCTGCGAAAAGTTAAGAATCAAACCAGAAGAATACGAAACTTACTTTACTGCTTTATTGTTGAGTATTAATGGCTGGGCAGCGTGGTGCGCCTATTTGAATTGGCAAGCGGGCTTGCAAGGAAAAACAGATAACCATTTGCAGCAATTGTTGGCGATACGGCTGGCGTGGGAATGGGTGCTTGCCGATAGCGGTCAGCATGAAGATGTGGTGGATGCTTGGCATGCCGGGCGCGGTTTGCCGTTGAAGGAGTCTGGCAATTCCTACGACTGGGTATGGCAAGATGCGTTGGAGTTAACATGGCAAGCACAGGTGAATCAAGGTCTTGCACTACAGGTTAAATCAACATCTGAATCTGCAAAATCTGTGCGACCAGCGATGCAAGCGGTGTTTTGTATTGATGTGCGCTCAGAACGTATGCGTCGTGCGTTGGAAGCAAGTGACCCATCGATACGCACGCACGGTTTTGCGGGTTTTTTTGGTTTGCCGATCGAATACTTGCCGTTTGCTGGTCATGAAGCACGCCCGCAATTGCCGGGCTTATTAGCGCCAAAAATGCGGGTCGTATCGGTCTCAAGTGATCGTGAAAGAACACAAAATTTATTTGCACAACGCCGCCTGCGGCTGGGCGTGGCGCAGGCATGGGAGCGTTTCCGTACGACCGCAAGCAGTGGCTTTGGTTTTGTTGAAACGACAGGCTTGAGTTACGCATGGAAGCTCGTCAAATCCAGTCTGTATAGTACAAAAGAAAAAGCCGCCGACACCGCAGCGTTAAGTGCGTCAGAGCGTGATCGTTTGGTTCCGGTTCTTGAAAACATCGGTGTGGATGAATCGATTGATCTGGTCGCAGGGATATTGCGTGCCATGTCGATGACATCTGACTTTGCGCCGGTGATTTTGTTAGTCGGACACGGCAGTCAGACTGCAAACAATCCGCATGCTGCAGGTCTTGATTGTGGAGCGTGTTGCGGTCAGACTGGTGAGGTGAATGCCCGGGTTCTGGCTCATTTGTTGAATCGCGTTGATATTCGTTATGGTCTGCGCGCAAAAGGCATCGATGTTCCTGAGGATACCCTGTTCGTCGCTGGGTTGCATAATACGACCACGGATGAAATTCGTTTGTTTGACGTGCAGGATGATGTGAAGAAAATTGCTGCACTGGAGCAGGTGCGTGCGTGGCTGGCACAAGCCGGGCAGCGCATACGCGAAGAGCGCGCTCCAACCATGGGTATGCCAGCGTCTAAACCGGAAGCATTGATGGAATCGATGCGCGAGAGAGCAGGCGACTGGTCGCAAGTTCGCCCTGAATGGGGTTTGGCAAATAACGCTGCTTTCATCGCCGCACCACGTCAGCGTACGCAGCATATGAATTTGCACGGCAGAAGTTTTCTGCATGATTATAACCATGCAGAAGATGCTGGTAACGCAGTCCTTGAGCAGATATTAACCGCGCCAGTGTTGGTGGCGCATTGGATTAACATGCAATATTTTGCATCTACCGTAGATAACCGTCGCTGGGGTAGTGGCAATAAAGTTTTGCATAATGTCGTGGGTGGTCATATTGGCGTATTTGAAGGTAACGGTGGCGATCTGCGCATAGGCTTACCGCTGCAATCTCTGCACGATGGGGAGGGCTGGGTTCATACCCCTTTGCGTCTTTCAGTGTGGATGGAAGCGCCGCGCGACATCATTTCTGGCATCGTACATAAGCATGAAAAATTATGGCAGTTGGTTGATGGTGGGTGGTTGCATTTGTTCAGCATTGATCCCGAAAGCGGTGAAGTTTATCGTTATGTGAAGAGTGCTGAAAATGGCGGTGCTGCTTATCAATGGGTATTGGAGTCTGCGCAAGTATGAGTAATTTGTATCCCACGGCATTACTGACTTGTCATGGAAAGCAAGTGGCCCTTGAGGAATCACTTGCGCACGCTGGTTATGCTGTATTTACAGTGAGCGATTTTAATACTGATAGCTTGGGCACTTTTACTGGTGAGATCGCGCGTGAAGGTACGATGCTGGAAGCCGCCAGACGTAAAGCGCAACTCGCGTGTAGTCTTAGTGGTGCCAGGTTTGGCATCGGCAGCGAAGGAAGTTTTGGTGGTGATCCGTGGTTTGGTATTACCGGTTGGGGGCGCGAAGTTCTGGTTTGGTATGACGCGGAAGAACAACTTGAAATCAGCGCTTTTGTTCAAGGTCCAGAAACAAATTACGCAAATAAATGTGTGAGTGATCTGGAAGAGGCGCTCACATTTGCCGCTGCCATCGGCTTTCCGCAGCACGGAATAGTGATTGGGCAGCCGGATGGCATCGTCTATGATAAATCGTGTTCCGATATGCAGGCTTTGAGTATTTGTGTGAGTAAGGCGCTGGAATACGGGGCGGTGGATTTGGCTACCGATATGCGTGCGCATCGCAATCCTAAGCGTATGCAGATGATTGCGCGTTGCGCACAAGATCTGGCGACCAGACTTGCTACCCATTGCCCAGAATGTCAGGCACCGGGATTTGGTGCGCACGCGCCGGTCTTGGGCGCACTGTGCGAGGAGTGTCATATGCCTACCCAGCAAGCACGAGCAGTGGTGTTTAAATGTGTTGCTTGTGGGTTTGAATCCGAAAAACAGTTACGTACCGCAGTCACAGCAAATTACTGTGATTACTGTAATCCTTGAATGATGGTGGGGGTTTCCCAGTGTATTGCCATGTCATTAGTGAATTTTTTGGATTTCAATAAAATAACATTGGTTTTGTTTTAAGTGCGGGTCTGAATCCAGTGCTTAACTTTGTCTTGGAAATGCATGAAGCGGGTGTAATGTCCTGGTCGAAATTATGTAAGTAATTGATTTTATTGATGTTATTTTGATTTTGAATCTCTTTTCTGTTTTTTGGTGATTGGCTTGCGAAGTTGAATTTAATCAATGAATAGTTGATAAATAGTTAATGAATGGCTGTTTTGAAGTTCAAAAAAATCACCTGAAGCGTAGCTTTTTTTGCATGTAGACAATTTATTTTTGATTGCTACGCCGATTCTGGACTACAATCTAGTGTCTACTGAATTGAAGGGTAAGGCGTAAAGCAGTTGTTGCGCTTCCAAAACTCCCTGATCTGCCCGCTTGACGGGCGTTGTAAGCAAAATGGCTTACAACAAAACTAAATACATAAAAGCGTGGGCTACAGCTGGGTACATCTCCGGTGTGGTTCTGTGTATGGCACCAATTAAACCCGTGTAATCTATTACTTGCATGAATACTGCTGAGGCAAAGCGAGTCCTCGAAACAGCCTTGTTATGCGCGCCTGAGCCGCTGACAGTCAACAACATGAAAAAACTGTTTCAGGATGCCGACGATGATGGAGATGTCGTTGGCGCAGATACCATCAAAATGATGCTGGAAGATCTGCGTCTTGATTGGTCAGATAAGGGAATTGAGTTAGTGGGCTTGTCAACAGGATGGCGTTTTCAAAGCCGGCCTGAAATGCGCGCCTATATCGATCGTCTGAATCCTGAAAAGCCGCCTAAATATTCGCGTGCGACCCTGGAGACGCTGGCGATCATTGCGTATCGTCAGCCTGTCACTCGTGGCGATATTGAAGAGATTCGTGGTGTAACCGTGTCTTCGCAGATGGTGAAGACGCTGGAAGACCGAGGTTGGATAGAAACGATAGGGCATCGCGATGTTCCCGGGCGTCCGGCTTTATTTGCGACAACCAAGCAATTTTTGAGTGATATGGGCTTGGCATCGCTTGATCAATTGCCGCCGCTGCAACAAGTAAGTAAAGGTGATGATCAGGATGCGGATCCTCAACCTGATCTTGAGGCGCAATTGGCTGGATTCGGTAGTGATGTGCCTGATTTGGTCGATATGGTCGCTGTCGCTGGCGAGATGGTGGAGGATATTGGCTCTGTTAATGATATGGCTGAAGTCGTTGTCAATAAATTAAGCATGTCTGATGAAGCGAATGCCGAGGTAGATGTTGAAGCAATTGAGATTAGTGGTGATGCGGTTGATGGTGCACACATCCGCGATGGTGGTGTAGCCGTCAGTGAAAATGTTGGTGGTCATGAGCACGTTCACGTGATCGCGCTTGAGGGTGCTGCCGAAGCGAACGTTGGTGCTATTGCATCTCCTGAATTAGAAAATTTAAGCAGTCAGGCTGCCGAGATATCGGTGCCAGATAATGAACTGGATGCTGATCAGCAGCAGCCTCACATAGAATCAAATGAATTGAAGAATGAATCCCATGAATCCTGATGATGTAAAAGCCGATAAAAATCCTGGCGGCGAAGCTTCGGCCGCAGGTGCTGAAGAATCCAAGCCAAATAGCCGTGGTCCGCGCGGCGTTCGTGGTCCGCGTAATATGCGCCGCTCCCCACGTCCTAAAGTGGCTGGTGCAGAAGCGTCGGCTTCCGCTGAAAGTAGCGTGCAGTCTGCTGATGCCGTGGTTGATGGTGGGCGCAGTGAGCGCGCTCCTCGTGCTGCTAATGCAAATCGTTCCCGCAAGCCGCGTGTTGAAGGTGAGCAAGCGGCTCCGCGCAGCGAGCGTGCTCCGAGAGTTGATCGCGGTGAACGCCCGGAGCGTGGTGAACGTACTGAACACGCCGAGCGTCCTGTGCGTTCAGTGCGTGAAGCTGGTCAAGCTGGTCGTGGGCCAAATCGTGGTAACGGTAAGCGTTCTTCGCAAGCCAATGTGGCGCGCCGTGAGGTAAATAATCCAGACGACGTATTTTCGTTCGTGACTTCTGAAGCCTTTGATGCTGGCTTTGCTGATGCTGATGAACCAAAAGGTCGTGGTCGCAACGCCAAACCAGTCCGTCGTGATTTGACTGCTGACGATGATGCGCCAAAGTTGCACAAAGTGTTGGCTGAGGCGGGTCTCGGCTCACGTCGCGACATGGAAGATTTAATTGTTGCTGGTCGCGTTTCTGTGAATGGTGAGCCAGCGCATATCGGTCAACGTATTTTGCCGACTGATCAGGTGCGCATTAACGGTAAGCCTATCATGCGCAAAGTCAGCAAAAAGCCGCCGCGCGTGTTGATTTACCATAAGCCAGCTGGCGAGATCGTTAGTACCAACGACCCTGAGGGGCGTACTTCGGTATTTGACAGTCTGCCAACCATGAAGCTCGGTAAGTGGCTTGCGGTTGGTCGACTGGATTACAACACAGAAGGCTTGTTGTTGTTCACGACCTCTGGTGATCTTGCTAACCGTTTAATGCACCCGCGTTATGGTATTGAGCGTGAATATGCAGTGCGTACGCTTGGTGAGTTGGAAGAAGGTATGCGTCAGCGTTTATTGGCAGGTGTTGAGCTCGAAGACGGAATGGCGCAATTCTCCAAAATCTCCGATGGTGGTGGCGAGGGTGTGAATAAGTGGTATCGCGTGATTATCGGTGAAGGCCGTAATCGTGAGGTTCGTCGTATGTTTGAAGCGGTTGGTCTGACCGTATCCCGTCTGATTCGCACGCGTTATGGTGCGATGACATTGCCTGCTAATCTGAAACGTGGTCGCTGGGAAGAGTTGGAGGAGGATGCAGTTCGCAGCTTACTGAAATTAAGTGGTCTGGAAAAAGCTGCCAGCGACAAGCCGGCAGCTGCTAAAGGCGGTAAGCCGTTTGGTAATAAGGCTGCCGCTTCTGGTCCTTACGCGCAGAAGCAGCCGAATTTCCCTATGTCCAGTGGGCGCGGTGAGTCCCGTGGTGAATTTGGTGCTGGTCGTGGTGGTAATGCGAATGGCAATAAAACCGGTGCGTATGGTGGCGGTGCCGGTAATGGTAATGGTGGTGCAACTGGTAAAAAGCGCCCGCGCCAGCCGGATCCCTTGCAAACCGCATTGGGATTCCCTGATGCCGGACAGCAACGTCGTGGTCCGACAACCAGGGGTAGTGGTCAGGCGATAGGTCAGGGTATTGCGGCTCGCCGCCGTTCTCGTGGCGCTTGATTTGACGGATGAATTGTGGTTGTTTTGCCCTGTTTCTGATTGCGACGGGGTAAATAATCGTTTATAATCTGGTAGTTAGTAGTTTATGCCTGATGAAATTAAAATCCGGGCGCAAAGAAAAGATGGGCTTAGCCCATTTTTTTTTGGTTTTACCATTTGCGTACCTTGACTATAATTTTCTGGGCTTGTGTGTTTATCGGAGAATAGTTTGGTTTTGTTGGATTTGATAGAGAAAACCGTCAACGGTACCGGATATGATCTGGTTGACTTTGAGCAGGCCGAGCGTGGTTTGTTCAGGGTATATATCGACTTTTTGCCGGCTGACCTTGAAAAAGGCAATATCGCAGTCGAAGATTGTGAGAAAGTCAGTCACCAATTGTCACACGTGTTGACGGTTGAAAATGTTAATTACGAACGTCTGGAAGTTTCTTCCCCGGGCTTAGATCGTCCTTTGAAGAAAGTGGCTGACTACGTCCGTTTTGTCGGTTGCGAAGTCACCGTCAAATTGCGTATGCCTATGCCAGGCACACCAAACCGTAAAACATTTACCGGTGTATTGCACGAGCCTGAGGGCGAAAACCTGAAGCTGGAATTTGAAGTAAAAGATGGGTCGGCCATGCTGGAGTTTACGCTCGCCGACGTGGATAAGGCACGTCTGGTGCCACAAGTGGATTTTAGGAGTCGCAAAGCATGAGTCGTGATTTGTTGTTATTGGTGGATGTGCTGGCACGTGAAAAAAACGTCGATGAAGAAGTCGTTTTCGGTGCATTGGAACATGCTTTGGGACAGGCGACAAAAAAACGCTTCCCGGGTGAAGTTGATATCCGCGTAGAAATTGATCGTGATACTGGTGAGTTCCGTTCTTTCCGCCGTTGGCACGTGGTGCCTGATGAGGCGGGTTTGCAATTGCCAGATCAAGAGATTTTGCATTTTGAAGCGGTAGAAGATGACCCGGAAATTCAAATCGATGATTACATCGAAGAAGAAATTGAATCCGTTGATTTTGGCCGCCGTTTCGCCCAAGACACAAAACAAGTCGTTCTGCAGCGTATTCGCGATGCCGAGCGTGAACAGATTCTGGCTGATTTCCTGGAGCGTGGTGACTCGCTCGTAACAGGTACGATCAAGCGCATGGAGCGCGGTGATGCTGTGGTTGAGTCCGGTAAAATCGAAGCCCGTTTGCCACGTGATCAGATGATCCCGAAAGAAAACTTACGTGTTGGTGATCGTGTTCGTGCCTATATTTTGCGTATTGATCGCAATGCCCGTGGCCCACAAGTGATCTTGTCTCGTACGGCACCAGAATTCATTATGAAATTGTTCGAGCTGGAAGTGCCAGAAATCGAGCAAGGTACTTTGGTCATCAAGTCTGCTGCACGTGACGCTGGTGTGCGCGCCAAGATTGCGGTTCACACAAACGACAAGCGTATCGATCCTATCGGTACTTGCGTTGGTATGCGTGGTTCCCGCGTTCAGGCTGTGACAGGCGAATTGGGTGGTGAACGTGTTGATATCGTTTTGTGGTCTGAAGATCCGGCGCAATTCGTGATCGGTGCTCTGGCTCCTGCGAATGTTTCTTCCATCATGGTGGATGAAGAGAAACACGGCATGGACGTGGTGGTTGATGAAGAAAACCTGGCAATCGCGATTGGTCGCAGTGGCCAAAACGTCCGTCTTGCAGCTGAATTGACGGGCTGGCAAATCAACATCATGACTGCTGAAGAATCTGCGAACAAGGCTGAGCAAGAAACCGCGGGTATCCGTGCATTGTTCATGGAAAAACTCGACGTTGACCAGGAAGTGGCTGAAATTCTGGTTGATGAAGGTTTCTCTAGTCTGGAAGAAATTGCTTACGTACCTATCAGTGAAATGCTGGAAATTGAAGCATTCGATGAAGATACCGTAACAGAGTTGCGTAACCGTGCACGCGACGCCCTTTTGACCGAAGCCATTGCTTCCGAAGAAGGTTTGGAAGGCATGGATGATAATTTGTTGAACCTCGAAGGTATGACCCGTGTTACCGCCGGTAAACTGGGCTTGGCTGGTATTAAAACACTGGCAGCTTTCGCTGGTCTGGCTTATGACGAATTTGGCGCGATTTTGGCATTGTCTGCCGACCGTTCACGCCATTTGATTAAAGAAGCATTTGAAGATGTGACCGATGATGAGATGAAACTCATCGACGCTAAATATGATGATCAGGCCAAAGCTTTGTTAGCGACGGCCTGGAAACTCGTAGAAGCAAAGTAATACACGGGTTTCAAATTCATAACGCGCACATAGAAAAAGAGGACTGAATGGCGAGTAACAACGTTGCCCAATTTGCCACCGAGCTGAAAATGTCAGCGGATTTATTGCTCACGCAATTGCGTGCAGCAGGTGTCGATAAAAATTCGACGTCAGATTCGTTGACAAAAGAAGACAAAGATCGACTGCTGGAACACTTACGCCGTTCCCATGGATCTGCCGTCGACAATGAAAAAAAGAAAATCACACTGACTCGCAAAGAGACAACTGAGATTAAACAGGCGGATGCTACGGGCAAATCTCGCACCATTCAGGTCGAAGTTCGTAAGAAGCGTACTTTCGTCAAACGTGACGAAGTAGTTGCTGACGATGCTGCGGCACGCACTCCTGTAGCAGAAGTGGAAGAAGTTGAGTTGAATGAAGAGGACGCTCGCCGTGAGGCCGAGTTGATCGCTCGTCAAGAAGCAGAATTACGCGAAAAACAAGAGCGCCTTGCTAAGTTGGAGGCTGAAAAAGAAGCCCAGGCTAAAGCAATGCGTGAAGCGGCAGAAGCTGAGGCGGCTCGCGTCGCAGCTGAGCGCTTGAAAGCGGAACAAGCTGCAGCAGCCGCTGCTGCAGCAAAAACTGTAGAAGTAAAACCTTCTCAGTCAGATGAAGAGAAGAAACGTTTGGACGCAGAAGAAGCAAAGAAAAAAACTGCTTTAGAATCTAAAGAGGCAGCAGATCGCGCAGCAGCAACCGAGAAGGCAAGAAAAGCCGTTGCGGATGAAGTTGCGCAGATCAAAGAAATGATGAATGCAGCACGCAGACCAGCTAAAGCACCGGTACCTGCGCCTGTTGTTGCACCAAAAGTAGCAGAAGGTACTTTGCACAAACCAGCTGATAAAAAAGCCGGTGAGAAGAAGCCAGCTGTCGCGGGTGCAGCGACGACTGAGAAAAAAGATGAGAAAAAACCAGCTACGGCTGATAAGAAAGCGATTAAATCCGCTAATGTCTCTTCGACCTGGTCGGATGAATCCAAAAAGCGCAGCGGTGGTCTGAAAACCCGCGGTGATACGTCAGGTGGACGTGAAGGTTGGAAAGGCGGCCCTAAAGGGCGTCGTAACAACCACCACGAAGAACGTGAATCTAACTTCCAGGTGCCGGTTGAAGCCATCATTAAAGATGTGTTTGTTCCGGAGACGCTGACGGTCGCTGAATTGGCGCACAAAATGTCAGTCAAAGCGTCAGAAGTGATTAAGCATTTGATGAAGTTGGGTCAAATGTGCACGATCAACCAGGTTCTCGATCAAGAGACAGCAATGATTCTGGTTGAAGAAATGGGTCATAAAGCATTTGCTGCTAAATTGGATGATCCGGAAGCATTATTGACTGACGTTGCTGAGCACGCAGAATATGAATCATTCCCACGCGCACCAGTCGTTACGGTGATGGGTCACGTTGATCACGGTAAAACATCCTTGCTTGATTACATCCGTCGCGCCAAGGTTGCTTCTGGTGAGGCTGGTGGTATTACTCAGCATATCGGTGCATACCACGTAGAAACACCACGCGGTATGATCACTTTCCTTGATACGCCGGGTCATGAAGCCTTTACGGCAATGCGTGCACGTGGTGCGAAGGCAACGGATATTGTTATTCTGGTTGTGGCGGCTGACGACGGCGTGATGCCGCAAACCAAAGAAGCGATCGCCCATGCAAAAGCCGCTGGTGTGCCGCTGGTTGTGGCAATCAATAAGATTGATAAACCAGGTGGTAATGCTGATCGAGTAACACAAGAGTTGATCGCTGAAAGCGTTGTTCCTGAAGAATACGGTGGCGATTCTCCATTCGTACAAGTATCTGCAAAAACTGGTCAAGGTATTGACTCCTTGCTCGAAAACGTCTTGTTGCAGGCCGAAGTTCTGGAATTGCGTGCGCCGAAAGATGCACCGGCTAAAGGCTTGGTTGTTGAGGCGCGTCTCGATAAAGGTCGCGGTACTGTGGCAACGATTCTGGTTCAGTCCGGTACGTTGAAGCGCGGCGACGTGGTGTTGGCTGGTTCTTCTTACGGTCGTGTTCGTGCGATGTTGGATGAAAACGGTCAAAATATTGCGCAAGCTGGACCATCGATTCCGGTCGAGATTCAAGGTTTGACTGAAGTACCAGCAGCTGGCGAAGAAGTTATGGTCATGGTTGATGAACGCAAAGCACGTGAAATCGCTTTGTTCCGTCAAGGTAAGTTCCGTGATGTGAAGTTGGCGAAACAGCAAGCCGCTAAACTTGAAAACATGTTTGAAAACATGGGTGAAGGCGAGGTTAAAAACTTGCCTATCATCGTCAAAACCGACGTTCAAGGTTCGCAAGAAGCGCTGGTTCAATCTTTGCAGAAATTGTCTAATGCCGAAGTGCGCGTACAAGTGGTGCACGCAGCGGTTGGCGGTATTTCTGAAAACGATGTCAATTTGGCAGTTGCTTCTAAAGCCGTTATCATTGGCTTTAATACGCGTGCAGATGCTTCTGCTCGTAAGTTGGCTGAATCCAACGGCGTGGATATTCGCTACTACAACATCATTTACGACGCAGTGGATGAAGTGAAAGCAGCATTGTCCGGTATGTTGGCACCAGAAAAGCGCGAACAGATCATTGGTATGGTTGAAGTTCGTCAAGTATTCCTGGTCAGCAAAGTTGGCGCGATTGCAGGTTGCCTGGTTACAGATGGTATGGTTAAACGTACATCGTCAGTTCGTTTGCTGCGTAATAACGTAGTGACATGGACTGGTGAGCTGGACTCTCTGAAGCGTTACAAAGACGATGCAAAAGAAGTCAAGGCCGGTATGGAATGTGGCTTGTCTCTGAAAGGTTACAACGACATCCAGGTGGGCGATTCGCTCGAAATATTTGAAGTTCAAGAGATAGCACGTACGCTCTAATTACTTCAAACCCCGGACTTGTTCCGGGGTTCTGTTTTATGGCGCTGAACGCGCTGAAGGTAGAGTAAGAAAAGAATTTATGGCAAAACATAGTAAAAATATTCCTGGTCGTGGTTTGCGGGTCGCAGATCAGATTCAGAAGGATTTGGCAGAAATTATCTGGTCCGAATTAAAAGATCCACGCGTAGGCATGATCACCTTGACTGAGGTTCAGTTGACGCCTGATTACGCTCACGCAAAAATCTATTTCACAACCTTGGTTGACGATCCGGTTGCCGTGAAGGCGACCAACGATGCTTTGTCCAAAGCAGCTGGCTTTTTGCGGGCAAAATTAGGTTTGCGTTTACACATTCATACGTTGCCGCAATTGCACTTCATTCACGATACATCCACCATACGCGGTCTCGCTATGTCGAAATTAATCGATGAAGCGAATGCAACACGCGCTAAGGATGATGCAAATGATGCGGCCCATGATGGCGCTAAAGACGACGAACAAGAATGATCACTGACCGGCATTGTTGCCGGTCTTGCCTATGACTACCCAGATAAAAAAACGTCCCCGTGTTCCTGTGCACGGCGTATTGCTATTGGATAAACCAGTTGGTTTTTCCAGTAATGATGCGTTGATTAAAGCTAAACGCTTTTTGAATGCCATGAAAGCCGGGCATACCGGAACTCTCGATCCATTTGCGACTGGATTGTTACCTTTGTGTTTTGGTGAGGCAACCAAGTTTTCTCAAGATTTGCTGGAGGCGGATAAAACTTACACGACCGTCGTGCATCTGGGTGTTACTACTACGACTGGTGATACTGAAGGTGACGTCTTGGTACAAAAGCCTGTCGATGTGACTGTATCCGCCATCGAGCAGGTATTGAAGCAATTCAATGGTCCGATTAAGCAAGTACCTCCTATGTATTCGGCGCTTAAGCGTGACGGTAAGCCCTTATACGAATATGCGCGAGCCGGTGTGACATTGGAGCGCGAAGCCCGTGACGTTACCATCCATGAATTGGAGTTGCTGGACTATCAAGCGCCGTTACTGACACTGAAGGTAAAGTGTAGCAAGGGAACTTATGTTCGCGTGCTGGGTGAGGATATTGGTGCAGCGCTAGGTTGTGGTGCGCATTTAAAGGAATTGCGTCGGATACAGGTCGGACATCTGGTGTTAGAAAAATCGATTACGCTGGAATCCTTGGAATCTATGCCTGAACAAGAGCGCCTGGCTTTGCTTGATCCAGTTGATGCTTTGTTGTCGAGTTTTCCGTCTGTACGCTTGGGCGATGAGTTGGCAACCCGTTTTTTGCACGGACAACGATTAGCGTTGGGCAAGGAAGCGGTATTGCTGCCTGAACGAGCAGGGCGGGTGCGCGTGTATCGTGATTCTGATGGGCAATTGCTTGGCTCTGCACAGCTGCAAGAATTTCAAATTCTGGCGCCAGAAAGATTAATTAATACCCAATAAGTGTAAGTGTAGTTCTTAAAATGTACTAAGCTGGGCAGGTTAAGCCCCTAAAAAATACGCCACTACCAGCCTGTAAGACGCATTTTTTGTGTTGCGGTGCTGGTTAGAGGTGAATGTTGCCAATCTGGATCATTAGAACTTTTTGGCTGTCATCGCTTTGTAGTAACTCCTTGAAATAATAAGACTTCCGCAAAATTATTCCCATGATGTATTGCTGAATGTGCCGGTTGAGTTGATTTTGATCATTTAGCCTCATTGGAATTGTTTGTTTGAACGCTAATTAGCCCTTGTTTTCTGCTTTTGCGTTGCAGCATGTTATAATCTCAGGTTATCCGATTTACCCCAAAACGAACGTTATCATGTCCACTACAAAACGCGCTATTCGCAACATCGCCATTATCGCTCACGTCGATCACGGCAAAACCACATTGGTTGATCAATTATTGCGTCAATCCGGCACTTTCCGTGACAACCAACAGGTTGATTCCCGCGTGATGGATTCCAATGATATTGAAAAAGAACGTGGTATCACGATTCTTTCCAAAAATTGTGCAGTTGAATACAAAGGCACTCACATCAATATCGTTGATACCCCAGGCCATGCTGACTTCGGCGGTGAAGTAGAGCGTGTATTGTCTATGGTTGACAGCGTTTTGCTGTTGGTGGACGCGCAAGAAGGTCCAATGCCACAAACACGTTTTGTGACACGTAAAGCATTGGCACTCGGTTTGAAACCGATCGTTGTTGTGAATAAGATTGACCGTGAAAACGCTGATCCACAAAAAGCAGTTAACGCAACTTTCGAATTGTTCGACAAGCTTGGCGCAACTGATGAGCAATTAGATTTTCCTATTATTTACGCATCTGGTTTCAAGGGCTACGCTGGCCTGGAAGATACAGTGCGCGACGGTACAATGGAGCCGCTGTTTGACGCGATCCTGAAACACGTTCCTGCGCGTGAAGATGATCCAGATGGTCCTTTGCAATTGCAAATCACTTCCCTGGAATACTCTTCTTACGTCGGTAAGATTGGTGTTGGTCGTATCCTGCGCGGTCGCGTAAAAGGCTTGCAAGACGTTGTTTGGATGAATGGTCCAGAAGACAAGCCAACAAAAGCACGTATCAATCAAGTATTGACGTTCAAAGGTTTGGATCGCGTACAAGTAGATGAGGCATTGGCTGGCGACATCGTATTGATTAATGGTATTGAAGAAATCAGTATCGGTACTACTATCTGCGCACCAGATACACCAGATGCATTGCCTATGTTGAAAGTCGATGAGCCAACATTAACCATGAACTTCATGGTTAATAGCTCCCCATTGGCTGGTCGCGAAGGTAAATTCGTGACAACACGTCAAATCCGTGACCGTCTGGAACGCGAACTGAAATCCAACATGGCGTTGCGTGTTGTTCAGGCTGAAGGCGATGACTCGACATACGAAGTTTCTGGTCGTGGTGAGTTGCATCTGACCATTCTGATTGAGAACATGCGTCGTGAAGGTTTTGAATTGGCTGTTTCTCGTCCACGCGTTGTGTTCAAAATGGTTGACGGCGTACGTCATGAGCCATACGAAAATCTGACCGTTGACGTTGAAGAAGCGAACCAAGGCGGCGTGATGGAAGAGTTGGGTCGTCGTCGTGGTGATTTGCAAAACATGGAACCGGACGGCAAAGGTCGCGTACGTTTGGAGTACCGCATTCCAGCACGTGGCTTGATCGGCTTCCAGGGCGAATTCATGACATTGACACGTGGTACTGGTTTGATGAGTCACGTGTTTGATGAATACGCACCAGTGGACAACACACGTGGTGAAATGGCTGGCCGTCGTAACGGCGTGTTGATTTCTCAGGATGATGGTGCTGCGGTTGCATACGCTATCTGGAAACTGCAAGATCGCGGCCGTATGTTCGTGGTTCATAACGATCCAGTGTACGAAGGCATGATCATCGGTATCCATTCCCGTGATAACGACTTAGTTGTGAACCCAATTAAAGGTAAGCAATTAACTAACGTGCGTTCTTCTGGTACAGATGAAGCGGTACGTTTGGTACCACCAATTCAGATGTCTCTGGAATACGCTGTTGAATTCATTGAGGATGACGAATTGGTAGAAATTACACCGAAGAGCATTCGTCTGCGCAAACGTTATTTGAAAGAACACGAGCGTAAGAAAGCATCGCGCGAAGCATAATAGCCCGCTTGAACATGCGCTAAGGCGCATGTCGATCAACCCGTTTCGCTCTTACCTTTGGTGGGGCTTAACGGGTTTTTTATTTTCTGTTTTAGTTTTTTTGATGTTTCTTTTGTTTCTGATCATCGCAATAAAATGTGCTTGATAGGAATCAGAATATCTTAGTATGGATTCGCTATGCCAAAAAACCTCAGTCATCGTCACGCCGTGATCCTGATGATATGTGCCGCCAGTTTGTGGAGTATTGCTGGTGTTTTTACACGTCATCTGGAAGCGGCTCGTGGCTTTGAAGTGACGTTTTGGCGTAGTTTGTTTGCGGCGATTTTTGTTGTCGGGGCAATGCTGCGCCAATACGGTCGTGGCTTTATTCCACGTTTGCGGTTACTCGGTAAGCTGGGGTTTATTTCTGGCTGTATGTGGGCAACGATGTATAGCTGTTTTATGATTTCCATCATGATGACAACGGTCGCTAATACGTCGATCATGGAGAGTCTGGCCCCATTGTTCACGGCATTTTTGGCGTGGTTGGTATTGCGTGAAAAAATTCCGCTACGTACCTGGTGGGCGATAGTGGCGGCAGTGTTGGGTATGTCGTGGATGTTTATTGGTAGCTTGTCGGAGATTGATAGTAAGGGGTTGCTGGGGATGTTTATTGCACTAGGTATTCCTGTGGCATCTTCGGTCAATATGATTGTGCTGAAAAAAGGCGGTCACGCGGTTGATCTTATTCCTGCTGTTCTGGTAGGCGGCACGATTTCGGCTCTGGTGATGCTGCCTATGGCATACCCGTTTCAGGCATCCATGCATGATATTTTTATTTTGGCAATTTTGGGATTTTTTCAACTTGGATTTCCGTGCATGTTGATGGTGCGTGCATCGGGGAGTCTTAGTGCTCCAGAAATTGCTTTGCTATCGTTGCTGGAAGTTCTGCTGGCACCCATCTGGGCATGGTTAGGTGCAGGGGAGGTGCCAGCGCAAGCAACAATAGTTGGTGGTGCAGTGGTGTTAATTGCCCTCGTATTGAATGAGATGTTCGTGGAAAAACGATAAATGCTAGGTTCTTTCGTGCCTCGCTGGCCGCCAGCATGAAGCGGACAGTAAGGGAACGTTATACACGTTGAGACACAGGCCGTGACGGCTCTGGTAAATTTCAAATGGTGTCGCTATTGGTACAATATTTTTTAATGTGCGACTGGTTATCTGAAAAATGTCTTCTACGTAGGTGAAATCTGCTTGGCGTAAACGTTTAGACCACATTTCTTTTCGCTCATGTCGTTCGACTCTGTCTATGCCCTCGCTAGTCAATATATTGACTAGCTCTCTGCCAAAGAATTCGTTTTCTAATAGAGCTCTTTCTTTTAAGTTACGTGGGAATAGGTAGTCAAATACATTGAAGATATGTGAGTAGTGCTGAAATGCCTCATTGCAGTGTTCTTTAAACGGAAGGTTGTTGTGATTTGAATCGGGCTCTACCAGTGTTAATAGGTTGGGATTCAGTTGGCGTAGCCGCGATAGTAAGCAATCCCGAGAGTGCGCGGGATTGACTATTGCATCGTCTGTCGCTGTGTGATGCAGTGAAAGTACGGCGTTAATTACCAGAAATTCACTGCGATCGAATTGAATATCATTAAATGAAATTTCTTCAGCTTTTCCGAGAAATGGTGTAAACGAAAATTCTATTCCAAGTTCTTTTGCTTCGTTTGATAAGCGTTTTTCAACTGCATTCAAAGCGTGCCTTGCTGAGGGGATGTCGATACCAGTGATGCGGATTTTTTTGGGTAAAAAACTTGTGCCTTTGAGTAGTGAGAATAATGTCGACCATTGATAACCAGAACCAATTCCAATATCAATGATGTGCAGTGTATTGGATTGAGCTGACTCGGAAAGGATGGCGAGGTTGACTGCATTATAGGCAAATTGAATAAAAGGCGTTGCACTCGCTAGCAAGTCGTATGCTTTGATCATTGATATAGATTTGGTTTGATCTGAGTATAGATTGCCAGTGCAGAGATCGGTCAGGGTTCCCGGATACTCTGTGTGCGAGTAGCAGCTGTTTTTAATTCCTTTCATTAATATCCGGCTTAATCGATGAAGTGGTGAGCCGATAGGATCAGCTATGGCAAGTACATCGCTTGCCATCTGATGAGCATCATCTGTTTTCCCGGCATTAAAAAAATTTGCAGCAATGATTGTCTTTGCGTAAATAATTTCATTTCGTAATTGCTCGGTATTCCCTTTTATAGAATTTGTGGCTTCTTGATTAATGGAATATTCTTTTGGTTCCCGCGCAATATTCATTTGCATATTCATGTGTCTTCCTTTTCTATTTTTCTGTCAATGGCATGAGGCTCAATCCCATGTCTATCGAAAAAAATTCTAAGACAATGTGCTGTAAATACTCAGGGTGAACGGTGGGATCTGGCGGAAAAAGTATAGGAGGGGTAAATTTTTATATGTTAAAAAGTAACATTGAGTTTCGTAATTTTCAATTCGAAATAGTTGGACTGTATAGTTAGTGATGGTGTTGGTGTTTTGTGAATTTTTTTACGTATTCTGTATTTCAGTAGCGTATTGATGCAAGTTTGATTTAGATTAAACATCGATTAAAAAAAATTGAGAAACCCAAAACGTGGAATTAAAATCGGAAACATTTTATTTTCAGATTGCATCATCATGCTCAAAGCCCCAGAACTCCTATTGCCAGCCGGTTCGCTGGAAAAAATGCACGCCGCTTTTGACTTCGGCGCAGATGCTGTGTATGCAGGTCAGCCGCGTTACAGCTTGCGTGCGCGTAACAATGAATTTTCTACTTTGGATGTGTTGCAGCAGGGGATAGCTGGTGCTCATGCGCGAGGCAAATTGTTTTTCGTTGCCAGTAATATTTTTCCGCATAATTCCAAGCTCAAAACCTATCTGCGCGATATGGAGCCGGTCATTGCCATGAAGCCAGATGCGTTGATTATGGCCGACCCTGGTTTGATCATGATGGTGCGTGAAAAATGGCCTGAAGTGCCAGTGCATTTGTCAGTACAGGCGAATGCGGTCAATTGGGCAGATGTTAAATTCTGGAAAAAAATGGGTCTGACACGCGTGATTCTGTCCCGTGAATTATCGCTTGACGAGATCGAAGAGATTCGTCAGGAATGTCCTGATATGGAACTTGAAGTATTCGTCCATGGCGCATTGTGTATTGCTTACTCAGGTCGCTGTTTATTGTCCGGGTATTTCAATCATCGTGATCCGAATCAAGGTACTTGCACGAATTCCTGTCGCTGGGATTACAAGGTAGAAAATGCTTCCGAAAACGAAACCGGCGATTTGGCGCGTATTCCGGTAGAGACAATACAGTTCAACTATCAAAAAGCTTTAGAAGACGCCAATCAATCGTTTTCGGCGATGGGCGATATGCCACGCCATCCTTTGGCGGACCGTCCATATCTGATTGAAGAGTCAACCAAGCCAGGTCAGTTAATGCCTATCCTGGAAGATGAGCATGGCACTTACATTATGAATTCAAAAGATTTGCGGGCGGTTGAGCATGTCGAGCGTCTGGCAAAAATTGGTGTTGATTCATTGAAGGTAGAAGGGCGTACAAAGTCGTTGTACTACGTTGCACGTACTGCGCAGGTATATCGTCGCGCGATTGATGATGCGGTTGCGGGACGTCCATTTAATCCGCAATTGTTGGGTGAATTGAATGGCCTTGCGAATCGCGGTTATACCGATGGTTTCTATCAGCGCCACCATACACAAGATCACCAGAATTATATGGAAGGCGTGTCACAAGCACATCGCAGCCAATATGTGGGGCAGGTGTTGAATTTGGCCGACGGTTGGGCGGAAGTAGAAGTGAAAAACCGTTTTGCCGTTGGTGATCAGATTGAGATTATTTCACCAGCTGGTAATGAAATCGTGACTTTGTCTGAGATGCGTAACGCAGACAATCAGGCAATCAATATTATTGGCGGCGCCGGACATAAAGTGCGTATTCCACTCGACGCTAAATACGAAAAAGCGTTGATTGCCAAAATGTTGTAATCGGCAGCGGACTATACGCTGAATTCCACGCAGCTTAGCATATACTCCCCCTTATTTTTAAGAAAACTATTCTCATTGTCATTCAAAGATAATGCGCTTAAAAATATACAAGGGGGAGTATTTTTTTGTCTGCTAATGTCATCTACGTCTGTGGCATCCTCATCGCTCACTACGCTTTACTGAGCGGTGTGATTTTTATTTTTTATCTGGTCGATAAACAGGCTGCACGCAAGCATCGTTATCGGATTCCTGAGCGGCGCTTGCTGATCTTGAGTTTGCTCGGTGGTTGGCCTGGTGCGATGCTCGCTCATCGATATCTGCGCCATAAATCGTCCAAAACGGCGTTCTTACGCTGGTTCTCATTCATGGTGTTGCTACATTGGATTCTTGTTCTAGCCTTGTTGTGGCTGGTTTTCTTTGGAAGTGGCGGCTGATAATGAATTGCAAAAAATCAAAAACGCGACCGTTCACATTGTCATGTTAGTTAAAATGATTGAGAATGGGAAATTCTGATTTTGTTTTTGTGCGTTGCAAATGTAAGATACGCCTGACCGTAGGTGGTACTTAGCTGCCTGTTGAGCTTAAGTCCAATTGTTGTTGATAGGAACCGGCAGAATAATTTTGTACATAGAATCACTTGAATTTATTGGATCAATTATGCCTTTATCCATGACTCGACTCATACTCTATGTACGTGATGTTTGATTGCCTGAGTTACGTACATCATTACTAAGCGCAGGTGTAGTCATGGGGGATCTCAAGCGTTATGATGGATTTCCTCAATTACTGTGTGATGGTGAAGATCCAGAAGGCAACGTCTTCCAACTTTCTCAATCTGATTGAAGCTACATATATCTGAGAACTATCGCCACATTTAAGTCATTCAATTGTTGCAGTTAAATTTGCATTTATTGATAGGAATTTGAACAATGGGTAGTCTTATTATTCGTAGGCAAGACGTATTTTTACAAGACCGGTTGCGTGATTATTCGATATTTATTGACGGTGTCGAACGGGGTAGGATTTCAAATAATTCCGAAATTTAAGTAGCAATAGCTGCCGGAAAACATACTATTTAATTGAAAATAGATTGGTGTCGTTCACCCCCTATGTCAGGATAGATGTCGCGTCAATTAATTCACATCAACCGTATTGGGGCGGAGTAAAGACATGCAGTGAATCGTTATCCAGCAGAACGCAAGGAGGCCATCCTTAAGCAGATGATGCCGC